>CAVSLS010000050.1:0-217728 GCA_963728845.1 uncultured Acidimicrobiaceae bacterium
GATGGAAGGGATTGAACCATTCTGCGCTCGGTGTCAGGTGCCCGGGGGGTGCATGGCCCGAGCCGACCTTCGCGAGGGCGACGACCGCAAACACGATCAGGATCGTCAGCTCGATCCCGAGCAGGACCTTCTGCATATTGGCCGAGACCTCGATCCCGACGTAGCAGATCGCAGTCATCAGCACGATCCACATGATCCCGACCAGGAGCACCCAGCCGCTGGACGGGTTGGTCCCGATGTCCCGGTGCCGAAGAGCAGGAAGACGTATTGCCCGGCGATCTGGGCCAGGCTGGCCATCACCAAGATGTCGGCCGCCACGATGCCCCACCCGCCGAACCATCCAGTCTTCGGGCCAAAGGCGCGGGCGCCCCAGGTGAACGTGGTGCCACAGTCCGGGTCGGCGTAGTTCAGCTCCTTGTATGCGTAGGAGATGAACAGCATCGGGATGAAGGCGAGGATCGTGATGATCGGCGCACCCAGGCCGTTGATGGCGATGACGACGAATCCCAGGGTCGCCGCCAAGCTGTAGGCGGGGGCGGTCGACGCCACCCCGACCACCACCGAGGAGAACAGCCCAAGCGCTCCCCCCTTCAGCCCCTTCTCACCGGGGTCCCTTCCCGGGCCCGTGCCGCATCGAGATGAACCATGTGCGCCCCCCGTTTCTCAGAGGTTTTTGCGTGCACCATAGTCAACCGGCGCCAGAATTTCCCCTCTTTTTGCGGTGCGATCTTCCGATCTCGTCCATGAGCATCCTCTTGGGCACTCTTTCCGGGTAATTCCTGGATTCGCGGAGCCTGAATTCGTCGAGGCCTAGTGACGCTCGGCCTCCATCTGCCCGATGCCCTCACGTAGCTTCTGCAGGCTCGACGACAGGAGCCGGGACACGTGCATCTGGCTCACGCCGACGGCCACCGCAATTTCGGACTGGGTGAGGCCGTCGACGAAGCGCATCCGCACGATCGACTGCTCACGGGGTGGCAGCGTGGCCAGCGCAGGTCCGAGCAGGGCGCGGTCCTCCACCGAGTCGTAGTTGCCGTCGTGCTCTCCCAACCGCGCCGAGAGCGGGTCCTCCTCGCTCTCGGACCCATCGATGGAGGCGGCGCGATAACCCTGGCCGGCTTCGACGGCCTCGATGACAGCCTCCTCGCTCGCTCCGGTCGCCTCCGCCAGCTCGGCCACGGTCGGGTTGCGGCCCAATTGCTGGACCAGCGTGGCGGTCGCGTGCCCAAGCTCGAGATACAGCTCCTGCACTCTCCTACTTGCCCGCACCGCCCAGCCCTTGTCGCGGAAGTGGCGCTTCAGCTCGCCGATGATCGTACGGGTTGCGAACGCCGCGAAGTCGACCCCCCGTGAAGGGTCGAAGCGGTCGACCGACTTGACGAGGGCGACCGATGCCACCTGGACGAGGTCGTCCAGGGGCTCGCCACGATGCAGAAACCGCCGTGCGAGCTGGTGGGCGAGCCCGAGATTGGAGGTGATCAGCTCCTCGCGAGCGCCGGCGTCGAGTGGTGGGTGCTCAGTTCCCGTGGCACCGGACGTCGGCCCGGGAGCGTGTTCCCGGCCCTCGGTCACTCCGCATGCCCCGCCGGTCGCTTCCGCAGCCACGCACGCACCGACCCATCCTGACTCTCCCTCCCGTGCTCGTCCACCAGCGCTCCGAGGATCTGCTCGCTCAACCGGGCGCTCTCGGCGTTCTCGGGCCCGACGACGTCAGCCGGCGCCGCCCGCTCCAGGGTGCACTCGACACCGAGGGCGTCGCCGAGCACGGTCAGATCCAGACACAGGTCCCCGGTCCGAGCGTCGCTGCCCTGCAGCGTCAGCAGGCAGAGCTCGCCCACGGCCAGCCGGAGATCCTCGAGCTCCTCGATGTCGAAGCCGGCGCGGGCCGAGACAGCGCTGGTCACCAGCCTGGCCAGCACGATGAGGTCGCCCCGGGCCGGAAAGCTCAGCGCAATCCGGTCGCCGGTGGCGAGCAGATCGTCGGTCATGACGCGCCGGCGGCTTGCAGGGAATCGGCGATCGTGAACACGTTGGTCAGTCCGGTGATCTCGAAGATCTTGACGATGCGCGGGTCCGCGACGACCACGTGCAGATCCCCGCCCAGCTCGCGACAACGCTTGAGCGCGCCGACGAGCACACCCAGCGCAGTGGAGTCCAAGAACGTCACCCCCAGGAGGTCCAGGACGACCGTTGCCTCGCCGTGGGCGATGATGCGGTGGAGGCACTCGCGCAGTTGCGGCGCCGTGGCGACGTCGATCTCCCCGCTCACGGCGATGACGGGCGGCGAGGTGCCCGCACGCTCCTCTACGTGAAACTCCTGATCCACTCAGTCCTCCTGCCTTTGGTGGGGTGCAGCCGGTCCAACCCGTGTCGTGCTGCAATGGCGATTGGCCAGTGCGTTCTATAGCCCCTGGACACGGAAACTAAACCTCCAGGCGGACACGCAGGTTTCCCCTGCTCGTCACCGGGGTAGGGACCAGCGGCACAACCCCGGTGAAGGGCGGAGGTGGCCGCTTCCGACCCACATGAGGAATAGCGTTTGGCGACGAACCGGCGGCCGCGACCGGGGGGAGACAGCCGTGCCCGAACAAGGAGACAAGGAGCTTCAGGCCACCCCCGGGAACGCCCGGGCCGATCATGCCGAAGCGATCGCGACCCTCCTCGCTCTCGTCTGGGTCTCGACGGTCGCCATCGTGTTCGCGGTCTTCGGCGGGAACATCTCACTGGTCGGGTTCCTGGCCATCGGCCCGTTCATCGCCGCCGCCTCCGCTCGGCCCTCCCGGGTGGCGCTCGTCGGTCTTCTGGCCGCCTTCTTCGCCCTCGTCATAAGCACCCCGGCCCACAGCTACGGGGAGTTGAACCACACGCTCCGCGTGGTGACGCAGTTGGCCGCCACTGCAGTGGCGATGTGGATCTCGCATCTGCGCGGTCAACGCAACGTGCAGCTGTGGACTGCCCGGTCCGAGACGCGCAACGAGCGACGTCGCCGCGTGGCGGCCGAGACGGCGCAGCGGATGCAGGCCATGGCGCGGGCGCTGACGACGGCGGCCGACCCGGCGCAGGTCGCCGACGCCGTGTTCGCCGCCCTACGTGACGAGATGCACGTCGACTCGGCGACCTTTGCCCTCATCGGCGAGCGTGGACTGCTGCACACGCTGCGCCGCTTCGGCTATGACCCCCACGAACCGATCGACGGGGTGCTCGCGTCGCTGCAACCGGGAGGACCGGTATTGGGCCACAACGTCGCCTTCTTCGCCGAATCGCGCGAGGATCTGCAGCGCCAACGCCCGGACATCTACTGCGTCCATGGCAACGAGCCGGTTCCACGCGTTGGCCGTCGTGCCGCTGGTCGTGTCCGATCACACGATCGGCGCGGTCGTCGTGCACTGGAACGACGACCGCGAGATCACGGAGCCCGACCGGAGCTTCCTCTTCACCATCACCGGCGCCGCGGCCCAAGCCGTCGAGCGGGCGCGCCTGACGCTCAACGACTTCGTCAACTTGGAACGGAGCCAGCACCTGCACCAGCTCAGTTCCGCTCTGGCTGCCGCCACCACGCCGGGCGACGTGGCCCATGCGGCAATCGCCGGTGGCCGGCGTGCGCTGGGGGCGCAGTCCGCCGTCGTGCGGGTACCCGCCGCAGGCGAGCGAGCGTTGTCCTGCCTCGCCAGCAGCGGACATCCGGCGCTCCTCTCGCGGGATGGTGCCGGTGGACGGCAGCGCGGCGGGCTCGTGCTTCGAGCGCGGTCACACCGTCATGGTCACGATCGACGGTGAGGGTGATGAGCCCAGCGAGGAGGTGGCGGCCGAGATCGTGCCGCGGGTGCTGCACGAGCTGTCCCGGCCGGTCACGATCGTCACCGAGCCACTCGTCGGGAGCATGGGCCCGCTCGGCGTGCTCTCCCTCGCCTTCATAGCCCAGCCCGAGCCGAGCGAGCCCGACCTCCGCTTCCTGTCCACCCTGGCCGGGCTCACCGCACAGGCACTCGAACGCGCTCAGCTGTTCGAGCACGAACGGGAGGCGCTGCTCGCGGCCGAGGCGGGCCGCGAACGCCTGTCACTCCTCTCGGAGGTGACGCGGCTCTTGAGCTCGAGCCTCGAGCCCACGACGGTCATCCGCCGGACGATGAGCCTCGTCGAAGGAAGGTTGGCCGACTCGTGCATCGTCCTGGTTCCCGGCGACAACGGGCTTCTGCGCCTCGACGTCGACGAGCCCGGGACCGCCCTCCTGCAGCCGGTCGCGAGCGGCAAACCGAAGGAGAGCGTCCCGTTCGGCTCCGACGCGCCGGCCGCGGTCGCCTACCGGACCGGGCGGACACAGCTTGCCGCCCTCGACGCCGGAGACGGCACCCCGGAGACGGAGAACCCTTCCACGGCACTCGCCGTCCCGTTGACGGCGAACGGCGAGGTCATCGGCGTGATGACGTTCATCGACGGCCCGGGTCGGCTCTTCGAGGCCGACGACGTGTCGCTGGCCACCGAGGTGGCCAGCCGGGCCGGGGTCGCGCTCTCGAACGCAACACGTTTCCAGCGCGAGCACGTCGTCGCCGAGGTGCTCCAGCGAGCCGTCCTGCCCGACTCGCTGCCCGTCGTCGACGGCCTCGTGCTCGATGCCGAGTACCGGGCCGGCGTGGCCGGCACCTACGCCGGGGGTGACTGGTACGACGTGTTCGAGATGGACGACGACTCGGTCTTCTTCAGCGTGGGTGACGTGATGGGCAAGGGGGCCCCGGCGGCGGCGCTCATGGGACAGGTGCGCAGTGCCATCCGCGCCTACGCGGTGTCGGGGCAGTCGCCGACCGAGGTGCTGGCGTCGCTCGACCGCCTCTTCGACGCCCTCATTGAGGACAGGGTCGTCACCGCCGTGGTGGGGACCATCACACCGTCGACCGGCCGCGTCGTCCTGAGCAACGCCGGCCATCCACCACCGCTCGTTGTGCGCGCCGACGGCAGCGCCACCTTCTGCCCGATGCAGCGCTCGCTTCTCATCGCCGCGGGGCTGAGCGGTGCGCCGCGACCCCGTGACGAGCTCGTGTTGGACCGCGGCGACTCGCTGATCATGTATTCGGACGGGCTGATCGAACGCCGGGGCGAGCTCATCACCGACGGCATGGAGCGGCTGGCGAACACCGCAACGGTGATTGCGCGGGCTGGATGGCCCGACCGTCCGGCCGTGACCTTTGCGTCCATGCTGAGTGCCGAAGAGCGCACCGACGACGTCGTCGTGCTCTGCCTCAACTACACCGGTCTCACCGAAGAACGCATAACCGCCCAGCCAGTGGGTACGACTCGTGATGGCATGTCGACGTTGCACCTCGAGCCGGTGGTGGAGAGCACCCCGGTGGCCCGCCACTGGATCGCCGCGCATCTCCGCGACCTGCCGTCCGATGTCACCGGTTGCGCGGCGCTGCTCACCTCCGAGCTCGTGACCAACGCGGTGCTCCACGCCGCGACCCCCATGTGCGTCACCCTCCACATCCTCCCGGACCGCATCCGGGTGGACGTCGCCGACGGCAACCCGCACTTCCCTGCCATCAAGGAGTACGGGAAGGATGCCGCCACCGGGCGGGGGTTGACCCTCTTCAACACGCTGGCGTCCAACTGGGGCGTGCAGGCGGTGGACGGCGGCAAGATCGTCTGGTTCGAACTGCCCGTCGACTTCCCGGTCTCTCCGATCAGCATCTCCGACGGGAGCTTCCGCTTCGACCTGACCGGGATCGCCCATTCGGACCTTCACGGCGATCAGGACGAGGCGCCCTGGGTGTCCATCCGGCTGATCGGGATCCCGGTGGCGCTGCTGCAGAAGGCGAGCGAGGAGTACGAGGCGCTGTTCCGCGAATTGCGCCTCATGAAGGAGCGAGCCGACAGTTCGCCCGTCGCACCCGCCCTGCCCGAGCGCCTCTCGGTACTGGTCACGGAGATGGGCACGCGCTTCAACGGCCTGGGGCCAGGGATGGACGAGATGTGGCAGGCGGCGGTCGACAACCAGATCGCATCCTTCGACTGGACGTTCGAACTTCCCCAGTCCGCCGTCATGGCATGCGAGTTCTACGACGCCATGCTCGACGAGGCCGACGAATTCGGGCTGTCGCAACGGCTGCTGACCCTGCCGGCGTCGCCCTCCAGCGTGGCGGTGCGCCGCTGGTTCCTCTCCGAGCTCATCGGCCAGCTGCACGGAAAGGCGGCCGGTGGCCTGGATCGATAGCGGGTTCCACGCCGAGCTGGGGTCCGTCCACGCCCGCTCGGTGTGATTCAACTCCACCCGCCGAACAGACTCAGCGGCTCTTGGCCGTCACCTTCCGGAGCACCTTCTCGTAGTGCTCCATGCCCTCCCTCGAGAGCCCGGCCGAGGGTCCGCTGGCGATGGAGACCCGTTCGGGCACGACGCCCCACACCGGCACCTTCAGCTCGGTCCACCATTCGACGGTGGCCTCCAGGTCGTTGGTACCCAGCCGGGCCGAGCAGATGACGACGCCGGCCGGGATGTTCCGGGGCGTCATCTCCAGGGTCGTGACGACCCGGTTGGGTTCGACACCACCGGCGCGGGTCGGGATGATGACGGCGTCGGCCCGGGCCAGCGCGGCCTGCACGACGTTCCCTTCACCGGGCGGGGTGTCGACGACGACGAGGCCGTCCTCTTGGTTCATCGCCTTGGTCACGGTGCGGACGCTGGGTCCTTCGACCAACTCGACCCCTTCAAACGGATCGGCGTCGTACCACTCTGCGGTCGACCCCTGGGGGTCGGCGTCGACCAGAAGGATGGGTCCTCGGCCCCGGTCCGCCGCCACCGCGGCCAGGTAGACGGCGGTGGTCGTCTTGCCCGCCCCGCCCTTGACGTTGCTCACCACGATGTTCATTGCCTCGGATCCCTCTTCGTTCGGAAATGCGGCACCACGGTACCGGCCGCCGGGGTCGATCGATTACGGCAGGAGCAGCGCTCCGAGACGGCGCCGGGTGATGACGACCCCGGCGACCGCCATGACCGCCAGGTAGGCGATATGACCCGGCAGGGTCCAGCTCCAGATACCCAGGTCTGCGGCGCGGCACGAGCACCACCCCCTGGTAGAGGGGCGTGCAGCGCACCAGGGCCTGCAGCCACCCCGGGTACACGGTGAGCGGGTAGAAGGTGGCGGAGAAGAGGAACAGTGGGATGAAGGCCAACGAGACCATGTCGAAGTCCTGCCAGGTCCGCATGTAGGTCGTGCCGGCCATGCCGGCAGACGCGAAGGCCAGGCTGATCAGCACCGCGGCCGGCCAGCAGAGCACGGCCCACGGCGAGACGGTGTAGCCGAGGATCGCCATGATGGCCAGGAAGGCCCCCGAGTACAGCGTGCCCCGCAGGACGCACCAGCTGAGCTCCCCGATCGCGACGTCGCCCACGCCGAGCGGCGTCGACAGCATGGCGTCGTAGGTCTTGGCGATCTTGAGCTTGAAGAAGACAAGGAAGGTCGAGTCCAGCATCGCCCCGTTCATCGCCGACGAGGCCAGCAAGCCTGGTGCGACGAAAGCGGTGTAGGGCACCATCCGGCCGTCCACATCGATCGGTCCGACGAGGTGGGACAGGCCGATCCCAATGGAGAGGAGGTAGAACAGCGGCTCGAAGAAGCCGGAGACGATGAAGATCCACGAGCGTCGGTACACGAGGATGTTGCGCTCGAGCACCCTCGAAGCGTGGCGCCCGCCCAAGAGCGCGAGGGGTGTGATCCGCATGGCGACGCCAGGCGGCCGCCTGTCGGTCACTGCGACCGTGTCTGTCGTGCTCACGGGCACCGCCTCATACCACCAGCCGCTTGGCGAAGGTCCGGCGGCCTGCCGCGTAGCCCACGGCGACGCACGCGCAGAGGTAGGCCGCGTGCCCGAAGTCCGCCCATCCGACCTGGCCGAGCGTGAGGTCGCGGCACAGTGTGACCCCGTGGTAGAGCGGCGTGACGTAGGCCACGACCTGCAGCCACGTCGGCAGTTGTGAGATCGGGAAGAAGGTGCCCGAGAAGAGGAACATCGGGATGATGGCGAAGCGATAGAGCGTGGAGAACGACGAGTCCTTGTCCTGGGTGGCGGCGAACGCGCTCACAGGTGCGGCGAACGCCGCACCTGTCAGCACGCCGGCCGGCAGAGCGAGCAGCGCCCACGGCGAGTACACGACGCCGAAGGCAGCCATGACGGCCAGGTAGATCGAGACCACGATGGCGAGCCGCGCCGCGATCCAGGCGAGGTGACCCAGCAGCACGTCGTAGACGTCGAGCGGCGCCGCCAGCTGGGCCATGTAGGTGCGCACCCACTTGATCGCGCCCATCACCGGGTACGTGGCGTCGTTGGTGCCGATCTGCATGCACGTACCCGCCAGCAGGCCCGGAGCCAGGTAGGCCACATAGGTCACACCGTCGACCCCGTGGGAGTGCTTGTCGATCAGCGAACCCAGCGCGACCCCCATGGCGGCCAGGTAGAGCACCGGGATGAGGAAGCTGGTCACGACTGAGCTGCGCCAGGTCCGCCTGTACTGGTAACCCCAGTAACGGGCCGCACGCAGCCACATCGGCGTCGCCATGCGGCGGGCCGGAACCTCGTCGCCGTGCCGGAACAGCGCCGCGCCGCCCGGCGCACCTGCGCCGCTCACCGCCGTCACGGATCAGTCCACCAGGGAGCGGCCGGTGAGGCGGAGGAACACGTCTTCGAGCGTGGAGCGGCGCACCAACGTGCTCTCGGCGACGTGCCCCATCCGAGCCACCTCGGCCAGTGCGGCATCGCCGTCGTCGGTGTAGAGAAGGATGCGGTCGGGCAGCACCTCCTGGCGCTCGGCCAGCTCGGCCAGCGACGGCGCCACCTCCTCATGGCGGCCCGGCGCGAAGCGCAGCTCGACCACCTCCTTGGTCGAGAACGCCTCAATGAGCTGGCGGGGCGTACCTTCGGCGGCGAAGCGGCCCTTGTCCATGACGACGAGGCGGTCGCACAGCTGCTCGGCCTCGTCCATGTAGTGGGTGGTGATGACCAGGGTGACACCGTCCTGCTTCAGACGGTAGAGGCGGTCCCAGAGCAGGTGGCGGGCCTGGGGGTCGAGACCGGTCGTCGGCTCGTCCAGTATCAGCAGGTCCGGGTCGGAGATGAGCGCCCGCGCGATCGTGAGCCGTCGCTTCATGCCGCCCGACAGCGGGTCGACCCTGTCGTGGGCGCGCTCGGTCAGCTGTGCGAAGTCGAGCAGCTGGTCCGCGCGCTCGCGGATCACCTTCTTCGGCATGTCGAAGTAACGCCCGTAGATCATCAGGTTGTCGAGCACCGTGAGCTCCAGGTCCAGCGAGTCCTCCTGCGGCACCAGGCCCATCCGGGCCCGGATGCGCGGCCCCTGGGTCCCCGGGTCCATCCCCAGTACACGCAGCGTGCCGCCGCTCAGTGGGCTGATGCACGAGATCATCCGCATGGTCGATGTCTTGCCAGCCCCGTTGGGGCCGAGGAACCCGAACGACTCGCCCTTGGCGATGCTGAAGTCGACGTGGTCGACCGCCACGAAGTCGCCGAATCGCTTGACGAGCCCGTGCGCCTCAACCATCGGGATGGGCGCGGCCTCCCCCACCGACCCGGCAACCGGCGCGTCGGTGAGTGGCCGCTCCGAATCGGGGACGTGGGTCGTCGACGGGGAATGTGACGCCATCGTCAGGGAACGATACCGTGCCGCCCAGGAACCCAACGCAAGTGGGAGGCGCACCGATGGCTGGGACGGGAGGCGGACGGGCGTTTCCCGGGGGCTTCATGTGGGGCACGGCCACGGCGGCTCACCAAATTGAGGGCGGAAACACCAACAACGACTGGTGGGCCTTCGAGCACACGCCCGGATCGGGATGCGCCGAGCCGTCGGGCGACGCCTGCGACTCGTGGGACCGTTGGGAGCAGGATGTCGACCTCGTCGCCGGCCTCGGATTCGACAACCACCGCTTCTCGGTGGAGTGGAGCCGCATTGAGCCGGCCGAGGGCGAGTTCTCCCGGGCCGCACTGGCGCACTATCGGCGCCAGTGCGTCCGGTTGCGCGAGCGGGGCATCGATCCGGTCGTGACCTTCCATCACTTCACGACGCCGATCTGGCTCACGGCACAGGGTGGCTGGGAGAGCGACCTCGCGGTCGAGCGATTCGGGAGGTTCTGCACCGTCGTCGCCCAGGCGTTGGGCGGTGTCATGGCGCGCGCCTGCACCGTCAACGAACCCAACATCGTGGCCACCATGGGCTGGCACGCCGGGATGTTCCCGCCAGGCAAGAGCGACGTGGCACTCTCCCGCACCGTGTCGGCACGCCTGGCCGATGCGCACCGCGTGGCCGTGGACGCCATCAGGGCGAATGCCCCGGCTGTCCCCGTCGGCCTGACCCTTTCGATGACCGACTACCAGCCGGCCCCGGGGGGGCAAGAGAAACTCGAGAGCATCCGGCACCATGCCGAGGACGTCTTCCTCGATGCCGTCAAGGGCGACGACTTCGTGGGGGTGCAGGTCTACACCCGCATGCTCATCGGCCCTGAAGGCTGGGCCGGCTACGAGGACGGGGTGCCGGTGCTCGACATGGGTTACGAGTTCTACCCGGCCGCGCTCGGCAACTGCCTCCGGCGAGCATGGGCCTACACCGGCGGCACGGTCCCCCTGCTCGTCACCGAGAACGGGATCGGGACGACCGACGACGAGCAACGAATCGACTATGTGCGCCAGGCGCTGGGCGGTCTTCTCGACGCCGTCGCGGACGGGGTGGACGTACGGGGCTACACCTACTGGTCGCTGCTCGACAACTTCGAGTGGGCGCTGGGCTACCGGCCCCGGTTCGGCATCGTGAGCGTCGACCGAGAGACATTCGCCCGCACAGCCAAGCCGAGCGCGGCCTGGCTGGCGTCGGTGGCGGCGGCCAATTCGCTCGACGCCTGAGGGCCTCAGACGGCGGCGAGCTCCGTGTTGGACGACGATGGCGTCGGTGATCGGACCCCACAGCTCCTGCGGCAGGTCGTGCCCCATGCCCGGAATCGTGATCAGTTTCGATCCCGGCACCGCGGCGGCGGTCGCCAGGCCACCGCTCAGGGTGACCAACGGGTCTGCCTCCCCGTGAATGACGAGGAAGGGCAGGCGAACGCCGTGGAGCCCCTCGGTGCGGTCGGGCGAGCGCGAGGACGGCGGCCAGCTGGCGGGCCGTGCCGTCGGGGCAGTAGGAGCGGTCGTACGCGGCGGCGGCCCTGGCGCGCAGCATCCCCTCGTCCGCCGGGTACGCCGGCGAGCCGATCACCCGGCTTCCGGCCAGGCTGGCCTCAATGGCTTCCTCGCGGCTCGTCGCCACCGGCCGCAGCAACGCGCGTCATGGCCTCGCCGGTCGGGGCACCCACCGACCGGTCGCCGGTGGTCGACATGATGGAGCAGGCGGACAGGAAGCGGTCCGGATGGTTGATCACCAGTGCCTGGGTGATCATGCCCCCCATGGACGCTCCGACGACGTGTGCACGCGCGATGCCGAGCTCGGTGAGCAGAGCGGCGGCGTCGTCCGCCATGTCCTCCACCCTGTAGGGGGCCGAGGATGTGTCGCCGGTGAAGAGCGCCGTGATCTCGGGCAGGCCCTCGAACTTGGTCGACAGGCCGCAGTCACGGTTGTCGAAGCGGATCACGAAGAAGCCGCGGTCGCGCAGACCGTCGACGAAGCCCTCCGGCCAGGTGATCAGCTGAGCTCCGAGCCCCATGACGAGCAGCAGGGCCGGGTCGGCCCGGTCGCCCTCGGTGACGTACTCGATGTCGATGCCATTGACGTGGGCGCTGGGCACGGCACTCTCCTTCGGCTCATCGTTCTCTCCCGGCTGGTTCTAGCAGCCGGGAGCGCCTGTGCTCTATCCCGGTGCGGCCGGTTCGGCCAGCGATGCGGGGCGGTCACGGGCGCCGGCGCCAGCGCGGGCCAGGTTCCAGACCGACCAGGACGACCTCGGCCGACGCCATACAGACGATGAAGATCGGGAACGCCGCCACCTCGAAGGTCCAGTGTTGGACCGTCAGGAGGAGGATCGCCATGGAGACGACGGCTCCGATGTAGGAGTACACCGTCTCGGTCTCCGGGTGGGTCCAGCTCTTCATCATCGTCGGGCACTCCGGCCAGGAAGTCGGCGGCGATGGCCGCCGTGATGGCGACGACGCCGTTGCGGGTCACGAGCCAGGTCACGGTGCCGACGACCGACATCGCGCCGCATGCGTAGTCGATCCGGCGGATCCTCCACACCGCGTCGGGATTGTGGAAAGAGGCGGCGAAGACCAGCAGCGGCATGAAGCCCACCATGAAGGTGGGCAGGGCGCGCAGGCCCACGCCCTCCTTGAACTCGACATGGCGGCCAACAACGGCGCGACGGCCCACAGGAGCCACGTCACCCGGTTCGGCTTCGTGGTTCCCCGCAGGGTGTCCCGCAGGTATACGGACGTGCCCAGCGCGCCGATTGCGGTCCCGAGGAAGATCCAATTGACATTGATCACTGCGCGACAGTCTGCTGCGCGCCGGGCCCGCCGTCATGCCTCGGGGGCGATACATCTCGCCGGCCGAGGGCCAGTAGCTTCATGACCCGGAGGGACGACCCGAAGGAGCAGCGCCAGTGCAGCCTGACCGCCGGCAACAGAGCGATCTCCATGGGTGAGCTGCTCCTGATCGCGTTCCTCGGCGGACTGATCACCGGGATCTCACCCTGCATCGTCCCCGTGATCCCGGTGGTCATGGCGGGGGGCTCGGCGGGGACAAGCCGTACACGGCCCTACGTCATCATCGCCGGCCTGGTGGTGAGCTTCAGCCTCTCGGTCCTCTTCGCCTCGTCGCTGCTCAGCTTCCTCCACCTCCCCCAGGACCTCCTGTTCTGGCTCGGCGTCGCCATGCTCGGACTGCTGTCGGCCGGGCTCCTCGTGCCGAAGCTGGGCGAGGTCATTGAGCGACCCTTCGCCCGGCTCGGCGCCTCTCGCTACGCCACCGAAGGGGGAGGCTTCGTCCTGGGGTTGAGTCTCGGCCTGGTCTTCGTGCCGTGTGCCGGACCCGTGCTGACGGCGATCTCGGTGGCGGCGGCCCACCACCAGGTGGGCGCGACCTCGCTCCTCGTCACTCTCTTCTACGCGCTGGGGGTCACCGTCCCACTGCTGGTCCTGGCGGTGGTGGCCCAGCGCGCCACGACGTCGTGGTCGTCGTTGCGCAGCCACCTGCCGGCGGTCCGCAAGGTGGCGGGCATCGTGCTCGGCCTCACGACTCTGGCCATCGCCTTCAACTGGCTCGGGGCACTGCAGCGGGACGTACCCGGGTACACGACCGCGCTCGAGGATCACGTTGAGTCGACCAACTCGGCGTGCAGCCAGCTGCGACAGCTGAGCGGTGAGCACCAGAACCAATTCGCGGCTGCCAACGCCAAACTGGAGGGAAAGAAGGCGACGTGTGCGGCCACCGATGAGGGCAACTCACAGAGCGGGCACCTGGCCGCCGGCACCACGACGACCACCACATCCCCGCACCGCGAGCTCCGCGTCACCGCAGAAGCCGGCCGTGTTCATGGCGAACAAGACGAACCTGCCCAACCTCGGCCGCGCTCCGGACTTCACCGGCATCACGGCATGGTTCAACACGCCGGGCAACCAGCCTCTGACTCTCAGGCAGCTCCGCGGCAAGGTGGTACTGATCGACTTCTGGACGTACTCGTGCATCAATTGCCAGCGCGCGTTGCCCCACGTGGAAGGCTGGTACAACGACTACAAGAAGGACGGTTTCGTGGTCGTGGGCGTTTCCGCCCCCGAGTTCGCCTTCGAACACGTCGTGTCGAACGTGGAGAGCGCCGCAGGCAACCTGGGCATCGACTACCCCGTCGCCGTGGACGACAACCTGGCCACCTGGGACGCCTACAACAATCAGTACTGGCCGGCGGACTACCTCATCGACCCGACGGGCGTCGTGCGTGCCTACAACTTCGGGGAGGGCGGCTACGACAGCATGGAGAACAACATCAGGATGCTGCTCACCGCGAACGGGGTCACCAACCTTCCGGCGCGGACCGACGTCCCGGACAAGACGCCGACCAACGACGCCATCACCCCCGAGAGCTACGTCGGGTACAGCCGCTTGAGCAACGAGGTGGGCACGTCAGTCGCGCCGGACAAGACGATCGTCTACCACGCGCCGTCCACTATCGCATCGAACAGCCTCGCCTTCGGCGGCACATGGACTGTCCACAGCGAGGAGGCGACAGCCGGGTCGAACGCCACCCTGGGCCTCCAGTTCACCGCGAACGACGTCTACCTCGTGATGAGTGGGCAGGGCACCGTCGGCGTGTCCTACAACGGCCGTCACCTGACGACGTTGACCATCGCCGGCATCCCCAAGCTCTACACGCTGTTGTCGTCGGGCGCGCTGCAAACCGGCACGCTCACGCTGACCGTTTCTCCCGGCGTCGAGGCCTACGACTTCACCTTCGGCTAGCAGTTGTCCAACGACGAGGTCCTCCGCCCCGCCTCTGGTTCGGCGCTCAGTTGATGGCGCGCTGCTTGCCGGCCCAATAGGGCGCACGGAGCTCGCGCTTCAGGATCTTGCCGGAAGGGTTTCTGGGCAGGGCGTTCGACGGCGTCGACCGACGTCGGGCACTTGTAGTGGGCCAGATTGCTGCGGCAGTGCGCGATGAGACCCGGCTCGTCGAGCTCGGCCCCCGGAGCCAGCACGACGATGGCCTTGACGGTCTCGCCCCACGTGTCGTCGGGCACTCCGATGACCGCAGCGTCGACGACGGCGGGATGCGAAAGCAGCACGTTCTCGACCTCGGCCGGATAGATGTTCTCGCCCCCGCTCAGGACCATGTCCTTGATCCGGTCGTGGAGGTAGAGATAGCCCTCGGCGTCAAAGTACCCGGCGTCCCCGGTGCGTAACCACCCGTCGCCATCGACGGTTGCCGCAGTTTCGTCGGGCTTCCCCCAGTAGCCGGCCATGTTGTAGGGCGATCGCGTCCACACCTCGCCGACCTCGCCGAGACCGGCGTCCGCGCCGGAGTCGGGGTCGACCACACGAAGCTCCACCGAATCGTGCGGCTTGCCGGCCGAACGCAAGAGGCCCCGGCGGGGGCCGTCCGGATCATGGTCTGCGAAAGGCAGGGCCGTGATGGCGCCGGTGGTCTCGGTCATTCCATAGACCTGGCAGAAGCCACAGCCGAACGCCGCCATGCATTTGACCAGGACGTCCTCTGAGATCGGGGACGCGCCGTAGAAGATGAGCCGGAGGCTCGAGAGATCAGTCGCGGCCAGCGCCGGCGTCGCCAGGAGGAGCATCAGCACGGCCGGCACGACGAACATCTCGGTGATCCGCTCCGTGGCGATCAGTTGGAGGAGCACAGACGGGTCGACGTCGCGCAGGATGATCGATCGCCCGCCGCGAGACATGGCGCACAGCGCCCAGCCGGACCCGCCGATGTGGAACAGCGGCATGGCGACCAGGCTCACCGTGTCGCTCCGGATGCTGAATGTCTCGCCCGCATCCCCGATCGCGGTCGACAGGTTGGCGTTGGTCAACATGACGCCCTTGGGCAGTCCGGTCGTGCCGGAGGTGTAGAGCTGCATGCTCACCTCGCTGGGCGTCCCGACGTGACCCGGATCCTCGGCCGGGCACCCTTCGATCCACGCCTCGTAGGTCAGGGCGCGTGGATCGGCACAGGCCTCACGGCCGGGTCCGATCACCACGATGCGCCCGACCGCGGGAAGACCACTCCGCATGTCGGACAGGGCCGGAAGGTAGTCCGCGTGGATCGCCAGGACGCGTGCACCGGAGTCGTCGATGACGGCCGCCATCTCGGAGGGCGAGAGGCGCCAGTTGACCGCCACGTTGACGGCGCCGAGCAACGAACCCCCGAAGAGGAAGTCGAAGTAGACGATTCCGTTGCGGTCGAGAATGGCGATCCGGTCACCGACGCCGAGCCCATCGCGCGTTGCCGCCTGCGCCACGCGGCATGCGGCGTCGAACTCGTCGGCCCAGGTGCGCCGTTCCGTCCCGAGCACGAGCATCTCGGTGTCCGGCTGGACCCGCGCCAGGTGCCGGATCAACCCCGCCACGGTGTAGCGGTCGCGTTCGGTGACAGTGACGCTCGATGGCACCCGGGACCTCCTCGTCGTGCCGTTTCGGCTCGGGACCCTAGGCAGCGCGATGCGCCGCCGCACGGGCGCGTCGGACGTTGCGCGTCTCTTAGAGCGATGAGCGTTGCCACTGGTCAGGCCGCATTTTTTGGAAATTAAGGACAATTTACGCGGTTTATTGACTCAAATAGACCTTGTCGACCTGGGGGTTTGTGAATCTCATCACAAACTCTGGCGGTAAAACCCCAGTTCAAGCGGCAGTTTGATGGTGAATGCTCGTTCCGTTAAGCCTCCTGCTACATTGATCGCCACAAAGCCAGATCGGCCTTTCGGTTGCAAGCCGTGCACACAGTCCGGGCTGCATTGAGAAAGTACCGAGCCGATCGGGTTCGCTCAGACCAATCAGGGTCTCGACGCGCCTGCCCGCAGGCCGCCGAGACGACGAATCGAGGACGACCACCCAGGACCAACCCAGGGGCTGTACACAACCGGCCGCACACCCTGCGGCGATAAGCCAGAACGGACGACGCCTTCCCGCTCTCCGTTCGGGGCGCGAATGCAATGGCCGGAGCCCGCCCACACCGAGCAGAGCCTGGCGCTCCATCGCGCCCGACGAAGGGAGGTGCCGTGCGGATCCGCATTGCACTCACGACGGCGGTGGCCGTCATTGCCATACCAGTAGTTCTTTTCGCGTTGTTCAGCAGTACCCCCGCAGCTTCGGCGCGGGTGACCGGCCACGAGGCCATCAGCCAACACGGGGCGGTGAAGATCAACCTCAAGTTGATGTCGTATGCCGAGGCCCAGAAGGTCGCCAAGATGGCGACCTTCTACAACGCCGTGACGGCGCATCAGGAGGCGACCTACTTCGCCGACCTCGCCTTCTTCAAGGCGGTCGCGGTGCAGCAGCAACAGCAGGCGGCCGCTCAGGCAGCGGCAGCCGCGGCGGCGGCCGCGCGCCCAGGCGGCAGCGGCTGCGGCGGCGGCAGCGGCTCCGGCGCCAGCTGCGGCACCGGCCGCGGCACCGGCCGGCGCTGCTTCGGATGCAACGAGCACCGACACGGCCGACTGGGCCTGCATCCGCCAGCACGAGTCCGGTGGCAACTACGGAGAGGGTGGTGGTGGCGCCTACCAGTTCGCGGACGGGACGTGGACGAGTGTGACCGGCTTGCCGGGTCCGGCCCAGTCATACCCCGCTGCGACGCAGGACGCGGCCGCATTGAGCGTTGTACGCCCAGCGCGGCTGGGCGCCCTGGACCACCCGCTACGTCTGCGGGCTGTGAGGACCGAGCCGTCGATGGGCCCCGGCGTGCCGGGACCCCGAATTGAGGACGACACCGAGCACAACTCCAAAGGGCTGTACCAACCGGCCGCACACCCTGCGGCGACTTGCCAGAACGCGACGCCTGCCCGCTCGCCGTTCGGGGCGCGAATGCACTGGCCGGAGCCCGCCTACACCGAGCAGAGCCAGGCGTGCGCCGAGCGCGCGCCCAACGAAGGGAGGTGCCGTGCGGATCCGCATTGCACTCGCGACGGCGGTGGCCGTCATTGTTGTTGCCGTTCCAGTTGTACTCATGTCGCTGTTCAGCAGCGATCCCGCCTGGGCACAGGCGACCCGCCACCAGGCGGTCAGCTCGCACCAGGGTGCCGACATGCACCATGCAGTGCGCATCAACGACAAGTTGATGTCCTACTCCCAGGCGCGCAAGGTCGCCAAGATGGTCGACCTACTCCAACGCAGTCCAGGCGGCCCAGCAGGCCACGCCTTCTACAAGGCCCTGGCCTTCTTCCAGGCGGTCGCGGCCCAGGAGCACACCATCCCGGCCGCATGGTTGGCGACGGCCATCTGCGAGGAGGGTGGACGCGACGACCCGTACGCCGGGTACTTCGGGATCCTCGAGTGGCACGACTTCGACGGCTACCCGACCGCAGGCAGCGCGCCGCTGTCGGTGCAGCTGGCCTGGGAGGCGCAGTACGTCGGAGGACCGCCCGACGCACCGGGGCACTGCCACAGCTACTGAGCAGCAGCCATGACGGCCTGCCGATGAGCAGACTCTGACGCCGGACCGCTACCCCGCTTCGAACATGGCGGTCACCTGCGCCATGTCGAAGTAGTCCCGCCATGCGGTGATCTTCCCGTCTGTGACCTGGAAGGCACCCATGACGGGCAGGGGGGCGGTCTTGCCCTTGATGGAGAAGATGTCGGTCCGCTCGGTGAGCACGGTCCCACCGTCGCTGGCCAGGTGGTGGATCTCGAACTCCAGGGCGTCGCACATGTTGACGAACATGTCGATCACCGCCATGGTGGCCTCGATGCCCTCGGCCGGTTCCATCGGGATGTTGTGGTAGACGATCTCGTCGGAGAAGAAAGCACGCAGCACCTCGGGGTCCCGCGTGCTCGCCGCGGCACAGAAGTCCCGGACGACCTGTTCGGCACTGGGCATGGCTCTCCTCTCATCTGACTGGCGGGCCGCCCACGCTAGCGAAGGATCGGCCATGATGAGAGGGTGACAACCGCTGACCAAGCGGGTGGTCGTCCTCGCCCCCATGCAGCCCGAGCTCAAGGCGATCGTCAAGTCGTTCGGCCTGCAGACCGGCGAAGGGGACCGGCGTCTTCTCCCATACCGGTTCCGCCGGCGACTGGTCGGTGGTGACGCTCGTCACCGGCATGGGTCCCGCCCTGGCCCGGGAGGCCACCCGGCGGGCGCTCGCCGCCGGGCCGTGTCGACCACGTCATGGTCATCGGGATCGCCGGCGGGCTCGACCCGCAGCTGCCCGTCGGGCTCGCTGATGGTGCCCGAGCCGGGTACAGCTCTACCCCGACGGTCCCGAGTACCGAACCGCACCCCCTCGCTCCCCGCCGGGCGTCGCGGCGGGCTCATGACCACCGACGGCCTGTTCGACGGGGACGACGTCTGGCGACCGATCCTCGAACGCGGCTTCGGGGCGGTCGACATGGAGGCCGCCGGCGTGGCCGAGGTCTGCGAGGAGGCGGGCGTCGAGTGGTCGGTGTACCGGGGTATCAGCGACCGACCCGACGAGCACATCGTCGACCAGGCCGTCTTCGCGCTTGAGCAAGCCGGACGGCTCCGCCGACCCCGTGGCGCTGGCCAAGTACCTGGCGCGCGACCCGCGGCGGGCCAAGGCGCTGGCGCATCTCAACCGCTGCATGCAGGCGGCGGCCATCGCTCGCTGCCGACGCTGCCTTCGCCGACCTGACGGGGACTTGACCTCGCCGTCGTCCGCTACGTGAGCGTCGGCGACGACCGTCTCGGCTCGTCACGCCGAGCGATGACGTGCAGGTCGATGTCGTTCTCCGACGCCATGCGGAGGATCTGCTGGATCACCGAGCCCCTGGTCATCGACTGCCAGCGGGTCAGCCGCGAGGTGCCGACCACGATCTGGGTGATCTGCTGGTCGACGGCAGCGGCGAAGATGGTCTTGGCCACGTCGTCGCCCTCGAGCGTCTGCCACCGGCCTCCCACCGCCTTGACCAGTTCCTCGAGCTCCGCCGTGCTGGCCCGTGACGCGTCGTCCCCCGAGACCACGTGCACGGCGATGAGGTCGGCCTTGATGCGGGCCGCGATGCGGGCCGCCCGCCGGATCACCGACGCGTTCCCCGGGGCGCCGGTCACGGCCACCATGATCCGCTCCGTCGTCTCCCAGAGCTCACCGGCCATGCCCTTGGAGCGGAGGAACTCGAGGAGCTCCTCCTCGGTCTCGTCGGCCACGAAGCGCAGCGAGAGCTCGCGGAGCGCCACGAGGTTCTCGGCCCGGAAGAACCCGTTCAGCGCCGCGGGCACCTTGTGCTCCGGATAGATGTTCCCGTGCAGCATGCGGCGGCGCAGCTGGTCCGCCGAGGAGTCGATCAGCTCGAGTTGGTCGGCCCGCCGCACCACCCAGTCGGGCACCCGCTCGCGCACACCGACACCGGTGATCCGCTCGACGGCGTCGGCCAGGGACTCGATGTGCTGGATGTTGACCGTCGTGATGACGGCGATGCCCGCATCGAGGATCTCGAGCACGTCCTCCCATCGCTTCTCGTGACGCCCGGACCCGGGCACGTTCGTGTGGGCCAGCTCGTCGATCAGGGCCACCTCGGGCTTGCGGGCGATGACGGCGTCGACATCCATCTCCTCCCAGACCGAGTTCCGGTACTCCACCGTCTTGCGCTGGACGACGGGCAGGTCGCGGATCTGCTCCATCGTGTAGGGCCGCTTGTGCGTCTCCACGAACCCGACCACGACGTCGGCCCCGCGCTGGAACCGGCGCCACCCCTCGTCGAGCATGGCGCAGGTCTTGCCGACGCCGGCCGCCGCGCCGAGGTACACACGGAAGCGCCCGGTGGGCCGTACCCCTTCGTCTTCGCCGCTCTTGCTCATCTGGGCCTTTCGCCGGGTCCCATCAGCGCGTCGGTACACTCGGAGGACCCTCCGAGGGACGGAAAGTAGTGACGTACGTGAGACGAAGCGGGCTGGTTACCAAGGGCAACGTACCAGCGTACGACGTTGGGGATCGTCGTCACGCTGGCCGGCCTGGGCGCGCTCCTGGCCCTGCTGCTCCCCTTCCGGTCCCACCTCAGCATCGCCATCCCTGCACTGGCGTTCGTGCTGCCGGCGTTGGCGGGCGTGGTCATCGGCGGGTTCGTCCCCGGCGTCGTCGGCGCGCTCGCCGGCTTTCTCGTCTACGACTACTTCTTCCTCCCGCCGTACAACACCCTGACGGTGCGCTCGCCCTCCAACTGGATTGCGCTCGCCGTCTACGTCGTCGTCGTGCTCGTCGTGGCTCAGGTCGTCGCGAGCCAGCGGCGACGCACGGGAGGAGGCGCTGCGGCGGACCGAGGAGTCGGAACGCCTGTTCGAGCTGTCGCAGGCGCTCATCGGCGACCTCACCCTCTCGCAGCTCCTGACGCACATCGTCAGCACCGTGCAGAGCGTCTTCGTGCCGCGCTGGACGGCACTCGTGCTGCCTGACGGCGGACGTGACGCCACGGGGTCCGCGCGAGGTGCTGCGGGTGGCCGCCACGGCCGGCCAGACCCTGACCGACGCCGACGTGGCCTCCGTGACGTCGGGGGGTGGCCAGGCCCGCTCCCTCGGGCTGGTCGACGACACCGGGCCACGCCGGGTGTCGGTGGCGCTGGTGGTGAGCCACCGGCCCGTCGGCATGCTCGTGCTCCAGGACGTGCAGCTGGCGGAGCGGGAGAGGAACCTGCTCGGCACGTTCGCCAACCAGGCGGCGCTCACCGTCGACCGGGCCCAGCTCCGCGAGCAGGCGCTGCGGACCCGCCTCCTGGAGGAGATCGACCGCTGGCGCAGAGCGCTGATGGGCGCCGCCTCGCACGACCTGCGGACGCCGCTCGCCTCCATCAAGACCGCCGTGTCCAGCCTGCGCCAAGTCGACGCCCCGCTCGGACCCGAGGACCGGGCCGAGCTCCTGGAGCTCATCGAGCTGCAGGCGGACCGCCTGGCCCGGCTCGTGACCAACCTGCTCGACATGACCCGCATCGAGGCCGGGGCGCTCGAGCTGCGGCCGACGACCGTCGCCTTCGACGAATTGGTCACCGAGGCGGTGGCGTCGCTGGGCGGCCTGGTGGCGCCCGGCCGCATCAGGGTCGACGCACCGGACGACCTGCCGCTCCTGCACCTCGATCACGTCCTCATGAGCCAGGTCCTGGCGAACGTGCTGGAGAACGCGGAACGCCTGTCCCCCGACGACAGCAGCATCCGCGTGGCCGCGCGGACCGCACCGGGGAGCGCCGCCACCCGGGTCGAGATCGCCGTGAGCGACGACGGTCCCGGCATCGCCCGCGAGGAGCGGGAGCGCGTCTTCGAGATGTTCAGCCAGAACGGCGGCGGGGGCAGGGCCGGCCTCGGCCTGGCCATCGCCAAGGCCTTCGTCGAGGCGCACGGCGGGCTCATCTGGATCGACCCCGACGTCGCCCGGGGCGCCCGGGTCGTCTTCACGGTGCCGTGCGAAGACCCGCGTCACCGGCGCCGAGCTTGCCTGACCGCGCCATGACCAAGGTCCTCGTCGTCGACGACGATCCCTCGCTGCTCAAGGCCCTCCGGATCGGCCTGACCGCCCGCGGGCGACGAGGTGCTCACCGCGCACTCGGGGACGGAGGCCGTCAACCAGGTCGCCCTGGGCGGACCGGATCTGGTCATCCTCGATCTCGGCCTGCCCGACGTGGACGGCCTGGAGGTGTGCCGCCGCATCCGCGAGTTCTCCGACGTGCCCATCGTCGTGCTGTCCGCCTACGGCGACGAGCGCCGCAAGGTGGAGGCGCTCGACAGCGGGGCCGACGACTTCGTGACCAAGCCGTTCGGCATGGCCGAGCTCGAGGCCCGCCTCCGGGTGGCCCTCCGCCACGCCGCCGCCCGCCAGCGTGAGGCCGCTCGAGCACCCCACCACGCTGGAGGTGGGCGACCTCGACATCGACCTCGTGCACCACATGGCGACGCTGGCGGGCTCGCCGCTGCAGCTCACGGCGAAGGAGTTCGAGCTCCTGGCCTACCTCGCCCGCCACGCCGGCAAGGTGTGCACCCACCACATGATCCTCAAGGACGTGTGGGGGCCCGGCTACGGCGCCGAGTCCAACTACGTGCGGGTCTACACGCACCGCCTGCGCAAGAAGATGGGGGACGAGGAGGGCCGGCTCCTCAAGACCGTGCCCGGCATCGGCTACCAGCTCGTCCCCGACGCTCACTCGCCCGTCACGAACGAGTAGAGCGGGTTGATCATCACGACGGTGCCGTCGACGAGCCCCGGGGTGCCCTGCGCGATGAGCCGGCGGCCGGCGGCGAGACCCGGCACCGAGGCACGGCCGATGAAGCGCAGCACGAGCGTCCCGGTCCCGTCGCTGATCTCGGCATCGGTGCGGACCCACGGCCGCTCGGTTGACACCACCGAGACGATCTCCCCGCGCACCGTGTTCCGCTTGCGGAGCACGACCGCCGCAGATGGCGATCGTGGCTCACCCTTCAGCTTGGCCAGCGCCTCGTTGAGCTGCAGCACGTTGACGAAGGGCGAGCCCAGGAAGCCGAGCGGCATGCCCTGGGTCTGCTGGTTGATCAGGCTCCGCAGCGCGAGATGGGGAGATCCCGGTGGCACGAGAAACCATGGGGATCTCGGCGTACGCGTCCTGCGGCGTGATGTCGGGGTCGAGACCGCTCCCCGAGGTCGTCACCAGGTCGGGCGTCGGGTTGACGCCCCGCGCCTTCCAGTAGGCGATCAGCTTCTGGGTGTTCTGCAGCAAGGGTCTCCGAGCGAGGCCCGAGGTTCGTCGTCGCGGAAGCGCCGGCTGTTCAGGACCCCTGGCTTGCCGGGGATGTTGTTGGCCTCCAGCGGGTTGTCCCCTCCACCGGCGGCCGGGCTCGCTGACCCGGCATAGGGCCCAAGGTTGTCGGGACGTCCCTGGAACACGCAGCTGCCCAAGCGGATGACCCGGGCAACGTCGTCTGCGACCAGTCCTGGCCGATGAGCCTCGAGCCGTTCGCCGTGAGGGAGCCGTCTGCCTGGCCCCGGAAGAAGGCCTGGGCGACCCCGGTGCCGGCGAAGGCGTACAGGAAGCCGAAGAAGACGGTGAAGACGACGACGGTGATGATGGAGCGACGGAGATGGGTGATCATGTGAGGCTCGCGATCAGTAGGCGTGGAGGGCGACCAGGATGAGGTCGATGAGCTTGATGAAGATGAACGGCACGATGATCCCGCCGACGCCGTAGATAAAGACGTTTCGGCGAAGGATCGCCTCTGCGGACGCCGGCCTGAACTTCACTCCTCGCAGCGCGAGCGGAATCAGTGCCACGATGACGAGGGCGTTGAAGATCACAGCCGAGAGCACCGCACTCTCCGGGCTGTGCAATTTCATGATGTTGAGCGCGTTGAGCTGCGGGTACGTGGCCACGAACAGCGCCGGGATGATGGCGAAGTACTTGGCGATGTCGTTGGCGATGGAGAACGTGGTCAGCGATCCCCGGGTGATCAGCAGCTGCTTGCCGATTTCGACGACGTCGATCAGCTTGGTGGGGTTGGAGTCGAGGTCGACCATGTTGCCGGCCTCTTTGGCCGCGGTCGTCCCCGTGTTCATGGCCACCCCGACGTCGGCTTGGGCCAGGGCCGGCGCGTCGTTGGTGCCGTCGCCGGTCATGGCGACGAGCTTCCCGCCCTCCTGCTCGTTCCGGATCAGCTCGAACTTGGCCTCGGGAGTCGCCTCGGCCAAGAAGTCGTCGACGCCCGCCTCTTGGGCAATGGCGGCAGCGGTCAGCGGGTTGTCGCCGGTGATCATGACCGTCTTGATCCCCATCTGGCGCATCTCGGCGAACTTCTCCTGGATCCCGGTCTTCACCACGTCCTTGAGCTCGATCACCCCGAGAATGACCGGACCGTCCGCCACGACCAGCGGGGTGGACCCGGCCCGGGCGATGCGATCGACGATCTCCTGGAGCCCCTCGGGCGGCGTGCCCCCCTGCTCGACCGCCCAGGTCCGTACCGAATCGGCCGCACCCTTGCGGATCTGGCGGCCATCGACGTCGAGTCCCGACATCCGGGTGGTCGCCGAGAACGGGACGAACTCGTGCGAACCGACGGGCAGCTCCCGCTCGCGGATGCCGAAGCGCTCCTTGGCCAGGACCACGATGGACCTACCCTCGGGCGTCTCGTCGGCCAGCGAGGCCAGCTGGGCGGCATCGGCCACCTCCTCTTCGGTGTGTCCGTGCGCCGGGTAGAAGGCCGACGCCATGCGGTTGCCGAGCGTGATCGTCCCGGTCTTGTCGAGCAGCAGCGTCTGCACGTCGCCCGCCGCCTCCACCGCACGACCGCTCATGGCGAGGACGTTGCGCTGGACGAGCCGGTCCATGCCTGCGATGCCGATGGCCGAGAGGAGCGCGCCGATGGTGGTCGGGATGAGGCACACGAGCAACGACACCAGGATGACGATCGACACCGTCGCCCCCGAGTAGACGCCGAAGGCCTGCAGTGTGACCACGACGGGGATGAAGACGATGGTCAGCACGGCGAGGAGGATGGTGAGGGCGATCTCGTTCGGGGTCCTCTGCCGGTTGGCCCCTTCGACCAGGGTGATCATGCGGTCGAGGAAGGTCTGACCACGTTCAGCCGTGATACGCACCACGATGCGGTCGGAGAGCACGCGTGTGCCGCCCGTGACGGCAGAGCGATCACCTCCAGACTCACGGATGACGGGTGCCGACTCCCCGGTGATGGCCGACTCGTCCACCGAGGCGATGCCCTCGACGATCTCGCCGTCCGAGGGGATGAGGTCGCCCGCCTCGCACACCACGAGGTCCCCCTTGGCCAGTTCCGCGGCCGCGACCCGCTCCTCAGAGCCGGCCGGCGTGAGACGGCGTGCCTCGGTCTCGGCGCGCATGCGGCGCAGGGTGTCGGCCTGAGCCTTCCCTCGCCCTTCCGCCATCGCCTCGGCGAAGTTGGCGAACATCACCGTGAGGAAGAGCCACACGGTGATGGACCAGTCGAACACGCTGGGATGCGCGATCGACTCGATCAGAGTGACGACGGTGCCGACGAGCACGACGAACATGACCGGGTTCTTGACCTGCACCCTAGGGTCGAGCTTCTTGAAGGCATCGACGAGGGCTCGGCCCATGATCTGGCGGTCGAAGAGACTCCGAGACCCCGCGACGCCGTGTGGCAGGTCGCCTGGCTGGGATTGCGGTGGTGTCATCACTGTGGTCATTAGAAGAACTTTCCGTGACTGAGCTGCTCGACGATGGGGCCGAGCGAGACGGCAGGGAAGAAGGTGAGGCCGCCGATGATGATGATGACGCCGATGGTCAGCCCGACGAACATGCCGTTGTCCGTGCGGAACGTCCCGAGCGACGCCGGCACAACGTTCTTGGCGGCCAGGACGCCACCCAGCGCGAGGGCCGGGATCATGATCCCGAAGCGGCCGATCATCATGTCGATGGCGCCGATGATGTTGTAGAAGGCGGTATTGCCCGTCAATCCAGCCATGGCCGACCCGTTGTTGTTCCCCTGCGAGGTGAGGCCATAGAGGATCTCGGAGAATCCGTGAGGACCGGCGTTCAGCGGGCCGGCCCGCCCGGCATGGAGCGACACCGCGATGGCCGTGACCACCAGCACGGTGACCGGCATCACCACCGCGGCCAGGCCGGCCAGCTTCACCTCCCGGGCCTGGATCTTCTTGCCCAGGTACTCGGGTGTTCGCCCGATCATCAGGCCACCGATGAAGACCGCGATGACGGCGTAGATGAGTAGCGTGTACAGGCCGCTCCCGGTCCCGCCCGGGGTCACCTCGCCGAGCATCATGCCGGTCATTGGGCCGAAGCCGCCCATGGGGTTGTACGAGTCGGTGGCGCTGTCCACGGCGCCGTCGGAGGTCTGGGTCATCGAGACGTTGAACAGAGCACTTGTCGTGTCGCCGAAATAGGAGTTCTTGCCCTCGGTGTTGCCGACGGTGGAGTGCACGCCGGCCGTCGCGATGGCCGGGTTGTTCTGGTGCTCGGCGTATGAGGTGAACCCGACCCAGGTGCCGAAGATCAGGACCATGGCGATCAACAGGGCCACGCCGTGGCGGATGCTCCCGACCATCTTGCCGAAGGTGTAGGTCAGCGCGAAGGGGATGGAGAGGGTCAGCCAGATGTAGATGAAGTTCGTGATGGCCGTCGGGTTCTCGAAGGGGTGGCCCAGGTCGACGTCGAAGAACCCGCCGCCGTTGGTGCCGAGCTGCATGATCGGCCCCATGAAGCCTGCCGGCCCCCGCGGGATGGTCTGCGTGACGCCGTTCATGGCGTTGTGGATAGACACGGGGCCGGCGAGGGTCTGCACCGCACCTAAGGCGACCATCACGATCCCCGCCAGGAAGGCGATCGGGAGCAGGATGTAGAGACAGCAGCGGGTGATGTCGACCCAGAAGTTCCCGATGGTGGGCGAGTTCCGGCGCGAGAAGCCTCGTGTCACGGCGATGGCCACGGCGATCCCCACGGCGGCGCTCACGAACTGCTGCACCGTCAGTACGCCGATCTGCGAGAAGTACGACATGGTCGTCTCGCCGCCGTAGTTCTGCCAGTTGGTGTTGGTCATGAACGAGGTGATCGTGTTGAAGCTGAGCGCCTGCGGCACGGCCCCGAAGTGCTGCGGGTTGAGCGGCAGCGACCCCTGGATCCGCAGGAGGACGTAGCCGACGACGAGGAACACGCCGGAGAAGATCACGGTCGAGCCGGCGTAGCGCTGCCAGGACTGCTCCCTGTCGGGGCTGGTCCCGAGGAGACGGTAGAACGGTCGTTCCAGCCAGGCCAGAAAATGGACGCGACCGTCGAAGACGGCGGCCATATACGAACCCAGGTAGCGCCAGGCGATCCCCAGGGTGACGATCAGGAGGACGATGGTCCAGAAGAAGCCCATGTCAGAACCACTCAGGCTTGAACATCGCGATGCCCAGGTAGATGAACATCACGATTGAGATGCCGAGGAGGAGTCCCTGAACCCAGGTCATACCCGCTCCAGACACCAGATGAGGCCCATGAACACCGCGACGAACGCCACGAAGCCCAGCACTGCGAGGAAGTCAGCCATGGGCGCCATGCTGCCGGGACCCCTGTCAACGCGACGTGAACAGCGGCATTTACCGTGTCAACAATTCGTCAATGGCCGTTCGGCGCCGGCTGTGCGTAAGGTGAGCCGGGGTCGGACCGGTGCGTCCGACCAGGACCGAAAGCGGGGTGGAAGATGGCCTTGGACCTGCAGGGATGCCGCACGCTCGTGACGGGCGGCTCGTCGGGCATCGGGGCGGGATTGGCCGAGGCGCTGGCGGCGCGGGGCGCCGTCGTGGGCATCTGCGCCCGGCGAGCCGAGCGGCTCACCGAGGTCGTGGGGCGCTGCATGGAGCACTCACCGGACAGCCGGATGTGGGTGGTCAACCTGGCCGACCCCGATGCGGTCGACAAGCTGGCCGTCGACGTGCTGGACGCGTTCGGCGGCGTCGACCTGCTGGTCAACAACGCGGGGATCCCCAAGCGCCGCCACACGACTGCGCTCGACATCGACACCGTCACCGCCGTCATGCACGTCAACTACCTCTCGCCGATGCGCCTGACGCTGGACCTGCTGCCCCAGATGCTGGCGCGCGGGTCGGGCACCATCGTCAACATCTCGTCGATCGCCGCCAAGCTCAGCGCCCCCGGCGAGGCAGCCTACGACGCCTCCAAGGCGGCGCTCACCGCCTTCTCCGAGGCGATGGCCGTGGACCTGTGGGAGGACGGCATCAAGGTCATGGTGGTCTACCCAGGTGTGATCGACACCGAGCTGTTCACCCTGCCCGACAACGACGTGCCCGACCTGCCGGTGCCGGCCGAGCCGGTGTCGGTGGCGGTCGACGCCATCCTGGCGGGGCTGGACGCGGGCGCCGCCCAGGTCTACGTGCCCGAGTGGTTCCACGACATCGCCGCCTCCAAGGAGAAGGACGTCGGCGCGTTCCTCGAGGGCACCGCCGCCTACCTGCGCGAGCAGAAGCAGAAGCAGAGCCAGAAGAACTGAGGGAGGGCGCATGAAGATCGAGCCCGACGCGGCCGGCATGAGCGCGGAACGCCTGGAGCGCATCACCGAGCACTTCGGCACCCAGTACGTCGACACCGGGAAGATCGCCGGCTGCCAGGTCACCGTGGTGCGCGGCGGACACGTCGCCTACCAGCGCTCGCTCGGGCTCAGGGACCGGGAACGGCAGCTCCCGATGGCGGACGACACGATCTTCCGCATCTTCTCCATGACCAAGCCCATCGCCTCGGTCGCGCTCATGCAGCTCTACGAGCGGGGGATGTTCCAGCTGCTCGACCCGGTGCACCGCTACATCCCCGAGTGGCGGGGCCAACAGGTCGGCGAGGTGCGGGACGACGGCTCCGTCACGCTGGTGAAGCCGGAGCGACCGATGAACATGCGCGACGTGCTGATGCACACGACGGGGCTGCCCGGCGGGCTGTTCCCCGGCAACCCCATCGACGACGCCTTCGGCAAGGCGCGGGCCGCGCTGGGGGCCGGGCAGACGCTCGAGAGCGTCACGGCGCTGCTGGCCGAGCACCCGCTCAAGTTCCATCCGGGTACGCAGTGGAACTACGGTATCTCCACCGACATCGTGGGGCGGCTCGTCGAGATCCTCTCGGGGCGGCCCTTCGACGAGTACCTCCGACGCGAGGTCTTCGAGCCCCTCGGCATGGTCGACACCGGGTTCTTCGTCCCCGAGGCCTCGCTGCCCCGGTTCGCCGCCTGCTACGAGTACCGCCCGGCCAACACGCCCCGCCTGTTGGAGAGCTCCTTCTTCAACGGGTTCGTGCGCCCCCGCACCTACCTCTCCGGGGCCGGCGGGCTCGTCTCCACGACCGACGACTACGTGGCGTTCTGCCAGATGCTGGCCAACGGCGGCCAGCTCGACGGGCACCGCGTCCTGGGCCGCAAGACGCTGGAGCTGATGACGGTCAACCACCTGCCCGGCGGCACCACGCTGCAGGACATGGCGATCGGGGGCTTCGGCGAGGCCGGGTTCGAGGGCGTGGGGTTCGGTCTTGGCTTCGCCGTCGGCCTGGGCCCGGCCGCCACGACCATGGCCGGCTCCGCCGGTGACTTCTACTGGGGTGGCGCCGCCAGCACCGCCTTCTGGGTCGACCCGGCCGAGGACCTCTTCGCCGTGTTCATGACCCAGCTCTTCCCCTCCATCGCCTACCCCTTCCGCGCCCAGCTCGCGCGCGCTCGTCTACCAGGCCATCGACGACTGATGGCCGGCGGGGAGGAGCCGGTCGGGCCGGCCGACGCCACCGCGGTCCCTCGCTACGCCGGCATCGGCACGTTCGCCCGGCTTCCGACGGTGGCCGAGGTGCCGCGCTGGGACATCGCGGTGGTCGGCATCCCTTTCGACGGCGGCACGAGCTACCGGCCGGGCGCCCGCTTCGGACCGGCGGCCGTGCGCCAGGGCGCACGCCTCCTGCGCCCCTACAACCCGGCGCTCGAGACCCTGCCCTTCGCGCTGGCCCAGGTCGTCGACGCCGGCGACATCGCCTGCACGCCGTTCAGCACCGAAGAGGCAGTGAACCAGATTCAGGCGGCGGCCGACTCGCTGCTCGAGACCGGCGGGCGGCTGGTGGCGATCGGCGGCGACCACACCGTCGCGCTGCCCCTGCTGCGGGCCACCGCGCGCCGCCACGGGCCGGTCGCCCTGGTCCACTTCGACGCGCATCTCGACACCTGGGACACATACTTCGGCCAGCGCTTCACCCACGGCACACCCTTCCGACGCGCCTGGGAGGAGGGCCTGCTGCGGACGGACCGGAGCGTCCACGTGGGCCTACGGGGCCCGCTGTACGCCGAAACCGACCTGACCGACGACACCGGAATGGGCTTCGCCCAGGTGACGACCGACGACGTCGCCACCCGCGGGATCGTCGCGGTGGCCCAGCAGGTGCTGGACCGGGTGGGTGACGCGCCGGCCTACGTGTCGGTCGACATCGACGTGCTCGACCCGGCGCACGCACCAGGTACCGGCACACCCGAGGCGGGCGGCCTGACGAGCCGCGAGCTGCTCTCCCTGGTGCGCGCCCTCGAGCCGGCGTCCATCGTCGGGGCCGACGTCGTGGAGGTCTCGCCGTCCTACGACCAGTCCGAGATCACCGCGGTCGCCGCGGCGCACGTGCTCTACGACCTGCTCACCCTGATGGCACGGCGCCCGGTGCGAGCGCTGACGCGCTGCGCTTGTAACAATGCATTCATCAGCGGGAAACGATCCCTGAACGTTGCAACCGTATGGTGGCCCGGTCAAAGACGAGAGAGAACGGGGATCCGGACCGGGTGTCGACGTGAAGCGGGACCTGTTGGTTGGCGTAGCGCAGTGGCTTGCGGTCCCGGGCGAGCCGCGGCAGAACCTCAGCGTCGCGTTGGGGATGGTCGACGACGCCGCCGCCCGCGGCGTCGAGCTCCTGGTGCTGCCCGAGCTGTGGTGCTGCGGCTACGACCCCGAGACCCTGCCGGAGGACGCCGTCGCGAGCGCCGAGCCGCTGGACGGGCCCCGCAGCGAGCGCCTGGCCGAGGCGGCCCGCGGCAACGACATGTGGCTGGCGGCGGGGAGCGTCCCCGAACTCGGTGAGGACGGCAAGCTCTACGACACGGCCATCGTGTTCAACCCGAGGGGCGAGCTGTTCGCCTGGCACCGCAAGGCCCACCTCTATCCCCCGACTCGGGAGACGGCGGTGTTCTCGGCGGGTGACCGCCTCACCACTTTTGAGGACCCGTCGCTCGGCGTGGTCGGGCTGGTCGTCTGCTTCGATGGCAACTTTCCCGAGGTGGCGCGGACGCTCGCGCTGCGCGGGGCGCGCCTGATCGTGGCCCCGTCGGCCTACGAGGTCGAGGGCGCCACGGCGTGGGATCTGCTCTACCCCGCGCTGGCCCTGACCAACAGCCAGTGGTGGGTGCAGTCGAATCAGGTGGGCTCGCATTCGACCTCGACCCTGCTCGGAGCCAGCCGCATCGTCGCCCCCACGGGGACCGTGGTGGCCGAGGCCAGCCGCGCCGTACCGGGGCGCATGGGCAAGGCCGAGCTGCTCGTGCACCGCATCGACCTGCATCTGGCCTACCAGCGCGAGGGTCTCGCCGCACTGCTCGAGGACGAGCGCCACCCCGCTCTCTACTACGACCGGGTGCCGGCTGGTTCCTGAGCGGGACGACAGGCGTCGGAGCCGCTCTTCCCACAGCTCGGCCTTGGGCTCGCCACGGTCGTTGGTAGGGTCGCCGCCATGGCAGGAGCCGGACCCGGGCGCGGCGGCAACGCCGGAGTCTCCCTCTACGAGGGTCTGATCTCGACCCGGGCCATCCGGCGCTACACCGACGAACCGGTCCCCGACGAGGTCCTGCGCGACATCCTCTTTGCCGCGACGCGTGCCCCGAGCGGTTCGAACCGCCAACCGTTCCGCTTCGTCGTCCTCACCGACGGGCCGGTGGCCCGGGAGGCCAAGCGGCTGATCGGCGAGGGGGCGCGCCGCTTCTGGGCGGCCAAGCGGGAGGCCGACGGCTACGACAAGGGATCGGGCGCCGACGCCACCTCGCCCAAGGCGCGTATGGCGCGCACCATGCAGCACTACGTCGACACGTACGAGTCGGTACCCGTCGTCGTACTGGCCTGCTTCGTGCCCTACCGCCACACCAGTTACAGCGACGGTGCGTCGGTCTTCCCCGCCTGTCAAAACCTGCTGCTGGCAGCCCGCGCCCTCGGCTACGGCGGCGTCCTGACCAACTGGCAATTCGCCGCGGCTGCCGAGCTCCGCGCGCTGCTGCACATCCCCGACGGGGTGGAGATCATGGCGACCATCACCCTGGGCCGCCCCCAGGGGCACCACGGCCCGGTGCGGCGGCGCCCGCTCCCCGAGCTGGTGTACGGGGAGCGGTGGGAGGAGCCGCCCGCCTGGGCGGTCGACCCGGCGGGCGCGACGCACACGGCGGCGGGGCCGCCGACCCAGACCCAATAGAGTCTGGGTGTTGCGCACGCCGCTCGCGGAAGGCTGACCATGCCCGCTTTGGACTCGCCCGTCTTCGACGCCGACAACCACTACTACGAGGCACTCGACGCCTTCACCCGCCACCTCGACCCTGGGCTCGGCCCGCGGGTGATCGAATGGGTCGAGATCGGCGGGCGGCGCTACCACGCGCTGGGCGGCCGCGTCAGCCGGGCCGTGACCAACCCGACGTTCAACCCGATCGCGCCGGCGGGAGCGCTGGTCGACTACTTCCGGGGGAACCCCGACGGCCGTCCCATGCACGAGCTCATGGGGACCGCCGAGCCCATCCGCCCCGAATACCGCGACCGTGAGGCCCGGCTCGCAACGCATGGACGCGCAGGGTCTGGCCAAGATCTGGCTCTTCCCCACCCTCGGCATGCTCTACGAGGAGGCCCTGAAGAACGACCCGGGTGCCGTTGTGCTCCTGTTCCGGGCCTTCAACCGCTGGCTGGCCGAGGACTGGGGCATGGCCTACCAGGACCGCATCTTTGCTGCCCCCTACATCTCGCTGGCCGACGTCGACGAGGCGGTGCGCGAGCTCGAGTGGGCGCTCGACCAGGATGCTCGGGCCGTCGTCATGCGGGCGGCCGCCCCCACCACCGCGGGCGGCCCGCTCTCCCCGGCCGCCGTCGAGTTCGACCCCTTCTGGGCCCGGGTCAACGAGGCCGGCATCACGGTCGTCGTGCACGCCGGCGACGCCGGCCTGTCCTCCAACGGCTACGCAGTCGACGGGTTCTCGGCTTCCTTCCGCTCCGGGACGGGGCGCCCGAGCATCAAGATGTTCGCCATTGAGCGGGCGGCCCACGACTTCCTGGCCACCCTCATCCTCGAGAAGCTCTTCGATCGCTTTCCCAACGTCCGCGTCGCCTCCGTCGAGAACGGTTCGGAGTTCCTCGCTCCCCTGTTCCGCAAGCTGCGCACGACGACACGGCGCATGCCGGGGTACTTCGCCGAGGACCCGGTCGTCACGTTCCGGCGCCACGTATGGATCAACCCGTTCTGGGAAGACGACGTCGACGAGATCGTCGATCTCATGGGGGACGACCGGGTGATCTTCGGGTCCGACTGGCCCCACATCGAGGGACTGCCCGAACCCACCGACTGGGTGACCGAGCTGCAGAAGCTGCCAGCGGAGTCGCTGCCGAAGATCATGGGGTCCAACGTGTCCGAGCTCAACGAGCGGCGGCCGGCATCATGACCGAGGTCGTCGACCGTAGCGAGACGGTGGCCTCGGCTGCTCCCGCGGCCCAGATCGAGCCACATGTCATCGTCCTCTTCGGGGCGACGGGCGACCTGGCGGCGCGCAAGTTGTTGCCTGGGCTGCTCCACCTCTCCATGACAGGGATGATGCCCGACTACCGGATCGTCGGGAGCTCGACCAGCGACCTGAGCGACGAGGATTTCCGTCATCTGGCCCGCCACGCCTGCGATCAGTTCGCCACGGGCAAGATCTCGTTGCTGCACTGGGCCAACTTCGAGAAACGGCTGACCTTCGTGTCCACCGCCGCCGGACCGGAGGCGCTGGCCGACGCCGTCGAGAAGGCGGAGGACGAAATCGGCGGTGAACCGCGCCGGCTGCACTATCTCAGCATCCCGCCCGCTGCGGACCGCGACGTCATCCAGATGCTGGCCGACGCCAAGCTGGTCGAGCGGTCGCGGGTGATCATGGAGAAGCCGTTCGGCACCGACTTGGCCAGCGCGGTCGCCCTCAACGACATGTTGCACCAGTACTTCGACGAGGACCAGATCTTCCGCATCGACCACTTCCTCGGGAAGGAGGCGGCGCAGAACATCCTGGCCTTCCGCTTCGCCAACGGCCTCTTCGAGCCGATCTGGAACCGGGACCACATCGACCACGTGCAGATCGACGTGCCCGAGACGCTCGGCGTCGACGACCGGGTCAAGTTCTACGAGGCCACCGGCGCGTTCAAGGACATGGTGGTCACACACCTGTTCCAGATCCTCGGCTTCATGGCGATGGAGCCACCGACGGAGCTCTCGGCGGGACCCATCAACGAGGAGAAGAACAAGGTCTTCCGCTCCATGCGACCCCTCGAATCCGTCCCAGGTCGTGCGCGGGCAGTACGAGGGCTACCGCGACATCCCCGGCGTGTCCCCCGATTCCGACACGGAGACGTTCGTCGCACTGCGTTGCGACATCGACAACTGGCGCTGGGCGGGCGTGCCCTTCTTCTTGCGCACCGGCAAGCAGCTCGGCGGCGGCGAGCGGATCATCTCCATCGCCTTCCGCGAGCCCCCCAAGTCGATGTTCCCCGACGACTCGGGCATGGGCAGCCAGGGTCCCGACCACCTCACCTTCGACCTGGCCGACTCCTCGAAGCTGTCGCTCTCCTTCTACGGGAAGAGGCCGGGCCCGGGCATGAAGCTCGAGAAACTCAGCCTGCAGTTCGCGCTGCACGAGACCGGGCAGGACGCCGACGTGCTCGAGGCCTACGAGCGCCTGATCCACGACGCCATGGTCGGCGACCACACACTGTTCAACACCGCCGAGGGCATCGAGCGCCTGTGGGAGATCTCGACGCCGTTGCTCGAGAACCCGCCCGCAGTGCAGTCCTACCCCAAGGGCAGCTGGGGGCCGCCAGCCATCAACGACCTCATTGCGCCGCGCACCTGGCGCTTGCCCTTCGAGCGCCGTTGGCGGGGGTCGACGCCCGCCTGAGGCAGGCCGGACTCAGGGGACGAGCAAGACGCGGCCGAAGGCCTGGCGGCTCTCGATGTAGGCGTGGGCTCCGGCCGCGTCCGAGAGCGGGAAGGTCCGGTCGATCACCACCTTGAGCTCCCCCTTGGCGATGGCGTCGAGGTGGCGGGCGATCATGGCATGGGCGCGCGGGAAGAGCAGCAACTCAGCCCCCAAGAAGTAGCCCGACAGCGTCTGGTTGTTGGGGCGCATGCCCGAGATGTCGAGGTGCTCGGCGGCCGTCCGCCCTGCGTCGCCCACCGAGACGCACCTGCCGCGGTAGGCGAGAACGTTGACGCTGCCCTGCAGCGTGGCGCCGCCGACCGAGTCCACCACGACGTCGACGCCGCGGCCGTCCGTCAGCCGGCGCGCCTCGGCCACGAAGTCGTGGGTGACGTAATTGATGCCTTCGTCGAGGCCCAGATCCCGCAAACGGTCCAAGCGGTCGTCGCTCGAGGCGGTGGCGAAGACCCGCGCGCCCGCCCGCTTCGCCATCTGGATCGCTGCGACGCCCACTCCGCCCGCTCCGGCATGGATCAGCGCCGTCTCTCCCGCCTGCAGGCGGCCGAATTCGAAGAGGCAGTCGTCGGCCGTGCCGAACGGAACCGGCACACAGGCCGCCTCGTCGGTCGAGACGCCGTCGGGGATCTTCCACGCGAAGCCATCGGGCACCGCCCTGCGCTCGGCATGCGAGCCGTCGAGGCCCACCGTCACGGCTCGGTCGCCGACGGCGAAGCCGCGCACATCGGCTCCCAGCTCGACCACGGTGCCCGCGCACTGGTAGCCCACAACGTGCGGCGACCTGGCCAGGTCACCGCCCAGCCGGTTGAGCGTGTCGCCGCCCTCGATGCTGATCGCCTCGACGTCGACCAGGATGTCGCCGGGTCCGGGCAAGGGGTCGGGCACGTCCTCGTACCGCAGCACGTCGGGTGGCCCCGTCTCGTAGTACACCGCTGCCTTCATGACGGCACATACTCTCGCATGCGAAAGCGCCGCTGTCTGTCGCGATCGCTGGGTGGTGCACTTCGCCGACGTGCCTCCGGGCAGGGATGAGGCAATGATTCAGACACCGCCGGCCGGGTACGGTCTCGCCGGGCAGGAGCGAAGGGAGGGGCATGGACGACGGATCCGAACCGCTCGCACTCGTCATCGGGGGCGGGTCGGGCATCGGCGCCGCCCTGGCCACCCTCTACCGCGCTCGGGGCACGAGAATCGTGACCTGGGACATCGCCGGGGCCCACGACATCACCTGTGACGTGACCGAGCCCGACGCCATCGAGCACGCCGTGGGCCAGACGCGGATGCACTTCGGCGTGCCGACCAGTGTCACCGTCACCGCCGGCGTCGGGCATTCGGGGCTGTTGGCCGACGCCGACGCGGACGATTTCGACCGCGTGATGCGCGTCAACGCCCGGGGACCCTGGCTCTGCATGCGGGCCTGGGCCCGCCTGATGCAGGAGCAAGCGCGCACCGCCTCGTTCGTCGCCGTCTCGAGCATCAGCGCGCACCTGGTCGATCGCAACATGGGCATCTACTGCGCGTCGAAGGCGGCGCTGTCGATGCTGGTCAAGGTGGCCGCCGCCGAATGGGGTGCAGCAGGCCTGCGCGTCAACGCGGTGGCCCCTGGGGTGACGCGCACGCCGATGCTCGGACGAGGGCCGTCGGCGACGGTGGCGGGCTCACCCTGGCTCGCCGCGGTGTCCGAGCGCACGGCACTGGGCCGGCTCGGCGAGGCGGACGACATCGCGCAGGTCGTCGTGGCCCTGCACGCCATGGAGTGGGTCACCGGCCAGGTGCTCGAGTGCGACGGCGGGCTGTCGCTGCACAGCCCGATCGACTCCTACGGCGAAATGCTGCGACGCCGAGACCCGCGCCGCTGACCGCGCCGCGGGGGCGGCAGTGCGTTCAGGCGGCGCCCTGCGGCCGAAGTCCGTCGCAGACGATGGCCAGCAGGTCGCCCGCGGGTGTCCCGACAGCGTGTGCCGCAGCCTGACAGGTGGCGCCGACGAGCGATACGACCATGCCGGCCGTCACGTCCGGGCGCACGGCGCCTGCGGCCTGTGCCCGCACCAGGAGCACGGCGACCGCCTCACGCAGCCCGTCCTTGACCTCGGCGGACGTCACCTCGAACTCCAAACCGGCGCCCATGACGGCGACCAGGAGGTCCCGCTTCGCCGCGCCCTCCTCGACGATGTGCTGGAGGAAACCGAAGAAGGCGGCGGCGGGGTCCGCGAGCGCCGGCCAGGGCCTGCGCGTCGACCGTGAGGGCGGCGAGCCGGTCCAGCAGGATGGCCTCGCACAGCTTCTCCTTGGTCGGGAAGTGCCGATAGAGGGTCCCCACTCCGACCCCGGCCTTCGCCGCGATCGTGTCCACGGGGACCTCGATCCCCTCGGCCGCGAACACCGCCTCCGCCGCCTCGAGGATGCGGCTCGCGGTTGCGCTGGGCGTCTGCCCGCTGCGGGCCGCGTGGCAGTGCCGCTCGACTCGTCACACCCGCCCGGTAGTTTCGACCTTCGGGTCCACGGAAATCTCTCCCTCCCCTGTTGACAAACGGAACCTTGGTTCCGTATAGTCTAAGTGGAACCAGTACTCCGATTCCGATTGTAAGCCATCCGAGCCCCCGAAACCAGACCCTTCCCAGGTAAGGGCGTCGGCGGCAGGGCCGGGCCAGTCGGATTCGGACCTTCCAGGAGACGGAGACAGCCATGACCTCGACCCTCGACCGCCCGGACCAGACGACCGGACCGCAGCCCGGCCTCGACCCCAAGCGCTTCCGGGCGTTGGCCATCATCGCGGTGGCCCAGCTCATGGTCGTGCTCGACGCCTCGGTCGTGATCATCGCCCTCCCCTCAGCGCAGCGGGCCCTGCACATCTCGACGGCCAACCGGCAGTGGATGCTCACGGCCTACACCCTGTCCTTCGCCGGGCTGCTGCTCCTCGGCGGCCGCATTGCCGACTATTTCGGGCGTAAGCGGATGTTCGTGATCAGCCTCGTCGGCTTCGCCGCCGCCTCCGCACTCGGAGGTCTGGCTCAGAACTCGGCCATGCTCTTCAGCGCCCGCGCCCTCCAGGGTGCCTTCGCCGCGGTCATGGCCCCCGCCGCCCTCTCGCTGCTCACGGTGGCCTTCACCGAGCCCAAGGAACGGGCGAGGGCGTTCGCCGTCTACGGAGGCATCGCCGGCGGCGGCGCAGCCATCGGGCTCATCCTCGGCGGCGTGCTGACGGAATTCGCCTCCTGGCGCTGGACGCTCCTCATCAACGTGCCCATCGCGATCGCTGCCGCTGTGGCCGCGTTCCGCTACGTGTCGGAGAGCCGTGCCTCGGCCAACCACGGCTACGACCTCCCCGGCGCCGCGACGGTGACCGGCGGTCTGCTGGCGCTCGTCTACGGGTTCACCAAGGCTGGCACCGACGGTTGGGGCTCCTCCGTCACGCTCTCCTTGTTCGGCGTGGCCGCCGCGCTCCTGGTGGCCTTCGTCGTCATCGAGCAGCGCGCCGACCACCCGCTCCTCCCGCTGCGGATCGTCCTCGACCGCAACCGAGGCGGGTCGTTCCTGGCCTCGCTGCTGGTCGGGACGGCCATCCTCGGCACCTTCCTCTCACTGACGTACTACTTCCAGGGCGTGCTGCACTACTCGGCCCTCAAGACCGGGTTCGCGTTCCTGCCGTTCTCGCTCGGCATCATCACCGGAGCCAGCGCGGCCAGCCGGCTGCTGCCTCGCTTCGGGCCGCGGGCTCTGCTGACCGGCGGACTCTTGATGGCCGTGGGTGGCCTGGCCCTCTTCAGCACCCTCGACGTGCATTCCGCCTACGTGAGCGTCGTGCTCCCCGCCGAAGTCATCGTGAGCCTCGGCATGGGCCTGTCGTTCGTGGCCATGAGCAGCACGGCCCTCATCGGGGTGAGCGAGCAGGACGCCGGCGTGGCCAGCGCGCTGGTCAACGCGACGCAGCAGACCGGGGGCACGATGGGCGCGGCCCTCATCAACACCATCGCCACCAGCGCGACGGTGTCCTACGTCGCCGCCCACGGCACGTCGCTCGAGGCGCGGACCGCCGGCGCCATCCATGGCTACACGACGGCGTTCACCTTCAGCGCCATCGTGTTGGCCCTGGCGGCCACGGCAGCCTTCACCCTCATCAGGCGTCGGGCCCGGACGGCCGAGGCGATGGCCGAGGCGGACGGCGAGAGGCTGGCCCTGGCCGCCGTCTAGTGAGCGAGGCGTCACCCCGCCTGCCGCCACCGGTGCCGGCGACTCGCCGCCGCTACTCGCTGACGATCTCTATGGCGTACTCGGGGCAGTTGGCGACGGCCAGCCGCGCCTTCTCCTCGAGCTCGGGCGGCACCTCGTCGACGATGACCGACGCCTGCCCGTAGTCGTCGACGTCGAAGATCTCGGGCGCCAGGCCGTAGCAGCGGGCATGGCCCTGGCACTTGTCCGGGTCGACGCGGATCTTCATCCGAACACCACGGGGAGGATGCGCGGCCCGCGGACCTGGCCGCCGGCCCAGGTGATCTCGGAGCCCTCGGCGACCGAGAAGTCCGGGATGCGCTCGAGCCATTCCTCGAGCGCCACCTGGAGCTCCATGCGGGCGAGGTTCGACCCGGCGCAGCGGTGGATCCCGGAGCCGAAGGCGACGTGCCGATTGTGGGCCCGGTCCAGCTGGACCATCTCTGGATGCTCGAAGGCTTCGGGGTCCCGGTTGGCGGCGGGAAAGTTCATGAGCACCTTGTCCCCGGCCTTCATGGGGCAGCCGGAGTACTCGAAGTCCTGGGTGACCTCACGTGCCATGGTCACCGGCGAGTAGGCCCGCAGCAACTCCTCGACGGCCGTCGGCCAGAGCTCGGGCTCGGCCACCAAGCGCTTACGGTCGTCGGGATGCGTGGCCAGGTGCCAGAGCGAGGAACCGATGGCGCTCCACGTCGTGTCGACGCCGGCGATGAGGACGAGCGCCGCCATGCCGAGCACGATGCCGTCGTCGACGGGCTGTCCGTCCACCTCGGTCCGCAAGAGCTCGCTCAGGAGGTCGTCCCCCGGGTTCTGCCGGCGGTACTCGAGCTGTTCGATGAAGTAATTGAGGAGTCCCTCTGCGCCGTGCTGGCGACGCTCGGCATCGTCGGCGAACTCCAAGACGTCACGCACCCATCCGGTGAAGGTGTCGGACAGAGTCCGGCGAGACGCCGAGGATCTGCGCGATCACCCGGACCGGGATCTGCTGCGCATAATCGGCGGCGGCGTCGGCATGGCCGTTGTCCGCGAAGCCGTCGAGCAGCCGGCGGCACAGCTCGCGGGTGAGCGGTATGTAGCTCTCGACGCGCTGGTGCGAGAACCACGGAAGCAGCAGGCGGCGGGTCCAGGTGTGCAGCGGTGGGTCCGAGGAGATGGGGGGCAGCCCGTACTCGAGGTTGGGGCCCTCGAAGTTGGCCGGGTCCTCGTCCTCGTCGCCCGGGATCACCGCCACCTTGAGTGAGCTGAAGTGCTCGATGTCGTGGGCGATGGCGGTGACGTCGTCGTAGCGGAGGGGCATCCAGCTGCTCTTGCGCCGGTCGGTATGGGGGATGGGGCAGGTCCGGCGCAGCTCGTCCCAGATGCTGAAGGGATCCGCCAGATAGCGCGGATCCATCACGTCGAAGTCGGTAGCCCAGTCCCGCACGGGCGCGATGTGTGTCATGGGAAACCCCCTTGGTCCGGTCTCGGCTTGGTCCGGTCTCGGCCGCCCGACGTCAACCCTAGTGCGGACCGGGAAGGGTGCCGCGGGCACGTTGCGCCGAGATCACCCTTGACGCGGGCGAGGAGCACCCATTGCCCGCTCCACAGGGGCTCACGCCGGCCCTGCCGCTCTGCCGTGTCCTCCGCGAGCTCGTCGACGAGACCGAGCTCGGCCAGCCGGCGCACCGTGAGCCACACGTCCTGTGTGATCTCGTCGATGTCGCCCGCGTGCGACGACGCCAGGTCGCGCGACGATCTCTTCGAACGTCGCATCACCGTCACAGCACGTCCAGACCGCCGCCGCAGCGACGTTCAGCAGGATCAAGAGGTGCCCGACGTCGTCGTAGAGAGCGAGGTTGTCGTCCAGTGGCACCGCCGACGAGCCCTCCCGGCGACGGGGCCTCGACCCCCGCTCGGGCCATTCAACCCGCACGCCCGGCCCCCTGCGACAGGTCCCGCCGGGTCGCGAACGCCCGCCATCAGCCGCCGTACGGCCTCGACGGCCTCGTCGAGGTCCGACATCGTCAGCGCCACGCACTCGCAGCGCGTCACCAGGTCACCGAGGGCCCGAGCGCCGTCGGTCCCGTGTTCGACGAAGTTGACCGCGTTGACCGCCAGCGTCACGAAGGCCTCGGTCTCCGACAAGGGCTTCAGCTGCGTCACGTGGCCGGGCTCGAACCGGGGCACGACGACCAGCTCGGGGACGCACGGTCCGCCGACCGGCCGGCGGACCTCGTCACCGACCGGGAGCAACCAATCCTCGTCTGCCCCGGGGTCGTCGGCGCCGATTGCGGGCGGCCTCATGTCACGCAGCACGTCGGTACTTCCGGGCTTCACGGCAATGGGCTTGGCGTAGGGCAGCAGACGCCCTCGATCCAGCTCGAGGGCTATCAACTCGTCGGAGAGGTAGGCAAACCCGGCGCGCACCAGCCCCGCCGCCAGCGTGGACTTGCCGGCGCCCGACGCGCCCGGTACCAGGACGCCCGCGTCACCATCTTGGAGGCCGGCGGCGTGGAAGAGCAGGTGGTCGCGCCCCGCTTGCGCTGCAGCGCGGTTGATGTCCCACACGAGCCATTCGACCGCGTCGCTGCGCCGCTGCGCGTGCGCCAGGCGCTCGCCGTCGCGGACGACGTCGATGGCTCCCTCGGCCGACACCGTCAACGAGTACCAGTGGTCGACCGGCGCCGCCACGCCTGCTCCCGACTCTTGCAGACCCTCGAGGAACGACTGGACGTACCGTCCCAACCGCACGTCGTGGCAGCGGACCGCGAAGCGGTACGAGAGCCCGTTCAAGGTGGGCGTGCGGAAGGCCCAGGAGCAGTCACGGGTGCCCACGGGTTAGGCGGAGCGGCCCGGGCTTCCCGCCTGGCCCTCGACGGCGGCTGCCTCGTCGCCGCCTGGGGCACCCGGCTGGCCCACCGGTGCAACGCCCAGCCGACGGCGACCATGGTCGCCCCGATCTCCGCGTCGCGTTCGAGGTCGAGACCCGTCTGGGCCAGGCTCGACAATGTGCTCGACAACGTGGAGGGCGCCCCGCCGGCGGAGGGTCGACCCGCCCGCGGAGGGCGACTCGCCCGCGGAGGGCGAACCCGTCGTGAGCGGGTCGGTCGGGGCGGCGGCGCCCAACGTGGCCGGTAGACCCGACATCGTGGCGCCGGCGGCCGGCTTGGCCGTCAGGATCTGGGGGATCACCCAGGCGGTCGTCCCGACGGCGGCGCCGGCCGAGATCCGGCCCAGGACCGCCCGCCTCGAAATCCGCGGGCTGCCGCAGTGCCAGCAGGGCTCCCATCGTCGGGAGGTCCCGCACGAACCTGCTGGTCGTCTTCGCTGCGCATTCAAACTGCCGCCTTCAGTTTGGGCGGGGCACGCCAGACGCCCCCTCAGAGCCCCAGGGTTGCCACCCCTGTTTCGCCTTGTCGTTACTGTACAGTCAAAGTTCCGGCGCTGTGTAGGGCAGAAAGGCACCACTTACGCAACGGTCTCGCACCACGATTCGAGCAGGCGTCCGGATGCATCGTGATCCAACCAGGGATGCGCTTTGGCATCGCTGATCGGGCGATGAGCGGCGAGCGATAGAGCCGCGACGGCGCAGACGGTGCAGACGGTGCAGACGGCGAGGCTGCTCTGGGAGTCGTGCCGTCCCGAACCCGATCCGGCGGCCGTCCGACGTGCCCTCTGTGGCGGAGCCGATCTCTCCCTGGCCGTCGCCTCGGCCGCGGAACACCGCCTCGTGCCCCTGCTCTGGCGCGCCCTGGGGGCGGCGGAGGCCCTCGACCAGCTGGGCGCCGAACGCGACGACCTCGCGGCCGCTGCCGACGCGTTCCACATGGAGGCGCTGCTCTTGATCCCCCGGGCAGTGGCTCTGGCGATCCGCCCGCTCATCGCAGCCGGGCTCGAGCCGGTCGTGCTCAAGGGCCCCGAGGTGGCCAGCCGGTACCCCGCGCCGGGCCTGCGGCCGATGGAGGACATCGACGTGCTGCTGCCACAGGCCGAGCACGCCCGGGCCCTCGACGCATTGCGGGGGGTCGGCTGGCAGGTCGCCCGCGCCGCCGGGGTCGACCTCTACGACACGGTGCTCACCCACCCCGAAGTGCCCTCGCTCCTCTTGGAGCTGCACTACGGGCTCGAGCGCACCACCCAGCGCGTGACCGCGCTCGACCCCCGGGCGTTGTGGGAGAGGCGGCAGCCCACGGAGTGTGCGGGCACGCCCGCCTTCCGTCTGCCCCTGACCGAGGAGCTCGTCGTACTGGCCGCGCACGCCGGCAAGCCCCACCACCGGTTCGTCCGGCTCATCTGGATCGCGGACCTCGCCATGGTCGCGAACGATGCCGCGGAGCGGGGCACGCCGGTCGACTGGGGCGCCGTGCACGGCTTCGCCCGCGAGGCACGCTGTGTCACCGTCGTCGGCGTCGCACTCGCCATGGCCCGACGGGCGGGCGTCGAAGTACCCCATGGCCTGTTCACGCTGCCGACGCGCGGCTGGCGGGGCGAGACGATGCGACGGCTGCTGTCGGAGACCTGGCCGCTCACGAATGGCGGGGTTCCCGGCTACCGGCTCGACTACGCGCTGGGCACGACCGACGGCAGGGGACAGCGCATGAAGGTTCTCCTCGTCCGGCTCGCGTCGGGCCACGGGATCCGGGGCCGGATCCGCCGCACCACGGAGTTGCCGCGGCGCGTGCTCAGCCGTACTGAGCACCGCTAGCTGTACAGCTAGCGCATGACCCGGTCGCCCCGGCGCAGCACCTCGTACTGCCGGGACTCGTCGTCGGCGGCAAGGCGCGTGGCCGCTCCACCCGGTTCGGAGCGGATCACCTCGGCGCCGGTCGGCGCGAACTGCACGATGTACGCCTTGCGGACGGCGTCGGTGCGGTTGGGTCCGGTCGAGTGGGGTGTCAGTGACGAGAACACGACGATGCTCCCCGCGGACGCCGGCACCGGCACCGCGTCCACGGGGTCGTGCAGGCAGACGAAGCCGATGTCGGAGTACTCGTGGGCCAGCGTGCCGAGACGGTGCAGGCCCGGCACGACCCACGGGCACCCGTTGTCCTCCGTGGCATCGGTGAGCGCCACCCAACAGGTGAGGTACTGCTGAGGTTCGACGAACGCATACCCGTTGTCCTGGTGCCACGGGAACGGCGACTCGGTCCCGGGCTTCTTGTACACGGCCTGGTCCCAGTACAGGCGCACGTCGGGCCCGATGAGATCGGCACAGAGGTCGGCGAAGAGCGCCGACGAGGTGAAACGGCGCAGCGACGCGGAGCGCAGGACGAGATGGGTCGTGAAGGTGATCTCGTCGGCGCGGGCGATGAAGAAGCGCCCGCCCTCCATGGAGCGCAAGGCCTCCTCCTGGTGCGCCTCGAACGGGTCGATGGCCGCGGTCAGTTCGTCCACTTCCGCCGGCCCGAGCGCGCCCTCCAGCACGAAGTACCCCCGCTCGTCGTAGTGGCGCGCCTGCTCCCGTGTGACGGTGCGGAACGGCCCGCTGTGGTCGGCCCAGGAGAACGACGTGTTCAGCTCGTGGACCACCGGCCCTGACGCGGCCACGCTCATCTCCCGCTGAAGTGCGGATCCCGGCGCTCGGCCGCGGCACGAACTCCCTCGGCGAAGTCGGCCGTGTCGCGCAACACGAGCTGCTCCGCACACTCGTGCTCCATGGCGAGCCGGGCCTCTTCGACCAGGTCCCGGCGCAGCGTGGCCCGGATGGAACGCACGGCCAGCGGTCCGGCCGCGGCCAACTCGCCGGCGTAGCGCAGGGCCTGCGCCCGGACGTCACCCTCGCCGGCCAGACGGTCGCACAAGCCCAGCTCGAGCGCCTCCTCCCCGCCGACACGCCGTCCCGTGAGCAACAGGTCGGCTGCGGCCTGGCGGCCGACCACCGCCGGCAGCGTGACGCTCAGCGCGAAGCCGTGGTGGAAGCCGAGCCGGGAGAAGTTGGCGCTGAAGCGGGTGTGCGGCGTGGCCACCCGGAAGTCGGCCGACAGCGCCAGCCCACAGCCGCCGCCGATGGCCGCACCCTGCACCGCGGCCACCACGGGGAGCGGGGCTGCGAAGAGGCGCAGGGCGGCGCGGTACAGCGCAGCGATGTCCTGGCCGGCGTTGGCCGCGAAGTCGAGCCCAGCGCAGAAGTGGCGGCCCTCCGACGCCAGGACGATGGCACGGCACCACCCCGAGCCGGCCAGCTCGTCGTAGGCCGCGGCCACGGCGCCAATCAGGGCGGTGTCGAAGTAGTTGTTCGGCGGTCGGTGCAGGCACACGACGGCGACGTGCGCACCCTGCTGCTCCACCGTGACGTCGCCGTCGTTCACGACTCGACGTCCGCCAGGCTGCGCCAGTAGATCACTGCGTCCTCACCGTCGACGGCGGCGGGTATCCGTCCCACCTCCTTGAAGCCCAGACGCTCGTACATGGAGCGGGCGGGGTTGGACTCGAAGACGAGATTGAAGATCATGGCGTCGAACCCGAGACGCCACGCCTTGTCGCAGCGAGTGCTCCACCAGCGTCCGCCCCACCCCGGTGCTGCGGTAGGGGGCGAGCACGAAGTAGCCGGCGTTGGCGATGTGCGCCGCCCGTCCGACGAAATTGGGCTTGACGTAATAGGCGCCGATGAGCGTGCCTTCGAACCGGGCAACGAACAGGGCCGACGAAGGCGCGACCCAGTAGTTGTCGAAGTCCTCACGCGTCAGCGGCGGGCGATGCGGGAAGCCCTCGCGGGCGTGCACGATGCGGCTGAACGCCCGGAACAGCTCGTCGTGCTCGTCGACCGTGGCCGCTCGGATGTCCACCGGCACGCCTCCACGGTAGTTGTGCGGCGTGCCCGAATGATCGCACTGGGGCTGCACGCGCGCGTGCCGCTACGTGCCGACGGCGAAACCGGTCGAGCCCAAGCCGGGCCGCACTGCCTCAATGGGATCGCGCAGGTCGTCGATGTACCCCAGCGCGTAGGCCCCGCGGTCGTAGCCCATCAGGCGGAGCAGCTCGGTCGGCAGCGTCTCGGCCACCTCCCGGGGCACAGAGAGGTACTGGTTCTCCTCCTGGCGCAGCCAGGCCACGTTGTAGGTGATGTTCAACCCGATCCGGGTGGCGGCGGAGCGGTTGGCCCCGCCCCCGTGGTAGACGCTGCCCGAATAGAAGAGCACCGAGCCCCGCGCCATCTCGGCGGGCTCGGTGTCATCGGGGCCGAACGAGAGCTTGTCCTCGCGCAGGTTGCTGCCCACGACGACCCGGGTGGCGCCGTTCTCCTCGGTGAAGTCGCTCAGCGCCCAGATGGTGTTGCACTGGACCTCGTAGCCCGGTGGGAAGGGGAAGAAGTCGAACGCCCACTGGTCCCGGTGGATCGGTTGCGGTGTCTCCCCCGGGCCGATGGCGATGGCCTGGGTCAGATGCAGCTGGATGTTCGTGCGCGTGCCCGAGGAAGGTGCGCGCCGTGCCGAGGGCGAGCGGATGCATGACCAGGTCTCGGGACGAGGGCGAGCGGGCAATCAGCGAACCCGTCCGTCGGGTGCGGCTCCCGCTGAATTCGTCGGGTCCGGTCGGCGTCGCGTCCAGATAGGGCCCCAACTCGGACTCGATCCGGTCCAGCAGCGGCGCCGGGGCCACCCCCCGGACGATCACGGCACCGTCCCGCCCGAGGCCCGCCGCCACCTCGTCCGGGCTCGCATCGCTCGCGAGCTGGACGATGGACACGGCCCCATCCTCACAACCGCAGGGCGGGACGGCAACTCTCCCGTGGCTCTCAGTCGCCGAGCTCGACGGCCTCGCCGGAGGCCGCGTCCGTCACCAGCCCGAGATCACCCAGCTTGCGCACCGTCAGCCGGACGTCCCCGCCGATTGCGCCGAGCGGGGACGCAGGGCGGCCGCCTGCCCCGCGCCCTCACCCGGGCCGGGACCGCGGCCAACGACTAGATGCCCGGGAAGATGGCGCGCAGCGACTCCAACAACCCGGCGTCGCCTCTGACCACGGGCGTGTGTTCGGGGTCTAGCCGCCCGTAGACGAGCCGGCACAACGCCTCAGCCGGCAGCACCAGATCGGGCTCCCGACCGCCGATGCCCGATGCTGTGAGCTCGGCGCCACCCGGCACCAGATGCAGCGCGAAGACGCGGTCGGGACCGGTCGTCCGTAGATGGACCGTGCGCTCCGCAGCGTTCGGTCGCGCTGCGAAGCGCGTGATCAGCTCGAGATTGTCGACCACGACCGCAGCCGCATCGAAGGGGAGCCGCGCGCCGTCGTCGAGCACGACCTCAATGTCCCATGTGTGCAACGCGTGCTCGTTGAGCCGAAACCCCACCGCCTGGTCGAAGCCGACGGTCAGCGGTCCGAAGGGGTAGCTGACGTCGGCTCGGTCGGCCTCGCTCACCGCCTCGAGCGCCTCGAGCAGGCCTTCGTCGGCGACCAGCGCGTCATGCATTTTGGCTCGGGACGACTTCGCGTTCCACTGGTCCCACACAGTCGAGGCGAAGTCCTCCGGAGCGCGGCGCCCGGCGATCGCGTCCGCCAGGTTGCCCTCCATGATGACGGCGGCCGAGCCGAGATGCGACAGCACGCCCGCAATCGTCCAGTCGCTGCAGTACGACGGCGCTTCGAGTTGCCCGTCGTCCAGGCCGCGGCACAGCTCGTACAGACGGCCGACCGAGGCGCGCAGAGCAGGCAGCGGGTCGTCCATGAGGCTTCCTCCTTCGTCGCCGATGGCTCGTAGCCCGCACTCCCAAGTCGGGCGGGCCCCACCCCGGTCTACCCGTCCGCAGTCCGGGCCGTCGCGACCGCCCGCATCCACCAGGCCAGGTCGTCGGCCAACATGGCGAGTCCGCGGCTCGAGCGGCGCAAAGAGGGACGGGTCGGCCGGGTCGGGCGCCTGCAGCACCGCCCGGAACACGTCGGGCAGCACGTGGACGGCGTGGCGCAGTGGCGCCATCTCGAACTCCACCACGACCTCGCGCAGCTGCTCGACGGCCCGCGCCCCGCCAGTGTTGCCCCATGCGACGAATGCCACCGGCTTGCGTCGCCACTCGACGAAGGTGGAGTCGAGGGCGTTCTTCAACACCGCGGGGTAACCGTGGTTGTACTCGGCCGTGAGGATCACGTAGCCGTCGGCCCGGTCGATGACGCGGCCGAAGCGGACCACCTCCTCGTCGGCGTAGTCACGCCCGGTCCGCGCCGGCGGTTCGCCGTCGAAGAAGCTCAAGGGGTGGTCGCGCAGGTCCACCAGCTCGACCTCGAAGGCGTCGTGCTGCGCCAGACGACCCGTCACCCAGGCCGCCACCCGCTCGCTGAACCGACCCTGCCGGGTGGTGCCCGTGATGACCTGCACCAGCACGACCTGCACCTTTCCTCGAGGCGGGACCAGGTGCCCGCCGCGACGAAGGGTAGCAGAAACCCGGACAGTAGTTAACTTGACAGCTAACTAACTACAGGGTTAAATATGTGCATGACGACCACGAGCAGTGACCGGCTCGATTCGGCCTTCGCGGCGTTGGCGGACCCCACCCGGCGCGCCATCCTGAGCCGCTTGGCCAGGGGCGACGCCACCGTCGGCGAGCTGGCCGCTCCGTTCGACATGTCGCTGCCGGGGATCTCAAAGCACCTCAAGGTCCTGGAGCGCAGCGGCCTGATCTCGCGGGGACGCGACGCCCAGTTCCGGCCCTGCCACCTCGAGGCCGAGGCGCTCGACGGCGCGCTGGACTGGATCGCCACCCACCGGCGCCTGTGGGGCGAGCGTTTCGACAAGCTCGACGCGCTGCTGGCCGACCTGCAGGGCGCGCCGGCGGCGAAGGCCAAGGGAAGTGGGAGGAAGGACAAGCACGACAAGCAGAAAGGGGTCACGCGTGGGCGCGGGTGAGGGCGGTTTCAGCGGGGACCCGCCCAACCAGCTGCGGTTCCGCCGGGTCTTCGCCGCGCCGCGCGAATCTGGTCTTCCGCTGCATGACCGACCCGGACCACCTCGCCCACTTCTGGGGGCCGGCGGGCGTGTCCGCGCCACGCGAGCGGATCAAGGTCGACGCCCGGCCCGGCGGCGTGTTCGAGACGGTGATGGTCAACGACGCCGATGGCAGCGAGTACCCGACGCATGCGGTGTACGACGAGGTGCGCGAGCCCGAGCTCCTGGCCTGGACCGAGACCCACTCGGGCATGCGCGTCCGCACCGAGTTCGTCGCACTCGGCCCGGATCGGACCGAGGTGCGGATCCACCAGACCTACGTCCCCGAGGCGTTCCTGGCTCCCGAGGCCCAGGCCGGGTTCCTGACCTCGCTCGACCGCTTCGACGCCTATCTCGGCCGGGTGGCCCGGTCGCACCCCGAAGACAGCGAACCCCGACAGGAGGACCGCCATGACAGATGAGCTCACCGCCGCGCTCGACACCGACACCGAACTGGCCGCCGCCGTCGCCGACGAGTACGTCGCCCTGGCCGACCTGTTGGAGACCTCCGAGCCGGCGGTGTGGGAAGCGCCGTCGCTGTGCGAGGGCTGGCGGACGCGGGAGGTGGTGGCGCACATGACGATGCCCGCCCGCTATTCGGGTCCCGAGTTCATGGCGGAGTTGGAGGCGGCCGGCGGCGACTTCGCCGTATTGTCCGACACCATCGCGGCGAGGGACGGCGCGCTGCCCGCCGACGTCCTGCTGTCGGGGCTCCGCTCCGAGCGTGCTGCACGGCTGGCGGCCTCCCGGTGGCGGCTTGGAGGGTGCGCTGACGCATTGCGTCATCCACGGGCTCGACATCGCCGAGGCGGTACCGCTGGAGCGGCGGGTCCCCGGCCCTCGGATCGCCCGTGTGCTGGCGATCGTCGCCGGCCCGGGTTCGCCCAACCTCTTCGGTGTGGACCTCACCGACGTGGAGCTTCGGGCCGACGACCTGGACTGGTCCTCGGGGTCCGGAACGCTCGTCAGCGGACCGGCGCAGGCGCTGGCCCTCGTGGCGTGCGGAAGGCGATTGCCCCCGGGCCGGCTCGGCGGCGACGGGGCGGGCCGCTTCACGCGGGGCTGAGGCCCGAAACCGCCGCTCGCGGCGGGGCCACGGGGCAAGATTGCGGCGATGGAGCGCTGCAATGGGAGTGAAGTCCGGACGCCGATGTCACAGAGGAATAACCCGCCGATCACGATCCGGTCGTCGTGCATTCAGACTCGTCGGGTATGCCGGTGGTGTCCGCCCCGCTCGCAGGAGGTCCCGCGCATGTCCACCGTTCCCGCCCGGTCGCTCGGGTTCCTCGCCGCGGCGGGGCTCGCCCTGCTCACGACCGCATTCGCGCTGGGCACTCCCGTCGCCTCGGCCGATCCCGGGTACGACCACGGCCTCACGGCGAGAACGATCCTCTCGGGCCTCACCTTGACGCACACGTTCACCGAGGCGGGGACATCGACGGTGCGCCAGGAAGCCCTGGCCGACCCCGACGACATCACCCGACTCGGACGGGACATCTTCGTGGGCTTCCAGAACGGCGTGAACCCGCAGGGCCAGCCCAGCAGCAGCAGGAACCTTGACAGCACCGTGGTGGAGATGACCCCCGACGGTCAGCCGGTGGCTCAGTGGGACATTGAGGGCAAGGCCGACGGGGTGACCGCCGACCCTCAGGCCGGCTTCGTCATCGCCACGGTCAACGAGGACGCCAACTCTTCCTTGTACACCATCACGCCCGGACCCGGGGGAGGGGTGCAGCACTACGCGTACAGCGAGTCGCTGCCGCACCTTGGAGGTACCGACGCCATCTCGATCTTGAACGGGCAGATCCTGATCAGCGCGTCGGCACCGGGAACCACGGGAACGCCGGCACAGGCGGCACCGCAACCGACCTACCCCGCCGTGTACTCGGTCACCCTCGACCCGTCGACCTCCGTCGCCACGGTCACCCCGCTCTTCTACGACGAGGACCCGGCCGTGGCCGCCAACGTCGGGCCCACGTGGGGACAGACGGTGAAGCTGGCCTTGACCGACCCCGACTCCAACGAGATCGTGCCGCCGGACGCCCCGCGCTTCGCCGGCGACTTCATGCTCACGAGCCAAGGCGACCAGCAGCAGATCTTCGTCGACCCCTCGGACCCATCGCACAAGCTCCGGGTGTTGTCGCTCTCCCAGTCCGTCGACGACACGGCGTGGCCCGGAGAGCAGGGAGTCCTGTACGCGACCGACTCGACCAACGACGCCGTTGTCGCCGTGACGGGGGACTTCCCCGACGGGCCGGTGGTCGCCGCGACGCCGTGCGGCGCCAACAGCGCGCCGGCAACGTGCCCGGACCCGCCGAAATTCCCGCCCAACTACCTCGGTTCGCTCAACCCGTGGTCGGGTCAGGTCACGGCGCTGTCCGTGGGCGGCGTGCCGTTCGTGCCCCAGGGCGGCCTCCTCTTCGTGTCCGATCGCCAGCACCAGGACCAGCCGTGAACTGATGCCCACTGACACCGGGCCGGCGTCCCGACCCACCACAGAAACCGCAGCCCACGGGCTGGGGCGTGAGCCGGGCGCTGCCGGAGGAAGATGGTGGCATGCAGATCGGTCTCCACGCCCTGGGCATCGGGCCCGGCGCCCGTCCGGGAGTGATCGGAGCCGTCGGACGGACGGCCGAGCGGTGCGGTTTCGCCACACTGTGGGCGGGCGAGCACGTGGTCATGGTCGATCGACAGGACTCGGCCTATCCGTACGCGGACGACGGGCGCATCGCGGTTCCGAGTGATGCGGACTGGCTCGACCCCTTGGCGCTCTTCTCCTTCCTGGCCGCCATGACGTCGCGCATCCGGCTGGCCACCGGGGTCCTGCTCCTGCCCGAGCACAACCCGCTGATCGTGGCCAAGCACGCGGCGAGCGTCGACGTCCTGTCGGGAGGACGACTCACGCTCGGGGTCGGCATCGGCTGGTCCGCCGAGGAGTACGCGGCACTCGGCGTCCCGTTCCGAGGACGTGGACAGCGGAACCGTGAGTACGTCGAGGCGATGCGGATGCTCTGGAAGGACGATCGTTCGTCCTACGACGGCGAGTACGTCCGCTTCGAGCAGGTGCGGTGCTACCCGAAGCCCACGCAGGGCGCCATCCCCATCGTGCTCGGTGGGAACAGCGCGCGGGCACTCGAACGCGTGGCGCGCTACGGCGACGGCTGGTACGGCTTCAACCTGACGCTCGACGAGCTGCCGGAGCGACTGGAGATGCTGTGGTCAGCGTGCCGGCGGCACGGCCGTGGCCGCGCCGTCGATACGAACGGCCGCCTTCGTCAGCGACGCCACGCCGTCGGACCTCCCGGGCCTCTCCGCACTCGGAGTGAGCGAGCTCGTCCTTGTCGGCTCCCCGCCCGCGACGGCCGACGATGCCTCCACATGGGTGGAGGAGCTGGCCGGCCGGTGGGGTGTCACACCAGAACCTCGCCCTGACGACCCGCGTCAGACGACGGTCAGCGCCACCTCGATGTTGCCGCGGGTCGCATTGCTGTACGGGCACACCTCGTGCGCGGCCTTGACGACCTTGTCCGCCTCGTCGCGGTCGACACCGGGCAGCGCAACCTCGAGCTCGACGGCAAGCCCGTAGGCGCCACCCTCGATGGTGCCCAACGTCACCCGCGCCGTGACGGTCGATGCGCTCGTGTCGACACCGAGGCGGCGCCCGACGACGCCCATGGCGCTCTGGAAGCAGGCGCCGTACCCGAGCGCGAAGAGCTGTTCGGGATTCGTGCCGACGCTGGTGCCTCCCAATTCCGCCGGCGGCCGGATATCGAGATCGAGGACGCCGTCGGAGGAGCGGCCGTGGCCGTCGCGACCACCTTGGACACTGGCTTCGGCGGTGTAGAGCTTCTTCAGCAGTTGAGTGGTCATACCCATATCAGCGGCTATCGGGCGCGAATATTCCGCGGCGGCCGTCAAGGCACTCCGGCGTCCGTTGGCCGGCGGGCGACGGCGACGGAGGGCTCGGGAGGTCGGGCTCAACCCTTCTCGGTACGGCCGAACTCCTCGGGGACCCAGCTGGGAGGGCGCTTCTCCATGAACGCCCGCATGCCTTCGCGCGGCTCCTCCGATTCCTCCAGGGCCCAGAACATCGTCTGGTAGTCGATGAGGCCGTAGCGCTCGTTGAGCATCCGCTTCACCTGCATGCGGGCCATGGGAGGGGTCTGCAGGATCTCCCCCACGGCCTGGAGCGCCGCCTCCCGGAGCTGGTCGTGCGGCACCACCCGAGAGATCACACCAAGGCGTTGCGCCTCGGCGGCGTCGAAGCGACGCGCCGACAGCAGCAGGTCGCGGGCGACCGCGAGGCCGACGTGTGCCGGCAGCACCGCGGCATACGTGGCGTCGGGGATGCCCCGCAACAGTTCGGGCACGCGGAAGGTGGCCCGGTCGCTGGCGACGGCGATGTCGGCCAGCATGGCGATCAGCAGGCCGCCGGCCTGGCAGATGCCGTTCACCGCCGCCACGACCGGTGCCCGGCTGTCGCGAATGGCGAGGAAGGGCAGGATGTCAGGGCCGATGTCCGGCGGCACAGTGTCGCCCGGCTCGGCCCTCCCGCCGAGATCGCCTCCGGGAGCGAACACGTCACCGGTACCGGTGATGATCAGCGCGGCCAGCTCGGGGTCCTGGTTGACCAGGCGGACGGCCCGCTTCAGGCCGAAGTACATGGCCGGCGTGAGCGCGTTCCTCGCCTCCGGCCGGTCGATCGTGCACCAGGCCACCACGCCGTCGCGCTCGAACCGCAACCCGGCTGCGCCGAGATCCTCCGACACGCTGCACTCCCTCTTCTCGTTCCGGTGGGGAGGGACACTACCGGGCAAGAACGTTCGCATTGGGGGATGGCCAGCGAGGAACGGCGAGACAGCCTCCCCGTCGGTTGGGCTGTTACCCTCCGGCTGGTCCCGGCGCGTCGACCGACGCCGGCTGGACCACGGGGAGGTGGCGGTGGCGACCTACGTGCTCGTCCATGGTGGCGGCCATGGCGGATGGTGCTATCGAGCGCGTCGCACGCATCTTGCGATCGTCGGGGCACGAGGTCCACACGCCGACCATGACCGGTCTGGGCGAGCGGGCCCACCTGCTCGACCCGAAGGTGAATCTGAACCTCCACATCGAGGACGTGGCCGCAGTGCTGCACTACGAGGACCTGCACGACGTGGTCCTGGTGGGTCACAGCTACGGCGGGATGGTGATCACCGGGGTGGCCGACCGGGCCGCCGAGCGGATCGGCCGGCTCGTGTACCTCGACGCCGCCACGCCCGTCAACGGCCAGTCCCTGCACGACGTGGCCGGTCCGGTGATTGAGGCGGTGCGTCCGTTCGGCGAGACGGTCGACGGGATGGAGCTCGTGCTGCTTCCCGCACCGGACGCCGGCCTGCTGTACGGGGTGACCGACCCCGACGACCTGGCCTGGATGGCCGAGCGGCTGACCCCCCATCCCTGGCAGTGCTTCACACAGCCGCTCGAGCTCACCGACGAGACCGCCCTGTGGGCCATCCCGCAGTACCACATCGTCTGCACCTCGACGCTCGCCACCCGGGACCCCGAGCTCATGGCGCGGGCCCGCGCCGAAGGTCGCCTGTGGGACATCGACACCGGCCACGATCTGATGATCACCGAACCGGAGCAGGTGGCCGAGGCATTGCTCCAGGTTGCAGCCGGGTGAACGCACACGAGGCGTCGCGTTCAGCATAATGTCACACAACCGAAACCTAAGGGGGCCACGATGGCCGGAGTCTCACGTCGCATCGCGCGGTTCGCATTGGCGTCGTTCCTCCTCGTGGGCGTCATCGACGTCGTCGGCGCGCTGGGCGCGACCGCAGGTGCCGCCACATCGGGCGCACCGATCACCCTCGCCATGATCACCTCGCTGACCGGGCCGGGATCGTCCGAGTTCACCTCGGCCCCCGCCGGATTCAACGCCCGCATCGCCCTGCAGAACGCCGAGGGCGGTGTCAACGGCCACAAGCTCTCCGGCATGGTCCTCGACGACCAGACCAGCCCGACCGAGATTGCGACCGCGGTGCAGGACGCCATCTCCAAGGGCGCCTTCGGCATCGTCTCGACGAGCCCGCTGTTCTTCCTGGCCGCCAAGTACCCCAACCAGCAGGGCGTGCCCGTCACGGGAGGGTTCTTCGACGGGCCCGAGTGGGGCACGCCGCCGTACAACACCAACATGTTCGCGGCCGACGTCGGCAGCGTCGACCCGAAGTACCCGGTCAACACCGCGATCGGCAGCTTCATGAAGGCCCACGGGGGGACGGTCCTCTGCTCGTACGGCTACAGCATCTCGCCCTCGTCGACCCGTTCGGCCATCGGCACGGTGCGACTCCTTCGTGCACGCCGGGGGCAAGGAAGGCGAGCTCGACACCACCATCCCCTTCGGCAGCGTCGACATGACCACGGCGGCGCTCGTGGCCAAGCAGAAGGGCTGCAACGCCTTCTACGCCGGCCTGGACGACAACTCCAACTTCGCCCTCGCCACCGCGCTCAAGCAGGCCGGGGTGAAGGCGAAGGTCGTCGTCTTCCCGACCGGGTTCGAACCGAGCGTCGTCGGCTCGCCCGCCTGGAGCTCGCTGCAGGGCGGCTACTTCGACACCACGTTCCGCCCCTTCCAGCTGCCCGACGCCGGGACCGAGCAGATGGCGGCGGCGCTCCAGAAGTACGAGCACTTCAAGCCCGGCGAGTTCCCGAACTTCAGCCAGTACGAGTCGTGGCTGGGCGCCGACCTCATGATCAAGGGACTGGAGCTGGCCGGCAAGAACCCGACCCGGGCCGGCGTGATCACCGCGCTGCGAAACCTCAAGAGCTACAACGGCAACGGACTGCTTCCGGAGTCCATCAATTACTCCAACGACTTCGGCCACGACCTTGCCAAGTCGTGCGGGTGGTACATGATCGCCGAGAAGAACGGCTTCGTCCCGTCCTCGAGCCAGCCCACCTGCGGGACGGATCTGCCGGGCACGACGACCGTCTCGGGGTGACCCCGGAGCCGTGGGCTTCCTAGACGGGCTCTTCTGGGGCCGGCACCGCTGACCGGTCTCCCTCGAGCCGGCGTATGAACCGCTCGACGAAGGCGACCGTCTCGGCGTGCCCGCTCGAGATCCCGAGGGCCTCCTGCTCGATGCCGAGGAACCGCGAGATGCTCGACAGCACGACGGTGCAGACGATGGGTGGGAATGCCCCGGGGTCGATGCCGTGCCGCCGGAGCACGCTCTGGAACCCGTTCAGCTGCTCGGCGCGGAACCGCTCGGCCGAGCTGGCGATTTCGGCTCGGATGGCCTTGCGGTGGTTCGCCAGCGCAATGAACTCCATCGTCAGCGCCGTGCCCCGGGGGTCGCGGCTGTAGTCCCACAGGGCCCAGAGCGGCTGGTCCGACGCGAGGGCGCGGGCCTGACGTTCCATGCCCTCGGCGACCCTTCTGCGGTGGATCGCCAGGAACAGGTCGTCCATGGTACGGAAGTAGTAGTGGACGAGCTGTGGCTTGAGGTTGGCCTTCGCCGCGACCCGCCTCGAGGTCACCGCGGCATAGCCCTCTTCGAGCATGAGCTCTTCGGCCGCCTCGACCAGGACGGCGCGCGTCTTCGAGGTCTCGGTGCCGATGCGGCGGGTCGAGGTCAGATGTACATGCCTCCGTTGACGCCGATCAACTGGCCGGTGATGTAGCCGGCTTGCTCGGAGCACAAGAAGGAGCACGCGGCCGCGATGTCCTCTGAGGTCCCGGCGCGGCCGAGCGGCACCATCCTGCCCATCTGCTCGATGCTCGGGACGTTCCCGATCGCCTCGGCGTGCCTCGCCATGGGCGTGTCGACGATCGTCGGCGGAATGGTGTTGACCGTGATGCCATTGCGTGCGAACTCGCGCGCAAATGCTTTCGTGAGGCCGATGACGCCTCCCTTGGACGCGACGTAGTGCGCCATGTTGGGAGCCCCCGACTGCGCGCTGGAGGACGAAATGGTCACGATCCTGCCCCAGCCCGCCTCGATCATGTCCGGCAGGGCCAGCTGCATACAGGTGAAGGTGCCGGTCAGGTTGACCGCGAGGATCCGGTCCCACTTCTCGGGAGAGATGTCGAGGGCCGGGTCGAAGGCTTCGACGCCTGCGCTGGTGACGAGGATCGTGGTCGGCCCCAGCGTGTCCCGGACGGATGCGAACACACGCTCCAAGGAGCCGCGGTCGGCAACGTCGACCTCGAACGGCGCCACGGTGTGCCCGCGCTCGGAGAGACCCGCCGCCGCGTCCCGGAGACCCGCCGCGTCGAGGTCGAGCATGGCGACCCGATGACCGTCGTCCGCGAATTGCCGGGCGATGCCGAGACCCATGCCCGAGGCCGCGCCGGTCACGACGGCCACCCGGCCGCTCACCGCGACCCCTCGGCCGGGGTGAACTCGATGTGCAGGTCGTGCAGGCCGCGCAGGACCCACGTCGGCTCGTACTTGAAGTGTCGGGCTCCCGGCGGCCCGTGCTGCTCGTCGGAGAGCCGGATGTCGCGCATCCGGTCGAGGATGCGCTCGATGCTGACACGGCCCTCGACGCGAGCCAGCGGCCCGCCGGGACAGGAGTGGGCACCACGGCCGAAGGCCATGTGCTCCTTGGCATTGGCCCGGTCCAGGCGGAACTCCTCGGGACACTCGAAGCGTCGCGGGTCACGATTGGCCGCGCCGTTGAGAATCATCACCGGCGTTCCCGGTGCGATCTCGACTCCGCCGACCGACGTGGCGCGGCGGGACAGGCGAAAGTCTGCCTTCACCGGGCTCTCGATGCGCAACGCCTCCTCAATGAAGTCCGGGATGCGCTCGCGGTGGGCCCGCAGCTCGTCTTGGAGCTCGGGGTACTCGCAGAGGTACTTCAAGCCGACGGCAAGGAGCCGGGCCGTTGTCTCCTGACCGGCCGCGAAGAGGAACGTCGCCGTCCGCACGACGGCCGTGATCGTCAGGCGTGGAGCCATCGGGGTACGTTCCGACCGCGAGACGGGTCAGCACGTCGTCCCGCGGCTGGCGCCGGCGCTCCTCGATGTAGGTGGCGAACCAGTCATCGAGCCATCCGAGAGCATTGCCGTGGACCTGCTCACCGGCGATGGCGCCCGGGTTGCCGCTCAGCCCGAAGCCTTGACGGAACCGTTCGTGATCGGCCTCGGGCACCCCGAGCACGTCGGCGACGGTCAGCATCGCGAAGGGCTGGGCATAGGCGGTGATGAACTCGCAGCGGCCGGCGCTCACGAACTCGTCGAGCTGTCGGTCGGCCAGGCGCCACATGAACGCCTCGTTGTCCTTCAGCCGCTTCGGCGTCAACAATCGCATGATCAACGCCCGCTCACGGGTGTGGCTCGGGGGGTCCATCGTGACCATGTGCTCGTGCATCGGGAGCTGATCGCGGTAGCGGTCGATGATGCCGCTGATGTCGTCTCCCTCGAGCGGCACGGGGAAGGTCGCGAACGGGCCGATCACCGAGTTGCACGAGGAGAACGTCTCGACGTCTCGATAGATGTCCGACGCTTCGTCGTACCCCGACACGGCGACCACCCCGTAGTGCTCGGTCGGCAGGACGGGGCCTTGCGCCCGCAGGTGGTCGAAGTACGGGTAGGGGTCCTCAATCAGCGACTGGTCGGTGAAGAAATCAACGGCGTCGTAGTTCGCCACGGCAGCTCCGATCCTGGACCTTCGATGCTGTGCAGATGCTTAGCATTCGCTCGCCACCCAGGTCAAGGGGGCAAAAGGCGGAGCCCACCGAGGCAACTCGGTGCGGGACCGGGACTCAGTCCTCGATGGCGATGGCGTGCTTCGGGCAGGTCCGCACCGCGGCCTCGACCTTCTCGCGCAACGTCTCGGCAGGATTCTCGTCGAGCACGTAGAGCAGGTCGTCGTCCCGCACCTCGAAGACCTCGGGGGCGGCCGCCATGCAGAGGGCGTTGCTCTCGCACAGGTCGAAATCGACGACGACACGCATCAGCTCATCCTCCTGGCCCGATCGGCGCTGCGGCACATGCTACGGGAGAACACGACGTGGTCCTCTGACTCGGCTGCCTGCAGCGTCACGGTCTCACTCCCGGGTGCCCTCGGGGCCCTTGTAGACCTGGCCGTCCTTCATGACGAAGCGCACGTCCTTGGTCACCTTGATGTCCTCGGACGGATCACCGGGCACCGCGATGACGTCGGCGAGGTAGCCGGCCGCGAGGCGGCCGAGGTCGTGGGCGCGCTCGATGAGCTCGGCGCTGGTGAGCGTCGCCGCCTGCAACGCCTGCATAGGCGACATGCCGCGGTCGACCATCGCGATGAGCTCGTCGGCCTGGGTGCCGTGCGGGATGGCCGGCGCGTCGGAGCCGCAGGCGATCTTCACGCCGGCCGCCAGCGCCTTGCCGAACATCCGCCGGGCCTGGGGGAAGATCTCGGCCGCCTTCTTCTGCAGGATCGGGTGGATGCGGTCCACCGCCATGTGGTCGGCCAGGGCGGTGGTGCCGACGAGGAACGTCCCGTTCTCCGCCATCATGGTGATCGTGTCGTCACTGGCCAGCGACCCGTGCTCGATGCAGTCGACCCCGGCCCGGATGCAGGCCCGGATGCCGGCGTCGCCGTGGGCGTGCGCCGCCACCCGCAGGCCGTTGCGGTGGGCCTCGTCGACGATGGCGGCCAGCTCCTCGTCCGAGTACTGCTGGGCGCCGGCCGCACTGCTGAACGACATCACGCCGCCCGACGCGGAGATCTTGATCAGCTTGGCGCCGTACTTCATCTGGTAGCGGACCGCCTTGCGGACCTCGGCGACGCCGTTGGCGATGCCCTGCTCGACGCTCTGGGGCATGATGCCGGGCGCGAGCCCCTGGAACATCGTCGGGTCGAGGTGACCTCCGGTCGGGGTGATGGCATGGCCCGCCGGGAAGATGCGCGGGCCGGGGAACCATCCCTGGTCGACGCCGCGGGCCAGGTCGACGTCGAGCAGGAACCCGGCCGTATAGACCATCAAGCCCAGGTTGCGCACGCTCGTGAAGCCCGCCATCAACGTCGTGCGGCAGTTCACCACACCACGCAGGGTGCGGTACACGGGCGAGTCCTTCACCCCGTGCATCGGGTCGGGCAGCCCGTCGGGACCGCCCGGCCCGCCGATGAGCATGTTGAGCTCCATGTCCATGAGGCCCGGGAGCAGCGTGACGTCGCCCAGGTCGATCTCGGTCGCGCCGGTCGGGGGCGCCGCCGGGTTGACATCGACGATCCGGTTGCCCTCGACGGCGACCTGCGCCGGCGACCGCACCTCGCCGGCCTCGACGTCGACCCACCGGTCGGCACGCAGGATGGTCACGTCACTCATGGAGCGGGCTCCTCTCGGATCGGGCTAGCGGATCGGCTCGTCGCCGCTCATGGTCGTGCGGTGCATCTCGCGGGTCGAGGACGGGTCGTAGTGGCAGGCACGGTGCATGACGCCGGTGTTGTCCCAGATCACCACGTCGCCGATGGCCCACTCGTGGCGGTAGACCCGGTCCGGCGTCGTCGCCCGTTCCAGCAGGTCTTCGAGCAAGCCCTTGCCCTCGTCCACCTCCATCCCGACGACGTGCGACGCCGTGACGCCGATGACCAGGGAGCGCCGCCCCGAGCGGTGCCGCCACACGAGCGGATGCTGCCGGTCCGGCTTCTCCCGCCAGCGGGCGAGCTCTTCGGGCGAGGGGTCCGGGTTCACCAGGCGCTGCGACGACTCGAAGGTGTGGAGGACCCGAAGACATCCGTACCGCTCCTTTTCCTCGGCGGTGAGGTCGTCGTACGCCGCGTAGGTGCTGGCAAACTCGGTCTCCCCGCCGGTGGCGGCGACGGCGTGCGCACTCAGCACCGTGGCCTTGGTCGGGACGTCGTCCTGCGCGCCGTCGATGTGCCAGTGGAACGTCCCCCGCGTGTATGCCGCCGTGGCGCTCTTCGCGGGATCGAGGGACACGATGTAGATGCGGGATGGTTCGGCCGGCTCGGCCTTCCCGACGTTGTCGAGCAAGTTGGAGAACGCGACCTGGGTCTCGTCGTCGATGTGCAGTGCGCGGAAGACCAGGACACCGTACTGCCCGAGTGCCTCCATGCAGTCCGCTGGGAGGGTGCCGTCCCGGAGCAGGCGTTCCCGCTCGACGCCGAGCACCTCCGCGCCCACGCTGCCGAGTTCCTCGGTGATGACGGTCACAGGTACCAACCACCGTTGACGTTGATCTGCTGACCGGTGATGTAGCCCGCCTCTTCGCTGCACAAGAAGGCGCAGGCCGACGCGATGTCGTCCGGCGTACCGGCGCGGCCCAACGGTGCCCGGGCGAGCACCTGTTCCATGCTCGCCATCTGCCCGGACTCGATGGGCCGCCGCATCATGGGGGTGTCGATGACGCCGGGTGGGATCGTGTTCACGGTGATGCCGTCGGGGGCGAGGTCGAGAGCCAGCGCCTTGGTCAGCGCGATCACACCGCCCTTCGACGCGACGTAGTGCGCCATCCGCCGTGTCCCCGACTGTGCGGACGACGACGAGATGGTGACGATGCGTCCCCATCTCGCCTCGATCATGTCGGGCACGACAGCTTGCAGGCAGTGGAACGTGCCCGAGAGGTTGACCGCCATCATCCGGTCCCACGCCTCGGGCGTGATGTCGAGGAAGGACTCGAACCCCTCGATGCCCGCGCTGGTGACCATGATCCCGGCGGGGCCGAGCGTGCTGCGGACCGATTCGAGGGCAGCGAAGACGGCTGAGCGGTCGCTGACGTCCACCCTGGCTCCCAAGGCGGGGGCGCCGTCGGCCTGGAGCTCCGTGGCCACCTCGTTCGCCGCGTCGCCGTTGATGTCGAGCACCGCGACCTTGTGCCCCTGCGCGGCGAGGTGGCGGCAGATCGCCGCGCCCATCCCGGACCCGCCGCCGGTGACGATGGCAACCCGGCTCACGTCTTGACCCCCCACGCGCACCTCTCACTCTCGACGGGTCCTGTCTCGCCTTCAGCAGTCCGGCGTGGCTCTCCCGCGGTGGTGCTCGAGAGCTCGGCGTGGCGGAAACATGCCGACAAGGTGGGCAAATGCTAATGATGGTGCACTGGGCCGTCAAGTCCCCTAGCAGTTGGCGATAGCAGCATGTACTGTATTTGAGAAGGGCATTCCCAGCGGGAAAGGAGACCTCAGCATGCGGATCGGTCTTCAGGTGAGCGCCGATCGCGGCCGCTACGCGACCAAGGTCGAGAAGCTCCGCGCCGATGCCCGGTGGGCCGACGAGGCCGGTCTGGACTCCATCTGGACACCGCAGATCCCGGACGAATTCGACGCCATGACGGCGGCGACCGTCATCGGTACGGCCACGTCGAGGATCGAGATCGGGACGGCCATCGTGCCGATCCAGCCCCGGCACCCCATCGCGCTGGCCCAGCAGGCCCTGTCCACCCAGGCCGTGTGCGAAGGCCGGTTCGTCCTCGGGCTGGGCGTCTCGCACCACTGGATCATCCGGGACATGCTCGGTCTTCCCTACGAGCGCCCGGCGCTGACCATGCGCAGCTATCTCGACGTGCTCGACCAGGCGCTGGCCGGCCCGGGGATGGTCGAGGTGACGAACGAGTTGTTTCGCATCCGCAACCCGCTCGACGTCACCGACATCACCCCGACGCCGGTGATGATGGCGGCACTCGGCCCGGTGATGCTCAAGCTGGCCGGCGAGCGGGCGGCGGGCACCAGCTTGTGGCTGGCCGACGAGCGCACCATCGAGTCGCACGTCGTCCCGACGATCACCAAGGCCGCGCAGGCAGCAGGACGCCCGGCGCCCCGGATCCTGGCCGGTGTCCCCGTGTGCCTGTGCCGCGACGACGAGATCGACGCCGCCGTCGAGCGGACGAATCGCGTCCTCAGCGAGGTCGTCGACTCGCCCAACTACCAGAGGCTGATGGAGCACGGCGATGCCCGGGCTATCGGTGACGTCCTCGTCTGCGGCAGCGAGGCGACGATGGAGAAGCGGATGCGCAACTTCGCCAACGCCGGGGTGACCGACCTCAACGCGCGCATCGTGCCCCTGGGCGAGGATCGCGACGCCATCCGGGCCTCGGCCGAGCGCACCCGCGAGTTCCTCGCCTCGGTGGCACCGGCGCTCCGGGCGTGACCACCTGAACCCGCGGGGCGATCAGCCTCCGGGGCTGGTCACGATGCCGGGACGATCCCACCCGAGACGAATTCCCAGATCTCCTTCGCCTCCCGGTCGCCGTCGCGCGGCTCCTCGCTGCCGCTGATGGTCGGCGCGTAGGCGGCGTTGAACATGATGGTCGACAGGATCACGCCCGCCACCTGCGCATGGAGCAGACCGGGGCGGACGACTCCGGCCTCCGCCGCCTCGTCGAGGACGTTCTCGAGCAAGGAGACCAGCGGCACGAACGCCCTCGATGCCTCTGCCTGATGCGACGTCAGCAGCTGGTGGCAGAACTCGGCCATGACAGGAGTGGGGTTGTTCTTCGACGGCCGCCCCTTGGGTGCAGGCAGGCACATGCGGTAGTACTCGACCACGAAGCAGTGCAGCCGGTCGAGGGCCGTTGTCCTCGAGGGCGATCTGCTCCTCGAGCCGCTCCGCCGTGGCCCGGATCGCTTCGTCGAAGAGGGCCAGGAGCAGCTCGTGCTTGCCCGCGAAGTACTGGTAGAAGCTGCGCAGGGACTGCCCCGAACGGTCCACGACCTCTTGGACGGTGAATTCCTTGCCGGACTCGGCGCGGGCCAGCAGTTCGAACCCTGCGTCGAGGAATCGCTGCACCCGGCCCTCGCTCCGCAAGCGGGCCGAGTCGAGGGACCTGGCCACGGCGAGGTCGCGGCGCCGCAACGGTGCGTCGGCGGGCGCCGACGAGCCCGCCACCGGGGTCTCCGCTGACATCACGCCAGCCTACACCTCGTTGTCGATATCTGAGAGCATCACTCTCCCCAGACTGTGCCCCGGTGGGAAGAAATTCTGCAATGACGCTTCCGCAGCGCACCCCGTCGCCGGTCGTGCCGCCGGCCCGCTCCGGGCGGGCAACCGGCCGTGACTGGCGTGCACACACGGTCCCAGTTTTTGAGAATGCTGTTATCGTGGCCGCCCGGGTGGCTTCCCGGAGTCGGCCCGGGCGTGCACACTGCGCAGACTGGAGGGCTGAATCAATGGACGAGGCGCTGGTCGCCGACATCATCGAGATCGAACAGCTGCTGGCGCGCTATGCCACGGGGATGACCCAGGACGACATCGAGACCGTCATGGACGTCTTCACGCCCGACGGCACCTACAGCGCCTTCGGTGCGACCTATACCCTCGCTGACTTCCCGGCCCTGGTGGAGGCGGCGCCCAAGGGCCTCTTCCTCACGGGCACCCCGGTCCTGGACCTGCACGGGGACTCCGGGACGGGGCACCAGACCCTGTGCTTCGTGGCGCAGCTCACCCACGAGATGCGCATCGGCTGGTACACGGACTCCTACCGCCGGACCGAGCACGGCTGGAGGCTCCAGACCCGGGCGATGACGTTCCTGCGCCGGAGCGGCGCCCGGGACTCGGGCCGGCCGCACGACCCGACCCGACCGCAACCGTCCCCCGACCCGGCCGGTTCGTAGAGCCCCGATGGAGCTCGAAGCCTTCAAGGTGGCGTTGGACGACTGGCTCGGCGAGCCACGAAGGCGAGCTCGCGCCCACCTACGGCGGGAGTCGGGACCTTGGACGAACAGATGGACCACCTCAACAAGGTCAAGCGGTTGACCTTCGACGCGGGCTTCATGCGGATGGGCTGGCCCGAGCGCGTGGGCGGGCTCGGCGGCTCCTCACTCCTCCGTGCCTACCTCGGCGAGGCACTCACCGCCCGAGACCTCGTCGAGCCCGGCATCTACTCCATGCCCGAGGTGCTGGCGCCGACGATGATCGACTACGCGCCCGAAGGCACTCGCGGCTGCCATGGTGCCGCGGCTCCTGCGGGGCGACGAAGTCTGGTGCCAGGGCTTCTCGGAGCCGGACACGGGGAGCAACCTCGGCTCCCTCATGTGCCGCGCCACGCAGACCGACGACGGCTGGAGGGTCAAGGGCCAGAAGGTCTGGACGAGCCTGGCGCAGTACGCCCACCGCTGCGTCCTCCTGACGCGGACGGGAACGCCGGAATCGGCCCACCGTGGGATCACCGCGTTGTTCGTCGACATGGACAGCCCCGGGATCACCGTGCGCCCGATCGAGACGATGCACGGTGCGCAGGAGTTCTGCGAGGTCTTCTTCGACGACGTGATGGTGCCGCTCGACCGACTGCTCGGCGAGGTGGACGGCGGCTGGTCGATCGCCATGGACCTGCTGCCCTACGAGCGGAGTACGGCGCTGTGGCACCGGGCCGCCTATCTGCAGCGGCGGCTGCAACAGCTGCTCTCCGCCGTACCTCCGGGCGCGCTCGACCCGCGCGCCGTCGGCGAGGTCACCGAGCTGCTGTGGGCCTTCCGGGCCCGGTCGCGCTCGACCCAACGGCGGCTCGCGGCCGGCGACAAGCTGGGGCCCGAGACCTCCGTCGACAAGGTGCTCGTGGCGACGGCCGAGCAGGCCGTGTTCGACCTCGTCGCCGAGGGCCTCGGTGCAGACCTGGCCGGCGCGGACGACGCCGTGAGCCGGCGGTGGCGTTCGGAGTTCCTCTACTCGCGCGCTGCGACCATCTACGGCGGGAGCGCGGAGATCCAGCGCAACATCATCGCCCGGCGGCTCCTCGACCTCGGGGGGGACCGCTGATGGAAGGCGCCGAGCTCGAGCTCTTCGAGCAGGGCATCCGACGTGCGACCGCCTCGGGCAGCGGTGCGGCGCTGGACGCCGCGCTCGCCGGCATCGGTTGGCGCGACGCGCTGGCGGAGGACCGGCGTCGCGCGGTCTCGCTGCTCTTCGAGTGCCAGGGTGCGGCAAACGTCACCTCTTCGGCGCTCGGCCAACTCCTCGTCGTCGGCCTCGGTCTCGGTCTCGGTCTGGGCGATCGTGCGACGACCGTGCTGCTGCCCCGGCTGCGGACGCGCGACGCCCCCGGCCGGCTGCACGGCGACCGCTGTGCGGTGCGCGGCCTCGCGACGTCCGATCTGGACCATTCCGAGACCGTCCTCGTCGTCGCCGGAAGCCGACCACGGGCACACCGCCGTGGCGCTGCCGCCCTCTGAGCTCTCCCGCCGGGCGGTCGGCGGCATCGACCCCGGGCTCGGGATGCTCGAGGTGGAGGGCGACGTGGCGGCTGCACGGTGCCGAACCGGGCGGGCCGGTCGACTGGACGGCCGCCGTGTCCCTCGGGCAACTCGCACTGGGCCACGAGCTGGTGGGGGCGGCCCGGGCGATGCTGGGGCTGGCCCGCTCCCACGCGTTGGAGCGCGATGCAGTTCGGGCAGCCCATCGCCACCTTTCAGGCGGTCCGGCACCGGCTGGCCGACAGCCTGGTGGCCATTGAGGCGGCAGCCGCCCTCTTGGCCGCCGCCTGGGACGAACCGTCGCCCGTGAACGCATCGATCGCCAAGTCGTCCGCCGGCCGGGGGGCTCGCACCGTTGCCCGGCACTGCCAGCAGGTGCTGGCGGGCATCGGGTTCACCACGGAGCACCCTTTTCACCGCTACTACCGGCGGACGATGGTGCTCGACCAGGTCCTCGGTGCGGGGACCGTCCTCACGGCCGAGCTCGGTGCCGAGGTGTTGCGCAGCGGCACGCTCCCGCCCGTGCTGCCGCTCTGAGCGTCGGGACACCCGGACCACCGAGCGGCGAGGCGTCGCCTCGATTATGATTGTCGCACTTTTTGATAATCCAATTTCCGGTGGGCGAGAAACCTTGCACGGAGCGAGAGGGAGAGGCCAGTGACGACAGGGGCTGACCACGAAGCGAGGATGCTGGTCGACGGCAGGCTCATCGAGGCCGACTCGGGCCGGACGTTCGACAACGTCAACCCGGCGACCGAGGAGGCGATCGGCCAGGTGGCCGACGCGTCCAACGCCGAGATGCACCGGGCCATCGACGCGGCGCGGCGGGCCTTCGACGAGACCGACTGGTCCGCCAACCGCGCCCGGCGCACGGAATGCCTCACCCAGCTGCAGGCGGCCCTCGAACGGGAGCAGGAGGCGCTGCGCGAGGAGCTCATCCTCGAGGTCGGCTGCCCCCGCATGACCACCCATGCAAACCAGTTGGACATCCCGCTGGACGGTGCGCTCCGCTACCCGGTGAAGCTGATCGACGAGTTCGCGTGGAGGACCGACCTGCCCCGGGTCGTCGATCGCCGGGGGACGCAGAACACGCGCCAGATCTGGAAGGAGCCCGTCGGCGTCGTCGGAGCCATCGTCCCGTGGAACTTCCCCGTCGAGGTGACGCTGAACAAGCTCGGGCAGGCACTCGCCACCGGCAACACGGTGGTCCTCAAGCCGGCGCCCGACACGCCCTGGAACGCCACCCGACTCGGCCGCCTCGTCGCCGAGCAGACCGAGTTCCCCCCGGGCGTGCTCAACGTCGTGACGTCGTCCGACCACCTCGTCGGGGAGGAGCTGACCCTTTCGCCGAAGGTCGACCTGATCTCGTTCACCGGATCGACGGCCGTCGGCAAACGCATCATGGAGAAGGGCGCGGCCACCCTCAAGCGCGTCTTCCTCGAGCTCGGCGGGAAGTCGGCCACGATCGTGCTCGACGACGCCGACTTCGCGACGTCGGTGCCGTCGGGGATCCAGGTGTGCTTCCACGGCGGCCAGGGCTGTGCCATTCAGACGCGGATGCTCCTCCCCCGGTCCCGCTACGAGGAAGGCGTGGAGATCCTGCGGGCCACGCTGTCCTCGGTCGCCTACGGGGACCCCCAGCGGCCCGACGTCCTCATGGGCCCGTTCGATCTCGGCCAAGCAGCGGGACCGCGTGCTCGGCTACGTCGAGAAGGGCGTGCAGGAGGGGGCGACCCTGGCGTTGGGCGGCGGCCGCCCGGCCCACCTCCCGAAGGGCTGGTACGTCGAGCCGACCCTCTTCACCGATGTGGACAACTCCATGACGATCGCCCAGGAGGAGATCTTCGGGCCGGTCCTCGTCGCCATCCCCTTCGACGACGACGACGACGCCGTCCGGATCGCCAACGACAGCGTGTACGGGCTCTCGGGCGGTGTGTTCTCCGGTTCGCTCGAACGCTCGCTGCGCGTCGCCGAGCGCGATCCGCACGGGGACCTTGGCCGTCAACGGGGGCATGCCGATCGGGCAGGCCGACATCCCCTTCGGGGGCTTCAAACAGAGCGGCATCGGCCGGCAGAACGGGCTCGCGGGGTTCGATCAGTACCTCGAGATGAAGTCGGTGGCCTGGCCGACGCCGACACCGGCCTGAGGCCCCCGGCGGCGCCGTGAGCGACAAACCCGTCCTGCGGGACCACGGCTACCACACGCTCCGGGTCAAGCAGGTCGTGCGCGAGACACACGACGCAAGCTCGTTCGTCCTCGACATCCCCGACGACCTGCAGGAGACCTTCCGGTACCAGCCCGGGCAGTTCTGCACCTTCCGCGTGCACGTCGACGGCGACGAGCAACTGCGCTCGTACTCCATGTCGAGCGCCCCCGAGACCGACCGCGACCTGACCGTCACCGTGAAGCGCGTGGCCGGCGGGCTGGTCTCCAACTGGTTCCTCGACGAGCTCTCGGAGGGAGACGCACTCGAGGTGACCAAGCCTGCCGGCGTGTTCTGCCCGCAGGGCACCGGGCGTCCCGATCCTGGGCCTCTGTGGTGGCAGCGGCATCACGCCGGTCATGTCGATCACCAAGCACGTTCTCTCGACGACGGCGCGCTCCGTGCGGCTGCTCTACGCCAACCGCGATCGTGAGTCGGTGATCTTCGGCGACGCGCTCGGCGAGCCTGTGCGCCCGCCACCCCGACCGGCTGGCGGTCCGCCGGCACTTCGACTCCGAGGGTGGGTTCCTGACCCGGGAGTCCATCGTCGACTTCGTGGCGGGCGAGCTCGAGGCCGACGTCTACGTCTGCGGACCGGGTCCGTTCATGGATCTCGTGGCGTCGACGCTGGAGGGCCTGGGCGTGGAGCAGGACCGGGTCTTCATGGAGCGCTTCCTGGTGGAGCAGCAGGAGAAGGACGCGGCGGCGGTGGCCACGCCGGCCGAGGTCCCGGCGGATGCGCCGGACGAGGTGACCGTGATCCTCGGCGGCAAGACGGTGGTGGCGCCCTACCAGCCCGGCGACACCTTGCTCGAGACCGCACGGCGGAGCGGCCTGCGGCCGCCGTTCTCGTGCGAGTCCGGCAACTGCGCCACCTGCATGGCGTTCTTGAAGGAAGGGGCCGCCACCATGCGGGTGAACAACGCGTTGACGCCCGACGAGGTCGAGGAGGGCTGGATCCTCACCTGCCAGGGCCTGCCCCGTGGTCAGGCCGTGACCGTCGAGTACGAGGCGATGTGAGCCCGAGCCCGGTCAGGGACCGGGCTCGACCAGGAGGTCCAGGTAAGCGGCGCCGGTGTCCGGCACGCGGGGCTGCCCCCAGCACTCCACGGGGAACGAGACCATGACCATGGAGTACAGGAGGTGCAAGAGGTTCTGCGCGTCTGCGGGCAGGTCGTCGAGCGCGAACCTGTCGCAGTAGGTCATCGCCTCCTCGGCCCGCGGCGTGATGGCGTCGTAGAACGCCTGCATCTCGTCCATGCCGCTGGCCATCCGCTGGGCGAACCGCTCGGGCTCGGTGGCCAGGCACCACACGGGGGCGAACGGTTCCAGCTCGGAGAATTCGGGGGGCAGCAGGGCCTCGGCCATCGGCGTCATACCTCCGCGTGCTGCTTCTTGTAGTCGTCCACCCAGTCGGCCACCACCCGGTGCAGGTGGCGGCACAGCACCTCCTGGTCGTTCAGTGGGAAGCGCTCGAGCACGCGGCGACTCGAGCATCGTCTGCGTCGCCTCCAGGGTGTTGGCGTCCTGGAGGCCGTACTCCTTGAACGAGACGGAAGCGATCTCCTGGGCCACACGCTCATGGGCGTTCTTGGGCGGGACGAAGTAGAGCGTGCCCTCGAAGACGTGGGTGCTGTGCGACGTCGGCCAGTAGTGGTACGTGAGGTACCAGCTCTGGCCCCAGACGAGGATGACGAAGTTCGGAAAGATCTGGAACGAGTCGAGCCCCCACGGATCGCATCCGGCCGGGTTGATGCCCGCGTCCTTCTGCTCGTATCCCAGATCGGGCGCGTCCCAAGGGCCGAAGAGCCCGCTCCGTGTGATCAGCTCAATGGGCTTGAGCATGTTGGGCTCCAGGTTCCACGGGTGGACGCCGGCGGTGCTCACGACGCGGTGCGGACCATCGATCGTGTACGCGGGCGCCTCGAACCCGGCTTGCTGCGCAGCGACCGACCAGTCGGGAGGTGTCTGCTTCGCGTGCAGGACAGGCGCGTGGTAGAACTCCTGGAAGGCGTCCATGTAGAGCTTCCAGTTGCTCTTCACCGTGGCGCGGTAGAACCTCCGTTCGCTCTGCAGGTGGAAGGGGTAGTTCTCGAGCTTGGTGACCATCGGGCCGAGGAAGTCCCGCAGGTTCTGCTCGGGCTCCTTGGCGAGGTTGACGAAGATGAAGCCCGCCCACACGTCGCAGTGGACCGGGACCAGGCCGTAGTCGTCCTTGTCGAGGTTGAAGAACTCCTGCTCCTGCTGGACGAACGACAACGAGCCGTCGAGGTCGTACCGCCAGCCGTGGTACTTGCAGACGAACTGGCGGCACACGCCGCTCGACTCCTCCTGGGGATAGTCGGTCCAGACCAGCTTGTTCCCGCGATGGCGACAGACGTTGTGGAAGGCTCGCACCTGGCCCTCCTTGTCCCGCACCACGACGACGGAGGTGCGCGCCACCGCGATCTCCTTGGTGAAGTAGCTGCCGTTGCGGGGCAACTGCTCGACCCGGCCCACGTTCAACCAGGCTCTCTTGAAGATGGCCTCGCGCTCGAGCTCGTAGAACTCCGGCGAGATGGAGTCCTCGTAGGAGATGGGCTCGGTGCCGAGCCCGAAGTGCTCGGTCCAGCTCCCTTCGGGTGGCTTGGGCCAACGTGCCATGACCACGTCCTCTCATCGCTGGGGTCGTCGACGCACCCGATGATATCATTACTCTCAGGAAATGAGAAGAACGTTTCCGCATCGGCGTCCGCGCGGGCCGGAGCCGCCCGCCGCGCGCCGCGACCGTCTCAGCCGATCGGGGTGAACTCCAGGTGCAGCCGCTGCAGGCCGCGCAGGATGTAGGTCGGCGCGTACTCGTAGTGGCGGTCGCCGGCGGGCCCGTGCTTCGCCTCGGAGATCGCTGATGTCCCCCAGGCGGGCCAGGAGCCGCTCGAGGCTGATGCGCGCCTCGGCACGGGCGAGCGGCCCTCCGGGGCAGGCGTGGGGCCCACGCCCGAAGGCGAGGTGCTCCTTGGCGTTCTCCCGGTCGACCCGGAACTCGTCCGGCTCCTCGAACCGCCGCGGGTCGCGCCCGGCGGCGCCGTTGACGACCATGAGCGTCGTGCCGGCCGGGATCGGCACGCCTCCCACGGTGGTCGCGGTGCGGCTGAGGCGGAAGTCACCCTTGACCGGGCCCTCCATCCGCAGGACCTCCTCGACGAAGTTCGGGATGCAGGCGCGGTCCTCGCGCAGCAGCTGCTGCAGGTCCGGGCGTTCGCCGATCAGTTGGAGCGCAGCAGCGAGGAGCCGGACCGTCGTCTCCTGCCCGGCGGAGAACAGGTTGGCCGCCACCCGCACGACGTCGATGACCTCGGGCGTCGACCCGTCCGGGAAGGATGCCGTCGCCAACCCGGTCAACACGTCGTTGCGGGGCTCGCGCCGGCGGTCCTCGATGTAGGCCGTCAGCCGGTCGTAGAGGAACTCCAAGGGCGTGTGGCTCGAGCGAGCCCGAGCCGGTGCTGCCGAGACCCTGCGTCTCCGGGCGGTGGCCGCCCTGGAGCTCCTGGCGGAACCACTCGTGGTCGGACTCGGGCACGCCGAGCAGGTCGGCGATCACGTAGAAGGTGAAGGGGCCGGCGTAGCTCCTGATGAACTCGCACTCCCCACTCGCCGCGAACTCGTCGATCTGGCGGTCTGCGTGCCGCCACATGAAGTCCTCGTTCTCCTTGAGCCGCTTCGGCGTGATGAGGCGCATCAGCATGCCCCGGTGCGCCTTGTGCTTGGGCGGGTCCATCACCGTGAGCTGGTCGCTGAAGGGCAACTCGTCGCGATGCTGCTCAATGAGCTCGCTGACGTCGTCGCCCACGAGCGGCACCGGGAAGCCGGGGAAAGGTCCGGTGACCGCATTGCACGACGAGAAGGTGGTGGCGTCCGTGTAGACCGAGACCGCCTCGTCGTACCCGGTCACCATCACCACCCCATGGTGGGGCTCTCGTTGCACGGGGCACTGCGAGCGGAGGTGCTCGAAGTAGGGGTAGGGATCGGCGACCAGCTCGTTCCCTCGGAAGAAGTCGATGCCGTCGAAGTCGCTCATGGGTTCTCCTCCCCGCGCTGCGATCCCCAGACCCTCGATCGAGGTGGAGAACTACATTCTCACGTCGGAGAATACTCGACTCGAACCACGCCCTCAAGGGGACCTGGGGATGCCGCTACGCCTCGGGAACGGCGGGCGCTCCCGCCAGCGAGGCCTTGTGCAGCGTGTTGGCGGCCAGGCGCATGTGGGCGGCGTCGACCAGCCTGCCGTCGCGCCCGATGGCCCCGACGCCGCCGGCCTCGGCCTCGCGGTAGCCCTCCAACGACCGCCTGGCGTCCTCGATCTCCTCGGCCGTCGGGGAGAACACCCCGTTGGCGATGGGCACCTGGCCGGGGTGGATGGCCCACTTGCCGTCGTATCCCAGCGCGCTCGCCTGGAGCGCAGCCTGCCGGTAGCCCTCGGGATCCTGGTAGGCGGGATAGGGCGCGTCGACGGCGTCGATCATGGCGGCCCGCGCCGCGGTGAGCACCTGGACGCGGGCGAAGTGCCAGAAGTCGCCCGGGTAGGGGACGACCGGGTCGAAGTTGCCGTCGACCCGCGCGTGCAGCGACGCCGAGAGGTCGCCAGCCCCGAAGATGAGTGCCTCGACGCGTGGGCTCGCCCGGGCGATCTCGAGCGCGTTGGCCAGCCCCTCGGCTTCTTCGATCAAGACCTCCAGGCCGATCGGCCGTGCCAGTCCGAGCTTCGACTCGAGCTGGCCGAGCAGCACGTCGACCCACCACACGTCGCGGGCGCCCCGCACCTTGGGCACGATCAACACGTCGAGCGCGTCCCGGGCGCCAGTGACCACCTCGATGATGTCGCCGTGGCACCAGGGGGTCTCGATGCCGTTGATCCGCACGGCCCGCACCGTCCGCCCCCAGTCCTGCCCGGTGAGCGCCCCGACGGCGGTCGCACGGGCCGACTCCTTGGCCGACGGCGCGCAGGCGTCCTCGAGGTCGAGGAACACCAGGTCGGCCCCCGCCGACGGCGCCTTCTCGCACATGCGCTCGCTGCTCGCCGGCGTGGCCAGCTCGGAACGTCGGGCTCGAGGTGCGCGCACGATGCCTCCTTCGTCCAAGGTCAGATGGTGCCGGCCGCCCGCAGCGCGTCCAGTCGCTCGGCGCCGAGGCCGAGGAGGCCACCGTAGACGGCGTCGTTGTCCGCGCCGAGAGCCCGACCCAGATGGTCGATCCCGCCCGGCGTCTCGCTCAAGATGGCCACGGGTGCCTGGACGGTCATGGTCCCGAAGTCGGGGTCGTCCACCTCGACGAAGGAACCCCGCGCCCGCAGGTGCTCGTCGGCGAGCAGTTGCTGCGCGTCGTAGACGGGTGCCGCCGCAACCTCGGCCCGCTCGAACACCGACATGACCTCGTCCAGCGTCCGCTCGCCGATCCACCCGGCGACGAGCGCGTCGATCTCCAACGCGTGTGCCTGGCGCTGCACCGGGTCCACGTAGCGGGGGTCCTCCGCCAGGTCGGACCGGTCGATGGCACGGTACAGGCGCACCGCGATGTTGGGCGACGCGCTGGAGATGGCGACCCACCTGGCGTCAGAGGTCTGGTACGCGTTGCGCGGCGCGCTGGCAGGGAGCAGGTTGCCGACGCGGCCGGGGACGATCCCGAGCTGGCTGTAGGCCAGGGTCGCCGTCTCTATCAGGCGGGCGAGCGGCTCCACCAGGTTGACGTCGACCAGCTGGCCGCCCCCGCCGTGGAGGTCGCGGTGGTACAGCGCCATCATCACCGCGAAGGTGGCGGACTGGGCCGCGACGCCGTCGGCCAGGAAGAAGGGTGGGAGCGTCGGCGGGCCGTCCGGCTGGCCGGTGATGTGGGCGAAGCCGCTCATGGCCTCGGCCAGGGTGCCGAACCCCGGGCGGTCGCTGGCGGGGCCGCCCCGGCCGTAGCCGCTGACGTGGAGCATCACGAGCCGGGGATGGGCCTCGTGCACCGACTCGAAGTCCAGGCCCCACGTCGCCAGGGCGCTGGGGCGGTTGTTCACGACGACCACGTCGCTGACGTCGAGCAAACGGTGGAACAGCTCTTGGCCGTCGGGGCTCCTGAGGTCGAGCGTGACACAGCGCTTGTTGCGGCTCATGCTCTTCCAGAAGAGGCCGATGCCGTCCTTGAGCTCGCCCCACGTGCGCAAGGGGTCGCCGACGCCCGGCTGCTCCACCTTGATGACGTCGGCGCCGAACTCGCCCAACGCCGTGGCCACCATCGGGCCCGCGGCCAGCGTGGCGGCGTCGATCACCCGGAGGCCCTCGAGGGGCCGGCGCGGCTCAGCCACTGCGCGGCGGAGGGGGGCGCGCGAGCCCCAGATGCTCGCGCAGCGTCGCCCCGGTGTAGTGGGCCCGGAACACGCCGCGCCGCTGCAGCTCGGGCACGACGAGGCGGACGACGTCCTCGTAGGCACCAGGTGAGTGGGTGGCCGCGACGACGAAGCCGTCGCACGCACCGCTGTCGAACCAGGCCTCCATCTGGTCGGCGATGTCGGGCCCCGTCCCGACGAAGCGGGGGCCTTGCAGGAGCGTGGCCCGGTGCCCGGCCAGATCGGCCAGCTTGACTGTGTCGCCGCCGATGTGGGTCCGGATGTTCTGGACCAACCCCCGGATGCCCGACACCGACTCGATGAGCTCGTCGGTGATCGGTGCGTCCAGCGCCATGCCCGAGAAGTCGTAGTTCATGAGCTCGGAGAGCAGCGTGAGCGACGCCATCGGGTCGACCAGGTCGTTGAGGAACACCGCTTCGCGCTCTTCGGCGTGAGCCTGTGACTCCCCGACGACGGTGTAGGCCATGGGCAGCATCTTGACCGAGGCGGGCTCGCGCCCGCCTTCGCCGATGCGCTCCTTCTGGTCCTTGTAGTGCGAGCGGGCGATGTCGATGTCCGGGTCGCCGGTGAAGATCAGCTCCGCCCAGCGGGCGGCGAAGTCCCGCCCCCGGCCCGACGAACCCGCCTGGAGGAGGACCGGCCGTCCCTGCGGGCAGCGAGGGACGGTCAAGGGCCCGCGGACCGAGAACCACTCGCCGTCGTAGTCGAGCTCGTGCACCTTGGCGGGATCGGCGAACCGGGGCGTCGCCCGGTCCAGCACCAGCGCGTCGTCGTCCCAGGTGTCCCACAGCCCCGTCGTCGCCTCGAGGAACTCATCGGCCCGGTCGTAGCGCTTGTCGTGGGCCAGGTGCTCCTTGACGCCGTAGTTCTGGGCCTCGCTGTCGTTGACCGACGTGACCACGTTCCACGCCGCCCGGCCGCCCGAGAGGTGGTCGAGCGTCGCGAAGGTGCGCGCCACGTGGAACGGGGAGTAATAGGTCGTCGAGTAGGTGGCGCCCAGCCCGATGTGCCGTGTCGCTGCCGCCACGATGCCGAGCACGACGCTGAGGTCGAGCTTCACCGGGCGCGCTCCGGTGCGGACCGCCTCCGCCACCGACCCGCCGTAGATGCCCGGCATGGCGAGACGGTCGTCGAAGAACATGAGGTCGAAGCAGCCGTCCTCGAGCGTCCGGCCGAGCTTCTCGTAGTAGCCCGCCGTCAGGAACCCGTGCTCGGTGGCCGGGTGGCGCCACGAACCGGCGTACACGGTCGCGTTCCCCGCCTGCATGAACCCGACCAGGGCCATCTGCCGTTTCGTCGTCTCGGCCATCACTCCCCCCTTTTCGGGACACCCGGGAAACTAATATGTAATATGTCAGATATCAAACTGATCAGTACCACCGTCCGGGCCCAGGCGGCCAGCGAACTGCGGGACCGGATCCTGACCGGCCGCCTGCAGCCCGGCGACCGTCTCGATCTCGACCAGCTCACCGCGGAGTTCGGGATCAGCCGGACCCCGGTCCGCGAGGCCCTGCTCCAGCTCTCCTACGAGGGGCTGGTCGACATCACCCCCCGCAGCGGCATGACCGTGGTGGGGATCACCCCCGAGGACGCGGTGGACAGCTTCGCCATCCTGGCCGCGCTGGCGGGCAAGGCGGCCGAGATGGCCACGGCGCGCCGCACGGCCGCCGGGCTCGCCCGGCTCCGTGACCTGGGCGATGCCATCCACCGGTCGGGCGACGTCGTGGGGGCCAACCGCCGCTTCCACCGCGCCCTGAACCTCTCGGCGCGCTCGCCGCGCCTGCTCACCCACTTGCGCCAGGCGGTCAGAGTCGTGCCGGGAAATTACTTCGAGCTCTTCCCCGAGCAGGAGGAGCGGAGCCGCCGCGAGCACGCCGCACTGCTCGATGCGATGGAGCGCGGTGACGGCCGGACGGCCCGCTCCCTGGCGGAGGACCATGTGCTCAGGGCCGGTGAGGCCCTCGGCGGGTGGCTGGCGGACAGGGCGGCGCAGCGGGACGACGAACCTGCATCTCTTCGAGCAGCGCGCCCGGGCGTCACCCCTCCGGGCGGCGCTCGGATTTGAGCAGCTGGTCCAGGTTCGCCCGGAGCTCGGGCGTCGTGAACGAACGGTCCTCCGCGCTCAGCGCGAAGTCCAGCGACGCCAGGACGGCACGCTCGAGCTGGATGTTGATCACCCGCTTGGTGTCCTCGACCGCCCCTTTCGGCAGCCGGGCGATGCGATCGGCACAGGCCATGGCTTCGCTCAGCACTTCCTCGTCCGCGCAGACGTGGTTGACGAGACCGATCTCGGCCGCCCGGCGGGCGGGGATGCGGTCCCCCGTCAGCGCGTACTCCTTGGCGAGCTGGAGGCTGGTGAGCAGCGGCCACACCACGGGCCCGCCGTCGGCGGCGACGAGGCCGACCAGCACGTGAGGATCGGCCAGGTGCGCGCTCTCCGCCATGAACACGATGTCGGAGAGTGCGACGAGGCTGCAGCCGAGCCCGACGGCCGGACCGTTCACGGCGGCGACGATCGGCAGTCGGCACCGCATCATCCCCGTCACGATCTGGCGGCCGTGAGTGAGCGACGTCTGACGGAGGGCGGCATCGCTCGCCAGCTCGTCGATGTAGCCGAAGTCGCCCCCGGCGGAGAAGGCCCGGCCCGAACCGGTGATGACGGCGACCCGGGCCTCCTCATCGGCATCGAGCTGGGGGAACAACCCGGCCAGGGCGCTGTGGAGCACGTGGTTGGTCGCGTTGAGGTGCCCGGGCCGGTTCAGCGTGATCACGCGCACCGGACCCTCCGCTCGGACCTGCAGCTCGTCGGGGAGGTCGTAGGTGCTCATGAGGTGGGCAGCTCAAGGATCCGGCTCGCGACGAGGTTGCGCTGCACCTGCGACGTCCCGCCCATGACGCTCTGGGCGCGGCTGTAGAGGTACACCCGCAGCCAGGTGTCGGCTCCCGCCCTCTCCGTCCGGGCGCCGACGGAGAGGGCGGCGTGCCCGACGGCCTGTTCGACCGCGGTCATGAGAAGCTTGTCGACGGAGCCCTCGGGCCCGTGGGAGAGCCCGTCGAGCCGGTCGGAGAGCCGGCGGCTCACGTGGCACCGCAGCATCTCGGCTTCGACGATCGCCCACGCGAGGTCCCGCCGCTCCTCCGGCCCGAACGCACCGGGGCGCTCCTTGACGACATCGACCAACCCGTTGACGAGCTTGCCGTATCGGGCGACGTAGCCGAGCTCGCCGGGCTCGCGCTCGTGGCTGACCACGGTCATGGCGAGCCGCCAACCCTCGCCCACCTCTCCGATCATGTTCGCCTCGTCCGTCCGGGCGCCGTCGAAGACCACCTCGCCGAACTCCCGCGTGACCCCGTTGATCATCTTGAGCGGCCGCTGCGCAACGCCGGGCTGGCGCATCGGGACGACGAACGCGGAGATCCCCCGGTGCTTGGGCACGTCGGGATCGGTGCGGGCCAGCACGAGGCACCAGTCGGCCGCGTCCGAGTAGCTGGTCCACACCTTGTGACCACTGATCACGTACTCGTTGCCGTCGCGCTCGGCACGCGTGCGGAGCGAGGCCAGGTCCGAGCCTGCGTCGGGCTCGCTGAACCCCTGGCACCAGCGCTCGCGCCCGCTCACCAGCCCCGGCAGGAAGCGGCGCCGCACGTCTGCGCTGCCGTGGCGCAGGATGCCCCGGACCAGGTACCCCACGCTCGGCCTGGGTGGCGCGCCGGCCTTGATGAGCTCCTCGTCGAGGATGACCTCGTAGACGCTCGGGAGGCCGTGCCCCCCGATCTCCTTCGGCCATGACAGGCCGAAGAACCCGGCGTCGTAGAGGGTCTGGTGCCAGGCGGCCTGCCCGGCCCAGTACTCGTCGGCCGTCGACGATGGCGGCAGGCCCGGGTTGTGGCCGCTGAGCCAGTCGCGCAACCGCAGGCGGAAGGCGAGCTCTTCGGCGGAGTCAGCGAAGTCCACGATCGACCTCGACGCCGTGGGCGGCCAACACCCGGGCCAGGTTGTCCCCGACCCCGCCGAGCACGTCGGCGGACAGGAGCGCTCGCCGCAGGAAGACGTGGGCGAGGCAGTCCCAGGTGTTGCCGATGCCGCCGTGCACCTGAATGGCGGTCTCACAGACTGTCCGCGCCGCCTGCGCGCAGTAGGCCTTGGCGGCCGAGGCCGCGGCCAGGGCGTCGGGGCCTGGCAGCGCGTCGACCGCCCACGCCGCGTGCAGCGCGATGCTGCGGGATCCCTCCAGGGCGACGAACGCGTCCGCCAAGATGTGCTGGACGGCCTGGAACGACCCGATGGCGACCCCGAACTGCCGGCGGGCGTGCGCGTAGTCGCACGCCAAGCGCGAGCGCCCCGCCCATGGTGCCGACGAGATCGGCGCACGCGACGGCCAGGCCGAGGCTCCGCCAGGCGGCGACCTCGCCCTCGTGGATGCGGCGGGTCTGCCCGCTGACCGGGGCCGCCCGAGCCGTCGAGGCGCGCCATCGGCCGGGTCAGGTCGGCACCGGCCACGACGTCGGCTACGGGGACCGCACCGATGGCATACCCCTCCGGTCCGGCCACGAGCACCAACGCCGACGTGGCGGCGTCCGCGTCAATCGCCACCGCACCGGTGACATCGCCGTCCACCGCGCACGCCGGCTCTGTGAGGTCCGCCGTCAACGCCACCGTCTCGCGACCGGTGGCGGCCGGCACGCCGGCCAGGCGGCGCAGGTCCGCCGCCAGGGTGGGGCCCAGGAAGGCGATGTCGGCCAAACCCCGGCCGAGCTGCTCGGCGACGATGGCGACCTCGACCGCCGATGCCCACGGACCGCCGTCCTCGGCGAGCGTCCGCAGCTCGCGCCAGCCGGTCGCGTCCACCGCCGCATCGAGCTTGCCGGCCCGCTCGCGGTCGTCGAGGTGCGCCACGGCGCGGACGCCGAGGCGGTCGACGACCTGCGCCGCGGAGCCACGCAGCGCGCCCTGCTCCGGTGAGAGCCGGACGTCCACTACGTCACCGCAGTCGTGGGTGCGAAGCTCGGCGCCCACTCGTCTCGGAGGGTGCGGCGGAGCACCTTGCCCGACGGCGTGCGGGGGATGGCGTCGACGATCACCACCTGGCGCAGGCGCTTGTAGGTGGCGAGCGCCTCCCCTACGAGGTCCTGCAGTTCCCGCGCCGTGACGGTGGAGCCGGACTCGAGCTGGACGGCGGCGACCGGGACCTCGCCGGCGCGCTCGTCGGCAACCCCGAAGACCGCGCAGTCGACCACGCCGGGGTGGCCGAGGAGCACGGCCTCTATCTCGGCCGGGGCGACCTGGAAGCCGCTGACCTTGATCATCTCCTTGCAGCGATCGGTCAGGTGCACCCAGCCGTCGCGCTCCAGCCACCCCACGTCACCCGTGCGGTACCACCCGTCGTCGAAGGCGGCGGCGGTGTCCGCCTCCGGCAGGTACCCGGCCATGACCGAGGGGCTCCGCACCTCGAATCTCGCCCACCGCGCCAGGCGCCAGCACCGCTCCCGTGTCGAGGTCGACGGCACGCAGCGCGACGTCCGCCGGCGGCAGCCCCGCCGAGTCCAACCGCCAGGCCGCGGGTTCGGCGACCGGGTTGGCGGCGATGACCGGGACCTCGCTGGCCCCATAGGCCGGCAGCCAGCGGATGCCCGTGCGTGCGGTCACCCTCTCGGCGACGCTCGCCGTGACGGGCGTGGCGCCCCACATGATGTAGCGCAGGGACGAGAGGTCGTAGCGCTCGAGGTCGGGGTGGTTGGCCATGGACAGGGCGATCGGGGCGACCGCCATCTCGAGCGTCATGCGCTCCGCCTCGATCCGTCGGAGCTCCTCGTCGAGGTCGAAGCGGCGGTGGAGGCGGACCGTCGCACCCGCCGCCGCCGCGGCCAGCAGGTTCAAGAGGCCGAGGATGTGCGACGGTGGCGTGGCCACCTGGAACCGGTCGTCGGGACCCAGGCCGAGTGCGACGACCCAGTGCTCGGTCCCCCGGCCGATGGAGCGGTGCGTGTGGCGCACCGCCTTCGGCCGGTCCGTCGTCCCGGAGCTGAAGACGAGGACGCAGTCGTCGCTCTCCCGCACGGTCGCCGCGGGCCGCGGCGCGGGGCTCTTCGGGTCCATCGTCCCGGACGCCCGGGCGTCGTCGAGGTCGAGGACACGGTCGGCGCCCAGGCGATCGGACAGCACGGGCGCCGCCGGCCCGTCCGCGACGCCGTAGCGGGGAGAGGTCAGGCCCACGGCGTGTTCGACCTCGAGGGACTTCCACGCGGGGTTCAGCAGCACGGCGGCCGCCCCGAGCTTGCTCGCGGCGTGGACGGCGACCACGAACTCGGGGCGGTTCGACGTCATGACGGCGACACGGTCACCGGCGCCGACGCCCTGGGCGGCGAGGTGGCGGGCAAAGGCGTTCCCCGCTCGGTCCAGGTCCCCGAAGGTCCAGACGTCGTCGTCCGCCAGGACCGCCGGTCGTGCCGGGAAGCGGGCGGCGGCCGACTCGAGCCCGAGATGCATGAGGCCCGAAGCCATGGGGAAACATTCTTCTCCGAATTGAGATCGACGTCAACATCAGCGAAGGGTATGGTTATCGCCGTGAGCAGGCCTCTCCCGGAGCAGCGCGGCCGGGCCGACGCGGCCGTGCGGCGCGTCGGCACGTGGCGGTGACGGAGCCGACCGGGACGGACGAATCCGTCCGGTCCGAGATCATCGGGACCGTCCGCACGTTCGTCCGGCGCGAGGTCATCCCCGTCGCCGCGGAGCTCGAGCGGGCCGACACCTTTCCCACCGGGATCGTCGAGCAGATGCGCGACCTCGGCCTCTTCGGCGTCACCATCCCCGAGGCGTACGGAGGGCTCGGGCTCGACCTCTTGACCTACATCGGGGTGATAGAGGAGCTCTCCTACGGCTGGATGAGCTTGACCGGCATCGTGAACACCCACACCATGGCCGCCACCCTGATCCTCACCCACGGCAACGAGGAACAGAAGCGACGCTGGCTGCCACTCTGGCCAGCGGGGACCGCCGCGGCGCCCTTTCTCTCTCCGAGCCCGATGCCGGCAGCGACACCCGCAACATCTCCTGCCGCGCTCGTTCGGGACGGCGACGAGTACGTCGTCACCGGCACCAAGGCCTGGGTCACCAACGGGGAGCGCGCCGCCATCGTCGCCCTGGCGGCCCGCTCCGAGGAGGGCATCTCCGCCTTCATCGTCGAGAAGGAGCCGGGACCGAAGTTCGAGGGGATCTCGGTGAGCAAGCACGTCGGCAAGTTGGGCTACCGAGGCGTCGAGACCGTCGAGATGGCCTACGCCGACCACCGCATCCCCGCCGCCAACCTGATCGGGGAGCCGGGACGGGGCCTGCCCCAGATCCTCGGCGTGCTCGAGGTCGGCCGCATCAACATCGCCGCCCGCGCCGTCGGTGTGGCGCGGGCGGCGTTCGACGCCGCGCTCGCCTACGCCCAACAGCGCGAGACCATGGGCAAGATCATCGGCGAGCACCAGGCCATCCAGCTGAAGTTGGCGGACATGGCGACGCGCCTCGAGGCGGCGCGGCTGCTCACCCGCAACGCGGCGGAACGGCGACAGCAGGGGCTGCGCTGCGACGTCGAGGCCGGGATGGCCAAGCTGTTCGCCAGCGAGACGGCGCTCGAGCTCAGCATGGAGGCAATGCGCATCCATGGCGGGGTGGGCTTCACCACCGACCTGCCCGTGGAGCGCTACTACCGCGATGCCCCCCTCATGGTGATCGGCGAGGGGACCAACGAGATCCAGCGGCTCGTCATCGCCCGGGGCCTGCTGGCCCGGGCCCGCGCTCAGGGCTGACCGTCCCCCCCTGACGGGCGTCGCGGGCCCAGTTCGGAGAACACCTCGTCGGTGTGCTGCCCGAGCCCGGGCGCGGGCGGCGCCGGCCGCAGCGGGAGATCGGAGAAGCTGACCGGACCGTTGACCGAGCGCCGGGTCTCGCCGCTGGCCGTGTCCCGCGCCTGGAGGAAGCCGTCGTTCGCCGCCAGCTGCGGATCCTCGAGGACGTCCGCCGGCCCTTGCGCCGGTGCCCACCACACACCTTCGCGGTCGAAGCGCTCGGCCCAGACGTCGAGGGACTGCCCGGCAACGATCTCGTCCAGCACGGCGATGACCTCGGTGCGGTTGCGGCGGATGGCCGCTCGCATCGGCGAAGCGAGGGTCGGAGAGCAGATCCGGGCGGCCGAGGGCCCGGCACACGTTGGCGATGTGCCGGTCCGCCTCCAGGCCCGTGAAGAAGAACCAGCGCCCGTCGGCCGTCCGGTAGGAGTTCATGAGCGGCGTCTGGTTGGAGTGGCGCGCCTCGGCCCGTGCGACCTTGCCCAAGGTGGCCTGGAGGCTGAGGTCCCAGCCGAGGACGTAGGTCCCGGTCCGCAGGAGCGACACCTCCACGACGCGTCCGCGGCCGGTGTGGCGCTGCTCGAGCACGGCGGCCAGCATCCCCGCCAAGGCGGCGAGCCCGCTGATGTGGTCCCCGATGCCGCCCCGCGCGTTGAGCGGGACGCCTTCGCTGTCGGCCAGCTGGACCGAAAGGCCCGATCGGGCCCAGAAGGCACCGATGTCGTAGGCCGGCCGGTTCCGGTCGGGGCCCCGCAGCCCGTACCCGCTGACGCTGCAGTAGACGAGACGGGGATGACGGGCCACCGTGCTCGCCGGCTCCAGGTCGAACGCGTCGAGCGCGTCCGGGCGCAGGTTGCTGAGGAAGACGTCCGCCGTGGCGAGCAGCTCCTCGAACCTGTCCCGGTCCGCCGGGTCACGCAGGTCGAGGACCACGCTGCGCTTCCCGCGGTTGTCCTGCGCGAAGGCGGGGTTCGGGAAGTCCTGGCCGATCCCCAACGATCCGAAGGCGTGACGCATCGGATCGCCCGTCGGCGACTCGACCTTGATGACGTCCGCGCCCCAATCCGCGAGGAGGGCGGACGCCGATGGTGCCGCGACCCAGACGCCGAGCTCCACGACGCGGAGGTCGGCCAGTGCAGCGAGACCGTCCGCGTTCGGGTCCGGTCACGCGGGCGTCCCGCTGCGGTCCCCCGCGACCCGCTGGCGGAGCGCGTCCTTCATCACCTTGCCGGTCGCGTTCAGCGGAAGCTCGTCCACGATGGCGACGACGCGTGGCACCTTGTAGTTCGCCATCTGCTCGCGGCTCCACTCCATGATCTCGGCCTCGGTCACGGGCTCGGGCCCCACGACGACGAAGGCCATGCCGACCTCGCCGAGGCGCTCGTCCGGGATGCCGATCACCGCCGCCTGCTGGACGGCGGGATGGCGGAGCAGCGCATTCTCGATCTCCGCCGGATACGCGTTGAAGCCGCCGACGATGAACATGTCCTTGACCCGTCCGACGATGCGCAGGCGACCGGCGTCGTCGATGGCTGCCGAGGTCACCGGTGCGCAGCCAGCCGTCGGGAGAGAGGACCTTCGCGGTCTCGTCCGGGTCGTCGAGATAGCCCACCATGACACTGTCGCCCCGGATCAGCACCTCGCCGGCCTGCCCGGCACCGACGTCGGCGCCGGCGCCGTCGACGACGCGCACCTCGAACCCCGGCCGGGGACGGCCGACCGTGGTGGCGATGGCTTCGGCATCGTCGTCCTCGGACGTCGCACAGGCGGTTCCGCCCTCCGTGAGCCCGTAACCGGTGACGATCTCGGAGAACGGGAGCTCGTCGTGGACGCGGCGGATCAGCTCGACCGGGATGTCGGCCGCTCCCGTCACGGCGACCCGGAGGCTCGACAGATCGTGGCTCGTCCCGGCCCGGATGGTCGAGGATCGCCTGGTACAGCGTCGGCGGGCCCGGCAGCACGGTCACGCGCTCGGCGGCCACGTGGGAGAGCACGCAGGTCCACGTCGAACACCGGCTCGGGCAACATGGTCGCGCCGCTGGCGACGGAGGCCAGGATCCCGGCCTTGAGCCCGAACATGTGGAAGTAGGGATTGACCATCAGGTAGACGTCCCCGGCCCGGAGCCCCGTCATGGCGACCCAGTCCGTGGCGACGCGCAGGGTGCGGCCGTGCGTCATCACCACGCCCTTCGGCCACGCCGGTCGTCCCCGAGGTGAAGAGGATGTCGGACGGGTCGTCGGGCCCGAGCGCGGCGCAGCGGCGGTCCACCTCGGTCAGGGCCTCCGGCGTGGCCCGAGCGAGGAAGCCGTCCCAATCCGTCGCCCGCCCGGTGGCGCGGCCCCGGGCGACCACCGCCGTGTCCAGGTCCGGCAGATCCGTCCCGGTGGCCTCGAGCATGGAGACGTAGTCGTTGCCGAGGAAGCCCGTCACGGTGACGAGGACACGGGCACGGCTGCGCAACAGGACATCGGCGGCCTCGGCGCCCTTGAACCTGGTGTTCACCGGGACCAGGACCCCGCCGGCCGAGAAGATGCCCAGCGCGGCAACGACCCACTCGGCGCTGTTGGGGGACCAGATCGCCACCCGGTCACCCGGACCGCAGGCCGGAGGCGGCCAGCGCGGCGGCGAATGCACGGCCGGCCCGACCGAGCTCCGCGTACGAGAGGCTCGTCGCGCCGTCACGAACGGCGACGAGGTCACCGTGGCGGTCGGCGGTAGCGGCGAGCGTCGCCGGAATGGTCGCCGGCGCGGCGTCGGCGCGAGCGCTCACCCCGGACCTGCCGTCCCGCGCCACCCTGAGAACGTCCCTCTTGCCATACAATAATGTTACTTTCACCGTGGACCGGCACAAGGAGGGCGCCTACGAGGGATCCGCCCCCAGCGCGCGCCGCAACCGAGGAGCGGCATCGACCAGCCAGCTCCCGATCACGTCCTCCAGCTCCGTCAGCTGCGCTTCGGTCACGTAGAGGCCCCGAGTCGGCACCGTGGCCCCGATCTCCACCAGGACCGGGCGCAGGTGGACCTCGACGGCGAGCGCATGCTGCAGCCCTGCGCCCACCATGACCGGGATGACCGTGACACCCTGGAGGCCGGTGCTGGAGAACCAGTCCAGGTACGACTTGAGCAGGCCGGTGTAGCTCGCCTTGTAGGTGGGCGAGGCGACGACGGCCAACGGGCAGGAGGCGATGGCGTCCACCGCGGCCCTGACTCGAGTCGACGACCAGTCGAAGAGCTGCGGCCCCAGGTCGGCCAGATCGACGACGATCCGTTCGGCATCGGCCACAGCCGGCGGCATCGGCCGCGGCGGTGGCCACCGCTTCGGCGACCTCGAGCGTGCGTGACCGGGGCTTGGGGTTGCCCACCACGATCCCGATCGTTCCCAGACGAGACGCTTGCGCTTTCGGCCGGCCCGGTCAGCCGAGCCGGGCGACGATCTGGGGCAGGTCGGTGATCGTGCGGATGCCGGGCTCGGCGGCGCAGACGTAGGGGATGGCGTTGACCGGGCGATGGGCCGTCACTCCCGGCGACGTGGCGGCCCACTCGTCGGGCGGCACCGGGAACCGGATGTCGATGTCGAGGGGAACGTCACCTTCGACCGTCAGGTGCCAGCCCGTCTCCCGCAGGTCCCACTCCGGCTCGACGTCCGTCGTCAGGTACCAGTTGGCGCTGAAGGTCAACAGCGGCCCGCCCCGTCGCATGCCGGTCACGTTCATCCGCTGTGCCCCGATGGTGCCGGCCTCGATCCTGCCGGCAGCGATCTCCACCGTCTTGCGGGCGACCGCGACCTCGCCGGACGCGACGACCTCGTCCAGCGGCATGGCCAGGGCGTCGGCGACGACCCCGAGCGATCCCCCGAACGCCGCCGCGCCGTGCAGTTCGACCCCCCGGGGGTCGAACGTCGAGGGATCGCGCCCGAAGCCCATGAGGTCGAAGATCAGCTCGGGCGAATCGCGCGACGACATGTCGGCGAATTCCTCGATCGTCAGACGATCCAGGCGCCGCTGCACCGATGTCAGCACCAGCGGCATCGCCTCGGTGATGAACCCGGGGCTCGAACCCGTGCTGTGCAGAGAGGCGCCACCCTGCCGGCACGCCGCCTCGATTCGCGCCCGGGTGGCCGGATCCATGCCGGCGGGTCGGTGAAACTCGCTCCGCGTCGTCACGACGTTCGCCCCGGACTCGAGCAGCCGGCAGAGGACGTCGGTGTCCACCCGGTCCGCCATGTAGAGGACGCAGTCCGGCTTCGACGCCAGCACGTCCTCGACGTCACGGGTGGCGACCACCCCGGTCGGCGCCACCCCGCACAGATCGCCGGCATCCCGACCCGCCTTCGTGTCCGAGTAGACGTAGACGCCGACCAGCTCCAGGTCAGGGTGCTCGACCACGGCCCGCAACGAGCGCAGCCCGATGTTCCCCGTGGCCCACTGGACCACCCGGTACGGGCCCGACCGTGGCGGGTGCGCAGCCATGCCGCATACTGCCCGACAGTTGCGTATCCTCGCCAGCGTCCTCCTGCGCGTGAGAAGCCCTCCTATGCGTCCACCCATCGTCGTCCTCCAAGCCACCCCCGACAGTCGATGACGCCGCCGTCCGAGCCGCGGCTCGCACCGCTCCCCTTCGCAGAGTGGGACGACGACGCCCGATCGGTGCTGTTGCCGCACTTGCGGCGGCCCGAGGTCTACCTCTCGGGTGCTGCCGACGCACCACCCATGCCCGTCGTGCTCGAGCTGCTCGCCCGGAACCTCGCCCTCAGCGGCGCATGGCTCCCGTTCACCGACATGCTCGCGGGCAGTGACGCGACGCTCAGGCCGGAGCACCGTGAGCTGGTGATCCTCAGGGTCGCCCGGCGAACGCACTCGGGCTACGAGTGGACCCAGCACGTCAGGAGCGGGCGCGAGACGGGGCTCACGGAGGCGCAGATCGATGCCATCGGCCAGGGCGCCGCGGCGGAGGGGTGGACGCCCCTCGAGCGCGCGCTGCTGACAGCGGTGGACGAGATGATCGATGGCTTTGCCGTCGGCGAGGAGACGTGGGCGACGCTGGCCGCTTCCTTCGACGGCGCCCAGATGCTCGAGTTGCTCTTCGTGATCGGGGGATACGTCTGTCTCGCCTACGTCCTGAACAGCGTCGGCCTGCAGCCCGACCTGCCGACGGGCCCGGACCCCGGGAGCCCGACGCGTGAGACCGAGGCGTGAGCCCGAGGCGTGAGCCCGAGGCGTGAGCCAGGGGTGAGAGGGACGTGACGTGAAGGCCGTGCGCAGCGTGGAGGGCGGGGTGGCCCTCGTCGATGTGGACGAGCCGCCCGGGACCGGTGAGCTCCTTTCCATGAAGGCCACCAGCATCTGCGGCTCGGACCTGAGCTACATCCGCTTCGGCAGCCGGGCCATCCTGGGGCACGAGCTGGCCGGCACCCGGGGGGACGGAACGCCCGTCGTCGTGGAGGCGATCTACGGGTGCATGGCGTGCGACCAGTGCGCGCGCGGTGCGTACAACCTGTGCCCGACGCACGGACAGCGCGCGCTCGGCATCAGCGCGGACGGCGGGATGGCGGAGCAGTTCCGGGTGCCGGAGGCCCGGCAGGTCCCCCTCCCGGCCGGGCTCGAGCTGGCCGACGCCTCCATCATCGAGCCGGCCTCCGTGTCGTGGCACGCCCTCGGCCTGGCCGGGACGCGGCCGGACGACGGGGTGGCCGTGGTCGGCGCGGGCGCCCTGGGCCTGCTCGCGGTGGCCGGGGCACGCCGGCGCGGCTGCGACCGTGTGGCGCTCGAGGCGCGTCACCCGCACCAGAAGGAGGCCGGAGAGCGGCTCGGCGCCGACATCGGCGCACAGGGATTGTACGACGTCGTCGTCGAGGCGGCCGGCACGGCGGCGAGCCTGGCCCGTTGCGGCGAGATCGTGGCACCCGGTGGCACCATCGTCGTGTTGGGCGTGCACTTCGGGCCCGTGCAGCTCGACTGGATGCCGCTCTTCCACCGCGAGGCCCGTGTGGTCCCCTCCCTGGGGTATTGCACGCACGGCGATATCCGCGAGATGGACGAGGCAGCGGCAATGCTGGCGGAGGATCCCGAGATCGCTCGCACCGTCATCACCCATCGGTTCCCGATGGAGGACGCCGTCGAGGCGTTCCGCCTGGCATCGGACAAGACCGCCGGCGCCATCCGCGTCGTGATGGAGCCCTCGTGAACGCGGCCGACCAGTTCCATGTCGGCATCGTGGTGGACGATCTCGACGCCGCCCTGGCGGACCTCACCGAGTCGTTCGACTACCAGTGGTGCTCCGAGATGTCGGTTCGCACACCGGTCACGGTGGCCACCGGGGAGACCGAGCTGGACCTGCGCTTCACGTACTCGGTGTCGACACCCACAGTCGAGGTGATCCAGAGCATCCCCGGGACGCTCTGGGTCCCGGCGGCGGGTTCACACATCCACCACCTCGGCTACTGGTCCGACGACTTGGCGGCCGACACCGTCCACCTGGCCGGGCGGGGCTACGCCGCGGAGGCGACCGGCGCCCGGCCGGACGGATCGCCCGTCTGGGCCTACCACAAGAGCCCGCACGGTCCGCGCATCGAGTTGGTGAGCCGGCAGCTTGAGCCGGGACTCGAGCAGTATTGGGCGTCGGGCCCCGCGCCGCCGAGCCGCTGACGGCCGGCCTCAGCTCGGTCCCGCCCTCCCGGCGGCCGCGCGCACCGTGGCGACGACCTCTTCGTTCGATGCGCCGGGGCCGAGCACGGCGGCCACACCTCCGGCGAGCAGCCGCTCGACGTCGGCCGGCGGGACGATGCCGCCGATCACGACGGGGGTCTCGAGGCCCGCTCCACGGAGTGCGGCGACCACGGCGGGCGCGAGCGTCAGGTGCGCCCCGTTGTGCATGGACACACCCACCACGTCGACGTCCTCCTGGGCCGACATGGCGGCGATCGTCTCGGGCGACTGGCGCAGCCCGGCGTAGACGACCTCGCACCCGGCATCGCGCAGGATGCGCGCCACCACCCGGAGCCCCCGGTCGTGTCCGTCCAGGCCGACCTTGGCCATCAGCACGCGCAGCGGTCGCTCGTCGGCTCCCGGCGGCGCCATGCTCAGGCCACGTGGCGCTCGTAGTAGAGACCGAACACCGTCTCCATGGCGCCCATGGCTTCGCCCACGGAGACGTCGTGGCGGGCCGCCTCGATGAGGGCCGGCATCAGGTTGACGATGGGGTCGGCGGCGTCGGTGGCGATGCGCCGCAACGAGCGCCGCACCGCATCGTCGTCCCGGGCCTGCTTGACCTCGGCCAGCCTCTCGAGCTGGGCCGTCTCGACCGCCGGGTCGATCGCCAGCGTGGACGGCGCCACCCCGTCGTCCTCGACGTATCCGTTCACCCCCACCTGGATCCACTCGCCTCGGGCGATCCTGGACTGGAAGGCGTAGGCGGCGTCGGCGATCTCGCCGACGAACCATCCGTCCTCGATGCAGGCCAGCACACCCTCGAGGATGGAGCCCGAGCCGGCGTCCTCGAGGTGGGCGAAGACCTGCTCGGCCTGGCGTTCGAGCTCGTCCGTGAGCTCTTCGACGAACCACGACCCTCCGAGGGGGTCGGCCACGTTGACCACGCCGGACTCCTCGGCGATGACCTGCTGCGTGCGCAGGGCGAGGCGGGCCGCATGCTCGGTGGGGAGGGCCAGCGCCTCGTCGAAGGCGTCGGTGTGCAGGCTCTGGGTGCCGCCGAGCACTCCGGCGAGGGCCTCGATGGCGACGCGGACCAAGTTGACCTCGGGCTGTTGGGCCGTGAGGGAAACCCCGGCCGTCTGGGTGTGGAAGCGCAGCTGGGTCGAGCGGGGCAGGTGGGCGCCGTAGTGCTCGCGCATCCAGCGCGCCCAGATGCGCCGGGCGGCCCGGTACTTCGCGATCTCCTCGAAGAAATCGCTGTGCGCGTTGAAGAAGAAGCTGAGCCGCGGTGCGAAGTCATCGACCGCCAGCCCGGTGTTCATCGCCGCCTCGACGTAGGCGAACCCGTTGGCCAGCGTGAAGGCAAGCTCTTGGGCCGCGGTGGATCCCGCCTCGCGTATGTGGTAGCCCGAGACCGAGACAGGGTGCCAGCGCGGCAGCTCCGCGGTGCAGAAGCGCATCACGTCGGTGACCAGCCGCACGGAGGGGCGCGGTGGGAAGACGTACTCCTTCTGGGCCTGATACTCCTTCAAGATGTCGTTCTGGAGCGTGCCCGAGAGCGCGGAGCGCTCGACGCCGGTCTTGTCGGCCACGCCCACGTACATGGCCAAGATGGGCGCGGCGGGCGAGTTGATCGTCATGGAGGTCGAGACCTTCCCGAGGTCGATGCCCGAGAAGAGCGCCTCCATGTCCGCCATGGTGTCGACGGCGACACCGGCCCGTCCCACCTCACCTTTGGCGAGTGGATCGTCGGAGTCGCGCCCGAGGAGCGTGGGCATGTCGAAGGCGGTGGAAAGCCCGTCGCCACCGGCGCGGAGCAACTCCTTGAAGCGGCCGTTGGTGTCCTCCGCCGTGCCGAACCCGGCGAACTGACGCATGGTCCACAGCCGCGAGCGGTACATGGACGCATAAGGACCCCGGGTGTAGGGATACGAGCCGGGCAGCTCGGCCCCCTCGGGTCCGTAGACGGCGTCGAGGGGCACCCCTGACATGGTCTCGAAGCGGGCCGCCCGCATGGGCGAGCGGTCGAAGGCCTCCTGCCATTCCTGTCGGTCGGACACCGACACTCATGTTACTTTGACATCAAAGTAACCCGCAACAGCTACGGGAAGTCCCCGGCAGCCTGCCTGAGCTCTGCCAACAGGGCAAAGAGGCGGCGAAGCTTCGGTTCCGGCAGGCCGACGTCCGCAAAGAGCTCCTGGTTGATCGCCTGCGTCGCCTCGAGCGCAGTGCGGCGTCCCGACGGTGTCAAGCGGGCGAGCGTGACCCGGCCATCGTCGGGATTCGACTGCCGGGAGACCAGGTCGTCGGCCTCGAGTCGGTCGACGGCATTCGTGACACTGGCCGCGTTGACCTGCAGGCGTTCGCCTATCTTGCCGAGCGGGAGTGCGCCCTGCTTGGAGAAGGACAGCAACATGAGGACCTCGTAGCGCGCGAAGGTGAGGGCGAGCGGTCGCAAGATGGCATCGGCGCGGGCCAGGAAGACCTGCTGGAGCCGCATGACCGACGTCACGACGGCCATCGCGTCCGCCTGACCCGCCCAGCCGTGGGTCGCCCATTGCCGCCGCGCCTCGTCGATCGGATCGAAGGTCAGCCGTCGTGGTTCGACCACGGGCGCACGCTAGACCCTCGAGACCGGAGGGTGAGGCGCCACGGTCTAACGTGGGCTCGGCACGTCGTGGGGAGGATCTCAGGTGCGGATCGTCGTCGTTGGCGCTTCGAGCGGACTCGGGCGCTGTCTCGGGATAGGTCTGGCGCGACGTGGTGCGCGCACGGCACTGCTGGCGCGGCGGCAGGAGCGGCTTCAGACCGCCGCCACCGAAGCCGGCGCCGATGCCGTGGCGATCCGGTGCGACGTGACGGACGCCGACTCGTGCCGTTCGGCCATCGCCGAGGCGGCCGAGAGGCTGGGCGGACTGGACGCTCTCGTCTACACCCCGGCGATCGGCCCCTTGGCCGGGCTGATCGACACGGACGCCGAGACCTGGAGGCGCGTGTTCGACACCAACGTCATCGGGGCGGCGCTGACGACGGCGGCCGCCCTGCCCCACCTCAGCGAATCGTCCGGCACGGCCGTCTATCTCTCCTCCGTGAGCGCCTCGCACACGCCGCCGTGGCCCGGGCTGGGCACGTACGCGGTGAGCAAGGCGGCGTTGGACAAGCTCGTCGAGGCGTGGAGGGTCGAGCATCCCACGGTCGGGTTCACCCGGCTCGTCGTCGGGGAGTGCGTCGGGGGCGAGGGCGAGTCGATGACCGGGTTCTCCGACGGCTGGGACCCGGAGCTCGCGGCGGAGTTCGCGCCCCAATGGATGGCTCACATGAGCGGCGCGTTCGTCGATGTCGAGGACCTGGTCACGATCGTCGACTCACTCCTCCGCCACGGTGGAGCGGTCTCCATGCACTCGGTCACCGTCGCCCCGCGTCCCGTTGGCACTCGTTGACGAGCCCGCCGGGGGCACCCGAGCCCCGGCAGCATCCGGCCGGGGAGGGACGGACGCGTGAAGATCTCCGACTATCCCTACCGGGCCCGCGCGTGGTGGGGACGGACGATGGTCGCGCAATCCGATTCGTGCCTCTGCGTCGACGAGATGGGGGTGCCGGCCACGCTCTACTTCCCGCCGCGTGATGTCCGCGGCGAGCTGTTCCACCGGGAGGTGCAGCGCAGCTCGTGCCCCGAGAAGGGCGAGCTCGAACTCCTGAGCATCGACTCCCCGCCGGACACGTCCGAGCAGTCCGCTCCACCGGCCACGGCGTCGTGGGACGCCTCGGGCGCGAGCAGCTCCGACGGCGGCGGTGTCCTGTGGAGACTGACCCGGCCCACTGCGGCATTCCGTCCGCTCGCCGGATTCGGCAGCCTTCGACCCGGAGAAGGTCCGCATCGAGATCATCGACGGCCGTCAAGGTGACGAGGACCGCGATGTCACGCACAAGCGCTTTCCCACCTGGGGTGACGCCGCCCATCTGATCGAACTGCTCGACGTCCGCCGGGATCGAGGCCTGTCCTTCGTGAGCGTCGCCCGCAGCGACGGACGACGCCCGGTGGTCGAGGGGAGCCAGATGCTCGGACAGGCGATCGTCGCCGCCGGTCGCCACGCGCCCGAGCGCCGCGTCGTGTCGGCCAACATGATCTATCTCCGGCCGGCCGACGCGCGCCACCCGCTCCGGTTCGAGCTCGACGAGGTGAGCACGGGGAAGATCTTCTCCAGCCTGACGGTGCGGGTCCTCCAGGAGGGTCGGTGCTGCGCCCTCGGCACGCTGCTTCTCAATGTCACGAGCCCCGATGTCATCCGCCATGCCGTCGAGCGTCCGCCGGTTGCCGGTCCCTACGAGAGCCCGCCGTTCGACATGGGGGTCACCGGCCGCGACATCCGCATCGTCGGGGGGGCCTACACCAACGATCCCGCCGCACCGATCGGACCGCCGACTCTCGATGTCTGGGTCCGCTTCCGTGACGTCCCGCACGATCCGATCCTCCATGCGGGACTCCTGGCGCAATGCACCGGGCATTTCTCGCTTGCCGCCGCGCTCCGGCCCCACGAGGGCATCGGCCAGGACCAGGCGCATCGGAGCCTCTCCATGGCGATCAACGCGATCAACCTCTCGCTGCACGGGGACGTACGGGCCGACAACTGGCTGCTCTACCACCACCATTCGACCTTTGCGGGAGACGGCATGACACACGCAGAATGCCGGGTTCACGACGAGGGCGGGGACCTCGTCGCATCCTTCACCGTCGAGGCCATGGTGCGCCCGGTTCCCGCCGGCGCCGGTACGCTCGACGAACGGACAGCCCTATGAGCCTGACCACGGGGAAAGGACCCCTGAGCGCGCATCCGGCGGGACGATTCACCGCTCCCGTGCCCAGTGGCGTCGACGTACATCGAGCCCTTCCGGCGGCACGTCAGGGCGACCCGGGAGGGCTCCACCGTGATCGACAGCGAACGGGTCCTCCTCGTCCACCGGCCCGGACGGCCCCCGACCTACTCCTTCCCCGCCGGTGACGTCGAGGGCCTCGCGACCGAGCCCGAGGCCGACGCCCCCGGCTATGTGAGGGTGGAATGGGACGCCGTCGACTCGTGGTTCGAGGAGGACGAACAGGTGTTCGGGCATCCGCGCAATCCGTACCACCGGGTCGACTGCCTCCGGGCACGACGGCGGCTCCGAGTCGAGGCGGCAGGGTCCACCCTCGTCGACACGGTGGACACCCTCGCCGTGTACGAGACCGCGTTGGAGCCCCGCCTCTACGTCGACCCCCGGCATGTCCGCATGGAACTCTTGGTCGCGAGTGCGTCGCAGACGTACTGCCCCTACAAGGGAACCGCGACCTATTGGTCGGCCCGCATTGACGACGCCGTCCTGGCCGACATCGCGTGGAGCTACGAGGAGCCGCTTCCCGAGTCCCTGCCCCTGCAGCACCTCTTGAGCTTCGACGAGAGCCGCGTCAGCGTCCATCACGATCTGCCGCCGGCCGCATGACACGCTGAGAGCACGACAAGGGCGCCGCTAGTGTGGCCGGAGGCGGACACCTTCGACGGCGTAAAGGGGGCACGAGTGGATTCTCTGGAGACACTTCTGTACGAGGAGGATGACGGCGTCGCCATCGTGACCCTCAACCGACCGGAGGTCCACAACGCGTTCGACCAGAGGATGCAGGGCGAGCTACGCGAGCTGTGGAGAGGCCTGCGGAGGAACGACGATGTCCGCGTCGTCATCCTGACCGGAGCCGGCGAGAAGGCCTTCTGCACGGGCATCGACCGGGAGGAGTCGATCGGAGAGGGGTATCTGGCCAACGAGGAAAAGCGGCTGAAGATGCGCAACCAGACCGGCCCCGTGTCCACGCCGTTCCAGTACAACGACCCCGGCGCGAAGATCAACCCCAAGCAGAACGACATGTGGAAACCGGTCGTGGCCGCGGTGAACGGCATGGCCTGCGGTGGGGCGCTCTACATGCTCGGCGAAGCCGACATCATCGTCGCCGCCGAGCACGCGACGTTCTTCGACCCCCACGTCACCTACGGCATGGTGGCGGGATTCGAATCGCTCCATCTCCTGCAGAAGCTGCCCTTGGGCGAGACGCTGCGCGTGGCCTTGCTGGGCGCCCACGAGCGGATGTCCGCCGCACGGGCCCACCAGCTCGGGCTGGTCTCAGAGGTGGTGCCGGCCGCGGAGCTGCGCGAGCGCGCCCTGTGGGTGGCACGGGCGATCGCATCGGCACCGGTGTACGCGATTCAGGGCACGGTGAGGGCGATCTGGATGGCCCACGAGCTCTCCCGGCGCGAGGCGATCGCACAGGTGTCCTCGTTCGTCTCGCTGGGAACCCAATTCGAGAACATCGCGGGCGGCCAGGAGACGTTTCAGATGGCGCGCCCCGAGTGGCGGCTCCGCTGACCCCAGGCGACGCACGTCCCGGAGGGACGCCGTGAGACTCAGCTCGCGGTCGAGGTTCCGGGGAGATCGGTCCCGCACGTCGGCTTCGACGAGACGGCGACGAACCCGCTCTTCTCGGCCTGCATGACCCAGGCGCACGTCTGCGCGGTGTCGTGGCCGAAGATCGTCGAATAGTCGATGGGGTTCGGAAGGAGCCCGTTGGCGGTGTAGGACTTCACGCCCCGGAGGTCCTTGATGACCGCGGCCCGGGTCGGGTTGGCGCCCGCCAGCAGCAGGCCCTGGATCATGAGATCGGCCCCGGCCCAGGATTCGTACTGGCCGAAGTTCGGGAACTGGCTCTTGGTGAAGTGGGCGTACTTCTCCATGGCAGCCTGCATCTGCTCCGTGCCGGCATTGGCCAGTGGCCACGGACGGAACGGTGAGAAGAAGTAGTCACCCTGGAGCGTGCTCCAGGCGGGAGAGTTGATCACGTCGGGCTCGTATCCGGTGGCGAAGAGGGTGGCCTTGAGCTTCACACCGTCCTGCTTGAGCGCGGTCGCCAGGGCGTAGTTCGAGTTGGCGTCCATGGCCGGCACCATCGCGTCGACGTGGTCCTGCTTGGCGATGAGGGCGGCGGCGGTGAAGTCCACGCCGCCGAAGGGAACGCTGGTGTCGAGGACACCGGACTTGCCGCCGGCGTGCTCGAACGACTTCGTCGTGGCGATGGCTGCCCGGCTCGAGGACGGCGAGATCCCGTACCCGTAGGCGCCCAGCACCGTTCCGCCGTGCGCCTTCAAGAAGTTCCCGATCTGCGTGTTGACCGGGTACTTCGGATCGACGCTGCCTTCGTCCGACGCGAACATGTTCGTGAAGGGCTGGGTACCCCACTCCGGCCCGTCGTCGTAGCTGCCCGTCACGGGCATGCCGGCCTGGTTGGGGTACTTGTCGGCGAGAAAGAAGACGGGGCTCTGCGAGACGATGCCGAACGCCTTGGAGTCGGCCTGTTGCACGGCGGTCGCGATCTCCGTGGGACTGGTCTGGTCGTCGATGACGAGGGGCACGAGCTTGTGCCCGTGCACGCCCCCTTCGGCATTCTGCAGCGCGATCCGGGCGTCGAACCCGGCCGCGGACGTCCCGTTCTCGGACGCACCGGGGCCCGTGAGGTCGGTGATGTACGCGATGGTGATCGGTGCCGGGGATGCCGCGGCCGTCGTCGCCGACGCTCCGACCATGACGATCGGCAGGACGACAACCGATGCCAGCAAGGCCTTGCTCATCGTCAGGTGTGCGCGCATTGTTCCTCCGTTGTGCGTGGGCAGCTGCCGTGGCCAGGTCGGGCGACGACCGCATCGGCGACCGGCATGGCAAATCGCTGCACTTTAGATGTGCCCTCCCCCAGATCGAGGTCGCCACTTCCCGATCTGATCTGTACTGACCGTTCGGTACTATACCCCATCGACCGCCAGATTGGCGGTCGCGTGCTCCGCTTCGCCCAGGTAGCGGTCGATCACCTCTCGGCCCGGCCTCCGAGGCCGGGCCGGACCAACCCGCTCTCCCCCGGGTCAGGATGACGCAGGCGTCGGCCATCGACAGCGCCCGGTGCACGAACTGCTCGATCAGCACGATCGTGATGCCCGAGCGCCGGGCTTCTTCGAGTCCCTCGAAGACCGATTCGGCCATCAGCGGTGCGAGGCCGAGGGACATCTCGTCCACGATGATCAACTTGGGAGAGACGGCGAGCGCGCGTGCGAGCGCCAGCATCTGCTGTTCGCCCCCGGACAGGCTCCCGGCGCGTTGTCCAGTGCGCTTGCCGAGCACCGGAAAGCGGTCGACGGCACGCCCGATCGCGGCCGTGCGTTCGGATCGCCGTTCCTGGGCCACGGCCATCCGCAGGTTCTCGATCACGGAGAGGCCGGGAAAGATCCCACGCCCTTCGGGGATGTAGGTCAGTCCCAGCCGGCGGATGCGATGGGCGGGTTGCCCGGTGATGTCCTTCCCGGCGAACGTCACGCGACCAGCGCTCGGCCGCACGAGGCCCGAAGATGGCCCGCGCCAGCGTGCTCTTGCCCGCTCCGTTGACGCCCAGGACGGCCAGGACCGTCCCTGGAGCGACGTCGAACGAGACTCCGAACAGCGCCTGTGAGGGCCCGTACCGGACGTCGAGGTCATGCACCCCGAGCAGCGGGTCGGTCATGTGCCCGCTCCGTCTGTCGGTCCCGGGGTGGCCTGCGGGGCCGGCCGCGGGGCGGCCGCTCGTTGCGGCGGCTCGCTGTCTCCGAGGTAGGCGGCCCGGACGGCCGGGTCGTTTCGGATGTGCTCCGGACTGCCGGCGGCAATCCGTTCTCCGAAGTCGAGGACGAAGACGGTGTTCGACAGAGCCAGGACCGCTGCGACGTCGTGTTCGACGATGATGACCGAGAGACCGTGGGCATTCCGTTCGACGATGGCCCGGAAGACCGAGAGCAGGTTCTCCGACGCCTTCATGTCCAGTCCCGAGAGTGGCTCGTCCAGGAGGAGGACGCGCGGATCGCTGGCGAGGGCGCGGCCGACCTCGACGAGGCGGACGACGCCCAGCGGCAACGCGGCCACCGGTGCCTTGGCCACCTTCGTGAGCCGGAGGACCTCGAGCAGCCCGTCGACCCGTTCGTTCTCGTCCGACGATGGCGGCAGCAGGCAACGGGGATCGAACATGTCGCGCCACAGCCGAGTCCGCGCGACACGGGCGCGGTGGGCCAGGACCAGGTGCTCACGCACCGTCAAGCCGAGGAACATCTCGGGCTGTTGGAAGGTCCGCGCCAAGCCCTGCGTGGCGCGCGCTCGTGCGGAGGACTTCGTCACGTCCTCGCCGCGCAGCCAGACCTGCCCCGAGTTCGGCCGCAGCAGTCCCGACAGCACGGCGAGCAGCGTGGACTTGCCGGCACCGTTCGGCCCGACCAGACCGGCGATGCTCCCGGGCTCGATCTCGAGTGACACGTCCGACAGTGCCATCAGTCCCCCGAAGCGGACGCAGATGTCCTTCGCCACCAGCGCGGGCACGGCGGACCCCGCCGCAGCGCCTTGCAGCACGGCATCGGTCGTGGCCGCCATCACGAGACGTGCTCGGCGACCCGCGGCGTGGCGTCGACGGGGCCGAGCTCGCTCGGCCGCAGGCCGAGTTCGTCGGCGAGTTGCGACGTTCCCCGGCGGCCCGGGCGAGAGGTGGAGCAACAGTCGCCGCAGTCGCCGGCTTTGCTCGGCCAGGGCACCGTCGGGGTACTTGGCCGCCGAAATGGCACCGAGACCGAAGAGCACCGGCAGGATGTTCGCCGTCCAGGTCGGCAGGTAGGCCTGCGTGAGCGCCGGCAGCATCACGAAGGACAGCCCCGCCATCAGTGCCGCCGCGTTCGAGCGCACCCCGATCGTCACCAGCACCGCGAGCCAGACGAGGCCGGCGAACGTGGCGAACTCGCTGGGTTGGAACGTCGTCTGCGCCAAGGCGAGCAGCCCTCCGCCGATGCCCGCGATGAGAGCGGCCAGGCCCCCGGCAATCACCTTCATCTGCACCACGCTGATGCCCGACGTCCGGGCGCCCGCCTCGCTCCATCGGGCGGCGTTGAGCGCGAGCCCCGTGGTCGATCGTCGGAAATTCACGATGAACAGTGCGATGATGATGAACGCCGCGAGGCACACGTACGTGTACGAGAGGTCGGTCGTGGCGAAGCTCGGTCGGTTGAGGTTGAGGCCGAGGCCCTGGTTCACGAAGCTCGGCAAGGTGAACACGAGGTTCTCCATGAGGAGCCCGAACGTGAGCGTGACGAGGGCGACATAGAGGTCACCCAGGCGGATGCTCAAGAAGCCGACGATGATGCCCATGACGAGGGCGACGACGCCACCGGCGACCACGGCGGCAAGCACCGGCCACCCATGGTTGTTGGCCAGCTGCGCGGTCGTCAGCGCTCCGACCCCGGCGAACGTGATCTGGCACAGCCAGAGCATGCCGCCCTCTCCGGTGACGATCGTCCATGACAAGAAGATGACGCCGTACGCAAAGGCCTCGGCCATCAGGCCCACCCAATAGCCCTGCACGATGAGCGGCAGCGCGGCGACCACCGCGATCAGGACGACGGGACCCGCGTACTTGCCGAAGAAGTTCAGCGAAGCTTCCTCGACGACGCTTTCGGTGGATCCTCCGAGCCGGCTCTCTCCCTGCGGCATGATGGCCCGGTCCAGCGCACCGCCCCAACCCTCGGTGTCCCCCACCCGTCCCCGGCGGACGAGGTTGTAGACGAGCACCACCGCGATCACCATGAAGGGCACGGCGTCGATGATCTCCGTCGTCCAATTGCTCGCCGGCGGCAGGTAGCGCTGGAAGAGCGACGTGGCGACGCCCATCAGGAGCCCGACCGCGACGGCAATGGGCAGGCTCCGGAGCTTCGCCGCGACGACCGCCGCGAACGACGCCGCGATGAGCAGCGTGAAGTTGTCGGGGTCGAGCCCGATGATGGGGGCCGCGAGCACCCCGCACAGACCGGCGAAGAACGTGCTCACGGCCCACACGCCGACCGAGATGGTCGTGGGATTCGTCCCGGACAGATCCGTCATCGCCGGCGAGTCCACCATCGCCCTCACCTTGAGACCGACGTCGGTGTAGCGCAGCACCACGGCGCCGACCACGACCGTGAGGAGGACGCAGATGTACACGATGATCTGGTCCAGCGTCACCGGGACGCCGAGGAATTGGTACACGTGGACCGGCTCGGGTGCCAACCCGGGCGCCTGCTGGATCGCCTGATTGCCGAAGATCAGGGTCGCCAGGGAAGGGATCGCCACCAGCAGACCGATGGTCGCCACCACCTTGATCAGCGGTGAGGACAGCCGCAGGTGGCGGAAGAGCACGGCGTAGAGGACCACACCGAGCGCCGGCGCCGCGATCCCGATCGAGACCACCGCGGCCGGGACGATGCCCCAGCTCTCCTGCGTGTGCAGGTAGTAGTAGAAGCGGGCGATGAAGAACGCCAGTGCGCCGAAGGCGAAGTTGAGGATGCCCGACGAGGTGTAGGTGATGACCAGACCGGCGGAGGCGATCGCGTAGATCCCCCCCAGCACCAGCCCGGCGATCACGAATTGCAGCATCCTGCGGACCCACCCCTTCGCCGGCTCCAGCCGGTTTCTGACGTCGACGTCAATACTGATACTACCCAGGCCCGCCCCGCCCCGCAGGGCGGTCGACAGGGTGCTGACCTGCTATGGAATCGACATTCTCAAACTACGGATGTTCCATTATCAACCACGATCGCGCCTGGTTCAACTTGCCGCCGGCCCCCGCCGCGGGGTGGCACACGGCGGTGGCAGGCCGCCTACTGGTCCGCCCGCACCTTGTCCTTGACCGCGGGCACGATCGGCGGCGCTTGCTTCCAGTTGGGGATGCCCGAGTCCTCCTTCGCGACCGGATACCCGTCGTCGTTCACCTGTGCCCAGTGCGAGTGGTTCAGCTCGTGCAGCGTGAAGCAGGCATTGAGGGCGTTGTAGAAGCCCATGTTGTCGACGGTCTGGTTGACCGACTCCTTTATCAGCAGGGCCGACATCGTGGGCAGCTGTGCGATCCGCCGCGCGTACTCGAGCGTCCGTTCGGGGAGCTCGTCCGCGGGGAACACCTTGCTCACCATGCCGAGCCCGTACGCCTCGTCGGCGTCGATGGAATCGCCCGTCAGCAGCAACTCCTTCGCCCGGCGCGGCCCGAACTCCCAAGGATGGGCGAAGTACTCCACGCCGCACATCCCCAGCCGCGTCCCCACGACATCGGCGAAGCGAGTTCCCTCGGCACAGACGATGAGGTCGCAGGCCCACAGGAGCATGAGGCCGGCCGCGTAGACGTCACCGTGCGCCTGCCCGATGGTGATCTTGCGCAAATTGCGCCACCGGCGCGTGTTCTCGAAGAAGTAGTGCCATTCCTGCAGCATGAGGCTCTCTGCACCCTTGCGCGTGGCTCCGTTGATCTGGCGCGTCGGATGCTGCCCCGGGCCCGGCATCCCCTCCTCCATGGAGACCTTGGAGCCCATGTCGTGTCCAGACGAGAACATCGGCCCCATGCCACCGAGGATCACGACGCGTACCTCGTCGTCGGCCTCCGCCCGCAAGAACGCGTCGTGCAGATCGACGAGGAGCCCCCGATTCTGCGCGTTCCGTGCCTCCGGCCGGTTCAGCATGATGCGGGCGATCCTGCCCGAGTCGATCGTCTCGTACAGCACGAACTTGTAGTCAGGCATCTCCGGCTCCCTCTGGGCAGGCGCTACTCATGATGGGGTGACACTACGTGAAGAACTTGGCGGCGCGGGTGGGCTGGGCGTGCGACGGCGGGGCGTGCCGGCGGGGTGTGGTGGTCGCCGTGGATCGCTACCTCGACGCGCCCACGGGAGCCTCGACCCGCATGATCCGGGCCAGGTTGCCGCCCATGATCTTCTCGACGTCCTCCTCCTCCAGCCCCGGCGGCAGGTGGTCCACGTAGCTGCACGGTTCCGCCAGCCCTTCGGGGTGGGGGTAGTCGGATCCGAACAGGACATGGTCGGCCCCGATGGTGTCGATGAGCACGCCGAGGTTGTCCTCGTGGAACGGGCTGACGTACACGTGCTGCTTGAACTGCTCGACCGGGTCTCCGTCAAAGGCGTGGGGCATCTTCCGATGGACATCCGCCAGGTGGGCCACGAACCCGGCCACCCAGTCGCCTCCGCTCTCGATCGACGCGACACGGAGCTGGGGGAAGCGCGCGAACACGCCATGGCAGCAGAAGGCGGTCATGGTGTCCTCCATCGGGCGCTTGCCGACGCTCATCATCCGGAAGGGGTCCAGGCGGAACGGCAGCATCTCGCTCGGACCGGTCCATTCGTTCTGGTAGCGCGTGTAACCGCTGTCGGAGGAGTGCATGGACACGAGGATGTCCGCCTCCTGCACAGCCTCCCAGAAGGGGTCGAACTCGGGGTACCCGAACGAACGTGAACCGCGGTATCCGGGCACGGGCGCGGGACGTATGAGGACCGTCTTGGCGCCACGCTCGAGCACCCATGCGAGCTCTTCGAGCGCCTTGTCCACGATCGGGAGCGTGATGACCGGCGTCGCGAAGATGCGGTTCTCGTAGTTGAACGTCCATTCCTCGTACATCCACTCGTTCAGTGCGTGGATGGCCGCGTGCGTCAGCTCGGGATCGTCCCGCATGCGCTCCTCCAGCAGGCTGGCGAGCGTGGGGAACATGAGCGAGCGGTCGACCCCCAGCTCGTCCATCAATGCCAGGCGGGGTCCCGGCTCCCGGAAGGCCGGGATGCTGCGCATCGGCTCACCGATGAGCTCACGGTACGACTTGCCTTCGGGGTTCCCGTTGCGGAAGTACTCCTCCTGGGCACCGGGTCGGGCCACGACTTCGAACGTCGGGTTGGGGATGTACTCGCTGACCGTGCCCCTGATCATGATCTTGGTGCGCCCATGCAGGTCGACGTAGTCGATGGCGCCCTTGTAGCGGTCGGGCAGGTGACGGGTGAAGGAGTCCCTCGTCTCGTAGAAGTGGTTGTCCGCGTCGAAGACAGGGAAGTCGCAGGTTTTCGGCATGGGAACGAGGGTACCCAATTTTGACTACGACGTCAATATCAGAGAACCGGCACAGGCCGTGCCGGCCACCTCGGCGAACCACTCCTGACCAGGGATCCCCGGCCGGCGTCGCGGTGACCCGAGGACGAGTCCCCCGGTTCAGCGGTTGGTGGGGAAGTGCAACTCGACGGCACCGGGGCCGGGGTCGGGCCAACGCGAGGTCACGACCTTGGGCCGGGTGTAGAAGCGGATCCCGTCCGGGCCGTAGATGGACGAGTCCCCGAAGATGGAGGCCTTCCAGCCGCCGAAGGAGTGTGACGCCACGGGAACGGGGATCGGCACGTTGACGCCGACCATCCCCACGTGGACCTCACGTTCGAACCGGCGGGCTGCCCCGCCGTCGCGGGTGAAGAGCGCCGTGCCGTTCCCGTAAGGGTTCTCGTTGACCAGGGCGAGTGCGTCGTCGAGGGTCGGGACGCGCACCACGCTCAGGACCGGACCGAAGATCTCGTCGTCGTAGACGCGCATCCCGGGCTTGACGTCGTCGAGCAGGGAGCATCCGAGGAAGAATCCCGTCCCACCGCAGCGTCCCCGAGCCGTCCACCACCACGGTGGCGCCCTCGCCGGCGGCTTGCTCCACATAGGACCGCACGCGGTCGCGGTGTTCCTGGGTGACGAGTGGTCCCATCATGGACGCCGGGTCACGACCGTCACCGACGACCACGTCTCCGATGCGTGCCGCGATGGCCTCGACGAGCTGGTCGGCGACCGACCCCACCGCGACGACGACGGAGATCGCCATGCACCGCTCGCCCGCCGACCCGTAGGCCGCCGACACGGCGGCGTCGGCCGCGGCGTCGAGATCGGCATCGGGGAGGACCACCATGTGGTTCTTCGCACCGCCGAGGGCCTGCACGCGCTTGCCGTGGCGTGTGCCCGTCTCGTACACGTGCCGTGCCACCGGCGTGCTGCCGACGAACGAGACCGCGGCGACGTCGCGGTGCCCCAACAGGGCGTCCACCGCCTCGCCGTCACCCTGCACGACATTGAGGACCCCGTCGGGAAAGCCGGCCCGCTGCACCAGGTCTGCCAGGACGAGCGAGGCGGACGGGTCCTTCTCCGAGGGCTTCAGCACGAAGCAATTGCCACAGGCGATGGCGTTGGCCATCATCCACAGGGGGACCATGACCGGGAAGTTGAACGGCGTGATGCCGGCCACCACCCCGAGGGGCTCGAGCACCGTGCGGATGTCGACGCCGGTGGAGATCTCCGAGTTGGACGAGCCCTTCAGCTGGCTGAGGATGCCGCATGCGAACTCGACGTTCTCGATGCCGCGGGCGACCTCGCCCCGTGCGTCCTCGAGCACCTTGCCGTGCTCGCGGGTCACGGCCGCCGCGAGCTCGTCCCGGTTGGCGTCGAGCAGCTCGCGCAGGCGGAACAGGGAACCGGTCCGTCGGGTCAACGAGGAGGAGCTCCAAGCGCGACGACGCCTCGACCGCCGACTGCACGGCGGTGTCGACCTCCGCGGCCGATGCCAGGGCGACCTCGGCCGTCTGGACTCCGAGCGCCGGGTCGTAGACGGGGGCGGTGCGGCCGGACGACCCTGGGACCAACGTCCCCGCGATCCAGTGCCCGATCGGTGTCAACGGGGTGCCAGCCTCTCAGAGCCTGTAGAGCTTGCGCGCATTCTCGCCGAAGATCTTACGGCGAGCTTGGGGCGTGAGCGTCTCCATCTTCGCCTCCACGCTCTGTAGCGGGCTGGGGTAGAGGCACGTCGGGTGGGGGAAGTCCGTCTCGAAGAGGATGCGGTCCTCGCCGACCGCCTCGACCAGGTCGGGAAGCTCGGAACGCGGCCTGCCTCATGCCCCCTTGACCCCGGGGGGCATTCTCCCGGCACTATCAACGATTCAGTTTATAGTTCCCCGAAACCCGTCGGCGGGGTGTCCGCCAGATCCCGGGCACGCCCGGGCTGTCCGCCAGGACCCGGGCACGCCCGGGCCGAGCGCCTAACATGTCCGCAGTGTTCGATAGCGACGTCGAAGTCAATACCGGGCCGGGCTCGCCCATGGCGCTGGGCTGCGGATTCGTCGCCGCCCTCGGTCGCCCTCGCCGTCGCCTCGGTCCCGGCATGAGACCGCTCCCCGAGCTGACACCGGCGAACGAGTGGTTCTGGACCTCGGGGGCCGACGGTGTCCTGCGCATCCAGGGCTGCAGCGACTGCGGCGAACTCGTCCATCCTCCCGTGCCGATCTGCCCCTACTGCCGGAGCCGGTCGGCGAAGCCGGCGCCGGTGTCGGGCCGGGGCACGGTCGTCGGCTTCACGGTGAACTCCCACCGCTGGCATCCTGACTTCGATCCGCCCTACGTCGTCGCCAACGTCGCGCTGGCCGAGGACTCCCGGGTGCACCTGACGACGAACCTCGTCGGGTGCGACCCCTGGGACGTCCGCGTCGGCCAGGAGGTCACCGTCCTCTTCGAGCAGCACGAAGACGTCTGGCTGCCCCTGTTCGAGCCGACCGGATCCGTCGACCCGGTCGACCGCGTCGCGCCACCGGAGCGTCCCGTCCCCCGCCCGCCCCTCGGCAGCGAGCGCTTCGAGCATCGCGCCGTCCTCAGCGGCATCGGGCGGTCGAAGATCGGGCGGCGGCTCATGGTCGATCCCCTCTCGCTGACCATCGACGCGTGCCTCGAGGCGGTCGCCGACGCCGGGCTCACGCTGGAGGACGTCGACGGGCTGTCGACCTATCCCGGCGCCGTCGGCCTGGGGATGAGCGAGGGCGGCCCCACGGCCGTCGAGGAGGCCCTCCGGATCCGTCCGACCTGGATCAACGGGGGCGGAGACCTGCCCGGGCCCGGAGGGGCGGTCATCGCAGCCGCCATGGCAGTCGCTTCGGGCCTCTGCCGCCACGTGCTGTGCTTCCGCACCGTGTGGGAGTCGACCTACGCGACGCTCGCGGCCCGTCGCCCGGGCGGCGCCGGGAGCGGGGAGGGAAACCGGGTCTCGGGCCCGCTCCGCGAGTGGCGCGCGCCCTTTGGCGCCATGTCGGCGGCGAATTGGATCGGCATGAACGCCAACCAGTACATGCACCGCTACGGTGCGCCACGCGAGATGCTCGGGCTGATCGCGGTCAACGCACGGACGAACGCCGCGTTGAACCCGGCGGCCATCTATCGGGAGCCCATGACGATGGACGACTACTTGTCCGCACGTCCCATCACCTCCCCGTTCGGGCTCTACGACTGCGACGTGCCCTGCGACGGATCCATTGCCGTGATCGTCTCGGATGCGTCCGTGGCCGGCGACCTCCCCCGGCCGGCGGTGCGGATCGAAGCCGTCGGCACCCAGATTCTGGAGCGGGTCTCGTGGGACCAGGGCACGCTCACCCACGAGCCCCAGGTCCTGGGCCAGGCGGCGCACTTGTGGACGAGAACCGACGTGCGCCCGTCCGAGGTCGACCTGGCGCTCGTCTACGACGGGTTCACCTTCAACGCCATCTCGTGGATCGAGGGCCTGGGGTTCTGCGGGTTCGGCGAGTCGTGGGACTGGCTCGATGGTGGGCGTCGCATCGCCCTCGACGGCGAGCTCCCGGTAAACCCGCACGGCGGACAACTCTCGGAAGGACGCACGCACGGGTTCGGGTTCGTCTACGAGGCCGTGCTCCAGTTGCGACGCGATGCCGGCGAGCGTCAGGTCGCTGCCGCCACGACGGCGGTGGTCACCTCCGGTGGTGGCACCCCCTCGGGCGTGCTGCTCCTCCAGCGAGCCGGGGCATGACTCCGATGGTCGCGCCGCGCAACGTCCGCCTCTTCCCCCACCGCGCAAAGGTACATTTGTGACGCAACCGAACCCGCAAACCGCACGGAAAGAGAACGACGTGCCGACGACCCCGCCGCTCACGAGCGAAAAGCCAAGCGGGCCGCGATCGCGCAAAGGGGTCGAGACACGGTCGCGCCTCGTGAGCGCGGCGAAGGAGATCTTCGAGCGGGACGGCTTCCTGGACGCCCGCATCTCCGACATCGCAGAGCGAGCGGGGCTCTCGCACGGTTCCTTCTACCATTACTTCGAGTCCAAGGAGGAGGTCTTTCGCGAGGTCGCGGCAGAGGTCGACGAGCGGCTGAGCGCTCCGCTGAACAACGTCATCCTCGACCCGACGTCGTCGGCGACTCCGTACGAGCGGATCCACGAAGCGATCCGCCTCCACCTGGAGAGCTACCGCGACGAGGCTCGGATCATGGGTGTGATTGAGCAGGTCTGGCGCTTCGACGAGCAGTTCAACGCGATACGCGCCGAGCGGCATCGCCTCTACACCGCCCAGATCGCGGACTCCATCAGTCGCCTGCAGCGTCATGGGCTCGCGGACCGACGACTCAATCCGGCCATCGCCGCCGACGGCCTCGGGGCAATGACCTACCGGTTCCCCGAGATGTGGTTCGTGCAGGGTTTCCTCGATTGTGATTTCGACGAAGGGGTCGATCAGTTGACGAGACTGTTCGTGAATGCGCTGGGGCTGCCCGACCCGTGCCCGAGGACGACGCCTAGCCGGACTGCCGAGTCGGGGTTCAAGCCAGGACCTCGCCCTGCCACTCGAGGAGGGTCGGCGCCAGCAGCGGCCAGTGGGCGAACAGGCCTTCCTCTCTCGCTCCCTGGCGTTCGAGCCACTCGCGATCGCCCCACGGCGGCTCGACGAGCCGGGCCTGCGGCAGCAACCCGGCGAGTGCCTCCGAGGTGGCGCGGGTGTGGTGGACGTCGCTGGCGCCGCTGCGGAAGACCAGCGCCGGGATGTCCAGCGCCCGCGCGTCGGCGTCGGGAAGGCCCGGCACGTGCTCGTCGTCGCGTGGGCAGTAGGCCAGCATCCAACGCTCCATGGTCGCGATGAACTCCGCCGGCTGCTGGTCCAGGAACCGCTGCCGGTTGGACGGGATTCCGCTCCAGCACCTCCTCCCACTCGGGCAAGGCGGCCACCGCTTCCATCCCGTCCGTCCAGGCCGCGGCGAGCGAGCCGCCGCAGTAGTGCGTGGCCAACGTCAAGAGGCCGAACACGCCGCCACTGATCCACCAGATGGCCAGGCCCGCGGCGTCCGCTCGGTGGCGCGACGCGGTGAGCAGCGAGACCCGGGCGCCACCTGAACCCCCGGCGATGACGGCCGGAACCATGTCGAGGTGCTCGAGCAGCGCCGCGAGCGCATCGGCCTGCATCGCGGACTCCGACGGCCCCTCGAAGCAGACATCGGACTCACCGCAGTTGGGCCGGTCCCAGATGAGCACCCGATTGCCCTGGTCGGCCAGCGCGACGGCGAGCTCGCGCACCCCGGGCGATTCCTTGGTGAATCGCCCCCCGGGAGTGATGACCCAGGGGCGGCCCGTCGCCGATCGTCTCGTAGGCCAGTGACAGCCCGTTGACCCTTGCTATCGCCATGTCCGGTACCTCACTCCTCGCGCCCTCCGCGATACGACAACGGCCGCAGACTAGGTGCCGGCGGACCGGCTGCGCGGGACGTCGCGGAACGGGACGTCGCGGTCCAGCGTGCGTTCGCGGGGCATGGCGAGCACCCGCTCGCTGATCACGTTGCGCGCCATCTCCACCGTGCCGCCTCCGATGCTCCCCGCCTGGCGCATGAGGAAGTTGACCGCACTCATGGAGGCGGCGCTGTCGTCCGTCCATGCCGCCCCCGCCGCGCCGGCCGCCTCGAAGGCGATGGTGGCGATGCGAGACTGCATGGTGCCTTTGTACAGCCGGCCCACCGCGGCCACCTGATCGGACAGGCGTCCCGACCGGATCGTCTCGCTCACCCGCTTCATCAGTTCCTGGCCGACCAGCTCGAGCATGCGCGCCTCGCCGACCAGGTCGCGCATGGCCGGATCGTCCATGCGGCCCTGCTCCCGGGCGATGCCGAGCACCGCCGCGGTGTCGCTCCTGCCGTGGGTCGTCCCCGCGGGCTCGGTCACGTAGGACGAGGTGTAGAGCATGCGCTCGTGGAACATCCAGCGGGTCCCCACGGTCCAACCGTCGTCGACGTCGCCGACGCGGTCGGAGTCGGGGACGATCACGTCGGTCATGAACTCCTGGCAGAACTCCCGCGAGCCGTTGAGCATCTCAATCCGGTGCACCTCGATCCCGGGCTGGTGGATCGGCAGCATGAACACGGTCAGGCCGCGGTGCTTCGGGACGTCCCAGTTGGTGCGCGCCAGGCACAGGCCCCAGTCCGACCACCAGGCGCCCGAGGTCCACACCTTCGACCCGTTCAGCACCCACTGGTCGCCGTCGCGCACCGCCGTGGTCAGGGCGCCGGCGACGTCCGAACCGCCGCTCGGCTCGGACAGGAACTGCATCCAGAGCTCCTCGCCCCGCAGGATGGCGGGGAGGTGGCGGAGCTTCTGCTCCTCGCTGCCGAAGTCCAGCAGGACGGCCGCGCACGGCGAGAGGGTCGGCACCTGCAGCCGGGCCGGGTACTCGTGCCCCGCGAGCTCCTCGTTCAGCACCTTCTGGTGCGCCGGCGTCAGGCCCTGGCCCCCGTAGGCGCGCGGGAAGCAGATTCCCGCCAGGCCGGCGTCGAAGAGCATGCGCTGGATCTCCCGCTCGCGTGCGATGCCGGCCAGCTCGGCCTCCTCGTCCCCCGTCCCGTGCCAGATCACGTGGTCGGGCGCGACCCGGGCGAAGGTTGGCCCGAACGAAGGCCCGCGCCCGCTGCCGGAAGCTCTCGAGATCCTCCACCTCGCCCGCGCCCTCCACCTCCTCGGCCCGCAGCGCGCTCATGCCGCTTCCCCGTCACGAGCGTCGAGCAGCGCCGCGAGGCGCTGGCGATGTTCGGCCGGCGTCCCGGCCAGGGCGCGGTCGACGGTGAAGCGCCGCAGGTACAGGTGGAGGTCGTGCTCGAAGGTGACGCCGATGCCCCCGTGCATCTGCACGCAGTCCTGCAAGAGCTCGGTGCCGTACTGGCCGATGTACGCCTTGGCGGCGCTCAGCAGCTCGGCGGCGTTCGTCCGCGCCCTCCCCGGTGGCGGCGCAGGCGGCGTCGCCGATGGCGTGGCTCGCCTCGAGCCACATGAACATGTCGGCGAACCGGTGCTTCAGCGCCTGGTACGACGCCAGCGGACGCCCGAAGGAGTACCGGTCGAAGGCCCATTCGACCGTCATGTCGAATCCGGCCTGCATCGCCCCCACCGACTCCGCGTTGAGCAGCACCAGCGAGAGCTGGAACTGGCGGTCGACGTCGGCGCGCCGCCGCTCCGGCGTCCCCGACGACGGCGGCAGCAGGGAGCGTGGCGTCGTCGAACGTGACGATGCCGAAGCGCCGGGTGACGTCGGCGGTCTGCATGGCGGCGCGGCTGACGCCGGGCGTGGCCGCCGGGACGAGCACCTGGGTGACACCGGCCTCGTCGCGACACGTGACGAGGAGGTGGTCCGCCTGTTGGCCCGACTCCACCAGGCGGGCCTCGCCGCGCAGGACGATGCCGGACCCCTCCCGGCGGGCCTGCACCGTCGGCCGCCACCCGTCGGGTCCCACGGCGGGGGCGCACCACGACGCGATGACCTCCCCGGACAGCAGGCCGGCCAGCAGGTCGGGGGCGGCGCCGTGCGCGCTCAGGGTGGAAGCGACCACGTTGGCGGCCAGGAGCGGTCCGGGCGCGGCGTGGCGGCCGAACTCGTACGCCACGAGGCTGAGGTCGACCAGGCCCGCGCCGCTGATCGTCCCGCCGCCGTGTTCCTCGCGCACCAGCAACGACGTCCACCCGAGCTCGGCGCCGCGGCGCCAGTAGTCCCGGCCGAACCCGGCCGGGTCGCCGCGCGAGCGCGCGGAGGGCGTCGGGCGGCACCTGTTCCACCAGGAAGCGCTCGGTGGTGGCGCGGAAGAACTCCTGATCGTCGCTCAGACCGAGCAGCATGGGGTCCCCACCTGACGTCCGGTCTCCGTGTGCGTGCATCGCATGGCGCCGAGTGTGTCGTGCATCAGCCTGGCGTGGCAATTTCGGGTCAGACGGCGGCGACGACGCCGATGCCGGCGGCCTCGTTCCGCTTGCGCCACTCCTCGCGGGACATCCGCGTGACGTCGACGTCCCGCGCGGCCGCCCGCAGGGCGCCGACCGTCGCCTGCTCCCTCGGGCGTGTGGGCGAACGGGTCCCAGCCGTAGAACCGGCAGGCGTTCTCCCAGGTGATCTTGTGGATCTCCTCGTCGGTGACCCGGCGTCCTGGAACTCCTTCCAGGAGAACTCGGGCGACTCGGGCCAGGTCGTGTCGGTGTGCGGGTAGTCGCACTCCCAGGCGATGTTGTCGAGGCCGATGCGGTCGCGCAGCAGGAGGCCGGAGGGGTCGGTGATGTAGCAGGCCAGGATGTGGTCGCGGAACACCTCCGAGGGCAGCTTGCCGCCGAAGTCGCCGTGCAGCCATTCCTGGTTGCGGAAGTGGCGGTCGATCCGGTCGAAGTAGAAGGGGATCCAGCCGATCCCACCCTCGGACAGGGCGACCTTGAGGTCGGGGAACCGCCGCAGCGTGGGGCCGAACAGGAGGTCCTGCGCGGTGATGGCGCTGATCTGGCAGGCCAGGACCATGAGGTGGTCGACCGGCGCCTCCTCCGGCCGCTTGATGACCTCGAATCCGGCACCGATGTGGAGGGAGAGCACCATGTTCTCCTCGCTCAGCGCGGCGAGCATCGGGTCCCAGTAGCCGGAGAGGAAGCTCGGGAACCCCTGCACGTGCGGCGTCTCGAGGAAGCTGATCGACCGGCAGCCCTTGCTTGGCGATGCGGCGGACCTCGGCCGCCGCCGCGTCGACGTCCCACATGGGGACGATCCCGAGGGGGATGAAGCGGCCCGGGTACGCGCCGCACCACTCGTCGATGGCCCAGTCGTTGTACGCCTGGAGCATGACCAGGGCGACCTCCTTGTCGCGTGACTCGGCGAACGTCCGTGCGTTCCACCCGGCCATCGTCGGGAAGCACATGGAGCCGAGCACGCCGTTCGCGTTCATGTCCCGGACGCGCTCGTGCACGTCGAAGCATCCGGGCCGGAGCTCGGTGTAGGTGCCCGGATTGAAGCCCCACTCCTCCGACGGCCAGCCCACCGTGGCGGCCATCCCGAACGACGTGCTGGTCTTCTCGCCCTGGAAGACCCACTGGTCGATGCCTTGATCGTGGACGACCCTGGGCGCGTCGTCGAGCCACTTCTTGGGCACGTGGTTCTCGAACATGTCCGGAGGCTCAATCATGTGGTCGTCGATGCTGACCAGGATCATGTCGTCCATGTTCATGGCGTGCTCCTCTTCTCGGCTTTCTCCGCGGCTCGGTTCACGACGTGACGCACCGGGAGCGTCTCCCAGCCGCGCACGGTCGAGGCGTGGGCGCGCTGGGCCTTGTCGTAGTCGACCTCCCAATCGGGGAAGCGCCGGAGCACCTCGTCGAGGGCGATACGACCCTCCAGCCGCGCCAGTGCGGCGCCCAGGCAGAGGTGGATGCCATAGCCGAAGGAGAGGTGCCGGCCGACGTCACGGTGGATGTCGAATCTGTCCCCGTCGGGGTAGTGGCGCTCGTCGCGGTTGGCCGAGCCGTTGAGGATGACCATGATGCTGCCCTCAGGCACCTTCTGGCCGTGGAGCTCGACGTCGTGCTGGACGTAGCGTGCCTGCACGGGCGATGGCGCCTCGTAACGCAGGAGCTCCTCGATGGCGTTGGGGATGAGCGAAGCGATCCGCCGCCAGCTCGCGGCGTTGGTCGGGATGGCGGCCCAGCACCTCGCCGGTAAAGCCGATGAGACGTGCCGTCGTCTCGTTCCCCGCCCCCGCCAACAGCCCGACGTAGGTGAGGATCTCGTCGTGCGCCAGGGTGCGCGTCGTCCCCTTCTCGTCCTCGAACTCGGCGTTGATCAGCTCGGTCATGAGGTCGTCCGAGGGATGCTCGGCGCGCCAGGTGATGTAGTCGGAGAACACCTGCGCCGACTCGACGGCGTCGTAGTCGGACTCGGGCTCGGTGCCCTCCTCGAGGCGCAGGCTCTCATCGAGCCGCTCGCGGATCGCCACCTGGTCCTGCTCAGGGATGCCGAGCAGCATGCCGATGACGCGCATGGGCATGAACTTGCCCAGGTCCTCGATGAAGTCGAAGCCGCCGGCGCCGACGAGCGGGTCGAGGACCTCGGCGCAGAAGGCACGGACCTGGGGCTCGAGCGCCAGCATCTTCTTGGGCGTGAAGACCCGCGAGAGCAGCGAGCGGTGGCCGGTGTGCACCGGCGGGTCCTCCATGAGGATCACGCCCGAAGGGATCTCGACGTTGGCCCGGATCATCTCGAGGATGGAGCCGCGGCCGGACCGGTAGGTGTCCCAGTCGAGCATGACCGCCTCGACGTCGGCCCAGCGGCTCAGCGCGAAGAACTCGTACTTCTCGTTCCAGTAGAGCGGCGCCTCGTCGCGCATCCGCTTCCACAGCGGGTACGGGTCGGCGTCGATCTCGAAGTCGTAGGGGTCGTAGTAGATGCCCGGGTCGCTGGTGACGGTCACGCGCGCTCCTCTTCGCCTAGGCAGCGGGCCACGCCAGCGACTTGATCTCCAGGTACTGCTCGAACCCGGCGATGCCGTTCTGGCGGCCGATGCCGCTGTGCTTGTACCCGCCGAACGGCAGGTCCGCGCCGTAGGGGGCGCCGCCGTTGATGCTGAGGCCGCCGGTCCGGATCCGCCGGGCCACCGCGAGCGAGTGCTCGACCGACCCGGAGAACACGCCGCCCGACAACCCGTACTTGCTGTCGTTCGCGATGCGGACGGCGTCGTCCTCGGTCCCGTAGGGGATCACGACGAGCACCGGCCCGAAGATCTCCTCCTGCGCGATGGTCATGGAGTTGTCGACGTCGGTGAAGAGCGTCGGCTCGACCCACCAGCCCTTCGCGAACTCGTCTCCCGTGGGACGGCCGCCGCCGACGGCCAACGTGGCGCCCTCGGCCTTGCCCTTCTCAATCAAGCCGAGCACGCGCTCGCGCTGCTTGGCCGAGACGAGCGGACCCATGATGACGTCGGCACGCTGCGGGTCGCCGTAGGGGACCACGGCAAAGAGGCCCTTCAGCAGCTCCACACCCTCTTCGTAGCGCGACCGGGGCAGGAGCATCCGGGTCTGGATGGCGCATCCCTGCCCGGCGTGGAAGCACGCGCCCATGCCCATGAGTGTCGCCGTGCCGAGGTCGGCGTCCTCGAGGACGACCGTGGCCGACTTGCCGCCCAGCTCGAGGAAGACGCGCTTCATGGTGGCGGCGCCCTTCTCCATGATGCGCTGCCCGACGGCGGTCGAGCCCGTGAACGAGATCATGTCCACCTTCGGCGAGAGCGTGAGCTCCTCACCGACCAGGTGGTCCGACGAGGTCACGATGTTGACGACACCGGCGGGGATGTCCGTCTGCTCGGCGATCAGGCGGCCCAGGAACGTCGCGTTCCACGGGGTGTCGGGCGCCGGCTTGACGATGACGGTGTTGCCGGTGGCGAGCGCCTGGCCCAGCTTGTGCAGCGTCACCTCCACCGGGAAGTTCCACGGGACGATGGCGCCCACCACACCGACGGGCTCGCGCCAGATCCGCCGGGAGTCGAGCGTGCCCTGGATGCTCGTGGCGTCGGGCAGCACCGTCTCCCACTCGAACTCCTCGATGAGCTTGGCCGGGTAGGCCAGTGCCTCGGAGAGCGGCGCGTCGAGCTGGGGGCCGTTCGTCGTCATGCGGGGGCAGCCGACCTCGAGGATCAGCTGCTCGCGCAGCTCCTCCTGCTCGGCCTGCAGCGCCGCGTGCAGTTGCTCGAGGCAGCGCGTGCGGAACGCATGGTTCGTCGACCAATCGGTCTCGTCGAAGGCCCGCCGGGCGGCGTCGATCGCCCGCTGCATCTCTGCCGGCGAGGCATCGGCAACCTGTCCGATGACCTCCTCGGTCGCCGGATTGACGTTGTCGAAGCGGTGGCCCGAGTCCGCCTCGACCAGCTTGCCGTCGATCAACATCCTCGGCTCCGGGTTGACCTTCACTGCATCGGCCACGGCACTCTTCCTCTCGTCGTTCACCTCGGGTCACGGGGCGTGCCACCGAGCCGCGACACGGACGCCGCCGCCGGCGCATGCCTGGGAAGCCCCTCTTCGGCAGGGTATCTGACTTTGACGTCGTCGTCAAAATTGACGGGATGCCAGTCCAAGTCCCAAGGTAGCGGCCTCGCGTCGCCGAACCGGCCGGAACGCCGAGCGCGGACCGCCACGTCGCGACGGGTGGATCCGGCAGAGTTGGCCGCCGGAGCCGACGCGCACCACGCCCGAACCCGCTGAGGAGAAGGAGTCCCGATGTCGACCATTGATGCCTTCCTGAAGGCCCTCACGCTCGAGCCGATCGGCAGCGACCGCTACCGCGCCACCAACCTGCCGTCGCCGCACGGTGTCGTCTTCGGCGGCCAGCTGCTGGCCCAATCGATCATGGCGGGGCTGGCCGGCCAGGACGGGAAGGCCGTCAAGACCATCCACACCGTGTTCGCCCGTGGCGCGTCGCACGAGGCGCCCCTCGAGGTCGCCGTCGAGCGCATGCACGCCGGACGCTCGGTGGCGAGCAGCACGGTGACCATCACACAGGGCGACCAGATCTGCACGCGCTCGCTGATCCTTCTGAGCGCGGTCGAGGACGACATCATTCGTCACGCCGACGCGCGCCGCTCGACGTCGGGCCCCGACGACATCGCCGGCCACGTCCGCGGCGAGGGGGCGTGGGAGATCGGCATCGTCGATGACGTCGACCTCAGCGACCCCGAGCTCGTGGGCCCGCCGGAACTCGACGTGTGGGTCCGCTTCGCGGGCGCCCCGGACGACCCTGCGACCGACCAGGCGCTCGTTGCGTATTCGACCGACGGCTTCCTCATCGGTACGGCGATGCGTCCGCACGCGGGGGTCGGCCAGGCGCAGGCCCACCGCACACTCTCGACGGGCGTGCTGAGCCACACGCTGACGTACCACGAACGATGCCCGGCCGCCGAGTGGCACCTCTTGCACACTGGACCTACGCCGGGCACGGTCGCAGCTACGGGCGGGGCGACATCTTCCGGACCGACGGGCAGCTCGCGGCGTCCTTCGTCCAGGACGCCATGATCCGCGCCCGGTCGGGGGGCGCCGGCAGCGCTCTGAGCCGGCCCGGGCGGGTCGGCATCGGCATCGGCATCGGCGCGTCAAGCGCCGCCGAGCCGGGCGAGCTGTCGGGCCAGCCAGTCGTCCATGTCAGCGCGTCGCCTGCTGCACGGCCGCCGCCTCCGGCACGAGCAGGTACGCATGGGGCAGGCCCGCGATCACGTGGAGCTCGCAGGGCACGCCGGCTTGGTTCAGTCGCTGGGCGTAGTCGATGTCCTCGTCGCGGAAGCCGTCGATGGAACCGACGACGATGCAGGTCGGCGGCAGGCCGGCAGCTCCGTGGCCCGGGCTGCGGCCGCGTAGGGCGGGACGTCGTCGGACCCGTAGAGCTCGCCGAGGTAGGCGCGCCAGCCGAACTCGTTCGACCTCGCGCTCCACACGTAGAGCCCCGCCGCCCGGATGGACGGCGTCGTCTGGCGGTCGTCGAGCATGGGGCAGTCGAGAAGCTGGAACGCCAGCGGGACCTCGCCCCGATCGCGCGCCAGCAGCGACAGCGCCGCGGCGAGCCCACCGCCTGCGCTGAGCCCGTAGACGCCGATGCGCTCCCGGTCGACCCCGAGCGCGTCGGCGTTGTCGTAGGTCCAGCGCAGCGCGGCGTAGCAATCCTCGAGCGGCCCCGGGATACGGCGGTCTCGGGGGCCAGGCGGTAGTCCACGGAGACTCCCGACGACGTGCCCAGGGCCGGGCACCACGGTCGAGCAGCGGGTCGTCCATGTCGTAGGTGCCGATGACGTAGCCGCCCCCGTGGATGGTGACGATCGCGGGGAGCTGCGCCCTCGTGGCCGACCGGCCGGTGCACCCGCACCCGGACGGGCGGGTCGCCCGGCACGACGTGCTCCGTGCGCGTCACCGCGTCGGAGAGGCCCGGGGCTGGGAACGATGCGGCACGCAGGGCCGCGATGCCGTCGGCGTCGATGGGACGGGAGCTCGAACGCGCCCAGCACTGGTCCCAGCTCGGGGTCGAGCAGGTCCCTGACGTCGACCGTCGTCGCTCATGCGAGCGGAGACTCCACCGCTGCGGAACGCCGCCAGAGACACCCCCATCGACCGGAAGGTCGATCCCCGTGACGAAACTCGCCTCGTCAGAGAGGAGGAAGGCCGCGCCGGCCGCCACCTCCTCGGGCACGGCCCTCGCGGCCGAACGGCGACAGCTGGACGAGCATGTCGTTGGTGGTCGGACGGGCCTCGGCCTCCTGCCGGCCCATCAGCGTGTCGATCATGCCCGGCGTGACCGAGCAGATGCGGGCGCCCACCTGCCCGAAGCGCACCGACTCGCGCCGGACCAGCCGGTGCACGCCCCGCTTGGCCCACGTGTAGGCCATCCCCGAGTCCTCGATGTCGGGTCCGACCGCCTCCCGGATGCGGTCGAGGAACGCATCGTGGAGCGGGTCGTCGAGCACCACGTCCGGTTCCTGGTCGACCTCACCCAGTGCGAGGAGCGGCGCGATCGACGCAAAGCAGACGATGGCGGTCCCCGTCGGACGCCAGGGGGAAGCAGGCGTCGACGAGCTGTGCCGTCCCGACGAGGTCGACCGTCGACGATCTCCCGCCAGTCGGCCATGGTCGGGGACACACCGGCAACGTGGGCGACGGCCCGCAGCGGTCCCAGCTCCGACGCCCGCTCGGCCAGGCGGGCGATGCCGTCGCGGTCCTTGACGTCGAGCTCGGAACGGCTCGACCTTCGCCGTGCGCGCCGCTCGACGCGAGGCTCTCTGCGGCCTCGGTGAGGATCAGTTCGTCGCGGTCGACCAGCAACAGGACGTCGACCATGTCGCGCGACCCGTTCGGCACAGGCCCGCCCATCCCCCGGGCGGCCCCCGTCACGATGCCCACGTTCATATGCCGCTCCTCACCGCCTCAGGGGCTGTCTCGCTCGCCGGTCTGCGGCGCGGCCTCGTCACCGGCGTCGACGTTTTGCTAGCAGTCGCAGGCCGCCGGGTCAAAGGAGCCGAGGCGGCCGCCGGCTCGGATCACCGGCGCGTCCGGCATCACTCCTGCCCCGGACGGCCGCGAGGCAGAAGTCGGCGACGTGGTCGATCTCGAACGGGGTGGGCTCGTGGCCCTGCCACAGGCAATCCGAGAGCTTGCCGAGGGTGGCGTGCGCGGCGAGCGCAGCATCGAACTCGGGCGCGTCGCTGCCCAGTGCGGCGAACGGCTCGTGCAGGAGGGAGGCCAGCGGCGCGCTGGCGAAGTGCCGTCCCGCCGCCAGGCCCCCGCCCACGCTTCCCCCGTTCCACAGCACGGCCAACGTGGTCGTGGCGATGTCCCCGCTCGCCTGCGCGAGCACGCCTTCGACCCAGCGCCGGACCTGCGCCTCGGGGGTCGCCTCCTTCGCCAACTGGTGGGCGAGATAGCTCCGCAGGCGCTCACCACCGTCCTCGAGGATGGCGGTGACGAGGGCGTCCTTGGACCGGAAGTGCCGGTAGAAGGCCTCGTTGGACAGGCCGGCCGCCGCCACGATGTCGGCGACCCGTGGGCGCGACGACGTGCCGCACCGCCCCATGACCTCGAGGGCGGCATCGAGCAGCCGGCGGACCTCGCCGGCGTACTCGTTCTCCCGTTTGGCCAGCGTGCGGCGGACGATCCGTCCGGCCACGCTCGGTCTCGGGTTCCGGTATTGCATTCTTGATAGCCAGAATCATATTCTGTTCCCCGACCGAGGGAGGGCGCAACATGGCGTGGGACTTCGAGACCGATGCGGAGTACCAGAAGAAGCTGGACTGGGTGGACGAGTTCGTCCGCGAAGAGGTCGAGCCGCTCGACCTCGTGTTCCCCCACCAGCAATTCGTCCCGCTCGAGGGGAAGCGGCGCGAGGCGATCGACCCGCTGAAGGAAGAGGTGCGGCGCCAGGGCCTCTGGGCCACCCACCTCGGACCCGAACTGGGCGGCCAGGGCTTCGGGCAGCTCAAGCTGGCGCTGTTGAACGAGATCCTCGGGCGCTCGCAGTGGGCGTCGGTCGTGTTCGGCTGCCAGGCCCCCGACACGGGCAACGCCGAGATCATCGCCCACTACGGCACCCCCGAGCAGAAGGAGCGTTACCTGCAGCCGCTGCTCGACGGCGAGTGCTTCTCGAGCTACTCCATGACCGAGCCGCATGCGGGCGCCGACCCGACGCTCTTCAAGACACGCGCCGTCAAGGACGGGGACGAGTGGGTGATCAACGGGTGGAAGTACTTCTCCTCCAACGCCAAGACGGCGTCGTTCCTCATCGTCATGGCGGTCACCAACCCCGACGTCAGCCCCTACAAGGGGATGTCGATGTTCCTGGTGCCGACGGACACGCCGGGCGTGCACATCGAGCGCAACGTCGGGCCTCTACGGGGAGCAGATGAACGAGGGGTCCCACGCCCTCATCCACTACGAGGACGTGCGGGTCCCCGCCGAGGCACTGCTCGGTGGGGAGGGGCAGGCCTTCGTGATCGCCCAGACCCGTCTCGGCGGCGGGCGAATCCACCACGCCATGCGCACCATCGGCATGGCCCAGAAGGCGATCGACATGATGTGCGAGCGGGCCCTCAGTCGGGAGACTGCGGGCAGCCTCCTCGCCGACAAGCAGTTCGTGCAGGGCTACATCGCCGACTCCTACGCCCAGTTGATCCAGTTCCGGCTCTTCGTCCTCTACACGGCGTGGGAGATCGACAAGTACAACGACTACAAGCGGGTCCGCAAGGACATCGCGACGGCCAAGGTCGTCATGCCCACGGTGCTGCACGACATCGCCTGGCGGGCCATGCAGGTGCACGGCGCCCTGGGCACGACCAACGAGATGCCGTTCTTCGGGATGATCCACGGCGCGGGCGTGATGGGCCTCGCCGACGGGCCGACGGAGGTCCACAAGGTGACGGTCGCCCGCCAGGTGCTCCGCGATTACACCCCGAGCGACGACGTCTGGCCCACCCAATGGCTGCCGAAGAGACAGGAGGCGGCCAAGGCGAAGTTCGCCGAGTACCTGGAGCTCGAGGTGGGGAACCTGTGAGCGACACCGCCGAGACGACGGCAACACCGACGATCGCCGACGTCGAGAAGCTGACCGCCTGGCTGGACGCCCAGGGCCTCGGCGTCGGGGCGCCGCTCGAGCACCGCTACATCTCGGGCGGCAGCCAGAACGAGATCTACGAGCTTCGCCGCGGCGACCTGCACTGCGCCATGCGTATCCCCCCGCCCGGCGCACCGCCACCGCGTGACGAGGGCATCGTGCGCGAGTGGCGGATCATCGAGGCCCTCGACGGCACCGACGTGCCGCACACGAAGGCCATCGCCGTGTGCACCGACCAGTCGGTGCTCGGCCGCACCTTCTACCTCATGGGCTTCGTCGACGGCTGGTCGCCGATGTCCACCCGGCGCGCCTGGCCCGCACCGTTCGACACGGACCTGCACGAACGTCGCGGCCTCGGCTTCCAGCTCGTCGAGGGCATCGCACTGCTCTCGCAGGTGGACTGGCAGGCCAAGGGCCTGCAGGACCTGGGCCGGCCCGAGGGCTTCCACGAGCGCCAGGTCGACCGCTGGACGGCGTTCCTCGAGCGCATCAAGGGCCGCGAATTGCCGGGTTTCGACGAGGCGGCCGCGTGGCTGAGGGCACACCGGCCCATCGACTACGTCCCGGGCCTCATGCACGGCGACTACCAGTTCGCCAACGTCATGTTCAAGCACGGTGCGCCGGCGCGCCTGGCCGCCATCGTGGACTGGGAGATGGGCACCGTCGGCGACCCGAAGCTGGACCTCGGTTGGGTCGTGCACTCCTGGCCCGACGACACGGCCGACGACGAGGACAGGACCGGCGGCTACGTCGACATGACGGGCATGCCGACGCGGGACGAGATCCTCGCACCACTACGCCACGACGTCGGGCCGGCAGGTCGACGACATCGACTACTACTGCGTGCTGGCCAAGTGGAAGCTCGCCGTCGTCCTGGAGCAGGGCTACCAGCGGGCCGGCGACGACGACAAGCTCCAGGCGTTCGGCCCCATCGTGCTCGACCTCATGCAGTCGGCGGGCGAGCTGGCCGCGACGACCGACTACTCGGTCCTGGCCACGCCCGGCGCCGCGTGAGCCGCGCCGCGCGCCGGCCGGCGCGGACCTGACCCGGCGTGCGCGCCGCGCTGGCCCGCAGCCACGGGGACCCCGCCGTGGTGGAGCTCGCCGAGGTCCCCGCACCCGTGCTCGAGGCCGGGCGGGTCAGGGTCCGGGTGCACTTCGCGGCGGTGAACTTCCCCGACGTGCTGCTCGTCGCGGACACCTACCAGATGTCCGTGCCGACACCGTTCATCCCGGGGAGCGAGTTCGCCGGCGTGGTCACCGAGGTCGGCGGCGACGAGGGCGTCGCAGTCGGGGACAGGGTCTTCGGCTCGACCCTCGTCGGTGCCTTCGCCGAGGAGGTGGTCGTCCCGGGCACCTCGCTCACCCGGATCCCGGCCGGGGTGGACGACCCGGTGGCGGCGGCGTTCGGCGTCGCCTACCGGACCGCGTACCACGTGCTGCGATCGGTCGCGGTCCTGCAGCCGGGCGAGGAGCTGGTCGTCCTGGGAGCCGGCGGCGGGGTGGGCACGGCGGCCGTGCAGCTCGGCGCGGTGCTGGGTGCAAAGGTGACCGCGGTCGCGTCCACGCCCGAGAAGCTGGAGGCGGCGCGCACCTGCGGCGCGCAGCGCCTCATCGACCACCGCGCCGGCGACCTGCGCCAGGCCCTGCGCGACGCCCTCCCGGAGGGCGCCGACGTGGTCGTCGACCCGGTCGGGGGCGAGCTCGCCGAGCCCGCCCTGCGCTCTCTGCACTGGGGCGGCCGCTTCGTGACCGTGGGCTACGCGTCCGGGACGATCCCTCGCATCCCGCTCAACCTGGTGCTGCTGAAGGGTGTCCACGTCCTGGGGTTCCAGTTCCGCGACTTCGCGCTGCACGCGCCCGAGGAACTGGTGCGCAACGACGCGGAGCTGCTCGACCTGTTGGCGAAGGGCCGCGCCATGCCGCTCATCGGCGCCACCTTCGACCTCTCGGAGGCCGCAGCCGCGCTCGGTCACGTCGCCGAGGGCCGCGCCGTCGGCAAGGTCCTGGTGCGGGTGGCGACCCGGCGCGGCGCGGGGGGTGGCCGCGTGACGTGCGCCCCGGAGTCGGCGGGACCCGGTGCGCCGGGCGTGGTTAGTATCGACGTCGATGTCAGAGTCAGATTCGAGGCCGTACCGGACCCCCGCCGGGGCCGCGGCCAGGACCGATGGAGGCTGCCGGTGACGAGAGTGATGGAGGGTGTCCGCGTCCTCGAGGTGGCGGAGCACACCTTCGTGCCGGCGGCGTCGGCGCTGCTGTCCGACTGGGGTGCCGAGGTCATCAAGATCGAGCCGGCCGAGCGGGGCGACGCCATGCGCGGTCTGGCGTCGACCGGCGTCGTGTCCATCACCGGTGACGTCCATGCGCTGCTGGAGCACTCGAACCGGGGCAAGCGCAGCCTCGCCCTCGACCTCACCACTCCCGACGGTCTCGACATCCTCTACAAGCTCGTCGGTACCGCGGACGTCTTTCTCACCAACAAGCTGCCGAGCGTCCGCAAGAAGCTCAAGATCGAGCTCGAGGACATCCGCGCCCACAACCCGCAGATCATCTACGTCGCCGGTACCGGGCACGGCGAGCGCGGCCCGGACGCCGACAAGGGCTCGTACGACTCACTGGCGTTCTGGCAACGGGCCGGTGTGGCGCTCGGCGGCAAACCGGCCGACATGGACCGCCTCCCCCTCCCCCCGCGCCCGGTTTCGGCGACTCCATCGGCGCCATGACCATCGCCGGGGGGATCATGGGCGCCCTCTACCACCGTGAGCGCACGGGTGAGGCCACCACGGTCGACGTCTCGCTGCTCGCCACGGGGATGTGGGCCATGGGCCAGGCATTCGCACTGTCGCTCATCACCAACATCCCGTGGCAAGGCCCGCCGGCGAACATGATGCGGCAGAACCCCTTGGTGAACACCTACCTGACGAAGGACGAGCGCTATCTGTCCTTCTGCTGCTTGCAGGCTGGGAAGTACTGGCCCCCACTGTGCGAGATCCTCGGGCGGCCCGAACTGGCGCAGGATCCTCGCTTCGCCGACCATGCCTCGCTGCTCGAGAACACGGCCGAGGTGCAGGAGATCCTGCGCACTGCGTTCGCGGAGTACACGGTGGCCGAGTGGCGCGAGCGGCTGGCGGACTTCGCGGGACAGTGGTGCGTCGTTCAGGACACGCTCGAGGCAGCCGAAGACCCCCAGACGCTCGCCAACGGGTACGTGCAGGAGTGCCACACGGCGGGAGGGACCCCGTTCCATCTCGTGGCGGCACCCGTGCAATTCGGCGGGGCGCCGGCCCCTGCGGGGCGGGCGCCCGAGTTCAACGAACACGGCGACGCCGTCCTCGAGGAGCTCGGCATCGACTGGGATACCATCGTGGACCTCAAGGTCCGCTCCGTCGTCGGCTAGCACCGACTCGTACATCAGGAGGACGCACATGGGTGCATTCGAGGCATTTCGCTACGACGGGAAGCGCGTCCTGGTCGTCGGCGGCGCCACCGGCATGGGCGCGGCCACGGCGGAGCTGGTGCAGGACGCCGGCGCCGAGGTGGTGGTCATGGACTTCGCCGAAGTGACGCTGCCCGGCGCGAAGGCCATCCATGTGAACCTGGCCGACAAGGCCTCCATCGATGCCGCGGTGGACGAGTGTGGCGGCCCCGTGCACGCGCTGTTCTCGTGCGCCGGCGTGGCCGACGGCACACCGGGAATCGAGAAGATCAACTTCGTCGGGCACCGGCACCTCGTCAACCGGATGCTCGCCGGCGGCATGCTGTCCCGCGGCTCGGCCATCGGCTTCATCTCCTCCGCCGCCGGCCTCGGCTGGGAGTCCAACCTGGAGACGCTGAAGGAGTACCTGGACACGACCGACTTCGACGCGGCCTCGGCCTGGGCGGTCGAGCACGGCTTCGCCGACTACTTCCATTCCAAGCAGGCGGTCTGCGCCTACGTGGCCCGGGAGGCGTTCCCCCTCCTCAAGCAGGGCATCCGGATCAACGCCATCTGCCCGGGGCCGACCGACACGCCGCTGGCCCAGGCGAACAAGGAGATGTGGCTGGGGTTCGGCGCCGACTACCGCGGGGAGGCGGACATCGAGGCCTCGACCCCGCTCGAGCAGGCGTACCCGCTCGTCTTCCTCTGCAGCGACGCCGCGGTGGCGATCACGGGCATCACCATGATCACCGACGTCGGCTACATCAGCTCGGGGATCACCGGCTCGTTCCCGCCCGCCACCGACGTCGCCGGCTTCCTCCTGGGGCGGTTGGGCTGACGCTGCGACGTCGCGCCTCGCCGGGGCCGTCGGACGTCGGCTCAGCCCGTCGCTGACGCGGCCTTCTTCTCGGGGCGCCAGTAGGCGGCCAGCAGCAGCGCCGCGCCGAGCGCACCTCCGCCGAGGGAGATGCCGAGGCCGGGCCAGCCCCACAAGTCGGAGAGGTGGGCGACATGGGCGTCGATGCTCCATTGGCCGGGTCCGAGTGTCCCGACGACGACACCCAGCATGGTCAGGGTCATGACGTACTCCCAGCCCTCTCCCGGCCGGAAGATGAAGAAGCCGTTTCTGAGATGGTTGGTGATCCAAGCCACCAACATGACGCCCACCACACCGGCCCCGGCGACCGGCGTGAGCAGCCCGAGGACGAGCAGGGCTCCGGCACCCACCTCGGTGAGGCTCGCCATCCAGGCGTGGAGGATCCCCGGGCGCATGCCCAGGGACTCGAACCAGCGTGCCGTGCCTGCGATCTTCCCCCCGCCGATGATGTGGTTGATCCCATGGGCGAGAAAGACGCCGGCAAGGACGATCCGCGCCACCAAGAGCGCGAAGTTCACGGAGGATGGGCTCACGTCGCCCAGGATCAAGTGCGTCACGTGCGGACCTCGCTCGCCGTCGGATTCGTCTGGCCGGACGCAGCATAGAGAGCGGCGGAACTCCGGGCCGCGATGACCTGCCTTCCCTCCCGGGATGCCATTCAGGCGGCAAACGGCAGCCTCATGACCTCGGCGAGGTTGCCACCCATCACCCGGGCGATGTCCTCGTGCGGCAGGCCCTGGAGCTCGTTGACGTAGGACAGCGGGTCGGACATCCCTTCGATGTGCGGGTAGTCCGACCCGAAGACGACGCGGTCGACGCCGAGGAGCTCGATGAGACCCCGCGGGTCCTCCTCGTGGAAGGGGTGGATCCAGACGTTGCGCTTGAACACCATCAGTGGGTCCTCGGGCCACATCGACGGGTTCTTCGCGTAGGACTGCTCGAGGGCCGCGACGAGCGGCCGCACCCAGGCGGCGCCGTTCTCCACCGGCAGGATCCGCAGCGACGGGAAGCGGGAGAGAAGGCCGTGACCGAGCAACGAGGCCACGGTGTCGAAGATCCCCCTCCCCTGCGTGTGCATGATGTCGAGGAACGCCGAGAAGCCGGCGAAGGGCAGGTGCTCACCTTCGGGCTGGCCCTCCCAGAGGTTGTAGTACCGGGTCAGCCCGTCGTCGGACGCGTGCATGCCGACGGTGATGTCGAGCTCCGTCACCCGCTGCCAGAAGGGATCGAACTCAGGGAGGGCGAACGAACGATACCCCCGGTAGCCGGGGACCGGAGCGGGACGGATGAGGATGAGCTTCGCCCCGCGCTCGGCCACCCACTCGAGCTCCTTGATCGCCTCGTCCACGATCGGCAGTGTGATGACGGGCGATGCGAAGATCCGGCCCTCGTAGTTGAAGGTCCAATGCTCGTGCATCCACTGGTTCAGGGCGTGGACGACGGCGTGGGTCGCCTTCGGGTCCATGTACAGGCGCTCCTCCAGCAAGCTCGCCAGCGTGGGCCACATGAGGGCCCGGTCGAGGCCGAGCTCGTCCATGAGCGCGAGGCGCGGCTCGGGGGAGAAGAACGCCTCGGGGGACCGGATCGGCTCGCCGATCATCTCGCGGCGGGACTTCCCCTCCGGGTTGCCGTGCTTGAAGAACTCCTCGGACGCCCCCGGGCGGCCCACGACCTCGAACGTCGGGTTCGGGATGTACTCGGAGATGACGTTGCGGACGGCGATCTTCGTGCGCCCGTTGACCTGGACGTACTTGACGAGTCCGTCGTACTCCTTCGGAAGGAACTTCGTGAAGGCGTCCGTCGTCTCGTACATGTGATTGTCCGCGTCGAAGACTGGAAAGTCGACAACGGTCTTGGGCATGGCGACACCTCCGCATTTCGCCGGGCCGCGACGGCCCGTGGACTACTGCCGGCAGGCGAGCCGCGGCCCGAGACCACGCCCTCTCCCGACTCGATCAGGGTACCCATTATCGACTTCGACGTCAATATTATGAACCTGCTCGGGGCCGGCCCGGTCGGGCCCACGGGCTAGGAGGGAGAGGCCCAATCCCTCAAGTCGTCGTCGAGCTCGGTTTCGAAGGTGCAGAGCGCCATGGCGAGAAGGTCGTAGGCGCCCACGGTGAACACGACGTCGAGGAGTTGCTGGGTGTCGAGCTCCGCGGCGAGCGTCGCCCACGTCGCGTCGCCGATGCGCCCGGTCATGACGAGCTCATCGGCGGCCCTCAACAGTGCGGCGTCGTCGGGCGACCAGCCCTCGGCGGCGGGACCCGCCTTGACCCGCTCGACCTCCGAGCGGGTGATGCCGGCGTCAGCCGCCGACTCGGCGTGCTGCGCCCACTCGTAGGTGGAGCCGCGCAGCGTGGCCACCCGGAGGACGAGCAGCTCGCGCTGTCGGGCCGTGATCGTCGTGGCGTACAGCAAGTGGCGAATGATCTGGTTGTACGCGGCGGTCAGCGCCGGGTGGTGGGCCTGAAGACCGAGCAGATTCAGGCCCTTGGGCCGTGACGGGTCCCGGGGCGTCGGCGGCGTGAGCGGGGCGAGCGCGTCGCGCATCTCGGGTGGCCATGCGCGCGGTGGGATGGGATCGACTCGACCCACGTCAGGTCCTGCGACCGCCGTTGACGCCGAACACCTGACCGGTGACGTACGACGCCTCCTCGCTCACGAGGAACGCGGTGGCGGCGGCGACATCGTCGGGGCGGCCGATCCGGCGGACCGGGGTGCGTTCGACGTGCTCGTCGACCCCGCCGCCGAGCAGACCCATCGATTCCTGCTTGCGCAACATCGGCGTGTCGATGAACCCGGGCGGGATCGTGTTGACGGTGATGCCCTTGGGCCCGTACTCGAGGGCGAGCGCCTGGGTGAGCCCGATGACCCCGGCCTTCGACGAGACGTAGGCCGCCATGAACGGCTGACCGCCCTGGGCGCTCGACGAGGAGATGTTGACGATGCGACCCCAACCGGCCCCGAGCATGTGCGGGAGCACGACCTGGCAGCAGTGATACGTGCCCGTCAGGTTGATGTCGAGCACCCGCCCCCACGTCTCGGCGTCGATCTTCAGGAAGGGACCGAAGACATGGAGCCCGGCGTTGTTGACCAGGATCGTGGGGGCGCCCAGTCGATCGGCCACCTCGGCGACGGCGGCCTCGACCCCGGCTCGGTCCGTCACATCGGCCCCGACTCCGATGGCCGCTCCGCCACCCGAGGTCATCGTGGCGGCCGCCTCCCCCGCCGAACCAGCGTCGCGATCGAGGACGGCCACGGCTGCGCCGTCGGCTGCCAGCCGCATGCTGATGGCCAGCCCGATGCCCGATCCGCCACCCGTGACGACGGCGACCCTGCCGTGGAGGGGACGCCCTGCCGCCGGCTCACTCATGTGTGCGCGTGATCAGCAACCGACTACGTCACGAACTCCGCCGTCCGACGGTGGAAGCGCCACCTGCCGCCGGCGAGGTGCAGGACATCGCGGTATCGCCCGACGAGCTCAATCGACCAACCGTCCTCGCCCTTCAGGATGAAGATCACGTCGCTGGTGGCGCGTGCTTCGTCCTCTTTCCAGTCGGTGACGTGGGTGTTGACGACGAGGTGGCGCTGTGGCCGCCGCGGCTTCCACGGGGCGAAGGCCTGGCGGAGGGCGTCGTGGCCCTCGTGGGTGCCCATCCCGGGGATCTCGCAGGCGCCGTCGGGGCAGAAGGTGGCGACGATGTCGTCGGTCCGACCATCGTCCAGGGCCTGGGCGTACTCGGCCATGGTGGCGCGGACCCCCTCGACGATCTGCGCGTAGGTCGCGGGCGGGCTCACCTCTGGCTGCGACATCCTCTCAGAGCCCAAGGTCGACGACCGGCCGTTCGAGCGGATTCAGGTTGATGGCGTGGAGGGCCGGGATCAGCTTCTCGTAGGGAAGCCCGGCGAGAAACCCGTCGACGGTGCGCTCGAAGTTGGCGACGCCTCCTTCGATGCCCTCGGACAGGCGCATGTACTCGAAGCCCTTCGCGTGCAGGCCCCGCTGCTGTCGCGGCAGGTTCGAGAAGTCCTGCGTGGGGATGGGCGGCACCCGAGGATCGTCGTATTCCCACGGTTCGGGCGGCGTCGGCTGTCCGCGGTCGCTCCCCTCGGGAAACCGCGTGAGCGACCAGATCTCCATCAGCGTTTCCTCGGGACCCAGCGGACGGAAGCGATAGGAGGAGGCGCTGCTGTACATGGGCAGCACGAAATAGTGCGGGAAGCAGTAGAACATGGACTCGTTCCAGCCGTGCGCCTCGAGCTCGTTGAGGTCGGGGATGTCAGAACCCTGGGCTCTGTGCCAGCGAACGACCGCGTCGTTGAGCGCGCGGTGCCAGGCCGGGATGGCCAGGGCGGGGTCGGCGGGCAGTTCGATTCCCCGCAGGCCCTCGGCGACACGCACGTCGTTGGCGTGGACCATCCCGTCCATGCCGTCGCTCATCACGTGGAGGTAGTGGAGCTCCGCATCGACGAACACCCGCGGATCGAACGCGCCCGGGTCACGGGGCGGGAACCGGCCGGGAATGACGAGCTCGGGGTGAGTCTCGATCACGTGGTACTGCTCGAGGAACGCCTCTTCGGCGAGCTTCCAGTTCACGGGGAGACGGAACGCGTACCACCACTCGGCGCGCATGGACTCCACCTTCCACGCGTCCATGATGGTGGCGAACGGCTCGATGCACTCTCGCAACGGCGGTGCAGCGTCGTCGAGGTTTATGAAGGCGCACCCGCCCCATACTTCGCACCGCACCGGCGTGAGGTCGATGTCCTCCGGCCGCAGATTGTGCTCGGCGAAGGACTTCGCCCTCGAGACGAACGTGTTCTTTCCGTCCAGGCCGTAACACCATCCGTGGAAGGGGCAGGTGAACCCGCTCTTCAGCTTCCCTCGCCCCTCGACGACCCGGACGCCGCGGTGCCGGCAGGCGTTCTGGAAGGCGCGCACGCCCAGGTCGTCGTCGCGCAGCACGATGATCGACTGGTCGAGGATCTCGTACTCGACGAAGTCACGCGCCTGGGGGATCTCCTCGAGCCGGCATGCCATCTGCCAGGCCCGCGACCAGAGCAGCTCGACCTCCATCTGAAAGAAGTCGGGATCGAAGTAGCGCTCTTTGGGGACCCGGTCGGGGACCTCCATCGCGTGGGGCACCGGGAGTGCCGACCACTTCTGATCCACGATCGCCATGTGGCCCAAGTTCCCTTCCGTGCGCCGGCGTATACTTAACGGTCGGTACAATATCTAGTCGGCTCACCCGCAGGGACCGAGCCGCGGATGACACGGTAACCCAGGCAATTCGCGGCTCCATGACGAAAGCTCCCCAACCCGACGAGCGTCCGGATCAGCGCACGACCGATACCGACGTGCTGGTGGTCGGCGCAGGCATCACCGGCGTCTACCAGCTCTATCGCGCTCGTGAAATGGGCTTCTCCGCGCAGCTGGTCGAAGCGGGCGGTGGCGTGGGTGGCACCTGGTACTGGAATCGCTACCCCGGGGCGCGTTTCGATTCGGAGAGCTACACCTACGCCTACCTCTTCTCGAAGGAGCTGTTCGACGACTGGGAGTGGCAGGAGCACTTCGCGGAGCAGCCAGAGACCGAGCGCTACCTGAACCACGTCGTCGACCGGTTCGACCTCCGGCGCCACATCCGATTCGACACCAGAGTGACGTCGGCGACCTATGACGACTCGTCGGGGACATGGGCCGTCGGGACCGAGGACGGCTCGCAGCTCCGTGCACGATTCCTCGTAGCGGCAACCGGCGTCCTCTCGGTGCCCTACTTCCCGGACGTCCCGGGCCGCGAGGACTTCGGGGGCGAGTCGTACCACACGGGCCTCTGGCCGGGGACGCCGGTCGACTTCGCCGGCAAGCGCGTTGCCGTCATCGGCACCGGATCGAGCGGCGTGCAGATCGTCCCCGTCATCGCCGACGAGGTCGCCTCCCTGACCGTGTACCAACGCACTGCCAACTGGTGCACGCCGCTGAACAACGCACCGATCACGCCCAAGGAGCAGGAGGAGCTCCGGGCCGGGTTCGAGGCCATGTGCGAGGTGCTGAACACCTCGGTGGCCGGTTTCCTGCACCCCGTCGGTGATCGGGCTGCCTTCGATGACTCCGAGGCGGAGCGGCGGGCGTTCTTCGAGAGGATGTGGAACAGTCCCGGATTCTCCAAGCTCAGCAGCAACTACACCGATCTGCTCTTCAACGAGGCCGCCAACGCAGAGTGGTGCGAGTTCATCGCCCAGAAGATCCGGGGCATCGTCAAGGACCCCGAAGTGGCGGAGATGCTCATCCCGAAGGACCATCGCTTCGGCGAGAAGCGACCCCCCTTCGTCACCGGCTACTACGAGACGTTCAACAAGCCGAATGTCTCGCTCGTCGACCTCAAGCAGACGCCGATCATCCGGGTGACCGAGACCGGGATCGAGACGGCCGACGGCGAGCGGCCGTTCGACATGGTGGTGTGGGCGACCGGCTTCGACTTCGGCACCGGCGCGCTCACGCGCATGGGGATCCGCGGCCGGCACGGCCTGGCGCTCGAGGAGTACTGGTCCGACGGCCCCAGGACGTTCCTCGGCGTCCAGACAACCGGGTTTCCCAATTTCTTCTTCCCGGGTGGTCCGCACGCAGCGGCCGGCAACAACCCGCGGTACAACGGCGACCAGGTCGACTTCATCACGGATGCGATCACCTACGTGCGCGACCACGGCTACGACACGATAGAGGTGGACGCCGCGGCCGAGGACAAGTGGACCGCCATGGTCGACCGGGGCGCAGCAGGCGCTCCCTTCGGGGAGAGCAGCTACTTCTTCGGCACCAACATCCCGGGCAAGCCCCGCAAGTACCTCCTCAACTCGGGAGGCCGACCGAAGCTCTTCAAGGAGATCGACAAGGTCGTTGAGAGCGACTACAAGTCGTTCCGGCTCTCGCGCTCGTCAGACCGTGGCCACGGGCGTCAACGGTGAGCCCACCACTCCGGGCAGCCTGAGTGGCGGCGCGGTGAGCAGGAACCGGCTGCGGCCGTGCTCGCGCAGCCACGACGCGAGCTCGTGGAGGTACCACATCTCGCCGAGCGGAACGCCCAGCTTGAAGAGGCAGAGGTGGTGGATGGGGAGAAGCGAGTGCCGGCTCTCGTCGCGATCCCGGCCGACAAGCCCTTCGACGGCGTAGTTGTCGGCCACGAGCGCCGAGATCTGCGACTCGGAGATCCATTCCAGCAACGACTCGTCACGTGCATCGAGGTAGGTGCACATCGTGTGGATCTTCACGGGGTCCGGGTCGCGGTTCCACTCGAGGACCTTGGTGGCGAACCCCGTATGCAGCAGGAGCATGTCGCCTGGCTCGACGACGACCCCGTCCGCCGCCATGATCTCCTCGAGCGTCTTGCGGTCGACCCCACGCCAGTCGTGCCCCAGGTGGTGAACGAGGTCCACGAGGACGCCACGCCCCTGCACGCCGTGGTGCGCCATGTGCTCCAAGCCGAGATGGTGGGCGAAACAACGGTGCGTGCCGCCGTCGCCCGCTGCGTCGGGCTTGGGCCCCACGAGATCGATCCCGGCGCGGTACCCGTTGTAGTAGACGGCCTCCTCGGTCCCGTCGCCGTCGGCGTCGAACTCGGCACCGACATGGGCGAGGGAGTCCCACTGCGTCGAGTACTGCAGCGAGAGCGTCACCACGTCGTCGGCCCACACGTCCACGTAGCGAGGGCCCCCTTCGTCCATCTCGCTCATGTGGACGTTGTAGAACGTGGCCGGGTTGCCCCGCATGTCCTCGGTCGGCGCCAGGACCGGTGGGTACCGCCTCTGGTTCAAGGCGGTCCCTCCGGGGTAGTCGAGCGGCAGGCTCAGGCAGAAGCTGACGCCGGCCTGCACCTCCCGGACGCCCTCGAGGACCTTGCCGGGGGTGAGCAGGTTGATACGGCCGAGCTCGTCGTCGTCGCCCCAATCGCCCCAGGTGGAGCCCGGTGGGCGTTGCGTCCAGCGCTTCGTCATCGTCTTGCTCCTTCCGGGCGCGACGGTCCTCGTCGCGTGGGGCCTGCATTGAAATGTACCGACCGGTTGGTCTATCCTGCGAACGCCCCTCGCGCCGTCCGCGAAGATGTGTTCCGGGCTCGACGAGGGATTTCGGGTCGCAGCGCAGGGAGGTCGCCACGGTGACACAGAAGGACTTTGTCGTTTCTGCCGACGGCCACCTCCTTGAGCCCACGGACCTCTTCCGTCACCCGGCTCCCGAAGCACCTGCGCGAGCGCGGCCGTCTGGGAGGAGGACTTCGAGATCGAGCCACTGGTGCGAGGGGGGAGCCCGGATCTTCCGCCGCTTGCACACGCCCGGTTTCGAGGGCTGGACGATCTCCCGGTACCGCCAGACGGGCGGCCGGATGCCGGAGGGCGACCCCGAACAGATCCTGGACGACATGGCCCTCGACGGGGTGGACGTCCAGGTGATGCATCCCAACCTGTCGCTGTTCGGGCTGTACTCCGACGACCACGAGCTCTCCATGGCGCACGCCCTCGTGTACAACGACTACGTCATCGAACGGTTCAAGCCGTACTTCTCGCGCATGGCTCCGACGGCTCCCGTGCCCCTCACCGACATCGGCGATGCCGTGGCCGAGATCGAACGGGTCGCCGCCGCCGGATTCCGCGCCATCCTCCTCCCGGCGGTGCCACCGAAGCCTTACTACTCGCGGGAGTTCGACCCGGTGTGGGCGGCGGCACAGGCCAACGGCGTCCACGTGTTCATCCACACCCAGACCGGCGGCGTGAAAGTCAACGACCCGGCCTCGACGACGCTCAAGGTCGTCATGGAGTCGGCCGCGCAGGTCAACCAGCCGATGACGGAGAAGTCGGCGTCGAAGCGCATGGTCACGCAGTGCGTCTACGCCCCGATCATCCCCCAGCAGGTCATCTGCGAGCTGATCGGCGGCGGCGTTCCCGAGCGCTACCCCGAGCTCCACTTCGCCCTGATCGAGTTCAACGCCAACTGGCTGGCGTCGTTGGTGGGCGCCATGGACAAGTGCTGGGTCACCGGGATCGGCCAGGACGCCGACTGGTGGCTCGGGTACTGGGACGAGAACCGCCCCGCCGACGACCAGCCCAGCATGGCGCAGCTGTTCCGCCTGAACGAGAAATGGCCGTACCCGCTCCTGCCGAGCGAGTACCTCCGGCGCCAGTTCCACATCTCCTTCCAGGACGACCCCGTGGCCATCGCATGCCGGCACATCACCGGGCTGTCGACCATCGTGTGGGGCAACGACTACCCGCACGCCGAAGGGACGTTCCGAGGGAGCCGGGAGCTCATCGCGAAGCAGCTCGGCGATCTCCCCGCCGAGGAGCGTGCCGCCATCGTCGGCGGCACGCTGGCTCGGCTCCTGGGGTTCGAGGCCTCGGTGGCCGCCTGAGCGAGCTCGGCTTCGAGGGGCGCGTCGCCGTCATCACCGGCGCGGGACGCGGCATCGGCCGCGCCTATGCGCTGCTGCTCGCCGAGCGGGGTGCTCGAGTCGTCGTCAACGACCTCGGCGGGACCATGGACGGCGACGGCGCCGATGCCGAACCGGCGGCCGCCGTCGCCGCCGAGATCGTCACCGCCGGTGGCGAGGCCGTCGCCGACCACCATGACGTGGCCACCGAATCGGGGGCACTGGCGCTGGTGGACGGGGCGGTCGGGCGCTACGGGCGCCTCGACGCCGTGATCAACAACGCCGGCATCATCAGGTGGGCCGGCTTCCCCGAAGCCGACGCGGACAACCTCGCGAGGCACCTGGCCGTGCACGTGGGCGGTTCGTTCAACACCGCCCGCGCCGCATGGCCCCACATGGTGGAACGGGGCTACGGCCGCATCGTGATGACGACCTCCACCGGGATGCTCGGACTGCCGGCCAACACGTCGTACGCCACCGCCAAGGCGGCCGTGATCGGGCTGACGCGGAGCCTCACCGCCGCAGGCGCCGCACACGGCATCAAGGTGAACCTCATCGCACCGGCGGCGACGACACGCATGGCGGGCCAGGGGTCGGGCGGCCCGGAGATGGCGCCGGCACTCGTGGCGCCGATGGCCGCCTTCCTCGCCCACGAGTCCTGCCCCGTCAGCGGCGAGATCTACGCCGCCGGGGCCGGCCGCTTTGCCCGCATGTTCATCGCGTCGACGCCCGGATACGTCCACCCCGGGCCGGAACCCACGATGGAAGACGTCGCACGGAACTGGGAGGCGATCAACGACGAAGCCGGCTACTACGTGCCCGCCGACCTCGTCGACTGGTCGACCACGTTCCTGGCCCATCGGCGCGAGGACGGTGCCGCCCCCGACGGCTGAGCCGGGAGAGCGGGCTACTCGTCGAGCAGGTCGGGCTGCTGGACGACGATCCAGTCGTACAGGGGCTGGAATTGCCTCCAGCCGACGGAGTGCCCCCCGGTCTGGCCGGCCGTCTTCTGGGCCACGTCAGCGTCGATGAGCACCGGGGTGCCGGCCGCCTCGGCGAGCAGCTGCGCCTGGCAGGTGCGCTCCATCGTGATGAACCACCAGGCCGCTTCGTCGACGGAGTGCCCGACGGTGAGCAGGCCGTGGTTCGACAGGATGGCGGCCTTGCGGCCGCCGAGGGCGTGCGCGATGCGCTTGCCCTCCTCGAGGATCGAACACGGCGCCGGTGTAGTCGTCGAACACCACGTGGTCGCCGTAGAACGCACACGCATCCTGCGTCAGCGGATCGAGAGGTCGCCGCAGCGACGACCACGCCTTGCCGTGCGTGGAGTGCGCGTGGGCGGCGGACACGACGTCGGGGCGGGCGGCGTGGATATGAGAGTGGATCACGAACGCGGCGGCGTTCAACGGCCAGTTGCCCTCGACGACCTCGCCCTCGGCGTTCACCAACAGCATGTCCTTGACCCGGATCTGCTTGAAGTTCATGCCGAGCGGGTTGACCCAGAAGTGGTCGTGCCACTCCGGGTCGCGTGCGGTGATGTGTCCGGCCGCGCCCTCGTCGAAGCCGAAATGCCCGAACAGTCGGAAGGCTGCGGCGAGGCGCTGCTTGCGGTGCCGCCGCTCGTCATCGACGCTGCTGAACTGCGGAATGACGTGGGGAGCGCGGTCGGACACCATCGCCTCGATCGTACTACTTTGTACCGCTCAGTCCAATAGGATCGGCCGATGGACTTCTCGCTGAGCGAACGGGAACGCGAGCTGGCCGGGCTCTGCCGCGACTTCGCGCAGAAGGAGATCGCGCCGCGCGCGCCGCGGGCCTGGGAGGAGGCCCGGTGTCCGACCGATCTCCTCCGGGAGATGGGCCAGCTCGGCCTCCTCGGCGTCCTCGTCCCGGAGCAATGGGGCGGTATCGGCATGTCGACGATCGGCTTCGTCGCCGCGATGGAGGAGCTCGGACTGGCGGACCAGTCGGTGGCCGCCGCCTGGCAGGCCCACGTGACGATCGGGTCCTTGCCGCTGTTCCTCTTCGGTACCGACGCGCAGCGCGAGCGTTGGCTGCGACCACTGGCGGAGGGACGTGCCCTCGGTGCGTTCGGGCTGACCGAGCCCGATGCAGGCTCCGACGCACGGGGCATCCGCACGGTTGCCGACCGGCAGGACGGCGGCTGGCTGATCAACGGTCGCAAGACGTTCATCTCCAACGCAGGGACCGACATGTCCTTCGGGGTGACGCTGCTGGCCCGCACCGAGTCCGAGGGAGCAGGCGCCGAAGTTCGCCACCTTCGTCGTGGAGAAGGACACGGCCGGGTTCACCATGGGTCCCAAGATGCGCGGCATCGGGTGGCGGGGGCTCGACACCCGCGAGCTCTACTTCGACGACGTCTGGGTGCCCCGATGACCACCTCATCGGCGACCCGGACCTCGGGCTCAACCAGTTCCTGCGCACGCTCGAGGTCGGGCGCATCTCCATCGCCGCCCTGTCGCTCAGCCTGACGCAAGCCGTTCTCGACCTGGCCACTCGACTACGCCGGCCAGCGCGTCCAGTTCGGGCAGCCGATCTCGAAGTTCCAGGCCGTGCAGTTCAAGCTCGCGGACATCGCGACGGAGCTCGAGGCGGCGCGTTGGCTGACGTACCGCGCCGCCTCTCTCCGTGATGCGGGTCAACCGTTCCAGAAGGAGGCGGCGATGGCCAAGTTGAAAGCCAGTCGCGTGGCCACGTGGGCGGCGTCGGAGGCCGTGCAGATCCACGGTGGCCTCGGGTACATGCTCGAGACGCCGGTGGCCCGCTTCTACTGCGACTCCAAGGTGCTCGAGATCGGTGAGGGCACCAACGAGATCCAGCACCTGGTGATCGCCCGATCGCTGGGCTGCTGATCAGACTGCCGCCAGGCGACGGACGGCTGCGGTGATGTCGTCGCGATCAGGGAGCCATGCACGTTCGAGCTCCGGAGCGTAGGGAGGAGGAGTCGCGGCCGCGCCGACCCGTTCGATGGGGGCATCGAGATCCCAGAACGCCTCGTGCGCCACGGTGGCCGCGATCTCGGCACCGATGCCGAACGGGACCACGGCCTCGTGCGCGATGAGGATCCGGCTCGTCTTGCGGACCGAGTCGAGAACCGGTCCCATGTCGAGAGGCGCGACGGTGCGCAGGTCGACGACCTCAACCGAGATGCCCTCGTCCGCCAGGTTCTCTGCGGCGGCCAGCGCCTCGTGGACCATCCGTGAGACCGACACGACGGTCACGTCGTCGCCGGGGCGCACGACGGCGGACGTGCCGATGGGCAGGACGAAGTCGTCGGGCGGCCGCGGGCCCTTCATGCCGTAGAGCAGCCTGTTCTCAATGAAGACGACCGGATTCGGGTCCTGGATCGCGGCGCGCAGCAGGCCGTAGGTGTCGGCCGGGGTCGCCGGCATGACGACGCTCAGGCCGGGGATGTGCGCAAGGAGCGCTTCGAGGCTCTGCGAGTGCTGACTGCCCGACGAGCGCCCGGCGCCGAACTGCGTCCGGACGGTCAGCGCCATCTGGGCCGCGCCACCGGTCATGAACGGCAGCTTGGCGGCCTGGTTCAACAATTGGTCGAAGCAGACGCCGAGAAAATCGACGTACATGAGCTCGACGACGGGACGCATCCCGGCCATGGCGGCGCCGACGCCGAGCCCGACGATCGCGGTCTCCGGAGATCGGTGTGTCGCGCACTCGGTCGCCGAACTGGTCGCGCAGACCTCGCGTCAACCCGAAGACGTTGCCGCCCGCTCCCACGTCAATTCCCGCCACGAACACACGATCGTCGCTCGCGAGCTCGGCCTCGAGTGCCGCATGGACTGCGTCCATGGTGCGGAACACCGGCGCGTCTGGAGGCGGTGGTGGTGGCTCCGCCCGGGCGGGCCGCGCGTGGAGGACGAAATGCGTCAACAGGTCAGGATCAGGGCTGGGGAGCCGTCGCGCTGCTGTCTACCGCGCTGTCGAGTTCGTCGGCCACCGTCGACTCGAGCTCTTTGATCTCGTCGTCACCGACCCCGGCGTCACGAAGTCGGCGCTCGTGCACGAGCAGCGGATCGCGCGCCTCCCATTCGTGGACCTCCTCCGCTGACCGGTAGCGCTGGGGATCGCCTTCGTAGTGTCCGTGCCAGCGGTAGGTGGCCGCTTCGATCATGGCTGGCCCGCCTCCCTCGCGGGCGCCGCGGACCAGGCGCTTCCATGGCGGCGGCCGTGGCGACGACGTCGTTCCCGTCGACCTCGACGTAGGGGATGCCGTAGCCCGCGGCGCGCCGCCGCAGCGACTCCTTGTGTTGGGTCGACGTGGACGAGAACTCCGCGTAACCGTTGTTCTCGCAGAAGAAGATCGCCGGGAGGCCCCAGACTGCGGCGAGGTTCAGCGCTTCGTGGAACGCGCCCTGCGCGGGCGCGCCGTCGCCGAAGAACGCCACGGCCACCCCGCCGTCGCGTCGCAGCTGCGCCGCCGCCGCCGCTCCCGCCGCGATCGGGAGGCCCGCCGCCACGATCCCATTGGCGCCGAAGATCCCGAGCTTCGGGTCGGCGATGTGCATCGAACCACCGCAACCGCGGTTGGTGCCCTGGTCCTTGGCCATCAACTCGGCGAACATCCCCAGCGGGTCCATGCCCTTGGCCAGGCAGTGACCGTGGCCGCGGTGGGTGGACGTGATCACGTCCGCGGCGCGGAGCGGCCAGCACGCCCCGACCGCCGCCGCCTCCTGCCCGATGGAGAGGTGGACGAACCCGGGGACCTCGCCGTCTCGGTAGAGGGCAGCGACCCGCTGTTCGAAGCCCCGGATGAGAAGCATCCGCCGGTGCATCTCGACGAGCTCATCCTTCGGGAAGGGGGTCGACGAGGACCGGCCGGCTGCCACGAAACGGTAGTGTACTGGTCGGTACAAAGTGGAACCACCGACGACCGACCAGATCGAGATCCCCGAGTCATTCCCCGGCCCCGGTGCGGTCAACGGGAAGCGGGTGGTGATCACCGGCGCCAGCCGGGGTCTCGGTGTGCTGCTCGCGCACTCGTTCTCGCAGTCCGGCGCAGCCGTCGCGCTCGTGGCGCGCACCGAGAAGGACCTCAAGGCGGTCGCCGGAGCGCTCCCCGGGCCGTCGCTGGTGCTCAGTGGCGACGTGACGGACGAGGACTTCAACGAGGCGGTGGCCGACGCCACGGTGGCCGAATGGGGCGGTGTCGACGTGTGGATCTGCAACGCGGGCATCTCGCCCGTCGTGGCCGGCCCCCGCCAGACGGGCGCCGCGGTCTGGCGGCAGGTCATGGAGGTGAACCTCACGGGCGCGTTCCTCGGGGCCCGGGCGGCGGCCCGGGTGATGCGCGAGGGTGGCCGGCTGATCTTCACGGGCTCCGTCCTGGGCGAGCGCCCCCGCCGGGGACTGAGCGCGTACAGCGCCTCGAAGGCCGGGTTGGTCGGCATGGCCAAGGCCCTCGCGCTCGATCTGGCCCCCGCCGGCATCTCGGTGAACGTCGTCGCTCCGGGGTGGTTCGACTCACCCCTGGCGAATGGATGGAAGAGCAACCCTGAGCTCTCGGCCGCGATCACCGGACACACCGCACAACAGCGCTGGGGCACGCCGGCCGACCTGGCCGGGGCCTACCAGTTCCTGGCCTCCGACGCGTCCGCGTTCGTCACCGGCACCGTCGTCAGCGTGGACGGCGGGTACCTGCTGGTATGACGGCGCCGCGACGCGTGGTCGCCATCACCGGAGCGGGCGGCGCGCTCGGCGCGGCCGTGTCGCACCAGCTGGCGAGCGAAGCCGGCCACCGATCTGGTGCTGAGCGACGTCGACGCGTCCTCGCTCGAACAGACTGTCACCGGCCTCCCCGAACGGGACGGGGCGGTCGAGACGAGGCTGGCCGACGTCAGCGACATCACCCAGGTCGAGTCGGTGGTCGCGCTGGCCGTCGAGTCCTTCGGGCGGCTCGACGCACTCATCAGCAATGCAGGGGTCCTCTCGCCGAACGGCCGGATCCACAATTTGGCGACCGAGGTCTGGGAACACGCGTTCCGAGTCAATCTCCTCGGAGCCGTCAACGGCATTCGTGCCGCGGTGCCCGTCATGCGAGCGCAAGGGTCAGGCTCCATCGTGCTGACGGCGTCGGTCTCCGGCCTCACGGCATGGTCACACGCTGCGCCCTATTGCGCGACCAAGGCCGCCGTGATACATCTCGCGAAGGTGGCCGCTGTCGAGTACGCCCGCGACGGAATCCGCGTCAACTGCGTGTGCCCGGGAACGTTTCGCTCGGCGATCCACGCCGATCTCCCGCCTGGCGCGCTCGATGCGATCGCGGCGCGGCATCCCCTGGGGCTCGGATCGGCCACCGACCTGGCCGGTGCGTACTCGTACCTCGCGAGCGACGCCTCCCGTTGGACGACCGGGTCGGCCATCGTCGTCGACGGCGGATACTCTGCGCCCTGAGAGCCGCTTACATGCGCCCCTCGGCCGTGCTGACGATTCCTCTCATGAAGATCTCCGCGAAGGGCTTCGCAACGTCTCGAGCCGACAACGGACCCCCGGCCTTGAGCCACAGGTACGTGTAGTTGTGCATCCCGAGCCACGCCATGGCCGTCAGCCTCGGATCGAGCTGGCGGAACTCACCGGATTCGACGCCGGCCAGGAGGACCCCTTCGACCTGTCGCTCGTACTCCCTGCGCCGGCGTCTGAATCGCTCGGCCCGGTCGCCAGTGAGCGCCGGGAACTCATGCAGGAAGACCCACACATGATCCGGATAGCGGTGGATCACGTCGAGCAGCTCATCGCCCAGCATGGCCAGCTGCTCCGACGGCGAGCCGCCCGCCTCGGCGACGCGATCCGCTCCGGCCATCACCTCGTCCATCACTCGATCGTGGATCGCGGCGAGGAGCTCTTCCTTGGAGCCGATGTAGTGATAGAGCGCGCCCTTGCCGAGATCGTTCGCGGTGCAGAGCTCCGTGATACCCGTGGCATGGTACCCGCGTTGGGCGAAGATGCGCGCTGACGCGTCGACGATGGCTTGGCGGCGCGCGAGCCACTTGGCACTGCGTCGAGACTCGGTGGTCACATCGGCCTGGGGCATCGGTTGTGACAATAGCGGGCGGACCACCGGGATCCTCGATCTCGACGAACGGAGGTCGCCGCCATGACCTTCGCAGAGGCAGCGCAGGCGGACATGAACTGGTTCGCCGTGCTCGCCCACCACGCCAGCCGCACGCCCGACAAGGCGGTCGCCGTGTTCAACGACAAGACGATCTCCTACCGGGAGATGGCCGCGCGCGCGGTCGGACTGGCCGGCGGTCTGTGCGAGCGCGGTGTCGGCCGTGGTGACGTGGTCGCCCTCCTCACCTACAACTGCCCCGAGTTCCTCGAAACGGTCTTCGCCACGAACTATCTCGGCGCCATTGCCATGCCGATCAATTGGCGGCTCGCCGCGCCAGAGGTGCGCTACATCCTCGATCATGCCCGAGCTCGCGCGCTCGTGTGTGACGAATCGCTCATCGACCTGGCCAACGAGGCGACGGAGGGCATCGGGGATCGGCTCGTACGCGCGTGCGTCTCTCCTGCCTCCAGCCGATGGCTGGACACCGCTCGGCGATCTGGTGACCACGGGCGGGCCACCGGTGCGCACGCCCGTGGGGGCCGACGATGTCCATCGCTTGATGTACACGTCGGGGACCACCGGGCGCCCCAAGGGCGTCATGATCACCCACGCCAATCTCGCCTGGAAGAACCTGGCCCACATCATCGAGTTCGGCTTCACGGGCGCTGACCTGGGGCTTGCCTGCGGACCCCTCTACCACGTGGGGGCGCTCGACCTGACGACGACCTCACTCATCGCGGCCGGTGCGACCACCATCATCCATCGGTCCTTCGAAGCCTCAGCCGTCGTCGACGAGGTCGAGCGGTCGCGGGTGACCACGGTCTGGCTGGCGCCGGCGATGGTCAACGCGATCATGGCGCTGCCGGACATCGAACGGCGTGATCTCTCGTCGGTGCGCCTGATCATCAACGGGGGCGAGAAGATGCCGATCCCGCTCATTCGAGCGGATTCAGCGCACGTTTCCCTCGGCGTGGTTCGCCGATGCCTACGGACTCACCGAGACGGTCTCGGGCGACACGTTCCTCGACCACGACAGCATCGTGCGCAAGCTCGGCAGCGTCGGCCGTCCGTGCCTGTACCTCGACCTCGACATCTGGGACAGAGCTGGGCGATCGGTGCCTGCCGGGGAGCCGGGTGAGATCGTCATGCGAGGCCCCAAGGTCTTCAAGGGTTACTGGCGTGACCCCGAGGCGACCGCGACCGCCTTCGCGGGCGGCTGGTTCCACACGGGCGACATCGGAAGGCGCGACCAAGACGGCTACCTCTTCATCGTCGATCGCCTCAAGGACATGATCTTGTCCGGCGGCGAGAACATCGCGAGCTCGGAGGTCGAAAGGGTGCTCTACGAGCACGAGTCGGTGCTCGAGGCGGCGGTCGTGGGGCGCCCGGACGATCGCTGGGGCGAAGTCCCGGTGGCGTTCGTCGTCGTGCGCCCCGGCGCCACAGCGACGGCAGCCGCCCTCGTCGAACATTGCCGCGCCCAATTGGCGCGCTACAAGGTGCCGAAGGACGTCACGTTCCTCGATGCATTGCCGCGGAACCCATCGGGCAAGGTGTTGAAACGTGAGCTTCGGAACCGATGAGCGGACACGTGACCCACAAGATTCCGGACGCAGGCGTCGGGACAACCCACAAGGAGAGCCGAATGATCTTCAACGTCGTGAAACAACCGGTCCGTCCCGAGTTTGCCGATGACTGGCCCGCATTGGTCCATGACTTCACGGCCGAGAGCAGGGCCGAGCCCGGATGCATCTTCTTCGATTGGTACCGGAGCGTCGACGAGCCCAACGTGTACGTGCTGGTGGAGGCGTTTCGGGACGCGGCGGCCGGAGAGGCGCACGTCGGATCGGAGCACTTCAAGGCCGCGACGGCGAACATGCCGAAATGGCTCGCAGCCGTTCCGGAGATCGTGCACGTCGAAGCCCCGGGTGAGGGTTGGTCGCGCTTCACGTGACCTCTCATTCGTCCGATCCCCGACGGGCGTCGCGGACCTTGGCAGAGACCTGTTCCAGCAAGATCTGCTTGACGACCTTCCCCATCGGGTTGCGGGCGATCCCGTCGACGACTTCGATCTGTTCGGGAGTCTTCTGGCGGGCGATGCCCTCCGCACTGCAGTGCGCGGCAATCGTTCCCAGGTCGAGCTTGCTTCCAGGTGCGGGCACAACCACGGCACAGACACGCTCGCCCGTCCGCGCATCGGGCAAGCCGAGCACCGCGACATCCACGATGTCGGGGTGCCTGAGGAGAACGTCCTCGAGTTCGACCGCGGAGATGTTCTCGCCGTTCCGGATGATCACGTCCTTGAGCCGCCCGGTGATGGTGACGAACCCCTCGGAATCCACCTCGCCGAGGTCACCGGTCCGGAGCCAGCCCTCATCGTCGAACGCCGCGGCGTCCAGCGACGCATCCACGTAGCCAAGGAAACACTGCGGTCCCTTGACTCTGAGTTCCCCGTCGACGGCCCGGATGTCGACCTGCGGCGATGGGCGGCCGACCGTCATCGCCAGCTTGTCGGTGGGATCGCCGACCGACGGGCAGGACGCGACAGGGAACTCGGTAAGACCCCAGGAGTTGACGACGACGTCCAGCCCGAAGACCTCCGAGAGCTCCTTGAGGATCTCGGGAGGGGTCGGAGCGCCTCCGGCGGTGAAGGCGCGCAGTGCCGGGTAGAGCGGTGCGCGTCCGTGACGCCGCTGCGCCTGCACGTAGGCACGAAAGAACGGGACACCCGTGCCCAGGATCGTGGGACCGCACGCCGCCATGAGGTCGCCCGTCGTCTCTGGATCGAACGCGTCGAAGAGCACGAGTTCTCCACCGGCCCGCAACACCGCGGAGGCCATGGTAATGCCACCGATGTGCGTGAACGGCCATGCGATCGGATACACGTCACCCGCCCGGATCCCCAGGCCCTCGGTGATGCCGAACGAGGAAGCGATCACAGAAGCATCGGTGTGGCGCACTCCCTTCGGTTCCGTGGTGGTACCCGAGGTGAAGTAGATCCAGCGGCACTCGTCGCCGGTCGTGGACGGAGGAACCAGGTCCGACGGATCACCGACCGGGAGGCACAGGTCGCCCCCGGTCGCGCCCTGGAGTGGGAGCGTGACGACCTCGAACCCGAGTCGATCTCCAATGCGCCGGGCCATGTCGCCGTGGGAGAAGCCCCGCCACACCTCAGGGACCACCAACGTCCGGGTACCGATGGTGGCGGTGATGTGTCGCACTTCTTGTTCCCGCAGGATGGGAATGATCGGGTTCTGCACGGCGCTGATCCGTGCCAGTGCAGCGAGCAACACCACCGATTCGAGGACGGTGGGCAACTGCCACGACACCACGTCACCGGGTTGCACGCCCAGGCCCGCCGCGACGCGCTCCGCGGCGTCGCGCAATTCGATCGTCGTCAGAGCCCGTCCACGCCCGTCGCGAAACACAACTCGCCCGGGATGCTCCTGTGCCGCCCTGGTGACGAGCCCCCACACCGTGACAGGTTCAGGGGATGGCATCCAACTCCTTCAGCTCGCTGGTCTCCTCCCACGAGCGGCCAAGCTCGAGCGGGATCTCCTCAGTGTGTTGACCGTGCCTCGGTGCGCGCAGGATCCCCGGTCGCACCCCGTCGAACTGCGCCGGGCTCGCCACGAGGGGAAAGGGTCCAGTCGGCCCCTCCACCTGGGTCACGAACTCATGGACGGCGGCGGTCAGGTGTTGCCAGGGCATCACCCAGTCGGAGAGGTCCCGCGAGGCAAAGATCTCGTCGATCACGGCAATGCATTCTCGCCGGTTGACCTGACGAGCGGCGGCCGTCGACGAGGTCCGGCGTTTCCCGGGCCAGCCTTGACGATCGAGTATTCGGGTCGTAGTCTGACACGAACTCTGATCGCCAGAGGCCCCGTGGAGGCAAGCGTGAGCGACGTCTACTACGACCAGTACAGCGTCCAGATCAACGCCGACCCGTACCCCGTCTACCGGCGACTGCGCGAGGAGGTGCCGATCTACTACAACGAGAAATACGACTTCTTCGCCGTCAGCCGGTTCGAGGACGTCGAGAAGGGACTGCTCGACGCCCAGACGTACATCTCCGGAAAGGGTGCCATCCTCGAGGTCATCAAGGCGGACATCGAGATCCCGCCCGGCGTCATCATCTTTGAGGATCCTCCGACCCACACGATTCATCGCCGCCTTTTGTCACGTGCCTTCACCCCTCGACGTGTGGCTGAGCTCGAGCCCAAGATCCGTGAGTTCTGCGCCCACAGCCTCGACCCGCTCGTCGGCTCCGACCGCTTCGATTTCATTGCCGATCTGGGTGCGCAGATGCCGATGCGTGTGATCGGCATGCTCCTCGGGATCCCCGAGAGTGACCAAGAGGCAGTCCGCGACCATGTCGACGCCAACCTTCGCACCAACGAGGGTGAGCCGATGAAGGTCACCGAGAACTTCGTGACGGGGGCAATGTTCGCGGACTACGTCGACTGGCGAGCCAAGCACCCTTCGGACGACATCATGACGGAGCTGCTCACCATCGAGTTCGCCGATGAGACCGGAACGGTGCGAAACCTGACCCGCAACGAGCTGCTCACCTACATCGAGGTGCTCGCCGGCGCCGGGAACGAGACGACTACTCGTCTCATCGGGTGGACCGCCAAGGTGTTGGCGGACCATCCGGACCAACGGGCCCAGCTCGTCGCGGACCGCTCGCTGATCGCGAGCGCCATCGAAGAGGTCCTCCGCTTCGAGTCGCCGGCGCCCCACGTGGGGAGGTGCGTCGCCCGTGAAGACCTCATGGTCGGTCCGATGAAGGTCCCGACGGGAAGTGTGATGCTCTTTCTCATAGGCTCCGCGAACCGTGACGACCGTCGCTTTCCCGACGGGGACACGTTCGACATACGGCGGAACGACGGCCGGCACCTGACGTTTGGCAACGGGATTCACCTGTGCATGGGGTCAGCTCTGGCCCGCATGGAGGGGTGCATCGCCCTCGACGAGGTGCTGTCACGCTTTCCCAAATGGGAGATCGACCTCGAGAATGCCCGACTGTCTCCGACTTCGACCGTGCGGGGCTGGGAGACGCTGCCGGCATTCGTCGGATAGTGCCCGTGACAACCGGGGCATCGCACCCGCCAAACCCGCGCCGATACGACAGCCCGCTGCGCCGCCAGCGAGCCGCCGAGACCCGTGAGCGCATCGTCGCGGCCGGGTGCACGTTGCTTCGGCGTTCCTCCATCCGCGACTGGCGAGCACTCACGATCCGCGGCGTCGCCGAACACGCAGGGGTCAATGAGCGAACGGTGTACCGCTACTTCGGGAACGAGCGGGGCCTCCGGGACGCGGTGATGCATCGGCTGGAGCAGACGGCCGGAATCGACCTTGAAGGAATGAGACTCGAGGACATTGCCGACATCGCAGCCCGAATCCTCGCCCACGTGTCTTCGTACCCGCTGAGATCGAAACCGGCGCTCGATCCCACGCTCACCGACGCCAATCTCCGTCAGAGAAGCGCACTCTTCGGAGCTCTCGGCGACTGGACCGCCCAGTGGTCCGAATCGGACCGTCTTTCCGCGGCTGCCCTGCTCGACGTGTTCTGGAGTGTGGCGACCTACGAGCGCCTCGTCTCCGACTGGGAGATGGATCGCGATCAGGCGATCCGGACGGTCACTTGGGCAATCGCCCTGGTCGAAGATGCGGTGCGCACCGGGCGTCGGCCGACATAGCCCGCTAGGGCCCTACGCCAATTCCAATCGGTCCTTGCTCCCGTTGCGCCCGCTCTTGCGCGCTTGACGAGATCCGACTTCGTCGATCACCTCGTTGGAGCGTACGACGTCGAACTCGTTGCCGCTCACTCGAAGCTCGGCGAGGAGCTCAACGAGCTGGCCCCGTTTCCTCTCGGACAGGCCGATGAGTTCGTACACGGTCGAGTTCAGGTCTCGCGTCGCGTCGGTGGCGACTCTCCGGCCACGTGGCGTGATCACGGCGAGCGTCGTCCGGGCGTCCGACGGATGCGGAACACGTCGGACGAGCTTCTCGTCCTCGAGCCGGTCGATGATGTTCGTGACCGTGGCCGGCGGGATGCGGAGGGTCTTGCTGATCCAGCTCAGGGTCAAGGAGGATTCCGGGTCCGTGGCCAGCCAGGTCAGCACCTCGTATCGGGCAAACGTGAGGTCGTGGCTCCTCATCACCTGGTGCACCTGGTCGTTGAGGAGCTGGTAGGAGCGGAGGATGGCCGTGAACACGGCCATCCCGGAGGCGGCCTCGGGATCCCAGCGCTCCAGCCAGACGCGACGAGACGCTTCGACGACGTCGAACGGAGCCGCCTCGAATCCCATCCCGCAAGGATACGACGCTCGCACCCGGCTCTCAGGCTCCCTGGACCAGCGAGGCACCGATGATCCCCTCCGCCTCGAGCACGTCGATCTCCGACCGGGTGAGACCGAGCTCCCCCAACAGCTCATCGTTGTGCTCACCCAACAGAGGTGCGTGCCGATGGTGGAGCCGTTCCGGGCCACGCGAGAACCTGATCGGCAGCGTGCTGTAGCGGGAGCGTCCCATCACCGGATGGTGCACCTCCTCGAAGAAGTTGCGAAACGCGAGCGGCGGCAGCTCGGCCTGGCGATGCGGCTGCACGACCTTGCCGACGGGCACGCCCGCCTCCCACAGGCACTCGACCACCTCGTCCGCCGACTGGGTGCGGCACCACTCCTGGAGGGATGCGTCAATCCGGTCGTGCTCCCGCAGCCGGCCCGCCGCGGTCGCCAGAGTCGGATCGGCGGCCCATTGTGGTTGACCCAGCGCGCGGCGGAGCGACGCCCACTGCTCGTCCGTCGCAACCGCGATGGCGACCCAGCAGTCGTCGCGACCGTACTCGTCGGAGCCAGCCGCCTGATAGAGGTTCTGCGGCGCCGCACAGGGCCCGCGGTTGCCATCACGGGCCAGCAGCGCTCCGTAGGCGGAAAACTCGATCGCCTGCTCCGCGGCGACGTTGACGCCGGCATCGACCATCGCGACCTCCACGAGGCCTCCCTCGCCCGTCCTCTCCCGGTGCTCGAGCGCGAGCATCAGGCCAAACAACGCGTGGAGCCCCGCGTTGGGGTCGCCGACGCAGTAGGGCTCAAATGGGAGGAGATCTGGGTGTCCCGTCAGCCAGGTGAGTCCCGCAGCGTCCTCGATCACGAACGCGAAGGCCGAAAGGTCGCGCCAGGGCCCATCGAGCCCGAAACCCGGCATCCGCACCATGACGAGATCAGGCCGGTCGGCTCGCAGCGCCTCGTAGTCCAGGCCGAGCTGCTCAAGCACCCGTGGCGTGTAGTTCTCGACGACCACGTCGCATGTGGCGACGACTCGGTGGACGAGATCGATACCGCGTGGCTCGCTCAAGTCGATTGTCATGCTCTTCTTGTTGGTGTTGAGCGCGGCGAAGATCGGCCCCCGCTCCCAGAACCGATCCTCCGTCTGTGGCACACCGCCGACCAGACGCGCTCCGTCAGGCCGTGTCGCCGATTCGAGGTGGATGACTTCTGCTCCGAGGAGCGCGAGCACGTGGCCCGTCAGCGGTCCCGCCCAGTAGGCCGTCATGTCCAGGACGCGCAGACCCTCGAACGGAAGCGCAGACGACGCAGTCGTCGTGCGCGTGTGATCACGTGATCCGCGCCGTCGCGCTGCGTTGATCGAGTGCTCGCCGAGCCGAGGCGCCCGTTCGGGCGGCCGGAGACGTGCTGACCCGAGCCGGAACGGTGGTCGCGGATTCGCCGAGCCATCTCGCGGGTTCGCGGCGAACGTCCCCCTCGCGCAGAAGTGCTCGAACGTCGTGACGTTCGAGCCGTTCGCGATCGGTGCGTTGGGGATCCGGAAGGCCGAGGCCAGACTGATCACCTCTTCCACGGTGTGATCGGCGATCCACGCGTCGATGGTCGGAGCCAGCGCCGTTCGGTCCAAGAACAGCTTCGGGTCCTCCATCCACTCGGGATGTCCGACCATTGCGCAGAAGTCCAGCCATTGTTGGCCGGTCCCGCACCCAAGCCCGACCAGCCCGTCGCTTGCGGCCCCGACGCCCGGAGTCGGGACGAACCGGCGCCGTCGCATCGGCCGTCCGAGCTGGTCGTGGAACGTCACCGGATAGTAGGTGAGGCACATCGCCAACGATTCGAGCATCGACACGTCAACGAGCTCCCCGTCCGAGTCGGCGCGCCGAAGCGCCGCCAGAGTTCCGATCGCACCGAAGAGACCGGAGAGCCACTCACCGATCTGGCCACCGACGAACACGGGGGCACGGTCGGGTCTGCCGCGAGCCAACCCGACGATCCCTCCCGACCACGCTTGCAGGGTGAACTCGGTGGCGGCCTTGTCGCTCCAGGGACCCTCGAGACCGAAGGAAGTGATCGACGTGACGGTCAGGTGGGGATGCGTGCGAAGGATCTCGGCGGGGGCGAGCGGCGCGTGCTCTGCCACAGGAGAGCCTCGTGACCACACGACCGCGTCGGCCGAGGCGAGGAGAGCGTGCAGCTGGGCGAGATCGTCCGCGTTCTCGGTCTCGACGACGACGCTCTGCTTTGATGCGTTGAGGAAATTGAAGAGCGCCCCGTCGCTGTCGGGCGAGATCACCGCGCCGGAAGCCGACCAGCGACGCAGGGGGTCGCCGTCGGGTGGCTCGACCTTGATCACCTCCGCGCCGCCGTCGGCCAGCAGTTTCGTGCAGTACGCACCCCCGATCCACGTCGAGAGATCGACCACTCGGAGCCCGCTGAGCGGTGGTGCGGCGGGCGTGCCGTCCGGCGCGCCCGTGTCGGGACTGCGTCACCGTCAGTCGGTCTCGGTGCGCCGACGACCGGATCTGCTCAACCTCCACTCAGGGGGGAACCCGCCGTCGTTGTCCTTCACAGCCAGGTTGAGGCCGGCGTCCATCGTCTCCTTGCTGAGCGTTGCCCGCCTGCCGTCGTCGTCCTCTCGGAGCATTCCACCCATCGATTCGAGCCACGCACTGAGAAGGCTGCCCATGTACTCACCCTGATGCTGCTTCATCACTTCGAAGAACACCTTCTGCATGAACACGGTGTCGGTCGGTCGCGTGCGCGCACAGGCCACGCGCGTACTTGTCCACCTCCGACTCGAGCTGATCCCGCGGTACGACGCTGTTGACGAAGTTGCAGTCATACATCTGTTGAGCGGTGAACGGGCGACCCGTGAACACCATCTCCTGGAATTTGCGCAGCCCCATCATCATCGCCCACTGCCACATGCGCGGCGCGTAGCCGACGTAGCGGAACGCCGGATGCCCGAACAGCGCATCGTCGGACGAGATCACGAGATCGGCATCAGCGGCTTGATAGAAGTGCCAGCCGTAGCAGTAGCCCTTGACCTCGAGGATGCTGATCTTCTTGAAGTCCTGGAGGCTGCGACAACCCGATCTCGTGTTGCCGTACCAGTGAAGGAGCGATGCCCCAGCACGGTACGAGCGCGAGCCCGGCATCGTCACGTCGTCGTCGTCCTCGAGCCCGAATTCCTCTTGCAGCGCGACGCCCGCCGCCTGCTTCGCCATCAGCTCGTCAAGGTCCGCTCCCGTCCCGAGGTGATCACCGATGCCACGGACGACGAGGACCTTGACGTCGTCGTCGATGACTCGCCTTGAACAGGAGGTCCGCGTATCGCCGGCGAGCCGCGATCGTCGGGATGTTGAGCTGATCGGGACGGTTGAGGGTGATCGTCGCGATGCGAGTGCTCGGATCCTTTTCGTAGAGGATGATCTCCTCCGGCGGTGGGATATCGGCTTCGGTCACGTCATTGATCTCCTCGCATCGCGGAACGGGTTCGTCGACAGGAGTTCCGGCCCGGTGGCCGTGACGACGACCGGCTCCTGGCCGTAGAAGGCGCCGACACCCTCCTTCCAGACGTAAGCGGTGAGCGCCAGCACCATGCCCGGTTCGAGATGCTGCTCGGCGGCCGTGCGCGGGAGCACATGCGTCGCGAGGGGAAGGTCGAACCCGAGCCCCAGTCCCCGAGCGACCGGCATGGGGGGCGGCGGAACGCCCGCGGCCTCGTACGCGTCCAGGAGCTCGGTCAGCGACGCGCCGGGCCGGCACGCCGCCAGGAGCCGATCCCACAGCTCGTCCCCGCTCCGGGACAGCCCAACCGGTCGATGGCGACGTCGCCGTCCACCGCATGTGTCCGACCGAGCTCTCCGGAGTACCCGCCCAGGATCACCCCGGCGTCGAACGCCACCAGATCGCCCGGCTCGACCGCCTCGTCGCGGCTCGCGCGATGCCATGGGTCTTGGCGCGACGTGATCCACGCGACGTCCTGTGTTGCGGGAGTGGTGACGCCAGCCGACGCCATCGCCTCCATGAACACGCCCGTGAGCTGCCGCTCCGTGACGCCGGGCGCGAGCGCCCCCACCGCCTCGCTCAGTGAGCGTTCGGCGACGCGGACCGATGCACGGATGGCGTCGACCTCCTCGGGCGTCTTCACGCGGCGAACCCGTCGCAGCAGCGGCTCACCGTCGACGAGCTGGGCCGACGGGAACGCCCTCGGGAGAAGCTGCGCTGACGACGGTGTGAGGGCGTCGGTCGCGACGGTCCGGACGGTCGCGGCGCCTTCGATCCTCTTGAGCGCCTTGACAAAGTTTGTCGCATTGAACGAGATCCCGTAGAGGTGCTCGTGGGGGATGTCGTCGGGGATCCCCTCGTCCCACGTGCTGAGTAGATGGACGGAGCCCGTCGCCCGAACCAGCACGCAGCCGGGCCCAAATGCTCGAGAGCCGGCAGTCCAGAGCCGCGGTGCACCCGACACATAGCGGGCGTTCCCTTCGCGCCCGACGACGAGCACGTCGATGTCGGCCGCCTCCATCTCGGCGAGCACACGGGCGCGCCGGGCGACTCGCAATGTTGTGACATCGGGACGAACCTCGGTGACCGTCACCAGACCCTCAGAAGGGATCGTAGGGGTAGTCGGTCATGGGCTCCCACCCGTCCTCGGTGATGAGCAGAACCTCCTCGGAGCGGTAACCGGCGGCACCGTCATCCCAGACGATCGGCTCGAGCACCAGGACCATCCCCGCGGCGAGGACGAGCGCCGCGTCGAATGCCTCACCGATGTCACTCCCGACGTACGGCATTTCGGCGCTGTCGATGCCGAGACCGTGACCGAGGTAGAAGTGGGGCATCCACGGTTTGATGCCACCCGCGGCATTGGTCGCGGCCGCCGTCAGCTCCGCCGCCGTTGCCCCGGCCCGGGTGACATCGAGGACGGCGTCCATGATCGCTCGCCACCGTTCGAATTGCGCGCGCTGGCGGGCATCCGGCTCGACGGCCGACGACCCAGGTGCGTCCGAAGTCGGAGTGGAACCCGGCGTAGCTGATGCCGGTGTCGACCCAGAGGACGTCCCCTTCGACGAGCTCACGCTCGGTCGAGAGGAGCGGGCACGCGAGGTCGCCGGTCGTGGTCCATGGCCCGTCCGCCATCCGGGAGGGCATCACCTGCCAGATGGGGTCCAGGATGTTGGCGTCCGCACCCGCGTCGAAGATCGTGCGCAAGAAGGTCGCCGTGAGGTCGGTCTGACGGACGCCTGGCGCGAGGCGCGCTTGCACCTCGGCAGCGGCCCGTTCGGTGATACGCAGGCCCTCGCGCATGCACGACAGCTCGTCAGGTGTCTTGGTCGCCTTGGCCCTGCTGATCACCCGTCCGCCATCGACCGGTGCCTCCGCCGCGAACAGGAGGGACCGCTCGCGGCGCAGTGCGTTGGTCCACTCGTCGATGGCGACCACGGCGCCTGCCGGCACGAGGCCGGCGAGCTGCGATGCGAACAGTTCCACCCCCTCGTCGAAATCGAGGTACACCGGGCCGTGGATGTGATCGGACGGTAGCTCCATCCGGAGTCGATCGTCCTCTCGCACCGGGGAGAAGAGGTGCGGCCACTCGTCGTCGAGGAGGACGACCGCGACGGGCTGTTCGAAGTTCGCACGGCCCGAATCGGCGAGCGGCCAGATTGCACCGGTCGCGTAGGCAACGTTGGTGTTGCCCAGCAGCACGAGAACGTCGAGTCCCTGCTCACGCATCACCGCACGCACGTGTTGCACTCGTTCACGATGCATGCGAGCGATATCCGCCGTCGAGCGGGATGCGTGTCGGTGGCGCGGAAGCCATCAACCCCGCCGGCATCAACCGTCCAATCCGAGATAGCGCTTGATGTTGCCACCGATGATCGCTGCCGCTGCGTCGGCACCGACTGCGTCCACCACGGCGGCCAATGACTCGTTGCTGTAGCCGTACGTGCTCTCGTTGTGCGGGAAGTCGGTGGACCACATCACCCGTTCGACGCCGATGCGAGCGACGAGCGCGAGCCCGAGCGGGTCGACCATGAACGACGCGAACATGTGCTTGTCCCAGTAGTGCTGCGGTTCGTGCTGCACCTTCGAGGTTGGCGAGGTGCTGGAACGACGCCAGGATGTGCTCCGCGTCCTGGATGGCCGATGGCACCCAGTTGATCCCGCCCTCGAACCACCCGACGCGCAGCCCGGGGTGACGATCGAGGATGCCGCCGAAGATGTACTTGCCGAAGGTGTCGCGGAACGGCGCCACGGACTGGAGCATCCCGATGCTGACGGCGTTGAACTCGTTCGGCGTCGCGGGCGGGTTCTCACCGATATGGTGCGAGACCGGGATCTGCGCTTCCTCGATCGCCTCCCATACGCCATCCATCGCGGTGCTCGAGTAGTCGATCGGGCGTTTCTCGGTGTCCTTCCCCGGCGACAGCGGCATGAGGAAGGTCTTCAACCCGAGCGCCTTCAGCTCGTTCACCGTCCGGCGAGCTCCCTCGGCATCCCACCAGTTGATCAGACCGACGCCGAAGATGCGGTTGTTCGAACGCTCCTGGACCTCCGCGATGTGCTCGTTGTAGATCCGGAAGCAGAGCTCCCGGACCTCTCTGTCCGGCCATCCGAACAAGGCGAGAACGGAGTTGGGGAACGCGAGCTCCTTGGACACACCCTCCGACTCGAGCGCAGCGAGCCGTGCGTCGACGTCGCCCGTATGGGACCCCGAGACAGGGTCGTACTGCGTGAGCACCTCAATGAACTCGGGCACCAGAATGGACTTCCCGTCCATGCCGATCACCCATCCTCCACCGACGTTCATGACCCGTGGAGCACGTTCCTTCATGCTCTCGGGAAAGCGCTCGTAGAAGATGTCATCTGCCAACGAGATGTGGTCGTCAGCCGAGAACACCTCGGTCCCGGCCGGGAGCCCGAGATCGACGAGCGGACCGGGGCGGCGATCCTTCGGCGCGCCCAGGCCGTCGGGCGGGTACGTCAGCGTCCTCGAATTACCGGTCATCTCCCCCGCTTCACTCTTCGGACGGATGCTGCCAGATTACTTCGGGACCGTAGCAATCGTCAACGGACCCTGCTAGCTTGTTCCAGCCGAAGGAGTTGGTCGGGAGGTCAGAGAGGGCGTGACATGACGACGTGGGACTCCACCGTCGACCTCGTGATCGTCGGATCCGGCGGTGGTGGCATGGTCGCCGCGCTGACCGCGGCCGACGCAGGAGCGAGCGCTCTGGTGCTCGAGAAGCAGGAACGGGTCGGCGGATCGACCGCCATGTCCGGCGGCATCGTCTGGGTCCCCGACAACCCGGTGATGCGTGCAGCGGGGGTTCAGGACTCCTACGAGGACGGCATGGCCCACTTCGAGGCGGTCGTGGGCGACGTGGGGCCTGCCTCGTCGTTCGAACGTCGACACGCCTTCCTGACGGCGGGGCCGGAGATGGTCTCGTTCCTCCAGGAGCGCGGCGTCCGCTTCGTGCATTGCCCCGGCTACAGCGACTACTACTCGAGTGCCAAGGGCGGCCACGAGAACGGGCGCGGGATCGAGCCCGTTCCATTCGATGGTCGGGCGCTGGGTGAATGGCTCGAGAAGCTGCAGCCCGGGCTCGCGAAGAGCCTTGGGCTCGCGGTGATGACGAACGAAGCGCGTTTCCTCTCCAACTACAACCGCAGCATCGGGGCTTTCGCGGTCTCGGCGCGCGTCGTGCTTCGAACCTATGCGGCTCGACTTCGACGTCAGGCCTGCTGACGAACGGCGCGTCACTGATCGCGCAGATGTTGAAGATTGCGATCGGCCGCGGCATACCGGTCTGGACGGAAGCGCCGCTCGAGGACCTGATCGTCGAGGACGGTCGCGTCGTCGGCGTTCGTACGATCCGTGCGGGAACTCCGGTGCTGATCCGCGCCCGTCTGGGGGTCGTGCTGGCCGCCGGCGGTTTCGCGCACAACCCCGAGATGCGCGAGGAGTACGGTGGCGATCAACCGAACCGAGCGAGGTGGTCCATCGCCAACCCCGGCGACACCGGCGAGGTGATCCGGACAGCGATGACACTCGGCGCGAAGACCGACTTCATGGACGAGGCTTGGTGGCTCCCGTCTCCCCGAACGGGGCGGTTCGGGCAATCGACGCTCGACCAGGCGCGACAGCGGCCACGCACGATCTACGTCGATGCGGCAGGACAGCGTTTCGTGAACGAGTCGAACTCGTACATGGAAGTCGGCAAGGCGATGTACGCCCGCGACAAGACGAGCCGGGCGGTTCCGTGCTGGCTCATCTTCGACGATCGCTACCGCAAGCGCTACGCGCACCAGCGTTCCCGCCCCGGGCGCTTCCCGCGCAAGCTCCTCGAGAGCGGGATGCTGAAGCAGGCGTGGACACTCGACGATCTCGCCCGCATGTGCGGCATCGACCCGGCCGGGCTGACCGACACCATCGAACGATTCAACCGCAACGCCGAGCAGGGTAGAGACCCCGACTACGGGCGGGGCGAGTCTGCCTACAACCGGGCGTTGGGCGATCCCAACCACAAGGTGCATCCCTGCCTGGGCCCGATCAACGAACCGCCGTACTACGCGGTCCAGGTCGTGCCGGGTGACATCGGCACCTGCGGTGGCCTCCTCACCGACCAACACGCGCAGGTGGTCGACCAGAACGACCAGCCGATCGAGGGCCTGTACGCCACCGGCAACGGCACCGCCACCGTCATGGGCCGCCACTACCTCGGACCCGGCGCGAGCATCGCCAACACAATGGTCTTCGGATACGTCGCGGCCCGCCACGCCACCCGTGAGCACCGCACCGCTTCATGATGATTCTCAGGCCAGCTTCACGCCATCCCGTCGAACCGTGATCGCGCCGGTCGGGCACTTCCGCGCCGCGGCGATGACCTTGTCCTCGGGGGCACCGGCGGGGTCGACCACGAAGGCGACGCTGTCATCGTCCAGGTCGAACACGCCCGGCGCCTCGTACACGCAGTTTCCAGAGCCCATGCACACGTCGCGGTCGATCTCGACTTCGAGGCCCATGGGGCGATCGTACGCGCTCGGACGCGGAGAAAGGTGACCATGAGTCAGTTCGAGAACGTCAATTTCTTCACCGACCGATCGATCCAGGACGACCCCTACCCCTACTTCGACTGGGTGCGTGCGCAAGCCCCGGTATGGCAAGACCCTCGCTACGGCCTGTTCATGATCACGGGTCACCCCGAGGCGATGACGGTCTACGGCGACCCTGCGTCGTTTCCTCCGAAGGACGCGCCGTCGGGGACGTACTCATCGTGCAACGTGGTGAGCGGGTCGTTCGTGAAGTTCTCCGTGCCGGTGGAGGGCGACGACATCAGCGACATCATCGTGAAGTACCGACACGAGCTGCCCTTCAGCGACCAGCTCCCTTCCTTCGACCCGCCGACGCACACGGCGCATCGCCACCTGCTGACCCGGCTCATCACGCCCAAGCGGCTCAAGGAGAACGAGGACTTCATGTGGCGGTTCGCCGACCGCCTCATCGACGGGTTCGTCGACGAGGGGTCGTGCGAGATGGTGGGTGCCTATGCGGAGCCCTTCACCCTCACCGTCATCGCCGACCTGGAGGGCGTACCCGAGTCCGACCACTCGCTCTTCCGGGAGCGGCTGTCGACGGTACATCAGGAGGTCGCCCACAAGCCGCTCGAATTCCTCTACGAACGATTCAGCGAGTACATCGAGGACCGCCGCCAGAACCCTCGGGTCGACGTCCTGACCGGCTTGGCCACGGCGACGTTCCCGGACGGCTCGACTCCCGAGGTGAAGGACGCAGCGCTCATCGCCGCCAACCTCTTCGCCGGCGGTCAGGAGACGACGGTGCGGCTCCTGTCCTTCGCACTCCGGATGCTCGGCGAGCGGCCCGACCTGCAGAAACTGGTCCGCGACGAGCGTGACCGCATCCCCAACTTCATCGAAGAGACACTTCGGCTCGAGAGCCCACTCCGAACACAGTTCCGGATGGCCCGCGTCCGCACCAAGCTCGCCGGCGTCGACATCCCCGCCGGCGGAACGATCATGCTCGTCCCGGGTGCCTGCAACCGTGACCCTCGAGTGTTCGAGAACCCGTACGACTTCGACATCGACCGTGCGAACGCACGGCAACACATCGCCTTCGGCCACGGGATCCACACCTGTGCGGGGGCGCCACTCGCCCGCGCCGAGGGGCGGGTGACGATCAACCGCTTCCTCGATCGCACATCCGACATCACGATCTCCGAGGACCACCACGGTCCGGCGGGCGCCCGGCAGTACGACTACCTGCCGACGTTCTTCCTCCGTGGCCTCGAACGCCTCCACCTCGACCTCACGCCCGTGAGCTGACCGCGGCGTCGGGCGCTCGACGTCACGACGTCGCGGTCGGAGCGCCCTCGGGCGGCTTCGCCGTCGACATGATCAGCTTCGTCTGCGCATACGGCGGGCCGGCGGTCGTCCCCCGTCGATCGGGAGCACGATCCCGGTGACCTGCGCCGCACGCTCGCTGGCGAGGAACACCACGGCGTTGGCGACGTCTTCGGGCTGCGCCTCTCGTTCGAGCGGTTGCATGTAGCGCAGCACCGGCCCCATCTCGTACGTCGTGATCCCCGTGCGGATATGGGCGGGCGTGAGGCAGTTGACCCGGATGCCGTACGGCGCCAGGTCGATGGCCATGCACTTGGTGACGTGCGCCACGGCCGCCTTCGACGCCCGGTAGGACATCATGCCGGCACCGGCGTTGACGGCGGCGATCGAGGCGTTGTTGATGATCGAGCCACCGCCGTTGTCCTTCATGTACCGGGCGGCGCGCTGGGCGCCGACGATGACCCCGAAGAGGTTCACGCTCATGATGCGGGAGAAGTCCTCGAGGTCGTCCGGCAGGAACCGCTTGAGCGGGCTGCCGATCCCCGCGTTGTTGAACATGATGTCCAGGCCCGCGAAGCGGTCGACGGCGAAGTCGACCAGGGCCTGCACCTGGTCCGCATCGCTCACGTCGGTCTCCCTGAAGGCGGCCGCCTCGCCGATTCGCGCCGCGACGTCTCGCCCCCGGTCGACGTCGACATCGCGCGATCACGACCTTCGCCCCTTCGGCCACGAGCAGCTCGGCGGTCGCCCGACCGATACCGCCGGCACCACCGGTCACGATGGCGACCTTCCCAGCAAGCTCCTGTAGCCTCATGCCCCGACCATACGATCTCGGTCACCAACCTTTCAATCCCGTCATCCGGGATGCCCCTTTGCAGCCAACGGGATCCGCGGTACAGGTCGCGTCCGCAAGCACCGGCGACGGCAAGAGGTCCGACCACTTCGTTGGCGAGACGATGGACGCGTTCTCGGCGTCGCCGACCCGAGCTGACTGAAGATGCCGAGATTGCCACAGCTATTCTCCTCGAATGTCTGAGCCCAACGAGGTCGAATGGCGATGGCTCGCGGCCATGACGTTGCAGATCGTCGGCTGGCTCATCGTCGGCGTCCTGGGACTGGTCGTCGTGGCTCGCGCCGTGGCGTGGGACAAGTTGCAATTGTTCGCGGACATGGATGCCGCAACCGAGGTCCTGTTTCTCCCGGCATGGATTGTGCTGGCGGGAGCCCTCCTCGGCAAGAAGTGGTGGATGGTGGGAGCTTCGGCCCTGCTCTGTGTCGCTCAGATCATCTACGTCGCTCCAGAGCTGCTGGCCTACTCCTCCATACCGGCTGCCGTCCGCTCGGAGCCAACGATCCACCTCTTCGACGCGAACGTCCAGCAGGACAACTTCTCCATGTCGGGCTACGTCGAACAAATGAGAAGCTACCGGCCCGATCTCGTCACGCTCGAGGAGACGGCACCGTGGGACTTCGATCAGTTCTTGTCGTCTGGCGTGTTCGACCACCTGCCCTATCGGTTCACGTTGACGGACACCGGATCGAGGGGCTTCATCGTCGCCAGTCGCTATCCAATAGGGCGCCCGACGGTGTTCCAAGTTCATGGACTGGCCTACATGGTTCGCTTGAGCCTGTCGTTTCACGGGCGAAGCGTGCCGCTCTGGGTCGTGCACACGACCGCTCCCGTCAATCCCAATTGGAACAACTGGAATCTCGAACTCGATGGCGTCTACTCGGCACTGGAGAAGGCTCATCCCCGACCCCTGTTGATGGTCGGCGACTTCAACGCCTCCTGGGGCAATCGCGGTTTCCGGGCCATCCTGTCAACTGGACTCACGGACGCGGCGGCCGCACGTGGGCAGCCCTTCGACTTCACGTGGAATCAGCGCCTGCCCGTTCTGCCTCCGTTCATAAGAATCGACCACGTCCTCACGGGCGGCGACCTCACGGTCACGACCATCAGCACGCACAGCGGGCCAGGAAGTGAACACAGAGACATCACCGCGACGGTCGCCGTCGGAAGACCGTGAGCCCGCCATTGGCCCCGGGGAGGCTGCTCTTGTCGTGCGCCGAACAGGTGCTACGTTCCCCGCGATCAGTACGCTCACCCACCTCATTGTTCCTGTCAGGCACGCCGTCGGACGGCCGGCGACGGTTGCCGAAACGGCGAGCCGATGAGCAGGCGCACCGTCTCCCGTCGTCGCCCGGCGCGCCGCATGCTCGTGGCGGAGGGCCTGCTGGTCGCCGCTCTGTGCCTGCTGCTGGCTGGCTGTTCCTCGTCGGGCGCAGCCAGCGCGCTCACGGCGACGCAGAGCGTCCAGGCGCCCGCTCCCAGCCGGGTCGAAGCCATCGGAGATCGCCAGGATGGTCTGCGCACGCGAGGCACAGCGGGAGATCGCCGAGACACTCGGCGTCCGGGCCTCGGTCTCCACTCCGACCTGGGTCGGCCACGCCTACTCGTGTCGCTACCGCTACCCAGACGGCGCCTTCGTCCTCACGGTCAAGGAGCTGTCGAGCTGGCCCCAGACCCTCGCCTACTACACCGCCATCGGCACGCAACAGGGCCGGACGGCCACCGTCGCGAACCTGGGCCAGGGGGCGTTCCAGACCGACAACGGCTCGATGATCGTCCGCAAGGACTGGAAGATCCTGACCGTCGACATCTCTGGCCTGCCCGCCCAGTTCGGCAAGCCGCCGACCAGTCGGGGGGACGTGGCGGTGACCATCGCCGACCTCATCCTGGCCTGCTGGGCCGGGGACTGACGCTCTGCCTCAGAACGAGATGGCGCCCGAGTCGACCCGGGCCGGCCAGCCGATCGCTCCCGGCGAGCTCGCGGGCGGGACCGTCGCCACCAAACCCAGGCACATCTCGTCCGACGATCCGTCTCCCCACGTCACGAAACGGGGCGGCAGGTTGCGCAGCGTCGGCAGCTCCTGGCGTAGCGTAGGGTCGTAGGCGCACGTCACCTGGATCTTGTCGCCGGGCACGACCGGGATCGGCGTCGACAGGTTGTAGGCCCGTTGGTAGTGGAAGTTGTAGTCCGGGACGTCGAGGATCGTCTTCTGGGTCGGCGTCCCCGGGTTCAGGGTCAACTTCAGGCTCTGGCCGAGCAGATGCATGTGCGCGCCGACCCGCACGATGGTCCCGGCCTGCATGACCGGCCAGGTGCACGACGTGCTGTCCCCCGCCGGGGGGTCGGCCGGGTTGCGGCCGCAGACCGCCTCGATGGTGTTCACGAACCCGACGGCGCTCTGGCCGAAGCGCTGCCCGAGGTCGGCGAGCGACGCGGTGCGGTTGCAGAGCGGCCCCGTCACCCCGGCGGGGCACGGGATGTCGGGCGGCGCCGGCATCAGGGCGAGGCTCATCGGCCGCAGGGGCGTCGAGGCGGGGACGGTGTGGAGGACGAGCTTGGCGCGCACCGGCCTGTCGCCCAGCAGCAGGTTGTAGTGGATCTGCATGACGACGAGGCTTCCGGCGGGCAGGGGTTGCCCGGTGCCGGCCGGCAGGACGTCCTCCCCGTGGCCGGGCGCCCAGGCCGACAGCCACGGCGTGTCGCCGAGGCTGGCCAACGAGGTTCCGGGCAGCGCCGTCTCCCCGAAGCACGTCCAGCCCTTCCCTCCCGGGTTGTTCGCCTCGGCCTCGGCGGCGAGCGCCGGCGGCACGAGGAACAAGATGGCGTGATGGACCTCGTCGCTGTTCGGGAAGAACTGGCTCGACGTGATGAAGGAGTTCTGCGTCACGTGCGGGTCGACCAACGTGCAGTGGTAGTCGTCAGTTCCGCCGTTCGGCGGGTCGGGCTTGTACGCCGTCGGCGCCTGCAAGGAGATCGTCGTCACGGGCGGCGCGCCCTGGGTGCTCAAGGAGCTGCGGGCGCCCGCCGGCGCGGCCCCGACGACCAGGGTCCCGGCCACGAGCACGAACGCAGCCACACGAAGCAGGATGCCTCCCCTCATGGAGAAGGACTGTAGTCGACCGACCTCTCGCCCGTCGGGGCGGGCCAATCCACCGTGTCGATCAGCGGTTACGACGAGACCTTGCGTGTCACGCTGAACGAGACGGGCCGGTGATCGATCCTCGTCGAAACAGAAAAATGCCAGGTACCCGGCGTGCAATCACCACGAAGTCGACGTAGTGGGCGGTGCTCAGCGTGTATTGACGAAGGCGCTGGGGCGCACCAGCGCCGTCGGCGGCGCTCACCCTCGGGGGTCGACGAGGGGACCGAGGGCAGGACGAGGTGGAGCTCGTTGGGCCCGGGCGAGCCCGGGGACAGGTACACCTGTGCGTCCCCGCCGGTCGACAGCGGCACCTCGACGATGTCGGGCAACGTCGGGTAGCAGGCTCTGGCCCTTGGCGGGGGACACCAACTGGGCGCCCACGGTCAGCCCCGCGAACAGGAGCACCGGCAGGGCCACGGCGACCACCAGGCCCCGGCGTCCGCGGGTGAGGCGGGGAGGGCGGACCGCCGCCGGTCCCCCGCGTCCGAGGCGGGTCAGGCGCAGGCTGTTGGCCACGACCAGCAGGCTCGAGAGTCCCATGGCGACGGCGGCCACGAGCGGGTCCAAGAGACCGGCCGCGGCCAGGGGGATGGCCGACACGTTGTAGCCCATGGCCCAGCCGAAGTTCTCGACGATGACGGCGTAGGTGGCGGAGGCCACCCCGACCGCAGCCGGGACCCCGTGGAGGTCGTTGCCGACGAGCGCCACGTCGCTCGAGGTGAGTGCCACTTCCGAGCCGCTGCCGATGGCGCAGCCGACGTCGGCAGCGGCCAGCGCCGGGGCGTCGTTGACGCCGTCTCCGACCATCACGACCCCGCGCGAACCGGTCCGCAATCCCCGCAGGGCGGCCAGTTTCTGCTCGGGGTCCAGCCCGCCGCGGGCGGTGTCGATGGACAGCGCACGACCGACGGCGGCGACCGCCTCCGCGCTGTCGCCGCTCAAGACCGCGATGCGGATCCCGAGCTCGTGCAGCCGGTCGATGGCGCCGGCCGCCTCCGGGCGCAGCGGGGTGGAGATGGCGAGGACACCCAGGGGCCGGTCGTCGACCACGACGGCGACCGCGGTCTCCCCGCGGCCCCGGAACTCTCGGGCCGCCGCCGCCAGCTCGGGCGGCAATGGGTCCGCGTGGGCGCGCACCACCTGGACGAGCTGCTCGCCCACCCGCCCGGTCACGCCGACGCCGGGAAGGACGGCCACGTCGGCGGCCCGCCGCCGTGGCGGCTGCGCGGCGCAGATGGCCCTGGCGATGGGATGCTCGATGTCGGCCTCGACGGCGGCCGACAGATCCAAGACCTCTTCGGAGGAGTGCCCGTCGGCCGGCGTCACCGCCACGACGGTGGCGATCCCCATGGTGAGGGTGCCCGTCTTGTCGAAGGCCACCGTGTCCACGTGGGCCAGACGCTCGAGGGCGTCGGGATTGCGGATGAGGATGCCAAGGGCGGAGGCCCGCCCGCAGCCCACCATCATCGCCACGGGCGCGGCCAGCCCCATGGCGCACGGGCAGGCCACCAGGAGGACGGCGATGGCGCTCAGCGTGGCCGTGCCGAGGTTGGCGTCGATGAGCCACCAGCCCAGGAACGTGGCGGCGGCCACGAGCAGCACCACCGGCACGAAGACCGCGCTGACGCGGTCGGCGAGTCGCTCGAGAGGTGCCTTCTGGCTCAGGGCCTGATCGACGACGCGCTGGAGGCGGGCGAGGACCGACTCGGCGGCCACCGCCCGGACCTCGACGACGAGGACACCGGCGCCGTTGCGCGTGCCGCCGGTGACGAGGCTCCCCGGGCCGTGCTCGACGGGCATCGGCTCGCCGGTCAGCATCGACTCGTCGACCGCCGACCAGCCTTGGACGACCTCGCCGTCGAGCGGGATCGTCTCACCGGAGAGGACTCGCACCCGGGCCCCGACCGGGACCGCTTCGGGCGCGACGATCAGGTCGGTCCCGCCTCCCCCGCCCCCTGCGACCAGGCGCGCCGTCGGGGGCCGCAGGGCGAGCAACGAGTGGAGGGCCCGGGCCGCCCGCGCCCGCGCCCGCGCCTCGATCGCACGGCCGGTCACGAGGATGGCGATGATCAGCGGCGCCATGGCGCCGTGGAGCCGAGCCGCGAAGGCGCCGCTCCCGCCGAGGTGGAGGTGCCGGCCTCCGAGGGCGATCGCCTCCACGGCGCTGACCGCCAGGGCGGCCAGCGTGCCCAGCGTGATCAGCGTGTCCATGCTGGTCGCGCCGTGACGCAGCAGGCGGGCGCTCGACCGGAGGAACGGCCACCCGCCGACGATCTCGACGGCGACGGCCAACAGCAGGACGATCCAGCCGCTGGCTGCGTCCTCGGGCGCGAACAGGGCGACGCCGAGCGCGGCGAGCGCCAGCGGCCAGGACGCGACGGCCCGCCACCGCCAGCCGTCGCGGTCGATCGCCTCGTCGGCGACCGACAGCTCCTCTGGCGCCGGTTCAGCCGAATATCCGCCGGCCGCGACCGCCTCGCACAGTTGGTCGGTCGAGCTGACGGCGGGGTCGAAGGTGACATAGGCGCGCTCGGTTCCAAGGTTCACCGCGACGCTGGCCACCGCAGGGACCGCACGCAGCGATCGCTGTACCCGCTGCGCGCACGATGCGCAGTGCATGCCGCCGATGGCCAACTCGGAGGTGGCCAACCCGTTCGCCGTGTCGGACGGGTGTCCCTCACCGGACCGGTGATCGGCTGACGGAAGGGCGGTGGTCATGGCGTGGGCGGGGAAGCGGCGTCCCCGACCAGGGACGAGCCGTAGCCGAGCTCGGCGATGACCGACTGGACGGCAGCGAGGTCGGTGACGGTGTCGTCGAAGGTCACCTCGGCACGCTCGGTCACCTCATCGACGTGGGCTGCCGAGCAGGCCGTGCTGCTCGGCCAGGACCTCTTCGATGAGGGCCGCGCACGATGCACAGTGCATCCCGCTCACCGTCAGCTCCACCGTGGTCACGACCTGCGACCTCCCGAACGGCGCTCCGCGCTGCTGGCTCTGATCGGAGTGGGAGAGCAGGTGAAGTTGCGCATCGCGATCAGAGATGCTTGGTGAGAACGCGGCCCTGCGGAGTGATCACGTACCACTTGCCTCCCAGGCTGTTCAGGTCCTGGCCGGTGACGTCACCGGGCGCCGAGTCGACCACCCAGGTGTAGAGCGGCCATCTGTCGTACGTGACCTCGGTGGTGCCGTCGGTGCGCTTCGTCACGCCCAGCAGCGCCGGCCGGACCCCCGAGCCGGCCGGTGCATGGTTCACCCCGCTCGGCAGGACGAGCGGCGGCCATCCATTGGCGCACGCGCCGTAGCACTTCGACGTGCCGGAGTGCTTGTCGGGGGCGAAGACGTAGAGCGTGAAGCCCTGGCCGTCGACGAGCACCCTTCCCAGGCCGCGCACGACGCCCGTCTTGACCTCGTACACGGGCGTCGGCCCCGACGAGCTCGAGGCGGATGCCGCGGCGATGGTCGGCGTCGTGTTCGAGGCCGTCCGGTCCGACCTGGCGGTCGCGGTCATCGCCGCCGCTGGGCGGTTGACCACGGGTCCCCAACCGGCCGTGAGAACGGCGGCCACGACGGCACCCGGCACGATGGCCCGGGCGAGTCGTCGACCCGGCCACTCCCCTTTGGACGCCGCTTCCTCCTGCCGTCGCACTCTTCCTCCGATCAACGTCGATCACCCCCGTCGTTCCACGTCGATCACTCCGACCGACCGGTACGAACCCTTGCCAAAGTACCAGTCGGTCCAAGTCCCGGATCAGTCAGGCCGGCGGCGTCCTGCCGCCAAGACGAAGCCGCCACCCGCCGGCGCCGCCGCTCAGAGCATCAGGATCAACATGAGTCCCATGCCGATGCACATGATCACGTGGGAAGAGTCCAACAGGCTCGGTGACCCGACGAGGCCGATGATTCCGGTCATCGGTGGGTGTGGTCTCACCCGCGTGGCCGTCAGAGGCCTGCGCCCGCACGATGCCGCCGCAGTGGGTACCGAAATGCGTGGCGCCCTTGTTGGGCGACGCGATCGTGAAGACGGCCGAGCCGAAGAGGATGAAGGCCAACAAGAACGTCAGCCCCGGGTCGATCCTGGCTCCGCCCGCCGACGCAGACATCGACATGGCGTGGGACACAGCACCAGCGGGGAAGCGGTACATGAGAAGCATGGCGAGACTCATCACCGCGTGGACCGCGGTGTGCGGCACGTGCAGGCCCCACGCGTGGATGGACTGGACGGACCTGACGATGAACCAGACCAGGAGGGCGCCGAAGATCACCTCCCAGAGGGCCTTCGGGCCGAACGACCACGCCGGGAACGAACATGCCCGCCATGGCCAATCCCATGGCGACGTGCGAGACCTCGACGTCGCGGCCGATGGCACGGTGGTCGAACACCGAGGTCACCAACACCGTGATGGCGTACGCGGCGACCGCCAGCATCAGCGCCCCGAACAAGTAGTACAGCCCGACCGGTGTGCCGATCATCGTCTCAGACCTCCCGAGCCGAAAGAGCGAGGACGGTGCCGTCGTTCGTGGCGACCACGCTCGATCGTTCCGCTGCGACGGGCCAGTACGAAATGATGAACAGCAACACCAGCAATCCCGAGTTCGGGTCGGTCGCGCCGCCGGCGAGGTCACCCCCGAAGTTCTGGACGGCGACCCAGATGAAGGCGAACGCCGCGATCGCGACCACCAGCACGGCCCGTGTGGGCGTCGGACGTAGGTAGACGCTGAAGGCCACGAGGACGCAGAACGCCGCGAACAGGACGGCCACCGTCGTTCCGTCGTGCAACAGGACCGCTGCGGACCACCGGTCAATGCGCAGTAGCCATGGCGGTTGCCCACTGCTCAACCTGGCCACGATGTCGTGCAGGGCTTGAGGGGATCGGCCGTTGCCGACGACCGTCAGCAGGGCGAGAAACAACCACACTGCCGTCCACACGGCCCGGGCCGCGGTGTGCCCGACCGTCCGTGCGGCCACGAACGGCGAGGCGGGCCGCTGCGAGGGCCAGAGCAAGACGGCGAGAACGGCATAGAAGAGGACGGCACCGGGTCCGCCGCCGAGCGGTGTGCCGGCACCGCTGAAGAGGCCGCCAAGTCCCTCGCCGAACCACCACACGGTCAGCGCCCACACGATCGACATCGCCAGCGCAGGCCGGCACGTCCGACGCCACGCGATCCCCAACGCGAGGAGGAACTGGAGTGCTCGCGAAGATCGCATTGGTGAGCACGGGCTGGTGGTAGACGATCGATGCGTTCCAGGTGATCGTGTGGGAGATCCACGAGGGATTCCCGGGCGCCATCCCGTGCAACATCCCGCTGAACCCGTCGGGACCTCTGGTGAACATGAACGGCTGCAACTGGAGTGCGGCGTCCATGAGCCACACTGTGGCGAGTAGCAGCCGCAAGTCTCTCCTGGAGGTCTCGTGCACCCTTCTGCGGCGCCGGCGACCGCCGTTGTCGACTCCCCGCCGCGGCCGGCGACCGTGTCGCAGCCATCGGTCCGCGTCAGAGCCTGTCACCGCCCCGAATGCGATGTGCGTGCTCGGCCCCGCACTGCGGGACTTCCCCATCCATCGCCAGCAATGTACCGAATCGACACCCAGGCGGTCCCAGCGGGATGGTGACGCCGATGCGTTCGGACGATGTCGCCCTCATTGCAGAGCGGGGCCGTTGCCGTCAGCTCGTGCACTCTGCAGCGGTCTCGTCAGTTGCACGGTGAGAGCGCTGAGCCGATGCACACTTCTCTCGAGGTCATGAGACAGGCCCTGTCACGCTTGGCATAGTATGCCGCTCCATGTCGACCGCGGCCCGGCGTGATTCGTTCGCCGTGCCAAAACGCCCTGCGACTCGATTCGTCGTCGTCCACGCCCGGTCCTGCCGGCAGCACCACCCATGCTCGGGACACAGGTCGCAACCGGTGAGGAGGCCACCGGATGACCACCCTCGATAGCAGCGTGGCGGCCACCGAGTCGGCGCCCCTCCCGGCGGCCACCACCCCCCGACCTCGTGACCACTGGTGGATCCGCCAGGACCGGCCGGGCTGGGCTCTTCCGGCCCATGCCGGCGTCACGATCCTGGCCGCCGTCCTCTATACCTGGGGGCTTTCGTCTTCCGTCGGCATGGGCAACACCTTCTACGCGGCAGCGGTCAAATCGGGAACGGAGAGCTGGAAGGCGTTCTTGTTCGGTTCCCTCGACCCGGGAAACTTCATCACCGTCGACAAGCCTCCTGCCTCGCTGTGGGTCATGGAGCTCTCGGGGCGGATCTTCGGCTTCTCCAGCTGGAGCATGCTCCTCCCCGAGGCGTTGGCCGGCGTGGTCACCGTCGCCGTGCTCTACCATCTGGTGCGTCGTTGGTTCGGCGATGTTGCGGCACTCTTCGCCGGCTTGGCCATGGCCGTCACTCCCATCGCCGTGGTGATGTTCCGCGACAACAATCCCGACGGCCTGTTGACCCTGCTTCTCGTGCTCAGCGCGTGGGCGCTCGTGTCGGCCCTCGAGTCGGCCCGCACGTCGCGGTTAGTGCTCTGCGGAGCCCTCCTGGGCCTCGCCTTCACCACCAAGATGCTCCAGGCCTTCATCGTCGTCCCGGTCTTCGGGCTCGTCTACCTGTGGGCAGGACAGCCCCGGCTCGGCCGGCGGGTCGTCCAGTTGCTGTGGGGCGGTCTCTCCGTTGTCGTCTTGAGCAGCTGGTGGGTCGCTATCGTCGAGCTCTGGCCGGCGTCCTCGCGTCCTTTCATCGGGAGCAGCACCAACAACTCCGAGCTCGATCTCATCTTCGGCTACAACGGATTCGGGCGCCTCTTGGGCTCGGGGAGCGGCCCCATTGGCGGGATCGCTTCCCTGGGAGGCGGATCTCTCGGGACCGGAGGCCAGGCGGGCTGGCTCCGCATGTTCGACGACCTCGTCGGCGGACAGGTCTCCTGGCTGATGCCGCTCGCCCTCGCCGGTCTCCTGGCCGGCTTGTGGTTGACCCGACGCGGCTCCCGTCAGGATCTGGGCCGGGCCGGCTTCGTGCTGTGGGGCGGCTGGATGCTCATCACCGCTGCGGTCTTCAGCGAGACCAAGGGCATCTTCAACGCCTACTACACGGTGGCCCTGGCTCCTGCCTTCGCCGCGTGCGCCGGTGCGGGTGCCGTCGCCCTTTGGCGTCTCGGACGGGAACGCCGTTGGCTCGCCTTCGTCCTGCCCGCCGCCATCGTCGCCAGTGCGCTGTGGGCGGCAGCGCTGCTCGACCGGAATTCCGGCTACGCCCCGGGTCTGGCCACATCGATCGTCGTGGCCGCCAGCGTGGCTGCTCTCGGGATCCTGATTGCGCTGCTGGTCCGTCCGAACGACGCGGTGGGCCGATGGCTCGGCGCCGGCGCCGGCGCCCTCGCTGGCTTGGCTCTGCTGGCGGGACCGCTCGCCTACTCGGTCACCAGCATCGAGCGGGGCACGTCGGGACCCCTCGCCTTGGCGGGTCCGCCGGTCAGCGGAGGTGGCGTGGGCCTCGGAATTCCCGGCTTCTCCATCTCGATCGCGTCCATGCAGCGGCAAGGCGGCGCCAAGTCCCCACCGAGTGCGCTGCTCCGGTACCTCGAAGCACATCGTGACGGCAGCCGGTACCTGCTGGCGGTGTCGGGGTCACTGACGGCGGCGCCGTACATCATCTCGACCGGCCAGCCCGTGATGGCGATGGGCGGCTATACGGGGATGGATCCGTGGCCCACCCTGTCCGCCTTCGAGACGGCGGTCGCCCAGGACAAGATCCACTACGTCCTCGTGGGTAGCGCATTCGCATCCTTCGGCTTCGGCGGCGGTCATCTCAAGATTTCGCCCGCGATGATCCGCTACTTCGTCGAGATGATCCAAAAGGAGGGCGGCCTGAAGAAGTTCTTGGGGAGCAGCGCCTTCGGAGACTCCCGGTCGGGTCCGACTGCGGTCGACCAGTGGGTGCAAAAACACGGGGTCCCGGTACCCTCCACTGCCTACGGGAGCACCGCAGGCGGAACCCTCTACTATGTCTCGTCGGCCTCCGCGAAGACCTGATGCGTCGCAGACAGCGCCCCGAACTGAACACCATGGCACCGACGAGAGGACAGAACCTGGGCACTCAGTCGCTTTCTCTCCAGCTTCGGGCGAAGCGCTCGGAGATGATGGTGACGGAGTTGGAGGCAGTTGCGCTGCGGCTCTTCGACCAGCGCGGTTTTGCAAACGTCACCGTGGAGGAGATCGCCCTCGAGGCGCACATCTCGGTACGAACCTTCTACCGTTATTTCGCCGCCAAGGACGACGTGCTGCAACTGAGGATCATCAGACGAAGCGACGTTCTCCAACAGGCGCTGTCGGCGCGTCCGGCCAACGAGCCGCCCCTGCGCTCACTCCGCCTGGTGCTCGAGGCCGAGTTCTCCGCCGTCGATCCGATCGTGCTCAGGCGTTGGATCGCTGTCGTCGCGGACAATCCAAACGTGATGAAGGGCGTGGTGGGTGCCATCCAGTTGAAGATTCACCCGGTGATCGCCGAGTTCCTAGGCTCTCGATTGGGTTTGCCCACTGAAGCGCTGGTACCCACGATGCTCGCGGCGGCGGTGCTCGGCGTCATCCAGGCGGCCCACACGCAGTGGTTCATCCACGGTGGAGAGTTGGCGACCACGATGTCGGAGAGTCTCGCTGTTCTCGAGAGGGGCATCAGCACGGACCCCAGAAGCTGGGCCGCCGAAGGGGCCACAGAGTCCCCGAAGACACGCAGCTCCAACCGGCCGAAGCCGCGGAGGCCGAGGGCTCCCTAGGTGTTCCCTCCCGGCTGTGGTCCATGGCCGGTTGCGCGCTGGCTGGAACCGGGGACGTCTTCGGAAACTATGCACAAGACCGTTGATAGTTCTGAAAAAGTCCCGGAGAGGCGTCGTTCTCGTCGGCAGGGCGGGAAGTTGCCCCGGCGTGGGCCGCGTCAGCCCCCGCCCCGGGCACGGCTACGACGGAGGGAACGTGACCAATGGCGACGTGCTCAGCCACGTGGGGTCGGGAGTGTACGCCTCGACCAACCACCGCGCGCCGCGTCGGGGCGCGGACGTCCGAGCCGGGGGGTGCAACGTGATCGTCTCGGAGTCGTGAGGCCCAAGCGCTGCGCGTCCTCCATCCGACGGCGTCCAGAATCCGTCGTAATGCTGACTGGTCGCCGAGTTCACGAGGAAGTGCGGCACGAGTCTCTCGGACGACCGGTTGACGACCGAGACCGTCACCTCATCGAGCTCCGTTCCGGCGTGGGACGTGACGACGCTGCGCACCGACAGCTGCAGAGGTGGCGCACTGAAGGCCATGAACGACGCGATGACGACGCCGACGCACGATGCGGCGACCACCAGCACCGGTGGGCGCCGAAGCTGGTCTCGCCACGCCGTACCATCCTCGGACGCTTCCCGGGGCACGCCGTCGACAGAGAGTGCTGCGACGAGAGCAACTGGAAAGAGGTCGACGAGATAGCTCGAAAGGCTGCGCGGTGAAAAGAAGAAGGGGACCGTCAGGAGCAAGGGCCAGATCCGCTTGAGCTGCGGGTACCATGCGACGAACGCAGCGACGCCGCCGACCATGGCCAGAGCTCCTGCCAGGCTGAGCATCGTCAGGTTGACGCCACCCGTCAGACCGTGGGTGGCGAGCGTGACGAACCCTTGGCCATCGGCGACCAACCCACCGGTCAAGGGGATGAGCGTGCCGTGCCACCATGCCCCCGGGTGCCACATGAAAAAGGGGAGATTCACGGCGGCGAACACGACGAGAACGGTGAACAGGTAGCGCAGACACACACGAAATGGAGCCCGTCCACTCCGACGCGCTTCGAGGTAGATACCGGTGACCAACATGGGGACCGCGAACCACGGAGTCTGTTTGATGGCGCAGGCGATTCCCAGCGAAATTGGTCCGATCCAACGCGCCGGTCCTGGTTCGCTGGAGCGGCCGTACCTGTCCCACCGCCAGACGGCCAGGACAAGGAACGGCAGGAACATCGCATCGGTTCCTCCCGATGTGAACGAACCCAAGAAGAACGGCGTCAAGCCGAGCAATGCCGCGAGCCACCGCAATGATGCGGGGAGCAGTGTGAACAAGAGCACGATCGTGGCGAGCCAGGCGACGAGGTCGGTCCAGTCGACGGCCATGTGCACGCCGAGCGCCGCGGCCGGAAGGCTGAGCAGGAATGACCCAGCGGGGTAGGAGAAGTGGGTGACGTGACCACCATCGACGGTGTAGGTCCAAAACCGAGATGGAACGTCCAGAAGACGAGCGACGCCGGACATCGGGGCCACGTACGGATCGGCGCCGTGGGCCAACGCACTCGCCGCCACCTGGTCAAATGCCGCGGAGTCGGTGGCATAGAACGCGCGCGTACTGATCTCGATCGACTGCGGAAACAGTGCAGTCACGATCACCGCTCCGAGCGTCACCCGCTGGAAGAGACGTGAGCGAGGGTTTTCGACGAGCCAGGTGGACGCGACACCGAGCAGGCCTCCGATGATCATCAGCGGAGCCAGGGCGACGACCGCGGGTGACCACCACCAGAAGCCCCAGAGGTCCACACCGCCGGTGACAACGGCCAACCACACCAGACTCCACGCTCCTCGCTCCGCCAGGAGCGTGTGTCGGGAGAACGGCGAAGGAAGTGGTGCAAGGTCCGGATCGAGGGAGGGTGCCTCGACCGGGCCGGCGCCGGGAGCGGTCAGCACTCGTCAAGTATGGCCAGACGAGGGGGGTTGAGCCACAGTGCGGCGGTGAGCAGTTCGGTAGCGTGGGCGTCGTGCTCCGTGACCGCGATCTGCCAGACCGGCAGCTCACCGCTTAGTCTCGGTGAGCGTCAGCGGGACGAGGGCCGCATCACCTACGCGCTCGCCCACCCTCGAGGGCCACCGAACCCTCTCGGCGGGTGGCGCCGGCCACGAGCACCACCGATCTCGCTCGGTCGTTCCGGCGATCGCCGTGGGGGGCTTCTTCGTCCTGGTGGCGATCCTGTACGTGTCGGCACGCCACGCGTTCGCCGGAGACTCGGACGGAGCCACGGTTGTGCTGCAGGGACACGCAATGGGCACCGGCAATGTCACACTCAGTGGCTGGGCGCTCTCGCTCGACTCCTTCTGGACGGTGGACGCCGTCGTGTACACGCTCGTCGAGCTGGTGACAGGCATGCGGGGCATGCTGATGTTCCTCGTTCCGGCGATGATCGCCGCAGCCGTCGTCGTCGTGGGCGCTCTGCTTGCCCGCGACGGTCGTCGTGGGATCGCCGGTGTCGCGGCGGCGGCGACGGTCGTGGTCGTCCTGGGGCTGCCGAGCCATGCGCTGGCCAACGTTTTCCTCCGTGGGCCGCTGCACGTTGGTACGGCGTTGCTGTCCCTCTGCGCATTCGCAGGGCTGCGCTCGGGGCGCATCGGATGGGGTTGGGTCACGGCGGTCTTGTGCCTGGCCGCCGGCGTCCTCGGTGATTTCCAGATGGCCGTGCTCGGCATCGGGTCGGTCTGCACGGCCGGCGTCGTTGTGATGCTCCGAACGCGCGACTGGCGCTCCGGAGTACCCGAGGTGGGCGCGGGTGCGGCCGGCCTGGTCCTCGCTGCTGTGGTCCGGGCGGGGTCCGACCTGGTGGGCACATTTTCGGTGAATGCCAGCCACCCCCGGGCCTCTGGCGCGCAGATGCTCAGCAATGTTCACCACCTCCCGTCGTGGGGCGCCAACATGCTCGGCGTCGGAGTTGGGCAGCTCGGCAACGGTGGTGTCCCGGTGGCGTTCGAGGCGGTGCACCTGATCGGCCTGTTTGTCGTGGCCGGGGGCATCATGGTGGGCGCCATTGCAATGGTCGGCGGGGCGATTCGTGGGCGGACGTCGCCGGTGGAGGCGAACGGGGCGTGGAGGGTGGAGGACCTTCTCGTCCTGGCCGTGTTCGCCGACCTCGGCGTCTTCGTCGTGCTGACGACTTCGGACGACCCCGGGTTCCTGCGTTATCTGACGGCGGCAGTCATCTTTGGGACCGTCCTGGCGGGACGTTGGGTTGGGCGCCTCGCTGCGTCGTGGCCGCCGGCGCTGCTCGTGAGGCGGGGTGCAGCCGCCGTCTGCCTCGCCCTCGTGGCCGCCTTCGCCGCCGCCTTCGGGTTCACCCTTGCCGCCCCCATGCCCAAGCAACCATATTTCCAGCTCGACAAGTTCCTCGAGGCTCGCCAACTGGTCGTCGGTATTGGCGACTACTGGAGTGCGTCGATCACCACCGTGGCCACCAGCGGCGGCGTGACCGTGCGCCCCGTCATCACCACCCCGGCCGGGCGAGTGGTGCGCTACCAGCGCCAGTCCGCCGTGACCTGGTACACGAATCAGTCATTCGAGTTCCTCGTCTACGACACCGCCAGGCCCTGGGGAGGTATCGACGCCACCACGGCCTCGCTGACGTTCGGCCCCGTAGCCCGGACCTATGCGGTCGGCCCGTATCGGATCCTGGTCTGGGGGCACCCGCTCTCGGTGCCGGGCGCAGGCTTCGCTCTGGTGGCTGTCCAATCCAACAATTCTGGTCGCCGCGCCGGGTAGGGCTTCTACGCGCTGACCACGCGGCTTGGGCGAAATCTCGGGGATGCTGGTCAGGGTCGGCATCGTCCGCCCGAGCAGTCAGGAGGCGATTGGTGTGGGCGCGAAGGCCAAGTAGTCGTGAATCGACCTGACTGCAGCTGAGCCTTCTCCGACGGCCGTGGCCACGCGCTTGGTCGACCCGGATCGAAGGTCACCCACGGCGAAGAGTCCGGGGTGATTCGTCTCGTACGGCAGAGGCGAGCGGCCCAAGGCGTTCCACGGCCCACTGAGGTGCTCGGCGGTCAAGGATCGATCGGTCAGCACGAATCCATGGTCGTCGAGCGCGGCGCAGCCAGAGAGCCAGGCTGACTGAGGATCAGCGCCGATGAAGGAGAACAGAGCGGCGCTGGGCCGTGTCGTCAAGCCATGTTGGCCCGCGATGCGCACGGAGCTCAGGACTTCGTCACCTTCGAGCCCGACGACCTGGCTCGAGGAGAGGATGTCGATACGTGGATGGCTCTCCAATCGCTGGACGAGGTAGCCCGACATGCCGGCGCTCAGTTGCGCGCCCCGGATCACCACCGTGACACCGCTCCCCTTGTCAGCCAAGAAGATCGCGGCCTGTCCCGCCGAATTTCCCCCGCCCACCACCACCACTGGGCTGCCGGCGCACAAGCGCGCCTCGAGTTCTGTCGCGGCGTAGTAGACGCCCTTGGCCTCGAACTCGTCTATCCGATCGACGTTGAGACGCCGGTAGTGCGCGCCGGTCGCAGCGATGACTGCTCGACCGGCCACCTGCGAGTCGTCCGAGAGCTCGACGACGAGATGGCCTGCCCGCTCGCTCAGGCCGACTGCCTGGCAGGGAGCGGTCAACTGTGCACCGAACTTCTCTGCTTGCACCACTCCCCGCTGGGAGAGGTCGGAACCCGAAATACCGGTCGGAAAGCCGAAGTAGTTCTCGATTCTCGAACTCGTCCCCGCTTGACCACCCGGGGCCACCATGTCGACCCCGAGCGTCCGGAGCCCCTCGGAGGCGCCGTACACGGCTGCAGCCAGCCCTGACGGACCTCCGCCGACGATGACGAGATCGAAGCAGCGCCCTGGGAGGCGATCGACGGTCAGGCCCAGATAGTCGGCCAGCTCCCCCGGGGTCGCACGACGAAACACGGTCCCCGAGGAGACGACGACGGGGTAATCGGACGGCTCGAGGCCGAACTGCTCGACCATGGACTCCACCTGAGGGTCGGCATCGGGATCCAGCCACTCATGGGGGATCCGAATCCGCGAGAGGAACTCGCGCAGCTGAAGCACTTCGGGCGAGAAGCGAGAGCCGACGACTCGCGTCGCCGGCCCGGCACCCTCCATGAGCTCGTTGCGACGCGCCATGAACGTCGCAAGGATCTTGTCGCTCAGCTGCTCTTGCGTGGCGAGAACCCGCCGGAGCTCTTCGGCAGGGACAGCCAGCAGTTCGCCGCTCTCGGCCACCCGGGCCGAGACGAAAACCCGCAGGCCTGTCAACAGGTTCAATTCTCCGAGAAACCGTCCCGGCCCGTGCGTGACGATGACCCGCTCTTCCCCGTCGACGTCCAGAACGATCTCGACCAGTCCGGAGAGGACGACGTAGAAGTCATAGCCGGTGTCACCAGCCCTGTAGAGGTACTCTCCGGCCCGGACGGCGCGCCGGGTGCCGCGCGACTCCAACTGAGCGATCTCCGAATCGTCGAGATTGGGAATCAGTGCCGCGTCCATCATGGGAACCCCTTGGATCCTAGAGACCTGCAACCTCTTCGATGTACGGCGCCAGGATCTGGGCCAGCAAACGCCGATGCCGCTGGCTGCGGTCCTGCTTCGGGGCCACCGTGTCGTACGCCATGGAGTCGAGAAGCTGTTGGCTGAAGGCGAAACCACGGATGACGAGAAAGATGGTCGTCGCCAGCTCGGACTTGTTGGCGGCCGGCCCGAGGGCGTCCCGCAGCAGTCTCCGGACGTGGGCATTGGACCGCTCCGCGACCTCGAGCATCGTCTTACGGACTTCGGCGCTGGTGCGGGGGTCGTGGTCCATGTTGAGCAGCACCTGAAGGCTGGCCAGATAGTCGGGCCTGGCGTAGTGAGCCGAGAACACCTCGATCAGCTGTGACATCCGCTCCACCACGGTGGGCCCGTCTATATGTGCCTCCTCGACGGTCGCGACCATGTGACTCGCGCCCTCTTCCAACACCGCGAGCATCAGGCCCTCGCGGTTGCCGAAGTACCACTGGATCACCCCCCACGTCACCCCCGCCCTGCGGGCGATCTCATTGGTACTGGATCCTCGGTAAAAGCCCAGGTCGATGATGCATTCAACAGCCGCACGGATCACCCGGTCACGGGTGTCGACATCCCCGCTGCCGGCCGTCCGCTCGCGGCGCTGACCGCGGTCGGCCGTGGTCCGGTCCGGCTTGATCGTCACGATGGCAACTCTAGGGCTCCCCTTGTCGGCCGGAGGGCCCCATGTTACCTTCGACATTGTAGCTACTATGTCATTGCATCCGAGGGTCCCGTGCACAGCGGAGGCTCCCGATTCACTGTCCGAGGAGGGCGCATGACGACCCGGCTGATATCCGTCGATTCTCACGTCAAGGTGATGCCCGAACAGCTGAGGGACCTGATGCCGGCGAAGTACCACGCCGACTGGGACGCGGCCGTTGCAGCCGAGCGGGAGCAGCACCTGAGAGAGATGGGGGGCATGGATCCCTCCGTCATGGTGGCCGGGTTCAGCCACGAGGCCTTCACGAGTCCCGGCTACTACGACGCGGCCGAGCGGCTCAAAGCCATGGACCGTGACGGAGTGGACGTGGAGATCCTCTACAGCGAGGTCAGCGCCTTTCGGCACTACCCCCGCATGAAGGAGGGTTGGAAGGAGGCGTCGGAGGCCTTCAATCGATTCATGCTCGATTTCGCCTCCGCGGATCCGGTACGCCTCGTCCCGGCCTATCAGGTGCCGCTCATGGACATCGACTTCGCCGTACAGCAGATCGAAGGACTTGCTGTCGAGGGGGCAAGGGCCATCCACATTCCGACCTTCCCGGCCGAAGTCGGCCTGCCCGAGTACCACGACGCCCGGTACGACCCAGTCTGGGCGACGATCGCGGAGTCCGGGATGTCGATCAGCCAACACCTCGGGCTCGTCGAGTCGTTGTGGGATGTCTTCCGCAGAGACCCCACACCCCAGAAGGCAATTTTCACGTCACAGACTCCCATGCGATTGGCCGAGACGATCGCATTCTGGATCCTGCCGGGCGTGCTGGCTCGGTTCCCGGAGTTGAAGATCGTGCTGGTCGAGCCGAGCTTGGGCTGGGTGCCCTTCTACCTCGATCTCTTGGATTCGATGGCAGAGGGCCCCTACGACTTCCCGGGGCTGGACGACAAGCCGAGCAGCTACTTCCACCGCCAGATGTACCTCACCTTCGTGGACGACCCGCGGGGACTCGATCACCGTCACACGCTCGGCGTCGATCGGATCATGTGGTCCACCGATTTTCCCCATCCGGCCACCTCGTGGCCCAACTCGCAGGGCATCGTCGCGAAGAACTTCGAGGGCATCCCCGCTGACGAGAGGGATCTGATCGTGGCCGGCAACACGGCCCGCGTGTACGGGCTCTGAGGAAGGCCCTCACGGTCGTCTGAGGATCACACCAGTTCGGCCTGCGCACACGAGCGCAGTCGCGGGATCGACCAGCTGATTGGGTGACGTGCCGCGGAGTTGCTGCACAGCTTCGGTGGTGAGGTTCAGTCCGTGGATGTACCCCTCACCGATCAAGCCACCGTTCGTGTTGCAGGGGAGATCACCGTGCGGGCCAAGGTTGCCGTCTGCAATGAAATCCTTGGCCTCCCCGGGACCGCAGAAGCCGAGAGCCTCGAGTTGCATCAGGAACATCGGGGAGAACGCGTCGTAGATCATTGCGACGTCGATTTCGGAGCGGCTGCATCCATACCCGTCGAACAGGCGCTCGGCCATTGCGGCGCAGCCCCCCATGACCGCAATGTCCCTCGTGTAGTGGTTGCTGGCAATCTCCTCTTCGAAGCGACCGGCGCTCGCTGCCGCAGCGATGAGCACCGGCCTGTCGCTGGCAGCTGCACGATCAGCGGAGGTGATCGCCAGGGCCACGGAGCCATCGGTCTCCTGGCAACAATCGAAGAGCCGGATGGCTGGTTCGGCGATCCATCGCGAGGCCTGGTGCTCGTCCAACGTGATCCGCTTCTTGTAGAAGTGGGCATTCGGGTTGTTCGCGGCGTACGCCCTGAATTGCACGACCGCACGACCAAAATCCTCGCTCGACACGCCATACGCGTGCATGTAGCGGACCGCGTTGAGCGACATCCACGACGCGGGCGTGAGGACGCCGTACGGGGTGCACCATTGCATGGCCGTGGAGCCGGAATGTGACGAGGTCCCTCTATTCCCAACGGCCGCTCGGCCGAAGCGCTCGCCCGACCTCGCCTTGATGGCTCGATAGGCGACCACCACGTCAGCGATGCCCGCTGCCACCGCCGATGCAGCGTGGAGGAGCACGCCTTGGGAACCACCGCCCCCGTAGGGCACCCGGCTGGAGAATCGGATCTCCGGGATGCCGAGGGCCCGGACGAGCTCGGTCTCCTCCACGGGATCGATCGTGTAGCTGACCAGCCCGTCCACGTCCGCCGTGGTGAGTCCCGCATCGGCGAGCGCCGCCACGATCGCTTCGGCGGCGAGTTGCGTCTCGCTGCGACCGGCCGCCTTGGAGAACTCCGTCTGCCCGACACCGACGATCGCCGTCGCGTTCGCGGAGCCGGCTATCCATCGGCCGTCCCCTTGGGCTTGAAGACGGGGACCGCGCCGTCGTGACTGGTCGGCCGGAAGTCGACCCTCACCGGCATCCCGATGCTGATGTCGCTGGGGTCGACATCGACCAGGTTCGACAACACCCGGACGCCCTCGTCGAGGTCGATGAGGGCGGCCAGCACCGGGTAGTCGAACGCCGGGTTCTGCGGGTGATGCAGGATGGTGTAGCTGTAGATGACACCATCCCCCGCCAGGTCGATGATCTCGAACTCGAGCGAGTGGCACACCGGGCACATGGGGCGGGGCGGGTGGCGCAACCGGCCACATCGCCGGCACTTCTGTGTGACGAGCCGGCCATCCCGCGCCGCGTCCCAATAGAAGTGGTTGTCGTCATTGAGGAGAGGAGCTGGGCGGGAGACCTCGCCCGAGTCGGTCATGTGGCTCCATCGAGGACGGCACGACCCTCCACCATGGCCTCGAGCTCGGCGTCGGTGTATCCCAGTTCCTTCAAGATGTCCCGGGTGTGCTCCCCGCAGGCGCATGGACCGCGTTGGACGACCGGCTCGGCGGGGCTCGTGTTGACCAGCAGGCCCGGGTCTTCGAATCGACCCACGCTGCTCGACCGCGTCTCGCTGACCAGGCGCAATCGCCTGGCGTGGGGATCGTCGAAGAGATTACGGCAGAAGAATTCGTCGACCAGCTCAATCGGCACCCCCTCGCCATCGAGGGCAGCGAAGGCCTCCGTCGCCACCGCGCTCTCGAAATACGATCCGAGCCAGGCGGCCACCGACTCGTCGTCGTCGGCGGTGGGTGCGCCGGGAACCGCCATCCTCAGCGTCGCCCGCGCCTCGCCGGTGATGGCGGCGAGAAAGACCCATTTGCCGAGCGCGCACCGATAGAGGCGGTAATAAGGAGAGAGCCCGAACTGATCGCCGTCCACATGCCCCCAGTCCGGCGCCGAACCATCCGAATGGATCCATGCGTAGGACGTGTGCAAGAGCCCGGCGTTGACAATGGAGGTGCTCACCGCTTGTCCTTCCCCGGTCCTCTCCCGGTGGTAGAGGGCGCTCGTGATGGCGATGGCCGCCAGAAGGGCATTGCCGGTGTCCCCCATGTTGGACCGGCTCCAGAGCGGAGGGTTGCCGGCGCCGCACGCCCCGTCCTCCCACTCCGTCCCCGTCATTGCCGCGGCGTTCTGGTCGGTGCCGGGCAGATCGGACCTGGGACCCCTTTCGTACCCCCGAGTATTGCAGTAGACCAGGCTCGGATAGCGCTCACGGAGGGTCTCGTAGTCGAGCCCCAACCGGGCGGCCGCACCCGGCCTCCAGTTCAACGTCATCACGTCGGAGCGCTGCAGCAACTTCTCGAGCACCTCCCTGCCGGCAGGCTCCTTGAGATTGAGCGCCACGCTGCGCTTCCCGCGGTTCGTGCCGAGACCCATGTGCGTGCCGTTCCAGTAGGTGTCGTGCAGCGCGTTGATCTTGATGACGTCTGCTCCGAGGTCGGCGAGCGCACGCCCCGTGAACGGCCCCGCCACCCCGAGCCCGAGGTCGAGGACCCGAACACCGGCCAAGGGATGCGCGAGCGATTCATCGGACCCGAGAGCAGCACCGGGTCGCGCCGCGCCGGAACGGTCCTCGGCGAGCACCTCATCGGTGTGCTGGCCGGAGCTGGGCGCCGGCCCCGTGACGGCGCCCGGCGTGGCCGAGAACTCCAGCAAAGGTCCGGCATGGTGGATCGGTCCCTGTTCGGGATCGTCGACCTCGACCACACAGCCATCGGCGAGGTACGACTTGTCCGCCAGCGCCTCCCCCGGCGACCGGACGGTGGTGATTCCGAGACCCGCCTCCTCGGCCGCGCGGACCCACTCGTCGGCCGGGAACTTCTTGAACGCCTCCGCCAGTTGCGGGTGGAGGATGTTGCCCGTCAACATCCCTTCTGGCTCCATGGGCACTCGATCCGGATCGTCCCGGTACGACGTGTCCAGCCCGAGGGCCGACAGCTTGTCCCCTTCGGCCGCAGTCAGGACCCACCGGGGCCGGAGTGTCCAGTGATGGACCCATTTGCCGTCCGCACATTCGTAGAGACCCTCGATCGACCTCGAATCGACGGGCCACATCCAGTACAGCGGCGCATCCGGGTCCTCGACCCGCTGCCAGTTCAGGCACGACGCAGCCAGGGCGCCCTGGAGCAGCGATGTGGTGACGCGCTGACCCAGACCACTGACCTGTCGAGCGCGCAGGGCGGCGGCGATCCCCAGCGTGGCGAAGTAGGTCGCTCCGATGCTCGGCCACGGGGTGCGCGGGAAGATGGGACCGTCCCGATCGGCCCCCCGGACGAGTCCCTCGGGCGCACCGAACTCGGGGTACGGCCCGCTCCGGCCGTTGATGAACTCCATGGCCGTCCCCCGCCGGCCTTTCTGGTCATAGAGAAGGCCGGTCCGGGCAGCCACGAGCCCGTCGTAGCCGGGGCGGTCGCGGTGGACGGGGTGCTCCCCGTAGCCGGTGATCGAACAGGTGATCATCCGAGGATTGAGACCACTGAGGGCATCATGGTCGATGCCGAGCCGCGTCGTCGTCCCAAACGAGAAGCTGTCGACGACGACATCGGATGTCCGTGCGAGCTCGTCGAATTGCCTGCCGTCCCGCGGCGCTGTGCAGATCGAGGCGGGCACTTCGCTTGCCCCTATTCCAGACCCGATAGCCGGTCTGCTGCGCAAATGGATCGCCCATTGGCGACTCGATCCGTATGACGTCGGCACCGTTGTCGGCCAGGAACATGGTGGTCATCGGTCCCGCCATGCCCCAGGACAGGTCGAGGACGCGCAGATCTTCGAATACTCCAGCCATACGACTCCACCCTTCACATTCCGGTGGCCCACCATAGTTCTTACTATGTCATGGCATGACGAGGTCAACCCACAGGGCCGCCCTTCGCGGCGTGCACCAGCGCCGACGGCTACGGCGGGTGCGAGAAGCGTCGCTTGAACTGGATCTTTTCGATCCTGCCCGCCATCCTCAGAGGAAGCTGGCCATGCCGATGTTCTGGTCGATTCCCGGTCCATCCCGACGACTCGACCACGGGCGCCAGATCCAGGCGATGACGACGAGCCCGATCAGCCCCGCACCCAACAAGACCCATCCCAACGGGTCGATGGCACTTCCGGGTCCCGCGAAGAGGAAGTGATGAGGATTCACGGGGGCCGACGGCACCGGGCGGTCGTAGCGCCGCCCGACTGGGCGTGTGGCGCCTCGCAATAGACGATAGTTTATTGTGGCGATTGACGATCGTCTATACTCCATACCGATGCCCAGACTTCAGAGCAGTCCAACAGTCGCGGGGAGCCTGATCCTGCTAGCCCGCCTCAAGGCGGGTCTGACCCAGCGGGACCTCGCCGATCGCCTCGGGGTGTCACAGCCGACGATCGCTGCCTACGAATCGGGTCGCCGTCAGCCGACCGTTCCGACCTTGATGCGAATTCTCTCTGCTGCCGGGTTCGACCTCGAGCTCGGCCTCGCACCCCACGACGACCACGATGAGGTTCTCCACTCTCTCGAACGGCTGCGCACACCCCAGGAGCAGGCGCGGCTGGCGGTCGTACCAGGGCGAGCTCGTCCGCTCCGCGCGGGAGCGGCTCGAGCACGGCTCGTGACGGGGCCGGATGAAGACGCAGAATGTTTCGACTCGGCTGCCATTATCTCCGCCCTCAACCGCCATAGTGTCCGCTACGTCGTGATTGGCGCGTTCGCAGCGCAACTCCAGGGGGCTCCGATACCGCGGACACGCGACATTGACATAACTCCCTCCTCCGATCGCCGCAATCTCGAACGTCTTTCGGCCGCACTTCATGAGCTGAACGCGAAGATCCGGTCCGCGGAGGTATCCGAAGGTCTTCCCTTCGATCACGATGGCGCCTCACTCGGCCGGGTCCAGGTGTGGAATCTCACGAGCCCTCACGGCGAATTCGACATTTTTTTTGTCCCGAGCGGTACCGAGGGCTACGAGGACTTGGCACGTCACGCTCGAGTGGTCGACGCAGACGGCCAGTCGATTCCGGTGGCCGATCTCTACGATCTGATCAGATCGAAGGAGGCTGCCCGTAGGCCAAAGGACATCCTGCACCTTCCGGTCCTGATACAGACGGCCGAGCGCCGACGTCGACGAGAGGGCCGGGTCCCTGGACTCGATATCGGCTTCTGACCAGTTTCTGAAAGCAGCCTCAACGGGATCCGGACCCGCGTCGCCACCTTGAGAGAGCGGGCGGGCTCGTCCATTGACTCCTGAGCTGCCTGCCCTCTTTGACCAAGTTCAGAAGGTTGGAGGCGTCCAACTCGTCCATTCAGGTAGACCGGAGCTGGCTGCGTAGTTGGGCAATTTAGATGGGCAAGAGGGCGCTCACGAACGAGCGCCGTTCATGTCGCCGTTCCCCGCGAGTAGGGCAGAACCACGACCTCGCCGACGGTGCGGGGCGGCGGTCAGGCTACAACCTGGCGATTGCGGACACCGGGGCGACCAGGTGGCCCGCGTCGGGTGCGCCAAGGAAGGTCGCATCGCCGTACGAGTACACGGCGCCGTTCGCACCGGCCAGCCAGTATCCCGATCCCGTCGGCGTCGAGGTGACGCCGACGACCGGCGGCTGCCCGTTGATGCCCTGACCCGGCACGGAGCCGAAGTACGCGGCATCGCCGTAGGTAAACACGCCGCCGTCGGATCCCACCAGCCAATAGCCCTGGCCGTCGGGTGTGGCCGCCGCTCCCGTCACGGGGGCGTTGAGGCGGGTCCCGCCGGCCGAGCCGTAGAAGGAAGCGCCCCCGAAGCTGAAGACGCCACCGTCGGACGCGACGAGCCAGTAGCCGCCGTGGTCGGTGGCGGCCATGGTGACGACGGGGGCGTTGAGGCGGGTGCCGCCCATGGAACCGTGGAAGCCGCGCGTCGCCGAACGCAAACACCCCGCCGTCGGCGGCCACCAGCCAGTAGCCCTGGCCGCTACGGGTAGGCGTAATGCCGACAATCGGCGCGTTGAGGTGCTGGCCGCCCATGGAGCCGTCGAAGGGGGCGTCGCCAAAGGCGAAGACCCCGCCGTCGCTCGCCACCAGCCAGTAGCCCTGGCCGTCGGGCGTAGTGGCGACGCCGACGATCGGTGCGTTGAGGTGCTGGCCGCCCATGGAGCCCTCGAAGGGCGCAGTGCCGTAGGCGAACACGCCACCGTCTCGTGCCGCGAGCACTGTGCCCTGGTTCGACGCCGGGGGGAAGGTCAATTGTTCGACGAAGGAACGCAGTCCGGGATCACCGTTGCCGTTGGGATTGGTCAACGTGCTGCCGTCAGCCAGGCACCCGACGCTCGGTACGCAGCTGACCGAATTGAGGAAGCTGAGGGCGGTGACCGTGGGGCTGGGCTGCACGGACCAGGACGACCCGTTCCAGTACTCCACCACACTCTGTGGCGGTGCGCCCGTGCCGCCGTTGTTGAACGATCCCGTGGAGCCGACGGCCCAGCACTGCGCCGCGCTCACACAGGCGATCCCGGCCAGCATGCCCGGCGACGTGGAGCCCGGGCACCGACGCCGACGCATCGGTCCACGTGGACCGTCCCAATGCTCCATGAGGAACCCCGAGGCCGTCCCGGTCGACGGGATCGGTCGTGGCGCCCGAGGCCCAGCAGTCGGTGGCGCCGACGCATTCGAGGCCGCTCAGGTAGCCGCCGTTGGGCGCCGGCTCGGTCACGCTCGGCACGATCGACCAGGCCGATCCGTCCCAGTGCTCGATAAGGCCCTGGTCGCCGACAGCGCCGGGAAATATCGGAAGGAAGCCCGACATCTGTGACGCCGGACCGGCGTTGCCGACGGCCCAGCAGTTGCTCGCCGAGAGGCAATGGACACTGAGCAGCTGGTCGAAGGCCTGGCCGGTGGCCGCACCGGGGACGATGGTCCAGCTGGACCCGTTCCACTGCTCGACAACGTCGGTGAGATTGTTCCCATTCACGTCCGTCGCATAGCCGACCGCCATGCAACTCGACGCCGACGCGCAGCTCACACTCGAGAGGATGGCGCCCACCACGCCCGGGACCGCTCGGGGTGGGGCTCGGCACCACGGACCACGACGTGCCGTTCCAATGCTCGATGAGGGTGCCAGTCGGATTCCCGCTGCCGGTAGCGACCACGGCGCCGACGGCCCAGCAGTCGGAGCCGTTGACGCAGGTGGCGTCGAAGAGTCCACCGCCCTCCCCACCCGGCAACGGCATCGGGACGAGCGTCCACGTCGTGCCGTTCCAGGCCTCCACGAGTGGGCTGACGGACGACGGGTTGCCGCCGCCGAGGTTCACCAAGGTGATGCCCACAGCCCAACACTGGAGCGCGTTGGCGCACGTCGAGCCGAGCAGGACGTCATCCGCGCCCGTTCCCGGGACCGTGGCGACGTACCAACCTGACGTTGCAGCCTCCGCCGTCTGCGTCGACACGACGCCGATGCTGCCGAGCAGCGCGGCGACGATGAGGACGACGCGTCGAGAGCGCGGCGGCACGGCGTCGAATGTGCCTGATGCGTGGCGGAAGATACGGACGCGCATTCCATCACACCATCGTTGCACGCAGTCCAGTGGCTGCGACGGATGGTCGCCCGCATCGCTCATGGACCGTGACTGCTGATACCAGGCGACGGGTGGGTCTACGAGATTGACCCGTCCCCTCCCACCGCCACCATTGAAGGTTCTTCGGAATCAGAGGGGATCCCCTTCTTCCGAGGTCAGCCAGAATGAGGCGAAGACGCTTCAAACTTTCACGTGGCTCGTCGTGTGTGACTGGGGTTATCCGTTCCATTGGAACAGGACGATTGTGGCGTCGTCGGGAAGTTCGTCGCTCTGATGGTTGAGAACAGAACCTAAGAGTTGGCCCACGATCTCCTCGGGTTCTCGTTGATCAGAGCCATGTTGCGTCGTGAGGTCCATGAGGCGGTCGACTCCGAACGGCTCATGTTCTGGTAGGTGGGCTTCGACTACACCGTCGGTGTACAACAGAAGTTCTGTCCCCGGGCTCGGGCGGCTCGGCCGCAACGGGCGCTTGGCTGACGGTATCGGTGATCATTGCCAATCCCCAGGGCACAGTCGGGGCAGAGTGCAGTTCGCCAAGCGCCGTTCAACGGCGTATGAGGATGGGCGGCGGATGCCCCACGTGTAGACCTTGCCCTCGCGCCTCGGGTGCCCGGTGATGTCGGTCAGCCACTGCACGGCATCCACTGATGGGGCTCTCACGGGCCGCCCCTCGGTCCAGCGGCTTCCAGATGCATCCCCGTGCGTCGTCGTTTGCGCGCAACTGGGGTTTCATGCCAAGCTTCGGTGAGTCCACGCTACGCGCCGCGGCATGGGAGATCCGGCTGTTTGTTCCCATCCGCCCAGGCTGGTCGCCGGGGCTGATGTCTTGAGATCCGAGGTGACATGGCGTCAGCCACCGAGAACCTCACCGTGCTCTTCACGGACCTGGTTGGGTCGACACAGCTCGCCACTTCGCTGACGCCCGAGGTCGCCGACGCTATCCGCCGAGAGCACTTCTCCACGTTACGCCGCGCAATAACGGAAACCGGGGGGAGCGAGGTCAAGAACACCGGAGACGGGCTCATGGTGGTCTTCTCCACCGCGTCGGCCGCGCTGGCCTGCGCTGTCGCCATGCAACAAGGTGTCTATCGCCACAACGAGGTGTCGGGCCGCGCTCTCGGCTTGCGCATCGGCTTGAGCAGTGGTGAGGTGACACCCGACGAAGGCGACTACTTCGGCGACTCAGTTGTCGAGGCGGCGCGCCTTTGCGCCTCCGCAATTGGTGGCCAGATCCTGGCGGCCGAACTGACGAGGAGCACGGCCGGCCGCCGCGCACCGTACTCGTTCCGGTATGTAGGCAAATTGGAACTCAAGGGCCTGCCGGATGCCCTTGCCACCACAGAGGTTGCATGGGAGCCACCTGCGCCCGGCGACAGCGATGCTGAGAATGCACGGCTTCCCGGTCGATTGACGCTGGAGCCCGAGGTTGGTGTGGTCGGGCGTCGGGAAGAACTCGACGTCCTCCACGCCGCCTTCAAGCACGTGTCCGCCGGGGACGGGCGTGAGGTGGTCCTGATCGCGGGTGAGGCCGGTTTGGGAAAGACGACGATTGCCGCCGAATTCGCTCGTGGCGCTCACGAGCAGGGTGCAAATGTCCTCTTCGGACACTGCCAGGAGGAGACGGGCGCCCCGTATCAGCCATTCCGCGAGACTCTCGGCCACTATGTCACACACGCACCCGACACCATCCTGACGAGTCATGTGGAGGTTTGCGGTCCCATTTTGGGGCTGATGGTCCCCGCTCTGGGCTCTCGGCTCGGGATCACACCCTCGTCCACAACCGCGGATCCCGAAGCAGAGCGTTATCTGCTCTTCGCCGCCGTCATCGACCTTCTCGTCCGGGCGTCCGAGGATCATGTGCTCGTTGTCGTGCTCGACGACCTGCAATGGGCCGACAAACCAAGCCTGCAGTTGCTCCGACACGTCGTCACCAGCATCGAACCGGTACGCGCGCTCATCGTCGTCACCTACCGCAACACGGACCTGTCGCAGTCCGATCCCCTGGTGGAGACCCTTGCTGCACTTCACAGGGAGCCCGGCGTGACCCGGATCGACCTCAAGGGCCTCGGCGACGCAGACGTCGTCGAATTTCTCGAGCGAGGCAAGGGCACGGAGCTGAGCGAGGCAGAGATGGGCCTCGCCCAGGCCCTCTACCGGGAGACCGACGGGAATCCCTTCTTCGTCACCGAGGTCCTCCACCATCTGGCGGACACCGGTCAACTCGCAGCCGACAACCCCGAGATCGCAACCGGGGAGCACACTGGGGAGGCCTGGCTCCTACCCGACAGTGTGCGCGAGGTCGTGGGGGCCCGGGTCGGCCGGCTGGGCGATCCGGCAAAGCAAGTGCTCGCATTGGCCGCCGTGATCGGACGCGACTTCGACCTCGAAGTCCTGGCCTCGGTCTCCAACCGCACCGAGGACGAGGTGCTCGACATCCTCGATGCGGCCTACGCCGCGGCCCTGGTCCGGGAGGTCAGTGACGTACCCGGCCACTACGTCTTCACCCATGCGCTTATTCGTCGCACCCTCTACGACGACCTGGGCGTGACTCGCCGCGCCCGTGCCCACCGGGCCATTGCTGAGATCCTCGAAGACCTGAGACGAGTTCCTTCCGCCGCGGCCGTGCGCGATCTGGCATACCACTGGTTCCACGCCACCCAACCCGTTGACGTGTCGAAGGCGATCGAGTACTCGCAGCGCGCCGCTGAGTCCGCCCTCGAGGCACTGGCGCCCGACGAGGCCCTGCGCTACTACGGACAGGCGCTCCAGCTCTACGCCCAATTGCCGCAGCCGGACCCGCTCCTTGGGGTAGATCTGCACATCGGATGGGGTACGGCCCAACGCCAGGTCGGGGCCGGCGAGTATCGGACCACGCTCCTGGCCGCGGCGGCCGAAGCCGAGCGCATTGGTGCCACCGACCGTGTTGTCGCCGCCGCGCTGGCCAACAGTCGCGGCTTCTTCAGCGCCGTCGGCGGCCTCGATCATGACAGGATCGGGCAGCTCGAGCGGGCTCTCTGCGCACTCGGCGAGGAGCAAGGCGCCACCCGCGCCCGGCTCTTGGCCCTGCTCGCTCAGGAGTTGGCCCCGGCCGGTGAGCTCCAGCAGCGGCTGGCCCTGAGTGAGGAAGCGGTAGCGATCGCGCGAGCGCTCGGCGATCCGCAGGTGTTAGTCGAGGTCCTGAACCTCCGTTTCAACGCCATTTTGGGCCCCGAGATGCTGCCGGAGCGGCTGGAGACCGTACGGGAGGCGAGCGCCCTTGCGGAGGAACTGCACGACCCGGTCGCTCGGCTGTTCGCAGCCATGTTCACCGTGTTCGCCAACCTCGACGCCGGCAAGCGAGGAGTGATCGACCGGGCCTCCGAGGCCGCCATCACCCTGGCCGATCAAATCGGTCAGCCGACCCTCCGCTGGATCACGACGTGGACCCGCGTCCTGCGGAGCTGGCTCGACGGTGACCTCGATGCCGCCGAGGCACAGACCAACGATGCTTTCGCCCTGGGGTTCGAGAGCGAACAGCCCGATGCCACCGTCGTTCCAGGGGTGCTGCTGATGTTCCTGCGCTGGGCCCAGGGCCGAGCCGAGGAGATCGAGCCTGTGCTGACGCAGATGCTGGCCGACGACGTACAGCTGCCCGGCCTGAAGGCCGGCCTGGCCACTATGCACTGTGAGAACGGCAACCTCGACGAGGCGCGCGCCGTGACGGCCGGCGAGGTGGCGGCGCAGTTCGCCAGCATCGAGAACGATCCATACCAGCTGAATAGCGTCGTGCTGTGGTGCCACGCCATCGCCGATCTCCGCCATCACGAGGCAGCCCGCGCCCTGCTGCCACGATTGGTGTCCCATCCACACGACGTGGGCGCGGCGTCCGTCCTGACAGCGGGCACGGTGGCGACGGCCACGGGCCAGCTCCAGGCCGTCCTGGGCCAGCCCGCGGACGCAGTGGCGTCGTTCCGAGCGGGTCTCGATTCCTCCGAGCGACTGGGCGCACCATTCCTGGTGGCAACGACCCACTACTGGTGGGCCCGATGCCTCTTCGACGCCGGCGACGCCACGCTGGGCGACCCCGAGGACCACCTCTCGGCGGCTCTGGCGCTGGCACGGACCTACGGGTACCGGGGAATCGAGCGGCGGATCACCCGCCTGCGGGCATCCCGCGTGTCTTAGCAGCCCAGATCGCAGGGTCTGCTCGGAACCATATCGTTCAGCCGCATCAGTCCCGCTTCGCCGAGCCGGGGGTCAATCAGTGGCTCATCTGCATCGAGGCCGCTACAGCATCGGTGCTGATCGTCGCAGAGGAACCCGCTTACACGCAGGCGCGGCAACAAGAGCGCCGTCTCTTGATCGCTGGCCTCGGTCCCGGTCTGGACTGCACCACTGACCAGCCATCGGCGCGGCTCGCCGGCTGGCCCGCACATCGAGCCGGAGAGCGTCAGTGCAGTTGGATGCTGTCCTGGTACAGGGCGGCCAACGCTGCCGCGACCCATCCGCTGTCCCATCTATGGGCGATCGGCTGCATCGGACCCAACGTGTGGAGGATCCCCTCTGAGGTCAACAGGGCGTCGTAGTCCGACACGTCGGTCTGGAAGGCGTAATAGCCGCCGATCCAGATGCGATTGTTGGTCAAGAAGGGCGACTTGTGGGCATCGAGGAACGCAGCGGTGAGCCGGTAGTTGGCCTGGAAGTTCGCATCGGTCCCGTAGTTGTCCGCAGAGCTCGAGCCGTATTCGTCGTACGCCGACATATCTGCGGGGAAGTCCCAGGATGCGGCCAGCTGGAAGAGATCCGGGTGCTTCAAGATGAGGTCCTGTCCTCCGATGCCGGACTTCGAGAACCCGATAAGCCAATTCTGCTCGGTGCCCGTCGTCGAGAGATTGGCCTGGACCCAAGGGACGAGCTCCGACGTCATGAAGGTCTCGTATTGCAGGTTCGCATCATTCGGGTTGTCCGCGTACCAGGGGTCGATTGAGAAGGACGGCTCGATGATCGTCAGGTCATATTGGTCCTCGGCATCGAGCGCGAGCATTGTCTGCATGCCGTCGCCGAACGAGCTCCCGACTCCCGGCTCGACGGGAAGTACATAGAGGAAATTGTGCGCGACGCCCGCCGCCGGGTGTGTCGGGACAAGGACTCGCAACGTCTGGGTGCCGTCCCCGTCGGTCGGGGAGGTGTACGAGAAGTATTCGATGTTGTTGGCGTCGGTACTCTGGTACTGGACGGAGAGTCCACCGGCCGTCTGGGTCACACAGGTGACCGAGACATTGGTGACGTTGGCCGTGGCGATGGTGCCCGAGGGGTTCGTGACCGTGCAGACCTGCCCCGAAGGGTTGGTCTTGACGGTGACGTTGTAGGCGGAGCCCTGGGCCAAGGGGGTGCTGAAGGTGAAGGCGCCGTTGGTACTCGTGCTCAGGTCGTTGCCGGCGTTGTTCTCGAGGACCGCGGTGCCGGTGAGCCCGGCGATGGTGCCCCCGACCGTGTAGGTGGGCACGACCTGGGTCACACAGGTGACCGAGACATTGGTGACATTGGCCGTGGCGATGGTGCCCGAGGGGTTCGTGACCGTGCAGACCTGCCCCGAAGGGTTGGTCTTGACGGTGACGTTGTAGGCGGAGCCCTGGGCCAAGGGGGTGCTGAAGGTGAAGGCGCCGTTGGTACTCGTGCTCAGGTCGTTGCCGGCGTTGTTCTCGAGGACCGCGGTGCCGGTGAGCCCGGCGATGGTGCCCCCGACCGTGTAGGTGGAGCCGGTCGTCCCCACGCCGACCCAGTTGTCACCTTTGGGAGCGCCGTAAGCCATGATGCCCGGAGCGCCCCCGGTCAGGCTGGTGTCGGTGGCCGTGATGCGCGTGACACCGTTTTGGGTGAAGGTGAGCTTCGAACCGGTGACGCTGAGGTTCAACTGGGTGCCCGCCGCCAGGGCGCCCTGGAACGAAGAGCCGCCGAGCTGGGTCCAGTTGCCACTGATCCGCTTGTAGAGCATCAGCTCAGGGTTGCCGTTGTCCCAGAAGTAGAGACCGAGATACAGGTTCTGGCCGCCGTTTTGGGCTCGCACTGCCGCGCCTATCCATTGCCCACCGCTGAGCTGGGTGGAGGTGACCTCGATCTGGGAGGACTGGTCGCTGGCGTAGGTCTCACCGGTGCGGATGTCGCCCGAGTAGGTGGTCTTGGTGCCGACGACCACCTGCGACGAGATCGCCAAACCACCGTCGGACATGTCGGTCCAGCCGACCCCAAGGGATCCGTTGGCCCGGTTGAAGTTGTCCGAGACGGAGCCGTTGCCCGTCTGGGTCACACAGGTGACCGAGACATTGGTGACGTTGGCCGTGGCGATGGTGCCCGAGGGGTTCGTGACCGTGCAGACCTGCCCCGAAGGGTTGGTCTTGACGGTGACGTTGTAGGCGGAGCCCTGGGCCAAGGGGGTGCTGAAGGTGAAGGCGCCGTTGGTACTCGTGCTCAGGTCGTTGCCGGCGTTGTTCTCGAGGACCGCGGTGCCGGTGAGCCCGGCGATGGTGCCCCCGACCGTGTAGGTGGGCACGACCTGGGTCACACAGGTGACCGAGACATTGGTGACGTTGGCCGTGGCGATGGTGCCCGAGGGGTTCGTGACCGTGCAGACCTGCCCCGAAGGGTTGGTCTTGACGGTGACGTTGTAGGCGGAGCCCTGGGCCAAGGGGGTGCTGAAGGTGAAGGCGCCGTTGGTACTCGTGCTCAGGTCGTTGCCGGCGTTGTTCTCGAGGACCGCGGTGCCGGTGAGCCCGGCGATGGTGCCCCCGACCGTGTAGGTGGGCACGACCTGGGTCACACAGGTGACCGAGACATTGGTGACGTTGGCCGTGGCGATGGTGCCCGAGGGGTTCGTGACCGTGCAGACCTGCCCCGAAGGGTTGGTCTTGACGGTGACGTTGTAGGCGGAGCCCTGGGCCAAGGGGGTGCTGAAGGTGAAGGCGCCGTTGGTACTCGTGCTCAGGTCGTTGCCGGCGTTGTTCTCGAGGACCGCGGTGCCGGTGAGCCCGGCGATGGTGCCCCCGACCGTGTAGGTGGGCACGACCTGGGTCACACAGGTGACCGAGACATTGGTGACGTTGGCCGTGGCGATGGTGCCCGAGGGGTTCGTGACCGTGCAGACCTGCCCCGAAGGGTTGGTCTTGACGGTGACGTTGTAGGCGGAGCCCTGGGCCAAGGGGGTGCTGAAGGTGAAGGCGCCGTTGGTACTCGTGCTCAGGTCGTTGCCGGCGTTGTTCTCGAGGACCGCGGTGCCGGTGAGCCCGGCGATGGTGCCCCCGACCGTGTAGGTGGGCACGACCTGGGTCACACAGGTGACCGAGACATTGGTGACGTTGGCCGTGGCGATGGTGCCCGAGGGGTTCGTGACCGTGCAGACCTGCCCCGAAGGGTTGGTCTTGACGGTGACGTTGTAGGCGGAGCCCTGGGCCAAGGGGGTGCTGAAGGTGAAGGCGCCGTTGGTACTCGTGCTCAGGTCGTTGCCGGCGTTGTTCTCGAGGACCGCGGTGCCGGTGAGCCCGGCGATGGTGCCCCCGACCGTGTAGGTGGAGCCGGTCGTCCCCACGCCGACCCAGTTGTCACCTTTGGGAGCGCCGTAAGCCATGATGCCCGGAGCGCCCCCGGTCAGGCTGGTGTCGGTGGCCGTGATGCGCGTGACACCGTTTTGGGTGAAGGTGAGCTTCGAACCGGTGACGCTGAGGTTCAACTGGGTGCCCGCCGCCAGGGCGCCCTGGAACGAAGAGCCGCCGAGCTGGGTCCAGTTGCCACTGATCCGCTTGTAGAGCATCAGCTCAGGGTTGCCGTTGTCCCAGAAGTAGAGACCGAGATACAGGTTCTGGCCGCCGTTTTGGGCTCGCACTGCCGCGCCTATCCATTGCCCACCGCTGAGCTGGGTGGAGGTGACCTCGATCTGGGAGGACTGGTCGCTGGCGTAGGTCTCACCGGTGCGGATGTCGCCCGAGTAGGTGGTCTTGGTGCCGACGACCACCTGCGACGAGATCGCCAAACCACCGTCGGACATGTCGGTCCAGCCGACCCCAAGAGGTCCGTTGGCCCGGTTGAAGTTGTCCGAGACGGAGCCCGCGGCGAACGCCCGCTGCGACCCGGCGAACAGGGGGACGATGAGCGCTCCGAGCACGAGTGTTCCGAGGACCAGGGATCTGACGAAGAGCCCGCTGATCGAACGCGACCACGGAATAGTCGTTGTCATCCGGGCCGTCCCTTCCCTTCAGATCGGGTCATGGTGCTGGCCGCGTGCAAAACAGATGAAACGTCAATGGGCCGGGGGTCAACGTGCCCCGCGACTCGCCTCAGAGAGAGGACGGAGAGAGACCGTCCGTCGAGCCCGCGGCCGGTCGGTCCAGTACTGGACGCAGCCCCCATTGTCACCAATGTCACCCGTCCCCATCGACCTAGTCGTACAGTCTTGAGAGCGACGTCCGCTGATGTTGATACGAGCTTTCGCGAGTGCTGACCCACTGCGTCTCGCCAGGCGAGCGAGGCCTTGGCCCTCTCCGTCCTCGGTTGACCGGCAAAGCTGTGAATTCGCTGTGCTCTGAGCACCAACGAGTTACGGCCGGTGGGACCACAGATTGCTCGTTGTCAGATTGATGGGCAGAGCGGAATCAAGCTACGAGACGGAATTCCCTGACCAGGAAAGATGAAGGCCTATTCGCGCAGATTTCTTTGCAGCCCCAACGGAATTCGAACCCGTGTCGCCACCTTGAGAGAGCAGCCAGGACTGTCCGGTGGGTGCGCTCCAGTGCCATCCTCCCTGGTTATTGCGATACATGCGTCCAGGGGTTCTGCCCGTGTCCGGCCAATTGGACGGAATAGATGGGCAAACAGATAGGCGGTTGGATCCTGAGAATCCACACCGTCTACGGACGGAGCTCTGGCGAATCCTCTATCTTCACCCTGCTCCGGCGTCGCGCCTTCTTGTCGAGCGGAAAACCCAGCGAGACATAGGCCGGGAGACGCTTCACCTGCATGCGGGCCAACACGGGAACATTGATGTCGACGTAGTCGTGCACCTCGATTCGCGATTTTCCCGGCGTAGGCCGAAGTACTCGGCCCACGTACTGAACGATGCGGCCCTTGAATGCCAAGGGAAACGCGAGGAACAGTGTGTCGAGCTGGGGAAGGTCGAATCCCTCCCCGAGGAAGCTTCCAGTCGCCAGTAGAGCGAGGCCGCCAAGAGACGACTGCGCCTCCATCTCGGCCGAGGCGCTCGCACGTGCCTTCTTGCCCATTCCGCCTCGCATCACGATCGCTTCGATCCCGAGCCGTCGGAGTTCCCCGGAGAGGGTCTCGAGGTGCTCGGTCCATTGCGTGAGCACGAGACAGTTTCGCCCGGCCTCAATGGCTGCAGCGATGTCACCGCAAATTTGCCGCGAGCGCTCCTTATCTTCAACGAGTGCCCGGAATACGGCTTGAATGCCCAGCTCCTCGTCACCGGAGTGTTCATGGCCGGTGGTATGCGTCACAAGAACCCGCTCAACCCGGAGGTGCTCATCGTGGTCCGGCGTCATCTGGTATCGCTCCGCTCCGCAATACATCGTGATGAGCTTTTCGAGATGATCCCGGCGGTAGGGAGTCGCTGTCAGACCGAGCCAGTGTCGAACTGGCATATCACGCACAACGCGCTCGAAGGTAACCGCGGGAACGTGATGGCATTCGTCTACAACAACGAGCCCGTACGCCTTGGCGATCTCGTCCAGATCGTCCCGACGAGCGAGGCTTTGTGCCATCGCGATGTCGATGGCGCCCTTCGCCTTGTTTCGGCCGCCGCCAAGTTGACCAATCTCTTTGGTGGCGATCCCGAGGTGTTCGACAATACGTTCTCGCCACTGCTCGACGAGGGGCTGCCGATCGACCACTATGAGCGTGGGGAGGCGGCGGTGGGCGATAACTCCGCAGGCGATCACCGTCTTACCCGAACCTGGAGGCGCCACAAGTACACCGAGATGATGTGGAACCAGCGCATCCAGCGCACTCTGCTGACGGTCCGTGAGAGAGGCCCGCAACAATATGTCGATTGACGTGGGAGACGAGCATGCGTCGGTTACTTCGAGATTGCTACCGGCCTCGCTGACCATGTGGGCAGCTTGGTCAGCAATTCCGTGTGGGAGCAGGAGCTGATCGATCGTCTCTCGGTAGCACCGTAGAAAGCGCGGCGTGTTCCACGTGGAGAAGCGCAGCCGTTCCTTTTCGTAGTACTCCGGGTTGTGCAAAGAGGCCAGATGCTTGAGCGAGGCCACGAGCGCCGGGGGCACGCCAATGCGGTCAATGGCCAACATGGCGCCTGAAACGGCCCGGATCACCTCCGGCGGCTTCTGATGCGCTCCGCTCAGTGGCCGTCGGTACTGGGTGTCATCAGGTCCGGCTACAACGGGTGCCAGCATCTTCTCCAGCGCATCCACGGCCTCGGGAGACATGCAAGGAATCGTCGCCAGGAACGCCCACTGGTCCTCGTAGGGCTGGAGGCTGGCTGGGTCGAGAAAGACGGTGTTCCCTTGTCGCCGGCTCGCTCCCTGGAGCGGGAGGGCGATCAGGTTCCCGAAGGATCCCTTCGGAACGAAGTCCTGGGTAGGGAATAGTCGGTCATAGCTCGAGAGATCGAGCTCGGCTCGGACCTCCATCGCCTGGCGCAGGATATGCACTCCCAGGCGTCGAGCCGTAGCGGCGGGTATAGGTCCGGAGAAGAACGTCCAGGTGTGCGCCCCTTCGCCAGAGCGTGATCGCTCGAGCGCGACGGGAACGCCTATGGCGGCAGCAGCGTCGACATAGGCCAGCGCATCGAGTATCCAACCCGTTCCGTCGAAGTCACAAGCCAAGAGTCGACATTCGTCGCCTCGCCGTAGCGGGTAGAGCCCGAGGTGACTCTCACCAGCGAGGTGCGATTCCACAACTCCTTCATCGAGCGGCAGGTACGTGCGACCCGGTTTCTTCGCGTTCGCCCAGCCACCCTCGACCGCCGGGCTCCAGCCCCTCTTCCCCGTCCTCGCGCTCTCCCATCGGAGGGCGTACACGTCCTCGCGTCCCGCGAATCGAGAGCGGAAGAGGGCGATCTTGGCTTCAGCGGGTGAGTCCCCGCTGATTTCGCCTGTGAGCTCCACATGATCCGAGTCGGCGAACAGCGTCGGTTCCCAAGGTTGGGCGACCTGGTGGCGGCTCGCTTGGTCAAGGCCGAGCAGCGATCTCAGCCGCTGGTTTTCAGATCGGAGCGCATGGATCTCGTCGATCAGTGCATCGTCTCCAGGAGGTTCCAGGTCGTGCATCGACAGCTGCTCCGGGGTCGCGGTCAGCTGGGCTCGTGAGGCGGCTGATCCAGCCGGCGGAATGCGGTCCCAAGTACCAGGGCCGACGTTATTTCGTAGCGTGTGCGATATTTCATACGGGGTGCATTATAGTGTACGACGTGCGATATTTCACAGGATGGGGGACTTAGGACCTAATGGACGTCAGTAGTCCCATTTCTAGCGTGATACCCAGCCTCGACGGCCACGTCTACGCCGCCCTGAGCTCGACCAACGGCCCAATGACATTGGGAGCGGTGCATCGACTCACCGAAGGGGCCTCCAAGAGTGGCGTCCGGACCGTATTGCTGCGAATGGTCGCCTCGGGACTCGTAGACCTCGTCCCTGGCGGCTATCGGCTGAACCGAGAGCATCTTGCAGCCGGCCCTATCGAGGCCCTCGCATCCCTCTATGGCGAGTTGACCCGGCGCATTCGGGCCGAGGTCGACTCTTGGCAACCGAAGCCGCTACTGGTCGGCCTCTACGGATCGGCGGCGCGCCGGGACGGAGATGAGGCGAGCGACATCGACCTACTGATCGTCGGAGATGTCGAGAACCTTGGCGATTCGGCAATGCACCTCGCCCACCTCATCGGACGTTGGACCGGCAATCCGGCTCAGGTTGTCCTTAAGAGCCCAGCAGAGATCGGGCGTTTGCGACGCGCCGAGGAGCCAATCGTGAGGAGCTGGGAGCAAGACCTTGTGGAGATCAGCGGGAACCGCTCAGCACTGGCAAGGGCATCGTGAACCCTCGAGCACAAACGTGCGGCAGGCCAGAGGCGCAGACGCGACTCGAGCAAGCCGAGGCCTTCGTACTCGCGGCCGAGCTCGTTCTTGAGGACACAACGGCAGTGGCTAATTCCGGCGTGGCAGCCGCCCTGGCGATCCTGGCCGGCATTGCAGCATCAGACGCCGCTTGCTGCGCCCGCCTTCGCAAAAGAGCGCGTGGACAAGCTCACGACGAAGCCGTCGCTCTTCTGGAGACCGTGGAGCCGGGCGGGGCGGAAATGGCAAAAGACCTCAAGAGACTGCTGCAGAAGAAAGACTTGGCCAGTTATGGCGTCTCGTTTTTCGCTCTTGGAGAGGCGCGGGATCTCGTTGGATGGGCCAAGAGGCTGATCGGGCGTGCGCGAACGGCCGTAGAGGCCTAACCGTTGCTGAACTGCGGATCCCGAACCGCGACTGTCGCAGATGTCACCACCCTTTCCGTGCCCAGCAACTCAGGCCTAAGAAGGACAACTGGATGGGCACCGTCGAACCAAGCCAAGTGTTCCAACTCGCTGACCACGGAATTCTGAAGCAGCCCCAACGGGATTCGAACCCGTGTCGCCACCTTGAGAGGGTGGATGCAGACCCTGGTCATGAGACCTGACCTGCCGATTTGTCTTTCACCATCCCCCGTTGTTTGGCACCATATTTCGACCTCTGAAGGACACAGACGGACACAGTCTCGGGGACCGGTTGGCCCTTCGAGCCAACCCTGTCGGTTGAGAACCGTTGTCGCCAGCTGCTGACGAGTGCTTAGCCTCGATCCACCGATGAAGTGAGCAGAACGTAGGTCGCGTATCCGCGGAAAGTGCCTCCTGCGCTGGAAGAATTGCGGTGTTCGACGTCGCAGTTCCCCAGCACCAAAGGAGGCACTTTCGGTGAGTCCAGTATCGCGCGGGATCGACCGGATCGGGGTGATCTTTGACGAGCCGTCGCTGGTCGCCGATGCGGGGCTGATCGTGCCGGCGACCCTGATGGTTCGCCTCGGCCTCGAGGCGCTCGTGAACACCATGGTGCACCTCGGTGGCCGCGTCGGCGGCTCTCGTCCGGGACGCAAGGTGCTCACCCTGGTCGCTGCAATCTTGGCCGGTGCCAGCCACATCGACCACGCCGATCGTCTCCGTGCCGGCGCGACGGGACGTGTCCTTCCCTTCCGGGTCATGGCGCCGTCGACGCTCGGCACCTTCTTGCGCGCGTTCACCTTCGGGCACATCCGCCAGCTCGACGCGGTGATCGCCGAAGCGATCCGCCGAGCCTGGTCACTTGGGGCGGGGCCGGGCAGTTCACCCATGACGATGGATCTCGACTCGACGATCTGCGAGGTCCACGGCAAGTTGAAGCAGGGTGCCGCCTATGGCTACACCCGCGTCCTCGGGTATCACCCGCTCATCGCCACCTGGGCCAAGACAGGCGAGGTGCTCCACGCCCGGCTGCGCAAGGGATCCTCCCAGCGCGGCCACAAGCGATTCGTCGAGGAGCTCGTCGCCCGGGTGCGTCGGGCCGGGGCCAGCGGCGCGCTCACCTTGCGGGCCGACGCCGGGTTCTTCTCCTACGCGCTCATCGACACCTTGGTGCGCCTGGGCGTGGCCTACTCCATCACCGTCACCGTCAACGCCCAGGTCAGGACCTGCATCGACGCAATCGACGAGTCGGCGTGGCGCACCATCGACTATCCCGACGCCGGGCTGGCCCAGGTGGCCGAGACGACCTACGTGAGCGGGACGCGCGGCAAGCGGCGCGAACTGCGTCTGGTCGTGCGCCGCTCTCGACTGGCCGATACGCGCCAGGCGGCGATGTGGCCCGAGTGGCGTCACCACGTCTTCGTCACCAACGTCGCCTTCGATACGGTCGAGGCCGATGTCTTCCACCGCGCCCATGCCGGCATCGAGCTCGCCATCCGTGACCTCAAAGAGGGAGCGGGGCTCGAACACTGCCCCTCGGGCCACTTCTTCGCCAACGCGGCCTGGCTGTCCTGCGCCGTGCTCGCTCACAACCTCATCCGCTGGAGTGCCAAGCTCGGCGACGTCCATCCCGATGATCAGCTGACCGTCGCCCGCAGCGTGCGCACCCGCGTCCTCGCCCTCCCCGGACGCCTCGTCAATCGCAGCGGAGCCATCGTGCTGCGTCTCCCCGAGCGTTGGCCATGGGCGACCACCTTCACCCAGGCGCTCGAGCAGATCCGGGCGCTGCCGCTCCTCACGTGAATCTCGACACCGCGGACGGGCGCAGCCGCAGACGCTGTCCATGCGCTGACATCACATTCGGACACGAGCACGCGGGCCCCTGCACGCCTTTCACGAGGGTCCGACAACTCCATCCCGACTACGACGGGCGCACCACGACGTCAGCCATTGTCATGGCGGAAAATCGGTGGATCGAGGCTTAGTGCCCGTGGAGTGCCCGAAGTGGATCCCGAGTGGGGGCCAGAGCTCAGTGGGTTATCCCCTTAATAAATGACTCAGGCGTGCTCGGCGCTTGGTTGGGGCCCCACGTCGATTAGATGCGTTAACGATGGGGGGGTCAAATACCGTCGTATTTGACGCACCCTGAGCGGAACCGACAACCGGCCGGGGGCCTGCCTAGCTGTCGATGGCCGCCCGGAGCTCGGCCAGACGATCACGGTTGAGCGAGTACCACACCCACTTGCCCCGCCGGTCGCCCTGGACGAGACCCGCCTCGCTCAAGACTCTCAGATGGTGCGAGACGGTGGGCTGGCTCTTGGCCAATGGCTCGACGAAGTCGCACACGCAGACCTCTCCCTCTGGTGAGGCGGCAAGGATGCTCAGTACCCGCAGCCGGACCGGGTCCGCCAGTGCGCTGAACCCGTTGGCCAGCTCGGTGGCGTCGGTGGTGTCAAGGGGTGCAGCGAGAACGGATGCGCAGCACTCCGTGGATCGGACCTTGGTAGCGGCCGGCTTGCTCACGGGTCACCCCTCCTCAGAAGATATTGACATCTATCAATGTATCAGCCATACTCGATACATCGACTGAGGTTGATAGTACAGGGAGGTCAGCATGTCGAGAGTCCAACTCGCACTGAACGTCAGCGACATTGAGGAAGCCATCGAGTTCTACACCAAGCTGTTCGGAACCGAGCCGGCCAAGCGCCAGCCGGGTTACGCCAACTTCGCCATCGCAGATCCGCCGCTCAAGCTTGTGTTGATGGAGGACCACACCGCACGGGGTCATGGGACAGTCGGCGCACTCAACCACCTCGGCGTCGAGGTCGAAACCCCCGACGAGGTGACGGCAGCGACGGGACGCCTGAACGACACGGGGCTCGAGACCGAGATCGAGGAGCAGACGACCTGTTGCTACGCCGTCCAGGACAAGGTCTGGGTCAGCGACCCCGACGGCGCTCCCTGGGAGGTCTACACCGTGCTGGCCGATGCTCCGGCCGAGACGGGCATCGCCGGTGACGGGTCCTGCTGCGTCCCCGAGGCGGTCGGGAGTAGTCCCGTGGCGGCGGGTACGGCGCAGGCCCGCTCGTCCTGCTGCTGAGCGACGAAGTCGATCGGGGACAGGCGGGTGAGGGACACCGTCTTGTGGCGGCGGCTGCTCGCTGAGTTCTTGGGCAGTGCATTCCTGGCCGCCATCGTCATCGGCTCGGGCATTGCTGCGCAGAACCTGTCACCGGGCAACATCGGGCTCCAACTCTTCGAGAACGCAGCCGCCACTGCCACTGGCCTGTTCGCCATCATCTTGATGTTCGGTCCGATCTCCGGGGGCCACTTCAATCCGGTCGTCTCCTTCGTCGACGCCGGGTTCGGCGGGCTCAAGTGGAAGGACGCCGCCGCCTACCTACCCTTCCAGGTCATCGGGTGCATCTGCGGGGCGATCCTGGCCAACGTGATGTTCTCCGAGGCCGCCATCTCCATCTCGACCAAGCACCGGGCCTCGGGGCCCCATTGGCTCTCAGAAGTCGTCGCCACCATCGGCCTTATCCTGGTGATCTTTGCCCTGGCCCGCTCCGGGCGGTCCCACCTTGCCCCGGCGGCGGTCGGGGCCTACATCGGCGCCGCCTACTTCTTCACCAGCTCGACCAGTTTCGCCAACCCGGCCATCACGGTTGGCCGCATGTTTTCCAACAGCTTCGCCGGCATCGCTCCTTCGTCGGTCCCCAACTTCATCTCCGCCCAGATCGTCGGCGGCGTGCTGGCCTTCGGGCTGATCAAGGGCCTGTATCCGGGCATCACCAAAGCCGAGGCGGCCGACGTCATCGAGCCGCACTTGCGGGACGAGAACGATCTCGAGACCCGCTGACTCCAACCATCGACCTCCCCCAGAAAGGAACCTATGCACCTCGTCGCCATCGGCGGAAGTGACGCCGGCATCAGCGCCGCCCTCCGAGCCCGAGAGCTCGATCCGACGACCGAGGTCACGGTCGTCGTCGCCGACGCCTATCCCAACTTTTCCATCTGCGGCATCCCCTACTACGTGTCGGGTGAGGTCACCCACTGGCGCAATTTGGCCCATCGCACCCTCGACGATCTCAAGGCAACCGGGATGCAGGTCCGCCTCAACACGTTGGCCACCAAGATCGACGTCGAGGGCCGCAGACTGCACGTCATCGACGAGGTAGGGGTCGAGGATCAGCTCGCCTATGACCATCTGGTGGTGGGGACCGGCGCCGTCTCGACACGACCTCCCATCGAAGGCCTCGTCGGTCCCGAGGCGCTCGGTCCCGATGACGGAGTGCACCTGCTCCACTCCATGGGCGACACCTTCAAGCTGGTGCGCACGCTCGAGGAAGCCCAGCCGGCCAGCGCCGTGATCGTAGGTGCCGGTTACATCGGACTCGAGATGGCGGAGGGCCTCCGAGCCCGTGGCCTATCGGTGACTCAGTTCGAGCAGCTTCCAGAGGTGCTTCCGACCGTCGATCCGAGCCTGGGTGCCTTGGTCAATGCAGAACTGGTGGCGCACGGCGTCGACGTGAGGACCAACACGACGGTCAAGCGGATCGCCCGAGCACCCAAGGGTTCGGCTGGTCGCTTCCAGATCGACGCTGTCGAGTCCTCGGGCGCCGAGTTCGCCGCCTTTGCCGACATGGTGCTGGTCGTCGTTGGCGTGCGTCCTGACACGGAGCTGGCAGGCTCTGCTGGGGCCGAACTCGGCATCGGCGGGGCCATCAGCGTGGACCCGGGGATGCGCACCAACCTCGAGGGCGTCTTCGCTGCGGGTGACTGCGTAGCGACCCACCACCGGCTGATGGGCCTCACCTACCTGCCGCTTGGGACCACGGCTCACAAGCAGGGGCGGGTAGCGGGCGAGAACGCCATCGGGGGAAGTAGGGAGTTTGCCGGGAGCCTCGGGACTCAGGTCGTGAAGGTTTTCGACATGGCGGCGTCCCGCACCGGGCTACGTGATCACGAGGCGCTTTCTGCCGGCTTCGACCCGGTGACGGTCGAGTTCGAGGCCGACGACCACAAGGCCTATTACCCGGGCAGCCACCGCATTCGCATGCGCTACACGGGCGACCGCACAACCGGTCGGCTCCTGGGCGTCCAGCTCTTCGGCCACCGCCACGCCGAGGTGGCCAAGCGCATCGACATCGCAGCCACCGCCATCTTCAACGAGATGACCGTGGACGCCATGAGCGACCTCGACCTCTCGTACACACCGCCCCTTGGGAGCCCGTGGGATGCCATGCAGATGGGCGCCCAGGCCTGGGTGCGAGCGCAGGGATTGAGCGGTGGCTAAGTCGGTGCGGAGTCACGTCCTAAGGACAGGTTAGGCGTTGTAAGCGAAAGGGGAAGAACATGTCTGATCACGAGCACATGACACCACAACAGAGAGTGCAACTGAACCATGTTTGCAAACACCTGCACACCAAGTTCAAAGGCATCTTCGGCTTCGAGACCATCGAGGCGTTCGTGTTTGAGAGCTATGACGACATAGCGAAGAGAGCCACGGTCACCAAGTGGCTGACCGTCACCGCCGAGAAGTACGCCTTGCAGCGTCTTGAGGCCCTGGCCCACATTCGGGATCAAACGCTGAAGAGTGTTCCTGCCGTGCTTTTCCTCTGCGTGCACAATGCAGGGCGCTCCCAGATGGCATTGGGCTGGTTCAACCATCTGGCTGCCGGACGTGCCATTGCATGGTCGGGTGGTTCCGAACCGGGGTCCGAACTCAACCAGGACGTGGTGAAGGCGATGGCCGAGGTCGGGATCGACATCTCCCAGGAGTTCCCCAAGCCCTGGACCGACGAGTTCCTCGGCGCTGCCGACGTCGTGGTGACGATGGGATGCGGGGACGCCTGTCCACTGGTGCCCGGAAAGAGGTACGAGGACTGGGAGCTCGAAGACCCGACCGAGAAGTCACTGGACCAAATCCGTCCCATCCGAGAGGCTGTGAAGCTGCGGGTCCAGACACTCCTCGACGAAATCCTTCCGTCGTCTCGTACATGATGGTGGGCCATATCGGGCGTTGAGATCAGGGCGATGCCTTCCTCTGGACTGGCCAGAGGTGCAAACGATCTATGCGGAACGGGGAGGTTTTCGAGGGGCATCCCGAAACGTTCGTCGGCCTCGGCCCTACGTGTCCCACTCGTGCCCCATGGCGGTGGGGCTCGTACAGTGAAACCCCCAAAAAATCGGTCCTATCGCCTCCGGACCGACCGCCGAAGGTGTTCCACTGTCCGGCAATGTATGTGGACACGGAGACCCGCTTGGAATCGGCTGAGCCGCAGGCTGGCCGTGGCCGGGTCACCCTTCGGGTTTGACGGGGACCTCCTGCAGAAGATGCGTTTCTGCAAATGTTGCGGCAAACTGCGAACCACAACGAGTGCCGCCCTACTGACACCGAAGGCCCAATGAGGCCCACGTAGTCGGTAACGGCGATAGGTGGGATCTGTCATCTGATCCGCTGGTCCGGTCTTTGAGCCACTCAGATCACCTCCCACCTCTCAGAATCGGCGGCACGCTCCGAACATCTACTTCACCATTCACCCCGCCTTGGTCGCGGCAGTCTTTAGGCGTAAATGTGGACGTCGGCCTCCTTCATGACCGACATGAAGGAGAAGTACTCGACGAGCGGAAGGTCGTCGAAGATGAGGTCATCGGGCTTGACTCGGAAGTGTTGCATCGAGGGGCCGCACATATAGATCTTCGCACCGAGGCTGCGAAGCTGGCGCAGCTTGTCCTCGGCGGGGAGGTGTCCGGCCCTGCTCAGACCAGATGCGGCAAACCGGCTGAAGGGCCGGGCCCAGCCATGCAGCTTTGGCCGAAAGCCTCGCACAAGCACCCGTACGGCAGGGCCCTGCACGTAGACGTGGACTGTCATGCCTTCCAGAGCAGCGGCGAGGGCGAAGCCAAGGGGCGACAGGAGTTCCTCCAGGCCGTCGGAAGAGATCACCACGGCCAAGCTGGCATCGGTGGTTGGAGCCGGTCCCTTCTCAATCAGGAAGCGAAGCCCGTCGGTTGTGGATTCAGACGAGATCAGCTTGTGCCCTGCCGCATCGCACCAGGCCGCCACGTCGTGCGTGAAGGGCTCGAAGTCGTCTGTCAGGAGTTCGAATACGTCGCCTGTCCGGATGGCTGCGAGTTCGGCAGCGGCATCGAAAATGACGAACGTGGTGATTGTCTTTCTTCGACGATCTAACGATCTGGTGACTGGGATCGTCGTCATCCTTCAACCTCCGTCGCTCGGTACATCCTCACTTCGGATGACAGCACATCGGGGCTTCAGCGCAAAGGGTCCTTTGTCACGTCGAGGGGTATTCCACAGCCGTTTGTGGGCAGGGGCCACCGTGACCCATGCCACGGCACACTCACGATGGAGGATTCACCGGATGAAGTGCTGAGATGGAAGCGAAGCCTTCCACGAAGGCATCCACGTCGGTGGACGGTTTGGTGGTGGTGCTGAGGCAATTCACAGTGGTAATCGTGTAGCCGGAGAGCGATGTGGCGACGGCCACCTTCACCGGTCCACGAATGTGTCCTGTGGCGCAGGTGGGGACGTTGAGACTGCCATTTGTGCTGCTGGCTGTTTTCTTCGTGGCCGTGAGAAGGACATTGCGGTGTGATTGCACCCAGGCCACGAGATACCTGGCACCTTGAGAGAAGTTGGGCGATTGGCCGTTGTCGACGCCTTGGCTGACGGCGAGGGCGGGGATGCCATGGGCCAGAGCAGTCTCCGCCGCTCCGACTGTCCCAGAGAGTATGGCCAACGGACCAATGTTCTGGCCAAAGTTGATCCCCGAAACGACCACATTCGGGCGCTGCGAGATGCCATGGTCGTCGATGGCCCAGATGATGGTGTCTGCGGGATAGCCAGCGACCGCCTTGGCCGGATACCCGCTGGCCGTCGTCGCATTAGTCACCGTCAATGTCCCCGCTGTCACCTTCGCACCGGTCCCACTCTGATTGGTAAGGGGTGCCACCACAGTGACCTTGGTGTCGGGGAGGGCGGTCAGTGCTTTCACCGTCGCATTGATCCCGGGCGCCCCCACACCATCGTCGTTGGTGACCAAGATCTGCAGGGTCTCGGTCTTCTTCGACGAAGCTTCAGCGGTGGCCGAGACAAAACTGCACAAGACCAGCCCTGCCATCGCACCAAGAAGGCCAGCTGCGATTGCTCGGCGGTGTATTCCAGATTGCAACTTCCGTCCCCTTGCCCTGCTCGGTACGCCACGGTCGTCTTCTGCAGTCCCCATCGATACAAGCAAGCCAGACCATTCCTAGGGCGTCAAGGGGGCACCGCTATAGCGCCAACACCGGCGTCTGGGCTATGTGGCCACCCAGTTTGCTTCTAGGCGTTCCACGGCCACACTTCGCCTCCGGCTTCGACCCAGCGAAGGGCTTCTGGTCGTGCCCAAACCCAAAACGGATTCAGATTCTTGGGTGCGGGTTGCGTCACTTTTGTACAGTGCTCGAACGGATTGAGCTGCGCACCCTCAGACTTCAACCATCGTTCCGCTTTGCGCTTCAGGGCCATCAGGTCCGGTGGTTGATCCTTTATCGGCAGCGACATGCCCTGCAGAAGTCCGGGGTTGAGGCATCCATTGAGATTCCAGTTGGATCGGCGGAATCGAATGATCGGCGTGCGGCCGGCATCCACGATGTTTTGCCAGTTGCTGGGATTCCGCTCCCGATTGAGCGTAAACCAAACGGAATCGACTGGGTCCGTCGGTTGCGGAGCGTCCCCGAGTCGGCGAACAGGGCCAAGTTCCGAGGCCCAGAACACCATGTCAACGTATTGCTCTTGGGACCGCTTGGGTGGCCCAGGAAGGTTCTCACCGGTAGCGAGAGGGCGGGTAAGCAAAGTCAGCCCTAGCTCCTCGGTCATGAACCAAGTCAATCGCTTTTCGTCATAGGGCAGTAGCAACCAGTTCACGTCGCTCAGTATCGTCCGTCGGTAGCCCATTTGCCGCCCTGGTGGCACCCCGTGCCCGCCCATGGCGGGCGGGAAGTGACGACGCAATCGACGACGCACTCTCAGATCACCTGACAGCGCATACGACCACTTGGTCGTGCCGGGGGTCCTCTCCTTGGCAGGGCGTACCGGAGCATTGAACCGGCCTGGGTTAGACGGAGGCTCGTTGGTTTGGTTTCTCATGCCACGTCGGGCTGAGATCTTTGACGGTAGTCGGCCTCGAACTCGGCCGGCGTGGCATCCCCGAGCTCTGAGTGCAGGCGCTCCTCGTTGAACCATGAGACCCAGGCGCAAGTGGCGATCTCGAGGTCGTCGAGGCCCTTCCAGGGCCCGCCGTTGTCGGCCAGGGCGGCCGGATTGCGGTGTAGCTCGGTCTTGAAGAGCCCGATGACCGATTCGGCCATGGCGTTGTCGTAGCTGTCGCCGATGGTCCCGATCGACGGGGCGGCGCCGACATCGTCGATCCGCTCGGTGTAGGCAATTGACGTGTATTGACTCCCGGCGTGCGTGTGACAAATCAGTCCTTCGAGGGTGGTGTGCCGTCGGGTCCACGCCGCCATGTTGAGGGCGTCGAGGACGAGGGTGGTCGTGATGGAGCGGGCCGCCTTCCAGCCGACGAGGCGCCTCGAGAACACGTCGATCACGAAGGCGACGTAGACGATGCCCGACCACGTCGAGCAGTACGTGAAATCGGCGACCCACAGCTCGTCGGGCGCGAGGCGCTGAAGTTGCGGTTCACCAAGTCCGGGGCACGGAGCGCCGTGGGGTCCGACTTGGTGGTGAAGCGCTTCTTGGAGCGGCTGGCGCCGCGGATGCCCTGGTTGCGCATCAATCGGGCAACCTGGTCTCGCCCGACGTCGTGGCCGGCCCGACGGGCCGCCTTGGTCAGCTTGCGCCGGCCGTAGACCGAGTAGTTGTGCTTCCACAGGTCGACCAGGGCCGGTCCGAGCTGCGCGTCACGAAGGGCCCGGGCCGAGGGTGGCCGCGACTTGGTGTCGTAATAGGTGGAGGGGGCGACTGCAAGCTCCGCGCAGATCGGCTCGACCCCCCATCGACGCCCACCGGTCTCATTGTCCCGATGGGCGTCGATGAAGGCGACTACTTCTTTTGTCGGCGGTCGAGCTCCGCCCCGAAGAAAGTCGCGGCCACCTGCAAGATGTCGTTGGAGCGGCGTAACTCCCTCATGACTTTGCGCAACCTCTCTCAGCTCTGGATGCTCGGCCGTGGACAGACCCGCCCGAGCGCCGGTGTCGATCTCGGACTGCTTGACCCAGGCTCGAAGCGACTCGTCGCCGACCCCGAGCTGTCGGGCCACCCTCGAGATCACCGCCTTGTCGCCGGGATCTTGTTGCCGGAGGTCCTTGACCATCCGGACGGCGCGCTCCTTCAGCTCAGGCGGATACCGCTTCGATGTGGCCTTCTTCTCCGTGACTCCATCCTCGCTTCCAAGGTATGTATCTTCCGGGATCCCAGGCCGGTTCATGGACGTCATCATCGTTGAATCGTGCCATAGCACATGGATCTTTGATCCTGACCGGATGCGGTTCTGTCGCATCCTCAAGGGTATTCAGGTCGCATATGGATCCGTGTCGACGGATTGGCGTCCATACTGGAAACTCGAGGTGGATCCAGATGCCGAGATTCTCTGTGTCTACCTCAATGCATCGAGAACCCGCCTGATCAAAACATGGCGACACACAGAGGACTGTGCTCAGTGCGGTGTGCAGGAAACCACCGAGTTGTCGTTGGAGGACATTCACACCGCAGTCCACGTGTGAATAGCGTGTGTGCGAATGTCCCTTAGCGCCGGGCGATGCGGCTAATCGGCGGCCGCGGCGTTCTGGGTCAGTGGGGGCTTAGATCCTCGCCACCTGGACTAAACAGAGGGTCTTCTGCTGGGCGGCGGCGACCCAGCCGGGCCGCAGACAACCCTGCGGCAATGAAACAGATCACTCCGATGGCGACGATGGGATATGCCCAATGGATGCTGTTCGTGTATCCAAGGCATGCCGACATAGGCGAAGTCCCGCCGTCGCAGCTCACACGCTGAACGAGCAGGGCCAGCGTGATGCCGACCCCGCTCAGGACTGCAACCGTCCCAGTCAAGGCCAGATAGAGCGGTAACCGCCCCTTCATGTCATGAAGGCTAGTCGGGCGGAACTGGTCACTGGCGGGTTGGACTCGGGTAGCCCGAAAGTGCCGTTGATGGGCAGGGGCCTAAGAACGAACCTCTGCCACAAACGGCCGTTTTTGACCCCCTCCAGGTCAAGAGCGAGGCGCCTGCTGGTACGGATCGCTGCCCTTCTCGAACGCACCAACCTCTCTTGCGAACCAGTCACTCATGAGTAGTCCCAGCACCCTCATCCGTTGGCGTCACAGGACTCTCCATCGGCGGTGAAGGCGCCTTGCTCAGCAGCATTGAGACCCGCACACGCAATGTCCGAGCCTGGAGCGACCACGACCGTAAAGGAGGATGGTGTGGTGCCCGTTATTTGAATCACTTCCATCGCCCCGCCAATCGACGGGTCGAGCAAGTGGCACAAGATGTCAGTTCCAACCGCGAAGCTGACGGAAGGGGGACCGCAAGTTGCCACTTCAGCGGCACTAATGCCGGTTTGCGCTGCCACAGTGGCATCGCTTTGCATTGCCACAGCGGCATCAAGGCTGGTTAACGTGATCTGCGATGCGGGCGGAGCCGCAGTCGTGGTTGTCGTTGGTGTTCCAGTGTTGCCGGCGTTGGCCGAGTAGTTAACGCACCCACCGAGATCTGGATAAGCCTCGAACGCAGCCAGCTCGCCCGCATTGAGCTGGTTACACGGAACAGATGAGCTTGGACTCCATGTGACCGTGAAACCAGGTGGGGTAGGGCCTATCAGAACAACTTCTGTGGCTGATCCAACTGACGTAGATGTCAATCCACAAGCGACGTAAGCCCCATTTGAGAGATTGGCGTCAGCAGGCCCACAGTTGGCCACTGCGTCGGAAAGATGACCCCCGTAGCTGCCACCTGCTCGATCAGCTGCCTGCACAGCAGCATCGAGACAAGAGATGCTGGCGAACCCCTTACCTGTCAGACATTTCGTAGTCGTCGTTGTGCACGCCGTCACGCCGGGCATGCTCGGTCCACCAGCCGTACAGCTCGGTGTAGGGCTATCCGAAGAACCTGTAGTTCCCGCTGGCCGACTGAAAGCTTCACCGGTCGAGTTGTTGATCAACGTGAAGTTGTCGATGGTCGTGCTCGATTGAATGATGACGATGGTGGTCGTCGGTGAGAAGCTGGTCCATTGGACGCCCGTGTAATGAGGAGTCCCACTTACCGCCGCAGGCGGTGTCAATGGATTTCCGCAAAAACAGCGAGCCCGAGGCACACCATGGCTGTCGACGAGGACCGCCTGGCCCGCCTGCAGGATCTCAGGAATGGCATTGGCCTGGCCATTCACATAGCCATGGTTGGTGACTCGTGTGTCGTAACGCAGAGTCATCGGAGTCAAACCATTGATGTAGGTCGAGACTTGGCTGACTGGGATTCCCTCGGCTGCGGCCCACGCTGATGCCTTCTGTGGATTGGCTGCCAAGTACGCAACCATCTGCCCTGGATTGCAGCTCGATGTATCTAGGGTGCCTCCGTAGAGGCCGATTGAGTTCCCCGAGTACGAGGCGAGGTTCGTCCCGCTCGATGGGGTCAAAGCTGCTGCCGTCTTAGTTGTAGCCGGAGCATTTTCCCCAACATTGGGAGTGAAGGGATTCTGGCCTTGGGCGTTCGTCGGTTGCAGGAATATCTCGCTGGCGTTCGCCGCTGGCGTGCTGCCCTCGGTAAGGACGATGCCCAGTGCTCCAGCCAAGATCACCGCAAGGATCACGAGACCGATCAGGACATGTTTGCTCGTGAGAGAGAAGCCCCCCTGCTGCTGCTCACGGTCGCTACCTCCTGTTGGCACGGGCGAACCAGATGGTGTCACCGCCGGTCCCGCTGACGAAGCGGCGAGCCCGGGTGAAGTCTGTTCTTCTGAGGAGGAAGGCTGGGTTGAAATCGGCTCGGTCGGAGACGGCGCCTCGGAAGGCCCGTCAGCCGACGACTGCCCGAGCAGGCGAGCTTTCTCGGCTTGGAACTCTTCTTCGCTGAGGATTCCCCGGTCACGCAGAGCGACGAGCCTTTCGAGCTCTTCTGCAGTGCTCAATCTCCCGCCTCCTGTCCTCCGGGTCTCGCCAATGACACCGGACCGGCTGAGCGACCATATGCCCGGGGACATGTCATGTCAACGTGGGTTGAATGGCCCACAAGACACCCGGTTAGCAGGGCTGCCGGCCAATCTGGCTCGTTCGATGCTCGCAACGGACTACCTCTTTGTGCACTCCATCACTGTGCTTTCGATCGTGGGCTGTGGGCGATCCATCCAACGACGACAGAGCTTCTGGTCAGGCCCCAGGGTCCCAGTTGAGAGACCATCTAGATCGTTTCACTCGCCCCTCGAAGGAGGCGTGGCTCTTTGCTGGTGAGGACGGACGGCCGGTGTCACCTAGGACTCTTGACAGGGCGTGGGACGCCTCCAGGCGAGCCGTCGGTCGCACCGACCTTCATCTGCACGATCTCAGACACTCCGGCCTCACCTGGTCCGCCGCTCTCGGCGCTACTACGGCGGAACTCATGTACAGGGCGGGCCACAAAAGCCCGGCTGCGGCACTGCGCTATCAGCACGCCGCACAAGACCGTGACGAGCTGCTCGCAGATGCGCTCGGCACCCTGGCTTCAGGGGACGTTGTCCCTTTGCGACGGACACATGACGGACACGATCCGACGGTGCTACTTACGAATACTGCCTCTGACCAGGAGCAGCCCCAACGGGATTCGAACCCGTGTCGCCACCTTGAGAGGGTGGTGTCCTAGGCCTCTAGACGATGGGGCCGAGCGGAGGTGTCCATCACGCTGATGGGCGCCGCCGGTGCTCGGGGGGAAGGACTCGAACCCTCAATAACTGGACCAGAACCAGTCGTGTTGCCGATTACACCACCCCCGAATGGGTGGACGTTCAGATTAGCCGAGCCGGATTCGGCGCCCTGTCGGTCGTATGACCAGGGACGGGGGCGCGTTGAATCGGGAGTTTCCCGATGGAATGATGCTGCGTCCGGGGTCCCCCGGGTGCGGACCCGGATGGAGGTTCTCTGCATGCACCGCTGGTCGGCGGTCGCACTCGTCGCGGCCGGGTTGGGCGCTGCCATCGTGGTCTTCGCTGTCCTGGCCGTCCCGTCGCAGGCCGGGTCCTCCGGCCTGGTGGTCAAGGCCTCGCCGAGCCAGGGCCTCGTCGACAGGCAGATCGTCACCATCACCGGGCGCGGCCTGACGGCCGCGGGGGGCGGGAGCTCCCGGACCTGGTTCGTCGCCGAGTGCACGGTCGCCGTCCGGGGCCGGATGAACCCCGCTACCGACACGCCCCATTGCGACCTCACCGACGCCCAGCAGCTGCACGTCACCCGCAACGGAACCTTCTCGGACCGCTTCCGCGTCCGGACCGGGATCATCGGCGACGGCTACTGCGGCGCTGCGGGGCACGCAACCTGCGTCCTGGGGGTGGGGACCGCCCAGGGGCTCGGCACCGTGGTGCGCATCACGTTCAAAGCCGCCCCGCCGCGCCACGACGACGAGCTGACCGTCCCCATGCCGTTCAGGCGTCGTGCAGCCACTCCAGGTGGTTGTAGCCGATGATGCGGCCGAGGCCCACGCCGACTGCCTCCTTCACGAAGTACGGGAACGTCGACCAGCCCGCGATGGGCGAGGACTGCGTCGGCGTCGGCGAGGGCGAGAGCGAGAGCCCCGAGGCGATGGCCATGGAGCGGTCCTCGTGGAACGGATCGGTGGTCACCAGGATCACCTTGACCTTGCGGGCCGACAGCTTCGCCTGCGCGTCGGCGATGTTCTCGTAGGTGTTGTCACCTCCCGCCTCAATGATGTCGGCCCGCGGCACCTTCTTGCTCTCCAAGTACATCGCCCCCGACTGTGCTTCGGTGCACTTGTCGCCCGGCTCCTTGTTCCCGGTCACCACGATGAGGTGCGCGTAGCCTTGCTGGTAGAGCGTCAGCGCCTGATCGAGCCGTGCCCGCAGGTCAGGTGACGGCACGCAGTCGTACTGGGCGGCACCCATGACCAGGATGGCGCCCGCCGGGCGGGGGTCGTACTGGCGCGAGGTGAGCCACACCTGGACGATGGTCACGCAGAAGTAGAGGCCGATCGCCGCCAGGACCAGCAACCCGATGCGCAGCACCCAGCGGAGCGGTGCCAGCAGCATCAGCCGCCCGCCGACAGCCGGGACAGCGCGGCGCCGATACGCCGGCGCGTCTCCTGGCGGCCGAGCACCGCCAACGAGTCGAACAGCGGGAGCCCGCGGGTCCTCCCCATGACCGCCACCCGGATCGGCGCCTGGGCCTTGCCGAGCTTGCGGTCCACGGACTCGGCGATGGCGAGCGTCACCTCGTGCAACGAGTCCTTGTCCCATCCCACCGCCTCGTAGGCGCCCAGCGCCTCGGTCAGGATCCGCGATGCCAACTCGTCGCCGGCGACGGCCTTCTGCCAGCTTTCGGGGTCGTCCGGCGCGTCCTCCAAGAAGAGGAAGTCGACCAGCTCGGGCACCTCGCCGAGCACGGTGACCCGCTCCCGAACCACCTCGGCCAGCGCGGCGAAGACCTCGGCGTCGAAGCGCTCGGGCGGCCACGGCGGGGGCTCGACGACCGGTGTGCCGGTGTCGGGATTGCGCCAGGCGCCCGGCGTCCACTCCCCCGGCCGGGGTTCGACCCACGGTTGCGCCGCGGCCACGAAGCCGTCCACGGACAGGGCACGGATGTAGACGCCGTCGACGTGCGAGAGCTTCTTGGTGTCGAAGAAGGCCGGCGAGCGCTGCACGTCCTCCAGCCGGAAGCGCTCGATGATCTCCTCGACCGGAACGATCTCGTCGTCGCCGGGGCTCCAACCGAGGAGCGCGAGGTAGTTGCGAAAGGCCGAGGGCAGGTAGCCCTGCTCCCGGTACATCTCCACGGCGACCGGATCGCGCCGCTTGGAGAGCTTCTTCCCCGCCTCGTTGACCAGCAGCGGCAGGTGGGCGTAGGCGGGCAGCTCGAGATCCCGTCCCTGCGCCGCGTTGAGCGCCTCCCACAGCATGATCTGCCGCGGCGTGGTCGGCAGGAGTTCCTCGCCCCGGATCACGTGGGTCATCGCCATGGTGCGATCGTCCACGGCGTTGGCCAGGACGAAGAGCGGCGTACCGTCGCCTCGCACGACGATGAAGTCCTCGAGTGCGCGCTGGGGGAACTCCACCGCGCCGCGCACGAGGTCGTCCACCCGCACGGCACCCTCGTCGGGCGTCCGGAAGCGCAGCGCCCTCCCCTCCCCCCGGTGCAGCCCGAGGTCGCGGCAGTGCCCGTCGTATCCCGGCGTGGGGTCGCCGGCGGCCGCGCGTTGCCTCGTCCGCTCTTCTATCTCCTCCCGCGTGCACGCGCAGGCGTAGAGCGCCCCGCTGGCCCACAGCGCCTCGATCGCGGCGGTGTGCGCCTCCGCCTGCGCCGACTGGAAGTACGGGCCTTCATCGGGGGACATTCCCAGCCAGTCGAGCGCCGAGACGATCCCGTCGGTCCATTCGGGGCGATTGCGCGCCTCGTCGGTGTCCTCGATGCGCAGCACGAACGTCCCCCCGAGGCGGCGCGCGAAGAGCCAGTTGAACAGCGCCGTTCGCGCGCTGCCCACGTGGAAGTAGCCGGTCGGCGACGGGGCGAAGCGGACCCGGGGCGAAGTGGCGAGTTCGGTCATGCGTGACGTCGGCGCACCCCGGGCGCCGGCAGGGTGCGTGGGGAGCGGCGAGGCGTCAGTCTTCCTCTATGGAAATGGCGCCCGTGGGGCAGCCGTTGACCGCCTCGCGCAGGCGCTCGCGGAACTCCTCGGGTGGGTGCTCGTTGAGGACGTAGAGGTAGCCGTCGTCACGGACCTCGAAGACCTCGGGCAGGATGCCCATGCACACGGCGTTGCTGGCACACTCGTCGAAGTCCACGACGACCTTCACGGAGACCTCCTGGTCGGGGGCGGGGTTGGCTGCGCCGAGCATATCGGCCGGGCCTCGTGCCTCACGGCTTGTCGGCGGACACCACCCACATGGCGAAGAACTGGGAGCCACCACCGTAGGCCTGCCCGAGAGCCCGGCGGGCGTCGGCCACCTGGTGCTCCCCTGCGAGACCCCGCACCTGGAGCGCGGTCTCGAGGAAGCGGAGCATGCCCGAGGCGCCGATGGGGTTGGAGGACAGGACGCCGCCCGAGCAGTTCCATGGGATGTCGCCCCCCTCGATCATCGACGTCGCCCCGGCCTGCGTGAGCTTCCACCCGTCACCCTCGGCGCAGAAGCCGAGGTTCTCGAGCCACATCGGCTCGTACCAGCTGAAGGGCACGTAGACCTCGGCCATGTCGAAGTCGGCCCGCGGGTCGGTGATGCCGGCCTGGCGGTACAGGTCGTCGGCGCAGTCCCGCCCGGCTTGCGGGTTGACCTGGTCCCGGCCGGCGAACATCGTCGGCTCCGAGCGCATGGCCATGCCGTGGATCCACGCCGGTGGCCGACCAGTTGCTGCCGTGGCCGCACCCGCCGCCTTCTCCGACCCGATGACCATCGCGGCGGCGCCATCGGATGACGGGCACGACTCGAGGTAGTGCAGCGGGTCCCACAGCATGATCGACTCCTCCACCATCTTCATGGAGATGTCGGGCAGGTGGAGGTGCGCGTAGGGGTTCTTGAGTGCGTGCAGCCGGTCCTTCACCGCGACCATCATGCCGATGTCGCGCGGCGCGCCCGAGCGGTACATGTAGGCCCGGATGATCGGCGCGAAGTACCCGCCGGCCCCGGCCAGCAACGGCGCCGAGAAGGGTTGGGGCACCGAGAGCGCCCACATGGCGTCCGAGTCGCTCTGTTTCTCGAAGGCCACCGTCAGCACACGCTGGTGCACGCCCGACGCCACGAGATGCGCCGCCACGATCGCCGTCGACCCGCCGACGGAACCCGCGGTGTGGACGCGAAACATCGGCTTGCCCACTGCGCCCAGCGCCGGTGCCAGATAGAGCTCGGGCATCATGACGCCCTCGAACATGTCGGGCGCCTTGCCGATGACCACGGCGTCGATGTCGGCGAACCCGAGGCCGGCGTCCTCGAGCGCCGCCAGCGCCGCCTCGCGCACCAGGCCGGCGATCGACACGTCCTCGCGCTTCGACTTGGCCACCGTTTGGCCGATCCCGATCACCGCGCAGCGGTCCGCCATCAGTTCATCCCCTCCAGGACGCACACCAGGTTCTGCTGGAGGCAGGGCCCCGAGGTGGCGTGGGCCACGGCGCGGTCGGCCCGTCCGGACCAGATGGCCCGGGCCGACTCGCCGATGCGGATGAGGCCGGCCGACATCATCGGGTTGGCCGCCAGGGCGCCCCCGGAGGGGTTCACGGCCACACCGTCGCCCAGTCTCAGCGCTTCGACGAGGACCATCTCCTGGTGGGCGAAGGGGGCATGCAGCTCGGCCACGTCGACCTTCTTGGCACCCACCCCGGCCTTCACCCCGGCCAGCTTGGTGGAGGGCGAGACGGTCAGGTCGCGCGCACCGACCGAGTGCGTCTCAATCCGGTGGTCGATGCCGGTGATGAATGCGGGACGCTCGCACAGCTCGTAGGCGCGCTCGCCGGCGGCCAGCACGACCGCCGCACAGCCGTCGGTCAGCGGCGGCAGTGCGTGCCGACGCAGTGGTGCCACTTCGTAGTCCTCCGTCAGCAGCTCCTCGGGCGACCGGTCGTAGGCGACCTGGGCCTTGGGATTCGTCAGCGCCGAGCGGCGGGACCGGCTGGCGATGGCCGCGAAGTCCGACTCCGAGGCGGTTCCCTTGTCGATCATGGCCTGCGCCTGCAGCGCGGCCAGCGACGTCGGGTCCGGCCAGAGCGGTGCCAGGTAGTACGGGTCGAGCTGCACGGCCAGGATCTCGCTCAGGTCGCCGGGCGACGACCGCCCGAAGCAGTAGACTAGGGCGGCGTCGATCTCTCCCTCCTGGAGCAGCACCCAGGCCTCGTAGAGGGCCCAGGCGCCGTCCATCTCGACGTGGGACTCGGCCCGGGGCGGCCATACACCGACGGCGTCGAGTGCGGTGACGAACGAGAAGGGGCCGCCGATGAGGTAGTCGGTCGAACCCGAGCAGATGAAGCCGACGTCGTCCTTGGTGATGCCGATGTTGCCGAACACCTCGGCCACCACCGGCATGAGCATCTCGACCTCGTTGCGCGCGCCCTCGCGTCGCACGTTGTCGTACTGGGCGAAG
>CAVSLS010000051.1:0-47171 GCA_963728845.1 uncultured Acidimicrobiaceae bacterium
CGAACGTAGCGCTCTGCCAGCTGAGCTACACCCCCGGCACCGACAAGGATAGTCGGACCCAGGAAACCCTCCGGAGCGGGTGCCCATGCCCAGGACGCGGCGGGGAACGCGCTCGCTCGAGCGCGCTGCGGCCCGGGGCGCCTCGAAGTCTTCGTCGTCCCAGGCTCCGGGATGGCCGGCCGTCGCCGGGTCGAAGCTGTCGGACGCCGGCTGCACCCAATGTCCGTCTTCACGGCGCGCCAGGCGCCGGGCCCCTTCGGCCTCGAGCTCCTTCGCATAGGCGATCAGGCCGACGAGGCCGAGGGCCGCCAGCCCGGCGAGACCGGTGAACACCCAGGCCAGGTGCATCCCGGGCCACATCCCGATCAGCCCGGTCGAGATCGCCACCCCGCACAGGCAGCGCAGCAGCATCGTGCAGCGGCGGCGGGCCTCCTCGCGGCGGAAGCTGGGCAGGTCCGCGCCCACCTCGGGCAGGCACGTCGGGCTCCGGCCTGTCCAGCACGCCGATCCGCTCGTAGTGCCCACCTTCTCCGTCGTCGATGTCCGCCGCTGCCGCGTCCGCGGTCGGCCGGAGCAACACCAATTTCGGGCGGGACGAGTCGACGGTGGGCGCCGCCGTCTCCGGGGGTCCGTCGCCGGGGAACGCCGTGTGCAGTCGGTAGGCCGGTGCGACCGTCTTCGGACCCGCGTGCTCAAGGAGCTGCAGTTGATGATGGAAATGGTCGATCGAGCCCACTCCCGAACGCTCACTGAATCGCCGCCACACGCTCGGCGCCAACACCGCCACCCAGAGCAGGACTACGAGGACCAGCAGGATCACAATCGTCACTCCCCGACGACCTACCTTCGCTCTCCGTCGTCAAGCCTATTGAACGGCCTGCAACAAATGGTGGATGGTGGGGAAATGCCATAGCGCCGACCTCGTCGGCACTTCTCCGCTCACTCCGTTTGTACCCCCGTCACCGCGTCGAATCAAGGTGTCTTGTTGGTGCCCTGTTCACGCGGCCGCCGACCCGGTCAGGTGGCGCGGCTCCACCACCGCCCGGCGGTGCACCCGACCGTGACCGGCACACCGAAGCAGGCCGAGACGCGCTCGGAAGTGATGACGTCGCACAAGGGGCCGGCCGCCATCAGGGCGCCGTTGCACATGAGTCCACCGTGGGTGAACCCGGGCGGTATCTCCTCACAATGGTGGGTCACCAGGACGATCGGAGGGCTCTCGGGGTCGGCGGCCAGTTCGGCCAGCTGGACCAGCAACCGCTCCCGGGCGCCCAGGTCGAGGCCGGCGAACGGCTCGTCCAAGAGGACCAGCTCCGGATCGCTCATCAGCGCCCGGGCGAGGAGGACCTGTTGGCGCTCTCCTTCGGAGATCACCCCGAACGTCCTGGCCCCGATGCTCCCGACACCGCCTCGGACCAGGAGCCGGTCGGCCTTCTCCCAGTCCGCCGGCGTGTACTCGTTCCACCAGGTTTCCAGCGCGCCATGGCGGCCGCTCACCACCACGTCGAGCGCGGCCATGTCGGCCCGTAGCTGCCGGGTGACCGCACCGCTGACCAGGGCCACGCGGGGACGAAGCGTCCGGACGTCGACCCGGCCCAGGCGCGCTCCCAGGACCTCGACCGATCCGGCCGTCGGCCAGAGCCGAGCCGCTGCCACCTGGAGCAGGGTCGTCTTGCCCGACCCGTTCGGCCCGAGGATCACCCAACGGTCGCCGACGTCGACCTGCCAGTCCACCCCGGCCAGCACCGGCACTCCGTCGCGGCGGACGGTGACGCCGTTCATCACCAGGGCAGGCGCCGGCGGCCGCGCCGGGGCACTCACGCCCCGGTGCGTTGGATGTCCGCGATGCGCCGGGAGATACGACCGATGAGACCGGAGCAGCACTGTGCCCATGTCCGCTCGCCGGCCAACCAGAGCCAGACCTCGCGCCGGTAACCCAGCACGACCAGCCGGAACTCGTCTTCGCTGAGGCCGGTCGAGGCCAGAAACCGCCAGCGGGTCCACAGCCAGGGCACAACGCCGTCATCGTCCGCCAGCACGTCCCCGAGGTCCCGCCCGTCGAGGACCGCGGCAAGCCAGCCCTCGGCCCGCGCCGCAGGCTCGTCGGGTACGTGCAGCACGGGCACGGTGGTCACGGTCAATGGCGGATGTAGACCGGCTGGCGATCCGTGCCGTCGTAGGCGCGCACGTGCTCTTCGAATTCGATGAACAACGGCGCGTCGGGGTCGAGCTTCCGCTGCAGCGTGCGATTGGCGATCTTCTTGTCCAACCCATCGAGGCGCAGGAGAGCGGCCGGATCATCGAGCCCTCGCACGTCGAGCTTCGGGCGGGCGGCTTGAAAGGCGAGACGGCCGCGCTCGGTCCGGATGATCACACTCGTCCAGCCGTTCATGGAGCCGACACTGCCGACCGAGATGTCGGCCGAGCGGCCCAGGAAGTCGGCACACTCGTCACAGCCCTTGAGCGCCGCTCCGTGGAAATCCTTGACGGGTTCGTCAACCGCCAGCTCGCCGTCGCGGTACTCGACGATCATCCGGCCGCGGATGACGTCCATCTTCGAGACCCGGTCCAGGTCGACGCCGCGCTTGTCGCGCAGCTCTCGCAGGGTCAGCGCCTCGTAGTCGAAGTTCTTCGTACACATGAGCGCGATGGTCAGCACGACCGCATCGACCCGGTGCACGCCGGTGGGCCAGCGACGCGCCTGCATCGCCCGCAGCCCCTGCACTTCGCACGGTGTGCCGACCACCGCGATGCGCGGCTTGGGTGGCAGGTTGTACGGCGACAGATCCAACTCGGCCAGTGCCATCGTCTGGTTGTAGAAGCTGCCCGAGGCGGCCCTGATCTCAGCGGCCGTCGTCGCGATGGTGGCGATGCCCTTCCACTGCTCGTCGGGATCCGGACTCGGCCTCGACACGAGGGCGCCATCGATCTCGCCGGCGGCCAGCAGCCCTATCAGGAGGGCGCTGACCGCACCGCCGTCCTGCGCGTCGTCCAACTGCGCACTGGCCCGGACGGCGTAGGAGTCCACGACCGCGCCGAGCCCGTCCGCCGGCGGGCCACCGCTGATCTTCCAGTACGTGTCCGAAGAGTCCGAGCGGACCTGGGCCGGTTGGATCTCGGCGTCCTCGCCGGCCGGGACGGTCGACGGCGGCCACAGTGCCTCGTACCGGAGGCCGCCGCGGGGGCAGAAGTCCCAGCACAGCGAACAACCGGTGCACATCTTGACCAGCTCGGGCAGGTTGGTGTCCTCGTCGATGCCGATCGAGTTCGAGGGGCAGACAGCGACGCAGGTGCCGCATTGGATGCAGCGGTCGGCGTGGATCACGCCCGCCTCGAGCTCCCAGAACCACACTTTGCCGGGAGGCTCGGTGATCCCGTTCATCTCCTCCCGCAGGCGGTAGCGCTTCACGGTGTCACCGCGTCCGCCGTGGCGGCCAACGTCGACCGCAGATCGTCTGGAGTGGTGCGCCGTGCCCAGCGATGGAAGGGTTCACCCGGCCGGTGCTCCTCGCGGTAGCGGGATGACGACCCGGAGCAGGGCGTCGGGCACCCGATCGACGGGCAGCGCGCCAACGACCCAGTCGATGAACGCGGCGTCCGGGCCGAGCGAACCGCCCAGCCCGATGTCCACCGCCTCCTCGATGTGCTCGCCGACGTGCGCGATATCACCCCGGAATCCGATGTCGGCGATCTGGGGCTGTGCGCACGAGGCGGAGCAGCCGGAGAAGTGCATACGGATGACTCCGGCGTCGTCGTGTTCGGCGCCCTGGCCGTCGCCCGCCGATGACAGCTGTGCATCGAGAGCCCGCGCCCACTTCACGGCTCGCTCCTTGGTCTCCACGACGGCGAAGCGGCAGAACTCCGAGCCGGTGCAGGCGACGACGCCGCGCTCAAAGGGTCCGGGGAACGGGGAGTACGTCTGCATCAGCGGCTCGGCCAGGAGTTCGTCGAGCCTCGCCTCGGGCACACCGGAGACGATGAAGTTCTGGTCGATGCCGATGCGGACGCCCCCGTCGCCGTATGTCTCGGCGAGGCGCGCCAGTTCGATCAGGTCCAGGCCGTGCATCCTGCCCACGGGGACGGAGCACCCGACGTAGAACAGGCCCGGCTGCTTCTGGGGGTGCACACCGACGTGGTCACCGCGGAACGCGGTGGTGAGCTCCCGGGCGGCGGGCGGCAGCTGGAAGTTCGTGCGCTCGTCGAGGGCGGCACGGAACCCCTCGGGTCCGAGTTCCTGGGCGAGGTAGCGCATCCGGGCCAGCCCACGGTTCTCCCGGTTGCCCAGCTCACCGAAGACCTGGGCCACGCCACGGCAGAGCTCGACGGCCTGATCGGGCCGGATGAAGACGTCGACGTCAGAGGCCATGCGCTCCCCGTCGGAGAGTCCACCGCCGATCAGCACGTTGAAGCCGACCGTGCCGTCCGCTTGCTCGGCCGGCCACAGCCCGATGTCGTTGATCTCGACCCGAGCGCAGTCCTCCGTGCAACCGGTGACCGCGATCTTGAACTTGCCGCGGCAGGTTGGCGTACTCCCGGTTGCCGGTGAAGAAGGCGGAGATGGCCTGTGCCACCGGGAAAGCCTCGACGACCTCGTCCGTGTCGATGCCCGACACCGGGCACGAGCAGACGTTGCGCGCCGAGTCGCCGCACGCCTGGACCGTGGTCAACCCGACATCCCAGAAGCGCTGCCAAATCCGCGGCACGTCTGCGATGCGGATCCAGTGCAGCTGAATGTCCTGTCTGGTCGTGAGGTCGGCGTAACGGTTGCCGAAGACCGGGCTGTCGTCGGGACCCTCGGCAAAGGCGTCGGCCGCCACACCGATCTCGCGCACCTGGGGAGCGGTCATCACCCCGCCGGGCACCTTGATCCGCATCATGAAGGCATCGCCTCCTTGGCGCTGCGGGTACATGCCCACCCACTTGAGGCGTTCCTGCTCCCCTGGGACTTTGGCGATGGAGTCGGCACCCTGTTTGGAGTACGTGTCGATGACCGCCTGCGCCACCTCGAACGGATGCCGAGACAGCTTCAGCTGCTCGACGGAGTTGAGCTCGCCGATGTTCCGGTAGGGCCTGATGAACTTGAGCCCGCGGTCACGACGACCGCGGAACTCCATCCCGTAGGGGTTGTCGAGGTCACGCGCCACTAGGCGTGCAAGCCGCACTCGGACTTGTCGAGACCGGACCAGCGCCCGGCGCGTGCGTCCTCCCCTTCGGCCACCGGACGCGTCGTCGGCGCACAACCGATGGAGCGGTAGCCCCGGGGGACGAGCGGGTGCACCGGCAGCGCGTGGTCGGCCAGGTACGACGTGATGTCGTCGTCGGTCCAGGTTGCCAGCGGGTTGACCTTCACCAGTCCGAACGAGGCATCCCAGCTGACGATGGGAGTGTCGGCGCGGGTGGGCCCGTCGGAGCGCTTGAGCGACGTCAGCCAGGCGCGCTTGCCGGCGATGGCGCGCCGCAGCGGCTCCACCTTGCGGAACCGGCAGCACTGCTCCGTGCCGCACGGGTGGGCTTCCGCCTCGGGCCCCGGCTTGGTCACGGTGAGGTTCAGTCCGTAGTGCGCCCGCACCTCGTCGACAAAGGACAGCGTCTCCGGGAAATGAGCCTCGGTGTCCAAGAAGACGACCTCAATGCCCGGCATCACCTTGGTCACGAGATCGATGAGGACGATGTCCTCGAAGGAGGCGGCGACGACGATGGAGTCGCCGAAGGTCTCCACGGCCCAGCGGATGACGGCGCTGGCCGGTGCGGACTCGAACCCGTTGCTGATCACGGAGAGTTCGTCCAAGCTCACTGCCTGCTCGCTCACGTCGGTCTCGGCCACCGATCCTCACTTCTCTCAGAGGCGACCGGGCCTTTCGGGGGCCCGCCGCCGGCGCTTGACGCCCGTCCGAATGCAGGCTTTAGTATACATGACCAAAATGGTCAAGATTCGAAGAGGCCCCATGGACACCACCGCCGCCGTCGCTTTCCACACCCCCGAGGCACCGCACCCTGGTGGGCCCGGGCGCGGGCCGACCCGGGGGTTCGGTGACCGCCCTGGTCAGGCCCGTCGAGCACCCGCTGGGGCACCTCGACCTCCTGGAGTCCCTGGCCATCTTCATCGTCCGCGAAGTCGCCGCCGAGTCGGAGCGCCCGGTCCTCCTCTTCAGTGGGGGGAAGGACTCCGCCGTCCTGCTGCACCTCGCCTCCAAGGCGTTCAAGCCCGGGCGCATCCCGTTCCCCGTCCTGCACGTCGACACGGGGCACAACTTTCCCAGAAGTCCTCGCCTACCGGGACGCACAGGTCGAGGCCGAGGGCGCACGACTCCTGGTCGCCCGGGTGCAGGAGTCCATCGACGAGGGCAGGGTGGCCGACCCCGGGCAGACTGCGTCACGAAACCGTCTCCAGACCACGACGCTGCTCGACGCCATCAACGCCAATGAATTCGACGCCGCTTTCGGCGGCGCTCGGAGGGACGAGGACAAGGCCAGGGCGAAGGAGCGCGTCCTTTCGTTCCGCGACTCCTTCGGCCGGTGGGACCCCAAGGCACAGCGTCCCGAGCTGTGGCAGCTCTATCAGGGCAGCGTGCGCCCAGGTGAGCACCTCCGCGCCTTCCCGCTCTCGGACTGGACGGAGCTGGACATCTGGCAGTACATCCGCCGTGAACGCATCGAGCTCCCTCCCATCTACTACGCCCACGAGCGTGAGGTCATTGAGCGCGACGGCATGCTGCTGGCGCTCAGCGAATGGGTCACCCCGCACAACGGCGAACATGTCCGCAAGGAGATGGTGCGGTTCCGCACCGTGGGCGACGCCACCTGCACCGGGGCAGTGCGGTCCGACGCCGACACTGTGGAGGAGATCATCCGCGAGATCTCGGCCTCACGGATATCGGAACGAGGAGCAACCCGGGCCGACGACCGCTTTTCCGAGACCGCCATGGAGGACCGCAAGCGCGAGGGGTACTTCTAGACCCATGACGACGTTGCCCGGCTCGCCGCCGGCCGGCGGCACCGAGCTCGGCGCGGACACCATGGATCTCCTGCGGTTCGCCACCATCGGATCGGTCGACGACGGCAAGAGCACCCTGATCGGCCGACTGCTCTTCGACACCCGCCAACTGTTCGACGATCAGCTCACGGCCATTGAAACTGCCTCGGAACGACGCGGGCTGGGGGAGGTCGATCTTTCGTTCGTGACCGACGGCCTGCGCGCCGAGCGGGAGCAGGGCATCACCATCGACGTGGCCTACCGCTACGCCGCGACGCCGCATCGTAAGTTCGTGATCGCCGACTGCCCGGGCCACGTCCAGTACACCCGCAACATGGCGACGGGCGCCTCGACGGCCGATCTGGCGCTCGTCCTCGTCGATGCCACCTCGGGGCTGCGCGAACAGTCGCGACGCCACATCTGCATCGCCGCGCTGCTCGGGGTCGATCAGCTCGTGGTCTGTGCCAACAAGATGGACTTGGTCGGATGGGACCGCTCCGCCTACCAGAGCATCGTCGACGAAATGGAGGCGCTGGCACGCCGGCTCGGCATCTCCTCGTGCACGGTGATCCCGATTTCAGCCTTGCAGGGCGACAACGTCGTCGCTCGCTCCGAGGCCGCCCCGTGGTTCGACGGACCCACGGTGCTCGACGCCCTGGAGTCGGCGCAGGCGGGCGGGTGGGCCGCTCAGCACGGTGTCAACCGGGGCAGCGGGGCTCGGCTTCCGGTGCAGTGGGTGCTCCGCCAACCGGGCGGTGGGCGCAACTACGCCGGCATGGTGAACGGAGGGCCCTTCCGCATCGGTGACCCGGTCGTGGTGCTCCCCCAGGGGGCGCGCACGACGGTGCGCGCCATCGAAACGGCGGACGGGCCGCTCCAGCGCGCCGAGGTCGGCCTGTCCGTATCGGTCCGCCTGGCGACCACCTCGACGTGTCGCGTGGTGACCTCATCGCGGCCGCGGAGGGTGCGCCCGAAGTGACCGACACGTTCGAAGCAACGGTGTGCTGGTTCCACGACCGCCCACTGGCTGCGGGTGACCGCCTCAAGATCAAGCACACGACCCGCGTCACACCTGTCGTCGTCGAGGGTGTCACCGGCACCTTCGATGTCAACGACCTCCGGATCGTCGAGGCGGGTGAGCTGCGCGAGAACGACATCGGAGTCGTGAAGCTGCGGACCGCCACACCACTGGCGGTCGACCCTTACGAGGCCGATCGCATCACCGGGAGCTTCGTGCTGATCGACGAGCTCACCTTCGCCACCATCGCGGCGGGCATGGTCGGGCCGCCCCGCCTCCATGACTGAGACCGTCCAGGGACCATGGGACTTTCTTCCCAGTGTCGCTGGACGTCGTCGGCCGCCCGTGTCTGGTCGTCGGCGGGGGTCCGGTAGCGGCCCGCAAGGCCCGCACGCTGCAGGAATGCGGCGCCTCGGTCACGGTGATCGCGCCGACCCTGAGTAGCGAGATGGAGGCGCTGGTGCCGTCGCTCCACACCGTCGAGCGGCGCTCCTACGATCCCGGCGATGCGTCCACCTTCCGACTCGTGGTGACGGCCACCGGCATTCCCGACGTCGACGGAGCCGTCTACGCCGACGCGGAGGCCGCGGGCGTATGGGTCAACAGTGCCGATGACCGCGCCCACTCATCCTTCATTCTCCCCGCAGTGCACCGCGACGGCGCGGTGACCGTGTCCGTGTCGACCGGCGGCGTCAGCCCGGCACTCGCCTCGTGGCTCCGGACGCGCGTGGCCTCTCAGTGCGGCGAGAGTCTCGGCGACTTGGCTCTGTTGCTCGGTGAAGGTCGCGAAGACCTCAAGCGCGGCGGATTGCGGAGCGACTCCGTCGACTGGGCCGCGATCCTCGACGGCCCGCTGCCCGAATTGGTGCGGTCCGGCGACGTCGACAACGCCCGGGCAATAATCGATTCTGCCACCACAACGCCGCGGCAATTGTGACTTTGATATCCGGGCGCTAGTCCTTTTGGCCCTTCCGAGTCTCCCAGCCCAAGCTCATATTTGCAGCTGACTCAAGACGCGCGCAGGCGCTGAGGCTGCCAGTGGCGGCACCTTCTCCGGCGTGCGAGTTGACACCACGGCGTCCGGTAGCCGTGGACCGGTTCCGAGGGGGGACTGATGAGACTGTCGGGCGCACACGATTCGGGGAAGCGCATCGGCGCGACAACACTGGCCATGAAGTACGGCTCGGCTTCCGGAGGGCTCCTCATGGCCACTCGCCGTTATGCATCGGCGCTTCTGGCAACGCTGGTCCTCCTCGGCACCATCGGTGCCGTTTTTGTGACCACGGCGAAGCCAGCGCGCGCCGACACCGTGTTCCAGTCGGGGCAGGTCTTTGCCTCGGTCGGTTTCTCGGAGGTCGACGTCTACGACGCAACGTCGGGGAACCAGATCTCCTCGCTGATCGACAACACGAACGACCAGTACACGGCCGGAAGCGCCTTCGACGCCAACGGCAACTTCTATGTCGCCGACGGTCAGACCGGCAACATCAGCGAATACTCTCCCACCGGCGCACCACTGCCGACCTTTGCCTCCGGATTGGCAAACCCTGCCTCACTGGTGTTCGACAGCAGCGGCAACCTCTACGTGGGGCAGGTGCGCAGTCCCTACATCGCCGAGTTCTCTCCCAGCGGGCAGCGTCTCCCCGATATCGGTCCGCTCCAGACCGAACTCTACGGTGACGACTGGATCGACCTCTCGAGCGACCAGTGCACCTTCTACTACACGAGCGAGCGCAGCGACATCATGCGCTACAACAAGTGCACCAACACCCAGCTCCCCGACTTCAACCAGGTCCCCTTGACTGGTTCGGCGGCCTACGAACTTCGCATCCTCCCCAACGGAGACGTGCTGGTCGCGGACTCGAGCCAAGTGGTCGAGCTCGACAGCAACGGGAACGTCATCAATACCTATCAGTGCTCGAACCTCCCGGGCTGCCAGGGTCAGCTCTACGGACTTGCCCTCGATCCGAACGGCACGTCGTTCTGGACCGGCGACGCATTCTCCGGGCTCATCTGGCAGGTCGACATCGCCACCGGAGCAGTCACCCAGACGATCAACACCAACGCGGCCTACCTCTACGGGCTCACTGTCGACGGCGAGGTCACGGCAGCCACGTCAGGCACGACCACCGTGACCGCGACGCCGACCACCCTCGCCATCCAGCCCGTCTCGGGGAACTTCTCTTCACCCACTCCGGTGTCGGCCGTGCTCACCGATTCGGCGACCAACACACCAATCCCCGATGAGCAGGTGACGTTCACGCTCAACGGAACCGAGACCTGCACTGCGACCACCGACAGCACCGGCACGGCCACCTGTGTGATCACGCCCGGCGAACCCTCGAGCTCGTACACCCTGACGGCGTCGTTCTCCGGCGACTCGTCGCAATCGACACCCATCGGGTCGGACAGCCAGTTCGAGCAGTTTCACGGTGACCCCCGACTCCAGCTCGTTGACCTACACCGGCCCCACGACGGCGAGCAACGGCTCGAGCGTGACGCTCGGCGGCACGCTGACGACCGACACGCCGACGTCGGGCACGCCGCTTCCGACCAAGGTGGTGACGTTCACCATCGGTTCGGGCTCGACCGCCCAGTCCTGCAGCGGGACGACCGACGCCAATGGCAATGCGAGCTGCACCATCGCGACCGTCGACCAGCCAGTGAGCTCGACGCCGGTCACGGCAACCTTTGCCGGTGACGTCTACGACACGTCGGCGTCGACCACGTCGACCGCCACGGTGACCGAACCCACCGACCTCATGGTCAACTCCGCCACGGGTGACTTTGCCGATGCGACGTCGGTCTCGGGCGTGCTGACGGACTCGATCACCAACGCCCCCATCCCCGGCGAACCGGTGACATTGACATTGAACGGACTCGAGACCTGCACCGCGACGACCGACGCGACGGGCACGGCCACGTGCAGCATCACGCCGAGTGAAGCCGCGGGCACGTACTCGCTGACCGGCAGCTTCGCTGGCGACTCCACCCTGCCTTTGCAGCTGACGCCGGCGAAGGGCACGGCCAACTTCGTGGTCACGCTCGAGGAGACGTCGCTCTCGTACACGGGCCCGGTGACGGCACAGAACGGGCAGCCCTACACCTTCTCGGGTGTGCTGGCGACCGACGACCCGGCGTCGGGCACGGGGATCAACGGCAGGACGGTCGTCTTCACGCTGGGCACCGGCTCGTCAGCACAGACCTGCCCGGGGACGACCAACGCCACGGGCACGGCCACATGCACCATCACCGTGGCCGGCCAGTCGCCCGGTCCGATCCCGGTGACGGCCAGCTTCACCTCTGACGGGTACTACCGGACGGCCAGTGCGGCGTCGACGGTCAACCTGCCCGAGGGGACCCAGCTGACGATCAGCCCGGCCAGCGGCACCTACGAGGGATCGACCCCGGTGTCGGGCACGCTCGATCAACACCTACACGAACCAGCCCGTGCCCAACGAGCCGGTCACCTTCACCGTGAACGGCGACGCGCAGTCGTGCACGGCCGTGACGAACGCCAACGGTGTCGCCACCTGCTCGGTCACGCCGACCGAGCCGCAGGGCAGCTACTCGCTGAGCGGGACGTTCCCCGGGGACTCGACCTCCATGCCCCAGCTCAACCCGACCAGCTCGTCGAGCACGCTCACGTGTGACGCAGGCCCCGACGACCTTCACCTACACCGGCACCACATCGGTGACCAACGGCCAGTCGGCCACCCTCTCGGGCGTGCTGACGACCAACGAGCCCTCTTCGGGCACCGACGTCTCGGGCCGGACCGTCACCTTCACCCTCGGCTCGGGCAGCTCCTCGCAGAGCTGCACGGCAGTGACCAACGCCAGCGGGGCCGCCAGTTGCACGATCGCCAACGTGAACCAGAGCACCGGCACCGCCGGAGTCTCGGCCACCTTCGGCGGTGACACCTACTACAAGTCGTCGACGACGTCCGCCACCGCCACGGTCCACACGCCGACCACACTGACGGTCAGCGCCGGCACCAGCGACTTCGCCGACGCCGGCACGGTGTCGGGCGTGCTGACCAACTCGATCACGGGCGCGGTCATCCCCGGCGAGTCGGTGACACTGACCTTGAACGGGACCCAGTCGTGCACGGCGGTCACCAACTCCAAGGGCGTGGCGTCGTGCTCCATCACACCGAACGAGCCGGCAGCCACCTACACGCTCACCGGCTCCTTCGCCGGCGACACGAGCAAGGCGCCGCAGCTGCTGGCGAGCACGGGCTCGAACCACTACGTGGTCACCCTCGAGGAGACGGCCATCGCCTACACCGGGCCCTCCATCGCCGTGAGCGGGATGCCCTTCACCATGTCGGCCCACTTGACGACTGACGATCCGGCGGCCGGGAGTCCCGTCGCGGGCAGGGCCATCCTCATGACGCTGGGCTCGGGGAGCACGCGCACAGAGCTGCACCGGCACCACCAACGCCGCCGGGAACGCCAGCTGCACCATTGCCGACGCCAACCAGGTCGCGGGGTCGGTGCCGATCGCGGTCTCCTTCGCCGGGGACGCCTACTACCGGCCGGCAAACGCTTCCGGGTGCGAGTCCAAGGTGACCGTCGCGGCCGCACCGTCGAGTGGCGGGTTCGTGGTCGGCGACGTCACGGCGGGTGCGCCGACCAACGGCACGCAGGTGAACTTCTGGGGCTCGCAGTTCTGGAAGAACAATTCGTTCAGCGGTGTCGTCAATGCCCCGGCGTCCATGAAGGGCTACATCTCCAACGCCCCCGGCTTCGTCTGCGGCGTGAACTGGACCTCGAACCCCGGGAACAGCTCGAATCCGCCGTCCACCATCCCGGTCAACATGCTCGTCGTCGTCTCGAGCACCATCACCCAGTCCGGGTCCACCGAATTGGGCAACATCAAGCACCTGGTCGTGGTGTCGGTCCAACCGGGGTACGGCCCGAATCCGGGACACGACGGATGGGGCAAGATCATCGCCACAATCTGCTGAGCGGCCGAGGACGACGCGACGCACCGGGCCGAGCGTTTCGGGGTGCTGCACCAGACGGTCCACGAGACAGAGGGCGACCCCGCCGGGGTCGCCCTCTGCTCGTCAGGGCTGGGCCACCATGACGACCGTCGCGGCCACGAGGAGGACCAGCGCGACGCCCGCTGCCCGGACCATCAAGGTGGCGTCGCGGTCCGCCGACCGAGGTTCGGGGAACGTGCCTGCGGTCGCCCCGACGGTCGCGACCGCGGCCTGCAGCCGCCGCTCGGCCGGCCACATCACCCCCTCGGCCACGAGGACGACGGCGCCGAAGAGCGCCAGGCCCACCAGCACCCAACCGTCGCCCAGAGCGTAGGCACCCTGGCTCATGGCGAGGAGAGCGAAGCCGAAGACCGGGATGCCATAGACGGCTCGCCCGGCCCAGTTGAACCCCGGGCTGAAGTAGCGCCGCAGGGGTTCGGGCAGTGGAGCACTCGAGCCGAGGTGGCGCCGGAGCCGGGCGGCGGTGGCGGTGGCGGTGACCGTGGTGACGAGGCTCACGACGGCACAGCCCACGTGGAGCAGCAGCACGACGTCGAAGGCGGCCCCGTCCGGCTGGTGATGCATGGCCGACATGTTCTCCCATGTGCGTGGAGCGCGAGTGCCGGCTCCCTGGCGCCGGATCAGCCAGTGGAACCTGTACCGTAGAGGCGGAGGGATGACGATGAAGGTAAGCGCGATGCCGGCGGCCGAGTCGGCGCCAGAGAGAGTGCCCCGATGAACCAGCTTCGCCTCGATCCGTTGTCGGGCCGTTGGGTCGTCGTGAGCCCCGGCCGCTCGGAACGGCCCTACTCCTTCGTGACCCGCTCCCCCTGGCAGCCCGACACGCTCGGCCGCCCCTGCCCCTTCTGCCCCGGCAACGAGGAGGACACCCCGCCCGCCCTCGAGACCTACGGCCCGACGGGCGGCTGGCTCGTCCGGGTCGTGCCCAACGCCTACCCCGCCTTCGAGGGCGACGAGCCCTTCGTGGTGGCCAACCGCGGACCCGTCTTCACCCAGGCCTCCGCCGGAGGCATCCACGAGATCCTCATCTTCTCGCCCAAGCACGACGCAACCTTGGGGCAGCTCGGCCAGGAACAGGTCGAGCTCGTCATGGCGGCACTGCGCGACCGCCTGGAGGAACACGCGTCGCAGCCCAACATCCGTTACACCCAGGCCATCGTGAACTCGGGCCGCGAGGCGGGGGCCTCACTCGAGCACCCGCACGGGCAGCTCCTCGGCATGTCGTTCATCCCTCGCGAGCTCGCCGAGGAGCAGGCCCGCTTCGCTCGCTTCGTCGGATCCTGCCTCCTGTGCACCACCATCGAGGCCGAGGAGGACTCGATGGAGCGAGTGATCTATGCCAACGACCGCGTCGTCGTGGTCTGCCCGTTCTGGAGCGCCGTCCCCTACGAGATGCTCGTCATGCCGCGGGAGCACAACCCCCATCTGCACCGGAGCCCCACCGAGGACCTCATCGCCGTCGGCGAGGCGATCCGACGCACACTCCAGCAACTGGCCGAAGCCGTCGGCGACGTGGCCTACAACATCGTCTTCCACTCCGCCCCCTACCGGGTTGGCGAGCCGTACCACTGGCACGCGCACGTCTGGCCCAAGGCGACGACGACGGCCGGCTTCGAGCTCGGCACGGGCGTCGCCATCAACGTGATCTCTCCCGAGGAGGCGGCCGAGACCCTCAAGGTCTCGGCGCTGGCGATCTGAGGCCTACGCCTCTCGCACCGAACGGGCGAGCTCGAGGATCGGCACCAGCCGCCGCACCAGGTCACGATCGGGTCCGACCAGCCCGCCGATGCCGGCCGTTCCCAGATAGCCCGCCACGAAGGCGCGACGGTTCCTCGCCTCCCAGGCCTGGCCGAGCGCGGCGAGGCCGAGCCGGCCCGCCGGGTCCCGCTCGGCTGCAGCGACTGTGCTGGCCTGGTGCATCGACCACAGCAGGTCGGCCACGTCGGCCAAGGGGGTCCGCCTGCCCGGCGTGGACCCGCCGGCCAGGACGCCACCCGGGGCGCAATCGCTGACCACCCATCCCTGGTCGGTGCGCGCCGTGCGCCCCAGATGGAAGTCGCCGTGAGTGCGGATCACAGGGAGGCGCGCCTCGGACTCGCCGATCCACTTGATGAGGTCGGCCACGCCCGGCGCCCCCAACAGCGACGGGTCTACCGAACCGATCGTCGCTTCCGCCTCGTCGAGCCAGTCCGCCACCGGTTCGTGGTGACGCAGGAAGGCCCGGTCGAGGGCGAGGTGCATGCGGGCCGTCATGGTGCCCAACGCGCGGGCCTCGTTGCCGAAGTCACCGCCGGCCGCCTCGGGCAAACCACCCGCGGCGTAGAAGTCGCGCAGAGACGTCAGCGCCAGGGCCCACCCCCCGGAGCGGTCCGTCAGGGGCTCCTGGACGACGCCCAGGTCGCGACCCTCCCAGACCCAGCGCACGAGCGGAGCGGCCACGTGGTTGAAGCCCGCCTCGTCCAGTCCGACCATGAGGTCGACGTCGGGGCGCGACGCGTCCCGGAGCCACGGGAACACGATGAGGTCGCCGCGGTCGCCACAGTCGATCGCCGTGGATCGTCGTCGTCCCGCAGGACGGCCACCGGCCCGGGGCGGGTCTCGACGCCGCGGACCGTGGCCAGCAACAGTGGGGCCAACTGCGCGTCGCGGAGGGTGTCGGTGCAGACGGCGAGGCCGTGCTCGTCGTCGAGCAGGCCGAGGGCGGCCTCTTCACCGGCGCGCAGGAAATGGGGCTCGTCGGCCACGCCGCGCAATCCCGCCACCACGTGGGCCCGGCGTTCCCCCACCCGGGCGACGATGTCGATGAGTCCGGGACGGCCGGGCAGGAGCACCTCGGCCCGCTCGATGTCGATGTCACCCGCCGGCGGGAACTGCCGCAGCCCCAGCCACGCCTCGACGAGCGTGCGCAGTGCCCGGTCGCGCTCGGCGCTCACTCCTGGACCGGCCTGTCCTCGGGAGCCAGGTCGAACCACAAGAAGCCGTACGGTGGCAAGGTGATGGTGTAGGGCTCGTCGGTGATGGCCGGGAAGGGGACACGTCCCAGCACCTCGTAGGGCGTCGAACCCGCCCACTTGGCCAGGGCGAGCTCGGCCGGCTGGGCGAACCGGCTCAGGTTGTGCACGCACAGCACCGCCTGGTGCCGGTACAGCACCTCGTCGCCTTCGCTCTCGTTGCCCGCCGGGACGGTCCGCGCCAGGATGGTCGCCCGGCCCCAGTCCAGGGCACCGTCGACCGACGGTCGCACCGGAGGAGCGGTCACGGTCGAGCTGCTCAAGATGTCGGCCACCTCGCCCGAGCGCATGTAGGCCAGGACCGAGGGATTGGCGCAGGGCAGCACCTCCATTCGCACCGACCCCCATCACCGGCAGCGCCCGCCGTTCGGTCAGCATGCGGCGCAGCCAGTGGAGGAATGATCCCTGGTTGCGCAACTGTGCCTCCACATTGAGTGCGTTGAAGCCGTAGACGGGGTCCATGAGGGGCGGCAGGTAGAGCTGGGCGAAGTCCGCCGTGGAAAACCCGCCGTTGCGGTCCGGCGACCACTGCATGGGCGTGCGCACCGAATCCCGGTCGCCGAGGTAGATGTTGTCACCCATGAGAAATTCGTCGCCGTAGTAGATCACCGGACTGCCGGGCAGGGACAGGATCAGGGCATACAGCAACTCGGCCGTCCGCCGGTCGTTGTCGAGCAGCGGGGCGAGCCGCCGCCCGATGCCCATGTGCCGCTTCATCCTCGGATCCTTGGCGTACTCCGCCATGAGGTAGTCCCGTTCCTCGTCGCTGACCTGTTCGAGGGTGAGCTCGTCATGGTTGCGCAGGAAGATGGCCCACTGGCTCGCATCGTTGATGACCGGGGTCTGAGCGAGTATCTCGGTGATCGGGTAACGCTGCTCCCGCCGGACCGCCATGAAGAGGCGCGGCATGAGCGGGAAGTGGAAGCACAGGTGGCACTCGTCGCCGTCGCCGAAGTAGTCCGCCACGTCGCTGGGCCATCCGTTCGCCTCGGCGAGCAGGATGCGTCCGGGGTAGTCGGCGTCGATCTGCTTGCGGATGCGCTTGACGAACGAATGGGTCTCGGGCAGGTGCTCCCCCGACGTCCCGTCGCGCTGGTAGAGGTAGGGCACCGCGTCAAGCCGGAAACCGTCGAAGCCGAGGTCGAGCCAGAAACGGACGAGGTCGATCATGGTGTCGGCGACTTCGGGGTTCTCATAGTTGAGATCGGGCTGGTGGTGGTAGAAGCGATGCCAGTAGTACTGCTGGCGGGTGTCGTCCCAGGTCCAGTTGGAGCGCTCGACGTCCGTGAACACCACTCGGGCGTCCGGCCACTTCTGATCGTCGTCGTTCCAGACGTACCAGTCCGCCTTGGCGTTGTCCCTCGACGAACGCGACTCAGCGAACCAAGGGTGCTCGTCGCTGGTGTGGTTCATCACGAGATCGGCGACGACCCGGATGCCGCGCCGATGGGCGTCCTCCAAGAAGGCCACGAGGTCGCCGATGCTCCCGTAGTCGGGGTGGACGTTGAAGAAGTCGCTGATGTCGTACCCGCCGTCGCGGAACGGTGACGGATAGAACGGCAACATCCAGATGCAGTCGATGCCCAGCCACTCGATGTAGTCGAGCTTCTCGCGCAAACCGCGCAGGTCTCCCGTCCCGTCGTTGTTGGCGTCGAAGTAACCCCGGATGAGCACCTCGTAGAAGACCGCGTGCTGGAACCAGCGAACCGAGGGGTCGAACGCGCCGTCACCCGAGCTCACGGGAATGGGGGGTGAGCTCACTCAGTCATCGCCCGACGAAGGTCGCCTTGCCGGAGCCGTTCTCCCTGAACGACGCGATGCCCCTCGCCGCGTCCTCGGTTCGGGCGGCGGCGGCGAACGCCCCCTGCTCAATCGCCAGGCCCTCGGCCAGGGTGCCCTCGAGGCCGCGATCCACCGCCGACTTGGCCAGACCGTGGGCGACCAGCGGGCCGGCGGCCAGCTCTGCCGCCCAGTTCAGGGCGGATTCGAGGACGTAGTCGGGCGCCGCGAGACGGTTGACGAGCCCGATGGAGTGTGCCTCCTCGGCCCGGACCTGGCGCCCGGTAAAGATCAGCTCCTTGGCCCGGGACGACCCGATGAGCCGGGGCAGGCGCTGGGTGCCGCCGCCCCCGGGGACCAGCCCGAGCAGGACCTCGGGCAGGCCGAAGCGTGCGTCTTCCGCACAGACACGGAAGTCGCAGGCCAAAGCCAGCTCGAGCCCACCCCCGAGGGCGACGCCGTTCACGGCGGCGATGGTGGCCCGGGGCAGCCCCGCCAGCACGCCGAGGGCACGGGCGAAGTTGGCCCCCACCGCCTCCGCGCCGCCCTCGTCGAGCTCCATGATGTCCGCGCCGGCGGCGAAGATCCTCCTGCCGCCCCAGAGCACCACCGCCCCGGGCGGGTCCTCGGACAGCTCCGTGCCCGCGGCGTGCAGTTGCTCGAGCACCGCAGAAGAGAGCGCATTGGCCCTGGGCCGGTCGAGCCGGACGAGCGCCACGTTGTCCGTCCGGCGCTCCACGGTGACGTAGTTCTCAGCCACGGCCGCACCGTACCGGACCCGGCGCCAAACGGCTCATTCGGCCAGGAGCCGGTCGGCAGCCCGATACGGGTCGAGCTCGCCGGCCACCATGGCCTTGACCGCCGTGGTGAACTCCTCACCGGCTGCGAGCTCGTGGATGCGGGCCTCCGAGCGGGCGAGCAGCACCCGGCGCAGCTCTTGGGCCAGCCGATCGGACCGCCGCGCCGTCAACTGGCCCCCGCCCTCGAGGTGGTGGCGGTGGCGGGCGACCGCGTGCCACAGGTCGCCCACACCTTCGCCTGCGGTCGCCGTCGTGTCGACGATCTCGGGACGCCACGCTCCTGGTCGTGCCAGGTCGAGCATCTGCTCGAGGTCGCGGCGGGCCTCGCGCCCTCCCGGGCGGTCCGACTTGTTGATCACGAAGACGTCGGCCACCTCGAGCAAGCCTGCCTTGCTGGCCTGCATGGAGTCACCCCAGCCGGGGGTGACCACCACGACCGTCGTGTCGGCGGCGGACGCGATCTCCACTTCCATCTGCCCGACGCCGACGGTCTCGACGATGACCACCGGGATGCCTGCCGCCCCGAGCAGGCGGACCGCGTCGGGCACGGCGAGCGAGAGGCCGCCCAGGTGTCCCCGAGTCGCCATCGACCGGATGAACACGGTCGGGTCGAGCGCGTGCTGGCTCATGCGCACGCGGTCGCCCAGGATGGCTCCTCCACTGAACGGCGAGGTGGGATCAACCGCGAGCACGCCGACCTGTGGGACCGGCTCGGACCGGGGTTCGGGCCAGCCGGCACGCACCTGTGAGATCAGCCCGTCGGTGAGCGTCGACTTGCCCGCGCCCGGAGCACCGGTGAGGCCCACGGTGTAGGGGACCTCGGAGCGGTAGGCCAGGCGCGCCACCGCGGTGGCGGTCTCGCCGCCGCGATCGATGTAGGAGAGCAGCCGCGCCAGTGCGACCCGGTCACCCGAGCGAGCCTGTTCGAGCAGGGTGGCCGGGTCAGCGGGCCGCGAAGCGCTCACAGGCTGGTCACCTTGGCCCCGAGCGAGCACAGTGCGCCCACCAGGTCCTCGTAGCCGCGACCGATGTGGTGCGCGCCGCTCACCACCGTCTTCCCCTCGGCCACGAGCCCGGCCAGGACGAGTGCCACGCCGGCCCGGATGTCGGGGGCCCGCACCGGCGCACCCGAGAGCCGGGCGACACCGCGCACGACGGCGTGATGACCCTCGGTCCGGATGTCGGCGCCCATCCGACGCAGCTGCTCGACGTAGCGGAACCGCCCGGAGAAGAGGTTCTCCGTGAGGATGCCCACCCCGTCGGACACCGACAGCATCGCCACGAGCAGCGGGCTGTAGTCGGTGGCCACCCCGGGGTACGGGAGCGTGGCGATGTCGGCGGCCACCAGTCGCTCGTGCGCGCTCGCCCGGAGCCCTTGGGGGCCCATCTCGGTGCGCACGCCCATCTGGTTGACCTTCCGCAGGACCATCTCCATGTGCTCCGGTCGGGCGTCCGCGATCGTCACCTCGCCCCCTGCCATCCCGACCGCCGCCAGGTAGGTCGCCGCCACCACCCGGTCGGGAACGACGGTGTGCCGCGTGGGCCGGAGCTCGTCGACCCCCTCGACCTCGATGCGCGAGGTTCCCGCCCCACGCACGACCGCTCCCATGTCGCAGAGCATGGCCGCCAGGTCGGCCACCTCGGGCTCCTTGGCCGCGTTCTCGATCACGGTCGTTCCCTTGGCGAGGACGGCGGCCATGAGCAGGTTGTCGGTCGCCGTGTGGCTGGGGTACTCCAGGACCACCCGGGTCCCCACCAGCCGGCCGCCCGGAACCGTGCCGCGCACTTCACCATGGGAGGACTCGAAACAGGCACCCATGGCGCTCAGGCCGTTGATGTGGAAGTCGATCGGCCGGTCGCCGAAGTCGTCCCCGCCGGGCAGCGGAACCCGGACGGCGCCGCAGCGCGCCAGGAGCAGACCCAGGACCACCACCGATGCCCGCATGCGCTCGAAGAGCTCGTAGGGGCCCCCGGGCACCAGCGCCGCAACCGGGGGCGTGGTCACCGCCACGTCCCCGTTGTCGTGTCGCTCGACTGCCGCCCCCATGGCGCGCAGCACGTTGGCCATGGTCTCCACGTCGTCGATGCGAGGGACGTTGGACAGCACCGTGCAACCCTCGGCGAGCAGGCAGCCCACCATCAGCTTGAGCGCCGAATTCTTCGCCCCGCCTGCGCGAACGGTGCCCCGGAGGGGTCCGCCGGCCTCGACCACGATCTGGTCCACGGCCCCCAGTATCGCCGCTGGCGGGGACCCGGCCCGGCAACCGGCGATCCGTGACCAACTATGGTCAAACCCGTGGTGACGCCCCGCCAGGCACCGGACCGGAACCTCGCCATGGACCTCGTGCGGACGACCGAGGCGGCGGCCATGGCCGCCAGCCGCTGGATGGGCCGCGGAGACAAGTTGGGCGCCGACGCGGCCGCCGTCGAAGCCATGCGGACGGTCCTCTCGACCGTCCCCATGGACGGGATCGTCGTGATCGGCGAGGGCGAGAAGGACAATGCGCCCATGCTCTTCAACGGGGAGAAGATCGGCGACGGGACGCCCCCCCTGACCGACATCGCCGTGGATCCCATCGACGGCACCACCCTGACCGCGCAGGGCCGCGGCGGTGCCCTGGCCGTGATCGCGGTGGCCGAGCGGGGCGCCATGTTCGACCCCGGTCCCTGCGTCTACATGGAGAAGCTGGCCGTGGGGCCCCGGGCCAAGGGCGCCTGCGACATCCGGCGCACGCCGACCGAGAACCTCCATGCGCTCTCCGAGGCCCTGGGGCGCCCGGTCCGCGACCTCACCGCCGTCATCCTCGACCGGCCGCGCCACGAGCGCCTGATCGCCGAGGTGCGGGCCACGGGGGCCCGGATCCGCCTGATCACCGACGGCGACGTGGCGGGCGCCATCGCCACCGGCTGGCCCGGCGCCGGCACCGACATCCTCTTCGGCATCGGGGGGACGCCCGAGGGCGTGCTGGCCGCCGCTGCGCTCAAGTGCATGGGGGCCGAGATCCAGGGAAGGCTCCACCCTCGCAACGAGGCGGAGCGTGACGCCGCCCTCGAGGGCGGCTACTCCCTCGACGCGGTGCTGACGACCGACGACCTGGTGCAGGGCAACAACTGCTTCTTCGCGGCCACCGGGATCACCGACGGCGAGCTCCTCCGGGGCGTCCAGTACCACGAGTTCGGCGCCACGACGCAGTCGCTGGTCATGCGCTCCAAGTCCGGCACGCTGCGCAAGATCGACGCCAGCCACGCGCTGGCGAAGCTGGCCGAGTTCAGCTCCATCGCGTTCGGCTGAACGGCCGGGCGGCGCCGCGGCGCCGGCCATGGCGCCGATGCGTCAGGCCGCGGTCTGCGCGGCCACGGCGAGCCGCAGCTCGGCCCGCGCCATGGCGCGCTCGGCCTCGGCCAGCTCGACATCCTCCTCGACGTCCTCGGAGCCGGGTCCCCGGCCGCCGCCCAGCTCGTTGAGGCGCTGGGCCGCCGTCTCCCGCGCCAGCTCGGCCCGCGGCACGTCGATCTCCTCCGCCAGCTCGGCGACCCCGGCCAGGAGTGTGACGCGGGTCGAGAGGCCCGGCAGCGGACCGTCCTCCTCGGCCAGGCCCGCCGCGGCGCCGGGGCTCGTGTCGACCTGGACGAAGCCCCCGTGCACGGCGAGGCGCGTCAGGGTGCCGTCGGGCTGCTCCACCCTCACCTCGCCGGGCACGACGTCGCCCACCAGCGGCGTGTGGCCGTCGAGCACGGTGAGGGCGCCGTCGGACGTCGCCAGGACGACCGACGTGGCACCGCCGGCGAGGAGGGACTGCTCGGGCGTGACGATCTCCACGCCGAAGACGCCGTCGGCCACTAGCCCGCCTCTGCCTCGAGGGTCTTGGCCTTCTGGAGCACCGACTCCACGCCACCGACGTTGAGGAACGCCTGCTCGGGGACGTTGTCGAGGTCGCCGTTGGCCAGTGCCTCGAAGGACTCCACCGTCTCGTCGATCGGCACGAAGATGCCGGGCACGCCGGTGAAGACCTCGGCCACGAAGAAGGGCTGGGAGAGGAAGCGCTGCACCTTGCGGGCACGGCTCACCGTCACCCGGTCCTCCTCGGAGAGCTCGTCCATGCCCAGGATGGCGATGATGTCCTGGAGCTCCTTGTAGCGCTGCAGGATCTCCTGCACGCGGCGGGCCACCGCGTAGTGGCGGTCGCCGACGATCTCGGGCGCCAGGATGTTCGACGTCGAGGCCAGCGGGTCCACCGCCGGGTAGATGCCGAGCGCCGCGATCTGGCGGGAGAGCTCGGTCGTGGCATCGAGGTGCGTGAACGTCGTGAACGGCGCCGGGTCGGTGTAGTCGTCGGCGGGGACGTACACCGCCTGCAGCGAGGTGATCGACTTCCCCTTCGTCGACGTGATCCGCTCCTGCAGCTCGCCCATCTCGTCGGCCAGCGTCGGCTGGTAGCCCACGGCCGAGGGCATCCGGCCGAGGAGCGTGGACACCTCCGAGCCCGCCTGGACGAAGCGGAAGATGTTGTCGATGAAGAGCAGCACGTCCTGGTTCTGCACGTCCCGGAAGTACTCGGCCATGGTGAGGGCGGCCAGGCCGACCCGCAGGCGGACACCGGGGGGCTCGTCCATCTGGCCGTAGACGAGGGCGGCCTTGTCGATGACGCCGGACTCCTGCATCTCGAGCCACATGTCGGTGCCCTCACGGGTGCGCTCCCCCACGCCGGCGAACACCGACACGCCGCCGTGCTGCTGGGCCACCCGGTGGATCATCTCCTGGATGATGACGGTCTTGCCCACGCCGGCCCCGCCGAAGAGGCCGATCTTGCCGCCCTGCACGTAGGGCTCGAGCAGGTCGATGACCTTGATCCCGGTCTCGAACATGAGCGACCTGGGCTCCAGCTGGTCGAACGCCGGCGCGTTGCGGTGGATCTCCCAGTACTCCTCGACCCCCTCAATGGAGTCGGTGTCGAGGGGCTGGCCGAGCACGTTGAACACGTGCCCGAGCACCGCGTTGCCCACCGGCACCGTGATGCCGCGACCGAGGTTGCGCACCGCGGCGCCCCGGATGAGGCCGTCGGTCTGCTGCATGCAGATGCACCGCACCCGGCCGTCGCCGATCTGCTGGGCCACCTCGGCCGTGACCTGGTGCGCCGAACCGTCGAGCTCGATGGTGAACTCGACGGCGTGGTTGATCTCGGGCAGGGCGTGCGGCGGGAACTCGACGTCGATCACGGGCCCGGCGATGGCGACGACCCGGCCGTCCTGGAGCGATCCGGCCGGCGACGTGTCCTGCATGGCGGTGGTGGTCATTGGGGTCAAGCTCCCTTCGCTTGGCGGAGCGCCTCGGCCCCGCCGACGATCTCCATGATCTCGGTGGTGATGGCGTCCTGACGGGCCCGGTTCATCACGCGCGTCAGGGTGCGGACGAGCTCGTCCGCGTTGTCGGTGGCCGCGGCCATGGCCCGTTGCTGTGCCGTGAAGAACGACGCGGCGCCCTCCAGCAGGGCGGCGAAGATCTCCGCCTCGAGGGCCCGGGGGGCCAGTCCGAGCAGCAGCTTCTCGGGCTCGGGCTCGAACTCGGTGTAGCCCTCGAGCGTTGCGTCGTCCTGCTCCGGCGCCTCCTCGGCTCCCTCGGGCAGGGGCAGCGGCAGCAACTGCTGCTGTTCGACCCGCTGGGTCCCGGCGGAGATGAAGCGGGTCGAGACCATCTGAACGAGGTCGATGTCACCCGACGCGAACGGTGCGGCCACGACCGCCGCGATGTGCCGGGCATCGGCGAACTCGGGGCGGTCGGCGAAGCCGACGAACGACCCCGCCGTGTCGATGCCGCGGTAGCGGAAGTAGGGAGGGGCTTTCTTGCCCACCGACCACACGGTCACCTGGGCGCCGTTGCTCCTGTGTTCCGCCACCAGTCGCTCGGTCGCGCGCAGCACGCCGGAGTTGTAGGACCCGGCCAGGCCACGGTCGCCGGCGACGGCGAGGATCCCGACATGGCGCGGGGACTCGGGCGTGCCGAGGAGCCGCTTCGCCGCGGTCGGGTCGGCCGCCGCGGTCAAGCGGAGCACCCGCTCCATGCCCTCCCGGAAGGGCCGGTTGGCCACGATCCGCGTCTGGGCGCGCACGATCCGCGAGGCGGCGATCAGCTCCATCGCCTTGGTGATCTTCCTCGTGGACTGCACGCTGCGGATGCGACGGCGCAGGATCCGCTCTTGGCCTCCGGCCATGGGTCAGTCGACCTTCCCCGTGTCGAAGCCCTCGAGGAACGCGGTCAGGCCCTTGTCGAGCTCGTCCCCGTCGGGCAGTGCGCCCGTCGCCCGGATCGACTCGAGCACGATCGGGTGGTTGCCCTTGAAGTACTCGATCAGCTCGGTCTCGAACCTCCGCACCTCGCTGACGGGGACCGAGTCCGTCCAGCCCTTGGTGCCGGCGTAGATGGCCAACACCTGCTCCTCGACGGGCACCGGACGGTTCTGCGGCTGCTTGAGCAGCTCCGTGAGGCGGTAGCCCCGGTCGAGCTGGGCCTGGGACACCTTGTCGAGCTCGGAGCCGAAGGTGGCGAACGCCTCGAGCTCGCGGAACTGCGCCAGGTCGAGCTTGAGCGTTCCCGAGACCTGCTTCATGGCCTTGACCTGGGCCGCGCTCCCCACCCGGCTGACCGAGTTGCCGACATTGATGGCCGGGCGGATACCCGAGTTGAACAGGTCCGTCTCGAGGAACACCTGCCCGTCGGTGATGGAGATCACGTTGGTCGGGATGTAGGCCGAGATGTCGCCCGCCTTGGTCTCGATGACCGGCAGCGCGGTGAGCGACCCGCCACCCCGCGCGTCGGACAGCTTGGCGGCCCGCTCCAGGAGCCGGGAGTGCAGGTAGAAGACGTCGCCCGGATAGGCCTCACGCCCTGGCGGGCGCCGCAACAGCAGTGAGACGGCGCGGTAGGCCTCGGCCTGCTTGGAGAGGTCGTCGTAGATGATCAGCGCATGCTCGCCGTTCTCCATCCAGTGCTGGCCCATGGCGCAGCCGGCGTAGGGGGCCAGGTACTTGTAGGGCGCCGGGTCTCCCGCCGAGGCGACGACCACCACCGTGTACTCGAGTGCCTGGTGGCCCTCGAGCGTGGCCACCGTCTGCGCGACCGACGAGTTCTTCTGCCCGATTGCGACGTAGATGCATTTCACGCCTTGCCCGGCCTGGTTGATGATGGTGTCGATCGCCACGGTCGTCTTGCCCGTCTTGCGGTCGCCGATGATCAGCTCGCGCTGCCCGCGGCCGATGGGTGTCATGGCGTCGATGGCCTTGATGCCCGTCTGCAGGGGCTCGCTCACGGGCTGGCGGCCGACGATGCCCGGGGCCTGCACCTCCATCCGGCGCGTCTCCGTCGCCCTGACGGGCCCCTTGCCATCGAGGGGCTCGCCCAGCGCGTTGACGACGCGGCCCAACAGGGCATCACCGACCGGCACCGTCTGGATCCGTCCCGTGGCCTTGACGATCTGCTCCTCCTCGAGGTTGTCGACCTCGCCCAGGACGACGGCGCCGATCGTGTCCTCGTCGAGGTTCAGGGCCAGACCGAGCGTGCCGTCCTCGAATTCGAGCAGCTCGTTGACCGCGGCACCCGGCAGTCCCGACACCCGGGCGATGCCGTCGCCGACCTCGACGATGTGCCCGATCTGCTCGGTCCCGACCGCGGGGGTGTAGTCCTCGACGTAGTGCTCCAGCGCCCTGGTGATCTCACCGGCGTCGATCGTCAGCTCTGCCATCATTGTGCTCCCTCTGTGTCTTCTGTCGTCATGTGGCCCCGACCGGCGCGGCCGAACCCGGTCTCCTGCCACCCTGCCGGGACGAGGTGCTCGCGCAGCGCGTCGATCCGACCCCGCGCCGTCGCGTCGACCAGCAGGTCGCCGATCCGGATCAGGGCCCCGCTGAGCAACGCCTGGTCGATGACCACCTGGAGCTCGACCGGCCGTCCGGCCAACCCGGCCAGCGAGTCGGTGAGCATCGTCTGCTGTGCGTCGTCGATCGGGGCCGCGGCGCGCACGGTGGCGATGCGCCAGCCCCGGGCGGCCGCCGTCTGCTCGACCAGGAAGGTCGATGGTGCCCACGAAGTCACGCGCCCGGCCGCCGGTGACGACGTAGCGGACCAGCGCCAGGGTCGTCGCCGGCACCTTGCCTTCCACCAGCTCGCTCACGAGCCCCTGGCGGGCGGCGGGGTCGAGGTCACGGTCGGTCAGCGCGGCCCGCAGCGGCGGCGTCGAGGCGACGATCCGCCCGAGGCGGAAGAGATCGTCCTCCAGCGACTCGAGCGCGTCGTTCGACATGTCCTCGTGCAGCGCCGTCGCGTAGCCGGCCACCCGGGCACGCGCCTGGGTCAGGCTCAGCGGCGGCTCCTCAACCGTGCGGCCCTCGGCTTCGTGCCAGGCCCGGGACGCCAGCCAGCCCAAGGCGCCCGGCACCTCGGGTGCCGGCACCACGAGGCAGGCGAAGGCTGCCAGCCGCCGAGCCTCGGCGCAGACCTTCCCCTCGAGGATCTCGAGCATGACGTCCCGGCGGACCCGCCCGGGCACGGACGTGTCGGTGAGCGCGGCGCGGAGGGGCGGGTTGCTCACGGCTTGGCCGCTCGATCGCCGCCAGGTCGTCCGCGACGCGCGCGGAGCGAGGACGGGTCGGCCGCCTCGATCACGGCCGCCGCGTATCCCCACAGCGTGGGGTTCACTGACGCACCCCGGCGTTGGCGGCGGCGCCGCCGGTCGTGTCGGCCCGCAGCGCGGCGACGGCCTCGTCGATGAGGTCACGGTGCGCCTCGTAGTTCACCTCGCGCCCGATGACCCGCTCCACCACCTCCATGACGATCTCACCCATCCGCGCCGCGGCCTCTTCGATGGCACGCTGGCGGGCCAGGCCGATCTCGGTCTGGGCGTTGCCCACGATGCGCTCGTACTCGCTCTCACCCCTGGCCTGGGCGTCCAGACGCGCCTGCTCGGCCGTGCGGTTGGCCTGCGCCACGATCTCACGCGCCTGGTGACGGGCCTCCTCGAGCACGGCCCGACGCTCGTCGTCGGCCGCCTCGGCGTCGGCGCGGGCCCTGTCGGCGGCCTCGAGCGAGTCCCTGATCTTCGCCTGACGCTCCTCCATCGCCTTGTTGATGGGCGGGAGCACCCACTTGTAGATGGCGAGGATCAGGACGATGGAGACGATCAGCTCGATGAAGAACGTCCCGTTGGGCAGAAGGAAGATGCCTGCTGTGATCATGATGCTCTCGGTCTCCGGGTTCTCTCCGGCACGCGGACGGTTGGTGCGCCCGGCTAGGCGGTGATGCTCTTGGCGGCGAAGACGTAGACGAACACCACCATGAACAGCAGGTTGATGAAGTACATGGCCTCCACCAGGCCGACGGTCAAGAAGAAGTACTGACGGGCCTTGGCCTCGATCTCGGGCTGCCGGGCGATGGCCGCGATCGTCTGCGAACCGGCCAGGCCGTCGCCGACCGCGGCGCCGATGGCGCCCCCGCCGAGGGCCAGTCCGCCGCCGACGAGCGCGCCGGCGACACGTATCGACTCTTCGACTGTTCCTGCTGCCATGTTTCCTCTCCTTTGTTGAGATCGTTTCCAGTTGTGCTGTGATGGTCCTGCGGTCCCGGCCCTGCCGGGCGACCTAGTGGGCGTCCCGGCTCATGCCCATGCCGAGGTACATGATGGTGAGGAGGCCGAAGATGAAGGCTTGGATCGCGCCGATGAACAGCTCGTCGAACGGCTTCCAGATGAGCAGCCCGATCCACGACAGGTAGGGCGGGATCAGGGTCACGATGACGGCGATCATCAGCACGCCCGAGAAGATGTTGCCGAAGAGACGGAAGGTCAGCGTGATCGGCTTCGTGATCTCCTCGATGATGTTGATCGGCGTGAGCGCGGCATACGGCTGCGCGTAGTGCTTGAAGTACCCGCCCCAGCCGCGCGCCTTCACCGAGTTGTAGTGCACCAGGAAGAAGACGGTGAGGGCGAGGGCGAGCGGGCAGGTTGACGTCGCCGGTCGGCGGGGCGAGGAAGCCGGGGTCCCCGCTCGGCACGAAGGCGAGCCAGTTGCAGATGAGGATGAAGAAGAAGACCGTGACGCCCAGTCCCACGAACGGGATGCCCTCGGGACCGATGGCGGACTGGGCCAGGTCGGAGACCTGCTCGACCAGCGTCTCCCAGAAGAGCTGGAGCTTGCCCGGCACCCCCGAGGTGACCTTGGCACGCATGCGCAGCCCGAGGCCCAGGACGATGGCGGCGGCGATGAGCGTGGTCCACACCACGTCCATGTAGATGGTGAGGCCTGCGACGTGCACCACGCCGTGGTGCTCGCCGATCGTGATGTTCCCGCTGGCGAGCACGAAGCTGTTGCCCCTCATTGGATCCCCTGGGAGATCACGACCCGTCCGACGTTGACCACGAAGAGCAGCTGGAAGATGACGAGCCCAGCGACGGCGCCGATGCCGAGCGCGCCGTCGAGCAGCATGAGGCCGACGCAAATCAGGGTGATGATGCCGAGCCGCGGTGACGCTCTTGGTGCCCATGGCCCGGCGGAGGACCTTGTTGTTCGTCTCACCCTCGGTGTGGAGTTTGGCGACGCCCGAGTCGAGGAAGCGGAGGTTCACCACTGCCATGCCGAGCCCGAGCGCCAGGCCGAGCGCGGCCCAGGGCACGGAGAGCAGGAGCGCGACGACGACGGCCGCGGCACCCACCACGATGGCGGACACGATCGTGCGGCGGAGCACCTTGGCCGAGCGCGTTGCCCTGGAGATCAGAGAGGCCGTCGAGCATGTTCAGGCGCCGGCCGCTACAGGTACGTGCGGATCTGCTTGATGATGCTGAGGGCGGCGGCGGCCAGGCCCAGCGCCAGCCCGACCAGCAGGAACGCCGGTGCCGTGTGCAGGGCGCTGTCCACCCAAAGCCCGATGCCCAGGCCGACCCCTACACAGACGGCGGCCGAGAGGCCCATGCCCAGGAAGGCCATGGCGCCGGGAAGCGGCTTCGGCCCTTCTGGCTGCGGGGATGCGCCCGGGTCGCTCACCCGAACGGGCGCGCACGACGAGACTCACTTGACCACGCATGCGACTGCTGCCCCCTTATGCGGTGCGTGGCGCGCCGGAGTCCGTCGCCCGGATGGCCGCGAGGGCGGCACCGGACGAGGCGAGGTGGACGGGGTACACAGCCCTCATCTTCGCATCCCGGCCCAGATGGCGTCCAAACGGTCACGACGGGAAGCGGACCACCTCGCTCACCCGTGGAGGCTCCTCCAACGGGCTCAGAACCCCCTGGTCACGCCCCTCGTCGTGGTCCTCGTCGTCACCGTTGCCCTGGCGCAGGCCCGGGTGGAAGAAGGTGTAGAGGCCCACGCCCAAGGCCGCAGCGCCGATGGGGATGAACGCGTTGACCTGGTGCACGAAGAGGGGGAACGAGCAGGAAGCTGGACAGGACCGCCGTCCACGCCCACAGGATGATGACACTGCGGCGCGGCCCGTGGCCGAGGCGCAGCAGGCGGTGATGGATGTGCTCCTTGTCGGGAGTGTCGAAACCGGTCCCCCGGGCCGTCCGGCGCACGAAGGCGAAGGTCATGTCGACGAGGGGCACCCCCAGGATCAGCAGCGGAATGAAGAGGGGCGCGAAGAAGAAGTAGGTCACGCCGCTGATGGGCACCGCGGTCGGCACCCTGCCGCCGATCACCATCGTCGACGCGGCCATCAAGAGCCCGAGGAAGTGCGCGCCGGCATCACCCATGAAGATGCGGGCCGGGTTGAAGTTGAAGGGGAGGAAGCCCAGGCAGATCCCGCATGCGATCACGGCCACCAGGGGCCCGATGTTGTCGCTCGGGAGGAGTCCGAGCCCCATGAGGCGGATCCCGTAGAGCGCAAGAGCACCCCCGCCGATGGCGACGACACCAGCGGCGAGCCCGTCGAGGCCGTCGATCAGGTTCACCGCGTTGGTCAGCGCGATGACCCAGACCGCCGTGATGAGCGGGATGATGCCGGGGGTCAGGATGAAGAACCCGGCGAGCGGGATCTTGAGCTCGTACATCGTCACGCCGCTGAAGTAGAGAATGCTGGCGGCCAGGACCTGGCCGGCCATCTTGGCCGGCGCCGACATGTCCCGGACGTCGTCGATCAGGCCCACCGCGAACATGGCACCGGCCGCCAACACGACTCCCATCATCTCGGGGGAGCCCTGGAAGAAGTGGCGCAGCTGCGGCGTGGCAGCCGCGCCCAGGACGGCCACGAGGAATCCCATGAACATGGCGGCGCCACCGCCATATGGGATCGCCTTGGTGTGCACGCTGCGTTCGCCCGGATAGGCGACGTAACCGACGCGGACCGCGATGCGCTTGGCCGGGATCGTCAAGGCGGCTGTGGCCCCCGCGGCGACCACCAGGATCAGGGCGTACCAGCCGATGTCGGGCACGTGCGAGCTAGCCCACGAGATCGGGATACGGCGGGAAGGTGGCACACAGGGCGGCGACCTCCTCGCGCACCGCTGCGATCTCTCCCGCGTCGGTGCGCGCCTTGAGCGTGCGCACGATCAGGTCGGCGACGACCAGCATCTCGGCCGTCCCCATGCCCGCCGTCGTCTCGGCGGCCGTCCCCAGGCGGAGGCCCGAGGTGAGGAAGGGTGAGCGGGGGTCGTCGGGGATGGTGTTGCGGTTGCAGGTGATGCCGGCCCGGTCCAGGACCTCCTGGGCCTCCTTGCCCGTCAGCTCGGGGTCGAAGGGCCGCAGGTCGACGAGCAGCATGTGGTTGTCGGTACCGCCCGAGACCAGGCGGAAGCCGTGACCGGCCAGGGCATCGGCCAGGGCGGCCGCGTTGGCGACGACGTCGCGCCGCGTACTGGCCGAACTCTGGCCGCGCCGCCTCGGCGAAGGCCACCGCCTTGGCGGCGATGACGTGCTCGAGCGGACCTCCCTGCAGCCCCGGGAAGACGGCGCTGTCGACCCTCTTCGCCAGGTCGTCCCCGCAAAGGATGGCGCCGCCCCGCGGGCCGCGCAGCGTCTTGTGCGTCGTGAAGGTGACCACGTCGGCCACGCCGACGGGGCTCGGGTGCGCGCCGCCGGCGATGAGCCCGGCCACGTGGGCGGCGTCGAACAGGAAGAGCGCCCCCACCGAGTCGGCGATCTCGCGGAACGGTCGGGGATCGATGACCCGGGAGTAGGCCGTCGCGCCGGCAACGATCAGCGCGGGCTTCTCGGTCTTGGCCAGGTGCGCCACCTGGTCGAAGTCGATCACCTCACCGGGGTTCGCATCGTCGTGCGACTCCGGCGTCACGCGGTAGTGCACGAAGTGCCAGTACTTCGAGACGATGGACGCGGGCGACCCGTGCGTGAGGTGCCCCCCGTGGTCGAGCCGCATGGCGAGGATCGTCGCGCCCGGTTCGAGCAGCGCCTGGTAGGCGGCCAGGTTGGCGTTGGCGCCCGCGTGCGGCTGCACGTTGGCGTGGTCGGCCCCGAACAGCGCGGTCGCACGCGCACGCGCCAGGTCCTCGACCTCGTCGATGATCTGGTTGCCCCCGTAATAGCGCCGCCCCGGGTAGCCCTCGCTGTACTTGTTCGTCAGCACCGAGCCCGAGGCGGCCAGGACGGCGGGCGAGGTGAAGTTCTCCGAGGCGATCAGCTGCAGGGTCGTCTGCTGGCGGTTGAGCTCCTGGCCGATCAGGCCCGCCACCTCGGGATCGGCGGCCAGCGGGGTCTCGTTGCTCCTCATGGGGTCCCTTCGACTGCGGTGTGATGGGCGAGGGTGGGATGGACCAGCTCGCGGTGGACGACGGCCGCCCGGATGCCGGGCACCTTGTTCGCCGCCATCGCGACGCAGTCGTCGGGATGGTCGGCGGACGCGCCGGGCTCGTACGTGCCGTGGTCGGCCACTTCGTGGCCCCGCGCGGCCAATTCCGCCGTCAGGATCTCCTTCAGGTCGAACCCGGCGTGGTCCGAGCCGACAGCGACGCGCATGGGCACCGAGTCTACCGGTGCACCGGGTAGCCCCCTGGGCGTGAGCCGGTACGCTGCCCCCTCCATGGCCCTCGACCCGCGCACCCCGGTGGTGGTCGGCGTCGGCCAGGCCGTGACGCCGCCCGACGCCGGACTCGAGCCCGCCGAGAGGCCCGAACCGCTGGAGCTGATGGTGCGCGCCTTGCGGGCGGCGGCGGAGGACTGTGACGGGTCGCCGGCCGGAGGGGCAGCCCCGTCGGGCAGCACGCTCGTCCGGCGGGCCGACAGCATCCGCGTCGTCGTGCCGCTCGGTTGGCGCGCCCCAATCCCGCGCTGCTGGTGGCGTCCCGTCTCGGGTTCACCGAGGGCGACGAGCCGGCCGAGCTGATGCTGTCGGCCATCGGGGGCAACGCGCCGCAGGCCCTCATGCACGACGCCTGCCTCGCCATCAGCCGCGGCGACCGCGACGTCGTGCTGGTCACGGGCGCCGAGGCCATGTACGCCCGCGCGCTGGCCCGGCGCCACCCGGACCGAGCGCCGCTCTCGTGGACGAAGCCAGCCCGCCGAGATGACGCCCCCGCCCGTCCCTTTCGGGGTGGACAAGCCCGGCGCCACCGACCTCGAGATGAACCGCGGCGTGATCCTGCCCGTCCACGCCTACCCCCTCTTCGAGAACGCCCTCCGGGCCGCCAACGGATGGACGCTCCGAGAGCATGCTGCCCGCATCGGAGCGTTGTGGTCGCGGTTCAGCGAGGTGGCCGCCGCCAACCCACGATGCGTGGATCCGCACTCCGCGCCCCGCCGCCGACATCGTCACCCCGGGACCGGACAACCGGATGGTCTCGTTCCCCTACCCCAAGTTGTGCACGGCCAACATGCAGGTGGACCAGGGTGCCGGCTACATCGTCTGCTCGGTCGAGGCTGCCCGCGCCGCCGGCGTGCCCGAGGAACGCTGGGTCTTCCCGCTGGCCGGCGCGGACGCCAACGACCACTGGTTCATCTCGCAGCGCGCCGAGCTGCACCGCTCGCCCGCCATCCGCCTCGCCGGCGCCGCCGCGCTCGGGCTCGCCGGGCTCGGGATCGACGACGTGGCGTCGATCGACCTCTACTCGTGCTTCCCCGTGGTCGTGCAGATGGCCGCGGCCGAGCTGGGATTGCCCGTCGACGACCCGGCGCGGCCGCTGACCCTGACCGGCGGGCTCACTTTCGGCGGCGGTCCCGGGAACAACTACACCTCGCACGGCATCGCCCGCGCCGTCGGCGCGCTGCGCGCCGAACCCGGGACCGCCGCACTGGTCACGGGACTGGGTTGGTACGCCACCAAGCACTCCATCGGCATCTACGCCTCGCGCCCCCCTGCGCACGGGCGAGCCGAACCCTTCGCCTGGCGCGACGTCCAGCCCGAGGTCGACGCCCTGCCCCAGTGCCAGGTGGACGCCGAGGCGACCGGGCCGGTGCACGTCGAGACCTACACCGTGACCTTCGATCGCGACGGCGCACCCGAGCGCGGCATCCTCGCCTGCCGAACGGCGGGTGGCAGCCGCGCCTGGGGCAACGTCAGCGATCCCGACACCCTTGCTCTCCTGTGCGCCGAGGAGGGCATCGGGCGCTCCGGCGTCCTCGCCGCCGACGGGACGGTGTCGCTCGGCGGCTAGCCGCGCTGCGGGACCATTGCGCACAGCGCCCGACGCGACGAACCTAGGGTGCGGCATGGCCGCTGCGACGAACGATCGTGTCCCGGGGGTGCGCCTCGTGGTGTCGCTCTACCGGGAGTTCGAACACGTGGCCAGGCGCGGCGACATGAGCATGGCGCAGTACCGCACCCTCCTGTACCTCCTCGGAGGCTCCCGGCGGGCGGGCGAGCTGGCCGCGGCCAACGCGGTGACGAAGCCGACCGTCTCCGCCATGATCAACGGGCTGCGGGAGCAGGGATGGGTCGCCGACGCGGTGGACGAGACCGGCGACGGGCGGGTGACCCGCATAGAGCTGACGGCGGACGGCCGGAACCGGCTGGCCCGCTTCGAGGAGGAGCTCGCCGACCGGATGGAAGAGCTGGTGCCGGGCGTCGACCGCGCCGCCATGCGCACGTTCCTGCGCGAGATCTACGACGCGCACGCCGAGACGCGCGAGGAGCGCCTGGGCAACGTGTTCGGTTCGGGCCCGTGACGTGGGCGGGGCGTGGCGTGAGCGGGCGGGTCTTGCGGCTGAGCACCCACCCGGTATATAGTTAGATCAATCTAACTAACTCCCACGGGGGCCGGGGAGGGCAGAGGGGCAGGCATGATGGCAGGCACGGCACACGATCTGGTGATCCGGGGTGGCCTGGTGGCCGACGGCCTGGGCGGCGAGCTGGTTCCCGCCGACGTGGCGGTCGACGGGGCGACGATCGTCGCGCTCGGTGCGGTCGCGGGGCGGGGGCGCGAGGAGATCGACGCCGATGGTCTGCTCGTGACGCCCGGCTTCGTCGACATCCACACCCACTACGACGGACAGGCGACCTGGGACGCGCGCCTCACCCCGAGCAGCTGGCACGGCGTGACGACGGCCGTGATGGGCAATTGCGGCGTGGGCTTCGCGCCGGTGCGGCCTGAGGCCCACGACCGGCTCATCTCCCTCATGGAGGGCGTGGAGGACATCCCCGGCGCCGTGCTCGACGAGGGGATCGAGTGGACGTGGGAGAGCTTCGGCGAGTACCTCGACGCGGTCGAGCGACGGCCCCACGACATCGATCTGTGCGCGCAGCTCCCCCACGGTGCCCTGCGGCTCTACGTCATGGGCGAGCGGGCCGCCCGTCTGGAGGAGGCGACGCAGGAGGACGCGGCGGCCATGCGCCGGCTGGCCACCGAGGCCATGCGGGCGGGCGCCATCGGCTTCTCGACGTCGCGGACCCTGAACCACCGCACGGCGACGGGCGACCCGACGCCGTCGCTGCGGGCGGGGGCGGACGAGCTCGAGGCCATCGCGCTCGGCGTGGCGGACGCGGGCCACGGCGTGGTGGAACTGATCTCGGACTTCTGGCCCGACCCCGACGCGGAGTTCGCGCTGATCAGGCGGCTGGCCGAGCGCACCGGGTGCCCGCTGTCGGTGTCGCTGGCGCAGAGCCACCAGCGGCCCGAGGCGTGGCGCGGCCTGCTGGCCCAGATTCAGCAGGCGGCGGCCGACGGGCTGCCCATCCGGGCCCAGGTGGCGCCGCGACCGGTCGGGCTCCTCCTGGGGCTGCAGTCGTCGTTCCATCCCTTCTCGGGCCACCCCGCCTTCAAGGAGGTCGCCGGGCAGCCGCTCGCAGACGCAGGTCGCCGCGCTGCGCGACCCCGCCCTCCGGGCCCGCCTCCTGGAGGGTGGGCGCCCCCACGGGTCCCTGCACCGGCTCGTCGACTACGCCCGGATGTACCCGCTGGGCGAGGTGCCCGACTACGAGCCGGCGCCCGAGACGAGCGTGCAGCGGATGGCCGAGGCCCGGGGGATCGACCCCGCCGAGCTCACACTCGACCTCTTGGCGGAGAACGACGGCCGCAACTTCTTGTTCGTGCCGTTCTCCAACTTCGCGGACGGCGACCTCGAGGCGTGCCGCGAGATGCTGGTGCACCCCGACACCGTCTTCGGGCTGGGCGACGGCGGCGCCCACGTGGGCATCATCGCCGACGCGAGCTTCCCCACGTACGCGCTCTCGCATTGGGCCCGCGACCGCAGCCACGGCCGCATGCCGGTCGGCTGGGTGGTGGCGCAGCTGACCAGCGCGACCGCCGGCGCCGTCGGGCTGCGCGATCGCGGCGTGGTCGCCGAGGGCCGGCGCGCCGACCTCAACGTCATCGACTTCGATCGCCTCCGCTGCGAGGCGCCGGTCATGGCCTTCGACCTGCCGGCCGGGGGCAAGCGCCTCCTGCAGCGGGCGCGCGGCTACTGCGCCACGGTGGTGGGAGGGCAGGTCACGTATCGAGACGGAGAGCCGACGGGCGCGCTGCCGGGGCGGCTCGTGCGAGCGGCGAGCTGAAGGCGAGCTGAAGGCGAGAGGAGCCCACATGGACGCACGACAACTGCACGAGCTGGAGCCGGCGGCGGAGTGGCGGTCGGCCGACGTCGCCGAACCGGAGGCGTGGACGCTCCGGTTGAGCTCGGCCGACCATGCCGAGCTCGAGGCCGCGCTCGCCACGGCCAAGAGGAAGAGCAGCGACCCGCTGGAGCTCGGGCGCGAGGACTTCCCGCTCGGCGCCCTGGCCGCCAAGCTCGACGGCATCGTCGACGTCCTGCTCAACGGCCGCGGCTTCGCCCGCATCGCCGCCTTGGACGCCGGACGCTACAGCGACGACGACCTCACCCTCCTCTACTGGGGCATCGGGTTGCACCTCGGCGAGCCCTGGGCGCAGAACAAGTACGGCCACGTGCTGGGCGACGTCACCGACCAGGGCAAGACGGTCGACGACCCCACCGTCCGCGGCAACGAGCTCGGCGGCATCGCGCTCGACTACCACACCGACGGGTCCGACCTGGTCGGCCTGCTCTGCCTGCGCACGGCCCGCACCGGCGGCCTCTCCTGCGTCGCCAACGCCGTGGCCATCCACAACCACCTCGTGCGCGAAGCTCCCCACCTGGCCGCGGCACTCTACGACGCCCTGCCCTATGACACCCGCGGCGAGCAGGCCGAGGGCGCAGCAGCCTTCTACTGCGTGCCCGGGTTCACCGAGCACGCGGAGCGGCTCTTCGTGCGCTTCATCCCCCAGTACATCCTCGCCTCGCAGCGCCACCCCGAGGCCCCCCAGCTGAGCCCGACCGCACGAGAGGCCATCGCCGCCGTGTCCGCGCTGGCCAACGACCCGGACTTCAACGTGTACATGGACCTGCAACCCGGCGAGATGCAGTTCATCAACAACTACCACGTCCTCCACGGCCGCACGGCTTACGAGGACGACGTCGACCACGGCTACAAGCGCCATCTCAAGCGGCTGTGGCTCGCCACCTATGCGCTGAACGACCGCCCGAAACACTTCGCCGCCCTCGGGCGGCGCAGCCATTGGGAGGAGCGGCGCTCGGTCAGCACGCTCCCGGCGGTGGAGCGGCGGGTCCCGACGCGCTGAGCGGCCGTCTCGGGACTCGGTCCCCTACGGCTCTTCGGGCGCAGGGTCGGTTCGTCGGCGCGGCCTCTCCGTCCGACGGTGCTCTTCGGGAACTGTCAACGTAGCTGTTTATAGTTTTGAGAAAACCGGGCCCGGGCCACGCCACACAGGTCGGGCGAGGCGACGGACGCTCAGCCCGCGTCGGGCCGCTTGGCCCGGGAGAACCACCGCCGGCGCGTGCCCATCAACATGGTTCCCTCGATGAAGTTGGCGGGCAGTGCCCCCTCGCGCAACACACGCATGGGTGACACGGTTGCGTCGACCAGCGTCGGGGGCGGTCCGTCGCGGCGCCCGCCGTCGACGACGACCGCCACGTCGGCCGCGTCGAAGGCCTGCGCGACCTCGCGCGCCTCGGTGAAGTCGAGCGGCACCGTTCGCCATGGTCCCTGCTCCCGGCACAGCTTGCGCAGCACCCGGCCGTCGGGCATGCCGACCACGACGGCCCAGCCGCCCGACGACCCGCCCGCCGAGTCATCGGCGGTGCACCGGCGTTGGTCCCGCTCGGCCACGAAGCCGCGGGGCACGAACACCTCGACCGGGCCCGGCCAGCAGCGCTCGAGCAGCCGGCCCAGTTCGTCGGTCCAGCCGGACGTGAGCAGGCGCACGTCCTCGGCGTAGCCGACCGCGTAGTGCGGGCCCTCGGGGTCGGCCGTCACCTCTTCCAGATGCGCCTCGGTCTCGGGAGGCCCGGCCCGCATCGCCAGCCAGTACCCGCCCACCGCCGGCACGCCGATGATCAGGCCCGCCTCCAGGGCCCGGGAGGCCGCCGGGTCCCCCACCTTCACCAGCGGCGGGTGGTCGTCCTCCTGGGCGTCCATGCCCTCCATGCCCTCCATCTGCCCCCATCTCCTCCATTTTCGGTCTCCCGCCGGCGCCGCCCGCGCCACCAGCGCGCGCGGCCGCCCGGCCAGGTCGGGCTCGACACGAACGTCCTGATAGCCGAGGCGGCGGGCCAACTCGGCCGCCGCACCGGCCTGGTGCGGTGCCAGCTCGATGACCGCCGTCCCCGGGCGGCCGAGCCACTCCAGGGACTGCGCGAGCACCGCCTCCACGTCCGCCAGGCCCGGGGTGCCGTCGCTGCCCGGCCCGGCCACCAGCGCGCGCCGGGGCTCCGCGCGCACCTCGGCCGCCAGCCCGTCCCACTCGGCCTCGGCCACGTAGGGCGGGTTCGAGACCACGAGGTCGATGGCGCCGCGCCGCGCTGCGGGGAGCGCATTGAGCCAGCTCCCCTCGACCAACTCGACCGGGGGCAGGTCGTCCCCCCGGCCGGCGCGCAGCTGCAGGAGGTTCGCCGCGGCCACGGCCAGCGCGTCGGCGCTCGCGTCGGTGGCCCACACCTCGCGCAGCGCCGGGCGGCCCAGCTCGGCCGCCAAGGCCAGCGCGATGGCACCGCTGCCCGTGCCGGCGTCCACGGCGACGAGGCCCCGCGCCCGCTCGCCCGGTGTCGCCGCCGCGAGGCGCCGGGCCTCGGCCAGCGCGACACCGGCGACCTGCTCGGACTCGGGCCGTGGGATCAGGACGCGCGGGTCGACGAACAGGTCGAGCGTCCGGAAGGGCCAGTGCCCGAAGACGTACTGGAGAGGCTCCCCCGCCGCCCGCCGCGCCGCCATGGCGCGCGCCGCCGCGACCGCATCCTCGGAGAGCGGGCCCGTCGGCGGGACGGGGTGCCCCAGGACGAGGCCGAGTCCGAGCACCTCGTCGACGATGAAGCGCGCCTCGTGCGGCGCGCCCACCACCCCCGCCAGCTCGGCGACCAGGGCGCCGCGGGTGAGTCCCTGCGTCAGCGTCACCCCCCGCCGTCCTCCTCGCCGGCCAGCTGCCGGGCCCGCTTGTCGGCCATCAGGGCATCGGTCAGCTCGTTGAGGTCGCCCGCCAGCACCTGGTCCAGCTTGTACAGCGTGAGGTTGATCCGGTGGTCGGTGACCCGGTTCTCCTTGAAGTTGTAGGTGCGGATCTTGTCGGTCCGGCTGCCCGCCCCGACCTGGCCACGCCGCTGGGCCGACATCTCCGCGGCCTGGCGGTCCTGTTCCGCCTTGAGCAGCCGGGACCGCAGCACGACCATGGCCTTGGCCCGGTTCTGAATCTGGCTCTTCTCGTCCTGCATCGCCACGACGGTGCCGGTGGGGAGGTGGGTGATGCGCACGGCCGAGTCCGTCGTGTTCACCGATTGGCCTCCCGGGCCGGTCGACCGGTAGACGTCGATCTTGAGGTCGTTGGGGTCGATGGCGATCTCGACCTCGTCGGCCTCGGGCAGCACCGTCACCGTGGCGGTGGACGTGTGGATCCTGCCCTTCGCCTCGGTGACCGGCACCCGCTGCACCCGGTGCGTGCCGCCCTCGTGCTCCAGGCGGATGTAGGCGTCGGGGCCCTTGACGACGAACACCGCCTCGTTGATCCCGTCCTTGTCCGACGCGTCCTCCGAGAGGACCTCGACCTTCCACTTCTGCATCGCCGCGTAGCGCAGGTACATGTCGTAGAGCACCCGGGCGAACAGGTTCGCCTCGTCGCCCCCCACCGCGCCGCGGATCTCCATGATCACGTTGCGCCCCTCGTTGGGGTCCTTGGGCAGCAAGAGCGTCTGGATACGCTCCCCGAGCGCCTCCACCCGTGCGGTGGCGTCGTCGATCTCGTGGCGCATGAGCTCGCGGTCGTCGCCCGACGTCTCGGACAGCATCTCGCGAGCGGTCGTCACGTCCTCCTGGGCCGACGTCAGGTTGTGCCAGGCGCGGACGATCTCACCGAGCTCCTTGTGGCGCCGCGACAGGTCGCGCAGGCGGTCCGCATCCTTGAGGGTGGCCGGGTCGGCCAGCTCGGCCTCGACGGCGTGGTACTCCGCTTCGAGCGCGGCCATCCGGTCATCGAACATGGCTCTCCGCGCTGCTCCTCACTCGGGCGGCGGCGTGCCGCGGCAGCAGGGCTGCCCGGCTGCCCGGCCGGCTCAGTCCGGTGCCGACGGGGTGGCCTTGGCCTTCGCCTTGCCCTTGCGCTCGCCGTAGCGCCGCTGGAAGCGCTCCACCCGACCGCCGGAGTCGACCAGCTTCTGCTTGCCGGTGAAGAAGGGGTGGCACTCGTTGCACAGTTCGACGTGGAGATCGGCCTTGGTCGAGTGCGTCACGAACGTGTTGCCACACGAGCACTTGACGGTGGCCTCTACGTAGTCGGGGTGGATGTCGGCCTTCATGGTGTCTCCAATGTCGATCTGGTCGGTACCAGTCTAGGGGCGGCGGCGGATGGTTCCTCCGCAACCGCGCCGAGCGGATCAGGCGCCCGGACCCTTGGCGATCTCGGCCAGGAACTCGTCGTTGCTCGACGTGGTGCGGATCTTGTCCATGAGCAACTCCAGACCGGCGGCATCCTTGCCGTCGCTGGCCAGGGCGTTGAGCACCCGGCGCAGCTTCCAGACCTGTTGGAGCTGACCCCGCTCGAAGAGGAGCTCCTCGTGACGGGTCGAGCTGGCATTGACGTCGATGGCCGGGTACAGGCGGCGCTCCGAGAGGCGGCGGTCGAGCCGCAGCTCCATGTTGCCGGTGCCCTTGAACTCCTCGAAGATCACCTCGTCCATCTTGGAGCCGGTCTCCACCAGGGCCGAGGCCAAGATGGTCAGCGAGCCGCCCTCCTCGACGTTGCGCGCCGCACCGAAGAACTTCTTGGGCGGGTAGAGCGCGCCGGAGTCCACGCCACCGGACATGATCCGGCCGGTCGCCGGCGCGGCCAGGTTGTAGGCCCGGGCCAGGCGGGTGATGCCATCGAGGACGATGACGACGTCCTTGCCCATCTCGACGAGCCGCTTGGCCCGCTCGATGGCCAGCTCCGCCACCTGCGTGTGCTCGTCGGCGGGGCGGTCGAAGGTCGACGCGATCACCTCGCCCTTCACCGAGCGGCGCATGTCGGTGACTTCTTCAGGTCGCTCGTCGACGAGAAGGACCATGAGGTGCACCTCGGGGTTGTTGGCCTCAATGGAGTGGGCGATCTGCTTCATGACCGTCGTCTTGCCCGCCTTGGGAGGCGACACGATCATGCCGCGCTGACCCTTGCCGATGGGTGAGAGCAGGTCCACGATGCGGGCCGTGAGATTGTCCTTGTCGCCGGGCATCTCGAGGTTGAGCCGCGAGTCGGGGAACAAGGGGGTGAGATCCTCGAAGCGGGGCCGGTTGCGCGCCTCTTCGGCGTCGAGGCCGGAGACGGAGTCGATGCGCAGCAGCGCCGGGTACTTCTCGTTGTTCGACGCCGGACGGCACGCGCCCTCCACGTAGTCGCCCCGGCGCAGCGCGAAGCGGCGGGCCTGGCTGATCGACACGTAGACGTCCTTGGGCGAAGGTAGGTAGCCCTCGCAGCGCAAGAAGCCGTAGCCCTCGTCGCGTAGGTCGAGCATGCCCTTCACCTCGACCATCTCGCCCGAGTAGGGCTGCTCCTGGCCGCCGCCCTGGAGCTCGCCGCCCTGGCCGCCGCGCTCGCGGCCGCGCCGGCGGCGGCTGCGGCGGTTGCCCACCTCGCCGTCGGGCTGGTTTCGGTTCTGGTTGCTCTGGTTCTGGCGGTTCCGGTTGCCCTGCTGGTTCTGTCCCTGGCCGCCCTGCCCGTTCTGGCGAGGGGCGGGATCGCCGCCGTCGGCCAGTTCGGGTGGCTCCACGAAGACCGCCGGTCCGGAGTCGCCGGCACCGGCCGCCTCCGCCGTGGCGTCGGTGACCGGGGCGGTGGCCGCGGCCACGGACGCCATGGGACTGGCGTCGGCATCGCCGCTGCTCTCGGTGCCGCCGCTCTCGGTGGCGGTGGCGGCGCGGACCGTGGCGCCGGGCCGGCTTGGCGCCGTTGGCCTCGACGTGCCCCGCATCCCCGTTGCTCGAGCCGGCCGCGGCGGACCCGGAGGTCACGCCGGTGGCGTCGAGGATCTGGTCAATGATGTCGGCCTTCTTCGTCCGGCTCGTCGTCTTGAGCGACATGGCCTGGGCGATGGCACTGAGCTCGTCGCGCTCCTTGCCTTCGAGAACCGATCGTTCGAGCTGCTGTTCCGCAGTCATCGGGCTCCTCTTCTGGGAGGGTTGTCGCCGGCCCGGATTCGTCCGGCGCGCGGCAAAGGAATTTCAAGGAGGAGAAGGGATTCGCGTGTGAAGCCCTCCCCCGGATCACCACTGCGTGGTGCTCTCCCGAGACCGCTTGTACCCGCGGAGAGCGCTTCGAAGCGCAGTGGGGATGCACCTACTCTAGCGGGAGGGAGGGGGTCATGCCAACACACCCTCCTTTCCCGCAGGTCATTCTGTGTTCCGGGCCCGCCCGGGATCCCCTCAGAGCGAGATCTCGCTCAGCACGGAATGGAGGTCGAGGTCGATCACCGAGGGCACCGAGATGGCCTTGATGGCCAGGTCCGGATCCTTCAGCCCGTGCCCGGTCAACACGCACACAACCCGGGCTCCCTCCGGCACGCCCTGCTTGATGAGACCGGCGACCGACGCCGAGGAGGCCGCCTCGCAGAAGACCGACTCCTGCCGGGCCAAGAAGGTGTACGCGTCCATGATCTCGTCGTCGGTGACAGCCGTGATGGACCCGCCGGACTCCGACGCGGCGGCCGTGGCCGAATACCAGCTGGCCGGGTTGCCGATGCGGATCGCGGTGGCGATCGTCTCGGGGTTCTCCACCGGGTGGCCGAGGACGATGGGGGCGGCACCGGCGGCCTGGAAACCCAGCATGCGTGGCAGCTTGGTCGACCGCCCGGCCTCCTTGTACTGGAGGTAACCACGCCAGTAGGCCGAGATGTTCCCGGCGTTGCCCACAGGGATGCAGTGCACGTCTGGCGCGTCGCCCAGGACGTCGACGATCTCGAAGGCGCCCGTCTTCTGTCCTTCGATCCGCTGCGGGTTGACCGAATTGACGACCGTGATCGGCGCGTGGTTGGGAAGGTCGCGCACGATGGTGAGCAGCTGGTCGAAGTTCCCACGTACCTGCAGGACGCGTGCACCGTGCATCAGGGCCTGCGCCAGCTTGCCCAGTGCGATGTGACCCTCGGGGATGAGGACCACGCAGGCAAGGCCCGCCCGCGAGGCGTAGGCAGCCGCCGAAGCCGACGTGTTGCCCGTCGACGCGCACACCACCGCCTTGGCGCCCTCGTCGACCGCCATGGAGATGGCCATGGTCATGCCGCGGTCCTTGAAGCTCCCCGTCGGGTTGGACCCTTCGACCTTCAACCACACCTCCGCGCCGACGCGCTCGGACAGACGGGGCGCGGGCACCAGGGGCGTGCCGCCTTCGAGCAGGGTGACGACGGGCGTCCGCTCCGTGATCGGGAGGAAGGCGCGGTACTCCTCCATGACGCCGCGCCAACCGGCCGTCACGGCGCGACCCCCGCTCCTCCCGCCGTCCTTGCCCTCGCCCTCGCCGATGACGCGGAGCACGCCGCTCACCCGGTCCACCGCCTGGTGGCGGCGCAGCTCGTCGATGGTGGCCAGCAGGTTTCCCTCGCGGGCGACGTGGGTCAGGAAGATCAGCCGCGCCTCTTCGGCCAGGCCGACCTGCTCCATGGCGCGAATGGAGACGTCGTGGTCCCCGAAGATCTTGGCCACCGCGGCCAGCACGCCGGGCCGGTCGGCCACGTCCATGCTGAGGTAGAACGCGGAGCGCATGTCGTTCTGCGAGCGGATGGTCGTGCTCGTGCGCTTGGGCGCCGGTGCCGGCGCACCGGCGAGGAGGTTGCGCGACGCGTCGACCAGGTCGCCCAGCATGGCGCTGGCGGTCGGGCCGCCGCCGGCTCCGCGGCCGTAGAGCATGAGCTCGCCGCTCACGGCGCCCTCGACGAACACGGCGTTGAAGGCGCCCCGCACCGCCGCCAACGGGTGCGTCTTGGGCACCATGGCGGGGTGCACTCGGATGGAGACCTCGGGCCCGCCGTCGATCAGCTCGGCGATGGCGAGCAGCTTGACGGAGTATCCGAGCCGGCTGGCGTACGCGACGTCGGCTGCGCTCGACCGCGCTGATGCCCTCGCGGTGCACGTCGGCGTCGACGACGTCGCTACCGAACGCGAGCGAGGCCAGGATGGCCGCTTTCGCCGCGGCGTCGTGCCCCTCCACGTCCGCCGTGGGGTCGCGCTCGGCCAGGCCGAGCTCCTGGGCCTCGCGCAGCACGTCGTCGTAGCTGTCGCCGTCCTCCTCCATGCGGGTGAGGATGTAGTTGGTCGTGCCGTTCACGATCCCCATGACGCGGACGATCTGCTCCCCCGCCAGCGACTCGCGCAGGGGCCGGATCACGGGGATGGCGCCGGCCACCGCCGCCTCGTAGAGCAGGTCCACGCCGGCGGCGGCGGCCACCTCGGCCAGCTCGGCGCCGGCCACGGCGAGCAGCGCCTTGTTCGCCGTCACGACCGGCTTGCCGTTGCGCAGGGCCATCTCGACCAACTCGTGCGCAGGGTGGAGGCCGCCGATGACCTCGACCACCACGTCGACGTCGTCGCGGGCCACCAGCGCGGCGGCGTCGGTGCCAATGAGGTCGGCCCGGATGGCCGGGAGCGCGGGGCGGTCCGGGTTGGCGACGGCGATCCCGACGAGCTCCAGCCGGATGCCGGTACGGGCGGCGACGTCGTCGTTGCGGCCCAGCAGGATCTCGGCCAGCGCGCTGCCGACGTTGCCGCATCCGAGCAGGGCGACACGCACGGTCGGGGCCGGGTGCGCGTGCGGATGGTCGCGGCCGCTGGCCGCTGCGCTGGCCTGGTCGGCGGTCACCTCCAAACGGTACAGGCTGCCCGCGCTCCGACCTGCCCTTTCCGCACGCCGGGCGGCCCCACTGGTGGCCGCGCCCCGGTGGACGACGGACGCGTCGCGGTCAGGCGGCGTCGTTCCTCAAGGCCGAATGACGTTCAACCGTCGAGATCGTGAGGTCCTCGAAGCTCTCCCGGCGCACGGCGACGCGGGCGGTGCCGTCACGAGACGAAGACGACGGCCGGCCGGGGCACCTTGTTGTAATTGGAGGCCATGGCGTAGCCGTAGGCCCCCGTGACCGGCGTGGCCAAGACGTCACCCACCTCGAGGTCGTCGGGCACGAAGGCGTCGGGCACGACGAGATCGCCGCTCTCGCAGTGCTTGCCGACGACGCGCACGGGCCGCGGGCGGGTGGCCGCGGCCGACCGCGGGAGGAACGCCTCGTAGCCGCTGCCGTAGAGAACGGGTCGCGGGTTGTCGCTCATGCCACCGTCGACGCTCACATAGGTGCGGATACCCGGGAGGTGTTTCACGGTACCGACGGTGTAGAGGGTGATGCCGGCGGTGGCCACGATGGACCGCCCGGGCTCGGCCGAGACCCGCGTGGCCGGGTCCACCCCGGCCTTGGCGCACGCCTCGAGGGTGGCCTCGGCCCACTCCGCCTGGGTCGGTGCCGACTCCCCGTTGACATAGGGCACGCCCAGCCCGCCGCCGACGACCAGCTCGGGCAGTCCGAGCGGTGCGAAGAACGCTCCGAGCACCTCCGCGGCCTGCTCGAAGGAAGAGGCCTCGAAGACCTGGCTCCCGATGTGCGCGTGGACGCCCACCAGCTCGACTCCCGGCATGAGCTCGAGCGCGGCGACGGCCTCGGCGGCGGCACCCGACGAGACGGAGAAGCCGAACTTGGAGTCCTCCTGCCCCGTGCGCACGAACTCGTGCGTGTGCGCCTCGACGCCGGGCGTCACCCGGACGAGGACCCTGGGCCGCGTCTCGCTCGGCGGGGACGACTCCAGCAGGCCCCCGAGGCGGGCGATCTCGTCGAACGAGTCGACGACGATGCGGCCGACGCCCCGCTCCAGCGCCGTCGCCAGCTCGTCGGTCGACTTGTTGTTGCCGTGCAGCACGAGGCGATCAGCCGGGACGCCGGCCGACAGCGCGACGTGGAGCTCACCACCGGAGGCGACATCGAGGTGCATGCCCTCCTCATGGGCCAGCCGGGCCATGGCCCGGCACAGGAACGCCTTGGTGGCGTACGCGACGCCGTCGCCCCAGGCCGCGACCGCCGCGCGGCAGGCGTGGCGCAGGTGGTCCTCGTCGTAGACGAACAGCGGCGTGCCGAACTCTTCGGCCAGCTCGAGGAGGTCGATGCCGCCGACGTGGAGGTGACCCTTCTCGTCCACCGACGCCGTGCGCGGGAGGAGTTGGCGCTCCAGGGGTGCGGTCGCCACGTCGTGGTCGGTCGCCATGGAGATGCAGGATACGGCAGTTGTTTGGATGCTCTGTGAGACCGGCGATGGTTGTCTCGGGCCGGCCGTGGGCGTTGCGGCGGCGAGCCGTTGTTGATGGCAGAGGAGGGGAGGGCACTTTTCTGGAACTATCCACACCTTTGTTGATGGTTCTGCTTGTTGGTGTGCCGGGACTGTTGCGTGGGTTGCCGGTCGCTCGCCCGCCGAACGGCACTCGGGTGTGCTGTGTCCCGGTGGTGGTGGTGCCAGGGTCCGATGCGGAAGAGATGGCCGGGCCATTCGTCAACCCATGGCGAGTACCATCGTCCCCTGCTCTTGCAACGCCCGCCCCCGTAGCTCAGCGGATAGAGCACCGGCCTCCGGAGCCGGTGGCGCAGGTTCGAGTCCTGCCGGGGGCG
>CAVSLS010000052.1:0-379398 GCA_963728845.1 uncultured Acidimicrobiaceae bacterium
GCCTGGCCCACCGGGCCTTCCGGATGCCGCGGCCCGTCCAGGCGATCGGATCGGTGGTCGCGGCGTCTGCCGCCCAGCGCAGGCCCCTGTGGTGGGTCGCCCATCACCACCACCTGGTATGCCAACCGGCCGGGGCGACGCGGACTCGCCGGTGGTCGACGGGTTGCTCTGGAACCACCTGCTGTGGATGTCCGCCGACGCCGCCCAGGCGTTCGACGAGGCGGCAGTGCCCGACCTCGCCCGCTACCCCGAGCTCCGCGTGCTCGACCGCTACCACCATGCCGCACCGATCGCGCTCGCAGTGGCCACGCTGGCCGCCGGCGTGCTGGTGGTCCACGTCGCCCCCGGGACTGGCGTGACGGTGCCCCAGCTCTTGGTCTGGGGCTTCTGCATCTCGACCGTCGCGGTCTTGGACCGACCTTCGTCGTCAACTCCCTGGGCTACCGTTTCGGCCGGCGCCGTTTCGAGACCAGGGACGGCACCCGGAACCTGCGGTGGCTGGCGCTGCTCACCATGGGTGAGGGGTGGCACAACAACCACCACCGCTTCCCCGCCAGTGCGCGGCACGGACTGCAGCGCCACGAACTCGATCCGAGCTGGTGGCTCATCCGCGGACTGGCCGGACTCGGTCTGGCCCGGGACGTGCGCATCGCCCCGGGCCGATGGCCGGCTGCCCATCGCCGGCCCGGCCGAGCTCGTGCTCAGCGTGAGCGGCGGTCCAGGTCGTCGATGACCTCGCTGAGGCGCCGCGTGTTGTCGCCGCTCCAGGCCGCTCCCAGCCGAGCGGCGTGCTCCTCGTCTGTGATGCCGGCGCCGCCCACGAGCACGGGCAGGCCTGGGCTCGCCTGCTCGACGGCGCGCACGATCGCCCGCACCGACCGGTCGTGGTTCCCCGACGTCACGGCGACCGCGACAGCCAACGGGCGCGCAAGTCGAAACGGCGGCCCCGAAGGCGTCCGGCGGGACGTCGGCACCGAGGTCGATCACGTCGTAGCCGTGCCCACGCAGCACGTTCGCCGCCATGGCGGTGGGGAGTCCGTGCAGCTCGTGCGGTGGGGTCCCCAAGATGACGCTTCGTCGGCGGGGGCCTCGTTTGGTGAAGCGGGCCCCAAGCCGGGCCACCACCCTCGTCGCCACACCCGAGGCGCGGGGCGCCGTCGTCCACGGGGAAGTCGCCGGCCTCCCACCCCTCCCCCACCGAGCGCATGGCCAGGCCTAGTTCGTCCAGCAGGATCTCGTCGGGGTTGGACCCCGAGCCCAGGCGCCCCTCGACGATCGCCCACGCTCCGGCCTCGTCCCCGGCGACGAGCCTGTCTTCGAGCCGCGGCGTGCCGCCGCCTGCCGGGCCGAGCGTCGTGTTGCAGCGCGTGGGTGCCCGGCCACCGCCGCTCCCGCGGCCCTATGTGCTGGAAGTCTCTGGTGGGTCGACGAACCAGTGCGAGCCGATCTGGGTGGCAGGCAGACGGCCCGTGCGGACGTAGCGGTAGGCCGTCATGTAGTGGACCGCGAGCCGGTCCGCGACCTCCTGCAGGTTCAACAGTCCTGCGCGGGAACCTGGCTGACTTGCCGGCGGAGTTCGTGCCATTTACTGATAAATCCTAGCTGCTGTGCCCGCGAAGCGTTTGCGAGATCGGGCTGCCCCTATGGCGTCCTTATATTCAGTCCCAGCTCCCGCGCGGTTGTTGGACAACTGCGCAAGCTCTGCTGGCGTGTAGGGGGCCGCCACCTGGCGTCTGCTCACCGGCGGCCTACGTGGCTCCCACGGTGCCGTACGGGTCAGAAGGGGTCCGATGCGGCGAAGAACCGGTGACATCATGGCGAGAGCCGAGGAGATGGGCACAGGTCAGGCCGTAGATCCCCGTCCCGATGATGGCGATGCGCATGAAAGTGTCAGGTCCTCTGTCGTTGGGGTTCGTCGGTGGGTCCCGAATCTGGTCATCCGTGGGCCCTGCTCTCGACCCGGTCAATTTATCACTAAACTCGCTCTCGTGTTCACTCCACCGGATACGGCGCCCACCCGACGGGCCGAAACCCACGCCGAGCGAGGTGCGGGAGACCCCCAGCCCGGCCCGTTGGCAAGGGCGCTCGACAGGCTGCTCGAGGCGACAATCGTCGGAAGCTTCAGCCGTGTCTGGCTCGATGGCCCGCCGGGCGACACAGCCCTGGCCGCTGCTGCCGCGTCTGGACGGGCAGGTGGTCGTCGTGACAGGCGCTTCATCCGGCATCGGCCGGGCCGCCGCGTGCTGGCCCTGGGGAGCCTCGGCGCCGAGGTATGGGTCGTCGGGCGCGACCGAGATCGGACCGAGGCGGTGGCCGGTGCCATCCGGTCGGCCGGCGGCCGGGCCGAGGCAGCGCTCCTGGACGTGGCCGACGGGGCGGCGGTCGACGCCTTCGCGGACCGCTTCGCCGCTACAACACGACCGGCTCGACGGGCTCGTCCACAGCGCCGGGGCTCACCTCGGTGGACTACGCGGTCTCGGCCGAGGGTATCGAACTGACCGTGGCGACCCATCTGCTGGGGCCCTACCGGCTGACCTGGCGCCTTTTCCCCCAGCTACGACTCTGCCGGCCGATCGACCATCGTCACGGTGTCGTCGGGCGGCATGTACACCGAGCGGTTCGACCTCGATCGTCTCTTGACGTAACCCGCCCACTACGACGGCGTTCGGGCCTACGCCCGGGCCAAACGGGCTCAGGTGGTCTTGGCCCGCGAGTGGTCACGGCGCTGGTCGGCCTGGGGTGTCGCCAGCTACGCCATGCATCCGGGCTGGGTCGACACTCCCGGTCTGGCCAGCGGCCTGCCTTCGTTCACCCGCCTCGGTCCGCTGTTGCGGCGCCCCGAGGAGGGTGCCGACACGGCGGTCTGGCTCGCCGCCGGTGCGGCACGACCGCCTGCGGCGCCAGGGTTGGCCGCCTCCTTGTCGGTCGAGGACGGGTTCTGGCATGACCGACGCCTCCGCGGCGAGTACTACCTGCCTTGGACAAGACCCCGCGGCGGGCACGAGGAGGAGAGTCGCCGGTTGTGGGACTGGTGCGCCACGCGGACCGCGTCGGGGAGTGATTGATGACGACCGACGAGACCGTCGCACTGGTCGTCTTCACCCGTGACCTCCGCGTCGCCGACCACCCCGCGCTCACCCGAGCGACACAGGCGTCGAAGGTGGTCTGCGCCTTCATCCACGACGACGCATTGCGGTCGGGCCGGCCGATGCACCCGCTTCGCACCCGCTTCCTTTCGGAGTGCCTTGCGAACCTCGACGCCTCCCTTCGGCGCCTCGGCTCTCGGCTCAAGCGGCGTGAGGGAGAACTGGGTAGACGAGGTCCTCGGGCTCGTTGTGCAGACCGGTGCGCGGTCGATCCACCTGAGCGACGACGTGACGCCGTATGCCCGGCGACGGATCGCTCGCCTCGAGGCGGCCGCAGGACAGACCGTCGAGGTGTGCCGGAGTCCCGGCCTCGACGAGCCTCCCCCCAGGGGTCGTCACGCCGGCTGGCGGCGACCACTACCGTGTTTTCACGCCCTACTACCGGCGATGGCTCACCACCCCGTGCCGGCAGCTCCTCCCCCCACCCACCTCGCTCCCCACGGTCGACACCAGCGGCGCGAGGCCCAGATCGCGGTCCGTGCAGATCTCCTCGTGCCGCCACTCCCGTCCGCCGTCGGGCAGGGGGGCGAGCACGCCGCTGCGACACGGCTTGCAACCTGGGCTGCCGGAGCAATTGCCCGCTACGGCGAGCACCGCGACGACCTCGCCGAGCCGGCGAACTCCGGGCTCTCGCGGGACTTGCACTTCGGCTGTCTCTCGTCGCTCCAGGTCGAAGCTGTCATTGACGGCCTGCCGGGGGTGGGACCGTTCCGCCGGGAATCGCGTTGGCGCGACTTTGACCTCCAGATCCTCGTGGCGCTGACCTGAGGCACGTGGTCCGACTACGTCGAACGGGGCCGTCGGCCCCGTAGGGACCCAGCAGGATTCGAGGCCTGGCGCAGTGGCCTCACCGGCGTGCCAATCGTCGACGCAGCGATGCGGCAGCTGGCGCTCGAAGGCTTCCTTCCGAACCGCGCCCGGATGATCGCAGCGTCGTTCCTCACCCGGAACCTCGGGCTCGACTGGCGCGACGGCGTCGGCACTTCCTCGAACACCTCGTCGACGCGGATGTCGCACTCAACAACTTGAACTGGCAATGGATGGCCGGACGCGGCACGGGCGCGGTACCCACCCGGGTGCTCAGCCCCACGTGCGAGGGGCACCGGTTCGATCCGCACGGCACCTACGTCCGCCGTCACGCGCCGGAGCTCCGCGGACTTGACTGGCCAGGATCCACGAGCCGTGACGCCTCGGGTGTCGCGGCTCGTCCGCCTTGGCTACCCGTCGCCGATCGTGCCGCTCGGTGACGTGGTGGCAAGAGCGGTTGGTCGGCCGATCCGACACTGAGTTCCCAGCGAGCCACGGGCCGGGAGGAGGGGCGATGAGCATCGAGTACTCGAGCACCGTCGAGCACCCCATTGAGACGGTCTTCGCATGGCATGAACGGCCCGGAGCCCTCCAGCGGCTAGCTCCGCCCTGGCAGGCGGGACGTGTCCTCGAGGAAGCGAGGTCCTCGCGAGCGGCAGAGCGGTGATCCGCCTGCCAGGCGGGATCCGCTGGGTTGCGCAGCACCGAGACTACGACCCACCGCACCGCTTTGTCGACGACCTCGTCTCGCTCCCGCTGCCGTGGCACCACGTCCACTCGTTTGCACCAGAGGGTCCAGGCCGGACGGATCACGGACACCGTCACGACCCCAGTTCCCGCTTCGTTCCTCCGGAGCGATGTTCGCGTACCGGCACACGCAACTGCGCGACGACCTTGCCGTCCAGTCCGACCTCCGCCGCCTCGATCCGACGTCACACACCGTCGCCGTGAGCGGATCATCCGGCCTGGTCGGCACCGCACTGTGCGCGTTCCTCTCGACCTCGGGCCACCGCGTGATCCGCCTCGTCCGGCGCACACCGAGGGCCGACAACGAACGGACCTGGATCCCTGACGATCCCGATCCCCACATCTTCGAAGACGTCGACGCAGTCGTCCACCTCGCCGGCGCGTCGATAGCCGGGCGATTCACCGAGGGACACAAGCAAGCGATCGCCTCAAGCCGGATCGAGCCAACCCGCCGGCTCGTCGCCGCGATGGTCCGGGCAAGGGTCCGCGAGTGCTGCTCGCCGCCTCGGCGATCGGGTACTACGGCCGAGACCGGGGCGACCAACACCTCGACGAGGGAGCCGGCCGTGGCGACGGCTTCCTCGCCGACGTGGTCGCCCGGTGGGAGGCGGCGACCCAGCCTGCCGGCGACGCCGGCCTACGCGTCGTGACGGTGAGGACCGGCATCGTGCTCTCGGCCCGCGGCGGGATACTCCAACTTCTGCGCCCGTGTTCCTGGCCGGCCTCGGTGGGCGGGTTGGCGATGGTCGACAGTGGCTGTCCTGGATCGATCTCGACGACCTGACCGACGTGTATGCGAGGGCTCTCGTCGACGGAAACCTGGTCGGTGCGGTCAACGCCGTCGCCCCGAACCCCGTGCGCAATCAGGGATTCACGACAGCGCTGGCCCACGTGCTGCACCGGCCGGCGCTCGTGCCAGTCCCGAAGCCGGCACTCGGTGTCCTCGTCGGAGCCGACGGTGTGCGCGAGGTCGCATGCGCCAGCCAGCGGGTCGCACCGGCGCGACTCGAGTCGGCCGGGTTCCACTATCGACGTCCATCGCTCGAGGCCTCTCTCCGCCACCAGCTGGGACGCCCAGCACCAGCGTCGTGACCTGGACGTCAGCAGTAGACGCGGTGGGAGGCGCGGGCCGTCTTTCCTCCGCCGGGCCGACGGTGCTCGTCACCGGAGCGTCTGGGTACGTCGGCGCCCGCCTCATCCCCGCGCTTCTCGATGCGACTCCCACGTCAAAATTGACTGGCATTCCAGCATCCGTGAGAAGGCGCTTGGAAACTGCGGCGATAGGTCCGCAAGCTTCCGAACGCAGACTTAGAGCATCAGCGGATAGGCATCGAAGTCGGTGACCAGCGGTTGCGCCAGTCGATGAGCTTGGCGGTGATCAGCACCACGATGGCGAGGGCCAGCTGAGCGAGTCGATGGGCGACCGTTCGGTCGGTGTTTCGGCGCAGCTGGCCGAAGTTCGCCAGCCAGGCATTGGTCCGCTCCACCGGCCAGCGCATGCCGAGGGGAACGATCTTTTTGCCCGGAGCGGCACCACGCTGTTTCCTCGTCCGGCGTTGACGGTTGGCGACGATGTCGTCGATCCCGTGATCTGCGCACAGGCTTCGCACGCCGGCGCTGTCATAGCCGCGGTCGAGGTGCAGGGTCTCGATGTCGGCCACCAGGCCACGGCGCTCGCCCGCCTCGAGAGTGGAGCCGAAGAGAGCGACGTCGTGGCGCTGGGCGCCGTCGGTCGTCCAGCCGAAGGGAATGCCTGCCCGGTCGGTGAGCAGCGACCACTTCCAGCCTCGCTTTCCCCGGTCAACAGGGTTCGGCCCGGTGCCCTCGCCGCCTCGGGGCGCCTTGTGTTGGGAGCCGTCGACGGCCGCCTCTGAGAGGTCGAGGCCGATGATCTTGTCGTAGGCGGTCAGCGCCTCTTCGGCCAGCACGTCGAAGACACCGGCCCGCTCCCACTCGTCTCGGCGGGTCCGCAAGGTGGTGTCAGAGACCGCCCGGCCGACCAGGGCTTCGACGTCGACCCACGAGCAGCCGGTGACCAGGCGAATCAGCATGGCCTGGAAACAGACGCGGTCCGGTGCCCGGCGTCGGTGACAACCCAGAGGGTGGGTCATCGGAGGAGGAGGGAGCAGCGGTTCGACCGCCGCCCAGACAGCATCGAACACCTCGGGTTCGAGCGCGCGCATGATGGGGGGACCTCCACTGGGTCGTCGGGTTTGGAACGCACCCGACATCCCAGTTGGGCCATCACGGCGACCGGTGGATGGTCTCTTTTAAACGCCTAACCGCGCGTCCTCTTAGTGGGGATCAAGGGTCCGTAGAGATATCAAGAGAACTCAGCGCTTTGAGCGTGTGGGTGCCGAAAAAGTCATCCGACCTTCTGGCGAGGGACAATGCATATCGTGACCTGTCGATTCCCACCGCCGTACGACCGTTGCTCATCTGGTACGACCAAGGGTGGGATCGTGTGTCTGCGCCGCTACGACGTCCCCGCTCATGGCCAAGATCGAGTTGACCCACTCCATAGCTTCAATCCATTCATCCTGTTCACAGGCAGGATGAGATTTTCGGCACCCACACGGTCACTTCGACCACGTCCGTACGCCGAATCGATCCGTAGACATGGGGAAACCGTTCCAGTTCGCCCCCCGATCCTGGCTCATAACGAGTTTCAGAATCAAGCGCTGTGGGATCGATGCTCAGGGCAACGACAATCGATCCCGTTGGGAAGTAGCTCTCTCTAACGAAACCCATCTGCTGCTTGTCGCAACAGTGAACGAAACCCTCCGGTCCAGGCACGGCGACGAGGGTTTCGTGTCGCCTGGAATCCCATTCCTCGGCATCCATTAAGCAGAAAATCATCGGCGACAGGCCGGGGTAAGAAACCGGCGGCAGGATTGGGAAGGCATGATCGAGTATCGCATTCGGGGTGGGCGGGCCCCCGGAAAGGCCACCGTTGTGTCCGCGGGCGTTACCTACCGCCTGGCATCGCTTCGAGCGAGGAGGTCGTGCTCGGCAGCGAATGCCGTAGCGCTCGCCCGTGACGACACGCCGATCTTCGTGAAGATGTTCGACAGGTGTCGTGACACGGTCTTGGGGCTGAGGAAGAGCTCAGTGGCGATCTCGTTATTGGTGAGCCCGCCGGCGATTAGCCGGAGTACCTCCGCCTCTCGCTCGGTGAGACCAGCGGGCAGGGCTGACTTGCTGTCACCGAGCGCCTCGCGGACATCGAGCCGCGCGCCGATCTGGACGAACAAGCGGGCGGCGGCGTCGAAGGATGCGGTCGCGCCTGCCTCATCTCCTGCCGTGCGCAACGCCTGGCCGAGAAGCGTGCGAGCCGTCGCTTCCTCATATGGGACACCCAGTCCTCGCCATGATTCGACGGCCTGGTGCAGGACCACGGACGCGGCTGGGTCTCCATCGGCCAGCATCAGCCGGCCGCGAGTCGACTGCTCGGTGGCACGAAGCGAAGCTGTTCCGAAGGTGGCGACCGTCGTCTCGAGCTCGGCCAGAGCACGGTGCGCGGCGTCGAGGTCCCCCGCTCCTACAGCGATCTGCACCAGCATCGCCAACAGGCCCGCTCGACCGAGGGGATTCGATTGCTGGGCCACGCAGCTCGTGATGATCGTCATGGCCTCGTCGATGCGACCCTGGGCCAGGCGGAGGAGCGCGAGCCCACCACAAGGCGCCCCACTGACCTCCTGTGATCGGGCAAAGGCCCCCTCTGCCTGATCGAGCTGGCCGAGCCGGCGTCTGATGTCACCGACCTCGGCCCAGGCCACTGCGCTGTTGGCAACGTGGCTCTGCCGGAGTTCCTCGCAGGCTCGGGCCGCCTCCTCTTCGGCGGCGCCGAGCACGCCCCGTCGCTTGAGCACGATGGCCCGGTGCAGCCGGCAGATGCCTGGGAAGATGGCGAAGGGGTGTTGCTGAGCCCAGCGCAGCGTCGCATCGGTCCACTCCGCTGCCCGGTCGAAATCGCCAAGTTCCTCACACGCGGCGATGAGGCTGCAGTACACCTTGCCCGTCGAAAAGGGCCCGAGCCGTCCTTCGACGGCGAAGAGCATGGCCTCATCGAGGTGGGCCATGCCGTCATCGACCTTGCCCTGATCGATGAGGATGCGCCCCTGGGTCTGCAGCGCCTCCGCTTCGAGGTCGGTCGACCGCAGCCGCCTCCCGAGATCCAGCGCCGTCGTGGCGAGCCCGCCTGCACGGTCGAGGTCTCCGGCGCCATGGGCCATCTCCGACTCGCGTAGGAGCAGGTTTCCGAAGGCGGCGCTCTCGGTGTCGCCTTCGAGGGCTCGCCGGGCCCGCCGAAGCCAGCCGCTGGCGGTGGCCGGCCGGGCGCAGATGGCGTGGTGCTCCCAGAGCCACACGGCGCACTGCCCTGCCCGGCGCCGGTCGTCCAGCTCCTCATAGATCCGGTACGCGGCTTCCCGTGCAGAGATGCACTCGCCGAGCCGGCCGAGCCACCACGCGGCCTCGGCCGCCGAGTCGAGCCGGTCCGCTTCCAGGCTTGGGGTGTCCACGCTGGCTACGCGGGCGGCATCTAGCGCAGCCTGCCAGTCGGAGCGGCGCAACGCGTCGTGGACGGCCTCGAGCGGGTTACCGACGCTCACCACGGCGCCGCCTCGATCATGTGACGATGCTAGTCAGCGCCCAGAGGCCGGCGTCGGACGCGTACGCCAATCGTCGGTGATCGCTCGGGAACGGAGATGGGGCATTCGCCCCATCGAGGCCGGAGATGAGACTTCCGGAAATGAGGTGTTCGACCGACGACAGCTTCGTGGCGCTTCGCCATGATGATGCCGTGGTTCCCGCGGATGGACCTTGCGACGTGGCCGAGCTCATCCGAAGCGGGCGCGACCGCGAGGCTGCCGAGCGGGGCGGCGAACAGGAGGATGACATGAGCGAGACCCTGACCCTCGAGGCCCTGACGGCAGTCAAGGAGAAGCAGCACGCCACGTGGTCCTCGGGCGACTACGCAGTGATCGGCACCACGCTGCAGCTGATGGGAGAGCAGTTGTGCGAGGCGGTCGACGTGTCTGCCGGCTGGAAGGTCCTCGATGTCGCCGCCGGTAACGGCAACGCCGCTCTGGCCGCCGCTCGCCGCGGCTGCGAGGTAGTCGCCACCGATTACGTAGAGGGCCTGCTCGACCGGGCCCGACGCCGGGCGGACGCCGACGGGTTGACCCTCACCACGAAGGTGGCTGATGCCGAGGATCTCCCCTTCGCGGACGGAAGCTTCGATGCCGTGCTGTCCACCGTTGGCGTGATGTTCGCACCCGATCCTCGACGCGCCGCGCACCAGCTAGTGCGCGTTGTCCGGCCCGACGGCCGCGTCGGACTTGCGAACTGGACTCCCGAGGGGTTCGTGGGTCAGATGTTCAGGATCGTCGGCGGGCATGTCCCGCCCCCCGCCGGCGTGCCGTCTCCTCTGCAATGGGGCACCGAGGCCGGGGTCGAGGCGCTCCTAGGTTCCGAGTGCGATGTCGAGGTGACTCGGCGAAGCTTCACGTTCCGGTACCGCTCTGCCCACGACTACTTCGAGACGTTCGGAGCGTTCTACGGACCGATCGTCAAGGCGCTCGCCGCTCTGGACGAAGCTGGGCGAGCTTCACTCCGCGACCAGCTAGTAGCGCTCGCCGAAGACCACAACCGCAACGAGAACGACGCACTATCCATTGACTCCGAATACCTCGAAGTCGTCGCCACTCGCCGCTGAGCCGTCGTCCCCGCGCAACGCGGGGCCCCCGATGGTTGGCGGCCTGGCGGCCCAAACGGGGCGCCTAACAACGCTCAGTTAGAACCGGCTCCAAATGCCCCTATCGCCGGGATACCGCTCTCTCTCGGAGTCATCATTCGCCTATCCCCATGGTGCCGCACGGTGGCACCCCGTCCCGGCGATAGGGTGCAGTCTACTTGTTCGAACATAAGACCAAAGCTGGTGTTCCGCCTCCGGAGACCGCGCTCGACGTTTGAACGCTCTCAGCTCAGTGCGGCTCGCGCCACATCGGAGCCAGGGGCGGGCAGCCTGCGGGTAGATCAAATGCTGGCATCAGCTCGAAACCGTGCCGCCCGTAAAAGGGCTCATTTCGCGGGTTCGAGTTCTCGAGGTAGGCGGCCACCCCTTCGCGGTCACACCGCTCAGCCATCGCCGTCATGACGGCCGACCCACCGCCGTGGCCTTGCCGATCCGGCCTCGTCCCCAGTACCTCGAGGTAATGGTGCGGTTCGCGGGGGTGGGCCTTGTGCATGGCGTTGGTCAACTGCAGGCCACGCCTGTTCAAGAAACCGGATCGCAAGGTGGAAGGGAAAACACGCATCAAGTCCATCGGCGATAAATCCCATCTGCCGACGCCGTGCCACAACCCGACGGTCAACCCGTCGTCGGTCAGGTGGACCTCATGGTCGGAAGCGTGCGTGGCCACGCGGATCAGGCCGCGGAACACCAGGCGTAGTCGCCGTTCCACATCCGTGTCCTTGCCGAGGATCCAGCACGCGATCGGATCGGCGGCCATGGCCGCCGCCAACACGTCCCCAGCAGGGTTGATGTCGGTGCGAGTCGCTTTGCGGACGAGCGGGGTCATCCTCTGGCAATCCTCCTCTTACTGAGAATCGTTTTGGCAGCAGCGAACCCTGCTTGCGGACGAAGATACAGAAGTTTCTCGACAAGCGTAGGATTGCAGGTGTTCACCGAGTTCGATCGACTCACTTCAGTCGAGAGAGGCAGGAGAGGTCATGGAGAGTTCTGACCACTACGTTGTGATCTCGGCTGATGGGCACGCCGGGGCTTCCATGGATGCATATCGCCAGTATCTCGATCCTGCGTTCCGCGACGACTTCGATGCTTGGCGGAAGGAATACTCGAATCCTTTCGCCGATCTGCGCGATACCGAATCGCTCGAGTACCGGCGCAACTTCGATGATGCGTTACGCCAGAAGGATGTTGAAGGTGAGGGTGTTGTGGCTGAGGTTCTGTTTCCCAACACGATTCCGCCCTTCTATCCCTCGGGGATCATCTTCAACCCGCCCGCCCCGAAGGACGCCGAGGAATTGCGATTCCGCTGGGCCGGTATCCGCGCTCACAACCGGTGGCTGGCCGACTTCTGCTCCCAGCGCCCTGGTCGTCGCGCCGGGGTCGCCCAGATCATCCTGGACGACGTCGAGAGGGCGGTCGAGGAAGTTCGCTCGATTGCCGAGCAGCCAGGCCTTTTCGGCGGCATCATGCTGCCGAATCCCCCGGTCGACGGGACAACCCCGCAGCTGCATTCGCCGGCGTACGAGCCGCTCTGGGCCGCCTGCGAGGACATGGGGGTCGTGGTCAATAGCCACGGCGGAGGTGGTGGCCCGAGGACCTACGGTGACGTCGAGACGTCGCTCGTGATGATGTTCCTCGAGTTCGGCTGGTACTGCCAGAGGCCGCTCGTACGCCTGATCTTCAGCGGCGTGTTCGAACGGCACCCCGACCTCACGTTCGTGATGACCGAGACAGGCAACTCGTGGGTGCCAGGCACCCTCGCCGAGTTGGACTTCATGTATGACCGCATTGTCAACGCGAGACCGGGTGCGGTCGAAGGGTTCTTCGGAGGGATGATCCACGACAACATGAAGCTGCGACCCAGCGAATACTGGACGCGCCAATGCTACATAGGTGCCAGCTTCCTCAGCCGGAGAGACAGCAAGACACGGCACGCCACCGGGATAGATCGTCTCATGTGGGGATCCGACTACCCGCACGCGGAAGGAACCTTCCCGCACACTCGGTTCGTGCTCCGTCACGTCTTCCACGACGTCGAGCCAGAGGAAGTCGCCCTCATGCTCGGCTTGAACGCGGCCCGGGCTTACCGCTTCGACCTGGCGCAGCTTCAGCCGATCGCGGACCGCATCGGGCCGACAGTTTTGGACCTGTCGCAGGACCTGCGTCCCGAGGAGCTTCCGGCTGACGCCATGACCATAGCTCTCCCCGTCTCATGATGATCACACCAGAGGCGGCTGCCACCGCTTTGCGCCGGAGTGCACCGAAGACCGGGAAGAACTCGCCTTGAACCACTGACCTGCTCCGACGAGATGCCGGACCGGCGGTTGGCGCCGCCCGGGCGCGCTCAGCGACTGAACGGTAAAGCGCCGTAGGTTGCACGTGAGCCGAGCTCGATCGACATCGGCCACATGCGATGACCTATGGGGAGGGCGGCGTAGGTGACAGAGGTGTCGTCGATCACAGCCAGTCGATTCGCTGGTTTACTTCTCCTCACATGTCAAGCACACAGCACACTCTGATGACGATGCAGAGGCGAGCACGGGATCCAGAGAGACGGCTGCGACGACTGGCGCGATCGTGCATTGCAGCGACTGCGGCCTGTGCTGCAGTGGTGTCCTCAGCTCCAGCCATCGCGTCCAGCGGGACAGCGCCCACTACGCCGGTGAACTCGGAGCTGCCGTGGCATCCAGCAGTCACCGACGCAAGTGGTGCCCTCCTCGCGTGGTACGAGCCACAGCAGGGACTCGGCTATGACCACGTGCTACGCCTTGGCTGGAACTACGTGGAACACCAGATCCCCGACGAGGCCGGCACCGATCTCAAGACCTACTTGGTCAACTCCGTCTTCAACGGGACCACAGGGCAGGGAGTCTATTGGCAGAGCAACCCCTCCATGGTGTTCGGCTCGTTCGTCGACTCTGCCGTGGCCTGGTACCCGTATTCGGGTGACGGGACGGCGATCAGCACCGTCAGGGGCATGCTCGACTACCTGCTCGTGCACGGTCTGACGCCGACGAGCTGGAGCTGGTCCGGCGTGCCCTTCCCCACCGGGTGCGCTAACCAACCCGACTACGGGCGGTGCCTGTCCGACATGCCGAAGAGCTACTACGGCGGCATAGAGCCGGACAAGGTCGGCGAGGTCGGGGTCGGCTATGCCCTCATGTACGAGGAGACCGGAGACCGAGCCTATCTCCACGAGGCCATCCGCTGCGCCAATGCGCTGGCTGCACATGTCCGCGCCGGTAGTGACAGTGAAACGCCGTGGCCGTTCCGCATCGACGGGCGGTTCGGCACCACCCTTGACGGCGAGACGTTCGGCGGGATCGTCGTGTCCCCCTTGCGTCTCTTCGACGAGCTGATCCGCATCCACCAGGGCAACGTCAGTTCGTACCGACGCGCCCGCCGCGTGGCTTGGGGATGGCTCGCTTCGCACCAGCTCAACCCGCACAACCCCACGTATGACCGGTGGACAGGGTACTTCGAGGACGTTCCCAAGGACCAGACCGACCTCAACCAGGCTGCGCCGACGTATACCGCTCTGTATCTCTTGAACCTGCCAGATCCGGGTGCCGTCGATCCTCAGTGGCGTTCCCAAGTGAACCACCTGATCGCATGGGTGCAGCAGCATTTCGGGGTCGGTCCGTTCGACGGGGCGTGGGGGATCAACGAACAGGGGCCCGCTGCCGGGCACTACCTGTGCTGCTCAACAGCCGGACTCGGCAGCGACACCTCAAGATGGGCGACCGTCAATGCCCTTTATTACGAGAAGACCGGCGATCTGCAGGCGAAGGACAACGCATTTCGATCGCTGAACTACGCCACGTACTTCGAGGCTTCGACCGGCGAGGTGTCGTGTTGCGGACAGAGCTTCGGAACGATTCAGTACTGGTTCAGCGACGGCTACTCCGACTATCTCCGAAGCTTCAACTGGGCTATGGAAGCCATCCCCTCGCTCAGTCCAGTGGACCAGAGCCACCTGCTGGGTTCGACGTCCGTCGTTCAGCACGTCGCCTACGGTCACGATCGCGTCGCCTACCGCACGTTCGATGCCGATGCCACGGAGGTCATGCGGGTGGCTTTCCGGCCGGGCTCGATCACAGCGTGCGGCTCGGCGCTGCACCGTGAGGCATCGCTCGGGGCGCCTGGCTACACACTCGAGCCGCTGCCCGATGGTGGGTACGCGGTTCGCATCCACCACGCGAACTGCGGCAACGTGGTCGTGACCGGATGAGGCTTGGCGGATGTCGCCGGGGAGACCCGGCTCATCTGGACGCGGGGTGGGGGTTCGGACGTAGTCCTGTCACTTCGGTACCCGTGGTTCGGGCGAAGGACTTGTTGCCCAGATTTCAACCGCACTTGACACTGCGCGCCCAATCACCCCAGGTCAGCGGCCCAGGAGGGGTTCGAACATAGTCCCATCACCTCCACGAACGAACGAACCAATCGCAGGCCGTTGACCAGGGGTTTTGGATCTGGTCAGCGGCCTGCTTCGCGCTAAAAGACACGATCTCCACCCACCTTCAGGCTGGTCAAGGGGAATCCGCAGGTCTGAGCGAGGACACGGAGCGGAAGCGGAGTTCCGCAGCGACTCCCTTGGGCACCGGGCGCCACCCTCGAGATGAAAATGCAAAGGCCGACCCCGTGATCGGCCTACATGCGGCATTCAGGAGTTCGACGGTCTCCACTCCTCCGGTTTGATGGGAGGCCTATTTGAAGGATCTTGGCCTTGCATCCTCGGCCACGCTTCACTGCCATGAATTTCTTCCCGTATCGATTCTTCCCGTATCGAGTTCGAAACGCGTAAACCGCAGCAAGCTGGGACTAAATCCCACACTGCGCGCCAGTCGTATTTCGGGTACGAGATTTCAAGTCGGTCCTGGTCAAGATGGAGCGGCCGACGGCGCGTCGGGAGTTTGCCGTGCCGTGGCCTCGAAGATCTGGCTCTTGGCGAGCGCGGCGAACGAGGCCGCTGCTGCTGGAGTGGCACTCGAGACCCAATCGCAGCTTGCCGGAGGACTTGGGTAGTCGAAGTAGACCACGGATTTGATGGCGGGAAATTCCGAGAGTGAGGAAGCCTCCCCCTTGTACCAGCTCTGCTTTGTGCGCGGACCGGCCGTGTTTCCGATCGTTCCGTACTCCGCGAGCATCAGCGGCCGGTGCGCAAAGGGTTGTCGCTGGACCCACCGGTAAAACGGTGCCACCAGTGCCTCGAACGAGCGCCATGGCCGATTGCGGCAGGAGGCAAAGTTGTAGGGGTCCCAAGCGATCCAATCGACGTAGTGCGCCCCTGGCCAAAATCGGCGGTACAGGTCGTACCAGTGCTTCGTGCTGATCCCCTCAATGTCCCAGACCCAGACCACGTTGGTGGCGCCAGCTGCCACCGCCACGTCATGGACCCTCCGGAAGGCTGCAACATACTGTGAGGCAGAGCCTTCGTCCTTGACATTGGCCTCCGGCTCGTGGGAGAACGAAACCATCACCGGCGTACCCAGTGACTTGAGGCGGACTGCCTCGGCCAAAATCACCTTGTCTTGGGACCCGTCGGCGACCGCCTGCCATGCGATCGGCTTGTCCTCGGCGTCCGTCGGCTGCCAGTTGATGAACAAGATGTGGCCGCTCTTGGCAAGAGCAGCCTCCGAGATCGTCGGGAAGCTCTGGGTCCAGCGGTGGTAGGTGTGGACGATATCAAGCCGCCTACCGGTCTCGATCTCGTTATAGGCGACGGCGGCCGACAGGTTGGATCCCGCGTTCGGCACGGCTTCACCCCACCAGTCCCCGCAGCTTGGGACCAGTTCGGCGCTCACGGCGCACGGCTTGAGCGTCCGTTGTGCCAGCGTCGTCGTTCGCGGAACGGGGTGCGCTTGGGAATCGGTCGGAGTGAGTACCAGTGAGGTCAACCCGACCAAAGCTGCTCCCGCGCTCAAGACTGCCCGGCGCGTCGGAAGTCGCCTGACCATCCGTGTGGATGTTATCGGAGAGGCAGTTCTGGTTGGCGTATGCGGTCTTCGGTGTGGTGAGACCAGTGTTCAGCTCCTCGCACAATTCGGCCAAAACAGGCTCAAGCCGGCGCGCCGAGCGGCGATAAGAGGTTGTGACGCCTTCGGCTGAAGGTCCCCTCTGCCCTTGACGTGATCGAAGGACCGATGGCGCTGACGCGTGGAAAAACAACGGAGAGCACCTCCACGCAGAGCTGCATCAACCCCTTGATGCTTCTCTGCCATAGATATCTTGTTCCTTGGCTCGCGCCCCAGGGGGTGGAGTTCCACATCGAAGCTGCGACGATCTCCCGCCCACCGAACGTGGAGGCCGTGCTGTGGTGACCGCCCTTCTTCAGCTGAGAGACGCGATAGAGGATGGCGGCCACCTGTATCTGTTCTCGCTGCTGGTCGCCCTCATTTGGTTCGTGTGGCTCGTGAAGGTGCTGATCTCCCGCCGATATGCGCCCTGTCAAAATGACTTTCGCACGTCCTCGAGCGTGGTGATTCCCGTCGTGGACGAGCCCGTCGACCTGTTTCGCGACGTCTTGTCGAGGATCATCCAGCAGGATCCCACTGAAGTACTGGTGGTAATCAACGGACCCCGCAACCCCAACCTCGAGTCTGCGTGCACCGAGTTTCCCCTGGTGGAGTGGGAGTGGACGCCGGTTGCCGGCAAGCGCAACGCCCTCCGTGTCGGGATCGAGAAGGTCGTCGGGGAGGTGGTCGTCCTCGTCGACAGCGACACGTTGTGGACCGAGGGAACCCTCGAGGAGCTTCTGAAGCCCTTCGCGGACTCTCGTGTCGGCGGTGTCACCACCCGGCAACGGATCCTCAACCCCGACCGCAATTTCCTCACGCGCTGGGCCGACTGGCTCGAATCGAGCAGGTCACTTTACTCCATGCCCGCCCAGAGCGTGCTGGGCCAGGTGGGGTGTCTTCCCGGACGCACGATCGCGTTCCGGCGAGACGTGCTCGAACGCGTCATGCCGGACTTCTTGACCCAGAAGTTCCTCGGAGTCGTCCTCGAGGTGTCGGACGACCGCACATTGACCAACTTGACCCTGAAGCAGGGGTACAAGACCGTTTACCAATCGACCAGCCTGGTCTACACGGATTGCCCTACGGGCCTAAAGAAGATGGCCAAGCAGCAGTATCGATGGGCGCGGGGCAGTCAGTACAACACGTTGCGGATGTTGCCGTGGATGACGGCCAATGCCCCGATCCTCGGGTTCTTCTTCTGTGTGGACATCCTGATTCCGTTCCTTTGGATCTGTTCGGCCGTTGGCTGGGTGAGCCGCTCGCTCACCGGTTATCACAGTGATCTGTACGGAGGGATCCTCAACGGACATCGGCCCTTCCAGCTTCCCGTCATGCTGATCCTCATCGTCATGGCCTCCTGGGTCTCCATGTCCCTCCGCCAACAGCGACACCTGGAGCAACGCCCCGACGACATCGTGATGATGCCGGTCTATGTGGTCTTCTCGACTCTCTTTCTCCTGCCGATCCGTCTCTATGGCTTTGCCCGCCTGGCAAAGCCTGCCGGGTGGGGAACCCGCGCCAATGCATACGCTGGCGGGGAGGTCGGAAACTCAGTTCCGATCGGGAGATCTGGGGAGGGGCACGGCACGACGTTCGCCATCCCGGAGTCCTCGACAGCCACGGCGACGGCCCTCGCGACACGCACGAGGCCGACACACGCACGTGCCCGGGCCCGCTCGTTCAACCCTTACGAATTGATCCCTGTCCTGTTGTTCGTGATCGCCATCGCCGGAGGAATTCTCTATGATTCGTGGCCGGGCTAGCTCGTACGGCACCTTCATCGGTGCGCTATCCCTCGCGGCGGTGGTCGCATCGGTCTATCTGTCCCCCCTTGGGGCTTCGCCTACCCACAGAAAGGCTCTTTCCGTTTCGGACTCGAACGTCAAATCGACCTCGGGCAGAACGGACAAACGGGTTGCCTCGACGCACGCGCATGTGTCGAGTGCACACACCACGAAGAGCGCTGGTTCCGCAAAGACGGTGACGCGGACGGTGACGCGGACACTGCCGGGCCAAGGGACCAAGCAGGTGGTCTTCGTACCGTCGACCGCGCAACCACCGAGCGGGACGACGACATCGTTGCCGACACCATCTAGTTCGAAGACAACAAGTACAAGTCCGCCAAGTTCCTCGACGTACAAGGTTCCCGCAAAGAGCGCACTCGTCGCCCCGGATACGGACTACTGGGGAGTCTCTCTGGACGGTGTCCCGCAGGGTACGTCGCAACTGAACGCCCTCGACGCCGCAGTCGAAGACGCGCCATCGGAGCTGACCTGGTACCAAGGCTGGGACGAGCCCTATCCCGCGCAAACGGTTGAAAGTTCTTGGGAGCACGAAGCACTCCCGATGATCACCTGGGAATCGAAGCCATCGCAGGACACCACCCCGGCACAATCGGACCCGGCGTACTCCCTCAGCGACATCATCAATGGCAACTACGACACCTACTTACGGACGTTCGCCAACGCGGTGGCGGCAGAGGGCCTTCCGGTCGTGATCCGTCTCGATCAGGAGATGAATGGAACTTGGTTCCCCTGGTCTGAAGGGGTGAACGGGAACACCTCAGGTCAATTCGTCCAGATGTGGCAGCACGTGTGGAACATCTTCCAGGCGGCTGGCGCTAACAGCGATGTGATATGGCTCTGGGCCCCAAACCGGGTGGACAACCTGGCGCACGCTCCTGCCCTCGGTGAGCTGTACCCGGGAGACGGCTACGTGGACTGGATCGGCGTCGACGCCTATTGGCGTTACAGCACAGAGGCACCAACGTTCGCAGCGGTCTTCGGACGGTCGTTGGCAGCTCTGGCTGCGGTCACCGGCAAGCCGATCTTCATCGCCGAGACAGCGGGTATCGAAACCGATCCGACAACGGGTAGCGACGTGGGTTCGCAGAAGGTGCAGTACACGACAAGCCTCCTCCAGAATATAGAGTCGGACTCCCAGATCGTCGGATTCTCGTGGTTCAACAACGTGGCCACGTCAAGTGAAGACGGAGTTCCCATAACAAACGACTGGCGGATCGACTCCGACGCGGCCAACCTCTTTGCCTTCAAGTCGGCAGTTTCGACCGGGCCTTTCGCCGACGGGCTCATGCCTTCGTCAGGTGCGCCGGTCGTAGTCGTACCCTCCGGCGGGGGTTGATCGCCCACAGGTAGGGCCGCCTGACCAAGGGATTGTGGGCATGAGCCGGATAACCAGAGTGAGAATCACGCCACTCACCCGCGCCGCAGGCCCCGGCGCTCGAGCCCCCGTCGTCCCGCCCCACACCCCCGTCGATGGCACCTCGAGGGCCGCCGGCGAGGCACAGGGAGCGCACGGAGCAGCCCTCGCAGTAGGCGAGCGCCGCAACAGGACGGCCGTCGCCTCGGAGCGGAAAGAACAGGGCCGGGTCCAGTCCCCGACAGGCCGCGTCAGCGTGCCACGGCGGCCGGTTGACGAGCTCGGCCAGGAGGACGGCGACATCGGCGCCTCGGGCGCGTCCGGCGTGGTCATCAGCCAGGCGAGAAAGGCCTCTTCCCTAGGCGCCTACGGTACGGCGGGCGTGTTCACGGCGGTGGATCATCTACCGTCAATCGGGTGGACCGGATGCCGAGCCCGGCGACCTCATCACGGCGTTCGCGCCGCCGCCAGGGCGCTATCTCAGCAGCTCGACATCCTGAGGGTCGGTCAAGCTTGCCCCCGTTCCCGACTGGGGCGATGAGATAGCCTGACCCTTAGATCCAGGGTGAGGGTTGAAACGGCCCGTCCTTAGGGGCCGGTCGTTTCGCCGTCAGGACCTCCGGAACCTCCCGGGCACCGGCCGTCGCCCCGTCACAATCGTCTAAGCAAGCGACCGCTCAGGCCAGAGCGGTCGACAGTTGCCCTAGGGGCGAGTGACGCACAACCTTGTGACCAATGACCCGATTGGGGGTTGCCGCCCTCCGTTGGGGTGGGCCGACAGAAGCCCCAGCTGCTCCTTCGACGACACTCTGCACCGTAAGGTCTTGTGGCACTCTTTCGCCGCGACGATCTGGGCCTCATCGTTGAGGTATGCAATCTGAGCTTTTGGCTAACCGCGTGGCCGGTGCCTTGACCGCTGTTCTGCCCGACGATGGCTTCGAGCTAGTGAACGAGGTCGACGTGTGGAGGGGGTGGGGTGACGTGTACATCGTCGTGGTCCATTCTGGCCTTCACTACGAAGACGCTCATCCCAAGCTCGAGAGGACGGTTCATACGGTCGTCGACTCAGTCATGCCTGAAGTCAGACACCGAGTGAAGATCGTGTGGGCGTCAGAGTCGAGCAACTGACGGGGCACTCGTGGTACTGGAGGCGTGTCGGGAGAACGCGCCGAAGGCGACGAGCAAAGGCGCAGAAGGCTTTGATCGGACCCCCACACCGTTTCCTCAATTAACAGAGGCGACGAATGCCCTTGCCTCAAGTTCGGGGAGTCCGCCTCCGAACTGGTATGTGGCAATCCGACACGTGCGTCTGCCGACTGCTCAGGCGAGACGAGAGCAATGGGATCTGACCCGAGCAGTCGACGGGCGCACGTTGCCAAAGGCCTTGCAGCTTCACACACCGTATCGACAACATTTCGGGACGCCTTTAGTGGCTGCCCCCCATTTGGAACGGTGCGTTCAATGCGCCGAGCGGCGTCGTTGCGTGGCCGTGCGGCGCGTATCAGAAGTCATCAGCGCTAGCTCAATATCAAGGGCCACTTGACTGCTCCATCGCACGGTCTGAACGTGGCCGGTTCAACCCCGTGCGCACCTCCGCTTCCGCCGGGGTTGAACCGCGGACGATGCGTGTTCACGGTACGGACCCGCTGTATCAGGACGTGACTTGAGGACCTCAGCAGAGATGCCGCCACCACTGACAGAGGACCGAGCGGCATCGGTTCTTGCTGGGGTGAGGTGGGGTGGCCGGCCCAGCCCCTTCGTGCCGTTGGGGGCGGGTCGCGACGACCAGGGTGCGTCTACCCTCGACCCCTGAGCCCGATGCCCGAGCCGGCGACCCCTGCCCGGGTTTCATCGCCGAGGCTGGCCGCTGCTGGCAGAACGTGTATTCCACCCTGCTCCAGGCCACACGCTGCACCGAGGCTCCCGCGTGGACCGGCCGATGGCGGTCGCCGCGGGGTGACCGATGGTTCCAGGTGTGGGCCTGCCCAGAGCACCTCGAGGGGTTGACGGGGCTACGGGACTTCGGCCGGCGCCCGCAATCCCGCCCCTAACAGCGCCCTTACATTCTCATTACATCGGTCGGTCAGAGTCGGCAGTACCGCCAGAACTTGCGGTCGTGCTGGGTAACGCACGGATAGATCATCCAAGGAGGACCAAATGTTGCGCAAGATCATCGCCGGCACCGCGGTGGTGGGATCATTGACACTCGGCACAGCAGGTCTGGCAGGGGCGGCGACTCCTTCGCCTTCCGGGAACAGTGGGGGGACGCAGTTGGCCACCCTCTGCGCCAAGCTGCCTCAAGTTCAGTCTCTGGTCACACAGTGGCAGTCCGATGTAAGCGGGTTCGTGCCCAAGGTACAGGCGCTCGAGTCCCAGGCGAAGACGGACGGCTTGACCAAGGTTGCGACTGCGATCGGTAACGCGCTCTCGAGGGTGCAGAATCGCGAGTCGAAGCTGAACGCCCGTCTGACGAAGCTCCAGGCTAGGTGTCAAGGCAACGGGTCCGCAGCCAACAGCTGATCGGCAACAGCTGATCGATTCGGCAAAGTCGTCCAGCACTCCGGCTGAATGGGCTGCGGGAGTTCGGGCGGCGCCGGTCGGCGAGGGGGCTGGTGAATTGGGTTGATTCCACCTCATCAGCGGTTCACAATCTCGCCGGGCAACCGGCCGCAACCGCCAATGCGGTTAATTGCCTGTTGTAGGGGTGAGGGTGCGCCCCAACTCTGTGTTGTCCGATCCAGGGTTGGGGCGCCCGCCCCGGAAGGTTCGGGCTTGCGAACCCGTTTTCGGCGAGAAGACCCGCATCGTCGGGGCCGTTCCGCGTCGCCACTTTCGGTTGTCAGTACGGTGCAGACCCCTGTCCCACACCGGCACCATGGGGGCAGGGATTCATGATTCGCCGAGGCCGCTGCGTCGACCGGTTGAAACCGCAGCTGACTCTTGACTCTTCCGCTACGTCAGCTGATTGACTAAACCCATATGTACGGGATCGGCACCGTGGCTCGCTTGTCTCAGGTGTCGGTACGCACCCTGCGGCACTATGACGATCTGGGTCTGCTGAAACCAGCCGACGTTGACCCACGCACCGGGTATCGGTACTACTCGCCCGACCAGCTCGTACGGCTGCATCGCATACTTGTCCTGCGAGACTTAGGTGTGCCGTTGTCAGAAATCGCGCAGCTCATCGAGGAGAACGTGACGGTGGAGCAACTACGGGGGATTCTGCACCTGCGCCAAGCCGAAGCCCGTGCCCAGCTCACTGAGCAGACGGAACAGCTCAAACGGGTCGAGGTCCGACTCGCGCAACTTGAGGAGGAACCGATGGCTGTCTATGAAGTGATCGTCAAACGGCTCGAGCCGCTGCGCGTGATTGCTTTGAGTGAGGATCTGACGGGTGTTGAGGAGATCGGTGACGCGTGTGGACGGATGTACCCCCAGCTGCATGCAACACTTGCGCGGCACGGTGTCGCCTTTGATGGTCTGTCCCTCGCTTTGTACGAGGACACCGGAGTCGAAACAAGACCGCTTCGGCTGACGACTGCGCTCCCAGTCCCAACCGAGGTGACAATAGAGGGTGACGGACTATCGACAGTTCAGCTACCCGCTGTCGAGCGCGCAGCCACCACGGTCGTGCACGGAGCGCCAGAACAGTTCCATGACGCTTTTCAAGCGCTCCATGAGTGGGTCGTCCGAACCGGAGAGCGGGCTACGTCGTTCGATCGTGAGCTCTACATCGACTGTGACGGTCCTCGTGACACGTGGGTGACGGAGTTGCAGACAGTCTTGGAACCCAGACCGTAAAACCTCAACAAAGGGTCGGCCTTCGCCACCGAGCTAGACCAGCAACCGTCGCCTGGGAAGCGTTGGTTCAGCCAGTGACCTCGACTTCTTGACGGCGGCGCCGACGTATTACGGCTGGATCGGCGAGTGGAACTCAGTGGCGTGCCCACCGGGGTACCCAAACGGGAGCTACATCTTCCAAAGCGTCGTCACTCAGGCGGGAGGCGCGATAGCAATGCGTGCACCAGTCGACGTGACTCTGAACAAACCACCGGAGGGTGCCCATAGGCCATCCCCGACCACCTGTGATCGGATCGGGGATGGTGTCAGCTGCCCGGGAACACCTGGCTGGGCTGACGGGGCTGCGAGAGTTCGGCCGACGACGGGTCTGAGCGCCCGCAGATTAGGGCTAAGAGCCGGCGTCGCGCCTAGCCCATACCGGCGCTACGGTGACAATGCCCTCAACAGTGCCGTATGGTGGCACCCCTACCCGGTGATCTGGGACGTTCGACGAATGCTTGCCGACGCGTTGAACGACACCTCATCCCCAGATCGGCGTCACGTTTCGGTCCTGCGCCCTGGGAGAATGTATTTCTCGCCCGCCGCTGACCTCGATATACATCGGTGGGCGGGAATCGGGTGTAGGTGCAGCATCCTGGGACTCGCACGATCGCGCTCGGAGCGGCAATCGTCCTCGTCGCCGCCGCCCTTTCCGCTGCCTCGCCGTCTCGCACATCCGCTACGACTCCGGCGGCGCTGAACGACTCCGTCTCAAACCCCGCGAGCACGTCCTCGGACTGGACGACGTATCTGGCGGGCAATGACCGTACCGGTCTCGGCACCAACGAAAGCGGATTCAATCCCACGTCCGCTTCGAATCTGCACCTTGCATGGGAGGCCTCCGACAGCGGGAGCGGGCCGGACTACGGAGTGTTCTCCCAGCCGGTCGTGTCGAACGGCGTGGTGTACTGGGGATCGTTTGACGGATACGAGCGGGCGACCGACACGGCCGGGAACCTACTCTGGAAGACGTACCTGGGAATCACGTCCCCTTCTGGCTGTGTCGACCCTTCTTCGGCCGGCATCGATAGCACCGCGACAGTCACGACGGACGTCCCGGTGGGGTCGGCAACGTCCGTGCTCTATGTCGGCGGTGGCGACTCGGAGGTGTACGCGTTGAACGCGGCCACTGGCGCGATGCTCTGGTCCTACAACGTCGGCGGAAGCCCGAATACCTTCATCTGGTCCTCGCCGGCCGTGTTCGGCAACAGCGTCTACATAGGCGTCTCCTCCTTCGGTGACTGCCCGCTGGTCCAGGGCGAGCTCCTCCAGCTCAACCGGGTCACCGGTGCCCTCCAGAACACGTTCGACGTGGTTCCCAACGGTTGCACCGGTGGCGGTGTCTGGGGCTCACCGACTGTCGACGCTGCCGCGGGCACCATTTATTTCGATTCGGGCAACCCCGGGGACTGCTCCAGCAGCGAGCCGCTCGCCCCGGCCATGATCGAGGTCAATGCATCCAACCTCAGCCTGGTCAGCTCGTGGGCGGTGCCTGCGGCACAACAAACAGACGACTCGGACTTCGGGGCCACCCCGACCCTGTTCAGCGGCCACATCGGCGGCAACCAGGAGAACCTTGTCGGTCTGATCAACAAGAACGGTATCTACTACGCCTTCGAGCGCGGCGCGCTGGCGGCGGGACCTGTTTGGACCCAGACGATCGCGATCGGCGGTGGCAATCCGCTGATCGGCAACGGCGATATTGCGTCCTCGGCGTTCGATGGAACGACGCTGTACGTAGGCGGTGATAACACCACCAGTAGCTGTTCCGGCACCGTGAATGCACTCAATCCCTCGACCGGCACCTTCATCTGGCAGCACTGCTTCACCGACGGAGGCTTCGTACTCGGGGGTGTCACCGTGTCTTCTGGAGGTGTCGTCGCCGTCGGTGAGGGCAACAACATCGCGCTTGTCTCAGCCGCGACCGGAGCATCCGTCAATACATACGCTGGCACTGGCCCCTTCTGGGGCCCCCCCTCCATCGCCGACGACACGCTGTACGAAGGCGACATGGCAGGCCATCTCTATGCACTCGCACCCTCGAATCGAGCACCAGCGACCAGTGTCCTGCTCCCAGCCAGTGGGGCGACTCTGTCAGGTTCGTCCTACCTTGACGCAAGCGCCTCGAACGCCACCAGCGTCAAGTTCCTGCTCTTCGGCGGGAGCTACGGCTATTCAGCTCCAGTGGTCTGCACGGCCACGGCGACCCCCTACGGATGGTTGTGCGCCTGGAACACCACGACGGTCCCCAACGGCGCGTATACTTTGCTTTCCGAGGCCACCGGCCTTGGTGGAAGCACCTTCAGTTCGGGCGTCAACATCACGGTCAACAACTCACTGCCGACCACCGCGGTTCTCGTCCCGTCCAATGGGGCGACGCTGTCCGGATCGACCTACCTCGATGCCTCCGCTTCGAACGCCACCAGCGTCAAGTTCCTGCTCTTTGGCGGGAGCTACGGCTATGCCGCCCCGGTGCTCTGCACCGCCACGCCTACCCCCTACGGTTGGTTGTGCGCCTGGAACACCACTTCGGTCCCCAACGGCTCATACACATTGTTGTCTGAAGCCTTCAACTCGGTTGGAAGTACATTTAGCAGTTCGGGCGTCCGCATCACGGTCAACGACTGATCGGCAGGTCGATCCCGTTCCAGCAACGGACTCCGCTTGACACAAACAGGTACTGCCCCCGTTCGCCGGAGGGATAGCCTGAGTAGAGCGTGGCAATCTCAGCAGCACAGGTCCAGCGAATAGTCGGGCTCCGAGGTCGGCTGCACCCCGGTGTCCCGGACCACTTAGGCCACCCGGGGCGGCTCTCGGGGTGAGAACGACGAGGGAGCAGAATTACAAGGGACCTGTAGAGGTTTGGGTCGATGGCGCCCAGAAGTTCGAGGCGGATGTCCATCTGACCAAACGCCAAAGCGTGGAGGAGAACCAAACGTTGGTCGGTACCGAATCCGTGGTGTTATCGACGACGTGGGATGGTCGGTTCCACGGGCTGGCCCAGGAGGACTTGCGGAGCCTACAGGCAGTCGGAGCATTCGAGCTGAGCCTGCCCGGCGATCGTAAGGGTCGAGCCGTGCTCCCCAACGATAGGGACCTCGCCTACCTTCAAGGTCTCGGCGACCCACCGTTCTGAACTAGGCCGCCGCTCTGAGCTGTAATCGGCCCCTCAGGAGTTCCGGCGTACTGAGTGAGCCAAACGCCCTTCGGACACCCAGTCTCACCTGCCCCCGTGCGCCGGATGAGGACACACCGCCGTTCTCCCTCTTCACTTCCACGAAGCATCAATACGCTTAACCGGGTGCCGAAGAATCCGTACGACCCCGCGGTTGCTGAGGAGGCACACAGACGAGCGAACGCTCACAGAGGAGAGTATTTGGCCGAGATGCAGGTCCTGGAAGGACACATCGACGCGCCCGAAGCGTCATCCGCCACCTCCAAGGGTGCTCAGGCGCGTGCGTGAGCATCGTTGGAGGTGCATCTGGTCCCCACACGGCGGTCGTGAGATCTCACACGCCCACGGCTTCGCATCGCTGACCCAGAGGCGCAAAAGGCCGAGCGGGGTCCACCGCTCAAGATTCCTCGCCCGGTTATCGTCACCTACCGGTTGATGTGATCGACCCACCCGCCGTCAACGAGGCACCGGCCCAGACACCAGGCTGCGCGGGCCATGCCAAGACGCGGTCGAGCGCGGTCAGCGGCTAGGAAGGGCTAGGTGGCTCAGATAAGTCGACGAAGCGACATCCAGGGTCTCCGGGCGGTCGCGATCCTCGCCGTCGTCGCCTACCACGCTGGCCTACCGGTGCCCGGGGGCTACGTGGGCGTCGACGTTTTCTTCGTCATCTCCGGATACCTGATCACCCAGCTACTTTGGGGCGAGCTCGCCGCCGGTGGCCGCCTTTCTTTCGCGGGCTTCTACGCGCGTCGGGCCCGCCGCCTTCTACCGTCGGCCGTGCTGGTGATCTTGGTAACCGTCGTGGCCTCGGTCGCCGTGCTCGGTCCCCTCGAGGCGAAAGCGGTCGCCAAAGACGCCGTGGCGTGTGCCCTCTACGTGGGCAATTATCGATTCGCCTTTCAAGCTACCAACTATCTCAACGCACATGGCGCAGTGTCGCCCCTGCAGAACTACTGGTCGCTCGGCGTAGAGGAGCAGTTTTACCTTGTCTGGCCGGCGCTGCTCCTCGCCGCCTCGCTCATCGGCCGTCGTCACCGAGGCCGCCACCGACCAACCTCGACAGACGGAGCTCGCTGGGCCGTTATCGGCGCCATGGCCGTCGTCGGAGCCCTCTCATTTTGGATGTGCGTCTCTTTGACGCACACGGACGAGCCCTGGGCCTTCTTCTCACTGCCCACGAGGGCGTGGGAACTTGCGGTGGGCGGACTCCTTGCGCTCGCAGTACCCCTCGTTCGACGGGTCCCGGCGTGGGCTCTGGGGGCCATCGGCTGGGCCGGTCTCGGCGCCGTGGCATGGTCGCTTGTCGCCTTCGGTCCACAAACACCCTTCCCAGGGGCGGCCGCACTTGTCCCGGTGACGGGCACCGGAGCGGCGCTCGTCGCAGGCACCCGCAATCTGACAGCCGGGCCGGCGCGTCTGCTCGGTCTGGCTCCCCTGCAGCCGATAGGCGCCGTCTCCTACACTTGGTACCTCTGGCATTGGCCGGCGCTCGTGCTTGCTCCCTACGTCGTGGGGCACCGTCTCGGACTCACGCAGAACCTGGCTGTCTGCCTGTTCAGCCTGCTCCTGGCGGCTCTGACCACCGTCCTTCTCGAGCAGCCGGTCCGGCGATCACCATGGCTCACGGCTCGCACCATGCGCAGCCTCGTCGCCGGCGGAGCGCTCAGTCTCGTCGCCGCGTTCGCGGCTGTGGCGATCGTGGCGGCGGTGCCGCCGCCGGTGGGCAGTGGTCACGCCACCGCCTCACGACTGGCGACAAACCACATCGCTACCGGCGGCTCGTCGTCCACGAGTTCGTCAGCGGTGACAACGGCCGACTCTATCGACGCGCAGGTCAACCGACTGATATACGAGTCGCTTGCCAACTCACAAGTGCCTGCATCGCTCACCCCATCGCTCGCCGACGCTGCGGCTGACACCCCAGTGCCGTTCAACGACGGCTGCTTCGACGGCTTCACCGACGCTGTCCGTCCACCCATGTCTGTACGGGGACGCGACGTCCTCACGCACTATCGTGCTCTTCGGAGACTCGCATGCCCTCATGTGGTTCCCGGCCATTGAACACCTCGCCAGTGAGAAGCACGACGCCCTCGTCGTCATGGCCAAGGCGACGTGCCCACCCATCGACATCACCATCTTCAGTCCTGAGCTTGGACGTGCCTACACCGAGTGCAACGAGTGGCATGCCGCCGAACTCCAGCGCATGACTGCGCTGCGCCCCGCCGTCGTCATCCTCGGGTTCTCTCGCGAGTATGGCATCGCCGACGATCATGTCGTCGTCGACGGGCCTGCGTGGCTGTCTGGGCTGGACGAAATGATCACCACGGTCGAGCGGGACACCGGTGCGCGGGTGGTGCTCTTGGGCGACGACCCTTACCCTCAGCAGTCGGTGCCCGATTGCCTCAGCCAGCACCTGGACGACACGCCGGCGTGTGCGATTCCGAAGCACTATCCCTACTACAACCCCGGCGGAATCGCGGAGGAAGAGGCCGTTGCCGCTTCGACAGGTGCCGGCTATGTGGACACGGACCCGTGGTTCTGCATTTCGTCGACCTGCAGCGTGATAATGGGGAATGTGCTGATCTACCGCGACGACAATCACATCACCGCCACTTACGCCAACTGGCTCACCCCGGTGATCGGTGCTCACCTGAACGCCGCAACCGATGGCGCGTTCTGACGAACTTTTGTAGAGCGGTATTGATGGTTGGCATGCCTTGGGGGGTTGGCCTGGCATGCCCGAGATGGCACAGGCCTTCCCGGTGCAGGAGGCCGACATGGTGTGGCCCATCACTCGCGCCAAGGCCAAGATCAAGGAGGCGAAGCTCGTTCAGTCATTCGCACTCCTCGGTGATGATGCATCTCGGCGTCAACTTGCTTGCCCTGGCCCAGCGGGACGAGCCCTGGTCGCCAAGGCCCACACGGTGCGGTCGTTGTCTCGATCCGCCTGCGGTCGACCTTCATCCCTTGTTGGGCAGCGGCGTCCAGCTTTGCACGACGACCCAACAGACTCCTGCCGCGGGCGCCGGAGGTTTGCCACGCTTGCACTGGCTCGTCGGTGGGTGATTGTCATGGACCTCGACCACCCGGTACTCCGTTGGACCATAGAACTTGTCCGACCCGTAGGTCAGGACGGGTGAGTAACCGCCCGGGAAATTGGTGATGCGTGACATTGCTTCAACGAAGGTCCGCCGATTGAGGTTCTTGCCCGCCATGGTCGCCGCCAGGGCGAAAAGGCGGATCTCTTGACACCAACCCTGAACCGGCCCCTGCTCCTCGATATCGTCGTTGATGTTGCCCTTGGGGATCTGGGGGTAGGCCTTGTGCCAGACATCCCAACAGCTCCGCACCCCCGGGTCGTATCCACCTTGTGACTCTGGGACCGGAAGGTCGATCCCACCGAGCGTCTCTGCGGTGACACCCTCCTGGTCGTTGAGCGCCTTCTCGTAGGGGATAGGGATAAGCCCGAGAGCAATCTCAACTTCTGACTGGTAGTCACTGAGGAGCAGCTTGGGGAAGTAGTCCTGTGAAGTCTCAGCGCCGATGTACGGGGTGAATGCGTTCTCGGGCAGGAGGGGAATTACCGATTGGATCCCCGCCGCCTTGAGCCGTTCAACGGCCAGCGTGGCGTCCGAGTCGGTACTGGCGGTCTCACCCAGGGCCGCCGTAATCGTCACCACCTGGGAACAACACCGATTGCCTTCAGATCCGGCAAGAGGTAGGAGTTGAGCGCACCCTGGTCGCTGGCCTGGTCCGAGACCACGACACCGACCTTCTTGCCGTGGCCAAGGCGACCCGAGCTCAGGCCCCAACTCACGGTGGCCGCGAGAATGGGTGCGTCATCCGCCCCCGTCCACCATAGGTACGGGGAACCGAGATCCGTCCAGTTGGTAGTCGTCGTCCACTGAGAGAGCATCGGCGTGTGACCTTCTCGGGTCACACAGAGCTCATTGACCCCTTCCCATGTTCCGAGCCCATCGAGAACGGCGAACACGGGCGGGTTGGCCCTCGGTCCACTGTTTGCACAGCGATCGCTGCTCGTCCACGTTCGTGGGGTCAAAGCTCACGATCATCGGGTTGATCTTCCGACCGTGTATCCCGCCTGCATCGTTGATCTGGTTCACAAAGAGGTGAATGGCCTTCGACTGTTCGCCGTATTCGGCGTCCGACTCGATTTCGAACTCACCTTCGATGCTGCTGAACGAGATGATCGGGAAGACCACACTGATGGCACTTGCCGAGATACCCCGCGGCTTGTGCTGGCCTTGGTGACGGGAGTCGGGGCGCTGGTGGCACCCGATGGCGCTGCGACGCCCAACGTCACCGTGCTCCCAAGGACGGCGACGGCTCCCCCGGTTCCCAGCAGTCTTCGCATTGCTCCCGACTTGCCCCAGCGTCGCATCGCCACCTCCCCTAGTGCGCCGTTCGAACCGCGGATCGGAAAGGGTATCGCTGGTGGGACAGACAATGAGAGCATCCGTCACCTGAATCCCTGATGCCGTCGGCCACACACCAGTCGTTGACGTTTCAGGCCGTGCCCGACAAAGCGACTTGAAACTGCCCCGTCTCGAAGAATGGCACCTCCTCCCGACTGCGTGGTGGGACGTTGTGGTGAAGGAAGTTTGGGAATGGGCGTGGGCGCTGCCCCTCCACGAGCCGGGTGGATTCCGCCCCGTGCTACCCGGGCATCTCGCCCATGCGCTTCTGCATTTCCTCGGGCGAGACGTCCTCCACGTGGGTGGCGATGCTCCAACGATGGCCGTAGGGATCCTCGAACTCGCCGCCCCGGTCCCCGTAAAACTTGTCCTCCACCGGCCGGAGAACCGTGGCGCCAGCACTGATGGCTCGATCAAACGTGACATCGACGTCCTCGACGTAGACGTGGATGGTTACCGGCGAGCCGCCCACGGATCTCGGTCCGCGAGCTCCCATGTCCGGGAACTCGTCCGCCAGCATGATCACAGAGTTCCCGATGGTCAGCTCGGCGTGGCCAATCTTGCCGTCGGGGCCAGGCATCGTCATCCTCTCCTTGGCGCCAAGGATGGAGGCATAGAAGTCGATGGCCGCCTTGGCGCCGTCGATGTATAGGTATGGGGTTACGCGGGGGTATCCGTCAGGGATCGGTTTCGCCATAATCCTTCCTCCAGTCCGAAGCCGAACACGTGTTCACACCATATCCGGGCTACCGCTGTGCGCGGCGGAGTCGACTCCGTGAGCCCCGGCAACCCTGCTTCCACCGTCGGACGACGTCTGCTTCGGACCAAGTGCGAATTACCTTCAAGTCGGTAGACCCTTACATTCCGCGATCAGAGATCGTCGGAGTTCTTCAGTGGTGCGCTCATAACGAGCGTTCTGGGTGATCCCCGTCGATCTAGAACCCACACCATATCGGCACGGATTGGTCAGGAGTCCCTGCGTTCGTCGTCTGGCATCGCCGGGTGCCGATGCAGCCAACACAGTCCTGAGTGGTGGGTCGTCCAGTTCCTGCACCGCCGCCGCCCTCCGCGAGCCTCAGTGAAGGGCACGAAGACGTAGGCGTGGCACTGTTCGCTCATCGGGCCACCTCAATCGCGACACTTATCGAGACCTCGAACCCGACCAACTTTACAAGCGACCGTAGCCTCAGACCCGACCGCTGGTTGAGCGTCACCATCCCGGTGGATGTGAGCACCCTGACCTACGAGCGCTGGCGCCTCGCTCAGTAACGGCGTCTCCCCCACGAGCCAGAGTTGAGCACGCCCCCCAAGCGGTGCCAGCCACCGGCGTTCGAGTGCACATAGATCCGCGAAGTCATCGAACAGCAATGGGATCCCAAGGCTGTCGCCAGGCACCTCAGAGTTCGGATTTAGAACCACGAAGCATTCTTGCCACATGAAACTCGTCATCTTGGAGTCGTGTCACAGCACATGGATCTTTGATTCCCACCAGATGCGCTTCTGTCGAATCCTGAAGGGGATCGAACTCCGACAGCGGCGCATTTCGACGGAGTGGCGCACATACTGGGATCTGGAGATCGATCCACACAGTCAGTTCTTCACCGTCTACCTCAATGAAGCCCGAACACGGCTCATCCGGTCGTCTCGGCACTCGCAGGATTGCCTGAAGTGTGAAGGAAATCCCACGATCGAGCTATCACTGGAGGACATCAAACGCGCCGTTGCATAGAACGGTGACTCCCAGGGTGGGCGCGATGATCCCAGCTGGGGCGCAGTTCCGGCGCCGGCAATGCAAATGCCAGTCAGTCGTTCCGAGTTTCGAGGTACGTGTCGGGAACTTGGAAGCTGGGGTTAGTGGTCGAACAGGTTTGTTAGATCTCCGACGGATTGGCTGGACGCCGCTTCATGACCGGTCGTTCGGAGAACCGAACGCCCCTGACAGTCCGGTGATAGCCGCAGTCCTTGCAAGTCCGTTGGTAGAGCCGGTGAAGAGCGATGACTCTCACAGTTCTGATCCTCCCACCTTCACGACGGCCAAAGCAGGGCTTCTTTGGCTCACACGGCGGCCGGAATATTCAGTCCGATCAGCCCAGCTGGCAGGAAGGAGTGCGCTGCGGTCTCCTCAGGGCGCCGGCAGCGGTCGGGCGAGGCGCGGGAATAGCCGCGACCCGAGGTGCACGGCGAAGTCAATGGCCAGGGCGGGCGACACCTTGGGGTCGGAGTCTGGTGGTTCGGGAAGGTCCTTGTCGTGGCGGGCGTGCTCGTAAAGGCCGTGGCAGAGGTGTCGACCCAGTGTGCCCAGGGCCCTCATGGCTTGCACGTTCTCCGCCTGGAAGGGCGGAACAGGCAACGGGTCGACGTCGGGCCAAGTCTCGGGTGGTCGAGGCGCCTCGAGGCTCAGCACCTTCTCGAAGGTAGGCGCGGCCGCATCACGAGCGGTGAAGGGCTCGCCGAGGTTCCACGCCTCGCGCAGGGTCGCGAGCAGAGAGGTGTGGCGGTACTCGTCAGTGCAGACCGTCCCCGAGGGGACCCATGGAGAAACGACGACCGCTGGGACGCGATAGCCGGAGCGATCAAAGGCGAACCCGAGCTGACCGCGTCCGGCGCCCGGCTGCGGGGGTGCCACAGGTCCCGGCGGGACGTGGTCGTAAGTCCCTCCGGGCTCGTCGAAACCGACGAAGAGCAAAGTGTTGAAGGCATTGGACCCAGTTGTCGACGCCGCGGACCGTACCGCCCGGTAGATCCTGGCCAGGAAGTCCTCCCCGGCCAGGATCGACGACGGTGCGTCCATCAGGACATCGACGCCGGGGATCAGGGCCCGCCCGAACGCTGGATGGTAGTCCCCGTGGCCGGCCATGAGGTTGGGCTCGATCAGTGAGAAATTGGGCAGGGTGCCCTCCGCGGCATCCCGCTCGAAGTCGGCAAAGGGGACGAAGTGGGTGGCGAAGCGGTCACGCAGGCGCGGCATGTGGATAAAGCCAGTGAAAGAGATTGGACCCGGCTCTAGCACATAGACCTTCCACGTCCTGCCACAGCGCTCAATGCGGTCGAAAATCGTCTCTGCCATGTGGTGGCGCATGAAGTTGGTCACTGGCCGGTTCACCACGAAGCCGGAGGAGGAGGCCGCGGTCCAAAACGAGCGATTGGCCAACGTCTGCGACGGGACCTCGCTGAACCAATGGTCGAACACGCCGAAGCCCCGTGCCAGCGTGCTAATGACTGGCACCTGCTCGGGGGCGTACCCAGTCATGATCTGGCTGTACTCCTCGTAGGTAGGCTGCCGGCCGAGCTCGACGGTCAGGAAGCTGATGTAATCGGTGACGAACCCGTCCATGTTCGGCTGACTACCGTCCGGCGATGCGTTGTAGGGGGCCACCATCTCGGTGGCGTCCTTGAATCGGTTGAAGTCGTCGAGGACGTTGAAGAGCTGGGTGTTGGTGTGGGGGTACTCCTCGCCGGGGTCGGGGTCCGGGGCGTCCATCCCGACGGAGATGCCGTATGGCACAACGTCTCCCACCGCGCCGTACTCGGCCCAATCCGGCACAGGGTTGCTGAGGTCTTTGCCGACCACACCCTCGAACGACTCGACTTCCCCGGGGTTGTAGAGGCGCCCGAGAAGATTGTCGAACGATCGGTTCTCGAAGAGCACCAGCACAACATGGTCCATTGCATTCGTTCGTACCGGGGGCATAGGTCCTCTCTGCGCGGGGTGGCGAGAGGCCGTACGCTATCGCCGCGCCGGGCGGACGCCTGTCCGGGAGGGTGTTTGAGCGGCGAATACAAGCCACAGCGGCGCCTGGGGTAACCAAGCCGGCGACTCACCATCGTCCGTCTGGACCCGGCCGCTACCGGCTAGTCCCGGCAAGACGACCTAGCTCCGAGCTTGGATTCGACTTCCCGAAGGCACATCAGAAGAGATGCTTTCGTCGGTACGGCACGGCTGAATGATCCTCGACGTGAATGGCAGAGCCTGGCGGTGGAACCGTCCAAGCGAAATCGCAGGGATCGCCGATTCGGGTGCGGACGGACCCACTATCCGGGAGCGACGTGGCCGACCGGGCCCCGGCTGCGCCCTCCGCACGACGCCGTGAATTCACTGCACCGAGGAAATACTCGCGCGATCAGCTTCTGATGACCTTGAGCTGACCCGGAATGCTAGTCAGGTTTCCTAGCCGCCCACAGCTGAAAGACACGAGGATGACCGATCAGGGTCGTAGCGTCGTCAGTGAAAACTCTCAGTTCGGCCAGAGCGGTAGCCAGCTCTTCTGCCGTGGCCACACCTTCCGAGAGGATCGACTCACCCGTCGCATCCAGTGTCAACCACGCCATCTCTTTGCTCTCTCCGCCGACGGATACCGACTGCGCGAGCGCCACCTGCGGCGTTGGGATCCCCGCTTCACGAAAGTATGCATACAGCTTTCTCCCGGTCGCGTGGTCCCCGCCCCTCCGCTGAATCACTTCGGCGTATGTGCGCAGAAAGAACTCGAATCCCTCGTTAGGTGGATGACAGCACCACCCGTCAAAATCCGCGTCCTCGACGATCACGGCACCGCCGGCCCGGACAGAGGCCCACATTCGCCGAAGAAGAACCAGGGGCTTGCTCAGGTGATGGAGGAGAAACCTCGAATACACCACGTCGTAGGAGTCGGGCTCGTCCCAGCTGTTGACGTCACCCGCAAGGAACTCAACGTTGCTGATACCGCGCTCCACGCCGGCCTTCCGTGCCAGGTCAATGTTCACCTCGTCCATGTCAATGCCGATGACCTTGCCAGTGGGCGCAACAAGCTTTGCCATCTCTAGCGTCACTTCTCCGCCGCCGCAGCCCAGGTCGATACATCGCATGCCCGTGCCGAGTCCAGCCCGGTTGAAGAGTGCCGCCGTGTCCGGCCACCGATCTCGCGCCAGCACCAACAGTCGGTCGTACCCCTCACGCCCTCCCCGGATTACATAATGCTCCACCACGAAAGCATACGGGGCTCCAACGATTGAGATGCCGGGTGCAGGTTCCCAATGCCGCTCCGCCATCCGTGGCTGGCCACCCTCGGTATCACCCTGCTCCTGGTCGCGGTTGTCAAGGCACCGCTCGGCCTCGGAGCGATCAATCCGGGATCCGTGCGTAAGAGTGCCCATCGTCCCGACGAAGCGGGTTATCTCCAAGATCGACCGTGCGCCCACATCCCCTGGAAGTCAGCATCGAGTCACGCCTTTACGCCTCCCTCCCTAGTCAACATCGTGGCCTGGCCACCGAAGCTGAAACACGACTTCGGCCGTCGTTCTGACGGGTTCTCGAAATCGATGCATCCGATTGCTCGCCTCCCTATGGTGTGTGGCGCCATGAACCGCATCGGCGACTATGGGATAATTGGCGATTGCCACTCGCTGGCACTCGTGGGGCCCGACGGCTCCATCGACTGGGTGTGTTTTCCGCGCTTCGACTCGCCCTCGATATTCGGCCGCGCTCTCGGAGCGGATGCAGGCCACTTCAAGCTGGCGCCCGCCCAAGCGTTCCACACAGTTCGGCGCACCTACCTGCCTTCGACCAACGTCCTGGCGACGACATTCATCACGGCCGGGGGCGACCTCGAGATCACGGACTGTATGCCGGTGGACCGTTTCGATGCCGAACAACCGACGGCCGTGTCCAACCACTCCTCGGTGCTGCGCCGGGTTCGATGCACGGGAGGGCGCGTCACAGCAAAGGTCGACCTGTGCCCACGTTTCGAATACGGCATCGTCCAGCCTCGGGTAACGTCGTCCTCGCCCCATGCTGTCGCTGTCGTCGGCGGGCCCGACGCTCTTTGGGTACGGGCCAGCAGGCCGCTGACCGCCCACGGGACCCACATCATGGCGAGCTGGTCGCTGACCGCAGGCGACGAAGCGTGGATCGAGGCCGAGTGGACTCCGGCAACAGGGCAATGCCCCCATGGCGGCACCAAAGACCAGCGGCTGGACATGGCACGGCGGCTCGACGACACCGTTGCTTTCTGGGAAGCCTGGTTGGCGCGCTGCAGCTATGTGGGCGATCACGAACGCAGTGTGCACCGCTCCGCACTGGTGCTGAAGGCCTTGACCTATGCGCCGACCGGTGCGGTCGTGGCCGCCGGCACCACGTCCTTGCCGGAGTGGCTGGGTGGACAGCGAAACTGGGATTACCGGTTCACCTGGATCCGTGACGCCACTCTGACGCTGGCTTCCCTGGCACTGCTCGGGTATCTCGGCGAGGCCGCGGCGTTCAAGGGCTGGCTCGAACGTACCGGTGCGGGCCGACCCGAGGACCTGCAGATCATGTACCGCGTGACAGGTGAACGTCTCCTCCCAGAGATCGAGCTACTGCACTTGGAGGGGCACCGCGCCTCGGCGCCCGTGCGCATCGGCAACGACGCGGCCAGCCAGGTTCAGCTCGACTCGTTGGGCCAATTGCTGGACGTGGGCTACCTGTTCGGGCGGGCTGGCGGAGAGCTCACGGTCGACAATGCCGGGTTCTTGCGCCGGGTGGCTGACCTGACCGTGCTGGCGTGGCAGCGTCCAGACCAGGGCATCTGGGAGATCCGCGACGAGCCACGGCATTTTGTGCATTCCAAGCTCAATTGCTGGATGGCCCTCGATCGCGCGGTGCGTCTCGCCGAGGGCGGGCAACTCAACGGCGACGCAGACGTCTGGCGTCGGGAACGAAATGCCGTGGCATCTTGGCTGCGAACGGAGGGATCACCCAACGGGTGGTATATCCAGGCTGCCGGTCATCCGCTGGCCGACGCCGCCGTCCTCCTCGTGCCCGCATCAGGCTTCCTTCCTCCGGCGCATCCAAGCGTGCTGGCCACCATTGACGTCGTCGAACGCGATCTGAGTGACGGCGTCCATGTGCATCGCTACCGCTCTCCCGATGGCCTGCCCGGCGAGGAAGGTGCCTTCTTGTTGTGCTCCTTCTGGTTGCTCGATGCCCTGATCCACGCGGGCAGGCTGGACGAGGCCGAGATCCTGCTCGATCGGTTGCTCGGTCTGTCGAACGACGTCGGCCTTTACGCCGAGATGGTCGACCCCGCGACCGGCGAGCACCTTGGGAACACTCCGCAGGCGTTCACCCATATGGCAGTGGTTACCTCGTGCAGCGCCATGTCGGCGGCACGACGGGGCCAGCTGCCGCCGGCAGATACCGCCTACTCGTTCATTGAGGCCGCGCTCGTTCGCAGGATGTCGGCCTTCGAGTCCTGATCGACGGCCCAACGGCAGCGACCCGGCGTACGGGACTCACCCCCAACGGTCGGAGCCCAGGCTCCGCCACCTAGTCTCTCGTGGACATGAGCCGGTTTGACCTCGTCATCTTCGATTGCGACGGCGTCCTCGTTGATAGCGAGCGCCTTGCCGTTCGGATTGAGGCCGAGATTCTGACGAGCTTGGGGTGGCCACTCTCCGAAGCTGACATCGTTGAGCGATTTGTGGGGAGATCGGCCGCCTCCATGCACCAGGAGATCGAGCGGCAACTGGGTCGGAGCGTCGATTGGGACACTGAGTTCGAGATTCAGTATCGACAGGTTTTCGAGCGTGAGCTTGCACCCGTTCCGGGTGTCATTGAAGCGCTCGACCGCATACCGGTTTCAAACTGCGTGGCATCGAGTGGAAGTCACGAGAGGATGCGTTTCACCTTGGGCCTGACCGGACTCTTCGACAGGTTCCAGGGGCGAATCTTCAGTGTCGACGACGTTGCACAGGGAAAGCCAGCTCCAGACATCTTCTTGCACGCCGCCGAGAAGACGGGGACACCGCCGCACCGTTGCGCAGTCATCGAGGACAGCGTCTCTGGCGTCATTGCCGGATTGGCGGCCGGCATGGCCGTCTTTGCATTCGCCGGCGGCGTCACTAGCCCCGATCAGCTATCCATAGACACTGCTGTGATATTTGAGGACATGCGCGACCTGCCCGTGGTTCTTGCCATCTGAATGGTCCGAACAGCGCACTTCTGATGCGGCACGGGAGGCCATTTGGTGTGAGGAACACCGGGGTTCCTGGTTCCTAAAACCGGGTTGGAGGCCGGTCAAGGGCTTGTGGATGCACAAACCGAGGGATCGTCTGAACTACGTTGAAGCATCGGCATACGCGGGTACAAGACATCAAGAGTCGTTCGAGCCTGGGCGTGTGAAGTGACGCTCGACCTTGAGGTTCAGATTGGAAATGAACATCAAACGTCTGCAAAACGGGATCGGGACTGCATCCGTCTTGGGCATTGTGGTGATTCTCTCGTCCTTGGCACTCGATCCTGGTTCGGCGCCAACTGCTCCGAGCTCCGCCAATGCAAGCGGATCCACAACACCGCTCACATCGACGGGCTACGGTGCGCCAGCTTCCGGCATGTCAACTGCGCCACCGTCAACGACTGCAACATCGGCAACGTCTACGACATCGTCGAGCAGTTCACCAAGACCACCAGCCCATACCGACAACGTCCCTGGAACGCTGCCCAACGCCGCAGGTGCCACACCGTCGACTATCCGCAGCAAACCTCCTTTGCAAGACGTCACCGCATTGAGGACCACGAGTATCGATCCACCGGCACCGGGCACATCGGCACCGACAACGACACCACCACCAGTCAGTGCAGTAAGCACAACCACGACGACGACCACTACGGCTCCCACGTCGACGGCCCCTACCAGACAGGTAGAGGGCACCGCGGTGACGCTCGGAGCCGGGGGCTTCTTGGGCGGCAGCGATGTGGCGCCAGGTCTGTACGACGTGACGACAGGGCCAGATCAGAGCGGAACCTTCATCGTCAATGGCACGGACTCGTATGACGAGATTCTGGACTCCTCAGGTACACAGGGAGTTCCCAAGGTCCGAATCCAGATATCGAATGGCGACCTGATTCAGATCTCGGGCCTTCTGCAGGTCATTTTCACGCCGGTTTCGACACCTTTCGTCACGAGCCAAAGCGCTGTAACCCTTTACACAGGAACCTGGACCGTGGGACAAGACCTGGGGCCGGGACGATATGTCGCCACTCCGGGTGCTGGTCAAAGCGGAAGCTTCATCATCGCAAGCGAAGGGGTCTATGAGGTCCTTGGCGGTGATCCCAGTCTCGGGGGAGTGCCCAGCGTCACCTTCAATGTCCAAAATGGCGACGTCATCGAGATCACTGGCCTCGGGCTGGTGACACTGGAACCGTCGTGAGTGACAGGTGTCCTTCCGACGATCTGTATGGGATGACGACACAGACACGACGTACCGATGGTCAGTGCGAGTGTGGCGAATACGGCCTGAAGGATCAGGACTGCCGGGACGAACCCGAGATACAGAAGGGTCCACCAAGGGTTTCCGTATCGGATCGTCCGGTTGGACGATTGCACGATCGATTGGGCTCGGGCAACCGTGCCTGTCCGTCTGGGCGTGGAGCCAATCGAGATCGACACCGGCAACCGTCCGCCGGGCCGCCGAGCGGAGCTGCTGGGTGGAATTCGACGCGATCAGCGGTCGCGGCGGGTGAGCCCTGCCAGCCTGACCCGTCACACCGGGGCTAAAGCCGCTGGTAGGTGACATCGAAGTCGTGTTCCCATGACTCGCCGTCGAACGACTTCTCCCAGCGCGCCACGATCTTCTTCCGGTTCGGACTCACTCGACCTTCAAACCGCTGAGAGAATCCGGGATCGTCGCGCCATAATCGCCAGATTCCCTCGGCGAGGCTCATCTCATAGATCCGCGAGACACCGCGATTGTCAGAGTAGAGGACCTTGAAGTAGTGGCTGGATTCGTCCCGGCCGATTGCCCAGCGTGCCGCGGGAGGAGTCCCGGACTGCTCGCTCTGGCGCATGACCAGCAGGCCTCCGTCTTCAACCCACACAAATGTGACCCGACCATGAGCGGTGTCGTCGCGGCTGGGGAGGAATGGTGCATTCGACAGCTCCATGTCCCACTCGCCCGACAGGAACTCAAGCTCGACAAGTGCCGGGTTGTGTTCGGAATGGTCTTGCACAGATCTCACCCCTTCGCTCGTACAAAGAACTAGCTTGTCGCGCTGAATCAGTACCCGGCCGAATCGGCGAACGGCGACCCCGTGAGCCCAAGGTCGAGGGCCTGGCTGGACAACAAGGTTTATTTGTTGTCCACCGTGCGTCCTGATGGCAACTCGCCGTCGATGACGTGCCGACCCGCGGATCTCCTCCGCTTCACAGGTCCCATGCCGCCCGCCGGCCGTGGGAGACAAAGGAGTCCCGCAGCGAGGACTCGTCCTCCTCGCCGAAAGGGCGAAATTGCTCTTCGCCACGTTCCCGCAGGAACACCGTGTCGTCGTGCACCCGGTCGGAACGGAACTTCTCGTGTGCCAGCGTGCGGATCAGGATCTTGTTGGTCGGAGTGCTGGGAAGCGCCTCGCAGACCCGGACGAACCGGGGCTGCCACTTGGGGCTGAGATCTGCTTGAGCATCGAGCCATGCCGCGAAGGCTGCCGCATCGAACACGGCACCCTCCCTGAGCACCAAGGCAACCATGACCTGGTCCCCTGAGTCCGGGGCGGGCACACCGTAGGCGGAGACCAGCATGACGTCCGGATGGCGCCCGACGATGACCTCGATCGGCGCGGCCGTGAAGTTCTCACCGTCGACGCGCAACCGGTCGGAGGTTCTGCCGGCGAAGTACACCCACCCGTCATCGTCGACGTAGCCAAGGTCCCCGCTCCAGTACCAGCCCTGGCGGGTGGTCTGGCTCATGGCCTCCTCGTTGCGGTAGTAGCCCTCGAACGGCCCGACACCGAGCGTGTTCACCATCTCGCCGACGCAACGGTCCGCATTGACGAGACGGCCCTCACCGTCGAATTCCGCACGCGGTACCTCGGTTCCCTCCTCGTCGACGACCATGATGCCTTGTCGAAGACGGCCGATGGACCCGCGGGGCGGTTTCCCGTTCGGTCCAGCGCGATGGCGCCCTCCGTCGAGCCGAAGACGTCGATGATTCGGACACCAAAACGCGCCGCGGCGGCCTCGACGACCTGTGGCGACCCCTCGTTGCCGAAGGCGACGCGCAGGGAGTTGTCGGCGTCGTCCGGCCGGGCGGGCGTGGCCAGCAGATACGTCAGCAGCTTGCCGGTGTAGTTGAACCAGGTGGCGCCGTAGTGCCGCACGTCGGGAAGGAACCGCGACGCGCTGAAGCGACGGGCCAGGGATAGCGACGCGCCGGACACCAACGCCGGTGCAAGTCCGGACATCAACGAGTTGGTGTGGAACAGGGGCATCGACGCGTAGCCCACGTCCTCGGGTCCGAGGTCGAGCATCATGGCCATCCGGTTTCCCGTGGTCAGCAGCCGACGTTGCGTGCAGCGCACCGCCTTGGGCGCGGCCGACGTTCCGGACGTGAAGAGCAGCGCCCACAGAGCGTCCACGTCGGGATCGGCCAGAGCTGCCCGTTCCCGGCGTCCCTCGTCGTGATCGGCCCAGGCTTCCTGCAGTGCGTGCTCGAGCGGCTCGCCCGCAGCCGGCGGCTCGTCTCGGTCGGCGAAACCGTCCGAGACGAGGATCCCAGCTGGGAGGTCCACTCCCTCGATGCCCGTTCGCAGCTGCTCCTCATGACGAGGCTCGGTGATGACCATTTGGACGTCCGTGTGCGTGATGTCGTGGCCGAGATGTTCGCCCCGACGCGTGTAGTTCAACCCCGCGACGGCGGCACCAATCAGGCCCGCACCGCACAGCGCAAAGACGTATTCGGGCGTGTTGTCAAGCAAGAGGCCGACGTGGGGGGGACGGCCCGGGTCGAGCCTGGCGCGGTACAGCGCGGCAAAGCGCTCCGATTCGGCCAGAAGCTCGCGATGTGTCCACTGGCGGTCACCGAAGCGCAGGGCAGGACGGTCGGCATACCGGGGATCCGTGCCGTTGCGACGCAGGAGCGCCGCCGCGTTCGGGGCAGGGAGCGGCACCTCCGCGAGCGGTGGAGCGAGCCCAGCGAGCGTCGCTCGGTGTGCCACGTCGGTCCGAGCCGCGGCCTCGGCGTCCCCCGCCACCGACCTATCTCGCCCGGTCTCGGCCACCGATCACCATGACGGACCACCCACGCTTCACGCTCTCCCCACGGTTACGCCGGAAGTCGACCACGTGCACCACTGCGGGCCCCGGCGAGAGCCCAAAGTATAGAGGCAGCCTCTGCTCGTCACCGGCGACGAGGTCGTCCCGCGCCGTGGCCACTCGCCCTAGCATGGCGCGATCGTGCCGCTTACCCGCGGTTCGGACTCTTCGTGTGAAGGAGATCGACGACATGGATCTCACGAGCGTGCTGATCGGTGAGGACAACACCGTTCCGAGGGAGCGTTACACCAGCCCCGAGTTTGCCGAGCTGGAGTTCGAGCGCCTCTGGTCACGGGTCTGGCAGGTTGCCTGTCGCCAGGAGGAGATAGCCGAGGTCGGCGACTTCTGCGAGTACCTCATCGGCGACCAGTCGATCTTGGTCGTTCGGTCGGACCAGGAGACCGTCCGCGCCTTCCACAACACCTGTCTGCACCGCGGCACTCGTCTCGCCGACGGGAACGGCCGATTCCCCGAGGAGTGCATCCGGTGTCGCTACCATGCCTGGCGCTACGACCTCGACGGAAAGCTGGTTGAGGTCGTCGATCAACACGAGTTCGATCCGATACCGCCTGGCACGGGATTGCGAGCGGTGCGAGCCGAGCGGTGGGGGGGTTTCGTCTGGGTCTGCCTGGACCGGTCCGCACCGCCGCTGGCCGAGTTCCTCGACCCGCTGACGTCCTTGCTCGCGCCGTACCACCTGGACCGTCTTCGACTTCGCACCTACCTGTCGACGGTGCTGCCGGCGAACTGGAAGGTCGCGGTCGATGCGTTCAACGAGGGATACCACGTTCAGGGGACGCATCCACAGCTGCTGCCGTGGACAGATGACGTGAGCCTCGAGTACGAGTCGTTGGGTCTCCACGCCCACTACGGCCGGTTGCCGAACGCGCGGCGCCAACTGCGTCCGAGCCCGCGCCTGGGGCTTTCCGAGGGCGACTACGACGAAGGTGAGATCCTCGAGAATTTCATCCGAGGTCTCGGCGGCCTCTTCTACCGGGACGAGCGAGCCATGGTCGACGAGATCCGTGCCAACCCGCGCGACGGCGAGACGATGCTGAGCCGCTACCAGGCGGGACGGCGTGACCTGCTTGTGGGGCGTGGTGTTCGCGTGGAGGAGTTCGGCGACGATCAGCTGACCAGTGCGGACGACGTGTTCTTCTTTCCCAATATGGTCGGCCCGATCTATCCGGGGATTGCCATCCTTTTCCGGATGCGGCCCAACGGCACGGATCCCGACAGCTGCATCAAGGACACGTGGTTCCTGCAATGGCCCCAGGAAGTCGACCCCCCCAAGAAGGCCGAGCGCCGTTTCTTCGCGGATTGGACCGAGCGCGACTGGGGTGAGATCACCAATCAGGACTACGCCAACATGGAACACGTGCAGGTCGGCATGAAGTCACGGGGCGGGCCCGCCCTCAGACTCAACCGTCGCCAGGAGGCCAACGTCCTGCACATGCATCGGGTGATCGACCGCTACCTGACCAGGGCCTGATTCGCCGTCACCCCGGTCTCCGTGGGGTACCGGATGCAGCCATGGAGCGGGGGGCAGGGGCGATGGCACCTCGCCGGATCCACGGGCCCTCAGAGCGTGCGGTAGAGCCCCCCGTCGACGGGCACCTGCGCGCCGTTCACGTAGCTGGCCGCGTCGCTGGCCAGAAAGACGCATGCCCCCACCAGGTCCTCGGGTGTCCCCATGCGCCGCATCGGATTCATCCCGGCGATGCGTGACTTGGTCTCCGAGGGCCAGTTCGTCGTGAGGTCCGTGTCACAGGCGCTCGGCAGCACCAGGTTGGCGCGTACCTTGGGCGCCCATGCACCGGCGAGCCCGAGTGTGAGCGCGTTGAGGGCCGCCTTGGCCATCGCGTAGGGCAGGTCGGTGGCGGTTGGGCGCCACGAGCCGACCGACGAGACATTGATGATCGACCCGCCGTCGCCTTGTGCCATGCGTTCCCCGCAGAGAACGCTCAAACGGAACGGTCCCCTGGCGTTCACGGCATGGACCTTGTCGTACAGGTCCTCGGTGACCGAAGTCAAGCTGTCGAAAGCCGGTGACATCCCCGCGTTGTTCACGAGCACGTCGCAGCGACCCAGCTCTCGGTACACGCTTTCGACGAGCCGGTCGCAATCCTGCCAGCGACCGACATGGCACTCGAAGGGGACCGCACGCCGGCCGGTTGCCGACTCGATCTCCCGGGCTGCCGTCTCGCAATTGTGCAACTTTCGGCTGACAATCACGACGTCTGCTCCCGCGGAGGCAAGTCCCTCCGACACGGCCCGCCCGATGCCACGGCTGCCGCCTGTGACGAGAGCGACCTTGCCGCTCAGGTCGAAGAGCTCCTCGGTTGTCTTCATGGTGCCCTCCCGTCCCTGGTGCCTCAGACTGCTTCTTGGTCAAGGAAACTGTAGGGGTGCTCGACCCGGACGACAGGTTCGCGCCGCGAGGTGCTCCAACAAGGTGGATCGGGCGATCAGGCGCACTGCCGACTTCAAGATCCGCGTCGCCGGGGAGGGGGTCAGGCCACCTCGTCGGGTTGGCGATCCCCCGTGTGCAGAGAGCGAAAAGCCTGTCGATACGACGAGACGAGCCCCACCTGTCGGTACGGCAGGTCGTGTTGTTCGCAGAACTCTCGGACAAACGGCTGCGCGTGCACCAGGTTGAGCCGCGGCATCGCCGGGAACAAATGGTGCTCAATCTGGTAGTTGAGTCCCCCGTAGACCAACGTGACGAAGCGGCCGCCTGCAATATTGCGTGCCGTGACCACCTGTCGGTGAGCAAAGGGCAGGTTCGCCGCCTTCGCGATGATGGGCATTCCCTTGTGGTTCGGCGCAAAGGTGAACCCCAGATAGAGACCGAAGAGGCACTGCTGAATGGCGATGAATGCACATGCCTTCGCCAAAGGGAGCACCCAGAACACGATGGTGAGATAGGCAATTGCATTCCCGACCAGGAGCAGCAGCTCAATGGCCGCCAGCCGACCTCGGCGGCGGAGAACCGACTGCACGCTGGTCACATGCAGCCCCAACCCCTGGAGGAGTAGCACGAACGCAAAGAGCGGTCCCTGCAAACGATCCCGCATCCGGATTCGTGCCGGTCCGGTCGCACTCGATGCAGTGACGCCGAACGCGATCAGACCCGCCCCGATGTCCGGGTCCCGCCCCACCTCGTTGGGGTGCGCGTGATGCGCGTTGTGCTTGGGCACCCACCAGCCGATGCTCAGGCCGGTGAGCGCGTTGCCGACCGTCAGGCCGATGAGCCTGTTGACTCGTGCCGAACGAACGATCTCCTGGTGACCGGCGTCATGCCCGAGAAAGACGACCTGAGTGAACAAGACGGCGAGAAGGACGGCGACGCCCGCACTGAGCCACGTGTTGCCCACGATCACGAAGGTTGCCCATCCGGCTGCGAAGGCGGCGATGGTGAACCCGATCTTCAAGCCGTAGCGATAGGGGCGGTGGTCGAGCAAGCCGGCCCGCCTGACCTCGTCCCGCAGTCGGGTGTACGCGTGAGGGAGCTCGTTGAGCGCGACGGCGATTCGAGTGTCCCCACCCTGGTCGAGCGTGGCGACGCCGAGCTGCGGAGACGACTCGAAAAGGACGGCCTCCGCGCTCATGCGGTGTGTCTCGCGGTCCGAGGCCCATCGCCGACGGCGGGGGCACTGCGCACCGCTGATCCGGTGTCCGTGCCGGTCGTCCTCATGGGACCCTCGTTTCCGCTGATAGGGCGCCAACTGTACCACCGGACCGAACGAACGCTCGGTCAGCCGCACCTTTGGGACGTGGACCAGGTCGGATGTCAGGGCGGGGCAGGAGCGGGCGTTGGGACGGCCGCAGGCGTTGTCGTCTCCGTGGTCGGGGTCACGAGCCGCGCGGAGAGGACGTACGACACGACCACCGCCACGATGATGAGCGGCATGAGGGCGATTCCGTCCGCCGCCAGGAGCAGTGAGGCCAAGAGCACCGACACCAACGGGAGGCCGAGCATGGCCACCGTCATCGCCCCGATGCCCATGCCCACCCCGGCGATCATGGGGAGACCGGGCAGATGCGAGAGGCCAATTCCGAGCGCGGCCCCGATGAACATGCCGGGAAAGACGGGTCCGCCGCGGAACCCGCTCAGCGAAGCGCTGTAGGCGGCGCCCTTGCACAGCACGAGCGCCACCAGCGCCCCCGCCGACCATGTCGCAGCGTGCTGCACGAGCGTCGGGAGCGCACTCTGGCCGGAGAACAGCACGTACGAGCTCGGCTTGCCGGTGATCTCGAAGAAGACGATGGCGAGGACGGCCACCACCAGACCGAGCGCCGGGGTCAGCAGGACTTTGCGGCGCTCGACGACGGGCTGCAGCGCGAGAGCGCCGCGCTTGATCGCCGCTCCCAGGAGAGCCGCGGCCACTCCGATGCCGATGGCCCACAGGAACTCTGCCCCGGTCGGCGAGCCGAAATGCGGTATCGGGCCGATGTTCAACGAGAACGTCCCGTACCCCGACCAGGAATCGAGTCCTACGAAGATGAGCGTCCCGATGCCCGCCGCGAGCAGTCCCGGCACCAGGACCACGCCCAGGAGCGGACCGCCGAGTCCGGCCGCCTCCATGAGCAGGAAGGCACCGACGATCGGCGACCCGAGCAGCGTCGCGATGGCCGCGAAGCTGCCCGCCGCCCCGATGACCACGACGGCCATAGCCGGGGCGTCCTTCTTGACGAGATGCACCGCCAGGACCCCGAGCCCACTGCCGATGGCGATGAGCGGTGCCTCGGGACCGAGCACGGCTCCGAGGCAGAGTGTCGCCAATGAGGCAACGAAGACCCCGGGGAGGTCGATGGGGTCTACCGCACCGGACGCCTTGAAACCCTCGGCCGGCTTGTGGCCGCCGGTGCCGTGCAGGTAACGGAGTGTGAGTCCGACGATGAGGCCACCGAGGACGAGGGGCAGGATCGGCCACCACGCGGGAACCGAGGTCATCCAGTCCTTCGGCAGGGTCTGGAACACGAACTGCTGGGCCTCCGAGACGAACTTGAGGTAGAAGTAGGCGATGGCCGACACCGGCGCGCCGATCACTGCCGCCAACACCAGCAGCGTCAGGTAGCTCCGGGTGCGGAGCAACGCCACCGGATCACCGGTCGGAGCCACCGCGGGCGCGCCCTGAGTCCCAGGCTCCGTCACGAGGGCTGCACCTCAGCAGAGGCGGATGGAGGATTCGTCAGCTGCCGGGGGTGTGATGGGCCACCAGCTCGATCCACGTGACGCTCGACGGCGGTCCGGTGATCCCACCCTTCGCCAGCGCCTCGCCCAGGCGCTCCTCCATAAACGTGGCCTGGTGCTCGGGCGTGTCCCAGATCTCGGTCACCACGAGGTGACCATGTTCGTTGAGCCCGGCGGCATGGACTTGGAGCCCGGGAGGCCAGTCGCCCTCCCCCGTCGACATGTCGATGCCCAGTGCTGCATTCACGGCGTCGTATTCCTTCGTCGTGACGCCCTCGAACTCCAAGATCACCTGTGCTGGCATGTCCGTTCCACCTCTCCTCGCGGATCTCTGGCCTCACCCATTATGTCTAGCTGCACACCGAGGCGCCCCCGGGTGATCCTGGGACTATGTGCGCACGCCCTCCCGGTACGGCGCCAGGTCGATGCCGGGGTACCGGGCGGCAACGCCCTCGAGCGTGTCCTCGGTCCAGTACGGATCGCCCGGACGCGGGAACCCGAAGAGATCGCGCTCGCGCACGGTGCACCTGGGCATGAACTTGGCCCAGCGCTCGGGTGACTGTTTGGGCCAGGCCATCTTGCCGCCCCATGTCGTCCCGCGGACCTGGAAGTCGGCGAGGATGGAGAAGCGCGATCTGCCCCCTCCGGTGATGTTCGAGCCGCGATGCAGGATGTCGGTCCGGTAGACGAGGAGGCTCCCCGCCGGACCGGTGCAGGGCACTTCGGCCTCGGCCAATGATCCGAACGGGATGTACAGCGGCGTGAACGGGACGTCCTTGCCGTCGTCGTAGGGCACGATCCGTGTCGGCCCGTCGTCGTCGGTCACGTCCGACAGGAAGATGAAGGTCGTGAGCTGTTGGTAGCGGGGCTCCGGACGCGGGACGACGAGGCTGTGGCTGCCGAAGTCACGGTGGAGTGGCTGGTCGTAATCGATCGCGCCGGCGTACTTGGCCCACAGCTCCACCTTGTAGAGATGGAGCTCGGTCGTCCCGAGGTAGCGCTCGGCCATGTCCACCAGGTCGGCGTGCACGGCCAGGCGGTTGAGGTCCCACGAGCGGTACGGGAACTCCTCGACACCCGCGAACTGGCTCGCCCCGTAGTGAGCGAACCGGGCAGGGTCAGCGAAGTAGTCGTTGGGCTTCGGGAAGTGCAGCCACAGCGCATCCTGAGCCGCCGCGAGCTCATCGGGGCCGAGGAAACCCTCCACGAGCGAGAAGCCGCGCTCGCGCACCTCGGCGAGAGTGGCGTCGGATACCCGCATCGGCAGGCACCTTACGCCAGGCCGCTTCCAGGTGAGCCCGCCGCCCGCCGCGCCTACGCTCACGCTGTGCGCGCCGTCGTGTTCGATATGGCTGACCCGGCATTCCCGGCCTCGCTGGCGGATCTTCCGGAGCCCGATCTTCCCAGCCAAGCCTGGGCTCGGATTGCCGTCACGACGGGGGGGATCTGCGGCAGCGACCTCCACCTCTTCGCGCACAACACCGGGCCGTCGCCGACGTTGGCGTCCATCGGCACCTTTCCCTTCGTCCTGGGGCACGAGACGGCAGGCCGCGTCCTCGAGGCCGGCGCGGACTGCAGCGTCGCCGTGGGGACGCGGGTGGTGCTGGACCCGTGCATCCCCTGTCTGCCACGTGGGATCGACCCGCCGTGCGCCAACTGCGCCCGCGGGTGGACGTCCTCCTGCCTGAACCTGGACAGCCGCGTCGTGAGCTCGGGGCGCTCGCTGGGCTTCACCCAGGATCTCGGTGGTGGCTGGGCCGAAACCGTGCTGGCACACGAATCGATGATCCACCCGCTCCCGGACACGATCGAGGATCGCGGTGCCAGCCTCTACGAGCCGGTCTCCATCGCCTGCCACGGCCTCATGCGCGCCATGCCCGCCGACGGCGAACCGGTGCTCATCGTCGGCGCCGGCATCATCGGGCTGGCCGCGCTCGCCGCAGTGCGCGGGCTGTTCCCCCGATCGGCCGTCACGGTGCTGGCCCGTTACGCGCATCAAGGAGCCGCTGCCGCGGCTTGCGGAGCCGATCACGTCGTGATGAGCGATCCCGACCACGGCCACTGGGAGGAGCTGGCGTCGCTCTCCGGAGCGCGGGTGGTCGGTCGCAAGCGTCACCAGATGCTCATGGGGGGGTTCCCCTACGTCGTGGAGGCGGTGGGGTCACCCCAGTCCGTGACCGAGGCTCTGCGGGCGGTGGGCCACCGGGGCACCGTGCTGCTGCTGGGCGCGGCCGGCATCAGCGAGGTCGACCTCACGCCGGTCTGGTACAAGGAGGCGGCCCTTGTCGGCTCGATCGACCATACCGTCGACGCATCGTCGTCGCCCGGCCTGGCCGGCGGGCCCGACCGGCATTCCGTCGACCGCGCACTCGACGTGCTGTCCGCCGGCCTGTTGCCCGACTCCGTCGTGGTGACGCACGAGTTCGCACTCGACGACTACCGGAAGGCCGTCGAAACGGCGATCGACAGGAACACGTCCCACGCCATCAAGGTGGTGTTCCGGCCCGAGTCCTAGCCCCCCTCCCCGGAGCGATCGTCATCCTCGGTTCACGCGCACCCGACGAGCCGCCACCACGAGGCACCCTCACCGGGGCCGACTGTATCGAGCAGTTGGGGCTTTTCCACGACGTCGTCACGCCGCAGGCCCGGGACAACCTTGTAGTGGATCGCGTCCCGGGGACACACGAGTTCCAGCACGCGCCAGAGAGCACGGGCGTAGAACTGTGCCCCGGCCGGACCGTCCCACTCGTACACGCCGCGGTAGCGCTCTTGCTCGTCCCGGTCGAGCCAGAGTTTGGAGACGAAGCCCGGGAACCCGATGAAGAGCGGCGTGTTCAAGATGCACTCCCACAGGAACAGCGAATGCCAACGCCCGCGCACGAGACGGAGGCGGAACTCGACCATGAGAAGACACGGGTCGTCCGGGGGGTCCCGTTCGACGACCGTCTCCCGGAAGACCCGCCCCGAAGTCCCATCGGCAAACCGAACGCGCATCCCGACCCGCTCCTTGGGGAGATGGGTGGCGTGACGCGCCAACAAGCGCCCGGACTCCAACGCACAACGCGCCATGGCCCGCGCCGCCGTGGCCCGGGGAAGTGGTGGCTGCTCGTTCACCTCCGTCATCCGACGGACGCTACCCCGCATGTGCTCGCGGCCGTCGCTCTGCGCTCGGCTCGCCGTGGCCGGTGCCGCACGCCGTGGGTCCGGGCCCCGCGCCCTCGCCCTCTGTACGATGCCGATGTGGACGCCCACGAGGGCAGCGGCCGCCGCGACGGTCATCGGTCCAAGAGCCGCAGAGCCATCACGAGGCCGGTGCCCTCTGCCTTCCTGGCCGTCGTTGCCCTGCTGGTGGTCGCCTCGCTCATGCTCCCCCTCGAACCGCAGGCCGGCGCCAGCGCCGGCGCCAACCGGGCGGCAGCGGCCTCAGCGCCGGGGCCCGGCTCTGCGTACCTCTGCAGCTTCAACGTCAACACCGACGCTTTCACCGGTGCCGACGGAACCGCGTCGGCCATCGGTTGGCTCGCCGACCACAACAGCGTGGTCACGTGCCTCGGCGGGACCTTCCTGGTGCAGGACGGTCCAGATGGTCTCTTCCAGAACGAGGGCTTCGGCATCTATCAGGGACAGCGCGTGACCTGGGCCGACGCGGACGGCTACCTGCCCGCCCAGGTCACCACGTTCGACGATCAGGGCGCGGCCGTCTCCATCACGGAATTCGCCGACGAGCTCGTCGTGGGCGGGAACCCCTTCGTCGCCGTCTACAGCCGCGTCCACGTCGTCAACCCGACCGGCCACACGGTCACAGCCAACCCGGAAGCCTCGCCCTCGCTGGTCCCGCTCGACGACGCGCCGGATGCCGTGCCGCCGCACCACGCCGTCGACCACGACTTCGTCGTGCTCTCCGATCGCTTCGGGAGTGCCGCGGCTTGGCCCAGCAACGAGACGCTCGCCGCCGCTGGTGGCTTCGACCAGCACTTCGCGCACATGCGGGCCTTCTGGAACACCCAGCTCGCCGCCATTGCGCAGATCAGAGTGCCGAATCCAGAGCTGGTGAACGCCTACAAGAGCGGCTTCATCACCACCCAGATCACGCGGAGCGGTGAGGCGCTCGATACCGGGGTCAACGGCTACGAGAGCGAGTACAGCCACGACGTCATCGGGATCCTCACCAATCTCTTCACCCAGGGCTACTTCACGGATGCCCACGCGCTGTTGACCGAGGCCCGGGACGCAGTCGGGTCACAGGGTCAGTACGTCGACGGTCTCTGGACCTACGCGGTGCCCTGGGCGGTGTACCTGTTGAAGACGGGCGATCGTGCATTCGTCGCGCAGAACTTCGCATCGGAAGGACCCGCGGGAGCCGCCCAGCCGAGCATCGAGGACGCCGCCCACGCCATCGCCGGGGACCGTACGGGACCGATGGGGACGATGGAAGCGACGGACGACATCGACACCCAGGGGTCGTGGACGACCGACGACTACGAGTCCCTGCTCGGCCTGGCTGCGTACCGCTACGTCGCCGCGGCGATCGGGAACGCGGCGGAGGCGGCCTGGGCCACGGTGCAGTACAACAGCCTCCTCGAGGCGACGAACACCGTGCTCGGGCAAACCATCAGCCGCGACCACCTCGACTACCTGCCCTGCTCCCTCCTTCAGCCCAACACGGCCAACCGGTGCAACAACCCGAAGGACGCCAACTGGACCTCGCCGTTCGGCTTCGGAAGCTGGGCCTGGGAAGGCTCCCTCTTGGGGGCCCCACTCAGCGGGCCCGGGCTCACGCTGATCGACGCCACCTACGCCTACGGCTTCGGCCGCCTGCGTGGCCTGCTCCCACCCGACACGACCGGCGGCTTCCCGACTGACTACTACTACTCGAGCGGCTACAACGCAGCGAACGGTGCGGCCGGCCTGGCCAGCTTGGGCCATCGCGACCAGGGGATCCTGAACTACGCGTTCATGCTGGCCAACAGCCAGAGCGGGCCCTTCTCCTGGTGGGAGAGCTCCAGCGCCCCGGACCCCCGCTCGCCGTGGGTGGGCCGGCACCCTTCCTCGGGGCAAGGGTCGTCGCCCCACGCCTGGGGCATGGCCGGCGCCAACAAGGTCCTCCTCGACTCCCTGGTGGCGCAACAGGTGGGAGGAGCGCTGATCGTGGGTCGCGGGGTCCCGCCCGCGTGGCTGCGCCGCGGCACGCCGATCTCGGTCACCAACTTCCCCACGACGGCAGGACGGCGGGCCGGACTGACCATCACCTGCCGCGGGACATCGGTGACCCTGTCATTGCTCGGAGCGGCACCGACCGGTCCCGTCCTCTTCCAGCTCCCCTCTTTCATCCGCAATATCGCGTCAGCGTCGTCGGGCACCGTCGATCAGGCAAGCGGCACGGTCACCTTGAAGCCGACCGTCCGACTCGCCACGGTCACCTTGCGCACGAGCCCGTGAAGGTCGAAATGACCGTCCTGGACTCGGACAGCCGTGCTGGGTGACGCTCTGCGAGCCTGATCTGGTCCTTTCGGCCCATGCGCCAGCGGTTCCTCCTCCCTAGCCTGGTGTCGGGAACCTGAGCGTCTCGGCTTGCCGCCGTCTTTCGCTCGAGATCTGAGGGGGATCGGATGGAACCTGCGCCTTGGGCCGCGCCCGCCCACGTGGGGAGGGTCAACACGCCACGCCGCCATCCGGGGCGCCGCCACGGTACGCGGCCTGGCTCGGGCGACCGGGCCACGGCCCTGGTCGAGGTCGTGATACCCGTCTACAACGAGGCCGCGAACCTCGAGGCCAGCATCACCACCCTGCGCCGCTACCTTGACGAGACCTTTCCCTTCCGCACCGTGGTCACCATCGCCGACAATGGCAGCACCGACGGGACCGCCCTCGTGGCCCAGCGACTGGCGTCCACCCTGGACGGCGTCCAGGCCATGATCCTGTCCCGCAAAGGACGCGGCTTCGCGCTGCGCACGGCCTGGTCCGCCAGCGAGGCAGAGGTCGTTGCGTACATGGACGTCGACCTGTCCACATCCCTCTCGGCGCTGCTCCCCCTGGTGGCCTCCGTGCTCTCGGGGCACAGCGACCTCGCTGTCGGCACCCGCCTCGCCCGTGGCTCCCGCGTCATCCGGGGCCCGAAACGCGAGCTGATCTCACGCGCCTACAGCCGCATCGTGCGCCTCTCGCTGCGGAGCAGCCTCACCGACTTCCAGTGCGGCTTCAAGGCCATCCGGCGCGAGCGCGCGCTGCAGATCCTGCCGCTCGTCGAGGACAACGAATGGTTCTTCGACACCGAGCTACTGGTGACAGCCGAACGGCTCGGTGTGCGCATCAGCGAGACGCCGGTCGAGTGGACCGACGACCCCAACTCGTCGGTCGACATCGTTGCAACTGCCACGAACGATCTCCGGGGCATCTGGCGCATCGCGCATCGCAGACACCTCCAGCACGTCCGCGCGCACAGGTCGGCCACGGCTCCGACTGCGGACGGCGGCGCAGCCACCACGGACCAACTCCTCTCCTTCGCCGGGGTAGGTGTGCTCAGCACGCTGAGCTACCTGCTGCTCTTCGCGGCCGGCTGGTCGGCGCTCGGGCCCTGGGCCGCCAACGCGGCCGCCCTCGCGTTCTGCACCCTGGTCAACACCTCGCTCCACCGCTCCCTCGCTCGGAGCTCGCACACGGGACCGGTTGGCCGGTCCACTCGGCCACCGTTCGTCGTCATCGTCGCCGTGCTCTATGCCGTCAGCTTGGCCGTCACCTCCGCGGCCATCGCCGTCGTCGGCTCAATCACCGACCCCACGCTGACGACGGACGCAGCGGCGGCAACCGTTGCCTGTTGCGGCGCGTCGTTGATCCGGTTCTCCCTCCTGCGCGGATGGGCCTTTCGTCCGACCGAGTGGGCAGGGGTGACTGCGACCACGAGCTGATGACCGACCTCATCGACGCGACGGCGCCGGGAGTGCAGCACTGCAGTGCAGGCGCACTCGGCGAAACCGCGGCTGGGAACGGTCCGTCGCATCCGATTGCACCAAGCGGGCTCGCGGAACGCTGCCGGCCACTGCTGCGTCCCGCCGGATACTTCGTCGCCTCGCGAGTGGTGGTCTTCGTGGTCGCCCTCGTGATGGCCGTGATCCATCCTCAGCTGCGCGTCGGACGGGCCCTCGGCTCCGTGTGGGACGGGCGCTGGTATCTCATGATCGCCCAACACGGCTACCCGCATCAGCTGGTCAACGAGGGAGATGGCAGCCGATGGGCCTTCTTCCCTGCCCTGCCCGGCGCCATCAGGGGGTTGGCGGAGCTGACGCGGCTGAGCCTGGCCGACGCGGCCGTCGTGGCGGCGTTCATCTTCGGGCTGACTTCGGCGCTCGCCATCTGGCTCGCCGTGCGCGAGGTGTTCGGCTCCAGGCTCGCCGACCGGGCCGTGCTCCTCTACGTCTTCTGCCCCGTGGCCTACGTGCTGTCCCTGGCCTACACCGAGGGCCTCTTCCTCACGGCGGCGGCGGCGTGCCTCTTTGCACTGTCGCGCCGCTACTGGGTCTCCGCGGCGCTGTGCGCCTGCCTGGCCGGGCTCACCCGCAACACGGGGATCGTCCTCGCGCTGGTCGTGGTGGTGACGGCTCTCCCAGCCGCGTGGAGGGGGCGCACGGTGCGGCCCGCCGTCGCGGCGGCCGTGGCGCCGCTCGGGTTTGTCTCGTTCATGGTGTACAGCTGGGCGACGGTCGGCACTCCCGTGGCCTTCCTGACCTCGGAGCGGTTCTGGCACGGCCAGCACTTCGTCTGGTTCATGACACCGGTCGAGGGCATGGTGAACGCGCTCGGCCATGGCCCGGGCGAAGTGACGTTCGTGGCCGACTCCATGGCCGGGGTGGCCCTGATCCTCGGGTTCCTGGGGATCTGGCTGCTGGACCGCATGAACGGGCAGCCCCGCCCGACCGCGTCCGGGGCTGCCGGGGTCGTCACCATCCCCGTCAGCTGGTGGGTGTACACGGTCGCGGCGCTGCTCGTGGCCTACAGCGCGTACTTCACCAACAGCATCCCGCGCTACACCATGGCCGCCTTCCCGCTGTTCGTCGCCTTCGCCTGGAAGATCCCGGCCCGGTTGACCGGGTTGGTGGTCGGCGTCATGGCATGCCTCCAGGGCGCGCTGCTGGTAGCCGTGCTGATGGTCGCCGTGCACCCGGTGCTCGTGCCGCTGGTTCCCTGACTCAGAGGCGGCGTCCCACGCCGGCCCACCAGGCGCCTGCGCGCGTACGTCCCCGTGGAGACGGACGACCTCACGCCGAACTTCATCGTTTCGCGACGCCGGCATGTCGGCGTGCCCGGAGCCCGCACACCTTCTCTCCACGCTATACACGAATACGTTGATAGTTCTGGGAGACACCGGCGACGCACTGGGCTGAGTCGATGGCGCTTCCTGCATCCAAGGAGAACACGACGACGACTCTGCGGTTAGGGGCCGGCGCCGTCCCACTCGGATAGCGGCGCGCAGTGCCAGCGCCACACGCTCTGCCGTGCCCGCCCCGAGAGGTCGATGCGGCCGTTCGCCCACAGCAGCAACTTCCACCGGTCGTCGTCGACCCCCTGGGCGTGCCAGGGGAACAAGCGTGTCAGTACGTCCGCGGCAAGACGGGTGTCCGGGGTGAAGGCGACCCCGAGCCCGCGCGCCGCGTCGTTCCCGTGCACGAGCAGCTCGTCGCACGCCATCGCCGCGAACCCCGCAGGATCCGGCGAGCCGAAGGGATGGAATCCCCGTGTCCCAGCGGGAGCGGCGTCGACACCGGCCGCCAGCGCGCGCGAGGCGGCCACCAGGCTGGTCAGCAGAGCTGAGTTCGAGGCATCAGCGAGGACTTTCATCTGGAACGCGGCGTCCTCTCGTCCACTCCACATGTCGACCGAGTACCACAGTGGACTCTCGGCGGCGTGGGCCACCACTGCGGCCACCGTGAACTCGAGGCCCGGTACCGGCACGTGCCAATCCGCGCCAAGGGCGGGCTCCAAGGTCCTCTCGCACAACTCGGCTGCGGCTCGCACGTCGTCGCCCGTCACCGCCGTCCACCCTAGTGACGGTGCATCTCGTCGAGAGGGTCTCAACGGGTCAACAGGAGGGTAGGGCAATAAGGCACTGGTGCGAAGACGCGACGAGCGGCAAACTTGCCTCATGATCTTCCTTGCCAAGGCGCCCACCCGCCCGCAGCCGACGCGGTGGACGGGAAAATGGGCATTTCGGCCCAGCGAGGTGGGGCGAGGAAGGGTGTTCCACTAACCGATGGGACCGAGAGACGGCTTCAACGTCCCCGAGGAAGGGAGCGTCGACGACCACGCGACGCTCTACCTCTGCCGGCGGGGCGCCATGTGGACGGTCGTGATCGAGTCCCCCCGCGTGAGGGGGGCGCTGCGGTTCGATCATGCGGGAAACGATCCATACGATGCGCGGTTCGAGCTGCTCTCGAGAGCACGCCGGGCCTGTCCCGATGCGGCCATTGTCAGCACCGACGGCGCCCTGGAAAGCGCCGACTACGAGTGGCGCCTGGAGGTGCAAGGGGTCGAGGCTCACACGGGTGATCTTGGAGTGGCGCTGCACGATGAGCTCGCGGTGACGGCCGGCCCGCCGCTCCACGCGCGGCGCCGGCGGCAGCGATTGGCCGCCGCCCGCGACTGTCACTGGGGATTGACCCCCTTCTCGGGTCGGCCGCTCCGCTTCTGACAAGACCGCAACAAATCTCTCTCGGACGGTCACCCTCGCGCTGACAACACCGCACCCGTGCGCCCGTTCACCATGAAGGTCCGTGCGCTCTGGCGAGGGAGTCACTACTGTCGCCTCTGGTCGCACTCCCCGGCGATCAGAGAGTTGAGGTTGGCTCCCCGATGGCGACTTCTTCCGTTTACGCTCGCGGACTGTTCGGCGGGATCTTCGGCATTGCCCTCGTCATGGCGCCGCTCGCCCTGGCGCTCGATACCGCTCCCGCCGCCGCCTCCAAGGCGGCTCCCGCCAACAGGCCGATGCTGACGCAGTCGCCGCGGACCTTCCCGCCCCCGCAGGTGACGTTCACGGTCAACACGGCCAATGACACGCACGACGCATCGCCGGGGGCGAACCCCGTCTGCGCCGATGCTTCGAACCACTGCTCTCTGCGTGCGGCCGTCGAGGAGGCGAACGCCTTTGCCGGCACCGTCTCGATCAACGTGCCGCCCGGCACGTACACCCTGTCGCAAGCCGCCGGGTTCGGCACCATCGTCGCCCAGGACCCGGCCGGTGTGCAGATTGTCGGGACGGGTCCTGGCGTGTCCATCACCAATTCGGCTGCCACCACAGCGATCCTGGCTACGGGCCACGCCCCTTCGACCAACATCGGCGCGTTCCTTGCGCTGGCCAACGTCACCATCACCGGAAGCCACGGTGGCGGCGTCCTCGTCGCGGACGACAACGACACGGTGACGGCGAACACGGTGATCTTCTCGAACAACTCCATCACGGGGAGCGGCGGCGCCGTGGTCAACGAAGGGCAGTTCTGGGCCACCAGCTCCACGTTCACCGGCAACAGCTCGACGGACAAAGGCGGTGCCATCTGGGATGACTTCGGGTCAGCTCGGCTCAGCGCTGACACGTTCGGCAACAACTCGGCGGTCAGCGAGGGTGGGGCACTGCAGAACAACGACGGGCCCGTCGCAGTGGACAACTCCAATTTCACGGGGAACAGCGTGCACAACGCAACAGGCGAAGCCGATGGCGGGGCGGTCTTTGCCGGCGAAGAGATGGAATTCACCGGCGACAACTTCTCCGCTAACTCGGCGGTCGGGACGGGCGGCAATGACGCCGTCGGCGGCGCCGTGTACGACAGCTACGGGCTGAACGCCGTGACCAACTCGAGCTTCACCGGAAACTCCTCCGTGAGCGACCCCACCTCGGGAGGCGGGCTCGGTGGCGCCTTCTACGACGACTCCTCGCTGACCATCACCGGATCGACCTTCTCGGGCAACAGGGCCGTCAACGGCAGTGGCGGCGGACTCTACGAGGATGACGAAGGGCTGGTCCTCGAAAGCGACTCGATCACCGGCAACTCGGCCACTGGTGGAAACGGAACGAACACCGACGAGGGCTTCGGCGGAGGGGCGTTCTGTGGCGACATCTGCAACATCGACAACACGACGGTCAGGGGCAACAGCGCGTCGCAGGGTGGAGGCGGTTTCGCCAACGACGACAGCGTCATCATCACCAGCTCTCTGATCTCAGGGAACACGGCACAGCTCGGCGGTGGCATCTGGGGCAGCTGGAACTGGCAGGCCACCAGCGTCGCCATCGTCGACAATACGACGACCGGTGTCGGCGATTCCGGTGGCGGTGTCTACCTCAAGGCGACGAGCTCAGGCCTCGAAGGTGCGAACCGAGTCGACTTCATCGGGGTGACCGTGGCCGGCAACGTGTCCGACACGGGCGCCGGCTTCGCCCTCGATGGCACCACCGGCGGAGGGTTGCTCGGTGTGGGAGGCGGCACGCTGTCGAACTCGACGGTGGCCGGCAACCGGACGCCGGCCGGCCTGGAGGCAGACTGCGCCGTCGTCAACGCGTCGTCCAACGCGCTCCCGCTGGGCTCGGCCGGCGGGAACGTCGTGGGTGACGCGACCTGTGGACTCAAGACCAGCTCTGACCGTCAGGGAGCCGCTGCCCAGGGTTACTGGATGACCGCCTCGGACGGCGGCATCTTCAACTACAACGCCGGATTCTTCGGCTCCATGGGTGGCAAGCCGCTCAACAAGCCGGTCGTGGGCATGGCCCACACCCCGGGGGACCAGGGCTACTGCGAGGTCGCGTCCGACGGCGGCATCTTCAGCTTCGGTGACGCCGGATTCTTCGGCTCCATGGGTGGCAAGGCGCTCAATGCGCCGGTCGTCGGCGTCGCCTCGACGCCCGACGGCGAGGGCTACTGGGAGGTCGCGTCCGACGGCGGCATCTTCAGCTTCGGCGACGCCCGATTCTTCGGCTCCATGGGTGGCAAGCCGCTCAACGCGCCGGTCGTCGGCATCGCCGTGACACCGGACGGACGCGGCTACTGGGAGGTCGCCTCGGACGGCGGCGTCTTCGACTTCGGCGACGCCGGGTTTTTCGGCTCCATGGGCGGCAAGCCGCTCAACAAGCCGATCGTGGGGATTGCCCCCGCCACCGACGGCAACGGCTACCTCGAGGTGGCCAGCGATGGGGGCGTCTTCAACTTCGGGGCCTCGGCCGTCTTCTTCGGCTCGGCCGGGAGCCTGCACCTGAACGCCCCGGTCGTCGGCATCGCGGCCGCTCCGGACATGCGCGGATACTGGACCTTCGCCACCGACGGTGGGGTGTTCAACTACGGGACCGGCGCCCAGTTCAAGGGTTCGGCCGGCTCGCTCCACCTCAACAAGCCGGTCGCGGGCGGCGCGGCGACCTGAGCCGGCACGTCGCCTCCGGTTACCGCTCCACCCCGGCGGGCGCGGTGCCCTTCACGCTGGTGCGGTACATCTCCCGGCGGACGCCCGAATAGTCGTTGAGCGCATTGTGCATCGTGCACCGGTTGTCCCACACGGCCAGCGTCCTGACCGACCAGCGCAGGCGGCAGGTGAAGTTCTCGTTGATGCTGTGGCGGTGCAGATGCGCCAGCAGCGCTGCCGACTCGTCCTTGGTCCAGCCCGCGAACCGCGTGGTGTAGACGGGGTTCACGTACAGGGCGCGCCGTCCCGTGACCGGATGGACGGTGACGACCGGGTGCACGTGCTCGGCGTACGCCTCTTCCGAGGGTGCGATCGCCATGGAGGTGAGGTCCTTGAACTGGTCCAGCAGGCCTCCGGTGCCGTAGGCCATCCCGGCCGAATGGACAGCAAGAAGTCCGTCCAGGGTCGCCTTGAGCCCACTCGAGAGGGTCTCGTAGGCGAGATACTGGTTCGACCACACCGTGTCGCCCCCGTGGTCGGGAACGTCCCAGGCGTGGAGCAACGTGTAGGCGGGCGGTGCCGGCAGGTAGCTGAGGTCGCTGTGCCACGCGTTGGCGAAGTTCAAGACGTCGGTGGGCTCCTTGATCACCCGGATGACGTAGGGCCGGTCCTCGAGAGCATCCACGAACGGCGTCACGTCACGGCCACCCAACAGGTCGGTGACGCGCTCGAGGTCGTCGAGGCTGAGATCCTGGTGGGGCACGAAGACCACGAGGTGGTCGGCCAGGGCTCGGCGCAGTTCGTCCAGCTGGCTCGCGTCGGACACGTCGGCCAGGTTGATGCCGGTGACGGTTGCGCCCAGCGCTCCGGCCACCGGCTTCACCGTGAGGGCGGTCGGCCGAGCCGTCGTCATCGTGTGTTCGTCGCGCTCAGGCGAGGCCGAGGAGCTCGGCCCCGTTCCGCCAGAAGAACCGCTCGCGGGTCGACTCGTCGAAGCCCGACACCGCGTCCCCGAACGCCTCGAAAGGACGCCTGCCCCCTTCGGGGTGCGGGTAGTCCGTCGAGAACATGAAGAGATCCGGACCGCACTGTTCGAGCAACCAGGCGGTGTCCTCGAACGGGAAGGGCGTGAAGCGCACCTGGCGACGCAGGTACTCCGAGGGCAGGAGGGTCAGCTCCTGCAGGGCGGGCTCGAATTTGGAGAACGAGCGGAACGCATGGTCGACGTTGCGCAGCATGCCTGGGACCCAGCTCGCACCGAGCTCAATGGCGGCGCCCCGAAGCCCGGGGTGCCGCTCGAAGACGCCGTCGAGCGCCATACAGGCGAGGAAGCGCTCGGGCGAGTGGTGCAACACCGGGAAATCCTTGGAGCGCAGGTTCTCGCCACCCCCGAGCCAGTCCTTTGGCCGCGGGCGCCCGTTGTCGTGGAACGCCTTCGGCAGCAGCTTTCCTCCCCCTACATGGAGGACGAAGGGAACCCCGGCCTCGGCCAGGCGCGCCCAGACGGGGTCGAGGTCGAGATGGGTGGGCGAGATAGCCCCGGGGGCGTCGGACGGCACCCACACGGCGGCGACGCCCGCTGCCAGGGCCTCCTCCAGCGCCTGCAACGCGCGTCCGGGATCGTTCAGCGGCAGGTAGCCGACGGCTCGCAAGCGGGGGTCGGGCTCACAGAAGGCGACCATCGCACGGTTGAGTGCGTCGGTCCCGCCGTAGAGCACGTCGGGATCCTTGCTCCGGGAGAAGTGGACCAGGGCGAAGGTGGGGAAGACCAGCTGGGCGTCGATGTGCAGAGCATCGAGCACCCGCGAGCGCACCTCGGTGTCGAGGGCCCCGGGAGCCATCCATCCCTTTGGGCCCTTCAGCACCTCGGGGCCTATCTCCTGGTGCCGGTGGGACTCCCAGAGCTCGGGCAGTCCCGCGATCAGCTCCGCCGCACCTGCTCCTGCCCCCTCGAGGCCCAGGGGGTCGAGACGGTCGCGGACCCCCTCATCGGCGAATTGACCCAGCCACTCGGGAGTCTCCATAAGGTGGCTGTCGGCGTCGAAGATTGCAGGTTCCACGTGACCCCCCTGTGACACAGGTCGTGGAGTCCAGCGTAGACGCCACCACAGAAGGGCATCACAGACAACATTTATCCACGTCATAACTTTCTCTGACCTGGCGTACAGATCCGCCGTGTCGAATGAAAGCCGTGCAGAGTCCCGGGCCGCCCGGGACTCAGACGGAGGACACGTCATGACCGAGAACCAGGACCACAACGACTCAACGGCAGGGCCGCCCGCAAGCGGCCCGGAGCCAGATGCGGCGCGTGGGCCCGCGGCCGAGACCACCGGCCAGGCCATCCCGCTCCCCGCCACGACTCCCCCACCTGCCGCCGCATCCGCATCACGACCGGACGCCGAGCCGGTCACCCCACCGCAGGGCATCCCCGCGGAGCCGGGCACCACTCCGGAGAGCACCCCTCCGCAAGGCACCTACGCATTGGGTGCCTTGGCGGGCAACCCCATGCTGGGCCAGGCACCTCAAACCCCTCAGGCACCTCAAACCCCGTATGGCTTTGGATCTCACGACACGGACCCTGGCGCTCCCGTCTGGCCCGCGCCTCCCATCCACGGCGCATCGGCGAGCGGCAACTCCCACGCCTTGCGCAACGGCCTGCTGGCCGGCATCGCCGCCGTCGCGGTCCTCGCTGCCGGCGTCGGCATCGGCCACGCGGCCTGGACCAACGGGAGCAACACACAGGCATTTGCGCCCTCGTCGGGCTCGACCCGGCTGCCGTCAGGTTCGGGGTCGGGCGGGTCCGGCTCGGGCGGTCAGTTCGGCAACGGCTCTCCCTTCGGAGGTGGATTCGGCAATTCGGGAAACTCGGGGAACTCTGGCAGCGGCAACTCGGGATCGTCGAACTCCTCCGGCCCGAGCGACGTCGACGCGATCGCATCCAAGGTCGACCCCGGGCTCGTCGACGTCAACACCTCACTCGGCTACCAGCAGGTCCAGGCCGCCGGCACGGGCATCGTGCTGACCTCCAACGGCGTGATCCTGACGAACAACCACGTGATCAACGGCGCCACGAGCATCAGCGTCACCGACGTGGGCAACCAGAAGACCTACACCGCCAGCGTCGTGGGCTACGACCGCTCCCAGGACGTCGCGGTGCTGCAACTCCACAACGCCTCGGGGCTGCAGACGGCGACGCTCGGCAACTCGTCCAACGCCTCGGTGGGTGAGGACATCGTCGGTATCGGGAACGCCGGGGGCACCGGCGGCACGCCCAGTGCCGCGGGTGGAACGGTCACGGCCCTGAACCAGTCCATCACCGCCAGCGACGAGGGCGACGGTACCTCGGAGCAGCTCAGTGGCCTGATCGCCACCAACGCCAACATCCAGCCCGGGGACTCGGGTGGCGCGCTCGTCGACACCTCTGGACAGGTGCTCGGGATGGACACGGCCGCTTCCGCGGGGTTCTCGTTCCAGTCCGACGGCCAATCACAAGGCGACCAGGGCTTCGCCATCCCGATCAACACTGCGCTGAGCATCGCCCGCGCCATTGAGGCGGGGTCGGCGTCGTCGACGGTCCACATCGGCCAGACCGCCTTCTTGGGCGTCGAGGTGAGCGCCTCCGGCTCCGGCAACGGCTCCGGCTCCGGCAACGGCTTCGGTGGCGGCAACGATGGCGGCAACGGCGGCTTCGGCGGTTTCTTCGGGGGCAACAGCGGCAACACCGGCAACACCGGGGCGTCCGTCGCCGGCGCCTCTGTGGCGCAGGTGGTCACCAACGGTCCCGCCCAGACGGCTGGTCTCGCTCAGGGCGACGTCATCACATCCCTCGGTGGCAAGACGATCGGCTCGGCCAACGACCTGACCAGCGCCATAAGCGCGCACCACCCGGGCGACAAGGTGACGGTCGGGTGGACCGACAGCTCGGGCCAGACCCACACGGCCACGGTCCAGCTCTCGTCGGGCCCGCCGCAGTAGTCCTCCTCGAACAACAGCACCCACGCTGAGGTTGCCGGAGTCGCTCCCGACCCGGCGGCCTCCGCGTCGCTGTTACCTCGAGGCCAACCTCACCAGAGCGACGACCATCGCCAGGACCGCGGCGCTGAGCACTGCGATGAGACCCCATGCGACGCCCACGCTCGACCCCGCGGAGGTGGTCACCTGCGAGAGCTTCTGCACGATGCGGAACATGTCGTAGACGGCGAAAACCAGGATGGCCGCCGACACGATGGCCGTCAGGACCGCCAGGAGCATGTCGTCGTTGGTCATGGCGAGCCCGGCGAACGTCAGCAGCACGATACCGCCGATGAAAGTGACGTACCCGTTGAGGCCGATGAGTGTCGAGACCCCGGGGTCGATGCCGTTGACGGAGGCGTGGAAGACGGCAGCGCCCCCGACCGAACCCGTCACCTTCACCCATGACCCCACCGACCCGTACATGAGCGTGATCCCACTCGCCATCAGGAGCAGGATGCCGAGGCTGAAGGTGGCCGGGGCGGATCTCGGTCTCGTGGGTGCCGCCTGGGAGTAGGGATTGGCCGACGCACGGGGGGCGACCTCTCCGGCGCTCGCCACGGGCGTCGTCCGGGTGCCGCCACCGTCTTCGACCCAACCGTTCACGCTCCAGTGCCGGCTGCGGCTCCAGTGCTGCCCGTCCCAGTAGGCCTGCTCGTTGGGATTGTTCCCGGCTGGATACCAGCCGGGGTCCGTCGGGTTCGCCCCCGGCGGGTGCCAATCGGAATCGGCCGTACTCCCGGTCGTGGCCGATGTCCCGGCCTGCTCCTCGGCCATCAGGCGACACCTCCCCTGGGTCCTCTCAGACCTGTATCCGGAAGAAAGTAGCCTCTCCGACGTGGAAAATGGTGGTTATCCCGACGCTGCGCTGACCGACGAGGAACTGACCGAGCTGGCCCTGGCCGCCGACCCGTCTGCCGCCCTGTCCGATGATGCGGTGCCGATCGGGATCCACCTGGCCCGCTTCGCCGCTCCGCTTCCGTCGTGGTACATGCCGCAGGCGCTCAGCCGCGACCGGCGGCGATGGAAGACGCCGTTCGTGATTGCGATCGTCTCGGCGTTCCTCCTGATCGATGCCATGGGTCTCTGCAATACCTACGGCCTTCTGAGCTTGGCGTAGCTCGAACGGCCATCGGCGTCGCGAGTCGAGTCGGCCGCGTGCCGTGACGGCACTACGGCCGGCCGGCGGCGATCCAGCTCTGCACCCGGGTGTCGCTGATCCTGCGGGCCGTGGCCATGTTCGCCCAGTCGCGGAAGCGGGCCTTCTCTTCGTCTTTGAGCTGTGAGTACATGGTCTGTCCCACGGGCGCACGCCGCGCCACGCGAGGTGTCCGTCCGCCGGACTGAGTGCCACGCGCCCTCGCCTTCGCGATGAAGGGCTGCAAGGCCTCACGGAGCCGAGCGGCGTTGGCGATATTGACGTCGATCTCATAGGACCGGCCGTCCAACGCGAAATGCACCGTCTCGTCCGCGTCACCCCCGTCGATGTCGTCGGTCAGCCTCACAATCACAGTCTTTGCCATGTCGCCATCGTTGCAGAGGGTTCCGACCAGGGCCAACGCGCTACCAGCGCACGATCGATCCACGGCCCCTGCGGGAACGCGCCGCACACCCACGCCTGGCTCGGTCAGGCCACGGACCGGACCCCCCCACCAGCAGCGGAGGGTGGCGGCACGCCCTTAGGATGGGGCTCGTCCTGACGCGCCGGTTCGACCCCTTTCCCCCTCCGTCGAGCCTTGGCGCGTCGGGACGCGTCTCGGCGCAAACGAATGTCCATGGACCGGGGGCGATCTCGGCTCGGGCCACAATGGAGCCCATGGCCCGGCGCACGACCGGAGGAGAACCGTCACGACGCGGCGCGGCTGACTCGCGTGGCCCGAACTCTCGTGGCTCGAGCCTCGGAGCGCACTGGCGGGCCGACGGGACGCCCAAGACCGCCTATCGCTCCGAGCGGGACGCCTGGAGCATGGCCGACGAGCGGCGCCGAGAGACCGGTGTCGAGCTCGCCGTGTACCGCTGTGAAATCTGCTCGGCGTGGCACATGGGGAACTCGCGAGGCCGGCAGGAGTGAGCGTCGACGGCAACCCGGAGGTCCGGGACGACTGGAAGAGGCGGACGGGTCGATGTTCCGAATGCCAGTTCGACTGGGCCGAGCCCGACTACGAGACGCTGGTCGGACAGTGCGTGCACGGGGTGGCCGTGTTCGGTGAGGTCCTGTCTCGCGTCGAACCCTCGGAGGCGGTGGAGCCCGGGCTCTGGTCGGCCAGCCGCTACCTGTGGCACACGGTCGACGTGCTGCGCTTCGGTACCGAACGCCTCTGGACGATCAGCGCCGACCCGGCGTTCGGCGTCCCGAGTTGGGACGAGAACGTCGTCGCCGAGGTTCGCTCCTACGACGCGCTCTCCCCGGTGGTGGGCCTGATCGCGTTGATCGCCGCGGCCCGGGCCTGGCGGGAGGCAGCGCTGGAAGCTCCGCACGACGTCACGACCGGTCACTCCGAGGCCGGGCAGATCGGCGCCTTCGACATCGTGCAGCGCAACGCCCACGAGGTCTCCCATCACCTGTGGGACGTCCAACGGGGACTTCCCGCGGCGACGGACAGGAGCACCCCGATCGCAACCTGACTGCGACGGCCGATTGTCCAAATGTCGAACAATTCTCGAGAACGGCCGGACAACGGGCAATAGAGGGTTCCTTTGCACCGGTAGAGGGGTTACTATCCGGAACGCTCCGGCGGAGGCGGTCCGCCCTGGGGGCGAAATTGGCGAGACAAGGGCGGATCTTGGCGGACTCTTTCTATTGGGTGTCGGGCGAATTGGGCCTGGTGCACCATTCGCCCCGGCGCGGCGACGCACGGGGTGGGCCGACGCGCTCCCTTTCTGGGGTCCCCGAAGGTCCTAAACCCGACGGTGACTCGTGCCGAATATCAACTGACGAGCATCTCATTCGTCTCGAGCGTTGGAACGCTCGCATGAACCGCTGTGATTTGGCGACCCATTGGGTGGCAGCGGTTGATCACGAGCGCCCACGCGGGCGCCGTTCACACAGTCAGGAACTCCGTTGAAACTCGGACGCAAGGAAAAGGCCGGACCGGACATCACGGGCAACGAGCAGAACGGCTCGTCGTCCGAGCCAGACGCGGACGGGCACGGGCTTGCCGTCGCGGTCGCGGTCGACGAATCCGAGAGCCGCCCCCGCCACGTCAGGTCCGAGCCCTTCGGGTCCCTCTTGGTCCGCCGTGGTCTCGTCAGTGAGGCCGACGTCGCCCAGGCCCTCGTCGTCCAGGCCGATTCCGGCAAGAGGATCGGCGAGACCCTGGTGGCGATGGGCGCGCTCAATCCGCGGGAGCTGACGCTCTTTCTGGCGGATCTGCTGCACATGCCCGTGGTCGACCTCCGGCGCCACAATCCGCAGCCGGACGCCCTCGAATTGATCCCCGAGGACATCGTGCGGCAACACATGGCCGTGCCCGTCACGCTCGACGATGACGGCCTCCAGGTCGCCGTCCCCGATCAGCCGTCGGTCGGCGTCCAGCGCGCTCCTCACCCAGTCGATCGACAAGCCGATCAGATTCGTCCTGGCTCCGGAGACGGACATCCAGTGGGCCATCGACAGCAGCTACCGGGCCATTGGTGGCGTGGACCGCCTGGTGGAGGCCTTCGAGTCCTTGGAGGGCACGCGGAAGAAGGGCGCCACCGAGACCGCCGAGACCGAGGTCGTCGCCGACGACGCACCCGTGGTGCAGGTCGTCACTCGGATCCTCACCCAGGCCAAGCGGGACCGGGCCTCCGACGTGCACATCGAGCCGTCCCAGGACGTCGTCAGGGTGCGCTTCCGCATCGACGGCGCGCTGAAGGAAGTCCTGATGCTTCCGGCCGCCATGGGCGTCGGCCTCGTGAGCCGCATCAAGATCATGGCGGGCATGAACATCGTCGAACGGCGGCGCCCGCAGGACGGCCAGCTCACGACGCAGGTCGACGGCAAGGACACCGACGTCCGGGTCTCCACGGCCGCCACCATCTGGGGCGAGAAGTGCGTCATGCGGATCCTGGACAAGAACAAGTCCGTGCTGCGACTCCAAGACCTCGGCATGCCGACCGACACGCACGAGACCTTCTCGCACCTGGTCAAGGCTCCCTTCGGGATGGTGCTGTGCGCCGGCCCGACGGGGTCCGGCAAGACGACCACGCTGTACGCCACCCTGACCGAAGTCGCCGATCCCACCAGGAACGTGATGACGATCGAGGACCCCGTCGAGTACATCTTCCCGTCCATCAACCAGATTCAGACCAACGAGCAGGCGGGTCTGACGTTCGCCACCGGACTGAAGTCCATTCTCCGCCAGGACCCCGACGTCATCCTGGTCGGGGAGATCCGTGACGTCGAGACGGCCCGGATCGCCGTCCAGTCCGCGCTCACCGGTCACCTGGTGCTGTCCTCGCTGCACTCGACCGATTCGGTCTCCGCCCTGCACCGCTTCCTCGATATGGGGATCGAGTCGTTCCTCATCGCGTCGTCGGTCCTCGCCATCGTGGGCCAGCGTCTCGTCCGGCGCATCTGCCCGTCGTGCAAGACCTCCTACACGCCGACGCAGGAGGAGATGACGTTCTACGAGGAGGGCGGCGGATCGCCGAAATACGACTTCTACCACGGCACCGGCTGCAATTTCTGCGGACAGACCGGCTACCAGGACCGGATCGGCGTCTACGAGCTCCTCCAGATGACGCCCGAGATCAAGCGTCTGATCGTCGGGTGGGCCACGCAGGACGAATTGCGCCGCCTCGCTCAGAAGCAGGGCATGCGCACGCTGCGTGAGGAGGCCGTCAGTCTCGTGGAGCAGGACGTCACCACCATCGCAGAAGTCATCCGGAGCATCTACTCCCTCTAGTCAGGAACGGGACTCTCATGGAAAAGTACCGCTACAGCGCTGTCGACGAATCTGGCAAGCAGGTCTCCGGCACGGAGTCGGCGGCCACGCGGAGCGCGGCCCATCTGGCGTTGCTCGAGCGGGGTTACCAGACGATCGAGGTCTCGGAGAAGAAGAGCGTCCTCCAGTTCGAGGTCACCAAGAAGCTGGTGCCACGCAAGGACATCATGCACTTCTCGCGTCAGCTCAGCGTCTTCGTCCGGGCCGGCATCCCGATCATGGAGGCCCTCCAGGTGATCGCGGAGGAGACACCGGACAAGCTGCTGCAGCGGGCCCTCCTCGACATGATCGACCGGATCCAGGCGGGCGACACCTTCGCCTCCGCCGCCGCCGCACATCCCGAGGCCTTTCCCAACTACTACGTCGGCATGCTCACCTCGGCGGAGCTGACCGGGAACCTCGACATCGTCCTCGATCAGTTGGGCGACTACATCGAGCGCGACATCGAGGCCCGAGGGAAGATCACCGGCGCCATGATCTACCCGGCCGTCGTGGCCGTCATGGCCGTCGTGGTCGTGGTCGTGCTGGCCACGTTCGTGATGCCGAAATTCGTGGTGTTCTTCAAGTCCTTCAACGCGCAGCTGCCGCTCCCGACCCGCATGCTGCTGGGTGCGTCGAACTTCGTGAGCAACTGGTGGTTCGCCATCCTCGGCGCCATCGTGCTTGCCGCCATAGGCGTCATCGTGCTGCGTCGATCCCGTTCGGGCAAAGCATGGCTCGACTCCATGGTGCTGAAGCTCCCGGTCGTCGGTGACCTCGTGCGCACCGCCGTCATCGAGCGGATCTGCCGGATCCTCTCGTCGATGATCCGGGCCGGCGTCGCCCTCCCGGACGCCATGCGGGTGACCGCCGAGTCGTCGAACAACGCCGTGTACCGCGAAGGTCTGTCCATGGTCCGCGAGGAGATGATGGAGGGCCAAGGGCTCGCTGAGCCGCTGGGTCGCACGGGCCTCTTCCCGGGGCGGCCCGCCAGATGTTCCGGGTCGGAGAGGAGACCGGGACCCTCGATGCACAGCTCGCCACGGCGGCCACCTTCTACGACAGGGAGCTCGACGTGAAGATCAAGAGGTTCACGGGCCTCTTCGAGCCGGCGGTCATCATCTTCATGGGCGTCATCGTCGGATTCGTAGCGGTCGCCCTCGTGTCCGCCATGTACGGCATTTACCATCAGGTCAAGATCCAATAACCGCAAATCACAAGGAAAGAACAATAGATATCGAGCATCACAAAAAGTTCTAAAGCGACCATCTAATGGCGTCGACAACAGATACAAAATTGCATGTCAAACGCCAAAACTGGCATCGCTGCTCTTGAAATAGCGAGGTCATGATGTTAGCTTTCAGTTCTCCCCATTTGGCGGGGGAGTCACGTAGCAACTAGATGGCTTCTAGTTGCCCAAACCGAAAGGCGGTATTCCGCAAATGATTAGGTACATCCGCGACATCCAGGCGCGCCGAAAGGGCGTCGAGCTCGAGCCGGGGTTCACCCTCATCGAGCTTCTGATTGTCATCGTCGTCCTCGGCATCCTCGCCGCAACGGTCATCTTCGCCCTTGGTGGCGTTGCCGGCCAGAGCGCCGTGGCTGCTTGTCAGTCCGACGGCAAGTCCTACGAGGTCGCCGTGGCGGCGTACGAGAACGCGCCGGGCAACACGAACAACGCTCCGCCGACCCTGACCACCGACTTGACGGGCAACGCCTTTGGCGGACCGTTCCTGCACCAGGCGGCCAACAACCCGGCCTACACGGTGGCGCTGAGCGCTGACGCGACTGCTCCTGCACGGCGCAGTTGCTGGACACGTGTACGTGGGCCCAGCTGGTGGAACCATGGTGGACTACGACGCCCAGGGCGCCGGTGGCTGCAACGCCGTCACGTAGTCCGAAGCACAGCAACACAGTCAAGTAGTCCGCAGTACAGCGGATCTACAAGGCGCAAATATGTGAACCGAAGCGCCCGGCCCCCTGGGCCGGGCGCTTCGGCATTCACACCCACGAAGAACGAACGAGAGAGGGGAACCGGAGATGAGCGAGAACATTGATGCGATCTCCCCGTGGCTGCAGGTCCTCTGGGACCGGCAAGGCTCGGACCTGTTGCTGGCGACGGGCTCGAAGCCACGGGTACGAGTCGACGGCAGGCTGAGCGCGCTCGATGACGCGCCCGTCCTCACCGGTGAGCAGATCGACCGGATCGTCCGGCCCATGCTCACCCCGCAGCAAGAGGCCACCCTCGAGGAGAACCAGGACGTGGACTTCTCCTTCAGCTGGCTGAACCGGGCCCGACTCCGCGGCAGCGCGTACACTCAGAAGGGCGAGGTCGCCCTGGCCCTCCGCATGATCCCGTCCGACATCCCGACCTTCGACGAGCTCGGTCTGCCCCCAGTGGCGGAGTGGCTCGCCCGTCTCCCCCGCGGACTGGTGCTCCTGACCGGACCGACCGGATCGGGAAAGTCCACCACCCTCGCCTCGGTTATCGACCGCATCAACCAGACGCGAGCGGTCCACATCCTGACCATCGAGGACCCCATCGAGTACGTGCACAAGCACGGCCTCTCCGCCGTCACGCAGCGAGAGGTCGGGACCGACAGCCCTTCCTTCGAGCGTGCCCTTCGGTCCGCCCTGCGCGAGGACCCCGACGTCCTCCTGGTGGGCGAGATGCGCGACCTCGAGTCGATTCAGCTCGCCCTCACCCTGGCGGAGACCGGCCACCTGGTGTTCTCCACCCTGCACACCAACGACTCCTCCCAGGCGATCGATCGCATCATCGACGTCTTCCCGGCCTGGCGGCAGGAGCAGATCCGCGTCCAGCTCGGGTCGTCCCTCGGCGCCGTCATCGCCCAGCGGCTCGTCCCGCGCCTGGGCGGCGGCATGGTCGCGGCCTTCGAGATCCTCATCGCCAACCACCCGGTACGCAACATCATCCGTGAGGGCAAGACCCACCAGTTGCCGAACCTCATCACGACGGGCCAGGCTGACGGCATGTGCTCGCTCGAATCCAGCCTGGCCGACCTCGTCCTGGCGCAGATCATCGACTACGAGGACGCGCTGTCCATCTCTTCGCACCCCAAGGAGCTCGGCCGGCTGGTGGGGCAGCGCAGTCCCAGGTTCGCGACTGCGTGACGATCGGCACCTCTGCCCAGCGCGGACCGGATCTCCCCTATTCACTCGTCGCCGGGGTGACCCCCTGCGGGCCGGCCTGGCTGGTCGCGCCGGCCAAGCTGCAGGGGACGGTCTTCGCGCCCGAGGAGCCACAGCTCCTGTCACCTTTCACCGAGGTCATCGACATGCGACCTTCGTACTCGGTCATCGCGCTGAACGCGCCCGTCGGCTACCTCGACATCGCGGCCGCCGGCGGACGGACCTGCGACCGCGAGGCGCGGGCCTTGCTCGGTGCCCGACGCGGTTCCTCCATCCAGAGCGCGCCGGTGCGCTCGAGCACCAATGAGCTCGAATTCCTCCCCGACCACCTCGACGCCATCAGCAAGACACTTCTCCCCCGCTATCGCGAGATCGCGGCCGAAATGGCCCCATTCCGGCAGCGCACCGTCTACGAGGTGCACTCGGACATGTGCTTCTACGAGCTCAACGACGGCCAGCCGATGCAGTTCACCAAGCAGAGCGAGGCAGGAATCGAGGAGCGCCGAGCGCTCCTCAAGGTGAAGTTCCCCGGGTCCGACCGCATCCTGTCGTCGGAGCTCCCCGGCGCCTCGTTGTCCCACCTCATCGACGTCGCCGCCTTCGTGTGGACCGCTCGCCGGATCTTCCACCGGGCAGCCATCCGCATCCCCGAGGATCCCGAATGGGACGAGCAGGGACTGCGGATGGAGATCGTGCGCTGAACTCCGGCGACGAGCCGGGTCAGTAGCTGGCGAACGGGCGAAGGAGCTCGGGCCCGGCGAATACGGCGACCGCACAGCCGAGGGCAAGGAAGACACCGTAGGGGATCTGCTGTTGGCGATTCATGCGCTTGGTCGCAATGAGCGCCACGCCGATGCCCGCTCCGATCAGGTTGGCCGCGAAGAAGCCGAGGAGGACGTAGCTCACGCCCAGCCAGCCGAGCGCGAGGCCCAGCACCGGGGCGAGGCGGACGTCGCCAAAGCCGAGCATCCGGGGACTCGCGAGGTTGAGCAGGAAGAACACGACGAACCAGACCGCCCCGCAGATGGCGCCCACGAGCAGGTCGTGCCAGTGCCCGGTGGCCGCCGCCGCCATGACGAACAGGGTCGTCACGAGCACCGACAGCGGCCACACGATCTTCTTCGGCAACAGCATGGTCTCGACGTCGATGACCGACAGCGCCAGCAGCCCGGCGAACAGGACCAGGAACGCCGGGAGCGCCCAGTCGTACCCGAACCGAGCCGCGAGGCCGGCGAACAGCGCAGCGCACGAGAGCTCGACCAGCGGGTAGCGGGCCGAGATCGGCTCGTGGCAGTGCCGGCAGCGCCCCCGCAGCAGTACCCAGGACAGCACCGGGATGTTGTCCCGTTCGGCGATCTGGGTGCCACAGGAGGGACAAGAGGAGCGCGGCGACACCACCGACATGTTCCGCGGCACGCGGTAGATCACCACGTTGAGGAACGAGCCGATAGCGAGCCCAAGAGCGCGCACAGGACGATGAGAACTCCGAGCACCGGCGCGCGCCTAGGGGATCCGGGGAATCGCCATGGTCCACAACGCTATCTGCGTACGGTACCGTGTTCGCGTATGAGGTTCGCTGCCGCTGCAGGCGCGTGGTCCTCATGGCCTCCAACAGCTGCGCAGCCAAAGTCGAAAGCGCCGGCCGACAGCGGTGCCGCGTGGGCCCGTCAATCCTGCGAGCATGGAGCCATGGAACCGGGTACCGACGCCGACGTGCCCCCCGAGAACGTGCCGGCGGGCGCCGTGGATGAAGGCGGCGAGGATGCGTCCGGGTCCTTCGACCGCTGGCGCAAGGAGTCGGCCCTCGGCAACATCGGTACGGGCGTGGCCCGCGGTCTCCAGGCGGTCTTCGCACCGCACGTCGACGAGATCGTGATCATGGCCTCCGTGCCGGGGGACCCGCCCGACGCAGACGACCGTGTGCGCGTGGTCCTCGACCCGGATGACCCGACCAAGTCGATCGCCATCGTCCCCGATCCGAAGGTCGACCCATCCGCCAGCTGACGGGCGATCGTTGACACCCGACAGGGCTTGGACTTACCATCCAATATATCGGACAAGCTGTCCGATACCTCAGAGGAGTTGTCAACGACCATGAGCACCCTGGCGGACGTGACCCCTGTCGATCTCTCGGATTCCCTCTCCTACGTGGCGGGCGTCCCCCACGCCTGGTTGGCCCACCTGCGGCGCCACGACCCCGTCCACTGGCAGGACGAGCCCGGAGGCCCCGGCTTCTGGGCCGTGACCAGGTACGAGGACTGCGTCAGCGTCAACCGTGAATACGAGCGCTTCAGCTCGGCGGCCCAGGGGACCATGCCCTTCGAGCTCGGCGAGGAAGAGGTCGCCCAGCAGAGCTTGATGATGCTGAACATGGACCCCCCGCTGCACACCCGCTACCGGCGCCTGGTCAACAAGGGATTCACGCCCCGCATGGTGCGCGACCTCGAGGAGAGCATCCACCGTTCGACCGACGCCATCGTCGACCAGGTGATCGAGACGGGCGAGGCCGACTTCGTCACCCAGCTCTCCGCCGAGCTGCCCCTCCAGGTCATCGCCGAGCTGCTCGGCGTCCCCCAGGCCGATCGCCACAAGATGTTCGACTGGTCCAACCGCATGGTCGGCAGCGAGGACCCCGAGTACCAGCTGCAGGCCGAGATGGCCCTCAACGCGGCCATGGAGCTCTACGCCTATGCCGCCGAGCTCTTCGGCCAGAAGCGGATCGACCCGCACGCGGACCTGATGAGCGTGCTGACCACGGTCGAGGTCGACGGCGAGCGCCTCAGCGAGCTGGAGCTCGAGCTCTTCTTCCTCCTCCTCACCGTGGCCGGCAACGAGACGACGCGGAACCTGATGTCCGGCGCCATGCACGCGTTCTTCCAGTACCCCGAGCAATGGCAGCGCCTGCTCGACGACCGCAGCCTCCTCACCGGTGCCGTCGAGGAGATGCTGCGCTACGTCTCCCCCGTCATGAACTTCCGCCGCACGGCCATGGTCGACACCGAGCTGAGCGGCACCAAGATCGCCGCCGGCGACAAGGTCGTCTTCTTCCACGCGTCGGCCAACCGGGACGAGGACGTCTTCGAGAACCCCGACACGTTCGACATCACGCGGGACCCCAACCCTCACATCGCCTTCGGCGGCGGCGGGCCCCACTTCTGCCTCGGGGCCAACCTCGCTCGCATGGAGATCCGCGTGATGTTCGAACACCTGCTCGACCGCATGCCCGACATCCACCGGAACGGGGAGACCCAGCGCCTGCAGTCACAGTTCATCAACGGCGTCAAGCATCTTCCGGTGGCCTTCACCCCCTCCGCCCGCGTCGGCGCCTGAGCCGGCCGATCGGGCGGAGCAGGGCGACGTGGCTCGGCGAGCGCCGGACGCGCTGAAAGAGGTCATCCGGGACTTCCGGCGCGACCAGATCATGGACACCGCACGCCGTCTCTTCGGTGAGCGCGGCACCACCGACGTCTCCATGGACGAGATCGCCGCCGAGGCCGGCGTCGCCCGCTCGACCGTCTACGTCTACTTCTCCAATCGGGACGACCTGCTGCGCGCCTGTGTGCAGTCCATGTACGACCGCCTGGAAGACACCATCGCGCTCGTCGTCGACGACGACGCCCCACCGGTGGAACGGCTGCGCCGGCTCATTCTGGGTCTGCTGGAGCGGATCGACGAGAGCCCCGACTTCTTCCGCCTCGCCATGGCCACCCAGGCGACCGCCGGCGCGGCCGGGTCCGCCGCCGTGGGCGGAGCGCTGATGATGATCGGGCTCGACATGATCCGCGTGCTCGAGGAGCTCGTCGTGGCCGGCGTGGCGGCCGGGGACTTCCGGGGCGACATCGACCCCGAGCGTGCCGTCGTGCTCGTCGGCCAGCAGATCTACGGCGCGCTGTCGGTCCGCGCCGGCGAACCCGAACCCATTCCGGCGGAACAGGCGGCCGACGAGATCTGTCGCTTCGTGTGCAGCGGATTGGGGCAATGACGTGAAGTTCGATCTGTGGATGCCGACGGCCAGCCCCATGACCACGCCCGAGCTGCTCGACGCCGTGGCCGAGGGGGCCGAGGCGCGCGACATCGGGACCATCTGGGTCGGCGAGCACGTGGTCCTCTTCGAGCAGTACGAGAGCCGCTACCCCTACGCCCAGGACGGGCGCATCCCGGCACCGCCGGGGAGCGGGCTGCTCGAGCCCCTGGTGACGCTGACCTATCTCGCGGCGCGCACGTCAACGGTGCGGCTCGGGACGGCCATGCTGCTCCTCCCCCAGCGCAACCCGGTCTACGTGGCCAAGGAGGTCAGCTCGCTCGACTGGCTCTCAGGCGGCCGGGTCGACCTGGGCATCGGCGTCGGCTGGCTCAAGGAGGAGTTCGACGCCCTCAACGTGCCCTGGGAAGCGCCGCGGCCGGCGCACGGACGAGTACCTCGAGGTGCTGCGCACGCTCTGGGTGGACGACACGTCGTCGTTCCACGGCGAGATCTACGACCTCCCCCCGAGCCAGATGTTCCCCAAGCCGGTGCAGCAGCCGCATCCCCCGATCCACGTCGGTGGCGAGACCCCGGCCGCGCTGCGGCGCGCGGCGAGACTCGGCCAGGGCTGGCACACGTTCAACCGGTCGCCCGCCGAGCTGGCGACCGGGCTGGCCGAACTCGACGAGGCGCTCGAAGCCGCGGGACGCAGCCGCGCCGAGCTGCGCATCACCGTGTGTCCCTACTTCAACCAACTGACGCCCGAGTGGGTCGAGGGCTACGCCGAGGCGGGCGCGGACGCCGTGGCGGCCCTCTTCTTCGCGTTCACACCCGAGGATGTCGGGCGCGCGTTCGACGACCTCGAGGCATGCCGGGAGGTGGCGGCACGCACGGGTGGCTGAGGCGGGCCGCCGCCCGGATCATCCGCGGGCGGTGCGAGCTGCGCTGCGCGCTCGGGGCGGAACACGCTCGCTTCCTCGCACCACCCGAAGAGGTTTGGCACTTCGAACGTAAGACGAGAAGCCGCTCGGACCAATCGGCCGGAGGACTGATCGGCCGACCTGGGTTTCATCCTTGGGGATGAGCCACGGGCCCGCTCCGGCGGGCAGGCTGGCGAGGTGAGGCCGGGAAGGTCGGCGAACGGAGACCCAGCTCAGAGGGCACTACCATGGTCGTCCCGTCCGGGAACGAAGGATCACATGGCCCCCAGTTCACGTCACCTGTACCCGGAATGGCTCCGGCCAGGAAGCACCCGGGCGCACGTGGCGACCGCGGGGTCCCCGGACCGCCAGCTCGACGGGGCGTGGCGGGTCTGGGAGCGACTGCGCGCCCTTGACCGGCGCTTCGCCACCTCCGTCGACATCGTCCTCGCCGCCGGTCTGTTCGTCCTGTGCTCGGGTTGGGTGATTGAGAAGCCGGCAAGCCGTCCCAGCCTGTGGGTCGTCGCCGCCCTGATCTTCCCGCTCGTCTTCCGCCGCAGGGCACCCATGACCGTCTTCCTCACCGTCGCGACGGTCGCGTTCGTCCAGTGGATGGTGACCGGACCGGGACTGGCCGACGCGTCGCTCCTCGTCGCCCTGTACACCGTCGCGCTCGAGTCGGACTGGGTGCTCGTCGTGGCGGCGTCGGCCATCCTGGAGGCGGGTGTCGTCATGGCGACGGTGCGTTGGACGCCGACGGGCAACGACGTCAAGTCCTTCGTGTTCCTCACCGGCCTCGCGTTCACCGCGTTGTTGGCCGGCGTCGTCGTGCGGGCGCTCCGCAGCCAGCTCGACTGGCTCGCCGAACGCGCCGAGCGGCTGGAGCTCGAGCGGGACCAGCAGGCGTCGCTCGCCGCGGCAGCGGAGCGCGCCCGCATCGCGCGGGAGATGCACGACGTGGTCTCGCACAACATCCAGGTGATGGTGACGCTGGCCGATGCCGCTTCCAGGGCACGCACCCAGGACCCGTCGCGGGCGGCGGAGGCGATGCGGGAGGTCTCGAGCACGGGACGCCAGGCGCTGACCGACATGCGGCGCATGCTCGGCGTGCTGCGCGAGGAGCCGGCGCTCGCCGGCGCGAACGGGGCCGAGCCTCCACCGCGCAGCCCGCAGCCCGGCCTGTGCGATCTCGATGCACTCGTCGAGCGCGTCGGTGGCACGGGCCTCGCCGTCTCGGTCGAGCGGTCGGGCCGGCCCTTCGAGGTCTCGGGCGCCGCAGGTCTCACGGCGTACCGCATCGTCCAGGAGGCGCTGACGAACGCGTTGAAGCATGCCGAGGAGCCCGATTCCGTCGTGGTGCGGCTCGAATTCCGGCGACCCCGACATCTCGGTGCGGGTCACCGACGACGGGCGCACGAAGGTGTCCGTGCCGGGGTCGGAGCCCGGGATGCGCAACGGCAACGGCAACGGCAACGGCAACGGCGACGGCAACGGCGGTGGCAGCGGCTGCGGGCGGCGGCGGGCACGGGCTCGCGGGGATGGCCGAGCGGGCGGCGGCGTTCGGTGGCACGCTCGATGCCGGCCCCCGACCGAGCGGAGGCTGGGAGGTCACCGCCACGCTGCGCGACTGCAAGGCGCCGACGACGGCATGACCGTCCGGATCGTCCTGGCGGACGACCAGGCGCTGCTGCGCAAGGGATTCCGCATGATCCTCGAGGCGGAGGCGGACCTCGAGATCGTCGGCGAGGCGGCGGACGGCGCCGATGCCGTACGCCTCGTCGAGCTGTACCAGCCCGACGTCGTGCTCATGGACGTCCGGATGCCGGTCCTCGACGGCATCGAGGCCACGCGGGCGATCACCGCAGCCACCCCCGGCGACGAGACCCGCGTCCTCATCCTCACCACCTTCGACCTCGACGAGTACGCCTTCAGCGCGCTGCGTGCCGGCGCGAGCGGCTTCCTCCTCAAGGACGTCCCGCCGGCGGAGCTCGTCGCAGCGATCAGGACGGTGGCCAACGGCGACGCCGTCGTGTCCCCGCGCGTCACGCGGCGCCTGCTCGAGGAGTACGCCGACCAGCTCCCGGACCTCTCCGACGGCACCGGGGCATCGGGCGGCGGGCGCGCGGCGGAGAACGCGGCGCTGTCCAGCCTGACCGAGCGCGAGCGCGAAGTCCTGCTCGCCGTGGCCGACGGCCTGTCCAACGCCGAGATCGCACAACGGCTCTACGTCTCCGAGGCGACGGTCAAGTCGCACGTGGGCCGTCTGCTGGCCAAGCTCGGGCTGCGCGACCGGGTGCAGGCGGTGGTCTTCGCCTTCCAGTCCGGGTTGGTGCGGCCGTCCGCGCCGTGATGACGGAGGTGTCGGGCACGTGGCCCTTCGTAGAGCAGTCAGCGGCGGTCGCCGAACACGAATGCGGAGGTCCTGCCCGTAGGCTCGGGTCGTGGCGACCCCCGACACCGTGCTGGGCACGTTCAGCGACACCGGCCCGTGGACGGTCGACCCGGCCACGCTGGCCTGGCGCAATGGTCTGGCCGGGGTGCGGGCCCGCCTCGACGCCTCGCTCCCCCGCCTGACCCGTCGCCGCGCGCTGCCCCCCGGCCGGCGGCTCGGAACGACGGTGTGGCATCTCGGCGGCGCGCTGGGTCTGTGGTACCTGAAGGAGCGGCGGCGCGGCGGCGAGGCGTCGATCGCGGGCATCTCGCGCCGGCTCAGGGTCGCGGCCGAGAGGCTCGGCCCGACCTACATCAAGCTGGGCCAGATCATCTCCTCGGGCGACGGCATCTTCCCGCCCGAGCTGGTCGCCGAGTTCAAGTGGTGCCGGGACCAGGTCCCGCCCGAGCCGTGGCCCCTGGTCGAGCGTGTGCTCACCGAGGAGCTGGGAAGGCCCATCGGGACGGTGTTCGCGTCGGTCGAGCACGCCCCGCTGGCCGCGGCATCCATCGCGCAGGTGCACGCAGCGACGCTGTGTGACGGGACGCCGGTGGTGGTGAAGGTGCAGCGTCCCTCCGTCTCGGCGCGGGTGCGCCAGGACCTCTCCGTGATGGCGTGGCTGGCCCCGCACCTCGTCGGCCGCATCCCGGTCGCCGGCGCTGGCCAACCCGCCGGCCCTGGTGGAGCTCTTCGCCGAGACGATCATGGAGGAGCTCGACTTCCGTCTCGAAGCCGAGAACATGCTCGACATCGCCATGACGTTCGCCGCGCTGGACCAGCGCGACTTCGTCGTGCCGCGCCCCCACCCGACGCTCGTGACCCGCCGCATGCTCGTGATGGAGCGACTCGACGGGTTCAACTTCGGCGACGTCGAGGGGATGCACGCCGCCGGCATCGACACCGAGGCGGTCGTGCGGGCCAGCATGATCGGCTTCCTCGAGGGCGCCATGATGCACGGGATCTTCCACGGCGACCTGCACGGTGGGAACCTCTTCGTGCTGCCGTCGGGGAAGATCGCGCTCTTGGACTTCGGCATCACCGGCCGCTTGACCGAGCCGAAGCGCCTGGCACTCCTCTCGCTGCTCGTCGGAGCGTCGAACGGGCACATCCCCTCGCAGGTCGCTGCCCTGCGTGACCTCGGGGCCTTTCCGGACGACGTCGACGTGCACCACGTCATCGACATCCTCGGGTTGGACCGGCCACCCGGTGGACCCGGTCACGCTGACACCCGAGGAGCTGGTGGGCGAGTTGCAGCGCTCCATCAAGACGCTGCTCGGGCTCGGGGCCCGCATGCCCAAGGAGCTGATGCTGTTCGTGAAGAACATGATGTTCCTCGACGGCGCCATCGCCACCCTGGCCCCTGACCTCGATCTGTTCGCCGAGGTCGAGGCGATCGCGCTGCTCTTCGCGGCCAAGCACGGCGAGCGGATCATGTCCCAGCTCGGACTCGAGCACCAGGAGGACTGGGCGCCCGACATGGCCGGCGTCAGGGCGGGCTTCGGGCTGGACGAGTCGACCCCGAGCCTCACCCACCGTGAGCTTCAGGCTCGCCGGGCGCAGGTGCGCGGGAAGTTCACCGGACCCGACCGTCCCCGCGGCCGGGGCGGCCGGAGCCGACGGTCCCCGACGTAGATCGCGCCGCGGGGATCCGGCTACCCGCGCACGTCCTGCGCCGCCTGCCGCCGCGCCACGCCCGCCAGCTGCGCCGCGGTCACCGAGTCCGGTGGCACGACCGTGTACAGGAAGAATCCGGTGTTCCCTCTGACGAAGACGATCCAGTAGCCCGCCACCGTGCCGATCTGCACGTGCGGGTTGGTGCGGTAGCCCGTCGCTCCGGTGAGTCCGCTGACGGCGTAGGTCGTCGCGTCCGGCTGCTTCGCGGCCAGGGCCCCGATGGACGAGGTGAACAGGGGGACGTCCGCCGGGCCGGGCAGGCGGATCGCGGTCAGGTAGACGAGCGCGAGGCCGCGCTGGTAGGTGCGACTCCAGGCCCGGACGAACCCGGTGAGGCTCCCGTCGGCCACGTCCTGTCGCCACTGGGCCGAGTCCGAGTACGAATCGAGCATCGCCTTCGGGATGGGACCGTCGAAGAGCCCGTTCGGCAGGAGCCCGAAACCGGGAAGCGCTCGCGCCAGGACCACGTGCGACAGTGGCTGTGGCGCGGCAGCAGCGGCTGCGGCGCTGGAGCCGGAACGTCGGCCCCGGCGCACGCACTCACGGCGACTGCTGCGAACGCGGCGGCGATCCCACGTGACAGCCGAGCGGCAGAGATCACGGCGGGAGCCTAACGAGCCGGCTCGGGTGACTGGCGCACCCCATGACGGGACGGGCGGCGAGGCGCGGAAGGCGGAGCGGGAGGTCCCGGGCCCGGCGGCACCGGTCCCGCCCCCGGGTGCCGGCCGATGGGAAGCTGAGGGGGTGGGCACCGTACGGGCACTCGAGCGCGACGACTGGGACGACTGGCGGGCCCTGTGGGCGGGCTACCTCGCCTTCTACCGGGCCGAGCTGCCCGACGTCACCAGCCGGGCCACCTTCGAGCGGCTCAGCGCCGGCGAGGACGGCATGTTCGGCCTCATCGCCCTCGACGACACCGGACGGGGCATCGGGATGGCCAACTGCGTCGTCCACGCCTCGACCTGGTCCCGCAGGCCGACGTGCTACCTCGAGGACCTCTTCGTGGCCCCGTCGGCCCGGGGCCGCGACGTCGGGCGCGCCCTGCTCGAGGCGGTGAAGCAGGCCGGCACCGAGCGGGGGGCGCCCCGGGTCTACTGGCACACCCAGGAGTACAACGGCCGGGCCCGCTCGCTCTACGACGTGGTCGGCCGGCCCACGACGTTCGTCGTCTACGAGATGTAGCCCGTGCCGCCCACCGACGTGTCACAGCCGTTCCGTAGGTTGACCCCCATGCCCTGCCAGCCGTCCGTCCGCAAGCCGGCTCCGGCGCGGTCGGGCCGGTAGGGTCGAGCGATCGCCCATGCCACCCCGCCGTCGCACCGCGACCTCCAACTTCGGTGTCGGTCGCCGCGAGTCGCACGTCGCCGACGCCTTCTACGCCCGCTTCGAGGCACCCGAGCTCAGCGCAGAGGAGCACGTGACCCCGCACGAGCCCGGCGTGTCGTGCCTGTGCGGTGACGCCCGCGGCATGGAGGCGGTGGCGGACGACTCGGTGGCCCTCGTCGTCACCTCGCCCCCCTACTTCGCGGGCAAGCAGTACGAGGAGGAGCTCGACCGGGAGGGCGTGCCCGGGTCCTACATCGAGTACCTGGCGTTGCTGCGCGACGTGTTCGCCGAGTGCAAGCGCGTGCTCGAGCCGGGCGGCCGCATCGCGGTCAACGTGGCCAACCTGGGGCGCAAGCCGTATCGCAGCCTGGCCGCCGACGTGATGACCATCTTGCAGGACGACCTGCACCTGCTGCCCCGGGGCGAGATCGTCTGGCAGAAGGGCGAGGGCGCCAGCGGCTCGTGCGCCTGGGGCTCCTTCCGCTCGGCCGCCAACCCCGTGCTGCGCGACGTGACCGAGCGGGTGATCGTGGCCAGCAAGGGACGATTCGGACGGGCGCGCAGCCCCAAGGAGCGCCGCCGCGCTGGGCTGCCGCACGAGAGCAGCATCGGTGCCGACGACTTCATGGCGTTGACGCTCGACGTGTGGGACATCCCGCCCGAGAGCGCGGTGCGGGTGCGGCATCCAGCACCGTTCCCCGTCGAGCTGCCTCAGCGCCTCATGGAGCTCTACACCTTCCGGGGCGACCTCGTGCTCGACCCGTTCAGCGGGTCCGGCTCCACCCTGGTGGCCGCGGTGCGCTGCGGCCGCGACGCCGTCGGGTACGACCTCGACCCGGCGTACGTCGAGCTGGCCCGCGACCGGGTCGCCTCAGAGGTGAGCGCGGCTGCCGCCGGCCGGCACGGCCTCCGGCACGGTGGCCGGCGACGGCACCTCGGCGTCCAGCCTGGCGCGCGGTGTGCTGGAGGCCGCGGGCTTCGCCGACGTGCGGCCGAACCGCCGCCTGCGTGGATTGGGCGTGGCCGTCGACTACACCGGCACGGACGCCGAGGGCCGGACGTGGTACTTCGACGTTGCCGGTCCGAACTCGGCCTACCGGGGCGGCATGGTCCGCTCCGAGACGGTGTGGCGTGCCCTCGGGCGCGCGCACGTGCTGGCGGCCAGCGGGATCAGCCCCTTCGTCATCCTCACGACGCAGCTGCCGCGGGGCGGCACCGAGGCCGACCGGGCGCTGCGGGCCCCCGGGCCCGGCGGGATCTTCGACGCGGTGGACCTGCTGTCCGTCGACGCCGTGGCGCGGCTCGCCACCTACGCCGCCGGCCGCTGCGGCTCCCCACGGGCGGGCTTCTGGTCCGAGTCCGACGTGGCTCCGGGCGGCGTCTGAGCAGTGGGCGCCGTCGTCGCCTGCGCGGTCGTGCGCGACGATCCCCCGCGTGTCTTCGTGGCCCAGGACCTCGACACGCTGAACTGGGTCCTGGCCTGCCAACTGGTCGCCAACGACGCCCGGGCGCGACCTGCCGCCCGGCGAGCGTGCCGCGCTACGCCAGGCGTTGCGCGAGGAGCGTTGGGGTGACGCCGTGTTCGCCTTCATCGCCCGAACCGGTACCGCGGTCGACGTCTACGAGAGCACCGAGCTCCATGCGGCGGCCGAGGCCGCGGTCGGCCCACTCGAGCTCCAGCTCACCCCCTTGTTCACCCAGTAGCGGGCCGGCCATCGGCGGCGCAGCGCGGCGTGTCGGTACGGCCGGTGTCCCGGAGGCGGGGGCCCGCGGCCGTGGAAGGATGCCTCCATGCCGAGCGACCGCACCACCGTGACCGAGCTCGGCACGGGCCTCGGCATGCTCGGGCTGGCCGACATCGACGACGCCGTGCGGTCGCGCACCCCGGTGATGCACAGCCTGTCGCCCGAGATGTGGGAGCGCCTGGGGGCGCTGCGCGCCGGAGGCGCCTACGACGCCGAGTTCCACGCCGCCTGGGCGAACGGGCAGGCCTTCCTGGCGGCCGACGACGGACTGCGGGGCCGGCTGCCCAAGGTGGTCGAGTGGAAGGGGACCGGCCGTGCCCCCGGAGACGAGGTCGCGCCGATCGATCTGCGGGTCGACCACGTCTACCTGGTCAGCTGCAAGTACCTCTCGCAGATCCTCTTCAACGTGTCGCCGTGGAACGTCTTCGACGGGCTCCTCGTCGGCGCGCAGGCCCGGGGCGGCCGGGCGGCGCGCGAGGTGCTCCCCGGGGGCGGGGACTGGTACGCCGAGGTGGCGCCGGCCGACTATCAGGCGCTCTACGAGGCCGTCCGGCTCGCCGCGCTCGGGTGGGACGATGAAGGCCCGGCCGCGGGACCGGCGATGCACCCCGGGCGGGGCCCGCGACCCCGCCAGGGGCCCGCGGCACCGGCGCTGCCCGGGCTCGGTGCCGCCGATGCGTTCGGCGCGCCGGCCCCACCGGCGACCCCCAATGGTGCGCCGCCCGCGCTCTTGCGTGATCTCCCCACCCGCGCCGTCGACCTGAGCTCACCCCAGCGCGACGCCCTCGGGCGCTGGCTGGGCACGGGCTGGCCCGCGGGCGCAAAGGCCCTGTACGCCACGCTGTCGCGGGCGGTGGCCCTGGCGTCGGTCGAGCGCTGGGAGGCCGCCATGCAGGCCGGCGCCGGGGCGGGCGAGGCCATGCTGTGGCGCCTGCTGCGCATCGGGAGCGCCCCCTACTTCGTCCTGGGCTCCTCGGCGGCGCGCTCGTTGCGGCTGCGCATCGCGACGTCGTGGGACTGGCGCCGGCAGTACAGACTGGTCTCCTTCGCCACTGGAGCCCCAGTCGGGGGGCCAGCCGCGCGTGGGCTGGGAGGCCACGGTGCGCGACCGGGTCTCGCACACGCTGCATGCGGTGGCGGGGCATATCGAGGTGCGCTGGAGCCACGGCCGCTTCGGGGGCCTCCCGGAGGCCAAGGGATACCTCGACACGCCTCACCACCTCGTTCCTGGGTATGTCACCTCCGATGTCACCCTCCGATGAGCGGCTTCGATCCCGACGCATTCACTCCCCCGCTCGACGTCCCGCAACTCTCGTGCCCGCCCGTCGTGCTCCGGCCCTATGCCGTGTCCGACCTGGCCATGGTGCGCCAGGCGTCGGCCGACCCGCTCATCCCGTCCATCACCTCGGTGCCGCGGGAGTACACGGAGGACGCCGGGCGGGCCTTCATCGAGCGTCAGCACGCCCGGGCCAACCAGGGCGACGGCTTCTCCTTCGTGATCGCGCACGAGATCGACCCCCAGGTCGGGATCGGGTCCATCGGGCTGTGGCTGCACGAGGTCGAGAGCGGCCGCGCCTCCATCGGCTACTGGCTGGTCGCCGGCGCGCGTGGCCGCAACCTGGCCGAGCGCGCGCTCAGCGCGGTCGTGTCGTTCGGCTTCGCGGAGCTGGCCATCCCGCGCCTGCACCTCTTCGTGGAACCGTGGAACGTGGCCTCGGCGCGCACGGCCGAGGCGGCCGGTTTCACACGCGAGGCCACGTTGCGCGGGTGGGAACGCATCGACGGCGACCAGCGCGACGCCGACTGCTACGCCCTCCTGCGCGCGGAATGGGCTTCGGGCGGCTTGAGGTCCGACCGGCGGCCGGTCGGGCCCTCTGACAGACTGCCCGGGTGTTCGGGCACGATCACCGGGCCGAGGACATCGCCGAGCGCATCGACCACCTGATGACGGCCGTGTTCGTGGCGGACGACACGGACCGCCTCCAGCGCCTGACCCGTCACCTCCCCTCCGACTTCGTCTACGTGAGCCCCCAGGCCGTCTTCGAAGGCGCCGCCGGCCTGAGCGAGACGTTCGCCCGCTTGCGCCACGAACCGCACTGGCACACCAGCCGGCGCCGGACCAGCCCGGTGGATCTCCATCACGGGTACTTCCGCTACTCGTGGGCGCGGTCGGAGCGTGGGGTCACTGCGCTCGAGGGCTGGAGCTTCGGCTCGCTCGACACCGAGGGGTCGATCTCCCGGGTGGTCACCTTCGAGGGATTGGTGCCCGGCCGAACGGCCGGCCGATCATGAGGCGGTCAACACCGTCAGGGAGGGAATGCTGATGCTGGTGCTCGTCGAGGTCGACGACCGGGTGGCCACGGTCACCTTGAACCGCCCCGAAGCGCGCAACGCGCTGTCGGCCGAGCTGCAGAGCGAGCTCGACGCCGCCATGACCGACCTCGACGGGCGCGAGGACGTGGGGTGCATGGTGCTGACCGGTGCCGACCCCGCGTTCTGCGCTGGCGTCGACCTGAAGTCACTGTCCACCGAGCGGCGGACGGTCCAGCAGGACCGCATGCGCAGCCCGGTCAAGCACTTCGGCATGCTGGCGACGCACCGGACCCCGGTCATCGGTGCGATCAACGGGCCGACCGTGACCGGCGGTCTGGAGCTGGCCCTGTCCTGCGACTTCCTCATCGCGTCCGAACGGGCGCGCTTCGCCGACACCCACGCGCGCGTCGGCGTGATGCCCGGTGGCGGACTGACCATCCGTCTGCCCCAGCTCATCGGGATCGACCGGGCCCGCCGGATGAGCTTCACGGGCGACTTCATCGACGCCGAGACGGCGCGCGACTGGGGCCTGGTGGTCGAGGTGGTGGCCCACGACTCTCTGCTGGCGCACGCCCGGGAGATGGCCGCCACCATCGCGGCGATCCCCTTGGAGTACATCCGGGAGATCCGGCGCGGGTACGAGCAGATGGGTGGCCTGGCCGGCGAGGAGGCGTGGCGCGCCGAGTCCAGCTGGTCGAGGAAATGGCTGGAAGAGCGCTTCGACCAGTCACGCCTGGCCACCGAGCGCGAGGCAATCATCGCCCGCGGACGGGCCCAGAACACGGGAACGGACGGCGCGCCGGCGTGAAGGTGTACGCAGGCATGGACCCGCGGCTCAGCCTCCGCGACGCCGTCGCCCATGCGGAGAGGGTCGAGCGGCTGGGTTACGACGGGCTGCACGTCGCAGAGACGGTGCACGATGCGCTGGCGCTGGCGCTCCTCGTCGCCGAGCACACCGAGCGGATCATCGTCCGCACCAGCGTGGCCCTCGCCTTCACCCGCAGCCCCACGCTGGTCGCCTACGCCGCCTGGGACATCTCGTCGCTGAGCAACGGGCGGTTCGAGCTGGGCCTCGGCACCCAGATCCGGCAGAACATCGAGGAGCGCTACGCCGTGCCCTTCGGCGACGACCCGATCGGGCGCCTGGGTGACTACGTGGGCGCGGTGCGGGCGGCCTTCGCCTCGTTCTCCTCGGGCGCGCCACCCGCCTACGAGAGCCGGCACTACCGCCTCACCCGGCTCCAGCCCTACTTCAACCCGGGCCCCGACGCCGAGGTGCCGGTGCCACCCATCTACCTCGGCGGCGTCCAGCGCAGGGCCTGCGAGCTGGCCGGGGCCGTGGCGGACGGGTTCGTGAGCCACCCCACCAATTCCAACCCGCGCTACCTGCGCGAGACCTGCCTGCCCGCACTGGCGGCCGGCGCACGAGCGGCGGGGCGGGACCTGGACGCTGCGGGGTTCGAGACGGTGATCGGCACCTCGGTGATCACGGGAGCCACGGCCGACGCGGTCCTGGCCGAACGGGAGCGCCAACGGCGGCTGCTGGCCTTCTTGTACTCGACCCCGGCCTACGCGCCGACCCTCGAGCTCTACGGCTGGACGGAACTGGGGCCACGCCTGCGCGACCTCATCCGCCACGAGCGCTGGGACGACCTCGGGAGCGTGCTCTCCGACGAGGTGCTCGACACGCTCGTCCCCTGCGGCACGTTCGACGAGCTGCCGAGCATCTTGCTCGAGCGCTTCAAGGGGCTGGGCCAGGGCATCGTGGTGTCCCCGCCGGCCGGGGGCGCCGACGACGGAGCCTTCCGCTCCGTCGTCGAGGCGCTGCAGGCAGCCTGAGGCCGGCGCGGCCTCAGCGCGGCATGGGGAAGATGAGCTCCTCGGCCGCCATGGCCTCCATGGCGGCGCGGCGCTCGTCGTCGCCCATACCCGCGAAGCGCTCGGCCGCCGCGAGCACACGTGGCAAGAGCGCCAGGTCTCCGGGCGTGCAGAACGCGTGCACGCCCGGGGTGGAGAGCGCGAAGTGCACGGCGCGGTCGAGCTCGTCGTCGGTGCCCTGGGGCTCGTACCACGATCCGGCCCAGCGATCCGCCGTGGCGGGGTCGCCGGCCACGGCGTCGGCCAACGGGCGCCGGTCGGCCCAGGGTCGACGCGCCACCGCCTTGATCACCATCACGCCCACGTCGCGCTCGGCGCAGGTGGCGAGCAGCTCCTCGGCGGGCTCGCGGTACTCGGGCCGCGCCCACAAGGCGGGGTAGACGGGGAACATCACCGTGTCGAGGTCGAAGCGGCGCAGCGCCTCGAGGTGCGTCCGCGGCACGTCGAGGTCGTGTCCGGTGATGCCGACGAATCGGGTCCGGCCGGCCTCGCGGAGCTCGAGGATCCGCTCCAGCGCCGCCGAGCGCCGGTCGAGCTCCTCGAGCGTCGTCACTGCGTGCGCCTGGTAGAGGTCGAGGACCTCGGCGTTGAGCAGCCGCCTGGTCGTGTCGAACTGCTCCGTGACGCCCTCGGGATTGGCCCGCAGGGTCTTGCCGGCGATGAACATCTCGCCACGGTGCGCCGCCAGGTGCGGGCCCACCACGGACTCGGCCGCCCCGTACTGCGGCGCGATGTCGAGGTGGTTCACACCATGGTCGAGGGCCAGTTGCACGAATGCCCCTGCCTCCTGCGGCGTGGCCGACCAACAGGCGGCGCCTCCGAGCACGGCCACACTGCTGTGGTGCTCGGTCCGCCCGAGGCGCCGACGCTCCATCCCGCGGGCCGCTAACTCTTGAGGCGCAAGATGCTGAAGACCGCCCCGAGGTCGTCGGCCAGCACCGCGAAGCGCCCCGGCTCGATGTCGGCCGGCCCCATGAGCACCGAGGCGCCCAGCTCTTGCGCCTTGGCCACGCTGGCGTCCGTGTCGGCCACTGCGAAGTAGACCCCCCAGTTGGGGGGCATGTCCGCCGGCATGTCGGCGGTCTTGGCCATCATGCCGCCGACCGACTTCCCTGCCAGCTTCCATTCCGTGTAGGCCGGCGGTCCCCCGGGAGGACCCACATCCTCGGCGTCCCACCCGAATACGGCCTTGTAGAAGGCCTTGGCGGCGTCGAGGTCGGTCGTGATGAGCTCGTTCCAGCAGAACGTGCCCGGCTCGTTGGCCAGCTGGGCACCCATGTGCGCATTGGGCTGCCACAGGCCGATGACCGCCCCCAGCGGGTCGGCGAAGACCGCCATGCGCCCCGCGTCCATGATGTCCATGGGCGGCATGAAGACGGTGCCGCCGTTCGACGTCACCTTGGCCACGGTGTCGTCGGCGCTGCTCACGTTCACGTAGGTCATCCAGACCGTCGGCATGTCCGGGTTCATCTTCGGCCCCAGGCCGGCGACGGTCTTGCCGCGCAATTCGCACACGGTGTAACCGCCGGCATCGGGCGGCCCCTGCGGGAGGTCCCAGCCGAAGAGACCTCCATAGAACGCCTTGGACTTCTCCAGGTCCGGGCTTCCCAGGTCCACCCAGGAAGGGACTCCGTCGTCGTAACGCTCGACTTCCACCTTGCCTCCTCCTCGTGTCGATGTCTACGCCCTTCCGACCGTACCCGATCGATGTCCCACCCGCACCGGTCGGGGATGAGATGATCACAGGAATGTCACACGGCCCTGGGGTCCCATGAGCCCCAACCCGATCGGCATCCGGGTCGAACAACTGGCCCAGGCGCTGGCGGAGCGCATCGTCAGCCTGGTGCTCGAGGCCATCGACATCGACGCGCTGATCGATCGTGTGGACGTCGACAAGGTCATCGACCGGGTCGACGTGGAGAAGGTCATCGACCGGGTCGACGTCGAGAAGATCATCGACCGGGTGGACGTGCAGAAGATCATCGACCGGGTCGACATCAATGCGATCGTGGACAAGGTCGACATCGACGCACTGGTGGAGCAGACCGAGCTGGGCTCGATCATCGCCCGCTCGACGACCGGCGTCCTCACCGAGATCCTCGACGTCATCCGCGCCCAGGGCGTCGGGCTCGACGACTTCATCCTGCGCTGGGGCAACCGGCTCGTCGGGCGGGGCAGGCGGGTGGCGGACTGGCCCGACGGTCCGCCGCTGTTGATTGAGCCGAGGACGGCCACGCAGTGACGACCGTGCCCGTCCCCGCCGCCGAGATGACGGTCGGCCGCCAAGGCCACTACGCCGGGGCCGTCAGCCGGCTGGTGGCATTCGCCGCCGACGTCGGGGCCTCGTGGGGCGTCTACACGTTGGGCGTGGCACTCCTCAATGCGGCGGTCAAGCTGGTGACCGGGCACTCCTACACCCTCGCCAACCACCAGATCCTGGCCCTCGTCGTGCTGACGGTCTGGGAGTTCGTCTACTACGCCTACCAATGGGCGGTCAGCGGAAAGACGCTCGGCATGGCCGATCTTCGGCCTGCAGGTGGTGACGACCGGCGGGCGGGCCCATCAGTGGCCGCCAGGCCGTCCTGCGGACGATAGGGCTCGGGCTCACCCTGCTCACACTGGGCATCGGCTTCCTCGGCATCGTGTTCCAGCGCGAGCGCCGTGCCCTCGACGACTTCATCGCCGGCACCGCCGTCGTCTACGACTGGGACGCCCGGGCCGCCCGGCTGCGCTGGATGGCCCGCCAGGAGGGTCCCCTCCACCGGGGGCCGTCGCACAGGGACCGCGGCGCGGCGTAGCGCACGCCCGGCGGTCCCGGGTCGGGGTGACATGCCCATCTACGATGCCGCGCATGTCCTTCACCGAAGTCAGCCGGCCCCACCCCCGGGTCGCCGTCGTCACGCTCAACCGGCCGGAACGCATGAACGCCATGGCCTTCGACGTCATGATCCCCTTCCGCGACTCGCTGCGCGAGATCGGCGGCGACAACGACGTGCGCGTGGTCGTCATCACCGGTGCGGGGCGTGGCTTCTGCTCGGGGGCGGACCACGAGAACCCTGGCACGATGCCCAACATGGAGGGCCTGACGCTCCCGACGATCGCCCTGCGCTCCATGGAGATGCTGGACGACGTCATCGCCACCATCCGCCGCATGCACCAGCCGGTGGTCGCGGCGGTGAACGGCGCGGCCATCGGGGGCGGGTTCTGCCTCGCCCTGGCGGCAGACGTCAGGATCGCCGCCACGGACGCCTACTTCCGGGCGGCGGGCATCAACAACGGGCTGACGGCCGCCGAGCTCGGGCTGAGCTATCTGCTCCCGCGGGCGATCGGGCACTCGCGGGCGGCCGAGATCATGCTGACCGGCCGCGACATCGACGCCACGGAGGCGGACCGGATCGGCTTGGTCTCGCGGGTGGTGCCACCCGACGAGCTGCTGCCGGCCTCCTTCGAGCTGGCCGACCGCATCAACGGCTGGAGCCGGGCCGGCGTGGAGCTGACCAAGCGCCAGCTGTGGAACAGCCTCGACGCCGCCAGCCTGCAGTCCCACATGGACGCGGAGGGCACGGCACAGCTCTTCGTGCGCATCACGACCCGCAACTTCGAAGAGGCGGTGGCGGCCCGCAAGGAAGGCCGTACCCCGGACTTCAAGGACTGAGCGTTGCGGGTCGTTCAGGGGGAGTTGACGAGCGAGTTGGCCGCCATCTCGAGGTAGTCGCGCAGCTCGACCGCGTCCGCCTCGGAGATACGCGCCGCCTCCTTGAGCTCGAGCACGGCGCCCAGCATGTGGCGCAACCAGGCGTCGCGCTCGGCAGGGCCGATGACGAACGGGGCGTGCCGCATGCGCAGCCGGGGATGACCTCGCTGCTCGCTGTAGGTGCCCGGGCCGCCCCAATACTGCATGAGGAACAGTGCGAGGTGGTGGGACGACTCGGCCAGGTCGTCAGGGTAGAGCGGCCGCAGCAGCGGGTCGCCGGCGACGCCCAGATAGAAGCGGTCCACCAGGTCGACGAAGAACTGCTCCCCGCCGACTCGATCGAACAGTGCGTCCACGGTGTCGAGAGTAGAGGCTTTAGACTTCTCCCCGATTCGCGGCCGTAGTTCAATGGTAGAACCTCAGCCTTCCAAGCTGATGATGCCGGTTCGATCCCGGTCGGCCGCTCTGTTCAGACGTGCTGGTCACCACAGTTGTGGTGCGATGGTCGGCAGGTACATCCTCGTCGTCATCCCACGAATGTCCGGCGGGCGGAATGAGCGGCGACGAGCGCCGGGCCGATTCAGCAAGTCCGGAGAGGGCGTCTGCGATCACCGCATCACGATCCTCCGCCAGCGTGTTGATAGCGCAGCGCGGCCACCGGGCTGGCATGTCCGGCACGTGCCATGAGTTCTCGGGTCGTCGCCCCCTGTGTCGCCGCCCAGGTAAGGCCGGCACCTCCCAGGTCGTGAAAATGGATCTCCGGTCGTGCCAGCTCCTCCCGAGCGGCTCGCCAGGCGACGTTCAAGGGATGCCGGCCCAATCTCCCACCCTTGGGCCCTGTCAGCAGCGGAGAGGCGGCGCTGGGGCCGACGAAGGCCCTCAGATGCCGCTCGAGACTCGGCAGGATGTGAGGCGGGATACTAACGGTTCGGCGACCGGCTTCGGTCTTGGGCGGACCGAGCTGCAGCCTGCCGCCCACCCCATTTGATGTGCGCTCAATGTGGATCCTTCGGTGCAACACGTCGACGTCCCGGCGCTCGAGACCCAGCACCTCCCCCAAGCGAAGGTGACACCACGCTGCGAGCTCGACGGCAATACGCCACGGCTCAGGCATGTCGGCCGTCAGGGCATCGACTTCTGCGACGGAGAGCATCGGACGCTCCGGAGACCGCTCCTGTGCGGCGCCCTGCACCACGCAGGGGTTCCGGCCGATAAGTTCATCCGCCACCACGGTGGTGAGCATTGCGCTCAACAGTCGGTAGGCCTTCGCCGCGGTGACGGGGTACCGGCGGAGGAGGTCGGCGTTCCAAGAGCGCACGGCGCTAGGGGTAATTTTTGCAGAAGTGGTCGTTCGCCGAACTCAGGGAGTATGTGACACCGCAGCAGCGAGCGGTAGAGCTCGAGCGTTCGGGGCTGTAGGTCGGGCCGCTCGGTCAGCCAGCGGCTCGCAAACTGCTCAAACAGGAGCGATGAACCTCGAGGGTCGATCCAGTTGCCACGATCAATCATTGCTCGTTGGTCACGTTCGTATCGCTCGGCGTCTTTGAGCGTCCGAAACGACCGAGACCGCTCCCTCCCGTAGGGGCTCGGAGTCGGACTTCATAGCGGGGACCAGTTCGTGTCGAGCGACGCTCTATCACTATCCCTGCTGACCCCTTTCGCCCAGATCGAGGAATTCCCGGCCCCCTAGGTTCAATTCTTCCCGACGGCTGTCTCAGCGCTGCCCCGGTCGACAGAGAACGGTCGATCCTGGGTCTCCGCCGCTCCCCCGATGCTCGCCCCAGATCGAAGTCGCTGAACGAACTCGACCAGAGCCGCCGTGGGAACTCTTCGGCTCGATCCGATCCGAACAGACTCCAGCTGCCCGCTGCCCATCAACTCGTAAACCCTGGTGCGGCAGATGGCCAACCTGTTGGCCGCTTCCTCCGGGGTCAAGAGCAACTGAGGAGCCATTCCCCCACTCGTCGTCTCGACTGCATGTGATCCGTTCACGTTCGAAGCCTCCGCTCGGGAAGACGCTTGCTTCCCTACTTATACGTGGTCAATGAGCGAGGGCAAACCGGACAACTCCTGGTCAGAACCATCGAATTGAAGACTTTTGACGTCCATTGACAGCCTGTTTCGGGCACCAGGCAAGAGATGCTCAGCGTCAATGATGGTCCGGCGGACTCTGGTGAACAGAACCATCCTCCCCCTCAGATCGACGAAGCCGAGGGTTTGCTGCGCTCTCGACACGACCGACGGGACCGCATTTGTCACAAGTTTTCTCTACTTCTTCAAGCCGCCCTTCCCCTCGGACGGCGGCTGCGCCGCCGCCTCGGCCGGGCGTTCGGGGCCTTCGGCGCCTCCTCAGTGAACGAGCCTGAACACGGAGCTTCCAACACGCAAGGGGCCGAGATGGCATCCAGGCCGGCCGCTGGGCGACCGGCCACATCCATTGTCGAAGTACTCGAGGAGTCTCGACGCAGCCCTCAAGGGTCCGCTCCGCCGGCCTTCGGCCGCCCTTGACCGCTGCTTGTAGGTGGTGTGGCTCCTGCCCCCGTACGAACACAACGGGGGCAGGCAGTCCACCAATCCTGCGGGGCACGGCAACCGGCACCTGCGACTGCTCTTCTCACACTTCTGGATGATTCAGGACCGCTCGATTCCTGCTGTCGCTGAACCGGACCGCTGCCCGAGGTATCGCTCGTGGCGCGCAAAGTCTTGGCGAGGAAGAGTTCCAGCATCGGGCTGCATCGCAGGTCAGACTGTTTGCCTCATGAGCCGTCCGGACACCAAGTACGTGGCTGTCGGGGATGCCGACGTTGCCTACCAGGTCCTCGGAGAGGGACCCTCCGACCTTCTCTTCTTCAACGGGCTAGGCAGCCACGTCGAGATGGCCTGGGAGAACCCCGACATCGCCGACTTCCTCAGACGGCTGGCGTCGTTACGCCGCTTGATCTTTCTCGATCGACGAGGCACAGGAGCATCTGACGGTGTGCCGCGTAACGCCATACCAACATGGGAGGAGTGGACGGAAGACATCGAGAGCGTGCTCGACGCGGTCGGGTCCGAGCAGACATCCATCCTCGCGACGGTCGATGCTGGCCCGATCGCAATCCTCTACGCCGCTGCACATCCTGAACGGGTCGACTCCCTAGTGCTGTGCAACACCACCGCCCGATATCTGATCGCTGACGACTATCCGATCGGTGTCACACCTGAGGCGCTCGATTTGGTCATCGAGTTCCTCCGGACCTCTTGGGGTACGCCGGAGTTCCTCTCGCTTGCTGGTGCAGCCAGTGCGGAAGACCCAGTTCGCCTCGACGCCCTTGCTCGGCTCTTCCGGGCGTCGGTCACTCCGAGAACCGCGGCCGCACAGTACGACTACCTGCTTCGGAACCTCGATGTTCGCCCGGTGCTCCCGCTCCTCCGGGCGCCCACGCTGGTCCTGAGCGCCGACAATCCAAGCTTTCTGCCCATTGCTCATGGGCGTTATGTGGCCGAGCACATTGAGGGATCCAAGTTCGTCGCGCTGCCGGGCCACGACATGTTGATCTTCAGCCAGCGGGACGTGATCTTCGACGAAGTGGCCGAGTTCTTGACGGGTACGAGACCGGCAACCGACATCGACCGGGTGCTGGTCTCTGTACTCTTCACCGATATCATCGGCTCAACCGAACGTGCAGCCTCGCTGGGAGATCAACGGTGGCGGTCCCTGTTGGATCGCCATGATCAAATTGTCCGCGAACAACTGCGGATCTTCCGGGGTCGGGAGGTCAATACGACGGGAGACGGCTTCGTCGCTTCATTCGATGGTCCCGCTCGAGCCATCCGTTGTGGCCAATCGATCATCGACGCCACCCGAGCCCTCGGTATCGAGCTACGCGTGGGTCTCCACACCGGTGAGTGCGAGGTGAGGGGCAAGGATCTCGGCGGCCTCGCCGTTCACATCGCCGCTCGGGTCGGTTCTTTGGCCTCACCCAGCGAGGTTCTTGTCTCGGGCACCGTCAAGGACCTCGTGGTGGGCTCGGGCATCGAGTTTCAGGATCGCGGCGAACACGAGCTGAAGGGTGTGCCAGGAACCTGGAACCTCTTCGCCTTGGCGGGTTGACAGATCAGGCGATAAGTGCCGAAACCGAGGGAGGCAGAGGCGTGCCCCCTTTCGCCGGGTGTGAGGCGCTACTGAACGACACCCTGGGGGCACCTCTCGGCAAACAATCGACCGCGTTATGGGTCAGCTATTCAAGCGCAGATCGCCGACTCTGGCGCGAGCGCCTGGCTGCCCGGAGGCCCCGCGGGGGGCGCCAATCTGTGCTCCCTTTTGCACCCCAGGCCCGGTTCGTGAGCGACACAGGTCGGTCTGGGCGTCGGCCGACCCGGCGCGGTGATGTCATTCTGTGCTCCCTCGGCCTGGGACCTTCGACCCTGGCCTTCGCATCCCCACTGCAGGCACGATGAAAGGGGTCGGAGGGCGGTAGGAGGTGCCCAGTGCCGCGTAGTGATCGTCTACGAATCTATGTTCGGAAACACACGCGCGATCGCCGAAGCGATTGCTGAGGGCTTCGGACCAGGGGTTCGAGTCCTCGCGGTCACCGGCGCCGATGAGCAGGCACTCGAAGGTGCTGACCTGGTCATCGTCGGCGGACCGACGCATTGGTCGAGATTCCCGGCAGAGCACCCGCAAGAGCGCCGCGAAGTCGGTTCGCCAACCCGGTAGCGACCTGGCGCTTGAGTCCTGTGCCGACACCGGACCCGGTGCGCGGGAGTGGCTGGACACTCTCCACCAGTTTCACGCTCGGGCTGCTGCCTTCGACACCCGGTACAAGGCGCCTGCCACGATCCACAGGCCGAGCGTCCAAGGGTATCGCTCGGGCGTTATCACGTCACGGGCTCACAATGGTGATACCACCGGAGAGCTTCCTCGTGGACTGGAAGAGCCACCTGCAGCCGGGCGAGACGGATCGGGCGCGTGCCTGGGGTGCACGACTGGTGACGATTGTCGAGCGCCAGGGCCAGCCCGGACGTAGCTGAGATGACTGGTGTCGCCGGATCCAGTTCAGTGATGGCCATGCCCGGACCGTCGGCCAGGCCCTGGCGGAGTCTGCCGGCCGAAATCGCTCCCGGTGTGTTCCACCGTGCCATCAGCGGGTCCAACGTCTATTTCGTGCGGTCCGGGTCGTCGTGGGTGTTGATCGACACCTCGTGGGCAAATCGTGGCCCGTTGATCAAGCAGACCGCGGAGCGATTGTTCGGGGTGGGCACGTGCCCCGCGGCAATCCTGCTCACGCATGCGCACGGCGATCACTCGGGCTCGGCGCTGGAGCTGGCGCGGAGTTGGGATCTTCCGGTGTACGTGCACCCCGACGAGCTGCCGCTGGCCGCGGGAAAGTACCTGCCAGAGTATGGGGACCCGATTGGTCGCTGGTTGATCGAGCCGTTGATGCGTCTCACGCCCCGGCGTAGGGGTCGGATGGAGGCGAAGGCAAGCATCATCGAGGCGGCGCAGGCATTGAATCTGGAAGCTGGCGTTCCGGGGCTTCCGGACTGGGAGTGCATTCCCACCCCGGGCCACACCCCGGGCCACGTCGCCTTTTTCAGGCCCAGTGACCGGATCTTGATCACGGGCGACGCGGTTGACCCTCAACTTCAGTTCCTTGTGGGATCTGCTGCGGATCAAGCAGCGGGTTTCCGGCCCTCCGTGGATATCGACCTGGAGCTGGCCGACGGCGAGGGAGTCCGTTGCCGCGCTCGCCAGGCTTGAGCCACAGGTGCTGGCGCCCGGCCACGGAACGCCCATGGCCCATGCGGCGATGGCGGCGGAGTTGCGCGCCCTCGCCAAGAGCCTGAACGCCCGCGCCCGCCAGAGAGAGATGCTGCAGGTACCCCATAACCGCGCGTCGTCAACCATGCTGAGGGTGCCTCCGTCCGATGCCGGGAGGGTGGGACACTTCGGCACTTCGGGGATGGCACCGACGCTCTTGCCTGAGCAATCACCACGAGGCCCGAGCACGTCTCGGCCGCTCTAGTGTCGGGCGGCGAACAGCAACTCGGTGGTGTGGCCGATGGTGAGCGTGCCGCCGTTCGCGTCGATCACGGCACGGATGTGCCTGAGCAGCGTGCTGAGCACTTCTGGGCGCAATGTTCTGTGGTCGCTGTGCGTTGGAAGCTGGTCGAGCCACTCGTCGCGGGTATAGGTGCGCTCCCACTGGAACGACCGCTCCTCGACGGGACCAAAGCGTCCGCACGCCTCGATCGGACCAGCGTGCGCCGACCGGAGCGTTGGCGCGTGCCGCCCGAGCACGAACGTCTTGGCGACGATCTGGGGTGCGTGCTGGCGGTACACCGCGTCGAGCTCGTCTCGCAGGGACACTTCCTCGTAGCCGTTCGAGAACAGTGCCAGTCGGCCACCCGGGCGCAGGGCGTCGGCGGCCGCCGTTGGCCCGATGTTCTGATCAACCCAGTGCCACGCCTGAGCGGAGACGACGAGGTCGAACGGGTCGACGGGCGCCGTCCAGGTTTCGAATGGCGCGACGACGACATTCACGCCGCGTCGGTGGGCCACGGCGGCCATCCGCTCGTCCGGCTCCACGCCGACAACCTCGCACCCGCGATCGAGGAACAGCTGCGACGCGATGCCGGTGCCGCACCCGACGTCCAGGACCCGTCGGATGTTCGCGCCGTCGATCGCGGCATCGACCGCCGCTGCCGGGTACGACGGTCGCGGCGCGGTCGTATTGCTCGGCGTCGTCGCCGAACGATAGGCGGCGGTCATCATCCACGAGCGCCATCCTCGCAGGCGCGTCGAGTCGTGAGCGCAATGCCGCTGGGTGCGCGACCGAATCGGCGACCTGTTATACCCGAGGGGCGGCACCGGCGTGTCACAGAACGCGCGGCGCCTCGGCTCGCACGAGGCATCCCCAACCGCCGGGAGTGGGTACTACCACACTGCCCGAGGTATCGCTGATCGGCGCTCAGACGTTGAGCGGTGCCACGAAAGCAGCCCATTCGGGAAGGGCCACTACCGAGCGGGCCCCAGGGTGCCCCACTTCGCCAATGATGTTGTGAAGCTCCCGTGAGGGTCCACCGCTGCAAGGTTGGCCGTCGGTAATTTCGGGAGCACCGGAGCCGCCGGTCTGACTTCAGATCAGGTGGACGTCACAGCGTCCACGCCCCGTCGACCGGAGCTCCGGGCACACATGCATCGAGGCGCGGCGCGCCCCGTTCCAGAGGGGTGAGTGGCCGGTCTGTTCGCAGCAGACCGACCTCCACCGTCACTCCTTCTCGGGACGGCCGTGCCACCCCTCAACCGACTTAAGGAAAGGAAGGGATGGCATGACCATCGTAGAAGCTGCGCGCGCCGTCACCGGTGGCATGCCGGTCCATGGTCCGGGTCACCGACCTCGAAGACGCGAGACCTGATAAGAGCTTGCCCTCTCCAACGAGTGGCCCATCATTGGTCTGTCCGCTGTCTTTACTCCCGAAATTCCCTCGAAAGGGCTTGACATCATCCATAGGAGCATCGGGAGTGGGCGCAACACCTGGCCGTAGAATCGCCGCATGACCATTGACAACCAAGAGGAACTCGATGCGCTCATTCGTGCTGGTCGGGTTGTGGCCGAAGCCCGCCAAGCGATGGTGCAAGCTGTCACACCAGGCACGTCGACCGGCGAACTCGACGCCGTGGGCAGAGAAGTATTCCGTCGCCACGGAGCCCGGTCCGCTCCTCGAGTGACCTACCGTTTCCCCGGCTCTACCTGCATCAGCGTCAACGACGAAGCTGCCCACGGAATCCCCTCCCTGAAGCGCCAACTCCGTGACGGCGACCTCGTGAACCTCGACGTCTCGGCCGAGCTGGACGGCTACTTCTCCGACACCGGGGTCAGTGTCGCCGTGGGGAATGTGTCGCCGGTTGCCTCCAGGCTCTTGGAGGCGACAAGGCTCGCGCAGCGCGACGCTATGAACGCCGCTCAACCGAGCGCTCGACTGCACGACTTGGGCCGAGCGGTCCAAAAGAGAGCGCGTCGCCACGGGTTTCGCGTGATCAAGAATCTCAATGGCCATGGCATCGGGCGAGGGCTCCATGAGGCCCCGTCAGTCCCGAGCATCGACGACGGCCAGCGGAGAGTGCTTCACGAAGGTTTGGTGCTCGCGATCGAGCCCTTCTTGTCAGTCTCCGCAGATCACGTGATTGACGATGAGGACGGATGGACGCTTCGAACTGCTGATGGGAGCCTGGTTGCTCAGTTCGAGCACTCAATGGTCGTCATGAAGGATGGACCGCTGGTTCTGACCGCTTGAGGGTGCTCCAACACGCCGGCAGTGGGATTATCGAGGAGCTAACGCCTGGTAACCAAAGCGGCCTTTCCTTCGCCCGAGAGGTCATCGAGTGCAACCAATCGCCCAGCCATCATCATTACCAGCGCCTCCGCTGGACCCGTCACCTCGGGTCCGTTCCCGTGAGACCAGTCCATATCGGTGGCCGTGAGCTTCAATCCGGCGATGCGCTTCTTGGCACCGAATATATGAACATCGTCCTTGACGAAGTCCGCCACTGGAACGAGATGGGCCTCGGGCAAATCGCGTTTGATGCCAAGAGGTCGACACATGTCCTGACCATGGATCAGGACATGCATGAGGCTTCTGACCGGCCGAGCCCCAGGCAGGGCTTTGCGGTTGGCCGCGGCGTTCCGAAGGGCCTTCAGAACGACCGCTGGATCCTGCTGACCGCGTACTTGCCCGTTAGCTGCCACCCAGCGGTTGTAGTTGAAGCCGTGGCGAAGCATTCCCGGGATCGCGCCAACTCCGAAAGCACCCTCCACGCCTGCGGTCACGTGAGCGAGCACGTCCCTGATGCGCCACTGGGCACACAGTGACGGAGAGTTCCACTGCTCGTCATCTAGCACGGCGAGTTGCTCAGCGAGATCTAGCATCTCATCACGTTCTGCGTCCTGAAGGGCGAACTCCATCCCACCCCGAAAAACTATCCTGACCGGATCGGGGTGTCCCCGAACGCCGAACGCATCAGGACGGGGTCGTGGGTGCGCTCAAGGAGGCGGCTCGCGCCACATAGTCGTCACAGTGGGTCCGCCGTCGGAAAGGTCGACCCTTCCGCAGACGGCGAAACCTACCGAGCGCCGCACGTAGGATCACTTGTCGAGGAGGAACAATGCGTCAAAACTCGTTACGAGCCATCTGGGCTCAACAGGGCGCCGCCCTCGGTGGGTGGTTGACTCTGCCGAGCAGTGTGTCTGCCGAGGTCATGGCTCACTGTGGATTCGACTGGGTCTGCATCGATCTGCAACACGGCCTGATCGACTACTCCGAGATGGTCCAAATGCTTCAGGGCATCTCCTCCACAGCCACCGTGCCTCTTGTGCGGGTTCCTTGGAACGAGCCGGGCATCATTGGCAAGTGTCTCGATGCAGGCGCATGGGGGATCATCGTGCCGATGGTGAATTCCCGAGAAGAGGCTACTGCGGCAGTCTCGGCGTGCCGCTATGCGCCATTGGGCACTCGGAGCTATGGACCGCTCCGAGCGAACTACTACGCGGGGTCTGACTACTTTGATCGTGCCAATCACGAGGTGACCTGCATCGTGATGGTGGAGACCCACATCGCCGTCGATAACGTCGACGAAATCGTGTCGACGCCGGGGGTCGACGCCGTCTATGTGGGGCCAGCGGACTTGAGCGTTACTCTGGGTCTCCCTCCTGCACCAGACCAGCCTGACCAGAGCTTTACGGACGCTCTGGACCGGGTGATCGATGCATGTCATCGTCACGACGTGATACCGGGCATTGCTGGTAACGCGCAGACAGCAATAGAACGGTTGCGGCAGGGTTTTCGACTGGTCGAGGTGGCGTCTGACATCAGGCTGTTGGGACTCGGTGCCCGAGATGCTCTGGAGCAGGTTCGACCAAGTGCTGGTCCTGAAGCAACGTCTGCGTACCTATGACGGCGATGTCCGAACGCTCAAAGGTCGTGATCGCACTGCCGCTAGCCCAATCCTTGGTGGACCAGCTCGCTGCGTATGACCTAACCGTGCTACCCGCTGGCAGATCCGAAGATGGCGTCTTCGAGGCCGCGCTCGCCGAGGCCGAGGGCCTACTGGTGAGTTCGAATGTCATTGTTGACCGAGAAGTGATCGCATTGGCACCGAAGCTTCGAGTGATCAGCACGATGAGCGTCGGACTTGATCACATTGATCTCGACGCAGCGCGGGTGAAGAAAATAGTGGTCACCATCACCCCGGTGCTCAGCGACGCAGTAGCAGACTTGACAATGGCGCTAATGATCATGCTCTCCCGACGTATCTGCGAGGGAATTCGTGCCGTCGTCAGCGGTCGATGGAATGAGGTCTCGTTAGGTAGCGACCTGGCAGGGAAAAGGCTGCTCCTTGTGGGATTCGGTCGCATTGGTCAGGCGGTGGCGAGGCGGGCCTTGGCCGCGAAGATGCATGTGCAGTACGTCGACACCCGGAGCGGACTGCCAGTTGTCGGTGGCGTTGATCGCGTGGGCGACCTCGCCAAAGGATTAGCAGACGCGGACTTCGTCTCGCTTCACGTTGATCTCAATGCCGAGACGCGGAACCTGATGGGCCGAGACGAATTCAAGTTGATGAAGTCCACTGGATTTCTTGTGAACACATCTCGGGGTGGCGTGGTAGATCAAGCTGCTCTGACCTCGGCGTTGATGGAGGGAACGATCGCTGGCGCAGGCTTGGACGTGCTTCAGGATGAGCCGCCACACCCTGATGAGCCCCTGTTGAACGCGCCGAACATCATCATCGTTCCCCATATCGGCTCGGCAACGAGGGAGACCAGGAGCGCCATGGCGCAATGTGCAGTAGACAACTTGCTCCTGGGACTGCGCAATGAGCGAGGTCCGTTTGAGGTGACCTAACACTCTGAGAAACGTCCATGCATCGTCAGTGGCTTGTAAACCGACACGGATGTAGCCGGGATTGCCGTCCATTTACGGTACGGGGGGTTAAGGCCGTATTCCGGGCGGACTCGGCATTGTTCAAGGATGGGCAGCACACGGCGCGGGTAAAGGTATCGCTGGCCGTCTGAAGTCCCTGGCACCGGAGAAGCTCGGGAGCACTAAGTCGCTCCAGCGCAGACGGACAAAGGACGTCGCGGACCGACAAGGAGTGGGGATGCGTCCGTTCACGAGCCTCAGGCTCAGCTGATCCAGATCTGGGTGGGCCAGATGGAGCCACCGATCATGCCGAACGCGGGCTGGCCCTGCGGCGTGGTCGGGTTGTTGAAGTTCTGCACAGTGGGGTTGCCGATAACGGCCCACACCGCACGATCCAGCCACAGGTAGGGGAGGTCGAGGGCAAGGCGCTTGTTGACCGTCATGTAGGCCGCCTCGCGGACGCTCGGCTCGGTGTTGGACCGCCCCGCCAGGAGCGCCTTCTCGATCGTCGGGTCCGCATTGCGGGCCATGTTGATGGACAGTGACCCCGAGCTGACGGTGGTCGTGCTCCAGAAGATGTAGTTGAGGTCGGGGTCGACCGCCCCGAACTGGCGCCAATTCAGCGCCTGATACTCGCCGGCCAGCGCGTTGTTGATGAAGGCGTTCTGCTCGATGATGGGGGTCTTGACCTGGAATCCCACGGACTGCCACGCCTGCTGGAGGTACGCCTGCTGACGCACGCTGACAGGCCCGTTCGTGTTGCCCAACGTGAAGGAGATCGGGCTGCCGGTCGACTTCTCGATCTGCTTGACCAGTGTGGCCGCCCGCGAGGGGTCGTAGGCCGGGTAGGACGTGGCGGAGTAATAGGGGGAGCCCGGCACGAAGAGGCCGGCGCTCACCGGGAGCACGCTCTCGTCGATGACCTGGGCGTACTGACGGCGGTTGATGGCCATGGCGGCGGCCAGGCGCACGTTGGCATCGTTGAACGGCGGTGCCAGGCAATTGAGCTGCACGCAGTTCATGTCGGGTTCGCCGGCGACGTGGGTGCTGTCGTCGATGTAGGAGTAGCTGCGGTTGCCCCGGTACTGGGTGATGATCTGTGTCGTGTCGGTCACCATCAGGTCGATGGTGCCGGACTGCAGCGCCTCGGACCTCGCGCTCTGGTCGGGGATCGGCTTGTACGTGATCTGCGAGAGGTAGGGCATGCCCTTGCGCCAGTAGTGCGGGTTGGCGGTAGCGGTGAAGTGGTCGTTGGGGATCCACTCCTTGAACACGAAGGGCCCGGTGCCCACCGGGTGCGAGGTGCCGTTGGGATTGGCCAGCATGGACGGCGCCACGACGTAGGCGATCTGGCCACCGATGCCGCCGGCCAGGTAGTAGGGGAAGGGCACCCAGGGTGACTTGAACGTGATAGTCACCGCCAGCGGTCCGGTCTGGGTGATCGACACCAGCGTCGGGTTGATGACCACGCCGTTAAGGAGCGACTTGGACTGCGCCCGGAGGTTGGTCAGCAGCGCCGCCCCATTGCACGGCGTCCCGTCGTGGAACACCACGTTGGGGCGGAGGGTAATCGTCCACGCGGTGTACGAGGAGTTGGGCACGACCGACTCGGCCAGATAGGGGGCCCAGTCACCATTGGTCAAGATGATGGTGAGGGGGTCGAACACGGTGCGGGCGTACATGACGCCCACCTCGTCGAATTGAGCCTGCGTGGGGTCGAAGCCCTGCTCCTCGGCATCGACCCCGAAGACCAGCGAGCCGCCCTTCTTCGGCGTGGCCTTGGTGATCCCGTTGCGTCCAGGGCCGTTCGTCGTCGCCCCGGCGATCCCTTCCCAGCCCATGCCGAGCGCCGATGCCCCCGCAAAGCCCGCTGCTGCGGCAGCGCCACCGGCCAACATTGTGCGGCGATCGAATCTCGAGACCATCGAACCTCCGTTTCCCCGAACCCTGCGGACCCTGCGATCTTGAAGCGGTTCTGGCGTTCGCCGTAGGGGAGAAGGTCCTAAAAAGGTGCCCCCTATCCACATCATCGCCGGGACGGGGAACACACTTGGAACTAGGATCGCAGGCCGAACCTACCGAGGCTGTTTCAGCCATCGATTACCCAGGCGGGGCGAAGAACTCCAGTGCGATGTTGTCGGGGTCGCGGAACGACAGTCCTGAACCATAAGGGGCGTCAACGACGCCACCGTTCTCGATGCCAAGCTCGTCGAGCTTGAACTCCCATTGCTCAAGTTCGCCGCGGTTGGCGCAAGCGAACGCGAGGTGGTCCAGACCCGGCCGACGCTCATCGAACGGATCCGATCCATGCGGATCGGGGAACTGGTGGATGCCGACCAGTGTCTGGCCCCCGAGGAGCCATACGACGTGGTGGAACGGACCCGTGTCCTCATCGATGACCGGCGGAGTCCCGATGAGGTTCTGGTACCAGGGCCGACTCCGACCGAGATCGGTGACGGTCAGCGCCACGTGCGTTACGCCGGGGAATTCGGGCACGATGACCTCCTTGAAGCCGCTGGATTGGACCATAGTCCTCAGATTCGCCGGCTTCCCAGGTGCCCCCGTTCGCCATCGGAGTTGGGCGGTGCGCCTCTTGTGCACCACCCCTATGGGCCTACTGCTGCCTCCGCACCTGATCCAGAGTTCGGAGTTCAATCGGCATGGTGAATCGACGCAGACGGCCCCGTGTCAACGGCACACTGCAATCGAACCAGGCCAAGATATGAAATGAAATCGGATTGCTGAACAGCCAAGAGTCCAGCACGCGACGGCCTTGCCGGTGACCGCTCGCAATTACGACATTGGTTTCAGAATCAGCGCCCGCTCGGAAGGTCCACTCACTGCCATTCCAATATCGATAGGTCTTGGACGCCTCTCGCCACTCACCGGACTTCCAGAAGCGGTACACGGCGGACTCGTCGGGGTCCCGGTGCCATCCAACGTCGGGCTCTTGGTCCACGAAGAGGATTCTTACAGTTCCGGTGGCGCTAGCACGGATCGGATGGATGCCCCCGTTCGAGGAGCCCACCCAGGTGAGGAAGTTGGCGATCCCGTCCTTTTCGTCCACATAGTCGCCGTTGGCCTGAGCCAAAGTGACTGCGCCTGCCACCAGGGAACCCACGATGCGCAGGCTCATGGCGCACAGGGCAACGAGACCCACTACTTCAAAGATGTCCATTCCAGACATCCGTCGGGAGAGGGCGGCGACTGCCCAATACTCCGACTCTGTCCCCTGCGGAGACCTCCTCGTCCGCTGTCAGCTCATCGTCCCCGGCCACATTAGGAGCGTACGCGGTGCGTTTCGATTCTTGGTGGAAGGTGCCCCCTTACCGCCGGGTCGGGGCGCCCTGTCGGCCGCTGTGACGATGCTAACCCCAGACAGATCGTCGTCCGATCACGCAGGGAAGAGAAAGACCACCCGGCCACGCGGGTCCTGGGGACTCTCTTTGGGCTCTATCCGCGATCCGGCGGTAGGGTCTAGACGAATGCTCTGGTTCGTTTGGAGCGTTCGGATAGGGGGCGCAGTGAACCTGCTCATCGACTCCGACACCCACCTCTTTGAGCCGTCTGGAATGTGGCAGGAGTACGTCGACCCGGCGGATCGCGACGTTGCACTGCACATGGCAAAAGACGACCTCGGTTATACCTGGTTGATGTTCGGCGATCGTCGCCTGAGCTTGGGGGGCCCACATCGCCCGGGTGACGTCGACGGTATCGGCGCTTTTCGGCAGCGCTTGTTGGATGGCTTGCCCGCGGACTTCGACCTTGAGGAGTTCACGGCGAGCTACTCCGACCCAGAGGCTCGCCTCCTTCAGCTAGATCGAGCTGGTTTCGACGCCTCGATCATGTTTCCGAACTACGGGATAAGTTGGGAGCGACCTCTCCAACATGATTTGCGTGCCACCCTGGCCAACATGACCGCGTGGAACCGTTGGATCGTAGAGATAGCCGCCAAAGGTGGGGGTCGGCTCTATCCGGTGGCCCACTTGAGTCTTCGGAATTTGGCCTGGTTTGAAGCTCAATTGGCGACGCTGGCCGATGGTGGCATCCGTCTGGCCTTGATCGCGCCCTCGTTGGTGGACGGGCGGCCCTTGTCGCACCCCGAGCTCGATCGCGCTTGGGCTGCATTCGTGGACCACGGGATCACTCCGGTGTTCCACGTCGCCAATCAAGCTCGTCCATTCGACGAGGCGTGGTACGGCCAGGATATGGAGGGGGGGATCACACCGCTTAGCGTTGTTTTCATATCGACGGGCGCAGCCCTCGCGATGACCGACCTGATCTTGAACGGTGTTCTCGAGCGCTACCCGGATCTTCGGATGGGCGTCATGGAACTATCCGCGACGTGGGTGCCGCAGCACCTGCAGATGATGGATGGTGGGTACCGCCACACGGCCCGCTTCAATGGGGAATCTACGGAACTTTCTCTCATGCCAAGCGAATACTTCCGACGTCAGGTGCGGGTTGCAGCTTTCTCGTACGAGCAGCCGCACCGACTGATGGCACGCTCCGGCGACATCTTCATGGCGTGCAGTGACTATCCCCATACCGAGGGGACGATTTCTGCCATCGAGGACTACAAAGCCTCGGGGCTCGTGCCGGAGGAGGGCTCTGCAGGCTTCTTCGGAGGCAACGCCGCCTATCTCTTGAGGGCGCCCTGGCCGAGCTGAACGGGGAGCAGGTCGGTCCCGATCACAAATTTCTGCAGTCGATTCCGCAGCAGGTGCTGGCGTGTGCCAAACCTCGAGACTGGCTAGTGGGTATTGTCGAAAACATGACCGACGCAGAAGCGTCCCTCGGAACACTCTGGCGCTACCAGTTCTCCCAACCGGGCGACACCGTTGTAGAAACTGGCGAGTTCAGTGGTGACGACACAGCAGAAGCAAGGGCTCGCGAGCTGTCAAAGTCGAAAGCCAGCCCCATCGTGGTCAAACGCCACAGCGCACACGTTAACGCCTGGGTGTACGTGACCAAGGTCGACGAGCGACCGTGATGCGTGACGTAATTCGCAGCACCTGACGTGTCGTGGATGGCCAGTACGAGTTCCCCCAATGGCCCGTCCTCATCGGTCGATGACGGCAGTGACATTGATGGTGAACTCCACGACGTCTCGTTGAGTCCTTGCTCTTGCGCATGTGCAGGGTGCCCCCGCACGCCGGTTTTGGGCGCCTCGGTCCCACGGTGACACCCCAGGTATCAGTGCTCCGGCCGGGCTCCACTTGCGGAGCGGATCGCATTCGCCAAGTCTCTAGGTGTGGACGATGCGGAGACGCCGAACAATTCTGAACCTCTCTCAACGCAGCATCTCGATGTTTACGCGACCAAGAATGGTCCGTGGAATCCCGAGCATGGAGACATCGAGATCCCTACTGGCTGGGACTTCTTGCCCTCTGGTGATGCCTTCTTGACCCGGACCGTCAAGGCTGCGGGTACCTACTGGCTGTCGTGGCAACCGCGAAGCCAGCAACGCCAGCATCGTCGGCTTCTCGGACTTTGGGCGCCGAGCCAGGCCATTGCGGCGTCTTGGTTCGGGACCGCCATCGGTCGGTATCTGCTCCAGAGCGAGTACAAACTGAGCGACGTCTTCGCCCAGGACATCGGAGTTCCCCACCGCCGCACGATCCAGGCTCGTCCCCTCCAGCCATGGGTAGATGAGCCACGGAAACGGGTAGCCATGACCGGGACGACCCTGGCCCAGCGGAACCGGCACCGGGGCGGGCAGGGCGGGCGCCAGCCTGGGCAGCCAGCGACACTCCTTTTCGATCTGGGCTTCGGCCCAGTGGATGCGTGGGAGACGCAGCCCCAAGTCGTCGCCCAGCCTGAAGATGGCGTTGTCGGTCCCTGAGTCCGTGATCCGCATCAAGCGCCTCCCGGCCAAGTCGGGGAACTGATCCTTGAGGAGGGCACGGACCAGGGCATCGTCGACCAGCACCTCGTCTTCGTGCATCTGTGAGCTGGGGCGGTCAGTGCTCATGCAGGCGCTCGGTCACCACATCACGTTGCACCACTGGGGACTCGGCGGATCAGACTCATTCCGTCCCGAGCATCGAGAAGAGTTACGATAAGCCCATGGGTAACGCGGTGATGGTCCGTGTCCGCGGCCAAGCGGACGCCCCGAGACGAACGACGACGTCGTTTCGGTCAGAACTTCCTACAAGCTGACATCGCAAAGACAGTTGTCGCTGGGGCCTCATTTCAGCCCAGCGACCTCGTGGTCGAGATAGGCGCGGGCCTCGGTAGCCTGACGTTTCCTCTCGCTCAATGGGTCAGCCAGGTCCTCGCGGTCGAAGTCGATCCCGTTCTCGCCGCCAGGCTCCGGCGTGAGCTTCAGCGTCGCAAGATCACCAACGTGTCGGTCGTGTGCTGCGATGCACGTCGCTACCGGCTACCCCGCCGACCGTTCAGGGCGTTGGGCTCGCTGCCGTTCGGTGCGACCACGGCCTTGATGCGCCACCTGCTCGACGATCCGGGGAGCCAGCTTGAGCGAGCTGATCTGGTCGTACAGTGGGAGGTGGCACGCAAGAGGACGACAACACCGCCGAGCACCCTGCTGTCGGCGGCGTGGGCGCCATGGTGGGTCTTCGAACTCGGGCGAAGAATCTCGGCTGAAGCCTTCCGGCCGGTGCCAGCGGTGGACGCCGCGGTGCTGCGAGTGAGGCGCCGCGAACCCGCCGTGCTCCCCATCGATCTGGCCGGTCCCTTCGGCGAGTTCCTCCAAGACCATTGGGGCGTTCCGGACGCCCGGCCGACTAACTAGAGGAGAGGTGCCGGTACATGGTCTTGCAGCTGACCAGCACCCCGAGCCAGCCGGTCTATCCCACCGACCCGATTGGCGTTCGGGGGCAGTCGGCTACTCCTCAGCAAACTTGAAAGCCGGAACTCCGACGCTTATCGCCCTGTGTCGCCGATGGTCAGGGTGTAGAAGTTCGCAATGTCCCCATCCAGAGGCGCTTGCTTCAGGAAGGCGAACCCAAGCTTCCGGCAGACGTTTTGGGAGGCATGGTTGGATCGGTCGATCATCGCAAGCAGTTCGCCCGAAAACGTCTCACGAGCACGGGCAAGTAAAGCTTGGCTTGCCTCGGTCGCGTACCCCAATCCTCGGGACTCAGGCACCAGCCGGTACCCCCATTCCAGACGTTCCTCACCCTCGAAGGTGAAGTAATCGACGCCCGTATAGCCGACAACTAGGCCTGAGGCCCGCTCAACGATTGGCTGCTTCGCGAACGGAACGACTTCGCACATTGCGAGCATGTGATCGAAACGCCCGTGGGCCGCCTCCTCAGTCAGAGCTTGGCCGGAGAAGATCATGAAGTCGTCATTGCAGAAGAGTTCGACGAACCGTGCGCGGTCCAGCTCACGGGGCGGGCGCACCTCCAAGCGTGACGTGACGAGTGTCTTCTCCAAGCTCAAGGTGCCGACCTCCTCAGCCCCATAATGCCGGGTACCGATCGGAACTTCCTCGGCTCCCCGGCCTAGTCCCGTTGTGCTGGGCGTCGCATCACCAAAGACAAGCAGCGGTCATCACATCAAGGGCGGCCGCAGGTCGGCGGAGCGGACCCTTGAAGGCTGCGCCGGGAGTCCCACAGCAACTCCCACAATGGAGGTGGCCGGCTGCCGGGCGGCCGGCCTGGAAGCCCTTCTGGTGCCCTGGGAGAGATTCCCGGACCCCCTCACCGATGTTCTTGGGTAGTACGGGGCGAATCCCAACTGATGAACTCCAATGGACGACACCCGTCCTCGAGATTGAAGCTCTGCAGCAGAGGGGCCGAAGGCCCCGACCGCCCGCCGAGGCGGCGGCGCAGCCGCCGGCCGAGGGCAGGGGCGGCTTGAGGAGGTAGAGAGACTTGTAACACACACGGGGGTGTGAGCGTGGTTTGTGTTGAGAGCCATCGGTGCATCCTTGAGAACGGTAGGGCACTCGAGAAGGGGTCGAACGGGCCACACAGTTCTCAGCCTCGGTGGCTGAGAACGAGCCCTCTGTGTTGCACGCTGTTGCACGCTTGTTGCACGACGACCTGCTGTTACCGTCGAAGTGGAATGACCAACCGATCAGATGTTGGGTTTGACCTGCGAATGCATCTCGGAGCGGCCGACCGGGATCGAACCGGCATCATCAGCTTGGAAGGCTGAACGGCCGATCCGGAAGCCCGCGTGCGGCACAGGTCCCCATCCTCAGAGCGCTTCCTTCCGCTTTCGAGCGGGGTGACTCGGTTGACGACGTCGGTCCAGTGAACTCTTGCCCCGATCGACGAGGAGAAACTGGTCGATCATCGCATCGAGCACCAAGCGGTACCCGGCGACATCCAACATCGGGTCCCACGCCTGCTGGAGGACGAACCCGAGGATGAGTGAAAGCAACACCCGGGAGAGCGCATCTGGATCGACTTCAGTGATGAGGTCCCCCTGGTGTTGGCGCTTCCGTACGAAGTCGGCGACCTGGTGGCGCTGGCCGACCCCGTCCCGCACGATGGACGCCACTCGCTCGCTGCGCAGGGCTTCGGCCCACACCTGAACGGTCACACGCCGACGTTTCTGCTCGAGGGGATCGGAGAGCCAGTCGAAGTAGCCGGCGGCCAAGTCGTGGAGGGCTTGACGAGTGTCCGGATTTGCAAGCGCCGAGGATGCCAGCGCGGACTCCAAGGCGTGGCGTTCCTCGGCGATTGCTTCGACGATCTCCTCCTTGCTCGAGAAGTAGAGGTAAATCGTTCCCGCGCTCACTCCGGCTTCGGCGATGATCTGCGTCATCGACGTGCGATGGAATCCCTCACGAGCGAAGCACTCAATGGAGGCATCGAGGATTTGACGCCGGCGCGACTTTCGGTGGGCATCGGTCACCCTGGGCATTGGCCCATCCTCGTGGCTTGGGCGACCCGGTAGAGATCAGAGCCGAGCTCGACGCGTCCGAATTCTGTCGCATATCTACGAGCCACTTCGGCCGTCGTGCAGTCAGAATCCAGGTGGAAGCCGTGTTCGGCAAGGTACGACTCCAGCCGGTCAGGGTGGAACCCGAAGATGAACGGTTCTCCGTTGAGCCGGACCCAGCTTTCCACCGCCTCGCTTCCTCGAAGTCGATCGAACCGTCGAGCGCGCGCCCGTCGACGTAGGTGAAGATCAACCGACTGCCCGGGGAGCAGATCCCGGAAAGGAGCTCGAAGTTGTCGTCAACAGCCTGAGCGTTCAGGTACGAGATCACGCCCTCCCACACCACGATCGACCGGGCCTGCACGTCGAATCCGGCCTCGGCAAGCCGACCAGCGACGTTGTCGAGCTCGAAGTCGACGCCGACAAAGCGAACGTGGTCGATCGATATGTCCGAAGCGCCGAGTCGCGCTCGCTTCGCACGTTGGGTGGAGGGATGGTCGACCTCGATGACGCTGACGTGGTGTGCCAGGGGCAGCCTGTAGGCCCGGCTGTCGTAACCGGCTCCTAGGAGCACGAGCTGCGTCGCCCCATTGCCGAGTGCCTCCTGGACCATCGTGTCGATCAGGCGAGTGCGGACGACTCCGGAACTGCGGGTGCGTGGCCAGCCCAGGTCGAGGATCGCCGGCACGGCCCGACCGATGACGGGAAGTCGGGCGACGTCCGCCACGAGCCGGAGCGAGGTCGGCAGTAGGGCCGCGGCCAGCGGATCGGTGAACAGGCGGCCCCCTGGGGGTCGGGCTGACTCGACCGCCCGGAACAGCGCCATGTAGGCAGCCGTGCTGCTCTCGTGGTCTTCCTTCATAAACTGAATGTTCATTCATTATACTGACTGATGCAAGTCGTCCTTGGTGAAGGACTTCGCCGTTCGCTCTTGCGTGCAGCCGGCGGGCCCGGAAAAGAAGGCTGCAAGTCGGCCCCCTCCGCCCGGACCGGCCGGGTACATGACACCCATTTGGGGAGCACGGGCGCCCCGTGCTCACTCCTGCGAACAGTTGAGATGGATCAAACAACCCGTGCCCAACCCTCGGTCGAATTGCGCAATGAACTGCTGGCTGTCCTCGAGCGCCTGGATCAACAAATCGACTGCAGTGATGCCTATGAAAGCAGCATGATCGGCTCCACAGCGCTTGGCCACTCGGATAAAGGCTCGGTGATTGGAGAACAAGCAACGCATCTCCGGCCGAAGACATCCCAGAATCCGTACTGCGAACTCAGACGGTCTTGATCAAAAGTGGCAATACGAGAAGTCACGGCACCGATGCCTGACACATTTGCCAACCTTCGCGCTGCTCATCAAGCCTTGTCTGCAGAGCGGAGCAAAGGTGGGCGTTAGGTGTCCCACGACGCCGGTACCAGACCGGTGTCTCGACAGGTAGACCCGATCGGCCGTATCGTTCAGGTCGACCTCGCCGCTCAGGGAGCCGCCCAGTGGTCCGCTTACGGGCGCAGGCTCAGCCGGAGGTCACGGTCAGCGGGGGCACGGTGGTGCTGGGCACGGTCACCGGGCCGCCCCCGCCTCCAGCCGTACTGCTGCCGGACGTTGTGGAGGGGGCGTTGCCTGTGCCCTGCGTCAGATGGAGCAGAACCTCGAGCGTGCCGTTGTTAGCGGTAGTGACGAAGCCGCCGATGCTGGGGTTGGCGATGTTCCAGTCCGAGAAAGTGATGGGCAGCTCGGCCAGGACGTCGATCTCGGAGCGGATGCGCTCGGCCGTGACGCTGAAGGTCACCGCCTTAGACTCACCGTGCATTGTGAGGGTGCCGTGCGCCGTGTACTGCTTGGTGGTGCCGGCTGCCGGGAGGGTGCCCAGGGGAATCGGTGCCGTCAGTACCAGGGTGGCGGTTGGGTACTGATTGACGCCCATGATCCGGCCGTCGAACTGTGCATTGCGCTGGCTCTGGTCGCTGACGACACTGGCCATGTCGACCGTGAACGAACCCTTTGACACCGACGCGCCACCGATGGTGAGCGACCCCCAGATCTTGCTGGTCCGCCCGACGGCCGTTGCGCTCTGGCCCAACAGCACCTCTTGGACCCGGTAACCGGCCTCGGAGCCGGCTCCGACATTCCAGGTGCCGCTGACGTCGGGCGACGACGCAGCCGAGGTGGTCGCGCCGGCCGCCGAGGTCGAGGCGTGAGTCGCCGGCAGTTCGAGCTTGCTAGGGGCGGGGCCCTCAATGAAGTGGATGTAAATGAACGGGCCCGCCGCGGCCACGGCGGCGATCAGAACCGTTGCGCCGCCGATCCACCAAATGATCCTTCGCCGACTTCGCGTGACCATCGACTACACCTTTCGGGCGGCGGGACCGACCTCGCAGGGCCGCCGCCGGCATGATGCCGCTGCGCCATGGCACTTGCCCGTGGGCCGTCTGTGTTCGAGCTGAGAATACGGTGATCGTATCGGCGAGCCACGGCCCGCCCGGGTGGCTCGGGCCGCTCCGGGACCTTGCGTTCCTCCAGGAGCTCTAAATCTCGGTTCCGCGTCCGGCGTGCCACGAACGCTTCATGGTCGACCTCGCCGACGGCGGGACATCACCTAAAGTCACAATTTCCCGACTGAGTCCTCCTTGCCGCGTACGACACTCCTGGCACAACTGGCCGCTTCCAGTGCCGCTCCACGGTGTGAACGTATTCCGGGCACACTGAGGAATAGTGCCCCGATGTCGACGGTCGGCAAAATCCCGGCGAACTGGGTCACCCCCTGTGCGCTCTACCCGGGACAGTGTCACGCCCGCCGCCAAGTTGAGCCTCGTCGCCACCGCCGGGCTCGAAACGTTGGCGGAGCGTGAAGGCCGACGGCGTTGGCCCATGGACTCTGAGATGGGTGAGTCGGTCCATGGCATCCTCCACGGTAGGAACCGTCCCCTCGGGGATCCACCATAAGCACAGGACGGGTTGAGTCGGCGTCTCAAAGAACTGGCGCCGTCGACGTAACAGCTCCACGTGCTCGGATCGGTACGTGAAGTCGGCCAGGGCATCGATCGACTCCCATACCGTCAGATTGATGATCTCGAGCTCGTCGCCGAATGGCTTGATACCGGTGGCGTTGCCGCTGAGGTCTTGGAGGCGCCATACGTAACCCGGACTCTTCTCAGCGAGCAGGTTGATCCGTGCGAGGTTCATCCGGAAATCATCGATGATCGGATCGTCAATCGGGGCCCGTAACCGAGCGACGTTCAGTTGAGCTAGGTGCATCCCGCCATTGTGCCGTGCCAGCTTCACGGGTGTCGGTTAGTTGCCACCAGGCAGTGCGGCCGCGGCGTTGAGCATGGCCTTCATGATCGGACCCGCGACACCCGCTCCAGTATTGGAGAAGTTCTGATAGGGGACCACGACAGCAACGGCGATCTTGGGATTGCTCGCCGGCGCAAGGCCGATCATCCAGTCGTCAGTGTTGGCCTTGGGATTACCCGTCTGCGCGGTTCCCGTCTTCACAGCGGCGTCAAGCAATGGGGAGAAGCCCACCTGGGCCGCTGTACCCTGTGTCACCACCAACTTCATCAGGGCGGACACGCTGGCGGCAGCCTGAGGCGTCGCTGCTGTCATCCAAGGCGTTGGTTGATGCGTCGACACGATGGCGCCTTGGTTATCGACTATCTGCTGCACAAGATAGGGCTGCATGATCACCCCACCATTCGCGATACCGGCTGCGACCAATGCATTCGATAGTGCACTTGCCGTCACATTGAACTGACCAATTGCCGAGTATGCGGCATAGGCCTGGTTCGGTGGTGAAATTGAAGGCACGGACGGGAAGAACGGCGTTGCCACCCAGTCATTTGGCAGATCAATCGGGGGCGTGGAGTTGTATCCAAAAAGCTGCGCTTGCTTCGCAAGTGTTGGACCACCGAGTGCGATTCCGAGCAAGCCATACCCTGGGTCACACGACTGGGGGAGCATCGCTTGGATGCTCCTCCACACACGGTTCCACCATCGTTCGTCAACAGCAGGTTGGAGTTGGGTAGCGTAGTCGATCCCGCAGGCTGAAAGGTGAAGTTCGATAACAGCGGTGCGAGATTGTAAACAGCGGTAGTCGTCACCACCTTGAAAGTCGATCCGGGAAAGAACCTACTCGCCGTCGCCAACGGGACGCCAGGGTAGAAGCCTTCAGAGTCTTTCTGGTCGAAATAGGAGTAACCAGCCAGCTTTTCCGCAGCCACATTCGGATAGGCCAGAGCCTTTGGATCGAACGTCGGCGATGAGTAGTCGGCAAGGACCGCTCCCGTCTTAGGGTCTATCGCCACAACCGCAGCATCTTGTTCGATCCAGTGATCTGACTCAAGGCGGCCCGGGCTGTCGCTTGAAGAATCGGCACGATGGTAAGCGTCAGGTTATCCCTCGAACTCTGTAGCGGAGTCAACCCAATGGCCTGCGAGAGGGTCTGAGCTGGCAGTGCGTGGGTCACCAGACAGCTGTTGTATTGGTTCTCGATGACCGCGGTTCCGTAGTAGATAGAGGAGTATCCGACGACCTGCGAGTAGAGCGAACCTTGAGGATATTGGCGAAGAAAGTGATAGGGACCGGCCGCGTTCGGAACAGAGTCGGCAAGCAGGGTGCCGTCCGACGCGTAGATGTTGCCGCGTTGATTTTCGTATTCTTTGCCACCGTTACGAGGATTGAATGACGATGTTGGTCAAGTAGGAGCCCTAACCAACTGGATGTTCACCAACTGAACGATCACCAAGCTGAGGCAAAGCACCATGACAAGGCCCAGCCATCTGATTCGTCTGCCCATAGATCTGTGTTTGTACTCTCGTGGGGACTCGGATCGTCGTTGCTACCCGACACGATCCTATTGCCCCTTCCCTCGACGAGACGGTCAGGTGTGACGCCTACTCACAGTAAGGCAATGAACGACCAGGTTCACGTCGAGACTCGGACAAGAACACGCTCCCAGCCGACGGCGAAGAACAATTGGTGCGCCACTCATACTCGTGGCCAAATGCGGTCTGTGAAAGACTGGACCACCTCGGGAAAGGTGCTCTTGAAACGGCTTGATCCGCTCACAGTGGTGTTCCTTGCTTTGGCGGGTGCCTGGGCGATGGGCCAGTTCGTCCTGGCTTTCTTTGTGCATGTGACGGAGCGGGCCAAACTGACGGGCGCTGGGTGGGTGGTGCCGCCTACTAAGACCTACATCCAGTCCTACGCCCTGTCCGAGGTGGTGCTCACGGCGGTTGTCCTTGGCATTTTGAACCGGCCTGGGATCCCCGGAGACTCCATACCTTGGAAGCGAGGATGGAGTCATGGACAAGAAGGCGACATCGAAGCGGTATCCGCTTGAGCTGAAGGAGCGTGCCGTTCGCATGGTCCGCGACTTTCGGCTCGAGGATCCGGGCGATCAGGGGGTGATCACGCGGGTGGCCCGCCAGCTGGGTGTGGGCAGCGAGTCACTTCGGTGTGGTGAAGCAAGCTGAGGTCGACGCTGGTCTGAAGCCCGGGGTGACGACGGCCGAGCACGACGAGATCGTCAAGCTGCGCAAGGAGAACAAAGAGCTCCGGCGAGCCAATGACATCCTCCAAGCAGCAGCAACTTTTTTTGGGGCGGAACTCGACCGCCGACAAACGAAGTAGTCGCCTTCGTCGACGCCCACCGCTACCGTGAGTCCGGTGGGCTTCGATGGGGGGTCGAGTCGATCTGCGAGCAGCTCGCAGTCGCCCCCTCCACCTACTACGACGCCAAGGCCCGCCCGCCGTCTGCCCGAGCGCTACGTGACGCCGTCCTAGCGCCCCTTCTGATGGCGTTGTGGATCCACAACTACTCGGTGTAGGGGCGGCGCAAGCTCTGGAAGGCGGCCCGCCGGGCCGGCATCGACCCGGTCGGGACCAGGTGGCCCGCCTCATGCGGGCAGAAGGGATCCGGCGCCTCCAGGGCGAAGAAACGCTTCACCACCAAGGCCGACCCGACACATTCCCGGGCACCGGATCTGGTGAAGCGCAACTTCACCGCAACCCGGCCCGATGAGTTGTGGGTAGCGGACTTCACCTACTGCTCGACGTGGTCGGGGATCGTCTACGTCGCATTCATCATCGACGTGTACTCCCGACGCCTCGTCGGGTGGAAGGCGGCGCGCTCCATGACGGCGAACCTCGTCATCGACGCGCTCGAACATGGCGGCCTGGACCCGTCGGAACACCGGCGTCGACGGCCTTATGTGTCACACCGACGCCGGAACCCAGTACACCTCGATCACCTACACCGACCGCCTCGACGAGATCGGTGCGGCGCCTCGATCGGCACCGTCGGAGACAGTTACGACAATGCGATGGCGGAATCGGTTATGGGCCTGTTCAAGACCGAGCTGCACCGCAATCCCGCCGCCCTGACCGCCAACGGCGGGCCCTGGAAGGGGCTCGACGACCTTGAGCCCGCCACCTGTGCATGGGTGTCGTGGTTCAACGAGGAGCGGCTCCACTCCGAACTGAACGACACGACGCCGGCCGAGTTCGAAGCCGACTACCGTCACAGGTTGGGGTTCCCCGAGAATTAGTGGACACCTGACAGGCCGACCTTTGGGTTGGCTGGAAGGATGTCCGATATGGGAGCTACAAGGCGGAAGTTCACGCTCGAGTTCAAGACAGAGGCCGCTCATCGTGTGATCGATACGGGCAGGACGGTGGCCGAAGTGGCCTCCGAGCTATCGGTGTCAGACAGCGTGTTGAGCCGATGGGTGCGCGACGAGCGTCGTCGGCTCGACGCGGTGGCTGGCGCATCCGATGAGCCATTGACGGCGGCGGAGCGGACCGAGCTCTTGCGGCTGCGCCGCCAGGTTGCCGAGCAGGACAAGGACCTGGCCTTCTTGGGAAAAGCTGCCGCGTACTTCGCTTCGAATCCACCAAAGCAGAGAGATTTGCGCTGATGGCCGCCGAGTGCGCGAACTTCGAGATCACCCGCATGGCCCGCCTGTTGGAGGTGTCTGCGGCCGGCTATTACCGCTGGAGAAGGGCCCAGGACCGTCCAGCACTCCCGAGCGAAGTTCGCCGGGCCGATCTCGACGCCAAGATCATCAGCTTGCACCAGGGTTCGAACGGCACCTACGGCGCTCCTCGGATCACCTTGGATCTGCACGAAGCCGGAGAGCGGGTCAGCCGCAACACCGTGGCGGCCCGCATGGCCAGCCTCGGGATCACCGGCGTCAGCCCACGATTGTTCAAGGTCACCACCAGCGCCGATCCAGCCGCCACCTACCCGGCGGATCTGGTGAACCGCCAGTTCAATCCTGAGGGCATCGACCAGGTGTGGACGTCGGATATCACGTACCTCACCGTTGGCGACGGCGAGGCCTACCTGTGTGCCATCCGCGACGAAGGGTCGTCTCGGGTGCTCGGGTTCTCGGTGGCTGACCATATGCGGACCGAGATCGTCCTCGACGCGTTAGACCAATCGGTGGCGACCCGTTTCGCCCAAGTCGAGGGGACGGTGTTCCACACTGACCGGGGAAGTCAGTTTTCAGATGGCAAGGTCGTCGACTTCTGCGAGTCCGCCGGGCTGGTCCGTTCCATGGGAGCAACGGGTAGCTGCTACGACCACGCCAGCGCCGAGAGCTTCTGGTCGATCTTCAAACACGAATACTTCTACCGGCACACCTTCGCCACCATCGACGAGCTCCGAGCCGGGATCACCCGCTACATCAACTTCTACAACCACCAACGCCGCTGCACCAAGGCCGGCAATCTCAGTCCCATTCGCTACGAGTTAACGTTGGCCTTCAAGCAACAAGCCGCTTAAGACCGTGTCCACAATTTCTGGGCAACCTCAGGTCTCAGCCCGACGCGGCATGAGAAAACCAAACCAACGAGCCTCCGTCATACCCAGGCCGGTTCATGGTCGTCCTGGTCGGCTCACTGCTGCACCGGCGGAGGCGTGGCGATGAGTTCGGCGCCGGACGGCTGGCCTGGCGTGTGTCGATCGCCGCATTGCTCTTTGGCGTTATCGGGTTCACCTACTTGTTCGGCGTCTCGGTGTGTCTGTGCCTGGCATGTACATCCGTTCGTCGGCATCCTTCGACCGATGTGCCAGGGCCTACAGTAGCGAGGTCAGCCTCTCTGGGTTGAAGCTCACAGGGCCTTGCCGTCCCGGCAATGTACGGGACACCCCAACGAACGGCCGGGACTTGTGGTGATGCCACGGAAGCGAAGCACTCCCCAGGGTGTAGACAGGCTCCGCTTCAGACGAGCCGGCGACGAACCCACCAGACGCAGAATCCGCTCAAGACCGCCGGCGTTCCTTGTTGCACGAAATTCGAGACAACTGGCGTGTTGCACGCTGTTGCTCGCTTAGGGGTTTACGGGCGACCGCGTTTCCCCGCGTCGCCTGCGGTGACGGGATTTGGTTGGTGGAGGCAGCGGGACTTCGTTCGAACCCCTTGTGATTCGCTGACCTGGGTAAATGTCGCATCAAGTGCATGAGTAGTGACGAGATGCAGGCGCCGAGTGGCGTCGGCAAGTCGAACGTTGCATGGCGGGTGGCTCATCAATCGGGTCCCGGTCACCCGCTCCTGATCGCCACGACAGGGAGCACGCTGCCGGCTGCGTCGCGACTCGCCGGGCAGCGCCGCGTTACCGTGCGAGCGTGCGCAGCGGGTTCCCAGCGGGAACGGTGACCTTCTTGTTCACCCACATCGTGGTAAACGCGCACGTGCCGCTTGGAGGAAGACCCGACGGCCATGGGGGAGGCGCTGCGCTGTCCACGACGCCATCGTGCGGAGCACGATCGAACGCCACGGAGGCTACGTCATCGGCTTCCGCGGATACGCGGGATGAAAATCACAAGACCGGCAACGTTGGCCGCCAATGGGCGCGGTGTCTCTTTGAAGCTGATGCGGCACTCATCAATCCCGTCGGGCCCTCACCCGTACGGCACTTCGGGGCTAGGGCATTCTTCGGGCGACGAAGTCAGCGGGAGCCGATGAGTCCGAGACCGCAGAGTGGGAAGCCCTCGGAAAACTCCTAGCCGATTCGTGGGCAACTTCCGCAGAGATACGACACCAGCTCCAGCGACGGTGACGACTACCCGGCTAGACGACACATCGCACTCAGTGGGACACGGTCTAACGATGGATACAGAGACTCGCGTACGCTGGGTAGCGATTTCCGACACGCCAAAGCTTCGCCAGGCGGTGGTAGCGCAATCAACAACTTCGGTCGGTGCTCTGAGGGAGACGCGGTCGGCAAATATGTATCGGGCACTCTTGCATTTGGCCGCTGCGTAGGGAAACAGGTGAGGGTGAGTTAGACGAAACATCTCCATGTACCACCCTGCGTAGGGCCAGTCCGCACCTCTTCCTGCATCAACGACCTCAAGGAGACCTGGCCTCCAGGAAGAGCATCGCAAGCTCTTCAGGAGTCGCATAAGGATAGATGTCGGTCCATTCAAAGTAGCGATTTTGGTCACGGCTGGTGTAGGTCGCAATCCGGGGATCCTTCCGTACACCGGCTACTAGACGTGCGCCATGGTCTACAGATACGAGACTGACGGGAGCAATCGCACACCGCCAATACTTCCCTGAGGGTTCCATTTCAGGTATGGCCCTAAGGTGTTGGTGTCCGCGGAGATGTAGCTCGTGCTCCAACGCGAGCACCGTCCTGCACTGCATGATGAGGTTTTGTGTTCCCATGGCCCGGACCTACAGAAAGAAACCAACGCGGGACCAGGGATGGCGAGAAGGAGGGCGGCCTTCCAGTACTGAGACTGTTTGTAATAGGCGCAGAGACGGTCCGCCTCCGACCAGATCAAGAGGGCTTGTGTTTTGATGGATGCCTCGGGCATGGTGCCCCCGTCCATTGTCCGCTGTGTCGGCCTAAAAGCTTCTTCCGCCACCAACATGCCTTGTCGGACCTGGGGATCGCAACCAGGGATTTCATGGGGAAGTCCCCGGGTTACCTGGGGATAAGACCGCTGACGTTGAGCCTACAGAATTTTGTCCCCATACGCCGTACATGAAGGGGCGGGGCCGGTCACAGATGATCTAGTGCCGCATCAGGCAACGTTTGCGCGCTTTACCAGCTCACGTAGGGTTTTGTCCTGAGCGTTGCGGTTCCGCCAGATGATGTAGCGGCGGATCATCGAGTTCTGCTCCTCGTGTGAGCGGTGGTCGGTGCCGTCGAGAGTGAAGTAGCGCAGCGCCTGGAACTGGGCCTCGATCCGGTTGAGCCAGCTGGCGTTGGTCGGCACGTAGGCCAGCTCGACGTTGTTCGCCTCGGCCCAGTCGCCGACCGGTCGTCCTGCTTGGTCGAGAGGTGGGGGCTGAAGTTGTCCAACACGATGGCGATGCGGACCTCGGGCGGGTAGAGGGTTCGCAGGTAGCGGCAGAACTCGAGGAAGGTGGTGCGGTCCTTCTTGATCTTGATGTGGCCGTAGATCTTGTCCTGGTTCAGGTCGTAGGCGGCCATGAGGTGCCGGACGCCCTTGTTGCGGTTGAAGGTGGCCCGGCGACGCCGACGACGGGGTCCCTTGCTGGTCTCCTCCCCTTTGACGATCCGGCGCCCACTGCTTTCCCGGCCGGGGCAACAGGTTGAGCGGTCCGAACTCGTCCATGCAGATGACGACGGTCGGGTCGCCTCTTCGCTTTGGCCTTGCCGTCGGCGATGTCGTAGAGCTCGAGCACCCGGTTCTTCTTGGCCTCGAAGTCGGGGTCGTTGGAGTGCTTCCAGGTCTTGATCACTTGAAACGAGACGCCCTCCTCGCGGAGACAGGCGCAGGCCCTCGTGGCTGATGTCGTCGACCACCCCCTCGGCGACCAGGAACTCGGCCAGCTTGGACAGGCTCCAGGTCGAAAAGGGCAGGTCGTGGTCCTGCGGGCGGGACAGGGCGATCTTCTTGATCTCCCGGCGTTCGGGCAGGGTGAACTTCGGCGGCCGGCCACCGGCGTATCTGGGCGCCAAGGAGTCGAACCCGTCGTCGTTGAAGTTGTGGATCACCTCTCGCACCCGGTCTTCCGAGGTGAAGGCGATCTTGGCGATCTGGGCCACGTCCATGCCCTGGGCTGACAACAGCACCATCTGGGCTCTTCGCCAGTCACCACCGAACCCGACGAGCGCCGCACGATCCGCAGCAGGCGGTTGCCCTCCTCGTTGGTGATCTCTCGAACGCGTATCCCTTCGCGCACTTGACCTCCTCTTTCGCGAGAAGCCAATTTGCGCGACCCGGAGGTCAAAGTGGTGGACGCGCCGCCCTGCCAACGTTGCCGGTCAAGAGATCTAGCTTTCTGCTGGCCTGGTAATTCGGCCGGCGGCGTCCTGCACGTGTGCGCGCCGACGAGGTGCCGGGGTCAAGCTCGAGCATCGGTTCGTCGCGAACCAAGGCTTGACGCCGGCGAAGAGCGGCGCATCCTGGGAGCGGACGAGAGGCCATGTCCTGGTCAAGTTCCCATCACGGTGTAGGGGTCCTGACACGGGCGCCCGTGGGCCGCCAGCCATTCCTCCGCCGATCTCCGCGCATGATGGGTTTCGGCCACGTCCCGACGGGCTCAATCAGATACTCGGCCTCGCCAGCAGCTGGGGGCCACGGCAATTCTCGAGCTCGCGCCGGTCCGTGTCCGACGCTCACGCGGCCTCGTGCGTTCGAGACAGCGGACCTCGCCGTCTCGAAGGCCGTAGTAGACGAGGGTGAGGAGCTTGCGGGCGACGGCCACTCGGGCCTTGAACTTGCCCCGGCGCTCGGCGATGCGCGTGTAGTCGGCACGGAGCTTGGCCCGCCCGTGGTTCTTCGAGAGCCTCGATGGCCGCCCAGCGCACCAGCGGCGAGCCTTGCTTGGTGATCGGCCCGCGGTGGACCTTCTCGTCGGACTCGCGGTGCTTGGGGGTGAGCCCGGCCCACGAGCACAGCTTCTCGGCTGAGTCGAAGCGACAGATGTCGCCGATCTCGGCCACGAAGATCGCCCCGAGGACCTTGCCCACGCCGGGAGATCGCAGGATGGCCCGGTAGCCGGGATCGTCCTTGAACTGGCGGTGGATGTGGGCGTCGAGGCGCCGGACCTCGGTGTCGTAGATGTCGAGCAAGCTCGCGCAGCTGAGTCGATGCGCATGGCATAGGCCTCGGGGAGCACGAGGGCGTCGAGCTGGGCGGTGCCGCTCGGGCCCCACAGGTCGCTCGCACGGGCAGGATGCCGTTCTTGGCCATGACCCCGTGGATCTGGGCCTTGCCGCTGGCGCGGTGGGCACCAGGCGGGCGCGGTAGCGCACCAGCTCTCGCAGCTCTCGCGACCTCGGGCGGGGCGATCCAGGCCTCGGCCAGCCGTCCGAGCCGCAGCATGGCGGCGAGGTCCCGGGCGTCGCGCTCGTCGTTCTTCACCCGGCGGTTGCCCCAGTTGTTGCCGAGGGCATGGGCCAGGTGCACGTTGGCGCCGAGCTCTTGGAGGAGATCGGCCGCCCAGTACCAGCCGTAGGTGGACTCGAGCACGACCTCGGGATCCTCGCCGGCCTCGGCCATGGCCTCGGCCAGCTCCAGGGGCTGGCTCGGGATCTTGACACAGCCGAGCACCTCGCCGTCCGGCGACATCCGGTAGATGGTCGAGCTGCGGCGGTGCAGGTCGATTCCGACGTACTGTCGTTCCATAGGGGCCTCCTCCTCTTGTTGAGGGTTGGTGTGCGAAGCCCGAGTGTCCTCGCGACGCTCGAATCTTCACGAGGGGCGGAGGCCCCGCCCCTTCATCACATCAGGACGGCGGGACACTTCGGCACCCTGGGGGCACCCCTCGGCCCACAACCGCGCGCACGTTATCGGACACCTATCCCAGCGCCGATCGCCGAATCGGTCGCGATACGCCGTCGGCCGGCCGGACGAACGAGGGCGTCATTCTGTAGCACCCAGCACCCAGCACTCGCGGCGAGAGGCGTTTGTCCCCTAATCAGGTACTTCTCGAACCGGATGAATAGCTCATCCAGCGGGTGGCGTCGGCACCAGAATCGCCTGGCACAACTCCACGCGCTCAGAGATGCCCTTGAGGCGCCGCTTGCGGAAATGTCGGAACTCGACGCCGGGAATCGCACCAGCCGCCCTAGCCGTCTCCGCGGTGACCACGACCTGGTTCCCTTTGGCCGTCTCTGTGACCCGAGCAGCGATGTTGACGACCTGACCGACAACGTCGTCCTGAGTGACTACTGCTTCTCCAACGTGTAGTCCAGCACGCAGGCGCAGTGGAGAGGGCGCGTTCTCGAGCAGCTCGAGCGCTGCTCGGATGGCGCCGTTGGCGTCGGGGAAGGTGCAGAGCAGCCCGTCACCCAGGTGCTTCACCACCTGTCCATGCCAGCGGCGCACGACGGGGCCGGCCACCCGGTGGTGTTCGTTGATCAGCGCCGCCGCTGCGCTGTCTCCGTGGGTGTCGGTAAATGATGTGAACCCCTCGAGATCCGTAAACGCGACCGTCACCACCTCGACCTCGCCGGTCCCGTGGCTCCGGAGGGAGGCCAGGAGTTGAACGGCGCTGAGACCCATGGTCGAGAGCAGCGACGGCTTGCGCTCCAGCGATCGCGCCAGGAAGTGCTCGAGAATCTCGGTCGGCTTGCTCGGGGAAATCGGCTGATTCACTGGGTCATCCAGCCAACGACGGTCGATGATGCCGAGCTCGAGCGCGGTGGCCGCCTCCTCGGGGTCATTTCGGATGACCTCGGCCACCTTCTGGGCGAGGAGCCTGCGCAGCGTGTCGACCGCGCCCTCACCGGCGGACCGTGCCGACTCGATTTCCTTGGCACTCACCACCCGGACCCTACTGACACGCACGAGACAACGACAAAGGAACAAGCGGTGCCGCCGGGAGACTCGGGTTTGCGCCGAGGGCCTCAGCCACGCAATCGACGGATCTGGAACGCGAAGACAGACGGGTACCCGGTGAGACCCACGACACAGCCAGATCGAGCTGCCAAAGGCGATTCATCAGGAGTTCGACTTGTGTTCGCGCTGCGTTCATCGCGCCGTAACGCTGATCAGGTATCTCCGCTGCGCGCTGGCTGAGTCCCGTCCTACACGTTGATGACGAGTCCGTCGTGGGGGCGATAAACGACCCCATCAACCTACAACTGCTGTGCTCAATGCACCACGCCGACAAGACGGCGCACGAAGCGCAGCTCCTTGCGGCCGACCACGCAATGCCGGATGACGATCAGTAATCCCGATTTGCCCGATTCTGTATCGGGGTGAATGTCCCACACCGCCGTTACAGAGCCTGGGTCTCTCGAGCCCCAGTTCGCCGTGGAGTTGCGATAAACACGGCACCAGGGAATCCCACTAGATGTGCCACAACGGCGAACGTAGTCTGGCTTGATGCGGATCAGCGTCTTGGGAATGGGCAATATGGGCAGGGCTTTTGCTGCCAGAGCCATCGAAACCGGTCACCAGACGACGGTTTGGAATCGCACCCCGGGTCGGGTCACCGCCCTCGTGGCCAGTGGTGCCACCGAGGCCAATTCCCCCACGAAAGCGGTGGCAGACGCTGACGCCGTGCTCGTCGTGCTCGCCGACGACGCGGCCGTCCTTGAGGTCTGTCTGGGCGATGACGGTGCCCTGGCGTCTCTCGGCCCGGCTGCTGTGTTCTCCAACGTCAGTACCGTCTCCCCGGACACCGCCCGACGGTTGGCCGAGGCGGGCCCAGAGGGTCGGGTCCTCGACGCTCCGGTGATGGGGTCGCCCGTGATGATTGCGGGGGGATTGGGTCGATTCCTGATCGGCGGACCCACCGCAGCGATCACGGCGGTCGAACCCCTGTGGAATGACTTGGGGGCCGGCTACACCCACTGTGGACCGGTCGGGGCCGGGGCGACCATGAAGATCCTCGCCAACTCGTTGTTGATCACCGGGGTGGCCTCGCTCGCCGAAGTCGTCGCCACGGCCAGACGCAACGCCATCCCAGACGAGTTCATCAGGACCCTGCTTACCGACAGCCCGGTGGTGAGTCTCGCCACCAGTCTGCGGTTGGACAGCTTGCTCGATGCGACACACCCGGGGTGGTTTTCTCCGACACTGGCCCGCAAGGACCTTCGTCTCGCCATCGATCTGGCCGAAGATGCTGGGGTTGGCGTGCGCATCGGCCCTGCCACCGAAGCGCTCTTGACCACCGTCATTGATGCCAGCGGGGACTGGCCCGACTTTGCCGCCGTAATCGAGGGTCTTACCTGAAGGCCAAAGGTCAGGATGGCGCAGTCTTCGATCTAGCCACACCCAGCCGGACCGGTGATACCGAGCGGCTTCTAAGTATCCCCTACCGCTGGGACGGTGGGATAGTAAGCCCTGGACGGTCAGTGACGTCCGAGAGATCGTCCAGTCCGCTCGGGTGGACCACCGGCTCTACAGCTTTGAGAGCGAGCGGCACGAGGCACTGTGCCTTCTGGCGTTTGGAGAGACCTGGAAGGTCTTCCTCTCGGAGCGTGGACAGCGCCATGAGGAGCACTCCTTCTCCTCCGAGGACGATGCGTGCGTGTACTTCTTGAAGCGGATCTTCCAGCCATGCCGCGTATGTCGTGGTGGCCTTCGTGGCCGGCGGTTAGGAGTCCCCCAGGTCGATGCCCCGCCACTCGGCGAGAGCCGCTGCGATCTCATCGAGCGAACGTCCGGTCCGCTCGGCCGCCACCCGGCCGTAGAGCACCAGTGCGTAGAAGGCGTACGTCCCACATGTCGTCGATGCCCCACCCGTACGCCTCGTCGAGGAGGTCGGGATAGACGCCGGCCCGGATCATGGCGGCAGCCATGAGGGCGTAGTGGCTCTTGTGCTGCTGGTATTTGCCACGGAAGTGGTACTCGGGGAGATGGCGATCACGCATCCTCTCGTAGTGGATCGGGTCGGCTGGTGATGCACCGGAATCCTCGATGGCCTCGGCCGCCAGCTCGAGCAGGACCTCAGCCGGGAAGGTGTTGTTGCGGAGGATGAAGTGCGGCCAGCTGCTCCATGATGGAGTCCGTGTCCGCGTCCGGGGTTGCAGTCAGACCGAGCAGACCGAGGCGGGCTGCACTGTCGTGGTCCTCGTCGCTAGGACCAGCCTTGCGGGCCATGGCCCCAACGCTAGATCGACGAGCAGCGGCCAGCATGACCTCATGCCGGCGCACGGGGGCATGCGCTGGTTGCGCCCACACTTCTACGATTGCGTCATGATGGTCGCTCCCGGACAACGCATCGGATACAACGGTCCGAGCTGTCTTGGGATGCTCGGGCTGCTGAGTCGTGGCAGTTCTGATCGTGTTCGGCGGTGCCTTCTACGTGGCGTTTCGCCTCGGAGTCTTGGAACCAGAACGTGGCAGGGAACTCGACGAAGGTTCAAACTCCCGGATTTCGTGGTGCTCCGCAGGACTGCCACACCGAGGACATTCCGGGGTAATACGGCAACTAAGCCCTAGTTCCGTGAGGGATCACTCCCCGACGGCTCCCATCGATCCGGCAGACGTGCTGGTCACGGACACACCGACGATTTTGCCCTCGCGTCGCTCACATCGCTCATCTCGCGATATCCCCCGCGCCCTGCGCGTGAAATCTCAGCGAGTCCCAGGAGCGCCTACGCGATCGCCACGTCTCGGACCTCGGCCACGTGTTGATTGCTCTACATCTTCGAGCGGCGGGCAGTCGGCGCCGGCTCCGCCGCCCTCGGCCGGCTGAAATGCCCATCGAAACAGAGGGTTGTAATCGTTAGCCTCCCTCGTCCCGAACCGGTGATGGGACGGTCAGGTTGGAAAGACTCGGGCTGGTCACGTTCCACAACCCCATCCGGACCGCCCTCCGCGAGGGAACGCTCGGGTGTTCCACTCTCTGCATATGCGTGGCGGCGCCCGCCAGACGGAAGAAGCCGCACCCGGACGGTCCCGGGGCTGTGAACCCTAAAGCTGAGGTGGAGCTATAAGGAGGGCGCCGTGGGTTGGGGGGTGTGCCTGCACAACGATCGCTGAATTGTGACTCCATTGTTGGTACTCTCGCCGCCAACTTACTAACGGCGTCGGTCCTAATGGGGGTCCATGGTGGCGAAATCGGAACGAGCAGGCGGCATCAAGCCGGTCCTGATGCGCTGGATCCGGTCGAGAGGTGGGGCAGGTCGCAAGGCAAGCCATCTGCGCCGTGTGATCAAGGGAGGTGTCGCCTCGGCTCTGGCCGTCGTGGGACTGGTGGCGTTCGCCACGCCGGCTTTCGCCCACGACAACATCGTCAGCGCCACGGCCAGCTGCGCGAACCCGGCTGGTAACGGGTACACGATCGTCTGGACCATCCAGAACGACTTCAACGAGCCGGAAACCGGTTCTGTCACGTCGGTGACCGGCGGCCTCTCCACCTTGAGCAGCACGACGTACAGCATTGCTGCATCGCCCGGACAGCCCTACTCCTCGACCACGGTGACCCAGACGTTGCCCCCATCAGCTTCGGGTCCGATCACGATCGACATCTCGAGTTCGTGGTCAGATTCATTTTCCACGACTGACGTCGGGAGCTACGACCTCTCCCAGCTCCACTGCGTCGCTCCTACGCAGACCATCGCCGGTCACATCTACCTGTGCAACAACGGCAACCCGACCACCACCGAGGAATCGGGCGGGACGCTGGGGGCGAGCGGACCGACGCCAGTGTCGGCGACGCCCAACCCGCTGGCTCCGACCGAGGTGGGTGCAGGCGGCTACACCATGACGGCCACCGCCCCGCCGGGGTACCAGCTCGTGGTCTGTGGTGGTTCCTCGACACCGGGCACGTCGGGGAGCACTGCCACCGAGTCGGTCACCGTGCCCAGCGGTGGTGCCGGCGTGGGCATCTTCTACGCGGCCCCGCTGAGCCAGACCATCGCCGGTCACATCTACCTGTGCAACAACGGCAACCCGACCACCACCGAGGAATCGGGCGGGACGCTGGGGGCGAGCGGACCGACGCCAGTGTCGGCGACGCCCAACCCGCTGGCTCCGACCGAGGTGGGTGCAGGCGGCTACACCATGACGGCCACCGCCCCGCCGGGGTACCAGCTCGTGGTCTGTGGTGGTTCCTCGACACCGGGCGCGTCGGGGAGCACTGCCACCGAGGCGGTCACCGTGCCCAGCGGTGGTGCCGGCGTGGGCATCTTCTACGCGGCCCCGCTGAGCCAGACCATCGCCGGTCACATCTACCTGTGCACCAACGGCAACCCGACCACCACCGAGGAATCGGGCGGGACGCTGGGGGCGAGCGGACCGACGCCAGTGTCGGCGACGCCCAACCCGCTGGCTCCGACCGAGGTGGGTGCAGGCGGCTACACCATGACGGCCACCGCCCCGCCGGGGTACCAGCTCGTGGTCTGTGGTGGTTCCTCGACACCGGGCACGTCGGGGAGCACTGCCACCGAGGCGGTCACCGTGCCCAGCGGTGGTGCCGGCGTGGGCATCTTCTACGTCGCAACCCCCAACGTGGTCACGGGTCCCACGACGACATCGCCGGCCTCGGGGAGCTCAGGCAGCTCAGGCAGCTCCTCTCCGACCACCTCAGCCAGCACGACCTCGGCGACACCGTCATCCGTTACAACTTCGCCCTCATCCGTCACTACCTCGCCACTCGCATCGACTGGTTCGGCCCTTTCGTCGGAGTGGTTGATCGGCCTCATCCTGGTCCTCCTGGGGTCTGCGCTCCTGGTCCTCGGGCGTTGGCAACGTGGGGTCAGCGGCGCAGGGTGCCTCGACGTAGCTCGAATTCCGCAGAGTCGTCTTGGTTCCACACCTGCGGCGCGGGACGACCCGACGGAACCGACAAAACTCAGTGCCACGGCGCGCTGGACAATTCGAAACAGCCGAAGATCAAACAGCCGAAGACGTCCTCGCTTTCGTTGAGCACAGGGTTGTTCGAGGTTCGATCGCCTCGCTCCGTGCCCTTGCTCGCCATCTGGGAACGCCACCATGTCGAGGTGGTTCGCGCCGCTGCCGCCGGCGAGGTCGATCGAGCCTCCAATCTACGTCGTGAACTCCTCGCCAGTGTTGGCTGCGATCCGCTTGCCCTGCGCATCGTGAGCGATTTTCGCAATCGCATGGGGCAGGGGCAGGGGCTTCAGGACCTCACCGATCAGCTTGCCGGTTGCCATCGGGAGTCGCGGAGCTGACCATTCGCTTCGCCGGCAGTCACCGAGCCGCGCTCTCCCGCCTCAAAAGGATGATGCTGCTCACCAGGACGAAGAGCAGGAGCAGCACGAATCCGATCAGGTCGAGAACCAGGCCAAACGATGCGATCACACCGCCGAGGCCGAAGGCCTGCAGAAAGAGCAGGGGCGCGGCGAGGATCGAGACCCACCCAAGCCACCGCGGCAAGACTCCACTCCTGAACACGAGCACGCCAGCAGCGAACGCGAAGAGACTGCCGAAGACATCCGCGACGCTGTCCACGGCGTAGGTCAACAGGTACAGCGTGTAGGAGACACTGTGGTCGTGCTGCGCACCGAACGTCGCGAGCTTCCCGTCGAGCACGCCGTAGATCCCGATGTCACTGACCGCGTGAAGGGCGACAAACAGCACGCCACCGACCAGCAGCAAGGAGCCGAGGGCACGCGAGCCCTCGGCATCCGTGTGCAGGAGACGGTCGTAAAGCTTCCACAGGTAGATCGGAAACATGGCGGCGTAGACGACACAGAAGCCCTCGACCACCACAAGTCGGTTCCTGTGATCGGCGAGCGTGTTCGCGATCTTCGCGGCCGAGTCGTTCTGGTTGATGCCGACCCCGAGCCCAATCGCGGACTCCGCAATGACGGCAAGAACGAAGAAAATCCCGGCCAGCCAGGCATACCGCTCCCAGCCAGGTGTGGCCCGCGTGGTCGCACGTGAGGTCCCTGCATCAACGATGCTGGTAGCCATGACGTCACCCTTCCTGGCGGCGTCTTGCCAAGGCGTCGTCAATGACGTGGACCCTGTCGGCGAGCCCCTCACGGAGACCGTACACCCTCCATTCACTTCATGCGGAGACGACGTTGCTACCCGACACGGTTATCAAAAGAGCCAGTGCCCCAATAACGTGCGTGTGCACCAGGGTTCCTGAGTGACGCCGGCAGCGGGGCAACTCACGCAGAGCATCCTTGGCTGGTCCATGTGGACCGGCCGATTCCATTGTGATCAGCATCCTCGTATCGGCATGTCAAGGCACGCTGTGAGACGCCGCTGCGCTTCGCGTCCTCGCTCGCCTTGTGCGACCTTGTCATGCCTGGCGACTCGCAGTCATGGCTGTCGGCGACGCCCGGGTGAGCAGTCCATTGATCCGAAGGAGGTCAGACCACAAACGGACCAGCAATGGTCGGAAATGGTGGTCAATGTTGCGGTTCACCGGAGTACAACGGGTCCATCTACGAGGTGTCTTGGCACAAGCACCTGTTCCGAGATGTTGCTCAGGGCGCAGGCTGATGATGCCGGTTCGATCCCGATCGGCCGCTCCGATGCGCGCGACGGCACCGCAGGGCAGGGTTGTCGCCCGCCTGCGGTGCCGTGCACCGGACCGTGATCCTGCCTTGGAGCCGCACCGGTCAGACCGGTCCGACCTCGCACTCCTTGGGGTCGATGTAGCCGAGGTTCTCCACCACCTTGAACGTGCCGCCCTCCGAGCGTGCGATGTACATGTTCATCCGTACGTGGTGCTGACCCGGCACCATTTCGGCGGGGCCTCCCGGACCCTCGGTGATCCGGGCATGGTCGAGCGCCGCGATCACGTCGGACTGGTCGAGCGACCCCGCTTCGGTGACGGCAGCCTCCCAGAGCTTTAGCGCTCGGTACGTACCGGTGCACGCGCTCCCCGCCGTGAACATGGCGCTGCCGGGGTGACGGGCTTCGTAGCGATTGAGGAGCTCGATACTGAACGGGTCGTCAACGTCCCGGTAGTAGTCCAGGCACCCGTACAGGCCCTCGACCTGCTCCGCTGGCACGAGGTTCAGGAAATTCTCGTCGAAGTAGGTGCAGACGATGGTCCCACCTCGACGCGTGAACCCCGCACGATGCAACTGCTCGAGGAAGGGCGTCAGCCCCGGCGGGACAATCGTGTTGAACACAATTTCCGCGCCGCTCGCCATGATGGCAGCCACGACTTGGCGGTAGTCAGTGTGATCAAGCGGGAAGTACTCCTCGCCGACGATCTCACCACCCCTGTCGGCCACGACCTCACGCACCTTCTTGTTCAGCGTGTGCGGCCAGATGTAGTCGGCCGACGGCATGTAGAAGGTCTTCGCGCCCGTCTCCTGCATGAGCCAGGGGAAGAACGGGTCGATTTGTTGCGCTGGTACCGGACCGGTACAAAAGATCAGGGGGTGACACTCCTGACCCTCGTACTGCTCGGGGTAGAGGTAGAGCCTCGCCGCCTCTTCGACGACTGGTCGCTTGATGGCCTGGCGAGTGGAACTGTAGATGCCACCCACGACGACGTCGACGTCGGCACCGACGAGCTTCGCCGCGGCGGCTTCTGCTCGGTCGTCGTCGGTGGCGCTGTCCTCGACGAACAGCTCGATCGGCCGGCCGAGCAGGCCGCCGCGAGCGTTGATGTCGTCGATCACCATCGTGGCGACGTTGATGTTGGCGATGCCCATGAAGGAGAGGGCACCGGTCTGGTCGGTGACGAGGCCGACCCGAGCCGAACGGTTGATTGCACTGGTCATGGTCGCCTCCTCAAGCGCCGTAAGAGCCGAGCAGCAGCGCTGCCTCCGGCTTGCCGAGGTGACCGGCCTCTCGGAGGATCGGCGGCACGTCGGGGTCGGACACAAAGTCGGCCCACCCTTGCTCGTCCCAGTCGAAGAGCGCCCAGACGCGGTTCTCCTCGGTGGGGTCGCGGAAGACGACCGCACCCTTGGAGCCGTGGAGCGCACGCTTGTCGGCACCCTTTGTGCCGAAGATGTCAAGGAATCGGTCGACGTTCTCTACAGTCGTGGTGGCCAGGATCATGAATCTCCCCTTTTCGGTTTGGATCCCTGCGGATCCGCTTCGCGCCGGCCGGGTTCGGTCGGCGTCAAGGGACATTCTGCGGATGGGCTTCCCACGCGACATCGGTAGACCTACCCATTTCGGGGCTACCCATTTCGGGGCTACCCATTTCCGGCCGAGCTACCCTCCGCCGCGCCCGTCGACCACCTGGTGCTGGACCGCCCAACGAGTCGCCGCGGCACGACCGGAGACCCCGATCTTCGTGTAGATGTTCTGCACGTGATGCTCCGCCGTCCTCGGCGAGATGAAGAGCTGCGTGGCGATCTCGCCCGAGGTCAGACCGTCGGACAGAAGGCGTAGCACTTCGACCTCTCGTCGGCTCAGACCGCCGGGCCGAGCTGGGCCGGCCCGTTGATTCGGATCGCGGCGCGCGACATCGATCTGCCGGAGTGCGTACACGGCCGCCGATCCCAGATCGAGTTCGGCGCCCGCCGACTCGAGTGTCGCGGCGCGCGTCAAGCCGAGCTTGCGGCCAACCCGATCGCGTATCTCGCCGAGCTCGGGCACGTGATGGAGACTCGACGGTTGGCTCGACAGCGCGCCGAGAAGCATCGCAGTCGGCTCGAGCCGCCCGAGCCGCTCGAACAACGCCGGCACACTCGCCAGCGTGATGATCAGCTGCGGCACGTTGCCCGCACGCTGGAAAGCGGCGATAGCGTCGGCGAACAGCATCAGGGCGGCTCCGACCTCTCCGTCAGAGGTGTGGAGGCGGCCGGCGTCGCGCGCGATGAAGCCTTCGAAGAACTGCACGCGGTGCTGGCGTACGAAGTCGACGCCCTCGTCCCATGCCGCAAACGCCCGGCGCGCGTCCGCCTTGGAGAAGGCCATCCCTGCGATCCAGAGCGCGTACGAAATCCAATAGGGGTTGCCAAGCGATCGTGCGACCGCGATGGATTCCTCGGCGAGCGTGAGCGCCTCCTCAATCCGGCCGCACGACTGGAGACCGTCGACATAGGAGGCGATGCCGTAGCCGCGGTCGCTGCCGTATCGCTCCGCCACCGCGCCGGTGAGCTCGACGTAACGATCAAGGTCGCCGCAGTAGACGCTCGCCAACGCCTCGATGAACGATGCGTAGCCGGGTTCACACGCGTCGTAGCGGGGATCAGCCTCCAACTCGGTCGCCCGGTGAGCGTTCGCACGTGCCGCCTCCGCCCTCCCCGCGAAGCACGCGAACCCGGCGGCCGCGTAGAGGCGGGGGAGCCGGCGCACGTCGGCCTTGGCCGCGGGCTCGAGCAGCTCCTCGGCCCATGCGAGCGTCTCGAAGAGCTGCACCGAGAAGCCCATCAACGCTGCGTGCGCGGCGATGTCAGCCGCTACCTCCACTTCACCGCGCCCCGCGCTCCACCGGTAGCCCGACCGCAGGTTGCCCAGCTCCACCTCGACCCAGTCGACCGCGGCACGCCATCCGGGCCCGTTCCAGTGCTCCCACCGGGCCGCCGCTTCCCGCGCGAAGTACGCGGCGTGCCGATCACGGGCCTGCTCGAGCAAACCCGCCTCCCCCAACCGGTCTTCCCCAAACTGGCGGACGGTCTCGAAGAGGCCGTACCGGGTGCGCGTGCCGCTGTGGTCGGCGACCACGATCGATTTTCGGACCAACGAGTCGAGCAGACGGAGCACCTCGACATCGTCGGCACCGTCGACCACGGCACAGGCGCTCGTCAGGTCGAAGCCGCCCGCGAACACCGACGTCAGGAGGAGCAGTTCGCGCTCGTCCTCTGTGAGGAGGTCATAGGACCACTCCACGGTACGACGGAGCGTGAGCTGTCGCTCAGGCCCCGGCTGCGAGGCCTGAAGCAATCGGAACCGGTCCGCGAGCCGATCCCGGACCTCAATGGCGCTCATGGCCGCCATCCGCGCCGCGGCGAGCTCGATTCCAAGTGGGAGGCCGTCGAGGGTTCGACAGATCTCAGTCACGGCGATCGCCGTCTCCGGATTCCCGAGGCCGAAGTCGGGCCGCACGACACGGGCGCGATCCACGAAGAGCGTGGCTGCATCGGAGGCCACGCCCCCATCAAGCGCCAGCGGCGCCACGGTGAGCGCCACTTCCTCGTCGATCACGAAGGCTTCACGCGACGTGGCGAGGAACTTGGAGTCGCCTGACCGGGCGAGCATCGCCGCGAGAGCGGCTCGCGCCGCCGCCTGGACGTGTTCGCAGTTGTCGATGACCAGCAGAAGGTGTCGACCACCGAGCGACTCGGCCACCACCTCCATGAGGGGGACGTCGCCCTGAGGCGTGACGCCAAGCACGGCCGCGATCGCCGCCGGGACGGCGGTCGGGTCACCGACTGGTGCCAGCTCGACGATCCACACGCCGTCGGGGAACTCACCGGCCACCTCCGCCCCGACTTCGAGGGCCAATCGCGTCTTGCCCACCCCGCCGACTCCGCTCAGTGTGACGAGGCGGCAGGACTGCACGAGCTCGGCGACCTCGTCAACCAACTGCTCGCGACCGACGAGTGAACTCAGCCGCTGTGGGAGGTTGCCCATGAAGTGATCGACGCCTCGGAGCACCGGGAAGTCGGCCGGGAGCCCATCGGCGATGAGCTGGTGCACCGACATCCGGCCGCGCAGACCGTGGAGCCGGTTCTCACCCAGGGGTCGCAGTGCGACGCGATGGCGGAGCAGCACCTCGGTCGCGTCCGAAACAAGCACCTGGCCGCCATGTGCCAGTGATACCAACCGCGCAGCGCGGTTCACCTCGTTGCCGGAGTAGCTCCCGTCGCGGTCGGACGCCTCAGCGGTGTGCAGGGCCATGCCGACCGCGAAGTCCATGGCGCTGTCGTCTCGAAGGTGTTCCTGTGACTCTATTGCCGCGGCGGCCGCGTCGGCCGGAGTAGAGAACGCCGCCGCGCATTCCGTCGTCACCGGTGTCGAAGACGTAGCCGCCATGGCCTTCGATCGTGTTCCGCACGATGGCGTCGTGGATGTTCAGCGCCTCGGCCATCGCCGTCGGGTCTTCCTCCCAGCGACGCGTCGAGTCCGCGACGTGGGTGAACAAGAAGGTCACCGTTCCCGCTGGGAACCCGCGGCTCACGCCCGCACGGTAACGCGACGCTGCCCAACGAGTCGTGCTGCGACCGGCGGCCGTGCCGCCATTTGCGGTGCTCAGGAGCGGGTGCCCGGGACCCGATTGATGAACCACCCGCTCTGCAACGATGGACGTTCCCACGCCACTCGGCGCCCGCATCCCGCCACATTTTCCCAGGTCAACGGACCAGGAGGGGTTCGAACATGGTCCCACCGCCTCCACCAGTGACAGTCCCGTGACCGCACGGGACGTGAGGAGCACGGTCGCCCGCACCCACGATCGTGCGACACGCCAATTCTCTCCGATTTGGTGCAACAGGGAACGCGGACAGCGCGCGCCAGCGCATATCAGCGACGACTCGATTCCAGCACCACCAGGAACGTCTCCGCTCTTGCCCAGGTCGTCAAGTTCTCATGGAGTGCCTTCCAAGCTCCAGATGCCTTCCCGACGAAAGCGTCGCGGTCCTCCGCTGCATGCTGAGAGCGCGTGGCCGGCGTGACGGACACTGAGTATGAGCTCCCGGGTCCGCCTTTTGATCCGAATTCGAATTGACGAGGCGCACCTCGGTTCGGCTTGTAGCCTGATCGGGCGCTTACCTCACAGTAGAAAGGAGGTTGGATGCCTGCTTGCTCACGCTGCCTGGTTGAGGTGTTCCCGGGTACTGCACTGTGCCCCAATTGCGGCGCCGCCATCAGGCCGCCTGTGATGCCGCGACCGGCGCCCAAACGGGCGGGGAAGTCGCGGCAACGCCTCAACGCCCTGAACGCGAAGGATCGGGTCGCCGGGCCCGCCACCGTGGCCCTCCTGGTCTCGTTCTGGCTGCCCTGGTACAGCATCGGTCCCTTTTCCGCTGATGGACTCAGCGTCCACGGTTGGCTGTTCATCGCTGTGCTGAACTCGATCGTCCTGGTGCTCTACGTCCTGATCACCGCGTTCGGTGTCGGCGACCTCGCGGAGCTCGGCCGTATGTCCAAGGAGCAGCTCTTGGTCCTGATGACGGGAGTCAATGTTGCTCTGGTGGTGCTGGGCTTCCTGCTCAAGCCGGCCGGATTCAGCTGGTCCTGGGGCGCCTTTCTCGCGCTGGCCGCCGCCATCGTGGCTTTTCTGCCGTTTGGCGTTCCCCTCATCCAGGCCCGGGGCCGACGATGAATCCGTGCACTCCAAACGCTGGCCGGTCACAGACATGCAACAGGCTTCGACTTCGACATTGAAGCCGTGGGCGAGACCACTCTTCGTCTGAGTTCACCCCTGCACTGAACCCAGTCAACGCTCGCTCCGGCTTTCCGGTGAGGGGCGGTTTCAGAGCGCGTGGACTCAGCGGCGATGATGTGCCGACAAGAAGGACCAGATGGCCGCCGAGGAGTCGAACCCCATATAGGGCTTTCCGACCAGCAGTTCACTGCCAGGCGAAGCTGGGTGGCCCATCCAGGCGTGATTGGCACCTGTTACCGTGACCCATTCAACGGTCGTGCCGCTCTTGCACGACTGCCAGCTCTCGAATTGAACGGCGAGATTCGACGCCTCGGTGCTGGTCGTCGGCGTGGAGCGGCATCCGTCGTGCTCGGCGAACGTCTTCAACACGTCGACTGGAGGAGGGAAATCGGTCTGGGTAAGTGAACGTGATCCCATGCCTCCGTTGATAGGAATGTTTTGGTCGGCCGTGCCGTGGATTTCGAGCGCCGAGACGGGATGCGAGGCTGGGCAGCTGTTGATCATGAGATCACCTGATTGGACCCCAATGGCCACGATCTGGTCCGAGATCTCGCAGGCGAGACGTTCGGCCAGGATGGCGCCGTTGGAGTGGCCGGTGGCGTAAACGCGTGCCTTGTCGATGTCGTACTGACCTTCGAGCTTGGTGATCAAGGCCGAGATGAAGCCAACATCATTGACGTTCTCCTGGCTCTGCTCGGCGACCGAGCAGCAGCCTCCGCCGTTCCACACGAGTCTGTCCGGTGCGGATGGGCGGATCGGCGTCCCATTCGGATAGACGACAATGAACCGGTTCGCCTCCGCCAGCGCGTCAAAACCCGAGTTCTGCTCGAACTGCAGCCCCGACCCCAGGCCTCCGTGCAGCGCCACCAACAAGGGCACCGGCCGACCCTTGGGCAGGGACCGTGGCACATAGAGCGTGTAAGTCCGAAGGGATCCTCCAGGGCTCGCGATCGTGCCGTTCGAGGGTCGTCCCGTCGGCGTGACCGCTGGAGTGATCTCGACCCCACCCGGCAGCACGGGCTCTGTGGCCGATCTGGCAGTGGCGGCTGTCATCGTTCCAGACGCTCTGGTTGCTGCGAGTCCCACCAAGACAATGGACGTAGCGAGCGCGACTCCAATTGCCCGACCATGAGGCAGCTTCGCTCGTCTCATCGAGCGAAGCGTCCCATACGTGTATGAGGATTCCATGAAGTGGGATCAGAGATCCGCCACCATTGGCCGGGAGCGGGGTGCCCCGGGCGACAGGAATCGATTCGCGTCTCAGCGTTGGGAACCAAAATCGAGGCAATGCACGGCACCCGGCAATCCCGTGAGTGCCACGTGGTAGGTCGTTCCGCCGACGGTAGAGGCCCCATCGACCGCTCGCCACCGCAGCCTCGCGTCCACGGAACAGTGGCGGGCGCCGAGCGCCGGCGCTGGGAGTCCCAGACAGCCTCCAAGCGGCGGCTCGGGAGACCTCAGATATGGAATGGCCGTAGGGTACGGTGACGTTGCTACTCGCGAAATCGACGGTTAGGCCGGAGGGGACATGACACCGCGAATTGCCATCATCGGCGGCGGGAGCGCCCACTGGACGCCCCGCCTGCTCTTGGACTTCGTCAACACACCGTCCCTGGCTGAGAGCCAGGTCGTCCTGATGGACATCGCGCCCGAGAGCCTGCTGCCGGTCCAACGGTTGGCCGACCACATCGCCTCGCTTGGGTCTGGCGGTCTGCGGACGACTGCCACCACGGAGCTCGAGGCTGCGCTCGACGGCGCCCAATTCGTGATCACCGGGCTTTCTGTGGGTGGCTTCGACGCGATGCGCCACGACCTGGAGATACCCGACCGCTACGGCCTGCCCCAACCGGTGGGCGACAGCGTGGGTCCCGGTGGCATATCGCGGGCATTGCGGAGTGTGCCGGTAACCGTTGGCATTGCCCGGACCATGGAGCGCCGTTGCCCCGATGCCCTGCTCGTAAACGTCAGCAACCCCCTCACCGCGCTGTGCCGCGCTGTGACCCGTGAGACGACGGTGTCGGCGGTGGGTTTGTGCAACGAGCTCGTGGGTCTGACCTGGGCGATGAGCCTGCTTTTCGATGTTGGGATGCACGAGGTCGACCCTGTGGTCGGCGGCGTCAACCATCTCCCGCTGGTCACGGCTCTTCGCATCGGTGGTTCCGACGGCTTCACGATGCTGCGGTCGATAATGGACCAGCCCGTCACGGCTCTCGACGACCCGATCTGGATGGAGCCTCCTGCCGGTAGCCACTGGCGCAAGGTGTCGACCGGGGAAAAATGGACGAAGGGCGACGTCGTGGCCAACAACCGGCTGAAGCTCGAGCTCTTTCGACGGTTCGGGGTCCTCCCGGGGTCCTCAGACACACACGTCGCTGAGTTCTTCCCCTGGTTCGTCACAGAAGCCAGTGGCTTCGGTGCCGATTGGTGCGTTCACCACTACGGCATCGATGGCCATCGGGCAGACAAGGAGACGGACGAGGCTGACCTGGCCGCACTCCTTGCATCGCAAGAGCTTCCGCCATGGAGCTCGGGGGAACTGGTCGCCCCCCTCCTCGATGCCATCGTCTCCGACCATGAGCGTTACCTCCCGATGAATGTTCCGAACAGCGGCCAGGTCGTCGGCCTCGATCACGGGCCCGTCCTCGAATGCATGGGTGTCGCGAATGCATCAGGAATCACACCGCGTGATCGCGTCGAGGTGGGTTCCGTCCTCGGCGAATGCCTGCGTCGGATCGTGTATTCGCAGGAGTTGACGGTCGAGGCTGCTCTCACCGGCGACCGGACTGTGGTGCTGGAGGCCATGCTGACCGACCAGATGGCCGGCCGACTGCCGTACGAGCACATCATCGCTCTCACCGAAGAGTTGCTGTCGGCAACCGCCCCGTGGCTGGATCAATTCGCCAACTGACTCACGAGGGACCGAGTTTGTAGGACATATCCCATCGCCGGGAAAGAGCCCTACCCGCCACGAATCGAACCATGGCATCAACTATCGGGTGACGATTGGCCTGCGTGAGTCAGGCATCGTCGCCATCTTGCCTGGCCGTACGGTCTTCTTCTACGCCACGAATCTGGGACCGCCCGGTTCGCGACGCTTTTCGTGACGCAGAAGGAGTCCTCGCTTCAGTGCGAAAAGCTCGACCGGGACGGCGAGATACCGTGATCTTCAACCGAGAGGGGCTGTCCTCGCGGCCGTGGACAGTGGCACCTCTGGCAAAGGACGCCGACGAAGGGATGCACATGCCAGGCACAGACACACCGAGACGCCGAACAAGTAGGTGAACCCGATAACGCCAAAGAGCAACGAGGCGATCGACACACCCCAGGCCAGCCGTCCGGCGCCGAACTCATCGCCGCGCCTCCGCCGGTGCAGCAGTGAGGCGACGAGGATGACCATGCCGAGGACAACCGCAGTGAGCACCACCTCGGACAGGAGGTAGGACTGGATGTAGGTCTTCGTAGGCGGCACCACCCATCCAGCGTCTGTCAATTTGGCCCGCTCCGTCACATGCACAAAGAAAGCCAGGACGAACTGGCCCATCGCCCAGGCACCCGCCAGAGCAAGGAACACCACGGTGAGCGGATCAAGCCGTTTCAAGAGCACTCCTTCCGAGGTGGTCCAGTCTCTCACAGACCGACAGCATCGGCGGCTTCGTCACCACCGCGAGCAATGGCACACTCGAAGGATTCTGCTCCATCTCACGCTGGGCACGGGCAACGCCCCCTCCACAACGTCCGGCAGTACGGCTGGGGGCGGAGGCCGCCCGGTGACCGTGCAGCACCGCGGTGCCCCCGCTCACTGTGACCTCCGGCTGAGCCGGCGCCCATAACCGGACCCGACGAGGATCGATTCGCGGCGCGTCGTTGGCAAACGTGTCAGCGTCGCTGCCTGACTTCTCGTTAGGCCTCTTTGGTCAAGAGTTCACCGGACCGACGTCGTCAACCGAGTCACCCCGCCCGAAAGCGGAGGGAACCATCTGAGGATGGGGACGGTGCCGCCAAGGATCCGGCATAGATCGCCGCTTTCGCCTTTCACCGATCCCTTGGGGTCGCGATCACGCGCTGCCTGCCGATGTGCCCTCGGGTGGGCCCCGGATTCGTACGGAGACAGGCGTCGATCGTGCATCACCTTGACGCGTCCACTGAACTCAGAGCCTCAGCTCGTTTCGCTAGGGCCGTCGAAGCCTGCGGTGGCGGTACGTGCTCAGGCGCAACAGTAGCGGAGCACCGACCGGTAACTCCAAGTCCATGATGCGCCCGGTTTGAAGACCCAAAACGACGCAGTTCATGATCTGGGACTTCCCAAGCGCCCGCTTCCTTCTCTCCGCATTTGCCAACAACGGGACGCGACCGCACGCATTGATCACTGAACGCAAGGCCGTTGACCTGTCTCGAGATTCCTCCACTATTGGAGGAATCTCGAGACAAAAGTCGAGGGCTCCTGACAGCACCTGCCAGCCATCACTGCCCCGCTCGTACTGAGACACCTCAGCGATGAGGGCGGAGCGGGACCGATCGCAGAATTCGATCACTTGGCGCTGAAGCGATGCCCACGAAGGGCCTCGCCGGAGCTGGTCGGGGGGGCGAGCACGATTTGAGGCCACGACGACAATTTGATTTCCCGTAGTCCCCCGGCTCAAACCTGTATGGGATGACGAAATCTCCAGGTAGAGGCGCTTTCTCCCAAAATTCTGGCGGTCCCCCATGGGGGAACGGTGCTGCGTGCGGTGCGCCGATCTTTTCGATCCCCGTCGCGCCGTCCTCAGACATTGGGCGTGGGTGAAGAAGACGGCCAATGTCCAAGCAACTCCAAGATGCGGGATTCAGGCGGGATCTCGGAGACGGTATAGGCGTAGGCAGTGGCAAGCGACGGGCTCGGGCTCTGGATGCCTCTCGATCTCAAGGAAGTGGTCGGTCTCTTCGAGCAGTTTCCAGCGCGTTGGTGGGTAGGCGGTGGACATGCCTTGGAGCTGCACCTCGGCAGATCATGGCGAATCCACAATGACATCGATGTGGGCATCCTACGAAACGACGCTCCGGCGATCAGTGACGTGCTCCCGAGTTGGGATGTCGAGATTGCCTCTTCCGGCGTCCTCACTCCGTGGAAGGGTTCGACGTTGCTCGCTGAGGCGAGTCAGAACAACTTATGGTGTCGAAAAGGACCCGAACAGCCGTGGTGCCTCGATATCACGATCGGCGAAGGAGACCGGGAGTTCTGGATCTTCCGACGTGACCCGACCATCCGCATCCCTTGGCCAGAGGCCGTGCTGCGCAGCGACCAGGAGGTGCCGTACCTCGCCCCCGACCTCCAGCTCCTCTTCAAGAGCAAGGACCCAAGACCGAAGGACGATCTCGACGCCATCAAAGTGATTCCCGAGCTGACGAGCGTCGAACGAAGCCGGCTCCACCGTTTCCTGCCTGAGGATCATCCTTGGCAAGCACTCGTGGGGTGAGTGTCATCCCAAAGGAACCACCCCGGATACCTACCCAGGTCACTTGGGTCAAGCCACTCCAAGGGTGCCCGCGAGGTCGCTCGTTCACGCGGGACCTGCTCCCGACGTGCCGAGGTGCCCCACCACCGGGGCGCATGAAAGCGGGTGTGCAGTCTGGCGGCGAAGTCGCCCGCCATCTGCAGTGCGGGAAAGGTTCCACACGATTGCTGCACCCGACGTCTACGGCTGACCGCCGTACTCGGCGTCGGTGACATGAGGGCCCCAGTCCGCTTCGGGCTTGGTTGCATCGCCGGTGCCCTCGGTGATGGAGAGGTGGGTCATGAAGTGGTCGGGCGCGGCCCCATGCCAGTGTTCCTCTTCGGCAGGGGTGCGGACAATGTCGCCGGCGCGAATCTTGGCGATGGCTTCACCTCTGGTTTGAACCAGACCGATGCCGTCGGTGACGTAGAGCGTCTGGCCGAGAGCGTGCGAGTGCCAGGCGGTGCGGGCGCCGGGGCTGAAACTGACCTTGTTGACCCTGGCCCGCGACGGCTCCGTCCCGTTGTAGACCGTGTCGATCCACACGTCGCCGGTGAACATCCCGGCCGGACCCTTGGCGGTCGGTGGTTTGGGCTCAATTTCCATCACTCTTCCTCCCCTTGCGTCGGTCTCCTGTGATCCTGTGCGAAAGGTGTCGGGCTGGCAAGGTCACCCTTGTTCTTCCCCTCTTCTCGGTTCACCGCGCTCTGCCGGCTCGTCGACAACCTCAGTCCCCCACTGCCATTGATGGACCGATGGTCCTCGAGCCTCGCGTGACGCCCCACATCGAGGCTGAAGTCTCCCGCGCCGGCTCGGATGCTCCTGAGGAGAGGGCGAGCAAGCAGGATCGCGACTGCGCATTGCAGGATCCCCGCGAGCACAATCGGGAGTCGAAGTCCCCCGACAGACGCCAGCGTTCCCGCGGCAAGTGCGCCAACGGGCGCAGCACCCCAGACAATGCCGCGCCACGCACTTCCTACTCGCCCCATGAGGTTCTGCGGAGTCAACCTCTGGCGGAGCGAGGTCGCTGCGACGGATCCTGCTGCGACGGCAAAGCCTACGAGAAAGAAGCCTGGACCGGCCAAACGCCACGAGTGCGCCGAAGCCATGATCAGATATCCGGCGCCAGATGCAATTGCGGCGCCGATGAGAGTTTGGGCGGTGCCGAAGCGCTTGGCGATGCCGCTGATGGACAGACTCCCCACGAGGTTCCCAACGGCACCAACGGCGAGGAAGAGCCCGTATGCGCCGGATCGAACTCCCCACTCCATGGTTGCGAGAAGCACGAGTACGCCGGCTTCCATACCTTGGAGTCCAGCGAGACAACTCACCATCACCAGAAGGACTCTCAGGCGGCGGTCGGCAAACAAGAGCTTGGCGCCCTCCCAGACACTGGGGGACTCTTCCAATGGGGGCTTTTCGCCTTCCCTCGCGCGGAGTCTGAAGAAGGGAACGGCGGACAACACGAGAGAAACGGAGTCAGCCAGGAACGGGATCGCCTTGCCCACCGCGAAGAGCCAGGTTCCAACGACCGGACCGGCGAGATGCTCGGTGCCTGACTCTGTGCCCGTTAGTAATCCGTTCGCCCGCTCGAGTGAATCGGAATCAACGAGAGCGGGCACCATGGCTTGCAATGATGAGTAGTAGACGGCGCGAGCGCCCGCGTTCAGCAGAACGACGAGGATCAGAAACAGCAAGTTCATCCGGTCGCTAAGAATCAGGAGCGCAGCAATCAGGATGACGCCGGCGCGGAACGTGTTGCTCAGTGCCATGAGCACGCCCTGGTTGAATCTGTCGGCGAAGGCGCCGGCGGGCAGCGCCAAGAGGAGCCATGGAAGGTTGTCCGCGGCGACGACAGCGGATACCGCAAGTGGATGTGGGTTGATCACTACCGCCAGAAGCGGGACGGCCCCCAAGATGAGTCCATCACCAGTACTCGAGAACGTGAAGCCCACCCACAGGCGCGCAAAAGAACGCTGCAACCGGTGCCGGTGCCGCGCCACCCGCTTATGAATTCTCATCGAAAGCTTTACTCCGTCGCGTCACCAGATTGTCGCACCGTTCCCCTCCGTACCTGCTGCTTTCTGACCACAGGCGCGACACACGGCGGGGGCCGCCTCTGCGAAATGAGAAATCGCTAAAGGTGACCACCCGCCGTGTCGATACCACCAGGGCAGCACCCCGTACCGTGTCGGTGGAACGGATCGATGGCTTGCTCAGGTCGTATTGGACCGGCTGTCAATCGGCCGGAACAACTACCACTTAACGTTGAAGTTGCAATCCATTACTCCCACCTCCTTCGCACGTTGGTACTGGAGGAGGATGCGAGGGCTCACCCGTGCGATCGGTATCCCTCAAATCCTCCGCGGACTCAAGTCTCGCCCATTGTGCAACCGTTTTGCAACCGTTGTGCGTCCGGTGTGTCAATTGCGAACCATCGTTTGACCAGGAACGATGGTGCCGGATTGGGCGCAATTTAGGGCCAAAAGGCCCTAATTGGTTGCTGGAATGTGCCGACCCGAAGGGCCCGCGGCGCTCCTCCAAGCTGAGGGAAACCTGTGAGGCCAGCGCGGAGTGGGCCGCGAGGGCCTGACGAGCCCGCTCGACCCGTCCCCGGTGGGAGCCGCCGGGGGTGCCTGGTCACAGCTGTGCGCGGATGCACGAGCCGGTGAACGTACCCGGGCCGGCGTCCGGTGACCGACACCGGACGAGGGCGGCAAGCCGAAGAATCGGTACGCCTTCGATGGCCCCGGGATCAACCGGGATCAACTCAGCGTCGAGTCACTTCCCCGACGACCTGCTGGCAAGATGCCCGCGGGATGCGGGCCTACCCAAGGGGGCGATCCTGACCTCGGAGGGCTCGAATTCGAGGCATCCGCCTCGAAGGAGCCAGTCCTGAAGACTCGAGGGCTCCATGGGTCGTGACAGGTAGTAGCCCTGGATCGAGTCGCAATCGGCGTCGGCCAACATGGCGCAGGTGACCTCGTCCTCCGCGCCCTCCGCGACGACCGTCAGGCCCAGCGAGTGGGCCATGGCGATGGAAGAACGGACGATGATGGCGTTGCTGAGGTCGGTCGGCAAATTGGTCACGAACGAGCGGTCGATCTTCAATTCCTGCACCGGAAGTCGATGCAGATAGGCGAGCGACGAGTAACCAGTCCCATAGTCGTCGATCGCAATTCGGATGCCGAGTGCCGCCAGCTCGTTCAGAACCTTGCTTGCTTGTCCGAGATCAGCCATGACCTCGGTCTCGGTCACCTCGAGCGTCAGAGCATCTGGCGGAATCTTGTGCGCCCGCAGGTGCTTCGCCACACGGTCGACGAGACCGGCATCGGAGAATTCGCGGCCAGAGACGTTGATGGCCAGGCCGATTTGAAGACCCGCCTGTCGCCAGCTCGCCAACCTTGCGCAACCCTCGGCAAGCACGAAGTCAGTGATCTGGCCGATGAGGCCCAATTGCTCGGCAATCCCGATGAACTCGTCAGGGGGAATGACGCCCTGCACGGAATGGCGTCCAGCGGGCCAGGGCCTCGACCTGCTCGATATGTCCGGTCTCCACATTGGCGATGGGTTGGTACATGACGCTCAGCTCACTCTTGTCCTCGAGAGCATGTGTCAACAGACCACCGAGCATGAGCCACCGCTGCATGCTCTGGTCCTGCTCGACCGAGTACACCTCCACCGTGGTCCGGCGCTCCTTGGCACAGATACATGGCAATCTCCGCCCTCTGCAGAAGGAGGGCCACGTCGTCGCCGTGCTCGGGCGCCATGGCAATGCCGGCGCTGGCTGCGACGGCGAGCGTCAAGCCGTCGATCTTGATCGGCCGCGAAATCTCATCGTTGAGCTCGTGCACGATGGCGACCGCTCTCTCCGGTTCGCTGACATTGGAGAGGACCAAGGCAAACTCGTCGCCGCCCAGACGCGCGACTGTGGCACGCCCAGAAACGGCATGCAAAAGCCGTTCGGAGACCTCGCACAAGAGCCTGTCGCCGATGGCATGACCGAGAGTGTCATTCACGTCTTTGAACCGATTCAGGTCGAGGAGCACGATCGCGACACTCTTGCTCTCGCTCAGCGCGCTCGCCGCACGGGTGAGGAACAGCATGCGGTTCGGAAGCCCCGTGAGCATGTCGTGCGTCGCCTGGTGCGACTTGCTGTCGACCTCGTAGCGAAGCTCCTCGACGAGGCGGGCTCGTTCCAAGCTGGTGCTCGCGTGTGCGACGAGCATCCCAAAAAGGTGAAGGTCATCGTTGTCGAAATGGTCCGCCTCTTCGTCACGATCGAGCGCAACGATCGCTCCGATCGGAGCCTGCCCGTGCATGATCGGGGCAACGATGGCATCGCTGTATTCGCCTGCGACCGGATCGTTGCTGGGACTGCCATCCCTTGCGGTGGTGTTGTGGAGAGACGCGTCGCCCGTCGCAATCGCCTTCGTCACGAAGGAGGTCTGATCAAGCGTAATAGGCTCGATCCCTGAGGCCCCTTCGTCACCAACCGAGATCCGGCGAGGGATCCCCGACGGCTCGGCCAGGATGAGTTCCGCACGGCGAGCTCGCATGACAGTGCGAACCTGCTCGAGGACGTCGAGGCTCATTGACGACGGCTCGAGGCTCGCCGTGCCGAGAATGCGACTGAAGTCGTAGAGGCGTTGCAGCGATCCAAAGCGGAGCAGGAGCCTCGAGTAGCCCCGGTAGGCGAGGATGATCATGAGTCCGACCAAGAGCAGGGGCAGAGTGGCCCAAAGACTGAACCAAGCTACGTCGAGGACCACAAACGAGAGGCAAATACTCGCGGCCATCAGCATCGCCTCGATCGTGTACTGCAGGGGCGCCCAGCGCTCGGAGTTCTGCCCGTTCAGCCTCATGACGATCTTCGTGACCAAGGTCGACGCTATGGCAATGAAACAGCCTGCGGCGGCCAACGAACCCCAGCCTTGAGCGCTGACGGGAGTGTGGCTCCCGAGAAGATCGCGGAAGACGATGATACCGAGCATGATGAGAAGAGCCTCGGACGCAATGTTGAACGTGACCCTGATAAGAGGCTTTCGGGTCAGGAACAGGTACACGAAGGCATATGCCAACACGGACCCAAGTACGAACAGGCGAGGAGACAGGAAGACCAAGCCGAGGAGGAGCGGGACCTCCGAGAGAACGAAGATGTAACTGTTGCTTCGGTAGTGCAGTATCACCGGTTGCCATACCGTCACCACTGTCAGCACGCAGACCACCGCGAACATCTCGGGCTGATTGGTCAGGTGTCGAATAGGGCTAGCGTTGGCGAAGGGACCTTTCGCCAAGAGGGCAGCGGCGGCGAGGGCAAGGACAGCCGAGAAGGCATAGATCCTGGCGGGAGCCACCCAACTCCGGGTCTCGGGAACGGGCGCTGCGTTCTCCGACGCCGCCGCTTCGGGAGGTCCCTGGGCGCGACCGAACGATCGGTCGTCAGGACCGGCCCTCGACATCTCTTCTGAGTCCCCCGCCCCGACGCCCGAACGGGCGGACTCGGCGCCGTCCGTTGGCACGTTGCCTACTTCGGCACAATTTCGTTGTGACTTGAAGTCGGGGCCGTCACACCGTGTCCAAACGGCCTCTCACCTGGGCTTCCACCAATGAGGATGCTCTGAGGTTGGGCGTGGGGGGTCAGCGCAGAACGAGCACGCAAATCGGATGCGCCGCTCCCTAGTATCGGCGTCACGCCGACACGCCGGGAGCAGATGACGACTGAGACAGAGACGGCCTTCACCGAGCTGCTCGAACAGGTCGCCGCGACGCATGCGCACCTGGTCGAGCAGCTGGCCGACGACGAGGCGACCCTTCTCGAAGCGCACAAGTGGGTCCTGTCGATTCTCCAGGTCGCCGCCGAGGTGACCTTGTGGGCCGATACGGCCCGGCCCCGTTTCGTGGAAATCGTGGGCCCGTACAAGAAATGGGGCGGCGACAACGCCGACGCGTTCTACCGCTTCGCCCCGATCGACCCGTCCCGCACCTACCGGGTCACCATTCAGCCGGGCGATGCCGTCTACCTCTCCCTGACGGTCTACGGCGGTCCCGACGACGGCCGTTACTCCACCCACATCGTGGGCACCGTGAACAGCCAGGGCGCGACGCGGGGGGCCGACGGCGCCATGCACATCGTGCTGTCGCAACAGGAGCCGTCCGAACCCGGCGTGGCGTGGATCCGGCTCGAGCCCGATGCGGTCGCCGCCATCACCCGGGACTATCTCGAAGAGCCGCGAGCGGGCAAGCAAGCCAGCTGGCAGATCGAGTCGGATGACCCTCCTGAGACATTCCGTGAGAACGACGCCGACCTTGCACGACGTCTCCGCGCCATGGCGACGTGGTTGCGCGAGCAGGCCAGCATCGTCCCGATCCCGCTCGGAACTCCCAACTCCATCGACCCGCCCTACCCGGTGCCCACGACCACGTTCGGGTGGGCGGCCGGCGACGCCGCCTACGCCATGGGGGCCTTCGAGCTCGAGGACGACGAAGCCCTCGTGATCCGGGGCCGCTCCCCCGAATGCGTGTTCTGGAACATGTGTCTGTGGAACCGCCTCCTGCATACCTACAATTACGACTACGAGCGGGTCACCATCAACGGCGCGCAGGCGCAGTACGAGCCCGACGGTTCCTGGGTCATCGTCGTTTCGGCCCGGCGCCCAGCCCACCCCAACTGGGTCTCGACGGCCGGCCACCGCACGGGCCGCATCTGGTTCCGCTGGTTCCTGCCCGACCGCACACCCGAGCAGCCCCAGGTGGAGGTCTTGCCGGTAGCCACCGTATGAGCGCGCGCCCAGCGCCCGTGCGTCTCGACGACCTGTCCGAGCCCCGGTACAGCGACGAGGCCCGAGCCGTCTTGGACTTCATGAACGAGGCGGGGTCACAGCTCCGCATCGAACCGGTCACGCTCATGGAGGCCGCCGCGGCAGAGACGAAGCTGGACGATTTCGGTCCGGGCGGATTCGTCGAGCGACTCGATGTGCTGTGCCGGGCCATGCGGGAGCAGGGCGGCTTCAACGGGGCGGGCGTGATGCAGCAGCACTCCTTCATCCTCGGGTTGCTGAAGAACCGGCTCCTCATCGAGGACCTGATCCAACGGCATCCCGAGATCCTCGACCAGCGCATCGTCGCCCCGATCATCGTCTGCGGCCTGCCCCGGACGGGGACCACGCACCTGCACAATCTCATGTCCGCCGACCCCGCCCTGCGCTCCCTCCCCTACTGGGAGAGCCTGGAGCCCGTCCTCGCCGACAGTGAGCAGCCGGCACCCGGTGCGCCCGACCCCCGCCAAGAGCGCACCGCGCTGGCACTCTCGTTCCTCGATGCCGCCATGCCGTACTTCAACCGCATGCACGAGATGACGGTTGAGCACGCCCACGAGGAGATCCAGCTGTTGGCCATCGACTTCTCGACCATGCTGTTCGAGACGACGGCGCCGATGCCGACGTGGCGCGACGCCTACCTGGCCCGGGACCAGCGACCGTCCTACGCCTACTTGCGCAAGATCCTCCAGGCGCTCCAATGGCTGCGCGGCGGCACACGCTGGGTCCTCAAGTCCCCCCAGCACCTCGAGCAGTTCCCCGCGCTGGTCGAGACGTTCCCCGACGCCACCTTCGTGGTCACGCACCGCGACCCGGTGTCGGTCACCGCGTCCATGGTGACGATGCTCGTCTACAGCGCCCGCCTCACCCGCGACCACGTGGACGTGCAGGGAATCGGCCACTACTGGGCCAACCGTCTCGAGCTGATGTTGAGCCGCTGCGCCGAGGATCACGACGTCCTCCCGGCAGACCAGACCATCGACGTGCACTTCGACGAGTTCATGGCCGACGACATGACCATGGTGGCACGGGTCTACGAACTGGCGGGCCAGCCGCTCGACGGACGCGCCCGGGCGGCCATGACAGCGTTCATGGCGGAGCACCCCCGGGGCAAGTTCGGCACCGTCGAGTACGACCTGGCGCAGTTCGGCATTCATGCCGCCGAGCGGCGGGAGGCCCTCGCCTTCTACACCGACCGCTTCGCGGTGACGCTCGAGTCCTGACTACTCCATCGGCCGGGTCGCGATCCCCTTCGGGTCACGGCCCGCCAGCAGCCAGCCGATGAGCACGGCCGCGACCGGCATGGCAATCAAGATGAAGAGCAAGTTGTCCCACGGGACGTGATTGATGATGTCCGACACGCCACCCTCCAGTTGGTTCGAGCGGAACCAACCGAACAGGCCGACGTACGCCGCCACCGTCCCGAGCAGCGCCCCCAAGAAAGCGAGACCTCCAGCGGTGACCGCTGTCAGGGTGCGCCGGGTGCGGGAGCTGGCGCCCGTCGCCGTGAGCGTGCGCAGCTCACTTGCCGTCTCGCTGCGGATGAGGCCCACGCTCATGGCGAGGACGCCCAGGGCAAGCGCGATGCCGAAAACGGTCGCCCAGTTCACGATCTCGGCCGACGTCGGCTCGTCGTTCTTCGACTCGGTGCTCAGGTCGGCGGAAGCCGCCAGCGAATTGGCGCTCGTGAGCTGGGCCTGGGTGATCGGGCTGTTGGTCAGGATCATCCAGCCGTCGAGGCTGTTCTGGTCCGCGAGGTGCAGGCGGCGCAACGCGCTCTCGGTGATCACCGTGTTGGGTGCCGACGTGCCCGTGGGCAGCGCGCTCTCCTGCTGGACGACCGGGTGGGCGAGGCACTGGTTGGGCGTGCACTGGTTGTAGTTGTTCCCGCCCGCGCCCAGGCCCTGGAACCCGTTGCCGCCCTTCCCGCCACCGCCGTAGGTGAGCTGTACGCCCGAACCTGCCAGCCCCAGCCGCGAGCTGAGGATGTCGACGTTGGAAGGGATCGACGAAGGGTTGATGCCGTAGGCCCGCAGGAGGGCGGGCGTCCCCACGTAGATCGCGCCGTTCCATTGGCGGCCGTCCGCGCTCGGGTTCTGCAGGCCGACCGCCGGATTGTCGAGCTCGACGAGGTGCGACGCGCCGACGGCAGAGGCGATGGCGTGCACGGCGGCCTCCTGCGTCTGGATGCTCGGCGGCGGCGTCGTGTTCCCCACTTGCCCGTTCGGCCCGAAGGTTGGGCCGCTGGGCGGGGCGTACACGTTGAGCGCGTTCGCTGCCATGTTCGGCCCGACGTAGTCGAAGACGTTGGAGTAACGGGCGACGGCCACGGCGCAGATGATCACTGCGATCATGATGCCGAGGCTGATGGCCGAGAGGGCCGAGCCCGAGCGCGCCCGGTAACGCGCCATGTCGCGCAGCGGCAGGCGGATGGCGATGGGCGACTTGTCGCCGATCCGCGCCAACAGGGCGAGGAAGAACGGTGAGACGAGGATGATCCCCACGATCAGCGCGATGAGCCCGGGGACCAGCCATACCACGCCGCCGCCGTTCCCCGAGGCTCCCGAGACCGAGAACATGACGAACCCCACGACGAGTGCGATCACACCGGGCACCAGCGAGCGGTGGATCTGGCGGGGCGGCGCGGGACGCCCGGCGAGGGCGCTGACGACCGGCACCCGGGTGATGGCGCGGGCGGGGTAGCTGGCGGCGAAGAAGGTCGCGATGACGGCGAGCACCATTGCCGGCACGATCACGTTCCACGGCAGGGCGAGCGTCGGGATGAGGTGGTGCGCGTTCTGCTCGTTGGTCGGCCGGTAGGCCAGCCAGAGCACCAGGCCCACCGCGAAGCCCACGACGGCACCCACGAAGCCGACGAGGACGCCGTTGGCCTCCAGGACGAGCCGGACGTTGCGGTCGGTCGCCCCCATGGACTCGAGCATCCCGAGGGAACGCATGCGGCGCTGCGCCAGCACGGTGAAGCCGCCGATCGACACCAAGGCGATGAGGAGCATGCCCACCGTCGCCAGCGCCAGCACGATGGTCGCCGGGTTGATGATGTTGGCGGTGTTCGAGCCCGGCGTCGTGACGAAGGAGGAGAGGGAGGAGAGGGTTTTGAGCGTGTTGGGCGACGCGTCGAAGAGGACGCTCACCTGCGTCGGGTGTCGCACCTGGCCCGGCGGGACGAGCGCGAACTCGTCGAGCAGGCTCTGGGGGTTCTGCACGATGCCGACGACGGTCTTGCCGCCCCGGGACCACGTGTCGCCGACCTGCAGGTTGAGCTCGGACGCCAAGCCCGGGGTGAGGGCGATCTCGTTCGGCCCGGTCGGGTAGCGCCCGGACAGCAGCTGCAGCATCGGTCCGCCGTAGGGTCCATGGGGATCCTGGGACCGCAGCTGGTAGGTCTGCGTCGAGCCGGGGACGGTGAACGTCTCGTTGGCGATCACCTGCACCGCGCCGACGGCGTGCTCGATCTCGGCCGTGTGCGCATTCACGGCCGGCAGGCTTGTCGACGCGGACTTGCTGGTGGGCGTCAGGTTGAACGTTGCGAGGTCGTGGGCCGTGCCGAACCCGGCGTTGGCCGGCGGTGGGGTGTTGACGGCGACCGCTGCACCGACCACGACGGCGGCCAGGGCGACGATGATGAGGAGTAGGATGAGCAGCTGTTGGCGCCATTCGCGCTTGAAGAGGCGCCAGGCCCAGCGGATCATGGCCCGGCGGGCCGGGACCCCGCCTTGGCTGGGCTCGGGGGCCGACTCGGTGGCCCGCCGTTCGAGGACGCCGACGCTCATTGGTTCGGGAGGTGGGCGAGGAGCGCTTCCGGGCTCTCGACCGGGAGCGTCTGGTCGACAACTTTGCCGTCGCGCAGGAAGACCACCCGGTCGGCCCACGAGGCGAGCTGGGCATCGTGGGTCACCACGACGGCGGCGAGGCCCCGGTGGCAGGCCGCGAGGATCAGGCGCATCACGGCCTCGGCGTTGGTGGAGTCGAGCGCGCCGGAGGGCTCGTCGGCCAGGAGCAGCCGGCGGTTGCCCACGACGGCGCGGGCAATGGCGACACGCTGGCGCTCGCCACCCGACAACATGTCGGGGTAGTGCGACGCCCGGTCGGCCAGCCCGAAATCCTCGAGCGACTCGATCGCAGCCGCCCGGGCCTTGCGGGCCGCGACGCCGTCGAGCTCGAGGGGCAGGGACACGTTCTCCACCGCGCTGAGCCCGGCCAGCAGGTTGTAGTCCTGGAAGACGTAGCCGACAGACTGGCGGCGCAGGCGAGCCTTGCCGTTGCGGGACAGCTTCGACAGCGGCGCACCCCCGACGTAGACCTCGCCGTTCGTGGGGTCCTCGAGGCTGCCGGCGATGGTCAGGAGCGTGCTCTTGCCCGATCCGCTGGCGCCCATGACGGCGACGAGCGAGCCGGCATCGACGGAGAGCTCGATGTCGGAGAGCGCGTGCACTTCCGACGCACCCTCGCCGTACACCTTGGAGATCCCCCGCAGTTCGAGATAGCTCATGGTCGTGCTCCTGCCTTGCGCCGGGCCTTGGGGAGTGGGAACGGCTGTGGTGTCGGCGCAGTGACACCATCCGCCGCTGCTCGCTTCAGACGGCCGTCCGCCATATCGAGCCACCGGATCAGCGAGTCGAGCCGGAAGAGCTCGGCGTCGACGACCAGGGCGAAGTTCACGTCGAACCGGGACTCGTCTTCCTTGAGGCGCGTCCACTGCTGCATGAGCTCGACGAGATAGCGCCGGTGGACCTGCACCACCTCGTGCACGTCCACCCCGGGGAGCCCGAGGGCCACGAGCACCTTGATCACGAGCTCGTCCCGGGGAGGCGAGGAGAAGTCGGGTGGGGTCTGCAGCCAGTCCGCCAGCTCCGTCTCCCCCTCCTCGGTGATGCGGAAGCCCTTCTGGGGTCCCTCGTCGGCCGAGTCGTCGGACTCGACGAGGCCGTCGCGCTCGAGCCGCTGCAGGGTCGTGTACACCTGCCCGACGTTGAGCGGCCAGACCTCGCCGGTCCGTGTCTCGAACTCCTGCCGCAGCTGGAGCCCGTACTTGGGCCCCTCGCTGAGCAGGGCCAGCAGGGCGTGACGGACGCTCATGACCGCTCATTTCGAAGTAGCATACTCAGTATTCTACGCCGAAAGAAGCGTGTTCACAAGGGGGAATTCAGCTCCCGTCCACTCTCAGGCCATGCCGGTCGGCAGCTGACCCCAGGGTGAGGATGGAAGCCCGCCGCTCAGCCGCCCGGCAGGGCCGACCCGGTCTCCAGCAGCGTCTTCAGGCTGGCGATCACCGCCGGCCACCCGCCAGTGATGCCCTTGAGGACCTCACTGGCGGGCTCGAAGCCGTCGTGGACCACGGTGAGCTTTACGACGCCCTCTGCGGCCGCCTCCATGTCGAAGGCGACCCTGGAGCGGGGCTCGTCCCGCCAGGTGGCGGCCGTGGCCTCCTCCAAGCCGTGCTGGGCGGCCCACTCGGGTGTGAACGTGTGCCAGGTGTAGGCCAGGCGCCGATAGCGATCGGACTCGAGGACGACCTGCTCGGGGTCGCTGACCACGAGCCCGACATCGTGGTAGGCCACGTCGTAGGTCGAGCCCTTCTGCCAGTCGGAGCGATACGACACTCCGCCGGACAGCGGGTGGCGCCAAGCGTACCGCCGCGTGGCCGGTCGGGCCGCCCGGCTCGTCCGCTACAGCGCGGCGAGCACCTCTTCGGCCGAGCTGACGTTCAGCCCCGGACCGGGCTCGACGGCGATCCAGGCGACGACACCGTCATCGAGGATCGCGGCGTAGCGCTGGGACCGGGAACCGAGCCCGAACCCGCTGCCGTCCATGGTCAGGCCCATCGCCTCGGCGAGTTCGCCGTTGCCGTCGGCGAGCATCACGACGGAGGAGCCGACCTTCTGGTCCTCGCCCCACGCACCCATGACGAACGGGTCGTTGACCGATACGCACACCACCTTGTCGGCTCCCTTGGCGCGCAGCTCCTCGGCGCGCAGCACGAACCCCGGCAGGTGATGGTCGGAACACGTCGGCGTGAAGGCGCCGGGCACCCCGAAGAGAACGACCTTTCCGTGGCCCAGGACCTCGGCTGAGGTGGTCGCCTCGGGCCCCTTGTCGCCGAAGGTGAAGACCTTCACGTCGGGCACCTTGTCGCCAACCGCGATCGTCATTCGAAACTCCTCCCGTCGTCGTGATCCCAGGCTGTCATACCCCACCGATGACCCCCCAACCGGCCGCCCCCCTCGGGCGGTCACGAAGTTGTAACCTGCCGCAGTCGCTGGGGGCGACGGACTCGTACTACATGGGACTACATGGGATTCGGACCTTTGGGGGGTTGCGATGACGCAGTCAATTGATCGTCGGTCGTTCCTGGCGGGTGGGCTGGCCTTGGGTGCCGCCGCCGCCGCAGTCGGTGCCCTGGGGGAGCCTGCGGGCGCAGCCGGCACCAACGGTCCGGGGAGGAACGGGCTCTCCAGCGCCAAGCCAGTGCGGGGCGGCTCCGTCACCTTCGGCATCGACACCGAGGAGAGCGGCTTCAATCCCTCGACGGCCCGCTGGGACGAGGGTGGGTTCCTCTACGGCCGCACGGTGTTCGACCCCATCGCCATCGTCAACGCCTCCGGCGGCGTGGAGCCGTACCTCGCCGAGTCGATCACCTCGAACGAGGACTTCACCTCCTTCACCATCACCTTGCGCCCCGGCATCGTCTTCCACGACAACACGCCGCTCGACGCCAACGCGTTGTACACCAACATCGAGAAGCAGGCCACTTCTATCCTGACCGGACCGGCCTTCGCCACCAACATCAAGGGGGCCTCGGTCACCGGCCCCATGGCGGTCACGCTGACCATGAAGTCGTCGTGGGCCCCGTTCCCCTACTACCTGGCTCAGGCCCAGACCGGCTACGTCGCCGCGCCGTCCATGCTGAACAGCGCCGACGGCGGCACCTCGAACCCCGTCGGCACCGGGCCCTTCGTCTTCCAGGACTGGGTGCCCAACAGCCATATGACGGCCAAGAGGAACCCCCACTACTGGCGCAAGGGCTACCCCTACCTGAACTCCATCACCTACAAGCCGATCATCGACTACGTGTCGCGCGCCGACGCGCTCGAGACCGGCGAGGTGGACATCATCCACACCAACTCCCCCGACAACCTCCTGCAGTTCCGGGGTAATCGCAGTTGGTCGTACTACGACAACAGCGGCCAGGTCGTGGGCCAGCCCACGGTGCAGTGCATCCAACTGAACACCTCGGCCGAGCCGTTCAACAACCACACCCTGCGGGTGGCCGTGGCCAAGTGCATCAACCGAGCCCAGTACTCCAAGGTCATCGACAAGGGCGTGGACATCCCCATGAACGGCCTCTTCTTGCCGGGGAGCGAGTACTACACCACGACCGCCTACCCCGCCTACGACCCGGCCGGCGCGGCCAAGCTGGTCAAGCAGGTGCAGCAACAGACGGGCAAGCACGTGACCTTCACCCTCAATTCGACGAGTGATCCGCAGGTCCTGCGGGCCGCAGAGTTCCTGCAGCAGGCCTGGCAGCAGGCGGGCATGACGGTCAACATCAACATCATCGCCCAGGCGACGATCATCAACAACACGCTGGCCGGCACCTACCAGGCCACGCTGTGGCGCCAGTTCGGAGCGGTCGACCCCGACCTCAACTACGTGTGGTGGACGACGCAACTGGCCTCGGGCTCGCTTGCCCTCAACATGGCGCGCAACGTCGACCCCCGCATCCAGACGGCGCTGCTGGCGGGGCGGGCATCCGGCGTCAAGGCCGACCGGGTCAAGGCCTACCAGCAAATCAACCAGTACCTCGCCCAAGACGTCCCCTACCTCTGGCTGGCCCGCGACACCTGGGCGGTCGTGGCCAACCCCAAGGTGCAGAACTTCGCCAACCCGGTGACGCTGCAGGGCTCCAAGGCGATCGCCTTCGACGAGGGCGTGCTCTGGCCGACCCAGATCTGGGTCAGCTAGGCGTTAGGAGGAGCGGCGGCGTCGCCCGGGCCGGCGACGGGGACGACCGGATGTCCGCGAGTGGTCAGGTCGGCACGCCCATCGGGTCATGAGGGTCCGATCCCGGGTCGTCCCGAAGAGACGGGACCTTGCACGGCCCAAACACCACCGCCTTGGTCACAGCGGGCTGCACTCGGCCACGAAGCGGTGCCGACGATGCCACCACCCACGCTGACGTCCTGGCCCTGGTGTGCCACGACCCTGCCCATCGGATTGAGCAACACAGTTGGATGGAATCGGACCCGGTACCCCGCGGGCCACAGATAGACCAACGATCCATCCGAGGTGCATGCTCTCCCATGAACGAGCTTCGCTTGAAACCGCTCGGAAGACAACCCCTGCATGGCGGCCTGTCCGGGCTTCCACCCGTCACTCGGTAGGGGATAACTACGAGTCGGTTGGGTGGAGGCAGCCGCGGCGGCACCCAGTGGAAAGACGACGCCGGCAAGGGCTCCGACCACCAGGCATGCGGTCAATTTCGTGAACAACGGGCCCTCCTGCTCCACCTCGGCGCCTGTTCATCAGACGCATGCCGCCTGCATTCGGTTCGGTCGTCCCGGTTCCGGCCGGAACCCACTGGTGCTGCTGCGTCCTCGAGCAGGAGCGTGCCGGGAGCTCGTCTTGTCACACCCTGCGTCCATACTTCTTCTCCGTCCCCAAGGAGCACCAATGCACCCCGAATTGCTACGCGTTCTCGCCACAGCCAGACACGAGGATCTCCTCGACGAGCGTCGAACCCGAGGGCAGCCAAGCGTCCGACACCATGCACCGCGGTTCCCTCGTTCTCGGCGGCGCGTGGGCTCACTGCTCATTTGGGCCGGCGCACGGCTCACCGGCGACCAACGGGCCGCGCTGGAGCTGGCGCACAAATAGGCTGGACAGCGGTCCGGGCTCAGAGTCGACCGGACGCCAGGTCGAACTGAGGCGGCAGTCGCGGTGTCGCCCTCGCCGCCCCACGGTGAACCTGGAGAGTCACCGCATCTCGACATCGTCGAGGTACTCGTCGCGCCAGTGCGTGTAGCGCTCCTCGGGGAGGCGCAGGCAATAGGTCGGCCGGAGCGCCTCGACGAAGCCCCGCTCGTGGCTCACCGCCACGATGGTGCCCGGCCAACTCCCGAGCATGGCTCCGACGGCAGCGATGGAAGAGGGATCGAGGTTGTTGGTGGGCTCGTCGAGCAACAGCAGATTCGCCTCGCCGGCGGAGAGCATGGCCAACCCGAGCTTGGCCCGCTCGCCTCCCGAGAGGGTCCGGGGCATCTGGTCGGCCGCCTTCGACGGCAGGCCGAAGGAGCCGAGCAGCGCCCGCCGGTCCCGCTCGGCCTTCAAGACGGCGTCGCTCACGTTGGCCAGTGCGGTCCGCGCCGGGTCGACCTGCTCGTGTTCCTGCGCGAAGTAACCCACCGCGACGTTCGCCCCCCGCTCGATGACGCCGTTCGTCGGCTCCTGTACCCCGGCCAGGCAGCGCAGGAGCGAGGACTTCCCGGCGCCGTTGCGACCGATGACGACGATGTGATCACCGCGGCCGGCGTGGAAGGTCACCTCCGAGATCACCTCGTGGGCGCCGTAGCGGATGCCCAGCTTCGCCACCTCCACGGGGATGGCGCCCGAGCGGGGCGGCGCGGGGAGCTTGAACTTCGTGGACCGCTCCCGCTTGTCGACGCGGGTCCGCTCCGACTCCATCCGCTCGACCCGCTTGTCGAGTGCCTTCGCCTTGCGGGCCCGCTTCTCCGTGCTCGCACGCATGGAGTCGGCCAGCGCCGAGAGGCGCCCTATCTCGCGCTGCTCCAGCTCTGCGGCACGCTCGCGCTGGGCTTGGTCGGCCTCGTGGAGGGCCTGGAACTTCGAGTAATTGCCCTTCCACTCGGTCAGCCGCTGGTTCGAGATGTGCAGCACCTTGCTGATGGAGCGGTCGAGCAGCTTGAGATCGTGGCTGACCACGAGGAGGGCGCCGGGAAACCGGGCCAACTCGTCGAGGAGCCAACGCTTGGCGGAGCGGTCGAGGTGGTTGGTCGGCTCGTCGAGGATCATGAGCTCCGGATCCTGGAACAGGACCCGCATGAGGTCGACACGGCGGCGCTGGCCGCCCGAGAGCTCATCGATGTCCTCGAGCAGCAGCTCCTGGCGGAGGCCCAGCCCGTCGGCCAGACGGGCCATGATCGACTCGGCCTCGTAGCCACCGTTCGACTGGAATTGCTCCTGCAGGTCGGTGAAGAGCTCGATGTTCTCCTCGGAGGGGTCGTCGGCCATGGACTTGCGGGCCGACCCGAGGGCGTCGTCCAGGACGTCGAGGCCGCGCACGGAGAGGATGTGTGAGAACCCCGTCGGCTCGAGACCGAGCCCGCCGGGCACGGGGGCCTGGGGCAGGTACCCGAACGACCCGAGCAGCCGGACGTTGCCCCGTTGGCGCAGCTGCGGTGGAGGCTGGCCCACGAGCACCGAGATGAAGGAGGACTTCCCGGTGCCGTTCCGGCCCACCAGCCCCACCTTCTCGCCCTGACCCACGACGAACGAGGCGTCGGCGAGCAGGGTGCGGTCACCGATTTCGATGGTGAGGGCCGATCCGACGATCACGGCACATTGTACGAGCGGGGAACTCTGGTCGGTACAATCCGCCAATGCCCGCTCTCGACCGCAAGTGGTGGACGCTGATCGCCGTCTGCACCGCGGTGTTCATGCTCCTGCTCGACATCACCGTGGTCAATGTGGCACTGCCCGACATCCAGCGGTCGCTGCACTCGAATTTCTCCGACCTGCAGTGGGTCGTCGACGCGTACTCGCTGACGCTGGCGGCCTTCCTCCTCACCGCGGGCGTGCTCGGCGACATCTACGGCCGCCGGGAGGTGTTCGCGGTCGGGCTCGTCGTCTTCTCACTCGCCTCGCTGTTGTGCGGCCTCTCGACGACGCCGCTCATGCTCAACCTGGCCCGGGCCGTCCAGGGCGTGGGCGGTGCCATCATGTTCGCCACCTCGCTCGCCCTCATCGCCGGGGCGTTCGTGGGCAGGGACCGCGGGACCGCCTTCGGCCTCTACGGCGCGGTGATCGGCGGCGCCGTCGCGATCGGGCCCCTGATCGGCGGCGCCATCACGAGCGGCATCGGCTGGCGCTGGATCTTCTTCGTCAACGTTCCCATCGGCATCGTCGCCGTCATCATCACCGTCACCAAGATCGCCCAGTCCAAGGACCCGAGGGAGCGCCGCATCGATTGGGTCGGCTTCCTCACCTTCTCGGCCAGCCTGTTCGCCCTCGTGTTCGCGCTCGTGCGGGGCAACGATCTCGGCTGGGACAGCGCGACCATCGTGGGCCTGCTCGCCGCGGCGGCCATCCTCATGGTGGCCTTCTTCTTCAACGAGCTCCACACCGCCGATCCCATGCTGGACCTCGGCCTCTTCAGGATCCCCGCCTTCGTGGGGCTCTCGGTGGTGGCGTTCACCCTCGCCTCGTCCATCTTCGCCATGTTCTTGTACCTGACCCTCTACCTCCAGGACGACCTGGGCTATGGCCCGCTCCAGGCTGGCCTCCGTTTCCTCCCCCAGACGCTGGCCATCTTCTTCTGGTCCTTCTTCGCCGGGAGGCTGACCGTGCGGGTGCAGTCGCGCTACCTGCTCGGCATCGGGATGCTCGGCGTGACCGGCGCGCTCATCTGGATGGGGACGACCCAGCCGACATCGGGTTGGACCGTGCTGCTGCCCGGGTTCATCCTCGCCGGCTTCGGCGCCGGCACGGTGAACCCGGTCCTGGCATCGGGCGCCGTCTCGGTCGTGCAGCCCCAGCGCAGCGGCATGGCGTCCGGCGCCAACAACACGTTCCGCCAGGTGGGCATCGCCACGGGCATCGCGGTGCTCGGGGCGGTGTTCCAGAGCCAGATCGTGAGGTACACGTCGTCCGCGCTCGGCAAGTCGGCCTACGGCCCAGAGGTGCTCCGTCGGGGCGGTTCGCAACTGCAGGGCGCGCTGTCCGCGGGCGAGGTACGCCAAGTGGCCGCGGCCATCCCGGTCCCTAGGGCACGTGAAGCGCTCCTGAACGCCTACCACGTCGGCTTCTCGACCACGCTCAATCACCTGATGGACATCGGGGCCGTCGTGGCGTTCGTCGGCGCGGTGTGCGCGTTCGTCCTCGTGCGTCAGCGCGACTTCGTCGTGCCCACCGCGCCGGGTGGGCCGCAGGAGCCGGGGCCGCCGCCCGCCGCCCAGAGCGGACCCGATGCTCCGAAGGAGGCCGGCGTGCCCGCCGCGCATGCCTGAGCTGTTCACGCTCGAGGGGAACCACGTCCGACTCGAATCGCTGAAAGAGGCGCACATCCCCGCGCTCGTCGAGGCCGCGGCCGAGGATCGCAGCAACTACCATGGACCTACACGCCCGACGGCCTGGAGCAGATGACCGACTACGTCCGCGACGCGCTGGCCAAGACGGCGTCGGGGGCACACGTGGCTTTCGCCACGGTCCACAAGGGAGCGGGGCCGGACCGGGGCGACCGGGTCGTCGGGTGCCACACGGTTCTGCGAGATCTTCTTCTGGCAGTGGCCACCCGGGGCGAACCATCAGCGCCACGGCGTGCCCGACGTCGTCGACATCGGTTTCACCTGGCTTGCAGGTTCGGCGCAGCGGACTCCAGTCAACACGGAGGCCAAGCTGTTGATGCTGGCGCACGCCTTCGAGGTCTGGAGGGTGCACCGGGTCGGGCTGCAGACCGACGTGCGCAACAAGCGGTCGTGGGCGGCCATCGAGCGGATCGGAGGCCAACTGGACGGCATCATGCGCGCAGACCGGCCCGGCTCCGACGACACCGTTCGCACGTCAGCCCGCTTCTCCATCGTGGCGGCCGAGTGGCCGGGCGTGAAGGCGCGGCTCTCCGTCGGCGCTCGAGCGCCGCGGAGGCGGGTAGGGCGCGTTCGGCCCGACGGCTCGCCGTTCAGGCGCGTGCGAGCGTGGCCGAGATGCCACGGCGGTGCAGCGCCTGCACAGCGGCCTCGGCTTCGTCCTTCGGCCGTACCGCGGCCACGGCCTTGCCGGTGCGGTGGATCTTCCAGGCCAGCTGATCGGCTCGCTCGACCGTGTGGCCGAAGATCTCGACGAACGCTCGGATCACCGTTTGGAATGTCGTCACGTCGTCGTTCCAGACGATCACTGCCCACAGGTCCTCGAACGCGAAGAACGCACTGATGTCCTCGTCGGCGACGTCGGTGGTGGCGGGTTCGAGGATCTGAGGCATATGTCCGGTGGCGCGGCTGCGAATTCGCCCGACGGAGTTTAGTCCCGCGCGGTAGCGTGCCAGAATGCGAGCAGCCGTCCTCGATGGACCACGCGTGGTCAGCGTCCACGACGTCCCCGATCCCGTGCTGCCCGGGCCCGAGGGCGTCATCATCACCGTGGAGCGCACGGCGATCTGTGGCTCCGATCTCCATCTCTACCACGACGCGCCCACGGGAGCCGGCATCCGGCTCGGCCACGAGGCCATCGGGACCGTCGCCGACGCGGGCCCGCAGGTGCGCAGCCTCAAGCCGGGCGATCGCGTGCTGGTGTCGGGCGTCATCGGCTGCGGCGTGTGCCGTCCGTGCCTGGCCGGCCATCCGAACGTGTGCCTCAACGACAAGGCGGCCGCGTTCGGGACCGTTCCCAGCCTCCCGGGCGGGCAGGCCGAGGCCATGGCGGTCCCGTTCGCCGACCTCTTCGCGCTCCCCATCCCCGAAGGCGTCGCCGACGAGGAGGCGGTCCTGCTGACCGACATCCTCCCGACCGGCTACCTGGGTGCGCAGCGCGCCGACATCCACCCCGGGGCGACCGTGGTCGTCGTGGGGCTGGGGCCCGTCGGCATCATGGCGCTGCAGTGCGCGTCGCTCTACGGCCCCGGACGCATCCTCGCGGTCGACATGGTGCCGGAACGTCTGGCGCGTGCCGAGCGGCTCGGGGCCGAGCCCATCGACGCCCGGACCGCACCGGGGTCCGCGCAGGTGCTCGCGGCGACCGGCGGGCGGGGGGCCCAGTCGGTCATTGAGGCCGTCGGCGCCGACGCCAGCATCGTGGACGCGCTGTCTTGCGCCGCCAGCGGGGGCACCGTGTCGATCGTCGGCGTCAACCTCTCCATGGGCCTCCCCATCCCGATGGCCCTCGTCCTGTTGAAGAGCCTGACGGTGCGCGCCGTCTTTGCGCCCATTCCCGGGACCTGGCCCGACCTCGTCCCGCTGGTGCAGGCGGGCCATCTCGCCGTGGCCGACACCTTCACCCACCGGATGGGGTTGGAGGAGGCATCGAAGGCCTACGAGTTGTTCGACTCCCGGGCCGACGGCGTCTTGAAGATCTTGCTCACGCCGAACCCCTGAGCCCCCTGTGGCTCGTCCGGGGTGCGGTTGACGATGATGGGCCACTCCGCGTCGCCGAGCTCAGGGCGGGCCGCGAACCACGGAGCCGGTGGTGGCGCGATGAGCCGGGTCAACGCGTCGACGATCGGCTCGTAGTTGACGCGCCAGCCCTGGAAGTTCCGCCACGACTCGTCCAGGTCGCGCTCCGCGGGGAAGTGGACCTCTTCGAGGCGGCGGAAGCCTTCTTCGAATTCCGCCTTGGTGAGGCGAATGCCCGTCGACGGGAGCGGATCGGTGTCGTAGGGGATGCGCAACGCGCGCGCCATCGACCGCATGCAGCCGATCCCCATGGAGAGGCAGAGCCGGGCCTGGCGTGGCGTGCGCGCCGGGCTGACCGAGTGGTACATGGCCGCCGAGTCCATCATGGCGACGAGCGCCACGAGCCAGCTGCGCGACGAGACGGGCGAGCGGAACCACAGCAGCCCGGGGTAGTTGGCGTGGCTCTCCGAGACGGCGGAGGCCCAGCGCTCCCAGTCCGCGTAGAGCGGCGGGAGCTCGTCCATCGTGTCCAACCAGAAGTGGCGGGCCAGGATTTCGGGCCCCCAGGCCGGCGTCCCCGCCCGGGCGGCGAGCAGGGTCACCTCCGTCTCCCGGGTGGCAAACGCGTTGTACAGCGCCGGCAGGTAGGCGATCTCCAGCGCGATGACCCCGAAGCCGAGGCCGGCGGCAACGATCTCGAGCGTGCGCGGCCCGGCCCCGGGCGCCGTGGCGATGCCGAGCGTGAACACCGACGATCCGGAGATGCTGACCGCCTGGGGGAAGTCGACGCCGCTGTTCCACCAGATGATCAACGCCAGGCCGAGCAGGATCAGGCACAGCCACAGGACGAACTGCGACACCACGGCGGCGGGACCGACGAACGACAGGAGGCGGTCCCGCGCCGCGAAGTTCGGGAGGCGCGGGGTGAGCCGGCGTGCCGATGCGCTCATCGTGCGAGCGAGCGTGCCCAAGAGCCGGGAGGAGGTCGCACGCGGGACGACCAGCGCGGTGAAGACGCTCCAGACCGTGAGCACGACGACGGCGATGCCCGCGACGAGTGCCACCAGGCGGGCGAGCTCCACCGCGCCATCCTGCCAGATGCCCGGCCGGCGGCGACCGGTCCTGCGGCCGCCCCGGGTCAGGCGGAGGCGAGCCTCGCTGCCGGCCCCCCGCTCGACACGAGGGAGGCGGGCACGTCGACGAGGCGCGAGCGCAGCAGCTCACCGAGACCCTTCGCCTGGGTGTCCAGCCGCAGGTTCGAGGCCACGCCCCAACCGAGGATCCCATGGACGACGAAGTTGACCGCCCGCAGGTTCGGGAGCGGGTACCGGCTGATCGCAAAGGGCTGGAGCTCCGGCAGCAGCGCGGTGACCATGTCGACGGTGAACTCGCGCTGGAGCCAGTCGGCGACCTCGTCCTCGTCGGCCCAGACGCCCACGTTGGCATCCCCCCCCTTGTCCCCCGAGCGCGCCCCGACGAGGACCCACAGCGGCACCCGCACGAGGTCCGCCGCCGGCGTGCCGGAGCCGCCCACCCGGGGCGCCGCGGCGGGAGGCGGGGCGACGGGGCCCGGGGCGACGGTGGGCGGCGATGCGGGGACCTCCACCCCGTCGCACTCGATGTGCGGCGCCACCGCCGCTGCGGCGACGGAGGTCGGCCAGTAGCGGGCGACGCCCTGCGCCCCGGTCGGCGCAGTGGTGAAGAACGTGCCCGGGTAGCTCGACAGACTGGTCTCGACCACGGCGCCCGAGAAGGCCCGGCCGACCGCGCCCTCATCGTTGCCGCGGACCGCCAGGCGCAGGTAGGCCTGGCCGCCGCCGGTCATGTCGCCCGTGAGCTGCTCGTCCGACTCGGCGAAGGCGCCACGGCCGCCGGGGACGCCGGCCCACACGGCGTCGGCGGCGAAGCGGGCCTTGTCGGCCACCTGTGCGCCGGTCATGGCGAGCGTCATCGAATTGCGCCAGCCCGCATCGAGGTTGGCCGTCACCTTCAAGGTGGGCGGCGGCGCCTCCCCACGCACTCCCCCGATCCGTACACGGTCGGGCCCGGCCTGTGCGAGCTCGATGGTGTCGAAGCGGGCCACCGCGTCGGGGCTCAGGTAGCGCGCGCTCCCGATCTCGTAGAGCAGCTGCGCGGTGACCGTCCCGACCGTCACCGCGCCGCCAGTCCCGGGATGCTTGGTGATCACCGACGAGCCGTCGGCATGCATCTCCGCGATGGGAAAGCCGATCCGCTCGCGATTGGGCACCTCCTGGAAGAAGGCATAGTTGCCGCCGCAGCACTGGGCGCCGCACTCGATGACATGACCGGCCACCACCGCGCCCGCGATGGCGTCGAGGTCGGTGTCGGCCCATCCGAAGGCGTGCAGGGAGGGCCCGACGACCAGCGCGGCGTCGGTGACCCGGCCCGTCACCACCACTTGCGCCCCGGCGGCCAGCGCATCGGCGATCGGGCGGGCGCGCAGGTACGCATTGGCCGTGACGACGCTGGCCTCGGCGGAGAGTGGCTCTCCCGTGTCGAGGTTGACGAACGCCTCACCGGCGGCCCGGAGCTCGGCCAACCGCGGCGTGATGTCGTCCCCGGACACCGAGGCGACGGGCACCACGAGACCCTGGCGGCGGGCCAGCTCCCGGACGGCGGCCGCCAGGCCCTCGGGATGCAGACCGCCGGCGTTGGAGACGACGGTGATGCCCCGCTCGACGCAGGTCGGGAGGACGTCTTCGAGCTCGCGCAGGAAGGTGCGCGCGTAGCCACCGGTGCGCTGACGCGTCTTGTGCAGGATGTACATGGTCAGCTCGGCGAGCCAGTCGCCGGTCAGGACGTCGATCGGCCCGCCGTCGACCATCTCGCGGGCGGCGGAGATGCGGTCGCCGAAGAAGCCGCTGCAGTTGGCGATGCGCAGGGATCCCGGCGCGCGGCCGGGCGCGTTCACCGCGGCTCCACGGCGACGAGGAGGTCGTTGACGTCCACCTGTTGCCCCGACGAGCAGAGGATGGCGGCCACGGTCCCGGCGCCGTTGGCCCGCAGCGTGTGCTCCATCTTCATCGCCTCGAGCACGACGAGGCCGTCGCCCTCGGCCACCGTCTGGCCGACGGCGACGAGGACCTTGGTGACGGCGCCCGGCAACGGCGCGCGGCATTCGCCGGCCACTCCCCCGCGCTCGTCGGGGTCGTCCTCGGCGCGCAGGGCGAACGTCGACTGGCCCTCCGGCCCGCTCACGTCCGCCCGGTGGGCCGAGTGCCGCACCCGGTAGCGCCGGCGCAGCCCGTCCTCACCCGTGAGGTCGACGACCCCGTCGTGGGTGCTCGCCGGGCCCACCTCGTGCCACGCGTCGTCGACGAGCACCCGGGCAGGCTCGCCGGGCGTCGCGGCGCGCACCTCCATCGACGTCCCCGAGACGTGCGTCAGGTGGTCCGCGTGGAGCGGATGCCCCACGTTGCGCCAGCCCGCCGCGGGCACGGGCACGAGGCTGCGGACGGCGCGCTCCTCCAGGAGGCAGAAGGCCACAGCGGCGGCGTGCCGCCGGCGCACCGCGTCGGGAAGCCGCGCGTCGCGCAGTTCCGGACGGCCCTCGAGGTAGTGGACGTCGACGGCGCCGCGGCGGAAGGCCGCATCGTCGAGCACGGCCCCGAGGAGATCGCGGTTGGTCTCCAGGCCGTCGAGCTCGAGCGTGCGCAACGCCAGAGACAGCCGCCCGACGGCCGCCGCTCGATCCTCGCCGCGGGCCATGAGCTTGGCGACCAGCGAGTCGTAGGCCGGGGTGACCACGCTCCCCGACTCGACGGCGCTGTCGGTGCGCAGGCCGGGCCCTTCGGGCCAGCGCACGTGCGCGACGGTGCCCGGCGTCGGCCGGTAGTCCTCCCGAGGGCGTTCGGCGCACAACCGGACCTCGACGGCGTGACCGGTGACCTCGACCTCCGCCTGGGAGAGGGGCAAGGGGCGGCCCGCCGCCACCGCCAGCTGCAAACCGACCAGGTCGAGTCCGGTGACCAGTTCGGTGACCCCGTGCTCGACCTGCAGCCTGGTGTTCATCTCCAAGAAGTAGAACCCGTTCGCGTCGACCAGGTACTCCACCGTGCCGACGCCGACATAGGCGACCGCCTTCGCTGCGGCGACGGCCGCGCCCCACATCTGCTGGCGGGCCGCCGACGACACGAGGACGGCGGGCGCCTCCTCGACGACCTTCTGGTGCCGGCGCTGCACCGAGCACTCCCGGTCGAACAGGTGGAGCACGCTGCCATGGGTGTCCCCCACGATCTGAACCTCGACATGGCGGGGGGCGGCCAGGTACCGCTCCAAGAAGACCTCGTCAGAGCCGAACGCGGCCTGGGCCTCCCGCTGCGCCGACGCCACGGCGTCGACCAGCTCGCCGGGCTCGCCCACGAGCCGCATCCCCCGACCGCCGCCTCCGGCGGACGCCTTCACCAGGAGCGGGTAGCCGACAGCCGCCGCGGTGCCGGCAAGCTCGTCTGACGGCGTCCCTGCGGGCACGACGGCGCCCGGGAGCACGGGCACGCCGGCGTCGGCGACAACCTCCTTTGCCCGTGACTTGTGGCCCATGACCCGCATCGCCTCGGGCGGCGGGCCGACCCACGTGATGCCGGCCCGTCCGCACGCCTCGGGGAGGGCGGGGTCCTCGGAAAGGAAGCCGTAGCCCGGGTGGAGCGCGTCGGCACCCGCCCTCTCCGCCGCCCGCACCAGCGCTTCGGGGTCCAGGTAGGTGTCGCGCAGGGTCGTCCCGGGCAGCAGCACGGCGGCGTCGCCCTCGCCGACATGCGGACTCCCCGCGTCGTCCGCCGCGTAGACGGCGACGGCCTCGCATCCGGCGTCGTGAGCGCCCCGGATGACCCGTCGCGCGATTTCACCGCGGTTGGCCACGAGCAGGCGTCGGACCGGTCCCGGCGCCATCAGTGCCGCACCACCCCGAAGACCGCCGTCCCGCGCACCGGGGCCGAGTGCGTGGCGGTGAGCGCAATGGCGAGCACGGTGCGCGTGTCGCGCGGATCGATGATGCCGTCGTCCCACAACCGCCCCGTGGCGTACTGGGCGGTCGACTCCGCTTCAATCTGGTTCTCTGTGGCCTGGCGCAGTTCCTCGTCGGCCGCCTCGTCGAAGGGCCGGCCGGCCGCCTGCGCGGCGTTGCGGCGCACGATGGAGAGGACGCCCGCCAACTGCTTGGGGCCCATCACGGCGATACGGTGGTTGGGCCACGTGAAGACGAAGCGGGGGTCGTAGGCCCGGCCCGCCATGGCGTAGTTCCCCGCCCCGTAGCTGGCGCCAACCATGAGCGTCAGATGCGGAACCGTCGAGTTCGAGACCGCATTGATGAGCTTGGCCCCGTCCTTGATGATGCCTCCCTGCTCATAACGCGTGCCCACCATGAACCCCGTGATGTTCTGCACGAAGAGAATCGGGGTGTCGGTCCGGTTGCACAGCGCGATGAATTGGGCGCCCTTCTGGGCCTCGGGTGAGAAGAGGATGCCGTTGTTGGCCACGACGCCGACGGGGTACCCGCCGAGCGTCGCCCAGCCGCACACGAGCTGCGCCCCGTAGGACTCCTTGAACTCCTCGAAGCGGGAGCCGTCCAGGACACGGGCGAGGATCTCGCGCACGTCGAAGGGCACCCGCACGTCCACCGACGCGATCCCGAGGAGCTCTTCGGCCGGATAGAGCGGCGCGTCGGGGGGACCGGCCGGGCCCGGGCCGAGCCGCTCCCAGTGCAGGTGGGCCACGATGCCCCGCGCCATGTGGATCGCCTCGCGCTCGTCGCGGGCCAGGTAGTCGCACAGGCCCGACGTCCGGGCGTGCATGGACGCGCCGCCCAGCTCCTCCTCGTCGGCCTCCTCGCCGATGGCCATCTTGACCAGCGGCGGCCCACCGAGGAAGACGCGGGCCCGGTCCTCGACCATGACGGTGTAGTCGCTCATGCCCGGCAGGTACGCGCCGCCGGCGGTCGAGGAGCCGAACACGACGCAGACGGTCGGGATCCCCTTCGCCGAGAGCTGGGTGAGGCGGCGGAACTGCTCCCCCCCGGGGACGAACACGTCGGCCTGGCGAGGCAAGTCGGCCCCTCCGGACTCGACCAGGATCAGCACCGGGAGGCGGTTCACCTCGGCCACGTCCATGGCGCGCAGGAGCTTGCGGATCGTGGTGGGACTCGTCGTCCCGCCGCGCACGGTCGGGTCGTTGGCGATCACCAGGCACTGGGTGTGCGCCACCTCGGCCAGCGCCACGACGACACCGCCCCCCACTGGGTCACCCGTGTGCAGTCCGGCCAGCGGGCACAGCTCAAGCAGCGGCGTCCCGGGGTCGACGAGGGCCTCGAGGCGCTCGCGCACCATCAATTTGCCGCGGGCACGGTGGCGCTGCACGTACTGAGGCCCGCCTCCGCCCAGCACCTGATCGTGCAGGGCGTGCACCTCCTCGGCCAGTGCGCGCATGGCGGCAGCGTTCTCCGTGAACTCGGCGCCGTGACTCGCGAGGCGCGAGCGGATGGGCGTGCTCACGGTGTCGTGTCCCACGACGGCCGGCGCTTCTGGAGGAAGGCCTCCATCCCCTCGGCCGCCTCGGCCCCGGCGAAGAGCTCGGCCGACGTCGCTGCCGCGGTCGCCAGCCCGTCGTGCCACTCCTGGCCGGGCAACGCCCCCAGCAGAGCCTTGGTGGCCCGCACCGCGCCCGGCGCCGACTTGCGGAGCGCCTCGGTCTGCGCGTCGACCCAGGCGTCGAGCGCTGACTCGTCGTCGGCCACCGCAGAGAGGAGTCCGGCTCTGGCCGCCTCCCGCGCACTGAAGGTCTCGCCCGTGAGCACCGTGCGGGCGAGGAAGCGCCGGTCGACCACGCGCAGCGCCGGGACCAGGATCATGGCGGGCGCCACACCGACCCTGACCTCGGTGAAGGCGAACGTGCTCGACTCCGGCGCGGCCGCGAGGTCGGACGCCGCGACGAGGCCGAGGCCGCCCGCCCGAGCGTGCCCGTTCACGCGGGCGATGACCGGGACCGGGCTCTCGACCAAGCAGGTGAGGATGTCGGGCATGCGGTTGGGCGCCGCCGCGCCGCGCTCGCTGAGATCCGCGCCCGAGCAGAACACGCGTCCCGACCCCGTGAGCACGATGGCCCGCACGTCCGTGTCGCTCGTCGCGTCACGCAACGCCTGGTCCAGCTGCTCGAGCAGGCGCGCGGAGAGGGCGTTGCGGTTGTGCGGCGAGTCCAGCGTCACCGTGCGGATGCCGTCGATGTGCTGCACGCCGACCAACGCATCCGTCACGGGTGGGCAGTGTAGGGGGGTGCCGGCCGAGGGGCCGAAAACGGCCGATGGTATCGTTCGCCGGTGATCGAGACCGACGAGCATCAGCTGTTCCGCAAGATCGCTCCGGGACCTCTTCGAGCGGGAGATCGAGCCCCACGTCGACGAGTGGGAAGCGGCCCGCACGTTCCCCGCCCATGACCTCTTCCCCAAGCTGGCCGCCGTCGGGATCTTCGGGCTCGAGTACGACGAGGCCTACGGGGGGATGGGCGCGGACCACACCTACACGCTCATCGCCGGCGAGGAGATGGGCCGAATCAGCTGCGGCGGGGTGCCGATGGCCATGGCGGTGCAGATGGCCATGGCGACGCCCGCACTGGCGCGTTACGGCTCGCACGAGTTGAAGGAAGAGTATCTCGCTCCCGCCATCCGGGGTGAGGTCGTGACCTCCATCGCCGTCACCGAGCCCGACGCGGGCAGCGACGTCGCCGGCATCCGGACCCGGGCCGAGCGTGACGGCGACGAATGGGTCGTCAACGGCTCCAAGCTCTTCATCACGAACGGCACCCAGGCCGACTGGCTCTGCCTCCTCGCCCGGACCTCCGAGGACCCCGGGTACCAGGGCATGTCACTCATCGTGGTGCCGACGGCCTTGTCCGGCGTGACCGTGTCGCGCAAGCTCGAGAAGCTCGGCATGTGGTCGAGTGACACCGCAGAGCTGTCGTTCGCCGACGTGCGCGTCCCGGTGGCGAACACCATCGGGGAGATCGGCCGCGGCTTCCAACAGCAGATGGCGCAGTTCCAGGCAGAGCGCCTGATGACCTTCTACAAGCAGGTGGGGTCAATTGAGCTGGCGCTCGAACGCACCAAGGCGTACCTGCGCGAACGCCGCGCGTTCGGCGCACCGTTGCTGGCCAACCAGCATCTGCAGTTCGTCCTGGCGGAGCTCTCGGCCCGGCACGACGTGCTGAGGCAGTACGCCGCGGACGACAGCCGACGCGGTCGTGCGGGGCGAGGACGTGACGCGGCAGGCGACGATCGGCAAGTTGCTCGGCTCGCGCCTCCAACGCGAGGTGGCGGACTGTGCCGTGCAGTTCTACGGCGGCATGGGCTACATGGCCGAGAACTGGACCTCACGCTACTTCCGCGACACCCGCCTCGATTCCATCGGCGCCGGGGCCGACGAAGTGATGCTGCGCATCCTTGCCCGCATGGACGGCTACACCGCCGAGTAGGGAGGCCGGGCGTCGCTGAGGTGTGCCGGAACACCGCCTGGCCGCCACCGCTCGCGATCAGCCGCCGATTCGCGCGACCAGACCCGTCCCGTCCACGAGAGCAAGCCCCCCTGGGCGACGGGCGAGTGCGCGTCGAGCAGGAGCCACTCCGACTGAGCGCCCGGGTACTGGAACGAGGCGTAGAGGTCGAGGCTCGGCGCGATGTAAGGCGGCTCGAGGTGCGCGTGGGGGCGCGACCCGGCGGGCCAGCTGCCCACGTCGAGCACGATGAGCGATCGCGCTGCGTCCACCCACGGATCATCGAATGTCGCCCTCGGCGTGCAGCGACCCACGTCCTCCAGGTCGGCGGGAGCGGGCCGGGGGGCGGCCAGCTGTCCGACCACTCGATCATGCGTTGGTCGAAGTTGTGCCAGAACGGGAACGTGGGCCGGTCCTCGCCGGGCCACAGCTCCGCCCTCGTCGGCAACGCGTCGGGATCGGGCACGTCCGGCGGGGTCAAGTCCTCGTGCTCGAGACCCTCGACGGCGCCCACGGACCACACCATGGCGTGGAGCACCGGCCGGCCCTCCTGGCTCATCTCGACGCGCTGGGCCAGCACGGTGCGGCCGGCGCGCAGCGGGGAGACCACGAGGTCCACCGGCGCGAAGGCGGCCACGGAGAGGTAGTGGCAAAAGAAGCTGGCGGGACGGGCGAGGGGACTCTCGGCCCCGGCGGCCCTCAGGGCGATGGCGGCCACGTAGCCGCCGCACGGGCCCCAGATCTCCCAGTCACCCAGCACCCGCGCGCGATAGCGGCCGTCCCCCACGTGCTCGGGCGCCGTGTCGATCTCGACGTCACCCATGGGTCCGGCTCTCCCAGCGCTCCCGCGTCAGTTCGGTCACGGCGACCTCCTCGCCGCGGGGCCCGGTGGTCGTGCGCCAGGGCACGAACCCCAGCCGCTCCATGACCCGTCCCGACGCGACGTTCTCCGGCTCGTAGATGCTCACGATGCGACTGAGGCCGCCGGAGGTGAATCCGAACTCGAGCGCTGCGGTCCCGGCCTCGGTCGCCAGGCCGCGCCCGCGGAACGGGCCCGACAAGCGCCACCCGACCTCGACGGCCGGGAGGATCTCCGGCAGGAAGTGCGGCACGGCGAGACCCGCCCAACCGATCATCGCCCCACTGTCCCGGTCGATCAGCGCCTCGATGCCGAAGCCGTCGCTCTCGTAGCGCTCCTGCATCCGGGTGAGGAACTCGGCCGTCTCCTCCTCGGTCATGCCCCTGCGTCTCGGATACCACCAGAACGACTCCTCGCCATGGATGACGGCGAGCTCGGCGAGGTCGCCCGGTGTGAACGGCCGCAGCACCAGCCGGGCCGTGGTCAGCGTGGGTATGCGCGGACGGCTCACCGGATCAGCGGCGTCAGCCGAGGGGAAGCCCGGGGGCGTCCGCCAGCGACGGGTCGTGGCCGGGGCGGGCCGAGGGCGCGTACAGCTGGTCCGGGAGGAAGGAGCGCACCGAGCGGTCACCGCCCCGTCCCCCCACGACCTCGACCCAGGTCTCACCGGTCTCGCCGTTGGTCACGTGGGCCACGAACTGCCACGAGGCGCCTCGCAGCCGGGTGCCGTCGACCTGGACCGGGTCGCCCGCCCGCAGCCCGGCCCAGCGGGTGCTGCGACGGAGGTCAGCCACGGTGACCGCCACCGAGGACGCACAGGAACCGGGCGCACGCGGGCATCGGACTCTTTCTACCCGCTTTCCACCCGCTCGCAGGCATGAGCCGTCGCACCCGTGGCAGACCGTATCCTGACGGGCGTGGCGCTCGATCCCCCGCGCACCTTGACGCCGTCGAAGGTGACCGCCTTCACCAACTGCCCGCTCGCCTTCCGGTTCTCCCAGATTGAGCGCCGGCCGGAGCCGCCCTCCCCGCACTCAGTCAAAGGCACCCTGGTGCACGACGTGCTCGAGGGTCTCTTCTGGCACCACGCCCCGGGCGACCGCAGCCCCGCGGCAGCGGCGGCCGAGCTGCAACGGGCCTGGGGCGCGCTGCAGGACAACGAGGAGTTCGTGCTGCTCGAGCTCGACGCGGGGGCGGCCGAGGCCTTCCTGGCCGACGCCCGCACGCTCGTCGACAACTATTTCCGCCTGGAGGACCCCGACCGCACGCACGCGGTCGCGGTGGAGCTCGGCGTCGAGACGATGGTCGACGGCATGCGCCTGCGCGGCATCATCGACCGCCTCGATCTCGCCCCTGACGGGAGCCTCATCGTCGTGGACTACAAGACCGGGCGGGCCCCGTCGGAGCGCTTCGAGCGCGGCAGCATGGGCGGGGTGCAGACCTATGCGCTGCTGTGCGAGAGCGTGCTGGGCCGCGCCCCGGCCGAGGTCCGGCTCCTGTACCTGCGCCAGCCGGTCGCCATCTCCACCGTCGCTTCCGAGCAGACCATCCGCGGCCAGCGCAAGCGCGCGGTCGCCGTGTGGACGGCGATTGCGCGGGCCTGCGACGCCGAGGACTTCCGGCCGCACGTGGGCCCGCTGTGCGACTTCTGCCACTTCAAGGCAGCCTGCCCCGCGTTCGCCGCGTGACCGGCGCACAGTGAGCACCCTCGACGAGGCGGTCGACGCCGCCTTCGGGCCGCTGCGGGGGCGGCCGGGCGTCGATCGCGCCGCGGCCGTCGTCTCCAACCTGGCCGACTACGGCTTCGTCTGGGTGCTGTTGGCCGGCCTCAAGGCACGCCGGCGCGGGCCCGACCGACGGCGCGCCGTCGTCGCGCTCGGCACCGCCGGGCTCTCGTCGCTCATCGTGAGCCGGATGGTCAAGGGGGCCGTCGAGCGGCAGCGGCCGGACGAGCATCTTGCCGCCGCCGTCCGCACGCCCACCAGCAGCAGCTTCCCGAGCGGCCACACCCTCGCCGCCTTCTGCACGGCGTTCGTCCTCGGGGACTCCGACGCCGGGACCGCGGCCAACGTCGGCTTTGCGGCGGCGGTCGCCGCCAGCCGCGTCCACTTGCGGGCCCACCACCCGACCGACGTGATCGGCGGTGCCGTGATCGGCTCGGTGCTCGGGCTGGGCCTGCGTCCCGTCGTCAACGTGGTCACGCCCGGGAGCAGGGGTCGCCGCGGGCGTTGGCGGAGGAACCGGGGCGCCCGGGGAATGGGCCCGGGCGGCGTCGTGTTGCACGAGCTATGAAGCCGTTCGCCGTGACCTGGGACTACCGGTGCCCTTTCGCCCGCAATGCGCATGAGCACCTCGCCGTGGCCCTGGCCGACGGTGCGAACTGGCAGGTGACCTTCCTGCCCTTCTCGTTGAGCCAGGTCCACGTACCCGAGGGCGGAACACCCGTGTGGGACGACCCGGCCAAGGCGAAGGACCTGTTGGCGCTCGCCGCCGGGGCGGTGGTGCGCGACCGTTACCCCGAACGCTTCCTCGACGCGCACGTCGCGCTCTTTGCCGCCCGTCACGACGGGGGGCTCGACCTGCGGCTGCCCGATGTGGTGGCCCGCGTGCTCGACACGGCCGGCGTACCGGGCGACACCGTGGTGGACGAGGCCGGGTCGGGTGACGTGGTGAAGGAACTGCAGCGCGCCCACGAGGAGGCGGTGGCCAAGTGGGGGGTGTTCGGCGTGCCAACGTTCGTGATGGACGATCGCGCCGTGTTCGTGCGCCTGATGAGCCGGCCGCACGGCGACGCCGCGCTGGCCCGCCGGACCATTGAGGGCGTGCTCGACCTCTTCGACGCCCAGCCCGACCTGAACGAATTCAAGCACACGACACTGGCGCGCTGACCAGTCCCGGCGCCGGCCTGCATGGCCAACCCGTTACGGGCGGGGCGGGTGGTCCTCCACCGCTAAGAGCGGGCGAGCGCGCTGAGCAGCGCGAAGCCACGCTCGCGCTCCGACCGGTCACCCACGATCGCCGCCACGAAGTCCGTCGCTCCGGCCTCGGCCAGCTCCGCGACCGCAGCGGCGACGGCCTCCTCGTCCCCGACGAAGGCGATGTCGGCCGGGCTCTCGGCGCCTTCCTTGTCGAGCATGGCCCTGTAGGAGGGCAGGTTCGGATAGATCGAGAGCGCCTCGTTGATCCGCTCCTTGGCGGCCTCGGGGGCGTCGGTCACCGCGACCGGCAGGGACACCACGACGCGGGGCGCCGGGCGGCCGGCCGCCTGCGCCGCGGCGGTGATGGTCGGCGCGATGTGGCTCGCGACGGTCCCGGTACCGGTCATCCAAGTCACGGTCCCGTCGGCGACCGTGCCCGCCAGCTTGAGCATGGTGGGGCCGAGGGCGGCGACAAGGACCGGCGGCGCCTCGGCGCCGGGTATCCCAAGGGGTACGAAGGCGTTGGTGGTGACGCGCTCCCCTGTGCTCTTGACCGCCTCGCCCTGCAGTAGTGGCATGAGCGAGCTGAGGTACTCCTTCATGTAGCGGGCCGGCCTGTCGTAGCTCATGCCCCAGATGCCCTCCACCACCACCTGGTGGGACAGCCCGATCCCGAGCAGAAGACGGTTGCCCGTCGCCCACTGCACCGTGAGGGCCTGCGCCGCCAGCATCATCGGGTGCCGCGGGTGCACCGGCACCACGCCGGTGCCCAGGTCGATCCCGGGCACCTGCGCGCCGGCGGTGGCCAGCAGGGTGAGCGCGTCGGGCCCGAAGATCTGGGAGGCAAACGCGTGGGCGAGCCCGGCCTCCTTGTACCGCCGGAGCTGGGCCACGGTGTCGGGCAGCGACGTGTCGACGTCGATCATGCTCCCGATGCGCAGTGCCGTTGCCATGTCCCCGGTGCTCCCTCGCGTAGTCTGCCCAGTGTGACCACCCCTCTGTCTAGGCGATTCCCCGGACGGGGGCGAGTGAGCTGAGGACCCACGACGTCGGGTTCGTCGGGGCGGGCCAGCTGGCCCGCATGGCGGGCGAGGCGGCCAGCGCGCTCGGCCTCTCCATGGCCGTGCTGGCCGAACGCGCCGATGACGCTGCATGTCCCGTTGCGGCCGAGGTCGTGCTGGGGTCGCCCTTCGTCGCCGAGGACCTGCGCGCCTTCACCGCGCGCTGCGCCGTCGTGACGTTCGACCACGAGCAGGTGGACCTCGAGATCGTGCGCGCGCTGGAGGCCGGCGGCGCGGTGCTCCGGCCCGGTGCCGACGCGTTCGAGCTCGCCGTGGACAAGGGTCGCATGCGTACCGTCCTCGACGGCGCCGGCGTGCCCGTCCCGGCCTTCGCCGTGGTGGAACCGGGGGAACATGCCGCGGACGCCGTTGCCGCCTTCGCCGCCACCTCGGGTGGCCGGTCGTGCTGAAGGCCGCCCGCGGGGGCTACGACGGCAAGGCTGTCTGGACGGTCCGCGACCGCGCCGAGGCCAAGGCCGTCCTGCGGCAGGTGTCGGGCCGCGTCGTGGTGGAGGAGCTCGTGCCCATTGACGCCGAGCTCGCCGTCGTGGTGGTCCGCAGCCCATCGGGTGCCTCGGCGGCCTGGCCGGCGGTCGAGACCGCGCAGGTCGACGGGGTCTGCCGGGAGGTCCTGGTCCCCGGGCGGCTGGCCCGCGACGTGGTGGAGGCGGCCTCGGCCCTGGGCCAGAAGGTCGCCGAGATCGCGGGCGCGGTCGGCGTGATGGCCGTGGAGCTCTTCTCGGCGCGGGGCGGGCTGCTCGTCAACGAGATCGCGACCCGGCCCCACAACTCGGGACACTGGACCATTGAGGGTGCGGTGACCTCCCAATTCGAGAACCACCTGCGAGCCGTGCTCGACCTGCCGCTCGGCTCGACAGCCCCGCAGCACCCGGAGGTGGCAAGCGTCAACGTCTTCGGCGGGCCGGCAGGCGACGAGCCGGCCCGTCTGCTCGCTCGGGGGCTCGCCGTCGAGGATGCGCACGTCCACCTCTACGGCAAGGCGGCCCGGCCGGGACGCAAGCTTGGTCACGTGACGGTGTGCGGGGAGGAGGCCGGCGTCGTGCGGTCCCGGGCCTGGTCGGCCGCCATCGCCCTCGGCACCCCGGTGCCCGACGGGTTCGACCTGCCCCACGGGGTGACCCCGTGACGCGCCCCCGTGGTGGCGGTCGTGATGGGCAGCTCGTCGGACCTGCCGGTCATGGAAGGCGCCGTCGAGATGCTCGAGCGCTTCGGCGTCCCCCACGAGGTGCGCGTGGTCTCGGCGCACCGGACCCCGCGTGACATGATCGCCTTCGGTCAGGCGGCTGCGGGCCGCGGGCTACGGGTGCTGATCGCCGGGGCGGGGGGGGCGGCCCACCTGCCCGGGATGCTCGCGTCGGTCACGACCCTCCCGGTCATCGGCGTCCCGGTGGCACTGTCGAACCTGGACGGCCTCGACAGCCTGTTGTCCATCGTGCAGATGCCCAAGGGGGTGCCGGTGGCGACGATGGCGGTGAACGGCGCTCGCAATGCCGGCCTGCTGGCCGTGCGCATCCTCGCCGTGGGCGACCCGGACCTGACGGCAAGAATGGAGGCATTCCAAGAGGAGATCGCGTCGGAGGCGCGGGGCCAGGACGCCGACGTGTCCGGAGGAGCGGTGGAAGATGGTTGAGCCGAACCTGGCCCAGCGGCTCGGCTACGCGGCCGACGCCAAGCTGGTGATCATCAACGCCGATGACCTGGGCTCCTGCCACTCCGCCAACGTCGGCGTCTACGAGTGCCTCGCCACGGGCACCGTCACCAGCGCCACGCTGATGGTTCCCTGCCCGTGGGCCCGGGAGGCGAGCAGCCGCTACCGGGGCGAGGAGATCGGGGTCCACCTGACGCTCAACGCGGAGTACGAGCTCTACCGCTGGGGCCCCATCACCTACGCCCCGTCGCTGCTCGGCGGCGACGGAGGGTTCCCGCGGACAGTGGAGGACGTCTGGGATCACGCCGACCTCGACGAGGTCCGCCGCGAGTGCCGGGCCCAGATCGAACGAGCCATCCTCTGGGGCTTCGACGTGAGCCACCTCGACGCCCACATGGGCACGCTGCAGCTGCGCCCCGAGTTCTTCGACGTCTACCTCGAACTGGCCACCGCCTTCGGGCTGCCCCTGCGCATGGTGAGCGCGGCCATGGAGCGCTACGTCGGCTTTCCCGCCCGTGCGGTGGCCTCGGATGCCGGCGCCGTCTTCACCGACCACTTCCGCCTCGTCCCCGGAGTGGGCTCCCGCCAGACCTTCGAGCGCGACATGCGGACCCTCCGGCCCGGCGTCACCGAGTTCCTGCTGCACCCGGCCGTCGACTCGGCCGAGCTGCGCTCGTTGGCTACCGACGACTGGCGGTCCAGGGTCGACGACCATCAGATGATCTGCAAGGAGGATTGGGTCCGCCCGTTGCTCCAGGAGAACGGGGCAACCCTGATCGGCTACCGGCCCCTGCGCGAGCTGGCCCGGGCGGGCGGTTGAGCCCGAGCCGGTGCGCGCCGACGACCACGACCACCATCCGGGGCGTCTCGATCCTCTCGGGACGACGCCGCTCCCGCGCCGAGGTCTTCGACATCGCCCTCTCGCCCACCGGCATAGAAATCAGGTGGCGGGGCCGGCCCACCACGCAGGATGCCCTGGGACCGGGTGTCGCAATGGGAGATCGAGGAGCGGCGCGGCGGCGTGCTGCTCACGCTGCGCGGCGACGGGCTCGACCACACCGTTGGTGGTCCCCGGCTGGACCCCCGATGATCTCGAGGTGATCATGCGCAACACGGCGGGAGCCGGAGACGAGGCCTCGGGAGTCGATGCACCGGCGGATGAGACCCCGAGAGACGAGGCGTCGTCCCAGGATGCCTGCGGCCCCGTCCCGGATGGAGCGGCTGCCGGCGGATCCGGGGCTGGCGCAGGCGGGCCCCGTCGTGGAAGGTCGTTGCGACCGCCGTGTTGCTGGGCCTGCTGGCGACCGCGGTGACGCTCGTGCTGCTGCAGAGCGCCGGGGTGATCAGCTGGGGCTTCCTCGGCCCCACCGCCTGATCCGGCCTCAGGCGGAGCGGACCCCGTCGAAGAGATCGTCCTCGGTCACGTCGGTCGGGCCGACGCGGTTCTGGGCCAAACGGAACTCGTCGAAGGGATGGATCTCGCGCATCAGTGTCGGGCGGGAGGCCGAACCAGAACGGCGAGTTGGGATCGACCTGGGTCGCATGCGCCTTCAGCGCGTCGCCCCGCACCTGGGTGAAGCCTCGGACGTCGATGGTCGTGGTGAACGGCTCGGTGCGCGTCATGCGCGCGAGCCACTTGTCGTCGAACGGTGACTCCAGACCGAGCTCCTCGTACTTGGCGTGGATCTGGCGGAAGCGTTCCCCCGACCAGACGGAGTAGTAGAGCTTGGCCGGCGCGTACGGCGGTCCGGCGTCCGGGAAGCGGTCCGGATCACCGGCGGCGTCGAAGGCCAGGACGGAGATCTCGTGGACCCGCAGATGGTCCGGGTGCGGGTACTCGTTCTGGTTGTCGCCGTAGGTCACGATCACCTGGGGGCGCTCCCGGCGGATGACGGCGACCAGGCGGCCGACCGCCTCGTCGAGGGGTGCCTGCGCGAAGGAGTCCGGCCGCGTGTTGGCCTCGGAGTCGGGCATGCCCGAGTCGCGGTATCCGAGGAGGACGGTCTCGTCGTAGCCGATGATGTCAGTGGCCGCCTTGAGCTCGGCCATCCGGATGCGCCCGATATCCGCCCGCACCTCCGGCGTGTCCATCGCCGGGTTCAAGATGTCGCCCTCCTCGCCCCCGGTGCAGCACACCAGCACCGTCCGGACGGCCTCGGCGTGGTAGCGGGCCACCGTCGGGGCACCCTTCGAGGCCTCGTCGTCGGGGTGCGCGTGGACGCACAGCAGGCAGAGGCGATCGGGCACGGGGTGACCTTAGCGGCGTGCCTGCGGCGGCCCGCCCGGTGCCACCCCTCCCCCGCTGGGCCTTATGCTCGTAGTCCATGGCAGGCATGTTCAGTCGATTCCTCGACATCTTCCGGTCCAAGGCGAACAAGGCCCTGGACAAGATGGAGGACCCGCGGGACACGCTGGACCTCTCCTACGAGAAGCAGCTCGAGCAGCTCCAGAAGGTCCGGCGGGGGGTGGCGGACGTGGCCACGGCCCGCAAGCGGATCGAGCTGCAGGCCCAGGGATTGCAGAAGCAGGCCGACAAGTTGCAGGGGCAGGCCAAGTCCGCCCTGCAGCAGGGCAACGAGGACCTGGCCCGCGAGGCGTTGTCCCGGCGAGCCGCGCTCGGCGAGCAGCTGGCCGAGCTGAAGACCCAGCACGACCAGATCAGCGAGCAGGAGCAGAAGCTCGTCCAGACCTCGCAGGAGCTGCAGTCCCGGGTGGAGCGATTCCGCACGCAGAAGGAGACGCTCAAGGCCTCCTACACGGCGGCCGAGGCGCAGACCAAGGTGGGCGAGGCCGTCTCGGGCATCTCCGACTCCACGCGCAACGCGGGTGCCACGATGCAGCGAGCCCAGGACAAGATCGCCGGCATGCAAGCACGCGCCGGCGCCATCGACGAGCTCCTCGCCTCGGGCGCGCTCGACGACCTGACCCAGCCCGTGGACGACATCCAGAAGGAGCTCGACAAGGTGTCGAACACGTCACAGGTGGACAACGAGCTGGCGGCGCTGAAGGCCGAGCTGGGAAGCGGCGGTGACGGCGCCGACGCCTCTCCCGCCCTGCCGGCGGCGGAGCAGGGCGGCACCGGGGCCGGGGGCGAGGGCGCCTGATGGCCATCTCGCGCAACATCAAGGCGGACCGGGGCCTGACCTACCGGATGCTCATGACGGGCTTCTTCCTCGTCGTGCTCTACGCGGCGTTCATCGGCGTCCTCTTCGCGCTGCTCCACAGCCTCGTCCTGATCCTGGTCATCGGATTCGGGCTCTTGTTCTGCCAGTACTTCTTCAGCGACAAGATCGCCATGTTCGCCATGCACGCGAAGGAGGTCACGCCCGAGCAGGCCCCCCAGCTGCACGGCGTGGTCGACCGGCTGTGCGCGCTGGCCGACATGCCCAAGCCACGTGTGGCCATCGCCACGACGGACATCCCCAACGCGTTCGCCACCGGCAGGAGCCCCAAGAAGGCCGTCGTCTGCGTCACGTCCGGCTTGTTGCGCCGCCTCGACGAGCCGGAGGTCGAGGCGGTCCTCTCGCACGAGATCTCGCACGTAGCCCACCGCGACGTGGCGGTCATGACCATCGCCAGCGGCCTCGGCATGCTGGCCGGCCTGTTGACCCGGGTGATGTTCTACTCGGAGATCTTCGGCGGCGGCAGGGCGGCGGCAACAACCAGCAGAGCCAGGCCGCCCTGATCGAGATGATCATCTTGTTGGTCTCGGTCGTCGTGTACTTCATCAGCTTCCTGCTGACCATGGCGCTGTCGCGCTACCGCGAGCTGGCGGCCGATCGGTCCGGCGCGCTGCTGATCGGACGCCCCTCGTTGCTCGCCTCGGCGCTGGTCAAGATCACCGGGGAGATGGGGCGGATCCCGACCAAGGACCTCCGCTCCGCCGAGCCGTTCAACGCCTTCTTCTTCACCCCGGCAGTGGCGAGCGGGGACGCCCAGGGCGCCGGCGGCGGGTTCAGCTTCGGCAACCTCTTCCGGACGCACCCGACGCTCGAGCGCCGGCTGGCCCAGCTGGACGCGCTCGAGCACCAGCTCGGCCAGGCCAGCTGAGCCGGTAGCCTCGCCGGCGGTGGGGCTCTTCGACACCATCCTCGGCCGTACCAAGCCCGTCCGGGCCAACCTCGACGCGCTGTTCTCCCTGCCCACCGCAGCCCTCACCCTGCAGAGCGCAGGCGGACTGGTGTCCTCCGGCCACGCCGGCGTCTGCTGGAAGCCGCCTCCGGGCCAGAAGGCCGCAGACGCGCAGAAGGAGGTGTCCGAACTGGTCGGCGACGGCTTCGGCTACGCCGTCGACTCCTTCGACTACGGCTGGCTCCTGCTCGACGATCCCGACATCGAGGAGCTGGTCACCAAGATCCACATGGCGAACTCGACCCTGCAGGACAACGGCTGGGGTCCCCAGCTGCTGTGCTCGGTGTTCGGCTTCGTCCCCGGTCCCGACGCGCCGAGCGATGCCAAGCCGTTCCGGCTCGTCTACCTGTTCAAGCGCGGCACGTTCTACCCGTTCGCCCCGGTGGACGCGCAGAAGGAGCGGCGCGACACCGAGCTGGAGCTGCGCATCCGCACCATGGTGGGGGTGGACCTGCCGGTGGAGGCCGATCTGGCGCGCTGGTTCCCCATGTGGGACATGCCGGTCGCGTGACGAGTTGCTGACGGCGGGCGGCGTGACGGCGACGTGACGGCGATCGTGACGGAGGCGGTGGAACGGCTCATCGCCCTGGAGGGCGCGGTCAACTTCCGCGACCTCGGCGGGTACGCGACCGGGGAGGGAATGCGGACGCGCTGGCGGACGCTGTTCCGCGCCGACGGCCTGGGCGAGCTCACCGAGGCCGACCTCTCGGTGCTGCGAGCCCTCGGCATCCGCACGGTCATCGACCTGCGCTCGGAGCAGGAACTGGAGCGCGGCCGTTTCGACGTCGACGCGCACCCGGTGGCGTTCCACCACTTCCCCTTCATGGAGGAGCTGCCCGACGCGCAGGAGTTCGATCGGCGGCCCGGATTCCTCGGCTCGCAGTACCGCGAGTTCCTCAGCGATGCCGGCGGCCAGATCCGGGCGGCCCTGGAGGTCCTCGCCGCTCCCCACGCGCTGCCGGCGGTGTTCCACTGCACAGCCGGCAAGGACCGCACCGGGGTCTTGTCGGCCATCGTGCTCTCGCTGCTCGGCGTGGACGAGCCGACGGTGGTGGCCGACTACGCGCTGAGCGGCGAAGCCATGCTGCGCCTGCGGGCAAAGCTCATCCTGAAGTACCCCGAGGGCCGGGACTCCATTGAGAACCTCGACGAGGTGTTCTCGGCCGAGCCGGCCCAGATGCAGCAACTGCTCGACCATCTCAGGGAGCGCCACGGCACGGTCGACGCCTACGTCGCCGGCCTGGGAGCGCCGCCCGCCGTGGTCGAGGGCCTCCGAGCCGGGCTGCTCGAGCCGGCCGACTAGGTTTCGGCCGGTTCGCCTCGCGGTCGTCCTCCTCACGGACGTCGGGGCGCATGCGGTCGACGGCGCCGGCGAGCGCCAGGTCGAGCAGCGTGATGCCGCCCGAGTCGTGCGTGGTGAGGGCAAGGCGGACCGTGTTCCACCGGATGTCGATGTCGGGGTGGTGGTTGGCGGCCTCGGCGGCGGCGCCGACGGCGTTGACGAACTCGAGGGCGGCGGCGAAGTCGTGCAGCTTGACCACGGTCACCAGGACGTCACCCTCGCGGGACCAGTTCAGGTGCTGCTCGTCGAGCGCGCGGTCGACGTCGTCCTGGGTGAGGACCGGCTGGCTCATGGGTGCGTCATGTCCTCGGGGCGTACGGCGGCGTCGAACTCCTCCTCGCTCAGGTAGCCCAGGGCCAGCGCCGCCTCCTTGAGCGTCGTCCCCTCCTTGTGGGCCTTCTTGGCCACCTCGGCCGCCCTGTCGTAGCCGATGCCCGGCGCCAGCGCGGTGACCAGCATGAGCGAGTTCGTGAGGTGCCGGTCGATTTGCGCGAGGTCGGGCTCGAGGCCCAGCACACAGAACTCGCGGAAGGTGCGACAGGCGTCGGTCAGCAGCTCGACCGACTGCATGACGTTGTAGGCGATCACCGGCTTGGTGACGTTGAGCTCGAGGTTGCCACGGCTGCCGGCGGTGGTCACCGCCACGTCGTTCCCGATTACCTGGATCCCGACCATGATCATGGCCTCGCTCTGGGTGGGGTTGACCTTGCCGGGCATGATGGACGAGCCCGGCTCGTTCTCGGGCAGGACCAGCTCACCGAGACCGCTGCGCGGGCCCGATCCCAACCAACGCAGGTCGTCGGCGATCTTCATCAACGACACGGCCAACGTCTTGACGGCCCCGTGGGTGAACACGAGCGCGTCGTGGGCGGCCAGCGCGGCGAACTTGTTGGGCGCCGTCACGAAGGGCAGGCCGGTCGCCTCCGCGATCGCCTTGGCCACACGCTCGCCGAACTCGGGGTGCGTGTTGAGCCCGGTGCCCACGGCGCTTCCCCCGGCCGCCAGCTCGTAGAGGCCCGGGAGGGTCCGCTCGATCCGATCGATGTCTGCCGTCAGCTGTGCGACGTACCCGGACAGCTCCTGGCCCAGCGTGAGCGGCACGGCGTCCATCAGGTGGGTGCGGCCGATCTTGGTCACGCCGGCGTACTCGATCTCCTTGTCCAAGAGGGCGTCGCGTAGGGCGGCGACCGACGGGAGCAGCCGGTGCACGATCTCCTCGACCGCGGCGATGTGCATGGCGGTCGGGAACGTGTCGTTCGACGACTGCGACATGTTGACGTGATCGTTGGGGTGGATGGGCTTCTTGGAGCCCATGACCCCGCCGGCGAGCTCGATGGCCCGGTTCGAGATGACCTCGTTGGCGTTCATGTTCGTCTGCGTGCCGCTGCCCGTCTGCCAGACGCGCAGCGGGAAGTGGTCGTCGAGCGCGCCCTTGGCCACCTCCTCCGCCGCCTGCTGAATCGGGCCGGCCAGCGCGTCGTCGAGCTTGCCGAGGTCGCGGTTCACCGAGGCGGACGCCCCTTGAGGATTCCGAACGCCCTGATCAGCGGCTTCGGCATCGTCTCGGTGCCGATGTCGAAGTGGTGCAGCGAGCGCTGCGTCTGGGCCCCCCAGTACCGGTCGGCGGGGACCTCGATCTCCCCCATGCTGTCGCTTTCGATGCGGGTGCTGGTCACGCTCGCCAGCTTACGACCGGCGGCGGCAACCCATCCGCGGCTCAGCCGCCGTCGAGCAATCTGATCGCCGCCTCTCTGCTCGGCACGCCGAGCTTGCGCAGAATGGCCGACACGTGGCTGCGGACGGTCGTCGGTGACACGAAGAGGCGCTCGGAGATCTCGGCCGTGCCGGCCCCTTTGCGCATCAGCTCGAGCACGTCCCATTCGCGACCGGTCAGACGGGCGGTCTGGCCGTCGGGCACCGCGATCCGGCGCTGCTCCCTGTCGCGGAATTCGTCCACGAGGCGGGCCACGAGGGTGCCCGGCAGCGTGGCCTCCCCGGCCAGCACCCGCTGGAGCGCGTCGCCGATGGAGTCCTCGTCCATTCCCTTCAGCAGGTACCCCGAGGCCCCGGCGCGGAGCGCATCGAAGAGGTCCTGGTCCTGTCGCGACACCGTCAACATGACGACGGCCGTGTCGGGCAGCGCGCCGCTGATCTGGGCGGCAGCCGCGATGCCGTTCCCCGGCATGTTGATATCGAGGAGGCAGACGTCGGGCTGGGTCTCCTTCGCTCCCCGCACCGCCGAGTCGGCGTCGGCGGCCTCGACGCAGACCTGAAAATTGCCGCTGTGCTCAAGGGCCCTGCGGACCATGGCGCGGGTCCGGGCATGGTCGTCGGCCAGGAGAACGCTCACCTGGTTGCTCATCGGAACGCCACCTCGACGCGGGTCCCCCGTTGTGGCCACGAGCGCAGGCTGAACTCCGCCCCCACCGAGGCCGCCCGCTCCTCCATGCTCAGGAGGCCGAAGCCGCCCGAGACCTGATCGCTGCCGGGCACGAAGCCGCAGCCGTCGTCCTCGATCACGAGCCGGACCTGATCGTCGTGCTCCAGCGTGACCTTCACCTGCTCGGATGCGCCGTGGTTCGCCGCATTGGTCATCGCCTCGCGCACGATGCGGAGCAGGTTCTCCGTCACCTCGCCGGGCACGTCGACGTCTTCGGCGAGCTCGAGATCGACGTCCACCCCGAGGCGGGACCCGAGATCCTCCGCCGTCTGTGCGATGGCGCAGCGCAGCGACTGCGGGTGCGACTCCGAGAGGACCGTGATGGCCCGGCGCGCCTCGTCCAAGGCCCGGTCGGCGGCGCCGGCCAGCTCCCGCACGTCCAGCGTGGCCGGACGGACAGCCGCGAAGCCCCGGGTCTTGCTGGCGATGAACGCCAACTCGTGCGCCAGGCCGTCGTGCAGCTCGCGGGCGATCCGTCGCCTCTCCTCGGCCGTCGCCTGCTGCTCGAGCTCCTGGTGGGCGGCCCAGTTGGCCAGGGCCAGCTCGAGGAAGTACCCCAGGGCGATGCAGCGGTCGACGCACTCGGCGGGGAGCGGTGCGCCGCGGCTGGACAGTGCGAGCACCCCGTGCAGCACCCCGTCGGGGCAGACCGGCACCCAGGCGCCGTGCGTGATGCCGGACTCGGCGAGCACGGCCCGGAAGACCGGTCCGAGCTCTTCGGGATCCAAGGGGGCGGCGACGGGCTGTCCCGTCGCCACGGCGTCCCGCAGCCCCGGATGTTCGCCGGAGCGGCCAGCTCTCGACGATGTGGAGGCCCAACGTCGTCGCACTGCGCATAGACCGACACCATGCCGCCTTCGACCCTGAGGTAGGACGCCCGCCGGATCTCCGAGCCCAACGGCGAGGCGATGCGTGTCGCCAGCTGGGTGCCGAGCGCGGCGATCGCCGCCGGCTCCGACAGCAACGTCAGCTGGCGCGCCGCCGTGTTGATCGCCGCCTCCTGGTTCAAGAGCCTCGTCGAGCGCTCGTTGGCTTCGACGAGGCGACGTCGCAGCGCATGGATGGCGATGGACAGCATGGCGCCGATCGATCCGATCAGGAAGAGCCGCCTCGGGATCGCACCGGCTATGTGCGGGCCGGCCAGGGAAACGGCGAGGAGGGCGGCGAGAACCATGACGAGGGTGACGGCCGACTCCCAGCGCTCGCCGTAGAGGGCGACGCCGACGAACGGCATGAACAGCAGGACTCCGAATCCGCTGTCGATGCCGCCGGACGCCAGCATCAGGAGGGCCACCGACGCCGTGTAGACGGAGGCGCCGACGAGGAAGGTCGGCGGCAGTACGGCGCGGCGGCGGACGATCCCGGCGCCGCAGACGACGAGCAGGACGGTGCTGAACCAGTAGGCCCGCATGTCCGTCGGGCCGGGGGGCCACGCCGCGCTCAGCTGCCCCGCCAGGGCGACCACCGCAAAGGGCACGTAGGCCACGACGCGCTCGCGAAGGACGGGGGGCTGCACGCTCAGGTATCGGCCGAGAGCCGCCCCGACCTAAGCGCTTCGACCTGGGGTTCTGTCCGCCTGTTGCTGCTCCTTCTGCTGCGCGGGCGGATGGCGTTGGCCTTTCCCCTATTGGCGTAGGAGAAACGTCACGCACGGGTGGCGCCGCCGCATCCGGTCGCCTGTCCAAATGGCTCAACGACCCTCAAGGGCCGGTGCCGCGCCACCGACCCCCTAGGCGGGTCGCACTCCTGATGCGCGCCCACCTCGCGTCACCATGAACAGAAAGCAGGAGGAGATGAGGATCAAGACGGGCAGAATGTCCCGGCGGATGAAGATCGTGTCCGCGGTGTGCGGCATCGTGTTGGCCGGCGCGGGGGCCTACGCGGCAACCAACTGGGTGGTGGGCCTGAACGCCGGGTCGTCGGGCGAGGGCCAGTCGGCCACCATCTCCAACCTGACCATCACCGCCGTGGCGTCACCTGCGGCGACCAACCTCCTCTACCCCGGGGGCAACGGCGACGTCGTCGTCACGATCTCGAACCCGAACCCGTACCCGGTCACCATCACCGCCGTGCAGCTGCCGACCAACACGACCTACGCCACGGGGTACACGACGAGCGCGCTCACGACCACCGAGGCGGGCTGCCTCGCCACGACCCCGAGCGGCGTGACGTGGAACTTCTCCACGGCCACGAGCGGCACCACCCACACGTTGACCAGCCCGCTCACCGTGGGGGCGAGCGGGCAGGCGAACAACCCGCTGGCGGTGACGTTGACGAACGATGCCAGCATGGCGACGACCGCACCCGCGGCGTGTGCCGCCACCTACTTCTCCCTGCCCTCCCTCACCGGCGTGACGGCCACCGGTGGGTCGGCGACCTCGACCACGAGCCCGGCCACGGATAGCTGGACCAGCTGATCGGTCCTCTCCCGCCCCGGAGAGGACGCCCCAGAGAACGACGAGGAGGGCCGCCGAGCATGCGACTTGGCAGACTCCTCGTCGTTCTCGTTGTGGGCACCGCGCTCAGCATCGCATGCGCCTCGGGGCCGGCGTGGGCCGCCACCAACTGGGTGGATCACCTGGCCACAGGCAGCAAGGGCGAGGCGCAGGCGCAGGCACTGCCCGCCGCTCCCGCCAGCCCGGCGGCTGCGTGTGCGGCCCCGACGACTTCGAAGACGATCAAGGTCACCTGGAGCGCGGTCGCCCATGCCACCGCGTACTCGGTCTACGAATCGACGACCTCGGCCACCGGCACCTACAGCCTCGTCGCGAGCGGCGTGGCGACCACGTCGTGGACGAGTGGCACCCTGACCAGTGGGACGAACTACTGGTTCGAAGTGGTGGCCGTCGTCGGGAGCAACTGGAGCAGCTCCAAGTCGTCGGCGACGGCGGAAAGTACGATCAACTCGTCGAACCCATTCTGCGTCCAGCCGTAGGGAGTGGGACAGCTAGGAGTACAGCGAGGCGCGAGGAGGGTGGTCGGCCGGGCAGGCACCGGGCGGGTCGTTGAAGTCGGGGTCTCGGGTCCATGATCCCTGGGACCAGTTGCCGGAGGTGGGGGCCAGCTTGAAGACGGCGGTCATGTCGGAGAGGAGCGCATCGGCGTAGCGTGCGCTCCCCTCCGGGCACAGATGGACGTTGTCCAGCTTGCGCACCCGGATCCACTCGTTGCTCGGCGCATGCGGTCTGCCCTCGGGCGGGAGCCAGGCCGAGTAGGTCGTCCCGTCGAGGAGCAGGGAGCCGGCCACGGGGAGGTACATGACCCGACCCGGGAAGTACGTAGTCATCTTGGCGGCGATGGCGTTCCAGGCCATCACGCCCCGCCGTCGCATCTCGTTGTAGGACCCCTGGGCGGCGGGGTCCGGGGCCGTGATGGTCCCCGACTGCGGGAACTGGGTGAAGATCACCCCTTCGACCCCGTCGCCCGGTGCCAGCATGGTGGCCACCGCCCGCCGCAGCAGCGCGGTGTACTGCTGCGGCTGGTGCAAGGCGTTGGGGGTGGTCGGGCCGAACTGGTCCCAGCTCCACGTGGCGACGATCAGCTGGGCCCCGGTCTGCCGGATCAGCGTGGGGACCGACGTCGGCCAATTCGACGCGGTGACGAGCCCGAAGCCGTCGACGGTCCCCGTGGTCACGGTGGCCTCGCCGGTCGCCTGCAGCGCCGCGGTGATGCCGAAGGACGCGTCGTGCATGAGCGAATCCCCGAGCAGCAGCACGTGCAGCGGGTCGGCGGCCGACGGTGGGCTGGCCAGGCGGATCGGCACCTGCCCCTGGTAGCCGCCCGTACCCGGCACGACGCTGCCGGCGACACTGGGCAGGTGCGTGGTCCCGACGACGCGGGACGGGTCGGCCACGGCGGGGATGGTCGCCAGGACGATGATGGCGGCCGTCGCCACGCCGGCGAGCGGCGCACCCCAGACCCTGGCCCAGCCGTGCAGCCGGGCGAGCCGGATGGGCCGTTCGACCAGGTAGTAGCTCGCAGTCGCCAGCAAGAGCGTGACGACGATGCGGAGCAGGTCGAGCGGCCAGGTGGACAGGCCCGTGCGCGGCCCGTTGAGGTACACGATCACCGGCCAGTGCCACAGGTAGATGCCGTAGGAGATGGTCCCGATGAAGTGCAGCGGCCCCCACGCGAGCGCGCGGGCGAACGGGCCGGGGTCGGTCAGGCGCGCGTCGGCGATGACGAGCGCGGCGAGCGCGGCGCAGAGGAGGAAACCCCCCTCGAACATGAAGTTCGTCGGCAGGCCGCCGGCCGTGCCGGCGGTGACCCAGAACACCCCGAGCACGACGGCCGCAGCCGGGCCCACCATGTGGAGCGTCCGGCGCGCCCTTTGGTCGGGCTGGCCGCGCGATGCGGCGAGGAAGGCCAGCGTGGCCCCCGCCATCAGGTCGAAGAGCCGGGTGTCGGTCCCGTAGTAGACCCGCGAGGGGTCCGCCCCCGGGTGGAACAGGATCGCCATCAGGGCCGAGGACGAGACCCCGAGGATGACGGTGAGCATGACGCCGGCCCCGCGCCAGCTGCGCCGCGCCACGTGCAAGAGGAGCACGAGCACGAGCGGCCAGACCAGGTAGAACTGCTCCTCGATTGCCAGGGACCAGGTGTGCTGGAGCGGCGACGGCGCGGCGAACTGTGCGAAGTACGACTGTCCCGCGAAGATGGAGTGCCAGTTGTTCACGTAGAGCAGAGTCGAGATGGCGTCGCCCCGCAGGCCCGAGAGGTCGATCAGGCCGTTGGCGCCGGGGCCGCCGAAGAGCCCGTTGAGGACGAGGTAGAGCGCGAGTGCCGCGACGACGAGAAAGAGCGCGGGCAGGAGGCGCTTGGCCCGTCGGCCCCAGAACGCCCCAAGGCTGACGCCGCCCGTGCCCACCCACTCCTCGAGCAGGAGACTCGTGATGAGGAAGCCCGACAAGACAAAGAAGAGGTCGACCCCCAGATAGCCCCCCGACGCCCAGCCGAGTTGGAAGTGGTAGGCGACGACGCCGATGACGGCCAACGCCCGCAGGCCGTTGAGGGCGGGCAGGTGCCGGCCGGTGACGGCGGTCGGCGTCGCTCCCGTGTCGGGCCGCTCGCGTACGAGCGTCGCGTCCGTCACACTCGCTCCACGCGGCCTGCCGTCGGGTTGCCCAGGTTCGCCCGGCTCACGAACAGGACCCGGGCGCCGTCGGCCGCCGCCCCGACCGCCTCGGTGCGGAGCGCGGCCACGTTGCCTGCCTGGAGGAACCGTGCGTCCACGGCGACGCAGACTAGGGCGCCGCCCGGCTCTGCTCGGGGTCAGGCCGTGTGGCCCACGACCCCGGCGGGACCGCCCGCCTGCTCGACGAGGTGCCCTGCTCGGGGCGATGCTGCGCCACGCGGCGCTGTGGCTCGGGCAGTCCCCCGTCAGGACGACGCATGCTCGAGGCAGCGCGCGCCGCGTCGGACCCGGTCCTCCCACCACAAGAGCTCGTCTCCGGGCCCGCCGAGCGCCTTCTCCCAGCCGAACTGCAGCATACAACCGAGCAGCTCGAGGGCGGCCGCGTCCTCCCACCAATCGGTGGGGTCCAACCCGTGCCCCGCGAGCGCGTCTCGGTACGACGCGAGCACGTCGTCCTTGGACTCGGGCAACAGCGCAGTATTGAGCGCCAGGTACCAGGAAAGGTCCGCCAGGGGCGAGGCCTCGCCCGGTGCCTCCCCAAAGTCGAGCAACACGGTGCGCCCGTCGGGATGGCTGCCCAGGTTGGCTGCCTTCCAATCCCCGTGGACCAGGGTGTGCGGCAAGTGGGCCAGCGCGGCGACGAGCGGGCCGGGGTCGGCGAGCAGGGGCAGCACGCATTCGGCCATGGCGGGCGAGACGTCGGGCAGCCGCTTCCACCCGTCCGCCATGATCTTCGGCACCGCCGCCGTGCTGCCCGCCGCAGCCTCGGCGGCGGCCACCCGGGGGAGAAGAGCAGGTAGCGCCGCTCCAGCGGTGTCAGGCCCACGTCGTCGCGCCAGCCCCAGAAGGCCGCGTGCAGCGCGGCCATGTGGTCCAGGTAGCGGGCGTGCTGGTCCGGCGTGAACGGCGCGCCCGGCCGGAGCAGGGTGTCGCCCACGTCGCGGAGCAGGATCATCCCGACCGTGCCGTCGAAGGCCGCGGCGACCACCGCATGGTCGAGGACGGGCGGGAGCCGACCGAGGATGCCGCTCTCCCACAACCGCACGTAGGAGCAGCCCGTGTCGCCGGCCGCCCGCAGGAGCCAGTCGTCCCGGGGGTCTTGGTACTTCAGCACGAATTGCTCCCCATTGATGCGGACCCGTTCGAAGCGAGCCCCTGACTTGGTGTCGTCGGGCTCCCAGGGCGTACGGCTCTCGGCACGGCCGAGGAGCGCCGCCAGGTCGGCGCGCCTCTCAACCACTGCCGGCATCGGCCATCTGGGCGAGGAGAGCCTGATGCACGGCGTGGGGAACGCCGTTCTCCTCCCAGCGGAGCGTGAAGGTCACGAGCTCACCGGCCGGCACCGGCGTACGCGTCAGGTCCTCGAAGGTACCCGGGTCCGTCTGCGGCATGGCGCCGCCCTCGATTGCGGCCAGAAACCTCCCGATCACGATCTCGTTGTGGTCCATGGTCTCCATGCCGGTCTCCTTCGCTCGTCTCCGAACCATGTGCACCCGTGCGCGCCGCTGCGCTTGCCGCGGGCTTACCACAGCGTGAACGACGCCAGGGTCTGAACCGGCTTCAGACGCGCTCCCACCATCCCCCGACGTCTCGGGCGAGCCCGGCCCGGGCAAGCCGCTGGAGGGCGCCACAGAGGGCGCCCAGGTCGAGGCGGGCCGCCCGGGCCAGGTCTTCGAGGGGCGCGGGATCCGAGGAGAGGGCCTCGTAGACCCGGCGGTCCTCGCCCGAGGCAGGCTCCTCCGGACGTCCGGTTCGGGCAGCCGCGGCGTGCGTCGGGACGACTGCGGGCACCGATGCACCGGACAGGGACAGTGCGACCAGAACGTCGCCCGCCGAGCACACCGGGAAGGCGCCCTCGGCGAGGAGCGCGTTCGTCCCCTCGCTCGTTGGGCTGCGGATGGAGCCGGGAACGGCGCCGACCGGGATGCCACGGGCCACGGCCGCATCGACGGTGTGGCGAGAACCGCCGTGATGCCGGCTCTCGACGACGACCACGACGTCGCTCATGGCGGCGAGCAGCCGGTTGCGGACGGGGAAGCGCCACCTCTCAGTGCGCACACCCACCGGTGATTCGGACACGACGGCCCCGTGCGCGGCCACCCGTGCCCACAGCCGGGCGTGCCGCCGCGGATAGGGGTCGTCGAGGCCACCGGCGACCACGCCGATGGGCGGCGCGCCCGCTCCGCACGCGCCCTCGTGGGCCGCGCCGTCGATACCGAGCGCGAGGCCCGAGACGACGCTGACCCCGGCGGCCGACAGGTCGGCGCCGAGTTGGGCGGCCACGCCGATGCCATAGCGGGTGGGCGCCCGCGTGCCCACCAGCGCCACCGTCGGAGCTCCGCCGAGCACGGTGGGCTCGCCCATGCAGAAGAGGAGCGCCGGCGCCTGCGGGTCCTGGGCCAGCCGGCCCGGGTACGCCGGGTGGTGTGCCATCAGGGCCGTGATGCCGAGCTCGGCGTGCCTTTCCCAGATCCGGGCGACGTCGTGCGCTGACCCGCCCGACTCGGCCCGGGTGCGCAGCCAGGCCACCGAGGGGCGGTTCGAAGCCAGCAGGTCGCGCAGGGTGGCGGGGCCGATGGACGGAGCTGCGGCCAGCGCAACCGCATAGGCCTCCTCCGGCAAGCCGAGCGGGGTCGGCCTCACGACACGACCACCGCCCGACCGGCGCGCATCGAGAGAGCTTCGGAGACGTGCGCGAACGTCACCACGTCCTCGCCGGCCAGCGCCGTCACCGTGCGCGCCACCCCCGATACCTTGTGCAGGCCACGGGCGCTGAGGCAGCCCGAGCGAAGCTTGGAGGCCAGGAGCTCGGCGGCGTCGGACGACAGCTGCGGCCGATCTTCCCGTCGCGCGTCCAACCGGGCCCGGGCGGTGGCGACGCGGGCGGCGACGGCGGACGAGCGTTCGCCCGGAGCGTTCGCGAGGAGCTCGGCGGGGTCCGGGCGGCTCAGGGGGACGACCAGGTCGAAGCGATCGAGCAAGGGCGCGGAGATGCGGCGCCGGTAACGGGCGCGGGCGGCGGTCGTGCACGCGCAGGCGCCTTGATAGATGCCCTCGCCGCACGGGCACGGATTCATGGCCGCAACGAGAAGGAAAGCGGCCGGGAAGGTGACCGTCCCGCCCGCTCGGCTCACCCGGATGACCCCCTCCTCGAGAGGCTGGCGCAGCGCCTCGAGGGCGGCCACGGGGAACTCGCCGAGCTCGTCGAAGAAGAGGACTCCATGGGTGGCCAGGCTGATCTCACCGGGTCGCAGCGACAGGTTGCCGCCGCCGACCAGCGAGACGAGGGACGACTGGTGATGCGGGGCGCGGAAGGGTGGGTGTTCGAGCAGCGCGCCGTCTGGCACGGCGCGGCCCGCCGCCGAGTGGACCCGAGTCACCGCGAGCGCCTCCTCGGGGGTGAGGCACGGGAGGAGTCCCACCAAGCGCTCGGCGAGCATGGTCTTGCCCGATCCGGGCGGCCCGATCATGAGGAGGTGATGCCGACCGGCCGCGGCGACCTCGAGCGACCGGCGACCGACCGCTTGGCCTCGCACGTCGGCGAGATCCGGGACCTCCGGACCACGATCAGGAGCCGCGGGGACGGGCGCATCGGGCCAGGGCGCCCGCCCGCGCAGCACGCGCGTGAGCTCGGCCAGTGACGCCGCGCCGTGGACGGCTCCTCCGCGGACGAGCGTGGCCTCTTGCACGTCGCACAGCGGCACCACCAGGCCGAGGGGCCTGGTGGCGTCAGCCAGGGCGATCATGCCCGGCACGTGACGCAGGGAACCATTGAGCCCGAGCTCCCCGCAGAAGGCGAAGCCCTCGGCGCACGAGGGACTCAGCTCACCGGCGGCGACGAGGAGCCCGACTGCGATGGGGAGATCGAGTCCGGCGCCACCTTTGCGCAACCCAGAAGGCGCAAGGTTCACCGTGACCCGACGCAGGGGCCAGGGCAGTCCGCTCGAGAGCACGGCGGCGCGCACGCGGTCGCGGGCTTCGCGCACGGCAGCATCGGGCAGCCCGACGATGGTGAACCCAGGCAGCCCGTTCGAGACGTGGACCTCGACAGAAATGGCGTGCCCGACGGCGCCGCTCAGCGTGGCGGAGGCAACCGAGGCGAGCACGCTGAAGAATGGTCGCGCTGGCGCCGCTACCGTTGTCAGCCGTGCTCCGTCTGGAGCAGTTGGATATTTGGGTATGCCCGTCCGGCACGTTCGGGCTCTCGTGGGTTGCTGCCTGGGACCAAGGCCACTACTCGCTTGCGAGCACCAGGAACATGCTTTGATTACGAACGAACAGGCGATTGCCTGAGCAGGTTGTAATGGCCTGTGGCAAAGAGGTTTATCCCTGTCCCTTGCCTGCCTACGCCCCCCCGTAACGGGTGGGGGATCGTTCGTCGACGAGAAGTCGCGGGCGCCCGGCTCTATCAGGACCCCGTCCACCGAATCTCGACGAGATACCGTTCTCCAGCAAGAACGGCATCGACGACCTCATCGATCGCTTTCCCGAAGGCGGTTGATGCATCGGCCCCGTGACAGTCCCGTGTGGATGGTCACGAGGTAGACGTTTCCCCAGCCTCGGCGTACCGCCACTTCGGTGACCAGGCGGAACCCAGCCTCGGACAGCGCCTCGGTCAAGGCGGCCAGGATGCGTTCGGAGAGGTCCGTAGTCGCCATGTGGGTGCAACAGTGACTGGACTCGCGATCTGTGCATAGTGCCAAAGGTCCAGCTCTCTCGCATTGTGAGTAGGGAGAATGTTCTCCAGCGATCGGCAACCCAATACGTCCTATGCTGCAAGTGAAGAGACCTTTGACCTGACCGGCCAACCGGCCACCTCCGAGATCATCTGACTACACGTCATCGAGGGAGGGCCGATGTCAGGTAACACAATGAGTGACCCGTCAACACTGAGACGGGTGCTCGACGCCGTGCTGCTTATCGAAGCAGACCTGGAGCTTCCGGTCCTGTTGCGCCACGTAACCGAGGAAGCCTGCGCCATGACCGGCGCCCGCTACGGGGCCCTCGGAGTCCTTGACGAGAGCCGTACGCACCTGGCCGAGTTCATCACGGTCGGCCTCGAAGCGGACCGGGAGGAGGAGATCGCGGCACGACCCACCGGGCAAGGGGTCCTGGGTCTGCTTGTGGCCAACCCCGAGCCGCTCCGCCTATCTCAGCTCTCTGCGCATGAGGAGAGCTTCGGGTTCCCGCTTGGCCATCCCCCCATGACATCGTTCCTGGGTGTCCCGATCAAGGTGCGGGACGAGGTCTTCGGCAACCTCTATCTGACCGACAAGATCGGATGGAACGAGTTCACCAGTGAAGACGAGGCACTGGTCACGTCTCTCTCCGTCGCGGCAGGGATCGCCATCGAGAACGCTCGGCTGCATCAGCTGGTGCAAGAGCGTGCCGTCTCGGACGATAGAGAGCGGGTCGCGCGAGACCTGCACGACACGGTCATCCAGACACTGTACGGCGCGGGACTCTCGCTCCAAGGCATAGCCGGTGCGGCTCAGGCGACCGACGTGTCGGACCAGATGAATGCGGTCGCCGCGACCATCGATGATGCGATTGTCCAGCTCCGCTCCACCATTTACGAGCTGGGGCTGACCGGCGGCGAACTTGGCATTCGGGCCAGCATTATCTCGCTCTTGCGCGAACTGACCGTCGTCGCTGGCTTCGAGGTGCACAGCTCATTCTGTGGGCCGGTGGACTCGGTCGTCTCCGATGCGATTGGCGAGCAACTTCTGGCCACTGTCCGAGAGGCGGTCACCAACGTCGGTCGCCATGCTCAGGCCACCCGGGCCAGCGTCCGGCTCAGTGTGGCGAGCGACGAGTGCCTGCTCCAGGTCACCGACAACGGGCGCGGGCTGGGATCGCGTGAAAGCTCAGAGGGTGGACTGGGACTCAACAACATGCGCCGTCGGGCCGAGAAGCTCCACGGGAGTTTCGAGGTGAGGAGCCAAAGCGGCGGAACCGTGCTCACCTGGCGTGTACCAACTTTGAACGCATAGTCGTCGAGACGTCGAGCCGCATATGGGGCACGCGGTCGCGGGCTTCGCGCACGGCAGCATCGGGCAGCCCGACGATGGTGAACCCGGGCAGCCCGTTCGAGACGTGGGCCTCGACAGCGACGGGTCGCCCGACCGCACCACTCAGCGTTGCGGAGGCGACCGCGGCGAGCACGCAAGGAGAACGGTCCCACCGACCAGCTCCACGGTCAGGTCGCCCTCTGGGAACCGCTTCGGGTACTCATATTTAGTTGACACTTACGTAAGTAATAGCTTATATTAAGAGAGTGGATGCTGCACTCAAGGCGTTGGCCGAGCCCCGGCGGCGGGACATCCTCCGATTGGTGTGGACCCGCGAGCTGCCGGCCACGGATATCGCCGATCACTTCACCGAGGTCACCCGCTCCGCGATCTCGCAGCACCTCACGGTCCTCAAGACGGCGGGCCTGCTGACCGAGCGACGTGATGGGACGCGCCGCTTGTACCGCGCAGATAGGAACGAGATGAAGAACCTGCGCAAGTTCCTCGACGAATTCTGGACGTCCGGACTGGAGCGACTCCGTGACGTCGCCGAAGCCGCTCAACGAGACAAGGAGAAGCGCTGATGGCCCAGCTCGTGCGCGAGATCATGATCACGGCGACGCCAGAGACGATCTGGCCGTTCCTCACCGAACCCGACATGCTCGTTGGGTGGCACGGCACGGTCGCCGATATCGACCCGCGGCCCGGCGGCATCTACCGCGTGCTCGTCGCCGGTCAGTTCCAGTCGGCAGGAAAGTACGTCGAGGTCGTTCCCACGGAGAAGGTGGTCTTCACCTTCGGCTGGGATGAAGACGACCATCCGATCCCACCCGGATCGACCACCATCGAGATCACGCTGCATCCCGAAGGCGACAAGACCCGTGTGCGCCTCGTGCACTCCGGCTTGCCGGACGACGCGCTCGACGACCACGGCCATGGTTGGTCGCTCTACCTCGAACGACTCGCGGTGCGCGTCGCGGGCGGCGACCCGGGACCCGACCGCGGGTCCGGTGGCGAACCCTGATGGACACTCGGAGGACGATTCACCTGGACGTGCCATCGGAGGCAAGCACCCCGCTCAGCTATCACGACAACAAGGAGACAAGCAAATGACTGATCACAAGGTCGGCACCCGTGACGAGTGGATCGCGGCGCGGCTGGAGCTGCTCAAGGCCGAGAAGGAATTGACGCGGCGTAGCGATGAACTAGCGCAGCAGCGGCAGGAGCTGCCCTGGGTCCGGATCGACAAGGAATACCGCTTCGAGACCGACGAAGGCACGGCGTCTCTCACCGATCTCTTCAGAGGACGTTCACAGCTTCTCGTCTATCACTTCATGTTCGGGGCCGAGTACACGGCAGGGTGTCCCTCCTGTTCCGCCATCGCGGACGGTTTCAACGGCTGCGCTGTCCACCTCGCGAATCACGACGTGACGCTCTGCGCAGTGTCGCGGGCTCCGCTGGCGAAACTGCAGGCGTACAAGGAACGGATGGGTTGGAGCTTTCCCTGGGCCTCTTCGTTCGACAGCGACTTCAACCACGACTTCCAGGCGGCGCACACCAAGGAGGAGTGGGCGTCGGGAGCCGTCGAGTACAACTTCCGCGAGATGGACCTTCGGCCCTCGGCAGGAGAGGAGGGTCCCGGGCTCGACGAGTTCGCATCGAGCATCGTTGGTACGGACTGGGAGACGTACAGGCGAGAAGGGCCCGGCGTGAGCGCGTTCGCCGTCGACGATGGTGTCGTGTACCACACCTACTCCGCATATGCGCGCGGGCTGGACGGCCTCTGGGGCATGTACCAGTGGCTCGACCGCGCGCCACTCGGTCGCAACGAGACCGGCTTCTGGTGGCGCCGTCACGACGAGTACGACGGCCAGTGACGTGTGAGGAAGACTGCGCCGCGCCAAACAGCTGTTCGTTTGATGGATGAAGAGGGCCCTCTATGCAAGCGTTGCGGCATGAACCACCAGGATGTAATGACGGCGGTCTTGGGGGCGTCTGCGACTCGTCACGACTCCCGGCGACGACCCGCTCTATGACACGGCGTTGGGCTCGTTCGCTCTGCATAGAATGGGTCTGGCCGCGGCAACTGGCTGGACCTTCCGGGGGCTCTTGTGGGCCGGGCGACGTCACGGTGAGATGGCAAATGGCCGGAGTTGAATCAAGGGGAGCCGGTTCGCTCACCTCACGGTGAGGAGGACGGCCGAGTGAAACGCAACAACACCTTCTCTCGGCTGTAATAGTCCAGCCAGGCGAGGGGGTCCCTCCGATGGTCGTGCCCATGCCGATGCCCCGACACGGGGACAAAACCCAGCTTCAAGTTGGCCACCGACACGGAGAAGCCAGCCTCTTCGAAGTCCCTCGCTACCGCGTCGAGTTGGTAGAGCTTTGGCAAGTCGAGCTCGACTGCACTTTGTGCGTGCCACGACGACATCAACGGGCTCTCCGCGTGAACTCCCATGACCGCGAAATACGACCCGCCCGGTTTTAGGGCGCCAAAGAGATCCGTCGCGTGGGCAGGGAGGTTCTCCAGCAAGTAGAGGACTTCGTGGCTGAAGGCCACGTCGAAGTCGCCCCATCCCTCGGGCACGGTGTCGGCAGCCTCGAAGGTGAGTGGCCTTGCTCCGGCGAGACTGCGGGCATCTGTGATGGCGCCTGGGGCCGGGTCGTATCCGTAGCCCTCGGCAATGCCCGCGGCATCGACAAGCAGGCGCAGAAAGCCGCCACGATTACAGCCGGCATCGAGGACCCGGCTTCCCTCGAGGTCGGTGTCGATGGTGTCGAGCATCGCCTTCCAAATGAAGCCGTGCTCGTGTTGCATGGCCTCGTCCTCGGCGGCGCCACGCCAATAGGAGGTACTCATGGAACGAACATACTGCCGGGCATCGCGTCTCGTCATGGTGTCCCGAACCAGGTCGTCTGGGCGTCACGCAATCCGGTATCGGTGCCGTCCCCCACCCAAGCGACATATCCGTCGGGCCGGATCAACACGGCAGCCGGAGCGGAGACCCCGCCCAGAACCGGGAGCTCCCACGGACCGCCATATTCTGCATCGATCATCTGGACCCGGTCAGCCCACGGGGTGATGTCAAAGGCGCCGGGCTCACCGAGGTTGAGCAGCACCGGCACGCCGCTCGATGACAGCGACGTCGACTCTCGCCAACGCCAACTCAGCCGCCAGCATCATCCCCGTCGGACCGCCTCCGGCGATCACCACCGCATGCTTGGCCATACGCCACCCTCCTCTTTCCCGTCAAGTTCTGGTCTAGGCCGGAGATTGTGCGCACCGACCCGGGCCTTGCTGCAAGCGCCCGGTGCGCGCTAGATTGACAATGGCGGGGGGTCGATGTTCTTCCTTCTTCCCTTTGTTCGGTGCGGACGGACAAGCAATGTGCGACGTACGGCGCGGTGCGCATGGCGGAACCGTGGGCCCGGCTCGGAAAGATCTCCCGCGGGTCCACGGACGGAACGCCTAGGTGCCCCCTAAACCGCTAGGAACGGACGAGCCCCCATCATCGATCCGCTTGACCGACAACCTCCGGACTACTCGCCTCGTAACAGTTTCGCCTGTGCAATGTCGCGTAGCCGTGATTGAGCGATGAGCCAATCGCTCGCTCGCTCCTCTCGACCTTCTTGCAGGACGTGGCGCGCTCCCGTGGGGCTGTCCGTACGCGCCCCACATCGTCTGCAGACTGGTATTCGGCCGTTGGTTTCGGGCGCGTGGTGTTCGTCGAGTTGAGCAGCAAGGTGCAAAGCCTCAGAAGATGTCATGGTCCTCCTTTGGGGGCGAATCTGTCGCTCGGCTCGGTGTGGAACGATCTCCACGGCCTGCAGACGAGCGCACTTTTATGTCCCGCATCCACCCTATGCCCAGGGAGAGTGCTCCGCTCCGCCCGCCTTGGGGAAAGGTCGGACGGTTGCTTACTCAACCATTGTCGAGGCTTGGGCGATGATCCTGACCGCGCACGACTCGGAAGAGGCATGGCTCGTGTCAACGACCATGTCGTACCCCACGTTTTCATGGACAATGGCCGCCTGGGATATCAGCCACCTCGACCTCCCCCGTTTCGCCGACATGAAGCAAAGATCCATCCTCGATCCCCTCGTCGGGCATCGCCCTGATCAGGTCATCGATGTCGAGCAACAGCCTCGGTGTCATCAACATCCCTTGAAGACACCGAGCGATCGATGTCTTGTCTGACGAAGATACGCCGTTTAAGACGATGACCTGGGTGCTCACGGGGGCAAGGTAACACTGCCCCGGGCATTGCGGCTCTGGGGCTCGATGAGCAAGTGTCATCCGGCGGGTCATCTGAGCTACTCTCGACAGCAGCCGAACCCAAAGGAGAAACGAATGCGTCCAGCGTCGATGTCCATCAAGAAAGGAGAAATCACTTATCGAGAGGACCTGACGCGTTATGCAATCGTTGAACCTAGGGATTTTGGCACATGTCGACGCCGGTAAGACCAGCCTGACCGAGCGGCTGCTTTATGCATCTGGAGTCATAGACCACCTCGGAAGTGTCGACAATGGCGATACGCAGACCGACACGCTTGCCCTTGAACGGCGGCGTGGGATCACAATCAAATCGGCGGTGGCGTCGTTCTCTATCGCTGATGACCTCGCAGTCAACCTGATCGACACACCTGGTCACCCTGACTTCATCGCTGAGGTCGAGCGTGTACTAAGGGTTCTCGATCGGCGCGGTACTCGTACTGTCCGCAGTCGAAGGAGTCCAACCTCAGACGCGCGTGTTGATCGCGCGCGCTAAGGCGACTTCGAATCCCAACCTTGCTCTTCGCGAACAAGATCGACCGTGCGGGCACACGTGAGGGGCCTTTGCTGCGGGAGATCTCCGAGATACTCGGGCTGGCCATCATCTCGATGGGGTCCACGTCCGCACTCGGCTCCCTGGCCGCCGATTTCAAAACCTGGGCTGCGGACGACCTTGCATATAGATCCATGCTCGCCGAGGTGCTCGCAGAGCACGATGAGCAAACGCTCTCCAACTACATCGAAGGGGAAGGTCGACTTCCTCTTGAAGGACTTCTGGAGCAACTAAGGGCTCAAACGGAGCATGGTCTCGTGCAACCGGTATTCTTCGGGTCTGCACGTACGGGAGCCGGCATCAATTCATTGATGTCCGGAATCGCTGATCTGCTCTCCCCCAGCGCCAGCAGGCGATCCCGACGCTCCAACGTCGGGCACGGTCTTCAAGATCGAGCGTGGAACGGCTAGGGAAAAGATCGCTTACGTGCGGCTGTTCTCCGGCACTGTGCGAATCCGAGATCGGCTCGTCTACGGCCAAGGGCACGAGGACATAGTCACCGCGATCGCCACTTTTGATCGTCAGTCCGACCAAGCAAAGCCGTCGGTCTCGGCTGGCAACATCGCAAGGATCTGGGGTCTTCATCTCGTCCAGATCGGTGATCGGATCGGACAAGTGGGAACCGACGAATCCGACCAACAGTTCGCGCCGCCAACGATGGAATCGGTTGTCGAAGCCCATGACCCCGCCGAACGTGCCCGATTGCGAGTCGCGCTTGAAGAACTCGCCGAGCAGGACCCGTTTATCAAGATACGAACGGACGACCGTCTCAACGAGACATCCGTGTCGCTCTATGGAGAGGTCCAGAAGGAGGTCATCGAGTCCACACTCGCGGACGATTATGGGATAGACGCAGGGTTCCGCGAGACGACGACGATCTATATCGAGCGTCCACTGCGGAATGGCGATGCGGTCGAGCTCCTCGCTTCGGACGCGAATCCGTACATGGCCACGCTCGGGTTCCGGGTCGAACCTGGGCCTGTTGGGTCCGGCGTACAGTTCTTACTCGATGTTGATCATCGGTCGGTGCCGCTGTACATCTACAAGACGGAAGGCCGCTTCATCGACCATATGACGCAGTACACCCACCTCGCTCTTCAGCGAGGCCTGTACGGATGGGAGATCACCGATTGCGTTGTCACGCTTACACGGTGTGATTACTACATCGGAGACGGACCGACGAAGCCAAACGTCCCGATGGCACGCACAACGAGCACCGATTTTCGTAGGCTCACTCAACTGGTTCTTTCGCAGGCACTCAAGCAGGCTGGCACCCAAGTCTGCGAACCGATGTTACGGCTCAGCATCGAGTTGCCTTCGAGTGCCATCGGTGGTCTCCTCAATGCGGTAGCTCACCTCGGTGGTCTCGTAGGGCAGACTTGGGTCCGGGGCAACCTCTCGACGGTTGAAGCGAGGATGCCAGCGGATCGTTCACGTGACCTTCAAGGACAGTTGCCGGGCCTCACAGGCGGTGAGGGAAATGTCGAATCGATATTCGACGGCTATCAGCCCATGCGGGGCAAGCCGACTACGGCGTCATCGAGTACACGGGCTAGGACGGTACCTAGCGCCATTCGTCGTCGTTCACACAGGTGATGGTCTCTCCGTCGCCGGCGGCGACACGTTCAGAGTAGGCACACCACAGAAGCACGTCTCTCCCTGGAATTGTGCTTACGTTGTGCGGGTCAGATCGAATGGCCCTACTGGGCATGCCTCGCAAGTGGGTAGCGAATACCTGTGCGATTGGGCCTGCATCAGAAGCGACGCCGGCCCGCGCACGCACACGCTCGGCCTGCGCACGCACGCGCACGTGCCGCTCCCTCTCGGATCAGCAGACTGATCTGGGTCGCACTGGCCATGGCCCTGCTCGCGACCGGCATCTGGCTAGGCCCGGATCTCGCCTCGTTTCGTAAATCTGCCACAGCCGCGCCCGGCGTCTTCAGCCAACCTACGGTCGCCGTGGTAGGTGACTCCGTCACAGCGTTGAGTCGCCAATCGATCGCTACGTCTTTGGCACAGGCGGGTTATCAGCCCTCCATTGAGGCGGTAGATGGCATCGAACTGGTGCAGGCCGTGCCATTCGTCGACCAACTCGCCGAGCAGAAACCGAACGACTGGATCATCGAGCTCGGCACCAACGATGCCGGGCGCGACAATCCGTTGTGGGCGCTGCCATTTCTTGCCGATTGGCAGCAGGTCCGCGCTTCTGGGTGCGCGATCTATCTCTCGGTTTCGCCACACGCCGGGCCGATCGCAGCCCAGATCAACGCTTCCCTCGCGGGACTGGCCCACGCCCATGCCAACGTACACGTCTTGGATTGGGGCAGTCTCGAATACGGGAACCCCGCGTGGATCGAACCCGACATGATCCATCCCACTCCCGCCGGACAAGCCGAACTCGCTGCTCTCGAGACTCAGGCGCTTCGCCGTTACTGCTGAGGGACCTGTTGCTGAGTTGCCCGAGTTGCCCGATGCCGGAGTATTGGATGCCGTTTGCAGTTATCGACCTCGTCTTGATCGGATTGGCCATGGCGCTTTACGCGGTAGCGCTCACCATCTTCATCCTGATCCTGGCGTCGAGGCACGGCCCGCGCAAAGGGGCGGGGTTAATTGACATTTACTCTGTGGTGCGCCCCGAGCGCAGTGACGAGGTCCTCACCAGCCTGAAGGCATGGCACTTCACGCCCCCGGGTCTCTCAGGACTAGGAGGACACCTCGCGACCAGTGTTGCCTGGAGGTGGGTCGGTGCCCGGGACACCGCCGTCTGTCACGTGCTCCGTCCATTCGGACCCCGACCAGTACCGCTGCTCATGTCGGCCCGAGGGATCGGTCAGCCAACCGGGGGCGATCCCGGTGAATGTGACCTCGCTGGACGATGCTTCGACGGCATCAGACGTTTGACCTGGCGAAGTCGGATCGGTGAACGAGCTCATGGGAGGTGAGCTCCTTTGCCGACCCCGGCGGCGGCGCGAAGAGGAGAGCGCCCGCATCGCGAACAGGCCGAAAAAAACCACCAGGGCGATCCAGGAACCGTGGCCGTAGTACGTGTCCACAGCCTAGCCTTGCTCGGTAACGGGACTGAAGGGCGCTTTCACCGTGGTACGCGAACGGCCCCGTCGAAGGTCCTCTTACCGCTCACTCGGCATCTACCCCAGGTGGCCGCCACGGTGGATGGCCTCCAGTCCCGGGCAGGATAGTTGACGATGGACTTCACACGCCTCTTCGATGAGGCCGGCTGCATCGGTTCGCTGCATGCTGTTCGCCTCTGGGACGGCACCGAGGTCTCCCACGACGCCGACAGGCCGCAGGTCCTTGCATCCGTGGTCAAGGTCCCCATCGGCCTCGAGTTCTATGCCCAGGCCGACAGCGGACAAGTAGACCCGACGGAGAGGATCGCTCTTGAACCTGCGCGTCGAACGCCAGGACCCGTCGGGATCTCACAGTTTGAGGACATGGTCACCATGTCCCTGCGTGATCTCAGCTACCTGATGTTGACCATCAGCGACAACGCAGCCGCCGGCGCTGTCATTGCTGCCGTCGGTATCTCTGCAGTCAATGACCGCTTGAGACTCATCGGATGCCGAGAGACGGTCGTCGTCGAGAGTCTCAAGGCCATGTTGGATGGCATGGCGTCCGACATGGGCCATCGGACCTACGCCGAATTCGTGGCAGCGCAAAACGGGGAGATGGGGCCAGACGCGCGGGCCTTGGCTACCGACCCAGAGCGCATCGACCGATGTCGAGCGCTCGATCCCCTGCAGACATCGCGGACAACGGCGAGGGACGCGACGCGGTGGCTCGCCGCCGTGTGGGCTGGCACTGCCGCCAGTCCGCGAGCGTGCGCGACGCTTCGCCGCGTCATGTCCCAGCAGGTGACTCTGCGTCTCGCTGGGGCGGTCCCAGTCGGCGGGACTCTCGAGGCCAAGAGCGGTGGACTCTTTCGACGTGTGTTCAATGAGATCGCGCTCATCACGGACCCCGGTGGGGAGGCCTATTCGGTCGCCGTCCTAACTCGGACGCACCGGTTGGATAGCTCGCGCGCAGCGATAAGCGGCGCCATGGCTCAGGCGGTCGCTGAGGCTCTCGAGCATCTTCGGACCCAAAGCCAGCCGCACTAGAGGCCTCGCGACTACCGGATGCTGACCGAATCTCCGCGTGCCCCAGACACCGGATTGGGGTTATTCGAGTTCCTTCCAACGTTCTCGGCCGAAGAGGCGCCCGAACCGGGCAGTGAGTGATGGCCCCTCGTCGTGAGCCGTGTCGGGGTGAAGGACCAGAGTCCCCCGAGGTGCCGGCAACGCCGCAGCTTCTTCATCGGTAAGCGAGCACCGCACCGCGGCCGTCGTTATCTCGTCGATCTGATCTCGGTCTACAAATCGCAGACCGTGATGGGTCTTGACGGCGATGCCGTCGAACAGGTCCTCTTCGGGAACTTGCAAGACGTGTTCCACCGTGCCGAATCGGTTGCCAGTTGAACTGAGAACCGGCGTGCCAACTTCTAGCGCCTCGTAGGAGATAGGGGTTCCTTCAGCCACGTGCTCCTCGCTCTGCCGGCGAACGATGGCCAAACTACCTCGGAGATCCACTTGTTACCTGCCCAGAAAGCGCCACCGGATAGGTCCTGAGCTGTTCTCTGCTACGAATGGCAGACGATGCGGAACCTCAATCGCGGTCAAGGGATCGTCGCGGTCGTCGGCTGGGCCTTGGTCCTGGTTTGTCGGGTCGTCCGTGTCGACGCTCGGGGCGCCTGGGGCCTTCGGGTGGGTGGCCTACGCACCGTTGAGTCACGCCGTCTACTCAGGACCAGGCCTCACCCTCACCCCGCTGGAGGATTTGCTCCTCTGGCTGGGTCTTGTGGTCGCCCGGGTTGGGGGATCGATGCGGGCAGCATTGAGGCAGGTCGGGGTGATTGCCTGAGTTCGTTGCCGGTACATGGTGACCTCTTGGGCAACAATGGGGAGCTCTGGGCGCCGTGACGGATACGAGGCAGACAAACCGACGGTGGAAGGTTCGGAGACCGTGGACCGCGATGGTTGCGATCTTGACGGCCGCTCATCATGGTTTTGAGCTGACGACCGGAGTTGGGCTTGTATGGCAGCCTGAGTTGGGCCTGGGACCAGCAAGTGCGCTCTGGGGTGCTCAGATTCCCCTGTGGGTCACCGTGGCCGCAAGAGGAAGCAGACGTTGGGATCGGTTATTGGCCGTGTTGTCAGGGACCACGCTCGCAGGTGTGTTCGTCCACTTCCTCATTTGGCCATGGCACCGCAACAGACTGGGCATACCAATCCTCACGGAAGCCGAGGGCCTCCAGCCAAAGGTTCTTCCCGCCTACAACGCGCTGTTGCATGCCTGGGGCGTTGCCTGTGCGCTCTCAATCCTCCACGAAATTCGTCCTGGCGCCCGGAGGTGGTCGCTCGTGGGACTCGCGGCACTGCCACTCTTGCGGCGTTCGGCCCAGCACCACTTTTCGTGGCTGACGCAAGAAGCTCAAAGGAACCCGGCCTGGTGGAACAGGGGCGTCCTCAATGACGCCGAGTGCACTTCCGAGCGAGGCCAACAGGGGCCAGCCTGAGTCGAAGAACTGTCTGAGCTCGCGGCCGGGGGAGGTGGGGCGCTCGGCACAATTGGGGCGGTCTCTGTTTCACATATCTTTGCGCCGCCGATCTCTGGAGCAGTGCTCGCAGAAATGGCTCACCACTCGACGCCGGTGGAGACACAAAACTCGTTGTTCTCAGGATCCGCCATGGTCACCCAATGAGTCGGCCCGAAGCTCTGCACGCCATCGTGGAGTCGCCGGGCGCCGAGCGCCTCCAGCCGCTCGACCTCGACCTCGACATCCTCGGTGACGATGTCCACGTGCATGCGGTTCTTCCCGGCCTTTGGCTCGGGTACCCGCTGGAGAAGCAGCGGGGAGGTGTTCACGTCCTGGGGCACAAGGACGACCAAGGATGGGTCGACGTAGTGCACACGGTAGCCGAGCGCTTCCCGCCAGAACCCCATCAGCTTCTCCGGGTCCGAACAGTCAAGGACCAACTCCAGCTTTGCGTTCCGGCCCATGCCCTGCCTGCTCACGAGTTCAACGGGCTTGCCGTGCGACTTGTGAAACAGTTGCCGAGTGCAGCAGCTCGACTGCATCGGCGGGGAGAAGGAAGCCTGCAGCTTGTTCCCCGTGAATCGCACGGGCCCAGGCTGAGACGAACCGGCCGTGGGTCTTGTAGAGGCTGGCGAGGTGGGCCGCGGTGTACGGCACGGTGGAGCCGAAAAGGAAACAGAAGCCCCCGCTGTTGCCTTGGCTGCCCAGTGCGGCAATTGGCGCGTCTACCTGGGGAGTTCGGACGCCCCCGATGACGTTTCCGTTTGCGTCGAGCTTGTACACCACCGGGGAGACATGGGTCGTCGCCAAGAAGGGGGCGCGCGGAGGCGCCATACCGTGGACGACCCATCGGTTGAGCCAGTACACGGAGGCGTCGAGTGCCCAGTGCGTTCCACCGGTGTTGATGGGAACGGCGCAGCTGAAGCCACCTGCAGGAGTGCGAGTCGGGTTCTGCATGGCAGCCAGATTGTCGACGGCGCCCTGACTGTTGCCGGTGTCGTTGGGACCGATGGCGAGGCCGTAATAGTCGTAGTGCGAGCTACCTGCGACCTCCCAGAGCCGGAACCACTTTGGATTGCCATAGTGCAGTCGGTCAGTCAGGTTGCTGTTGTCGACGTCGGTTTCGGTCTCGAACTCGAGCACCGGAACGCCGAGGTCACTGCGGATCGTGGTCGGGTTCGGGGCGGAGTAATTTGTCTGCGGCGTCTGCGAGAGTGGAGCGCCGGTACCAAATTGGCTGTGCACGAGAAACCCCTGGAAGACATGGGCAACCGGCTGTACCGCATCGATGTATGTCATGAGGCGTCCGGCCGACTGCGACTCACCGGCGGCAATGAGGGTGCGTGGCCGCAAACCAGCCAGGATCATCGCCGCGTCATCGCGAACCGCCTCGCCGGCCTGTGAGAATATGTCGTAAGAGAAGCTGTCGCCTGGGTGCGAGAGCGATGAGTACTCGGCTTGATCCGTGGATTTCGCCGAGTCGACCCCGACTTGCTGAGCGGACACTCCAACCCAGGCGAAGCCGTCACGGACCAGTTCGTTGTGGGACAGCGTCCAATCGGGGGCGTCGTCCGTGCCGCCGCTCACGTTGAGCCACTCGACCACGACCGTCCCGTTGAACCTCTTGGGGTTGATCGGACGGTAGACGGCGATCCGCGTCTTGTACGGCGCGCTCACGCCGGTCGCGATCTTCCACTTCCCGTCGCTCGTCAGGGGCTGCGCGGGCACGTAGGAGTGGGCGGTGCCCGAGAGGAAGAACTGAGACTTCTCGTAAGCGACCTTTGAGAGATCGAAACTTGTGCCATAGAGGGTGTTGTCGAAAGTTGGAGAACCGACTCGAACGGGCCCGGTAACCGTGACCCCTGACACGACGTGTGCGGTACTCGTCGATGTCGTACTGCCGGAGGACGTTGACGACGCTGAGCTCGGTGATCCTCCGCACGCCGCGAGAACCATGCCCAGCATGAGGCCTGCCGCCACACCGCGGCGTGCCACGCGCCCAGGTCCGCCCACCCTACAGGCACCTCGGCCGACGATCACCTCTGAGGTCATGACTTCCCCTTGGTCGGGACCGCAACGCATTCTGGTGATGGGCGCTGTATCCGCAGGTGCCTTACCCTGCCACAACTCGGTGCCCCGTACATAGCAGCCTGCGGAGGCTACCGCGCACTCCGGGAGGGCAAAGCCACCAGCACCAGGATCACACCGCCGAGGGACACAGCGCCGCCGACGGCGAGCGACGCTGCATTGCCGCTCATGAACGCCGTTCGAGCTGCACGGGCCAACAGGATCCCCGCGGAGCCCCCAACGTTCACCGCGACTGCGAGCGCGCCACCCAGTGAACCCAGGATCGTCTGTGTGACAGACGCAGGCACGCGGCGACCGGAAAGAACCGCGTACATGTGATCCTGGTAGCGCGTCGAGCATGACGCTTCCGATGACGGCGACACCAAGCGCACCACCAACTTGGAGGGCGACGGTATTGGTGGCTGATCCGATGCCCGAGTCGCCCTGGGGAACCGATCCGATGACCGAATTGGTCGCAGTCGGCAGCATCAGCCCCGCTCCGAAACCAATCAACACAAGACCGAGAACGACATCTCCATACGTCGTCTCGAGTCCCGACGCCGCCGAGACCTGCCATAAGCCGGCGGTGATCAGCAACAGGCCGGCGGCAACGGTGAACTTGATTCCAATGAGGCGAGACACGAGCGGGGATACCGCAGCACTCACGATCACCATGGCAGCGATCGGGAGGATGCGAATCCCTGCCGCCAAGGGCGAGAGCCCTAGATCGAACTGAAGGAACTGGGTAGAGAGGAACAGCGCCCCCATGAGCCCGAACACACCGAGACACTCCGCCGCAAGCGCGACGGCGAAGCTGCGATCACGAAAGAATTTCAGATTCAGCATGGGGTGCGTACAGCGCGATTCCCAGGCGACGAAACCGGTGAGAGCGACGAAACTGGCGAAACCGACTCCGAGCACGATCCTCGACGACCACCCATGCGTCGGGCCCTCGATGATCGACCAGAGCAGCAACCCGAGGCCGGCGATCGAGAGCACCGCCCCGACGGGGTCGGGCCGACTCATGTGCGGATTCTTGGACTCGGGCACGAGGATCATCGCTCCGACAAGGCCGACGCACACGATGGGGACGTTGACCAGGAAGATCGATCCCCACCAAAAGCGTGAAAGGAGCAAGCCACCTGCTATGGGGCCCACGGCGATCCCGAGCCCCACGGTCCCGGCCCACGCACCGATCGCACGCGCCCGCTCGGTTGGATCACGAAAAGAGTCGTTGATGACGGACAGCGACGACGGAATGGTGAGCGCGGCACCGGCGCCCATGACAGACCGGCACGCGATCAGCACGGGAACAGAGCCCGAGAAGGCCGCACCCATCGATCCGGCCGCGAAGACGGCGATTCCAATCAGAAAGAATCGCCGGCGTCCGAATCTGTCAGCCAGGGTGCCACCCACGAACAGCAGCCCAGCGAAGACCATGGCGTAGCTGTCGACGATCCACTGAAGCTCACTCGACGTCGCCCGCAGATCCCGGACGAGCGTCGGAAGTGCGACGTTCAAGATGGTGTTGTCGACGTTGATAATCAGCGCTGCGATGCACACCACCACCAAAGCGGCCCATCGGCCCCCATCCCTCTGACCGTGCACTATCGCCGGTGATCGAGTCGACAGGGTCACCAATCCATTTCAGCGGAGTGGGTTTGAGGAGGCCAGGGCCGAAAGTCATCGAGTCAGCCTGAGCCGTGGGTGCCCAGTGCGGCGGACCCCTTGTACTGGCCCTGGACGAGGGCAGCCCGACACGCTGTTAGCCTCGGTGATCGCATGAAGTGCGTCAGCTGTAGGAGCCTCGTGTGACCCAACGACCGGGGCTGCCGTCGGTGGCAGAGATGCTCCAATGGGTCGAGGAAGTCGTCGCACATGGGATCCGCCGGCCTGGCTATCCCGCCGACCGATGGGCCGAGGAATTCATCTTTCAGAAGTTCGAGTCACTCGGCCTTGAATCCGTGCGATTCGAACCCGTGGAGTCGGCATTCTGGAAAGACAGCCACGGCGTATTGTCGGTCGCAGGAGATCCACATCCCACGGCGATCGAGTGCTTCGCTGTCCCCCTTTCCCGGCCGACTAGGACCGAAGGTCGACTTGCCTGCTGGGATCCGGCGGATCCCAGCACGGTCGCCGGCAGGATCGCGGTCTATGACCTCCGGTTCGATTCTCTGCCAGAGGAGTTCCCAGTCTTCTCCCGGCGAGCGTCGACGAATGGCCCAGCCTCTTCACCTGATGCCCTTGTCCAGGCCGGATGGGCGTTCGACCCCGACCACACGTTCGCCCAGGGGCGACACCGTCTTCCCTTCGCCAAAGAGTTACAGGACACGATGGAGCCGGCAATTGCAGCGGGGGCGATCGGGTTCATCGGAGTGCTCCGTGGCTACCCCAGCGGAGGCTGTGAGTACTACGTGCCCTATGACGGACGGTTCCGATCGATCCCTGGCGTCTACATCTCCGAGAGCAACGGGGATCGCCTTCTCTCGCTGCTCCAACGAGGTCCGGTCGAGGCAATCGTCGAGGTCGTGGCGGAACGCTGTTTGACGGCCACCCGAAATGTGGTGGGCGATCTGCCAGGAGCGGACGACGAGTGGGTCATCCTGGGTACCCATCACGACGCGCCCTGGGCATCGGCCGTGGAGGACGGCACTGGAATCGCGATGCTCCTGGCACAGGCAGCAGCTTGGGCCGCGGTCCCGCAGTCCGAGCGCCCGCACCGCCTCGTCTTCGTCGCGACCGCTGCTCACATGTCCCATGGTGCAGGGACCCGTGCCTTCATCGAGCAACACCGCGCAATGTTGGAGCGGACGGTGCTCGAGGTACACCTCGAGCACGCGGCGCTCGATAGTCCGCCCGAAGGGGAGGGTCTCGATGTGGCAAGCGGGCGTGTGACACCACGTTGGTGGTTCACGACCGAGAATCCCACGATCGAACGGATCGTATGGGACGCGATCGTGGAGCACCATCTTGATCGATCCCTCGTCCTCACTCCCGATGCTCTCGCGCCGTTCCCGACCACCGACGGTGGGTTCTTCCATGTAGAAGGGGTGCCCTTGGTCAACTATTTGACCGCACCGTGGTACCTCTTCGACCCGGCCGACACCTTGGACAAGGTTGATCCTGCGTCGCTGACCAAAGTCAGTCGCGCTGCGTTCGACATAATTCGGGCCACGGCCGAGATTTCCGCAAACCAGATGCGCCTGGACACGAGGGGGATGTCCCAGTTCACCGGCTAGGCGGGGCGGCGCCAATCGCCGGGTGTCCCTGGGATTCAGGCCGACGAATCACAAATGGACGAAACGACGGATTTCGTCGAGCGAAAGTTCGGCCGTTTCGTGTCCGCCACACTGATCGCAGTCTCGCGTGTGCCTCCAGGACCGCACCTGACGAGTGTGCCTCGCATTCAGATAGACGGTAAACGTTTCAGCCCGCGGATCGACATGGAGGTCCGCGTACGGGCGCCACTCGGTGGTCACTGGCCGATCAGCGACTTCGACACCCTTCAAGATGCGGCAGAACTGCTTGTGCTCTCTGTCGAAGACCCAGGTGCTGTGGCACGATTCCAAAATGGTGGCATCCACGACACAACGATGCTCCGACGCGCTGAATCCCAGCGTTGAAGAACCTGGAAACCGCCTGGGGACCTCATTGCAGTTGCATGACACTTCGACGCTACGCCGACCCATGTGTGTCGGGAGTGCGCCCGCCCATGGTCGGACGGAGGTGCCAAACGTTCCGGGCCTCGTCTTGCTCGGGGTTGTCACCGTTCCCGACGGGGCGAGCAACTCTCCGCGGATCCGGGCCGAGACCTGGCGGGCCACGAACGCCAGTGACCAGGCGAAGCTGGCCGACCAGATCGCCCTGCGGTGCATGGGTCTTTTCCTAGGCCCGGCCGACGGTCGTCGGGACCGGCATTGGAGAGGCTCATGCCGAAGCCCGAGACGGCCGACAGAGAACGTGTGACATCGAGCGCTCGTTCGTCAAGGACCGAAGGGTCACCTCGGGTGTGGAGACTCGTCCTGGCAGCAACGTGCCTTGCCGTCCTCGGTTCGATTGTTGCGGTGCCCACCGCGGCGTGGGCGGTCCCGGTTCCGTGGAAGAACTGTGGTACAGCGCGGAGACGCGATCAGCATCCAACAGTTCGACGCGTCTGTCTGGCCCCCGCAAGCCGGTAAGCCGTTGACGCTGAACTACAAGTCGGTCCTGGCAGAAGCGTTGACCAAAGGCTCGCTGGAGCATCTGACGACGACGTGGCCGTCGGGTCGAGTATCCGATGTGTGGCTGTCCTTGCAACCTCCGGCAGCCGTACTGTTCGACTACGCCTTGCTCGGGCACTACCCCTTACAACAAACGACACCCCTGCCGATACCTCCAGGACCCTACAGCCAAAGTCTCACGTTGCGAGTTCCGGAGAGGGGGCCGGTCACACAGCCTCTCGGAGTCGACATGACCGGCTATGACGCCGCGGGGCGTCAAGTCGTCTGCATGCAACTGATCATCCCCATCAAGTGACCTTGCGTTGTCGGACGCAATGCCGTCATTGCCGGGCTCCCGGGTGATGACTCCTGGCGTCTGTTGGGCCGCGCGTGGTACGCGGTGTCGTGGCGGAAGCTATGCCGCCCCCGTCTCCCGCTCGTAGGTGAGGAGCAACACGCCAGTGGTGGTGGGCGTGCACTCCGTGAGCTGCAGCCGCAGTGGGTGGAGATCCTCGCGGAACAGCCGCTTGCCGGTGCCGAGCACGAGCGGGTGCAGCATGATCCGGTAGGTGTCGATCAGGTCGTTGGCGATGAGCGTCTGCACGAGCTCGCCGCTGCCCAGTACCGTGACGAAGCCGTCGCCCTCCGCCTTGAGCCCCTGGACTGCCTCGACGATGTCGCCGGCGAGCACGTGGCAGTTGGCCCATTCGAGGTCCTGCTGTCCCAGTGTCCTCGTCGCCACGTACTTGGGCATCGCGTTGAGGCTCGCCGCGATGGGGTTGTCGGCGGGTTCGTGGGGCCAATGCGCAGCCATGTGCTCGTACGTCTTGCGGCCGAAGAGGTAGGCAGAGGTTTGGCCGATCCCCTGCCCGGCCTGCCGCGCCAGCACCTCGTCGCCGTAGGGGGCGCTCCAACCCCCGTGGACGAACCCGCCCTCGCGGTCCTCGTCGGGCCCGCCCAGGCCCTGCATGACGCCATCGAGCGTGACGAACTCGACCACTCCCAATTTCCGCGTGGTGCCTCCCCTCGGAACGTGCCCGAGACCGAATCTAGCTATTCGAGGGCACCCCGGACCTCGAGCCCGACCGGGCTGACGTGGATGGGGAGCACCCGGTAGCGGGTGTCCAAGACGGTGACGCGCTGCTCAAGCCTATGTTTCTCTTCCCGGTTGGCGCTCAAGATGGTGACGGAGCCGCCATCTCCCCCCGCCCCATTGACCTTCCACCCGACCGCGCCTCGCGCGGCCGCGAGCTCGATCACCTGCCTTGCGTCTACGCCCACAAGCCCAGGATGCAGTGACCCCTGCGCCTCGGTGTTGGCGATCATCGCCCGACCGAGAGCCTCGAGATCCCGGGCAAGGACAGCGTCGCGAGCCGCGACCGCCGCTTCTCGCAACGAGGAGAACACCTCTGACCCGCGACCCCCCACATCTTCGATGACCCGACGGTGCACGGCCGAGGAGTCGTGGGCGCGACCAAGGAAGACAAGCGTGAGCCGGGGGCCGAGTTCCTCCCAGGTCGGCAGTTGGTAAACCCTGGATTCGGGGTACCTGTCGATTTCGAGGTAATTGATCCCGCCGAACGCCGCGCTCAGCTGGTCCTGGATCCCGCTCTGGACACCGAGAATGTCGACTTCGAGCCGATGTGCTGCGTAGGCGATGTCGCGAGGCGAGCGTGACTCGCCTCGCAAGGCTGCCAAACCGCCCAGCAGCGCCACTGCCACCGCCGCCGACGTACCGGTGCCGCAACCAGCCGGGACGACGGAACGAACGCTGACTTCCACCGCGAGACCCGTTGGGGGTGGGAGCGCGTCGATGGCGGCCTCCAGGAGCGGGTGGCGGGCGACTCGGGGCGTCGTCGGGACAATGGAGTACCGGTCGGCGAAAGCCTCCACGTCGAGTACAACGGGGTCCTGACCTCCCGTCTTGCGGATCGAAACCGCCACTCCCGGCGACACGGCGATATTCAGTATCCGTCCCGGCCCGCCAAACCATGTGTCGGTCCACCCGCCGTTGTCGCAGATCCGCACGGGAGCCGACGCCTCAATCCCCACTCAGCATCCCCCATCGTGTTCGCTCGTACCATGGACACTACGGTCGAAGTCGGTGACTAGCCTTCGCAACGATGTCCGACGCACCTGAGACGAGCTACGCGAGCACGAGCGATGGTCTGCACATTGCCTACCAGGTCGAAGGAGACGGGCCCGTCGATCTCATCGAGATCAACAACGGGACACTCTTCTCCATTGACGCCACCGCCGAGCAGCCCCGCTGGCAGGCCTATGTCGACAGGTTCGCCGCCTTCTCTCGCTTCATCCGGTTCGACCTTCGCGGCATGGGTCTTTCGGATCCCTTGGGCTCGTCCGATCCCCCGACCGTCGAGCAGTGGTCGAGCGACGCCCTGGCGGTGTTGAACGCCGAGCACGTGACCCAGGCAGCAGTGCTGGGGGTGGCTTTCGGTGGGCTCGTCGCCCTGCTCCTGGCGGCCACGCACCCAGAGCGGGTGCAGGCCTTGGTCCTGGTCAACTCCTACTGCTCTCTCTTGCGCAGCGATGACTACCCGATCGGGGTGCCGGCCCAGCTGTGGGACAGGTTCGGTCAAGACCTTGTCGAACCCGGTCTGTCCTCGGCGGACGACCTTCCTCTCATGGTGCCGGGCCTGGTCTCCGACGCTGAGTTCACGACGTGGTGGCGCCGGGCAGGACATCGGGGCGCCAGCCCGGCGACGGCCCGGGCCTCGTGGCGAGCGGCGGCGGTCGACCTCCGCTCCATACTCGGAACCCTGCGCGTGCCGACCCTCGTCGTCCACGCGCGAGACAATAAGTTCGTCCGGGTCGATCTCGGTCGCTACCTCGCGGATCATGTGCCAAATGCCAGGTACGTGGAGCTGGACACTGCCGACCACGTCCCGTGGGCCAGCGAGGCCGATTTCGTCGGCGAGATCGAGGAGTTCCTGACGGGGGATCGGCACCTCGCGCCGTCAGGACGACTTCTCGCCACGGTTCTCTTCACGGACATCGTCAACTCGACGCAACAGGCTGTCGCTTTCGGGGACCAGGTCTGGAGGGACCGCCTCGACCTGCACGACCGGGCGGTCGACCGGCAGCTCACGCGCTTTGGTGGACATCTCGTGAAGAGAACCGGCGACGGTGTCCTCGCCACGTTCGACGGTCCCGCCCGCGCCGTGCAATGTGCGATGGCGATCCGGGACGCCGTCCATCAGCTGGGCCTCGAGATTCGGGCCGGCCTGCACACAGGTGAGATCGAGCGACGGGGCAGGGACGTGGCCGGTATCGCGGTCCATCTGGCACAACGGATTCAAGGGGTGGCTGAACCCGGTGAAATCCTCGTCTCGCGCACGGTGGTCGACCTGGTCGTGGGCTCAGGCCTCCGCTTCGAGGCTCACGGTGAACACGAGCTCAAGGGCGTGCCCGGCCGGTGGCTGGTGCACCGAGTCCTCGACTGACGGTCGACCGATCGGCGCCCGGCCGCCCGGATCTGCCGGTTCCGTGTTGGCCGACGACGTGGTCAGCCGTCTTGGGGCGGGAGCTCCCTGGTGGGCGGTCGCGCCGGCGTGGCGACCGGCGGCGTGGCGCCGTTGGTGCTGGCGTCGCCACCCATGTCCTCACTGCGCAGCGTGGAGAGGAGGACCTCGGCGGCGCCCATAAGGCTGGTCGCCTCGTAAGGCACGACCACCTTGGCATTGTCCGACGCTGCGATCTCCTGCAGCGCCTTCAGCTGCAGCACGGCGAGGGTGTGCGGGTTGATGGTCGCGGTGTCGATGGAGGTCAGGCGGGACGCCTCGCCCTGGCCGCGCAGCTCGAGCGCCTTCTTCTCGCCCTCGGCCTGCAACTCCAGGACCTTCATCTGCGCCTCGGCCCGCAAGATGGCCGACTGCTTGGCGCCCTCGGCCTCGAGCACGGCCGCCTGCTTGCGCCCTCCGGCGCTGTTGATCGCGGCCTGCTGCTCCCCTTCTGACTTGAGAATGGCGGCGCGCTTGTGCTGCTCGGCCTCCTTCTGCTCCGACATCGCCTGCACCACGTTCATCGGCGGGGTGATGTCGAGGATCTCGATCCGGTTGAGCCGCACACCCCACTTCGCGGTCGCGTCGGCCATGTGGTCCTGCATGCGGCTGTTGATGGTCTCGCGCTCGGAGAGCGCCTGGTCGAGGGAGAGCTCCCCGAACACCGCCCGCAGCGCCGTGCGCGAGAGCTGGTCGACGGCCAATTGGAAGTCGTTGATCTCGAAGAGTGCGCTCCTGACGTCGATCACCTGGCAGAAGATGGTCGCGCTCACCTGCAGGGACACGTTGTCCTTTGTGATGACCGCCTGCTGGTCACCCGTCATGGGAAACTCGCGCACATCGACCTTTTCCATCTTGTCGATGAAGGGCGTGAGGATGTGCAGGCCTGGCTGGCCCACCGTCTTGAACTCACCGAGGCGCTTGACGACGCCCACGCTTCCCTGCTGGACAATCTTGATGAACCGCGATGCGAAGAGGGTGACGATCCCGACCGCGGCCAGGGCGGCGACGATCACGATCCCTACTACTTCTCCGGCAGATGCGAGCACGGGTTACCTCTCTTCTAAGTGTCGGTGGCGTAGACGACGAGCAAACCGCGCTCGACGTCAGCGACGACGACATCGGTCCCCACAGGGATGCTGGCGTCGGGGTCGAGAGGGATTGCCAGCCACTCTTCGCCCCGGGCCCGGATCCGTCCAGGGTGGTGCGCGCCCTCGATCGCCTTGGTCACCAACGCGGTGTCGCCGATCATTCCTTGGACGCCGTTCAGCACGGTCCCAGGTTACTAGCGTCCGACGAAAACCGGCTCTCGCTTCTCGCCGAAGGCGGCCATGGCTTCGGCCGTGTCCGTGGTGGAGAAGTTCAGGGCCTGGCAGCGGGCCTCGTCCTCCACCGCCTGTTCCATCGAGGCCATGGAGGAGGCGTGGAGCAGGGTCTTGGTCATGGACAGCGCCAGCGGCGGCCCGGCGGCGAGCGTGGTGGCCCACTCCTCGACGAAGGCATCGAGCTGGTCGACCGGCAGGACCCGATTGACCAGGCCGATGGCCGCCGCCTCCTCGCCGCTCCACATGCCCCCGAAGAGCGCGATCTCCTTGGCGCGGGCCATGCCGACGAGACGAGGAAGGATCCACGAGGCCCCGTTGTCGAGGGACAGGCTGCGTTTGGCGAAGATCATGGAGAGCCGCGCCCGGTCGCTGCAGACGACGAGGTCGCAACCCAGCGCCAGGGACAGGCCGGCCCCCACGGCGACACCGTCCACCTTGGCGATGGTCGGCTTGGTGACGTGGTGCAGCCCGAGCGCCACGTCGCCCAGTCGCCGCATGCGGGCCAGGCCCGAGCGTGTGGGGTCGGTGGCCGGGCCGTTGGGGTCCGAGAGGTCCGCGCCCGAGCAGAAGGCGCCACCCGATCCCGTCAGCACCATCACCCGGTCGTCGGGGCGGTCCTCCACCTCGGCGAAGACTTCCTTGAGCTCGTTCAGCATCACGCCGTTGGCGGCGTTCTTGCGCTCGGGACGGTTCATCGTCACGGTGACGACCCCGTCCTTGCGCTCGACAATGAGGGTCTCCATGGATGTCGACCCTAGGTCGCAGGGTCTCAGAACGCACCTTCGACGATGTCGAGGTCGCGTCCGAGCAACGTGGCGACGTCGAACCTGATCTCCTCCCAGTAGGCCGTCTGGCTGACCACGTACACGGCGGCCAACCGGCGCAGGCGTCGCTGCTTGAGCGGCGTCACCGCTTCGAGCGGGTGGCCCTGTACCGGTCCACGGCGCGCCTTGACCTCGCAGATGACCAGCGTGCGGCCCCTGGCGCAGATCAGGTCGATCTCGCCGTGGCGACAGCGCCAGTTGCGCGCGAGGACGGCATAGCCCCGGGCGCGGTAGTGCGCGGCGGCTCGCTCCTCACCGAGACGGCCGAGTGCAGCGTTGGGATTGGAGCCGGCACCGCTCCCCATGCCCCAGAACGGTCGGTCGGACCACCGCTCTGTGGGGGCCAGCCCCCTGGCCCCGGGGCGGCGACGGGCACCGCTCGGACGAGACCCTCCCCGCTCAGAGCTCCTGTTCGGGCAGCCGTTCGATGTTCACGTCACGGAAGGTGACCACGCGCACCTCGGGGACAAAGCGGGCCGGGCGGTACATGTCCCACACCCAGGCGTCGCGCAGTTCGAGCTCGATGCATGCCGGCGTCGTATCGGAGCGCACGTTGAGGGTCACCTCGTTCGCCAGGTAGAAGCGACGCTCCGTCTCGATCACGTAGGCGAAGACCGGGAGGACGGCCCGGTACTCCTGGACGAGCCCGAGCTCGAATTTCGGACTCGTAACGCTCGAGGTCCTCCTCGCTCACGCGGCGCCGGTCCTAGGCGTCGGCGGCCTCCTCGGCGGCCGCGTCGTCGGCCGGCTCGACCTCGTCGGCCATCTCGACCTCGTCGGCCATCTCGATCGCCTCGACCTCGTCGAGCACCGCCTTGCCCCGGGGCACCCGGCGCTCCTTGATCTTGGCCGCCTTTCCATGCCGTTCACGCAGGTAGTACAGCTTGGCCCGCCGGACGTCGCCCAGCGTCGCCAACTCGATCTTCGCGATCGTCGGCGAGTGCACCGGGAAGGTGCGCTCGACGCCCACGCCGAAGCTCACCTTGCGCACCGTGAAGGTCTCGTGTACCCCGCCCCCCTGGCGCCGCATGACCGCACCCTGGAACACCTGCACCCGCTCGCGGTTCCCCTCGACGACCCGGACGTGGACCTTGACGGTGTCGCCGGGGCGGAACTCGGGGATGTCGTCGCGCAGGCTGTCGCGATCGATCGTTTCGGTCGGGTGCATGAGAGGCGTCCTTCGGTCACTCCGGCTCAGCGCCGGACGGAACATCGTAGCCGTGCTCCCCCAGGGCCTGCACGTCGCTGGCACTCAGCGCCGACGCCCTGACCAGGCGCTCGATGAGGTCCGGCCGCCGTTCGGCCGTCCGGAGCAGGGCCTGGGTGCGGCGCCAGGCGGCCACTGCGCCGTGATCCCCCGAGCGCAGCACGGCGGGCACCGCCCAGCCCCGGAATTCGGCCGGCCGCGTGTACTGGGGGTACTCGAGCAGGTCGCCGGCGAAGCTCTCCTCGAGGGTCGAGTCCTCGTTACCGAGCACGTCGGGCAGCAGGCGGGCCACCGCCTCCACCACCACGAGGGCCGCCAGCTCCCCCCCGGCCAGCACGAAGTCCCCCACCGACAGCTCGCCGTCGACCAGGTGGTCGGCCACGCGTTGGTCCACGCCCTCGTAGCGGCCGCACAGCAGCGAGAAGCCGGCCGCCGCACGACCCGCCAGCGCCGCCAGCTCCGTCGCGACGTCCTGGTCGAAGCGCCGGCCGCCGGGCGCCAGCAGGTAGAGAGGTCGCGGCAGGTCGGGCACGGACTCGACGCAGCGGAACAGTGGCTCGGCCATCATGACCATGCCCGCACCACCACCGAAGGGGCTGTCGTCGACCGAGCGCCGGGGGTCGTCGGCGCCCCGGCGGAGGTCGTGGACACGCACGTCGAGCGCGCCGGCGTCGACGGCCCGCCCCAGGATGGACGTGCCGCAGTAGCCGGTGATCACGTCGGGGAAGATCGTGAAGACGTCGATCCTCACCGCACCGATCCCACGGCTCGAGGCGGCCTCACGGCGCGAGCAGCCCCTCGGGGATGTCGACCTCCACCGTGCGCGCCGACGCGTCGTGGTGGGTGATGAAGCGCACCGGGATGAGCCCGCCCGAGTCGAGCACCAACAGGTCGCTGGCCGGATTGGCTTCGACCGCCGCGATCAGGCCCAGCTCGGTACCGGCGGTGTCCCGCACCACCGCCCCGACCAGCTCGTGCACCCACAAGATGCCGGGTACATCGAGGGGCTCCGCCTCGAGCTCGATGCCCCGTAGGCGCTCGGCCGCCTTCCGGTCGGCCACGTCCTCGAACTGGACGATGAAGCGATCGCGGCCGAACGGTCTGGATGTGACGACGCACAGCGTGCCCCGGGCGGAGGCGAGCGAGGATCCGGCGCTCAACCGCTGCGCCTGGTCCGTCCATAGCTGGACGACCACCTCGCCGCGCAGGCCGTGGGCCTTGGTGACCCGGCCGACTTTGAGCAGCTCAGTCGTCGACGATGTCCACGCTGGCCTGGACGTCGTCCTTGGCGCCTGCCACGTTGACCAAGGTGCGGATGGCCTGGGCCGTGCGCCCCCGGCGCCCGATGACCCGGCCCATGTCGTCGGGGGCCACGTGGAGGCTCAGGCGAAGCCCGCCGCGACGCTCCTCGGTGTCGATCACGACTGCGTCCGGGTCGTTGGACAGCGAGCGCGCCAGGTAGCTGAGCACGGCGAGCGGCGTGCCGACATCGGCTCCCGTGCGCTCGTTGCCTTCGCCCAGTTCGTCGTCGAACTCATCGGCCTCTCCGCCGTCGGTCTGGTTGATGTCGCCCGCTTCGTAGAGGTTGGTCACTTCGCCCTCGCTGCGGCGAACTCGTCCCAGGCGCCCGAGGTCTTGAGCAGGCGCTCGACTCGCTCCGTGGGCTGTGCTCCGTTGACCAGCCACCTCACAGCTTTGTCGTTGTCGATCTGGACCACGGCGTCGGGCTCGGCTGTCGACGCTCCCCGGGGCGCGTAGGTGCCCAGGATCTCCAGGAAGCGGCCGTCACGGGGCGACCGGCTGTCTGCAGCGACGACCCGGTAGGTCGGCTGCTTCTTCTTACCCATCCGCACGAGGCGGAGCTTGACTGCCACGAACTGATTCCTCCACTGGATCTTGGGGCCGCCCGGACTCGATCTGGGGCAAACCCGGCCTCCCATTCTGCCAGATGGCGGAGCTACCGGCCTTTCGGTGGGGTGACCCGGCCACCCTTCTTCTTCTTCTTGGTGCCCTTGTTCACGGTCAGCGCCGGCCGGGCGGGGGCGGCGGGGGGCAGTCCTGGCAACCCCGAAGGGAGCTCCCCATCATCGCCCATGAGCTGGGAGAGCATGTCGAAATCGGCCTCTGCCGGGGCTCCGGGCTGGCCGGCACCGGCGGCCTGCTGGGCCAACTTGCGGGCCGCCCGCCCGCTCATGCCGGGCATGGAGGGCATCCCGGGGAGGTTGGGCATGTTGCCCGAGGCCATCCCCTTCATCATCTTCTGCATCTCCTTGAACTGCTTCAGCAGCGCGTTGACGTCCTGCACGGAGGTCCCGGAGCCCCTGGCGACCCGGCTGCGGCGGGACCCGTCCAACAAGGCGACGTCGTCGCGCTCGGCGGGGGTCATGGAGCAGACGATGGCCTCGACCTTTGCCACCTCCCCGTCGTCGATCTGGCCTGCCGCCTGGCGCATCTCCTTGGACATGCCCGGCATCAGGCGCATGAGCCCACCGAGCGAGCCCATCTTCTTGACCTGGCGCAGCTGGGAGAGGAAGTCCTCCAAGGTGAAATGGCCCTGCATCATGCGGCTGGCGCTCTTGGCCACCTCGTCGGAGTCCATGGTGCGCTCGGCCTGCTCAATCAGGCTCAGGACGTCGCCCATGCCCAAGATGCGGTCCGCCATGCGGTCGGGATGGAAGAGATCGAAGTCGCCGAGCCGCTCACCGGTGCTGGCAAAGGCGATGGGCCGGCCGACCACGCCCTTGACCGAGAGCGCGGCACCGCCGCGGGCGTCGCCGTCGAGTTTGGTGAGGATGACGCCGCTCAACTCGAGCGCGTCGTGGAAGGCCTTGGCGGTGGCCACCGCGTCCTGCCCGATCATGGCGTCGATGACCAGGAACGTGTAGTGGGGCGCCGTGGCGGCGGAGATGGCGCGGATCTGCTCCATCAACTCGGCGTCAATCGTGAGCCGGCCCGCCGTGTCGATGATGCAGACGTCCCGGCCCAGTCGGCGTGCCTCCTCGAGGCCGGCGCGTGCGCAGGCAACGGGATCGGTGGGCTCGCTGAAGACGGTGACCCCCGCCTGCTGCCCGAGGACGCGCAGCTGCTCGACGGCAGCCGGTCGCTGCAGGTCAGCGCCGACCAGCAGAGGGTTCCGTCCCTGCTGCCTCCACCACAGGGCGAGCTTGGCCGAGGTCGTGGTCTTGCCCGAGCCCTGCAGCCCGGCCATCAGGACGACGGTGGGCGGTCGCGAGGCGTAGGTGAGCTTGAGCGTCTCGCCGCCCAGCACGCCGACCAGCTCTTCGTGCACTGCTCTGATGACCTGCTGGCCCGGGGTCAGGCTCTTGGAGAGCGACTCGGTGCTCACCCGCAGCCGGATGCCGTCGCAGAACCGGCGAGCAACGGTGAGCTCGACGTCGGCCTCGAGCAGAGCGGTGCGGATCTCCCCGAGCGCCTCGTCGAGATCGGCGTCGCTGATACGCCCCCTGCCCCGGAGGCGGGTCGAGATCCGCTCCAGGCGATCGGAGAGGGCGTCGAACATGAGGACTCAGGTTAGTGGCGCCGTCCGCCGCGGCAGCGGCCGGCAGCCTCTTCGTGGACTCTCAACGACATTGCTTATAGTTCGCGGAGAGAGAGACCGCCCCGGCATCCGCTTCGTGCCCCCGCCGGGGCGTGACCTCGACCTTCGGCCGATCACTTGACGACCTGCCACGGCGCGGCGGCGGTCAACGACTACCGTCGCCCCCGTGTCACTCCCTCACTTCCACCCTCGTGCCGTCGCGCTCGTAACGGGCGTCGTCGTCGCCCTCGGCCTGGCCGCGTGCAGCTCCGCACCATCGAGCCCGTCGAGCTCGAACACGTCGACCACGGCGAACTCGGCGAACTCGGCGAACTCGTCGAACTCGTCGAACTCAGACACGGTTGGGCCCACCGCGACGACGACACCTGGCAGTGGTGCCGCCAGCGCCATCGCCCCCATCCCACCCACCGACCGCTCCCCCGCCGGCACCGCCGGGACCGCGCCGACGGTGACTGTCCCCCCGGGCACCCCGCCGACGAAGCTGGAGAGCGCCGACCTCATCACGGGCACGGGAGCGGCGGCCGCCCCGGGGGACTCCGTGACCGTCCAGTACGTGCTGGCGACCTACTCCAGCGGCAAGGTGATCCAGTCGTCGTGGACGAGCCAGCCCTTCACGTTCACGCTCGGCGCGGGACAGGTCATCCCGGGCTGGGACAAAGGTGTCGTCGGCATGAAGGTGGGTGGCCGGCGCGAGTTGATCATCCCCCCCAGCCTCGGCTACGGCCAGCAGTCGCCCGGGGCCGGGATCGCGCCGAACGACAACCTTGTCTTCGTCATCGACCTTCAAAAGGTCGCCTGATCGCTCCGCCCAGGTCCCGCATGGAGGTCGCCGTCCACATCGATGCGCTGCGGTCCGAAGGCGAACTGATGGCTGCGGCCGTGGAGGGGTCCGACCCGGGCGCCCCCGTGCCCACCTGTCCGGAATGGGTGGTTCGGGACCTCGTGCGACACATGGGTGGCGTGCACCGCTGGGCGACGGGCTACGTCGCCGGCGGACGCACCGAGATGGGCGGTCCCGGGTTGGACGAGATCGTGGGCATCGGCCCCGACGATGCTGAGCTTGCCGGCTGGTTGCGTCAAGGATGCGCCGCGCTGGTCGGCACCCTGAGCGCCGCCCCCGCCGACCTGGTGTGCTGGACCTTCCTACCTGCACCCTCCCCCATCTCCATGTGGGCGCGCCGACAGGCGCACGAGACAGCCATTCACCGCGTCGACGCACAACTGGCAGCGAGCATGGCGGTCGACACGTTCGCACCGGCCTTCGCCGCCGACGGCGTCGACGAACTTCTCGTCTGCTTCGTGCCGCGCTCGTCCACCAAGTTGCGGGCCGAGGTGCCGACCGCGCTCGCCATACGCTGCCGCGACGTTGACGAGGCGTGGACGCTGCACCTCGACGGCGACGGCGTCACGACCGTGCCGGGTGCAGGCGCTGACGCCGCCTGCACCGTCACGGGGACGGCGGGCGACCTCTATCTGGCGCTGTGGAACCGCGCCGGTCCGGCCGCGCTGGAGATCGAGGGCGACGCCTCGGTCCTCGATCTCTTCCTCGAACGCGTCAACGTGCGCTGGAGCGGATCAGGCGTCAGGATCAGCGCGGATCACAGCTGATCGACCTGGCGCCGGCGCCCGAACAGCCAGTAGGCCACCGAGCCCGTCGTGTTCATCGTCGCCCACACGCGCCACAGCCGCTTGGGACCACGCACGGCCGCGGCGGGTCGGCGGCGGAGGTCGCGCAGCGTGAGCGTGGCGACGATGACGTGAACGACCAGCACGAGCGCGAGGATCTTCTTCTGCTGATCCGTCAGGTTGCCGAGGCCCCCGCTCTTGCTCCCGCCCGGGGTGGCACCGTCCATGCCGGCACGGGGTTCCTCGTCCGCGTTGCGGTCATTGCCGTTCGAGGCCGACGGCGTGCTCATGGGTACGTCCCTCCGATCCTCCGGCGGTACTGCCGGGACGGGGTGCAGGCTAGCGACGCCGTGGGCCCCGGGCACCCGGTGCGCCTCGCACCGAATGTTCGCGCCCAGGTCAGTCCAATCCGAGCAGCGCGTCGACGAACTCGTCGGGATCGAAGTCGACCAGGTCGTCGGGGCCTTCGCCGAGGCCGACGAGCTTGACGGGCACGAACAGCTCGCGCTCGACGGCGATGACGATCCCGCCCTTGGCGGTGCCGTCCAGTTTCGTGAGCACGATCCCCGTCACGTCCACTGCGTCGGCGAACTGCCGGGCTTGGGCCAGTCCGTTCTGGCCGGTCGTGGCGTCGAGCACGAGGAGCACCTCGGTCACGTTGCCCGGGTCGCGGCCCGCGACCCGTCGGATCTTCTTGAGCTCCTCGACGAGGTTCACCTTTGTGTGCAGACGCCCTGCCGTGTCGGCCAACACCAGGTCGTTGCCTCGCGCCGCAGCCCGCTGGACGGCGTCGAACACGATGGCGCTCGGGTCGGCGCCTTCGGCGCCGCGGACGATCTGGGTATCGGTGCGCTCTGCCCACAGAGCGAGTTGGTCCGCGGCGGCGGCCCGGAACGTGTCGCCGGCGGCCAACAGCACCGAACGGCCGGCGGCGGACTGGCGCCGGGCCAGCTTGCCGATGGTGGTCGTCTTGCCTACACCGTTCACTCCGACGAAGAGCCAGACGTCGGGCGTGCCCTCCCTTGCGTCGAAGCGCAAGGACCGCGATCCGACGTGGCCGAGGAGCTGGCGGATGGACGTGCCGAGGGCCTCGAGCAGGTCGGTCCCGCCGCTGATCTCCTTGGCGTCCACCTTCGCCCGTAGCTCGTCGAGGAGGGCGTTGGTGGTGCCGACGCCCACATCGGCCCGGATCAGGGCCTCCTCGAGTGACTCCCAGGTGGCCGCATCGATGCGGCCCGACCGCAGGGCGGAGACCGCCCCGCTGAAGAGGCCGCGCACGCTGCCGAGGCGGCTGCGGTAACTGGGTGGTGCCGCCGGCGGGGCCTCGGGCGCTGCCGGCGGCGCCACCGGCTGGGCCTCCACCACGGTGGCCGGCGCAGAGCCGGCGCAGCCGGCGCAGTCGGCGGCGGTCTCGGAGGCGGCGACGGTGGGGCCGGCAGGGTCGTCGTCCCGGTGGCACCGCGTCCGCGCCGCCGGGAACGCGTGGCGGCGATCGTCCCGGCGGCCAGGGCCAGGACGGCCACCACGATGACGATGACGATGATCGTGCCGATCATCGCTGCGGCGCCCTGCCCTCCTCATCGCGCGCCGCGGCCGCTGCCTCGGCGGCCGCCGCCTCGGCGGCGGCCACCGCCGCCGACTCCTCGGCGTAGGTCATCTCGTCGTCCTCCGCCCCGTACTGCTCTTCGTCCTCACGTGCCGCCCGACGGGTGCGAGTGACGGCCGCCACCCCGGCGGCGATGCAGAGCACGGCCACGCCGATGAAGACGAAGGCGAGGGTTCCGCTCACGCCGGCTCCTTCTCCTTCTCCACCTTCTGGCTGACCACCTGCGACGAGCCGCCCGGCGCCATCGTCACGCCGTAGAGCGCGTCGCCCGTCTCCATCGTCCGCTTCTGGTGGCTCACGATGAGCAGCTGCGCCTCGTCGCGGAACTCGCGCACGAGGGCCAGGAAACGGCTCAGGTTCACGTCGTCGAGCGCGGCCTCGACCTCGTCCATCATGTAGAAGGGAGAGGGCCGGCTGCGGAACACCGCGAAGAGGAAGGCCAGCGCGGCCATGGAGCGCTCGCCGCCCGAGAGCAGCGACACCCGCCGGACATTGCGGCCGGCCGGGCGCACCTCTATCTCGACGCCGGTGTTGAGGAGGTCGTCGGGCTCCAGCAGGACCAGACGACCCGTGCCGCCCGGGAAGAGCATCGCGATCAGCGCGGAGAAGTGCTCGTTCACGTCGGCCGCGGCGGCGGCGAACGACGTCATGATCTCGTGATCGAGCGTGCGCACGACCTCGTGGAGCTCCCGGCGCGCGCCGCGCACGTCGTCGACCTGTGCCTCGAGCTCCTTGTGGCGCTCCTCGAGGACCGAGAGCTCCTCGAGCGCGAGGGGGTTGACCGGGCCGAGCGCTGCGAGCTTGCGCTCGAGCTCCTCGGCGTGCTGGACCAGCGTCGTGCCCTCGGGCGCCTCGGGCTCGGGCAGGCCGGCCAGTTCGTCGGGCACGGCACCGAGGTCGCGCGCGATGTGCTCGTGCAGTGCCTCGGTGCGCAGGTCGACCTCGTTGGCCTCGAGGTCGAGCGCGCGCGTGCGGTTGCGCACCGCATCGAGGCGCTGCTCGGTCGTGTGGCGGTCCTGGCGCAGCTGTTCGAGCCGCTCGCCGCCGGCCCGCACGGCGTCGACCTGGTCCTGATAGTCGTGGCGCAACGATGCGAAGATGCCGTCGAGCCGCTCGTGCTCGCGGGCGACGAGCGCCTCCAGGCGGGCCAGGGCGGTGGCTTCGCTCTCCAGCCGGCGCCGGCGCGTGGCCGCCGTCGCCCGCTCCTCGGCGTGGCCCTGCAGGCGCCGCTCCACTTCGGCCTGGCGCTCGGCCAGGACGCGGCGCCGCTCGGCGATGCCGGCCACGCGCACCTCGAGCTCCTGGCGACGCCTGGCCACTTCGGTCCGGCGCTCCTCGAGCGCCTGCCACGCCTCCAGGGCCTCTTGGAGCTCGGGGAGCGACCCCGCCAACTGCGCCTGCTCGGCCGTGACCTCGGCCAGCCGCTGCTGCGCCGCGGCCACCGCGGCGCGCGCGTCGTCGAGCTCGCCGGCCAGACGGCGCTGCTCCTCGGCGGCGCGATCGCGGTCGCGGCGCCCCGCCTCGCAGTCCGACGCGTGGCGGTCGACCGCCCGCTCCGCCGCGGCCCGGGCGTCGCGGGCCCGGGCCAGCGCGATGCGGGCCTCGGTGAGGTGCGCCCGCGCCAGCTCGGCTGCCGCCGCCGCCTCCTCCGCCTGGCGCCGGGCCTCTTCGACCGCGGCGGCGGTGACCACGCCGGTGCCCGAGCGCACGCGCCAGCCCGTCGCGGCGAAGCGGTCGCCCTCGGGGGTGACCACGACGAGGTCGTCGCGGGCGAGCGAGAGGTCGATGGCCTCCTCCCAACCGTCGACGCGCACCGCCCGGCCCACGAGCGAGTCGAGGACCGACTCGGCAACCGCCCCGCCGCGGCGCGCCCGGACGTGGCCCCGTACCGGCTCCGCGCTGGTACCCGGCGGCAGCGCCGCCGCGGCCGAAGCTGTGGCAGCGGCGGTTGAAGCGGCGGAGGCGGCGCCGGGCTGTCGTGGCGCCAGGACCGCTCCGGTGACGCCCCGCTCGCGCAGGGTGGCCAGCGCGGCCTGCGCGGAACGCCGGCCGTCGACCACGACGGCGGCGACACCCGCGCCCGCCGCGGCCTCGAAAGCGGCGTCCCAGCCGTCGTCGATCTCCACCAGGTCGACGAGCGAGCCCACCACCCCGTCGACCTCGCGCAGCAGCTCGCGCCCGCCCGCGCCCTGCAGGTCCGACAGCGCGCGCTCCAATGCCTCGGCCCGGGCCGCCGTGCGGTGACGCGCCTGCTCGGCGTCGTCCGCCGCCACCTGGGCCTCCTCGGTGCCGTGGGCGATCGCCTCCAGCTCGGCGCTGCGGGCGGCGAGATCGGCCTCGAGCCCCGCGGTGGCCTCATCCGTCTCGACTGACGCCTGCTCCAGCAGGTCGGCCCGCACGGCGGCGCCCGCGACCCGCTGCTCGAGCGAGCCGACGCGGGACGCAAGCGCATCGAGGTCCTGCTGCTCACGCGCGGCGGAGCGGGTCATGAGCTCCGTGCGGGCGCGCACCCGGGCGAGCGCCTGATCGGGCGCGTCGTCGCCCAGGACCGCCGACCACCGCTCCCGCAGCGACCCCACCTCCCCGTCGAGCGCCTCCAGCGCCGCCGTCAGCTCTGTGCGCTCGGGCGCGAAGCCCGCGGCCTCCTCGGCCTCGGCCACCGCCAGCTCGCTGGCCAGCCGGGCCGCCTCCGCCTCGAGCGTCGAGACGACGTCGACGTCGGCGTTGGCGTCGAGCGCGGCCACCACCGCCCGGCCGCGTTCGCGCAGCACGCCCGAGAGGCCCCGGGCCCGCTCCACCAGGCCCTGCACCCGGCCCAGGGCGTTGGCCAGGTCCTCCTCGCGGCGCGACGACAGCTCGGCGGTGGTGGAGGAGGCTTCGGCGTCGAGCTGCTCGAGAGCCACGTGCAGCTCGCGCTCCTCGTCCCGGCACACGGTCAGGTTCTGCGCGGCGGTCCGGCGCCGTGCCGTGAGGTCGGCCAGCTCCGCACCGGCCAGGTAGCGGCGCACCGCCAGCAGCTCCGTGGCCACCGTGTCGTGCGAGCGGGCGGCGGCGGCCTGGCGCTCGAGCGGGCGGATCTGGCGGCGCACCTCGCGCACCAGATCGCCCAGGCGCTCGAGGTTCTCGGCCGTGGCGCCCAGGCGGCGCTCGGCCCGCTCGCGGCGGCGGCGGTGCTTCAACACGCCCGCCGCCTCCTCGATGATCGCCCGCCGGTCCTCGGGGCGAGCATTGAGCACGGTGTCCAGCTGGCCCTGGCCGATGATCATGTGCTGCTGGCGGCCCACGCCCGAGTCGCTCAGCAGCTCCTGGATGTCGAGGAGCCGGCAGGGCGCCCCGTTGATCGCGTACTCGCTGTCGCCCGAGCGGAAGAGCGTGCGGGTGATGGTGACCTCGGACAGGTCGATCGGCAGCTTGCCCAACGAGTTGTCGATGGTGAGCGACACCTCGGCGCGCCCGAGCTGGGGGCGCGAGGAGGTCCCCGCGAAGATGACGTCCTCCATCTTCGCCGAGCGCAGCGAGCGCGGCCCCTGAGCGCCGAGTACCCAGGTCACGGCGTCGACCACGTTGGACTTGCCGCTGCCGTTCGGCCCCACGACGACCGTGATCCCCGGCTCGAACTCCAAGACGGTCGGGTCCGCGAAGGACTTGAAGCCCTTCATGGAGAGCGACTTCAGGAACATCGGGGCGACCCTATCGGGTGCCTAGGCGTCGGTGGCGTCTTCTACGCAGCGGGCACGACGCTCAGACCTGGCAGTGCTCGCAGAAGAACGTCGAGCGCCCCCCGGTCTTCACCCGGACGATCAGGTTGCGGCAACGCCGGCAGGCCTGGCCCTCGCGGTCGTACACCTGGTGCGAGCCCTGGAAATTCCCGATCTCGCCGAAGAGGTCGCGGTACTGCTCGTCGGCCAGCGAGGAACCACGGTGCTTGATCGCATCGGCCAGCGTCTCGACGATGGCGCGGTACAGACGCCGCACCTCGGTGGCCGTCAAGGAGTCGGCCGACCGGTCGTAGCGCAGCCCGGCCTGGTAGAGCATCTCGTCCGAGTACAGGTTCCCGATGCCCGCTGCGAAGCTCTGGTCCATGAGCAGGGACTTGATCCCGCCATGGTGCTGGTGCAGGAGTGCGCCGAAGCGGTCCCAGCTCATGAGGTCTTCGATGGGGTCGAAGCCGAGATGGGCCAGCTCGGGGATCGCCTTGCGGATGGCCGTGCCGTCCCCGCCGGCGGTGCCCGACACGGGGCTGAGAGGCGTGCCGTCGGCCTTGAGCGGCGGCGTGGAGACGAACAGCTCGCCGAAGGTGCGGGGGTCCACGTAGCGCAGCTCGCCGCCCTGAGTGAAGGTGATGACCACGTGCGTGTGCTTGGGCTTGGGGTCCTTGGGTGACTTCACCCGCAGCAGCTGACCGCTCATGCCGAGATGCACCACCAGCGTGTCCCCGCTGTCGAGCGTGAGCAGCAGGTACTTGCCCAGCCGCCCGACGTACTTGATGGTGTGCCCCTCGAGCAGGGCGCGGAAGTGCTTGGCCGAGGGGTGGCGGCGCACGGAGCGCCCGTTGGCCACCGACACGGCCTTGATCTTGCGGCCGATCACCTCGCGCGCCAAGTCCTGGCGCAGGGTCTCGACCTCGGGTAGTTCAGGCACCGGTCAGCTCCTCCCAGGCCGCGCGGGCGGCCTCCTGCTCGGCGTCCTTCTTGGAGCGCCCTTCGCCGGTCCCCCAGCACGTCCCGCCCAGATACACCTCGGCCACGTAGGCCCGGTCGTGGTCGGGTCCCGAACCCACGACCACGTAGCGCGGCGTGCCCTCGCCGTCCCGCACCGCCTTCTCCTGCAGCCGGCTCTTGTGGTCGAAGTCGTCGGGCTCCTCTCCTGCCCGCTCAATGGCGGCACCCAGTTCACGCAGCACCAGCCGCTGGGCCGCATCCCAGCCGGCGTCGAGGTAGACGGCCCCGAGGATGGCCTCGAAGGCGTCGGCCAGGATCGAGGCCTTGGTGCGGCCGCCTGACCCTTCCTCCCCCCGCCCGAGGAGGAGGACCTCACCCACCCCGAGCCCGGCCGCCACCTGCGCCAGCACGCGGGCGTTGACGACGGCGGAACGGACCTTGGCCAGCTTCCCCTCGGGGAAGTGCGGGTAGCGGTCGTAGGTGAAGCCGGCCACCACGAGGCCGAGCACGGCGTCGCCGAGGAACTCCAGGCGCTCGTTGGAGGGTGCACCGCCCTCCTGCTCGCCGCACCAGCTGCGGTGCGCCAGGGCGTGCTGCAGGAGGCTCAGGTCGCCGAAGGTATGGCCAAGTCGCCCGGCCAGGTTGGCCGCCCCCTCAGCGCCCGCCTCAACCCCCCTCGAGCTTGGCGTAGACGTAGTCAACAGCGTCCCGGACCGTGCGCAGGTCCTCGAGGTCCTCGTCGTCGATGCGGAATCCGACCGTGCGCTCCCCCAGCTCCTCTTCCAGCGCTTCGACCAGCTCGATCAGGGCCAGGGAGTCGGCGTCGAGATCCTCGACGAAGGAGGCGCCCTCGGTGATCGACGAGGGGTCCGTCTCCAAGATGTCGGCCAGCTGGTCCCTGATCAGCTCGAACACAGCTTTGCGGTCGAGGGGCCCCTGATTCGTGTGGGTTTCGGCCGGCACGGGACCAGTGTAGGGCTTCGACGCCCGTAACCGCCCGTTTGTGCCGTTTGAGCTGGTCTTTTACGCCGGATCGGCGGAACGCACCGCAGCCGCCACCTGGTCGGCGAGGCCCCGGGTGGCGCACTCGTGGGCCACGAGCACCGCGTTCATCATGGCCGTTGCATTCGAGGACCCGTGGCTGATGACGCAGACGCCGTCGATGCCCAGCAGCATCGCCCCTCCGGTGTTCTCCGGCTCGAACTGCGCCGCCAGCGGGAGCAGGTGCGGGAGCAGGACCTGGGAGGCCTCGCGGGTGGCGTCGTCGGTCCCGAAGACGCCCAGCATGGTGTCGAAGAGGAAGCGCAGTGAGCCCTCGAGCGTCTTGAGCGTCACGTTGCCCGTGAATCCGTCGGTCACGATGACGTCGGCCGGCGAGGGGAGCAGGTCCCGACCCTCGAGGTTCCCGACGAACTCGAAGCCGGCGCGGCCGGCGCCCCCTCCGGCCGACCCGGCCAGCAGGCCGTGCGTCTCTTTGACCAGCGGCGTGCCCTTCGTGGGCTCCTCGCCGATCGACAGGAGGCCCACGGACGGCGACTCGGTGCCGAAGCGGGCGGAGACGTAGGCGGCGCCCATCTGGGCGAACTGCACGAGCATGGCGGCCGTGCACTCGGCGTTCGCCCCGGCGTCGACCAGCACCGCCGGGGTGCGGCCGAGGCGGGGCAGGGGGGTGGCGATGCAGGGCCGCACCACGCCGGGGAGACGCCCCATGCGTAGGAGCCCGGCGGCCATCGTCGCCCCCGTGTTGCCTGCGGAGACCATGGCGGAGGCCTTGCCGTCGCGCACGAGCTCGGCGGCCCGCACGAGCGAGGAGTCCTTCTTGCGGCGCACCCCGCCGGCCGGGTCCTCGTCCATGCCGATGACCTCGCTGCAGGCCACCAGTTCCAGGCCCTGGGTGTCGCCCACCTGCTCGGGCGGACCCACGAGCACCACGGCCACGCCGTGGTGCTCGGCGGCACGGCGAGCGCCCTCGACGATGTCGCCCGGGGCCTTGTCACCGCCCATGGCATCGACGGCGACGGGGAGCCTGGCCAGCGTCTCGGGTGAGGGACGCTCTCCCCGTCGGCTCAAGTCAGTCGACCTCGACCGCTTCACGCCCCTTGTACCAGCCGCAGCTGGGGCAGACGACATGCGGCGTCTTGGACGCCTGGCAGTGCGGGCACACACTGCGCGCCGGCCGGCCGAGGCGCCACGCCGCGGCCTGGTGGCTGCGGCCCTTGGCCTTGGACTTCTTCTTCTTCGGGACAGCCATGGACGGGTCTCCAACGATCGGTTCGGGGCGCTCGGGGCGCTCTCGGACGGTACCGGCCCGAAGGGAGCCGGCTACCGGAGCACGTCGAGGCTAGCCCACCGGGGATCGCGTGGGGCAACGCAGCCACAGTCGCCCTCGTTGCGGTTCGCCCCGCAGTGGGGGCACAGGCCCGCACAGTCGTCCCGGCACAGCGGTGCCATGGGCAGCTCGAGCACGACGGCGTCCCGCACCATGGGCCCCAAGTCGATGTCGTCGTCGGTGATCGGGTAGATCTCCTCGTCCGATGGGCCCGAGAGCGTCGGCCTCGGCGAAGCGCTCGTGCACGTGGATGCGCAGCTCTCCCGACACGGGCTCGGCGCAGCGCCGGCAGATGCCGGTCCAGGGCGCGCTGACGGTCCCGTCGACCTCGATCCCTCCCTCGAAGGGGATCAGCGTCACGTCGACCTCGGCTTCGGCGCCGGCGGGCACCACGCTGCGGCCGGGGTCGACGGCCTCTTCGAGCGGGCCGGCCAGGGCCACCTCGCCCCGGCGCACCTCGTGGAGGCGCCGCTGCGGGGTGCGGCGCAGCCGCGCCACGTGCACGACGAACGGGTCGGCCCCCACTACGACTGATCCTGGTCGAAGAAGCCGTCCTCCTCCGTCCCGGTTCCCTCCTCGTCCGTCGCCACCCCGACCGGCGGCGGGACGGCCAGCTTGGCCCGGCCTGCCTGCACCGTGCGGGTGAGCCGGTCCAGCACGATCTCCATGCCGGCCAACTTGGTGTCGACGAAGTCCTCGGCCTGGTGGCGCAACGCGCGCGCCTCTTCGTTGGCGTCGTCGAGGATGCGCTGGGCCACCGAGTTGGCCTGGCGCACGATCTCGGTGCGCTGCACCATGTGCTCCGCCTGGGCCCGGACCTCGTCCATCAGGGCCTCGGCCTCGCGGCTCCGCTCCGCCATGAACTCCTCGCGCTCGCGCAGCAACCAGCGCGCCTGCCGCAGTTCGTCGGGGAGGGATTCGAGCGCCGCCTGCAGCAACGAGGTCACCTCGTCGCGCGACACCATCACCGACGACGACAGCGGCATCGACTTCGCGGTTCCCATCAGGTCGAGCAATTGGCGCAGGATGGACTCGATCCCGACCTCCTCGACCGGCTGCTCCTCGTCGACGTCCAGAAACTGGTCGCTCACCCGTGCTCGCCCCCCTCCATGTCCAGGCCCCGTTGCTCGTACTTCGCCTGCAGCGCCTTGGCCACCGGCTCGGGCACGAAGGCGGACACGTCACCGCCGAAGCGCCACACCTCGCGCACGAGCTTGGAGGCGACAAAGGACCACTCCGGGCTGGTCGGAATGAAGATCGTCTCGACGCCGGAGAGGTGGTTGTTCATCTGGGCCATCTGCATCTCGGCCTCGAAGTCCGAGACGGCACGCAGCCCCCGCACGATCGCCGACGCGCCGACGTCGCGGGCCACGTAGACCAGGAGGGTCGCGACCGACACGATCCGCACCGACGGCAGGTGCGCCACCACCTCCTCCAGCATCGCCTGGCGCTCCTCGAGGTCGAAGAGCGCCAGGCTCTTCTGCGGGTTGCGCAGCGCGGCCACCACGACCTCGTCGAAGAGGCGGCTGGCGCGCTCGACGATCTCGAGATGCCCGTTGTGGAAGGGGTCGAAGGAACCCGGGAAGAGCCCGACCTTCACGAACCGGTCCCGTCGCGATGAGCCACGGTGACGAGCGTACCGCCGTACCGGCGCTCCTTCGTGACCACCCAGCCCTCGGGGAGCACGACCGGTGCGCCCGACTCCATCACGACGACCTCGGCCCGGAGCGGCTCCAGCAAGCGCTGGCCAGTCGGAGAAGTCGTACGGGGGGTCGCAGAGCGCGAGGTCGAAGTCCCGTGCCGTCCCGGACATGAGCCACCCGGGCAGCGACGCCCGCACCAGTGTCACCGGCTCGTCGCCCAGCCCCACGGCGTCGAGGTTCGTGCGCACGGCGTCGAGCGCATCGGCGCTCAGGTCCACGAAGGTGGCCGAGGCGGCCCCGCGGGAGAGCGCCTCGACCCCGAGCGCGCCGCTGCCGCAGAACAGGTCGACCACGTGGAGCCCCTCGACGCCTCCCGACGAGCCCAAGATGTCGAAGATCGACTCGCGCACCCGGTCCGAGGTCGGCCGCACCGAGGTCGGGAGCTTGGCGGCGAGCCGGCGCCCGCGGCTCCGGCCTCCGATGACGCGCATCGGGACCACGATACGGCGCATCTGCGGGCCTTCTCGCGGAACTATAAACCAGACCGTTGATAGTCTGTGGAGAATGTGCCCCGGGCCCACCGGGCCCGGGGGCACCCGGCCCAGGGCCACCCGGGCCTACCCGGGACCCACGGGGCCCGGCCCCTGCGCTCCCGACCGTCAGCTCTTGAACAGGTACTCCCCCTCGTCCTCGCTCAACAAGAGGCGTACCTCGTCGGCCAGGCCAGGGTGCGCCTGGAGCTGCGGGTCCTCGCCCACGACGGCCTCGGCCACCCGGCGCGCCTCCTCCAGGAGCGCGAGGTCGCCCGGGTCGGTCAGCGACGCCAGCCGCAGGTCGCTCTGCCCCTTCTGGCGGGCGCCGAGCAGCGTGCCCTCGCCCCGGACGCGCAGGTCCGCCTCGGCCAGGGCGAAGCCGTCCGTCGAGCCCGCCACCGCCGTCAGCCGCTCGTTGCCCTCCTCGCCGCCGAGCAGGTAGCACCAGCTGGCTGCGGGGCCCCGCCCGACCCGGCCCCGCAGCTGGTGCAGCTGGGCGATCCCGAAGCGATCGGCGCTCTCGACCACCATCACCGTCGCCTCGGGCACGTCCACCCCGACCTCAATGACCGTCGTGGCCACCAGCACCTCGAGCTCACCGGCCCGGAAGCGGTCCATGACCTCCTCGCGGGCCGCGGGCGCCATCTGCCCGTGCATGAGCCCGACCCTCAGGCCGGCCAGTTCGCCGGCGGACAGCCGCTCGAACTCCTCGGTCGCCGACTTCGCCTCGACCCGCAGGGACTCCCCGACCAGCGGGCAGACGACGAAGGCGCGGTGACCCGCCGCCACCTCCGACCGCACCCGTTCCCAGGCGGGGGCCTGGCCGGCATGCCCCTCCCCCGGCAGCCACTCGGTCGTCACGGGGTTGCGGCCGGGCGGCAGCTCGTCGAGCGTGGTCAGGTCGAGGTCACCGAAGATCACCATGGCGGCGGTGCGCGGGATCGGTGTGGCCGTCATCACGAGCAGGTCGGGGTCGCCGTCCGCCCCCTTGGACCGCAGCGTCGCCCGCTGCTCCACGCCGAAGCGGTGCTGCTCGTCGATCACCACGCAGCCGAGCGAACCGAAGGCGACCTCCTCGGTCAACAGGGCGTGGGTGCCGACCACGATGCCGACGTCGCCCGAAGCCAAACCATCGAGCACCGCGGCGCGCGCCTTCCCCTTCACCCTGCTCGTCAGCAACTCGACGCGCACCTCGCCGCCCCCCATGCCGCCGGGCCCCTCCAGATCGCCCAGGAGCGCGCGCACCGCCGAGATGTGCTGCTCGGCCAACACCTCGGTCGGCACCATGAGCGCGCCCTGGTGCGCGCTCTGCACCGCGGCCAACAACGCGGCCAGGGCGACGACGGTCTTGCCCGAGCCGACGTCTCCCTGGAGCAGCCGGTGCATCGGGAAGGGGCCGGCCATGTCGGCCACGATCACCGCCAGGGCTCGCCGCTGCGCCTTCGTGAGCTCGTAGGGCAGCCGGGCCAAGAAGCGCGCCACGAGGGTGTCCGAGACCGAGCCCGTGACCTCCCGCGGTGACACGTCGTGGTGCAGCGCGCGGGCGTTGACCTCGAAGGCGCGCCGACGCAGGACGAGTGCCAGTTGCAGCCGGAAGAGCTCGTCGAACACGAGCCGCCGCCGGGCCGGCTCGACCACGGCGAGCGACTCGGGGGCGTGGATGGCCCGGAACGCCTCGGTCCGCTCCCACACTGCGAGCGACGACCGCCACTCGGGCGGCAACGGGTCGGCGAGCTCGCCCGCCCGGGCGAGCGCCTCCTCCACGAACTCCCCGATCTCCCACGAGGTCAGCCCCGCCTTGGCCGAGGCGGGGTACACGGGCAGGATCCGCAAGGTCCGCCGGCCGGGGGTCACCCCCGCCACGACGTCGACCACCGGATTGACCATCTGGCGGGCTCCCCGGTACTCGCCGACCTTGCCGAAGAAGATGGCCTCGGTGCCCGCCTCGAGCTGCTTGGCCCGCCATGGCTGGTTGAAGAAGACGACGGCCAGCCGGCCCGTGTCGTCGCGCACCGTCAGCTCGACCACGGCGCGCCCGTTCCGGGCCCGCCTCGACCGCGCCGAATGCACCGTCGCCAGGACCGCAGCCTCGTCGCCCACGTCGAGTCCCGAGACGTCGGCCTGGCGGGTGCGGTCGATGTAGCGGCGGGGGTACGTCGTCACCAGGTCGAGGACCGATTCGACGCCGAGCTCGGCCAGGCGGGTCGCCTTGCGCTCCGACACCGACTCGAGCACCGACACGGGCCGGGTGCTCAGGTCGCGGAGGGTGCGGCCGTTACTCAATCCCCAGCAGGTACGGGTAGAGAGGCTGGCCGCCCTGGTGCACCTCGAGCACGACGTCGGGGTACTCCTCGGAGAGCCACTCCTCGATCCGCCTCGTGTCCGCCACCCGGGCCCCCTCGCCCTCGATGAGCGTCACGAGCTCGTGCGACTCGTCCAGCAGCCGGCTGAGGAGGAGCCGGGTGCACACGACGGGGTTGTCGGCGATCGCCACCACCCCGTCGCGCGAGATCCCGATGTAGTCGCCCTCGTGCACCTCGCCGGCGTCGGTCACCGAGTCGCGCACGGCGCGGGTGACCTCGGCCGGGACGACGCGGGCCGCCGACTCGGTCATGGAGGCGACGTTGGCGTCGACCGCCGCGGCCGGGTCGTACGCCAACAGGGCGGCGAACCCCTCGACGATCGACCCCGTCGCCACGACCCGCACCTTCTTGCCGCTCAGCGAGTCGACCTGCTCGGCCACGGGACGGATGTTCTTGTTGTTGGGCAGGATGACGACCTCGTCGGAGGGGACCGCCTCGACGGCTTTGACCAGTTCGGCCGTCGCCGGGTTCATCGTCTGTCCGCCGACGACGAGGTGGTGCACGCCCAGGGAGCGGAAGATGCGACCGATCCCGTCGCCCGAGACCACGGCCACGACGCTCGTCGTGGGCGGCGGTCCCGTCCCCTCGATGCTGGGCCCCGCCCCGGGCGCGCCCACGCTCTCGCGCACCCAGCGCTCCTCTTCGACCTGCTCGTCGAGGTCGGTGACCCGGATCCGCTGCGGCCGCCCGGCGTCCAGGCCGGCCTCGACGGCAGCGCCGATGTCGTTCGTGTGGATGTGGCAGTTCCACAGGCCGTCGCCCCCGACGACCACGATGGAGTCGCCGACGCCCGCCCACACCTCCTTGAAGGCCTCAATGGAGTCGTCGGGCGCGGCGAGCAGGTACATCACCTCGTAGCGCAGGTCGCCGAGATGCTCGCCGTCGACCTGCCCTCACCTCGTCGGGCCCCCCGCCGGCGGCCCAGCCACCGTTGAGCGCCGAGAGATCCGGCGCCGGGACGCCGGACGGTTCGGGCAGCGGCCGGCCGTCGAGGACGTGGAGGAACGCATCGAGGAGGAGCAGGAACCCTGCGCCCCCGGCGTCCACCACGCCGGCTTGGGCCAGCACGGGCAGCATCTCGGGCGTCCGGGCCAGCGCGTCGGCCGCCTCGCTGCGGGCGGTCTCCACGACGCCCACCAGGCCCGACCCGTCGCGTCGCTCCCGTCGCGGCCGCCGAGGCCACGGTCAGGATGGTTCCCTCGACCGGCCGCACCACGGCCCGGCGGGCGAGCTCGGAGGCGTGGGTGAGCGACTCGACCAGCAGGTCGGGTCCCACGCCCGCCTCCCCGGCCGCCCCCATGCGCTCGCTCATGCCGCGCAGGAGCTGGGAAAGGATGACGCCGGAGTTCCCCCGGGCCCCCATGAGCGACCCGTGCCCGATGGCCTTGCAGACCCCGGCCAGGTCGCCGCCGGCCTCGACGCCCTCGAGCTCGCTGACCACGGCCTCGAGGGTGAGGGCCATGTTGGTGCCGGTGTCGCCGTCGGGCACCGGGTAGACGTTCAACCGGTTGATGTCGCTCTGGTGCAACCGGAGGGCGTCCCGGTAGCCCCCCATCACGGCGCGCAGGTCGTCGGCGCGCAGGGTCGCCGGGGAGGTCATGGCAGGGGATGCTAACCTTTAGGCCGTTCGTGAAGGCCTGCGTGGTCCGTCGACCGCGGCCTCCCCTCAGGAAGGTTCACCCATGGCATCGGTGTGCGAGATCTGCGGAAAGAAGCCCTCGTTCGGCATGAACGTGAGCCACTCGCACCGGCGCACCAAGCGGCGCTGGAACCCCAACGTGCAACGGGTGCGCGCCGTGGTGGACGGTGCACCGAAACGGATTCACGTGTGCACGTCGTGCATCCGGGCCGGCAAGGTGACAAAGCGGCCGCGCCGGTCGCACCAACCGGCCGCCGGCTGACCCCTCGGGGCGCTCGCTCAGCCCCCGCCTGACTGGGCGGTCCGTCCCCCCATGGGTGCATCATCGAGGGGCAAGGCCTTCCACGCACCACGGTTCCAGATTCGTCGAGCCGTCCAGGTCTGGCCATCCCAGTAGCTCTGCTCACCTGCGCCGAGGACTCCAGTCCGATGCCAGCCTGTTGGCGTTTCTTCGCCCCGTTCGGTTGGCGCGGCGGGCGGAGGTGCTTGCGCCGGCGGCGCGGCTCCGGCCACGCCGGGGGCCATTGCAGGCGACTGGGCCTGGAACGTCGGCGCGCTCGGGACGACTGTTGCCGGGCCACCGGGACCGCCGACCGGCGGTGGCACGAAGGTCATCCCGCCCGTCGGGGGCCGTCGGGAGCGGGCCTCGCGCATCACCGGCCACTCCGAGAAGGCGAACACCAGGAACATGACGAAGTTGGCGATCCCCACCAAGAGGTCGATCGTGCCGAGGAATTGAAAGTCGTTCGTCAACGTCGTCACGCTCGAGGAACCGAACGCCTGACCGAACGAGTCGTTGGCCAAGACCGCGAACGTGACGATGCACATGACCGGCATGGCCAACGGCAGAAGGATCCACCAGGGCGAGTACCCCGCCTTCGTGATGATCTGGACGTACGCCACGATGATGACGGCAAAGACCACGATCGCGATCACCAGCGACACGTAATGCACAAGCCCCACCTCGCCAAATCCGCCTGAATCCGCCTGAACCCGCCTGAACTTGCGCTGCATCGTACTCGCTCGCGTGCGGCTCAGCGGCCGGAGGGCTGGCATACTTGTCATCGGAGGAACAATTCCCCGGGTCTTTGGCGAGACCCGGTCGGCGGGTTGCCGGCAGGCAACGGGAGGAAGGCGGGTATGGCCGACGACGGCGAGGTTCACACGTCGGCAGGGGCACCTGCCAACCAGGAAGCAGTCCTGCCCGTTGACCCTCCGCCCGACCCCCCCACGAGCGCTACTGGGCGCGCCGGGACAAGGGTGCGTCGTCCCCCAGCTGTGCCGGACGGCCGCCTCCCCCACCTCCGACGGGCGCGACACCTGGGCGATGGCAGCCCGGCCCAACGCCAACGCCAACGCCAACGCCAACCACAACGCAGAGCATGGCTCCCCCGACGGCGTGGTCCGCACCGCCATCCCGCTACACGCCCCCCGACACGCGCGGAAGAACTGGATCATCGGCATCGTCGCGGCTGTCGTCCTCATCATCGGCGCCATCAGTGCGGCAGAACTTGCCAGCAGCAATCTGCGCCACGCAGTCGCCGCCCAAGGCCTCACCGCGAACCAGCCGGACCAGCCCGCGCACAACACGATTGCCTGGTACTGGGGCACCTACGAGGTGAAGCAGGGGGAGATATCGGCCCAACCGCCTCCACCACCGCCACGGCTTGGGCCGCAACAACTCAAGGTGTCCCCTGACCTCACACTCGAACAGATCGTCAGCGCATCCGACTCCATCGGTGCCACCTACTACGAGGGCCTCGACCCGCAGGGGAACGCCTGGGCCTGGGGCACCACGACGTCCGGAGCTCTCGGCAACGACTCGGGCGCGGACGATACCCAGCCGATCGAGGTGTCGATGCCACCGGGAATCGGGTTTACCCACATCGTCACCAGCGATGGTGCCGTCCTCGCGCTCGACCGGACCGGGCACATCTGGAGCTGGGGTTACGACGGCGGAGGACAACTGGGCATTGCGACTCAGGCCACCGACGTTCCGACGCCCACACCCCTGGACGCGCCTGCGACGATCCGGTTCACCACCATCTCTGTCGGCCCCTACGACGCTCTTGCCATCGACACGAGTGGACGCGCGTGGTCGTGGGGCACCGGCTCACTCGGTGATGGGAACGCGGCGCGGACCAGCCTGGTGCCCGTACCCGTGGACTTGCCCCCAGGAGTGAAGGTCACCGCCGTGTCGGCCGGTGGCGATCACAGCCTGGCGCTCGACTCGACGGGCAAGGCCTGGGCATGGGGTCGCGACCTCTACGGGGACCTTGGGGTCAGCGCGAGCAACACCGCCACGGGGGCCGCGGCGTGTGGACCCGTCTGGCACGTTTCGAACTGCGCCGACACGCCGGTGCCGGTGGCCATGCCTCCAGGAGTGACCTTCACGGCCATCGTGGCGGCCGCAGACTCCTACAGCGAGGCACTGGACACGACGGGCAAGGCCTGGGCGTGGGGAGCCAACGTCGAGGGGGAGTTGGGATCGGACAGTGAGTCCGTGACCAACGAACCGTGTGAACTGACCGGTCCCTGCACTTCGGCGCCCCTCTCCGTGACCATGCCGTCGGGCATCCGCTTCGTCGCCCTGGTCGTCACCGATGAGGACACCGCAGCCCTCGACAGTCGGGGTCATGTGTGGTGGTGGGGCAAGGACGCATTCGGTCAGCTCGGCACCGGAAGCAACGCCTGCCTCAGCGCGGTGGGAACCGTGAGCGCCGGACCGTGCAGCGCCGCGGCACTTGCGCTCGCCATGCCGTCCGGGATCACAGTCAAGTCGATCGCCGTCTCGCCGTACGCCGTGATGGGCCTTCCCAGGACGTGAGCCTTGGCTCCGAGGAGCCCCTCCGGGCTCCTACCCCAGCCGGTGCTGCCACCCCAGCCGGTCGAGCACGCCGGCCACCCAGGGTGCGGCCACCTCGGGTCGTCGGTGAAGAGGCCGATCGGGATCGGCCGACGCAGCCCGGCGACTCGTGAACCGATCGGTGGAGCTCGGGCGCCGCTCACCCTCGTCACTGCGATGAGCAGCTCGTAGTCCTCCCCGCCCCCGAGTGCCTCTTCGAGCGTCGCCCCCGCGGCCACCGGCACGTCGTCGAGGACGAACCCGACGCCCCGAAGCGTCGGCCAGACGGTGCAGGTCGAGCGCCAGGCCGTCGGAGACGTCGATCATGGCGTGTGCTCCCGCTCGCCGGGCCGCCTCGCCCTCTCGCAGGCGTGCCACGGGCCGCCGGTAGGCATCTCCCGAGCCCGAGCGAGCCCGAGCCCGCACCCGCCCGCAGCTCGCGCAACCCCGCCGCCGAGCCACCACAGGGACCGGTCACGAGCACGCGCGTCGCCGGCCGACGCTCCCGAACGAGACACCGCCGCACCGTCCCCCTCGACGGTCCCCAACACCGTCACGGCCACCACCAGCTTCGCCCGCCGCCGACACGTCGCCCCCCACCACGGGGCACCCGGTCGCCGTCGACGCCTCGGCCACCCCGCCCATCACCCCCAGCGCGACCTCTCCATGTCCCGCACCACCCGGCACGCAGAGCGCGACCAGGGCCCCCAGCGGCGAGGCTCCCATGGCCGCCAGGTCGCTCAGGGCGCCCATCAGCGCCTTCCAGCCCACGTCGGCGGCGGTGCACACCGACAGGTCCACATGGACGCCCTCGACGACGCTGTCGACCGAGACGACGACCGAGCCGCCGCCGGGGACGTCCACGACGGCGGCGTCGTCGCGTAGTCCGAACGCCCCAATTCCATTTCCGACCATGCCTCGGATACGCTCTAGAACCTCATCCTCACGATCAACAGTGGGCAATGTGCCGAGGTTTGGGGGATCCCACGGCTCATGCCTAGCATTGGACCCCACCGAAACCGGTCGGACGAAGGAGCTGATCCCCCGCAATGGCGCCAACCAAGAACGCGAAACTCCTGGCCTGGGTCGAGGAAGTGGCTGCGCTGACCACGCCCGACCGCATCGAGTGGTGCGACGGCTCGGCCGACGAGTACGACCGGCTCTGCCAGGAGCTCGTCGACGCCGGCACCTTCACGGCACTGAGCGACGCCAAGCGGCCCAACAGCTACTGGGCCCACTCGGATCCCGGCGACGTGGCCCGGGTCGAGGACCGCACGTTCATCTGCTCCGAGAAGGAGATCGACGCCGGCCCGACCAACAACTGGTGCGAGCCCACGGAGATGCGCGAGAGGCTCAACGGGCTCTTGAGGGGCGCCATGCGGGGCCGCACCATGTACGTCGTCCCCTTCTCCATGGGCCCACTGGGCTCCGACATCGCCCACATCGGGGTCCAGCTGACCGATTCGGCCTACGTCGCGGTCTCCATGAAGATCATGACCCGCATGGGCACGGGCGCCCTCGAGGTGCTGGGCGACGACGGCGTCTTCGTCCCCTGCCTGCACTCGGTCGGCGCGCCCCTCGAGCCGGGCCAGCAGGACGTCCCCTGGCCCTGCAACGCGGACAACAAGTACATCGTCCACTTCCCCGAGACCCGGGAGATCGTCTCGTTCGGCTCGGGCTACGGGGGCAACGCGCTGCTGGGCAAGAAGTGCTTCGCGTTGCGCATCGCCTCGGTGATGGCCCGAGACGCCGGCTGGATGGCCGAGCACATGCTCATCCTCAAGCTCACCTCCCCCGAGGGCGAGACGCGCTACATCGCCGGCGCCTTCCCGTCCGCCTGTGGCAAGACCAACCTGGCCATGCTCATACCCACCATCGACGGGTGGAAGGTCGAGACGATCGGTGACGACATCTGCTGGATGAAGTTCGGCTCCGACGGCCGCCTCTACGCCATCAATCCCGAGGCCGGGTTCTTCGGCGTTGCGCCCGGCACCAACACCCACACCAACCCCAACGCCATCTTGACCCTCGACGGGAACTGCATCTTCACGAACACCGCGCTGACCGACGACGGCGACATCTGGTGGGAGGGCATGACGGAAGAGCCGCCGGCCCACATGACGGACTGGAAGGGCGAGGAGTGGACGCCCGCCAAGGGCACCACGGCGGCCCACCCGAACGCGCGCTTCACCGCGCCGGCCGCCCAGGACCCCGCCATCGCTCCCGAGTGGGAGGACCCCAAGGGCGTGCCGATCAGCGCCGTCCTCTTCGGCGGCCGCCGCGCCTCGGTCGTCCCGCTCGTGTTCCAGTCCCATGACTGGGAGCACGGCGTCTTCCTCGGCTCCATCATGGCGTCGGAGACCACCGCGGCCCAGGCCGGCGCAGTCGGCAACCTGCGCCGCGACCCGTTCGCCATGCTGCCGTTCTGCGGTTACAACATGGCCGACTACTTCGCGCACTGGCTTCGCATCGGCGCGGAAGCTCCCGATCGCGACGCCCTCCCCAAGCTCTTCTACGTCAACTGGTTCCGCAAGGACGCCGACGGCAGATTCCTGTGGCCCGGCTACGGCGAGAACTCCCGCGTGCTCGAGTGGATCTTCCATCGCGTCACCGACAAGGCGCCCGCCGTCGAAACGCCGATCGGCGCCGTCCCGACCCTCGACGCCATCGACACCGACGGTCTCGACGTGACGCCCGAGCACATGGCAGAGCTCCTGCGGGTCGACACCGACGGCTGGCGCGCCGAAGTCCCCCTGATCAAGGAGTACTACGCCCAGTTCGGCGACCGGCTCCCCCGGGCGCTGGCCGACCAGGTGGACGCGCTCGAGAAGCGCCTGGGCTGAGCCCGGCTCAGCCTCCCGCCTCGCCCACTTCGCCCAGATTCCGGTAGTCGCGTCGCACCATGCGCGGCGTCTGGGCGGCGCGCCGGCCCGAGACGTACGAGAGCCCGCCGAGTGCGGCCAGCACCGCCATCGTGGCGTCACCCTGGGGCAGCGTGAAGGCGATGATCACGGGGATGAGCGAGCCCACCACCCACACCAGCTGCTGGCGCATGCCGAAGCGCGCGAACGCACGCCCCTGCGCGGACAGGGGTATGTAGCGCTGCGTCATGGCGTCGAACGAGGGCTGCGCCACCGCGCCGCACAGGCCGACCATGAAGGCCAGCACCACCTGGGCGAAGAGCGTCCCCCAGACGGCACACCCGGCCGCCGTGGCTGCGATGAGCCACAGGGAGCTCAGCAACAGCTGCTGCTCGGTCATGCGCTTGCGGAGCCGTCCCACCAGGACCAGACCCGATGATGGCCCCGATGCCGCTGCTGGCCAGGACGAGGCCGTACCAGTACAGGCCGACCCCTTTCATGCGGCGCAGCCCGAACGCCAGCATGAAGGTCATGAAGCCGGTGAGCCCGCGCACGATGCACATGGCGGTCAGCCCGAGCATCACCTCCGGGTTGGCGATGGGCTGCAGCTGCATCAGGTCCTGCTCGCCGTTCGTGCGCCTCCCCGGGCTGGCCGTACTCGCGCACCCTGGTCGCGTCGTCGGTCCACAGGCGCTCGGCCGCGCGGCCCGAGAGCACGGGGAGCCGGGCGCCCGCGATGGCCGCCCCGACGAACACGATCGTGGCCAGGACGAGCACGGCCGGGGAGCCGCCCAGCTTGTAGAGGATCACCGCGGGCACGGAGATGACGAAGCCGGCCAGCGTGCCGAGCAACGTCAGCCGGGCGTTGAGGGGCGCGTAGCCGGCCTGCTCGCCGTGCTCGTCGGGCGCGGTGAGGGCGGCCATCTCGGGGACCAGGGCGCCCTTGGTCACCAGGTAGAGCTTCTGGCACACCAGCACGAGAAAGGCGAGCGGGAACAGGAGCAGGCTGTGGATGTGGGTGGCCATGAGGGGGCAGAGCACGACCTGACCGATGGCGGAGGACACCACCATGAGCCGTCGAGCACCGCGGCTGCGGTCGATGAGCGGGCCGAGCAGCGGCGACACGATCGCGAACGGTGCGAGCGTGAAGAGCAGGTAGAGCAGGACCTTGTGGTCGGCGGCGGTCGGGGAGATGGAGAAGAACAGCGAACCCGCCAGTGAGATGGTCACCGCGGTGCCGCCCGCCAGCATCGCGCATTGCACCAACGACAGCCGGCCGATCGGGTGGGTCTGGTCGAACAGGTCCTTCTGGGCCTGCCGTGCCATGTCCTTGAACTGCTCGATCTTCGGCGACATGGCCACCACGCCAATGTACGGTGTGCCGTGACCGTCCACGCGTACGTCCTGATCCAAACCGACGTTGGCAAGGCGGCTCAGGTCGCGCAGCAGGTCAGCGCCATCAGCGGCGTCATGACGGGCAGACGGGGTGACGGGGCCCTACGACGTGATCGCGGGCGTGGAGGCCCCGACGATGAACGACCTCGGGCGCATGGTCGTGCGGGACATCCAACAGATCGAGGGCATCACCCGCACCATCACCTGCCCCGTCGTCAAGATCTGAGCGCGCCGCCCGGCGCGTCTCCGTTCGAGCGGCATCACCCGCCGCCCCCGCCTCTACGGGATCAGCTCAGTGCCCCCGACTCCCGCAATTTCGAGACCACGTCCTCGTCCACGCCCCACTCGACGAGGCCCGCCACCGTGTCGGCCCCCGGCAGTGACGGGGCCTTCGACACCACCGACGGCGTCCGGGAGAACCGGGGCGCCGGCGCCGGCTGCACGGCCCCTTCGACCTCGATGAAGGTGGAGCGGGCGACGTTGTGCGGGTGCAGGTGCGCCTCCCACGGCGACAGCACGGGAACGACGCAGGCGTCGGTGCCGTCGAACACCTCCGTCCACTCGTCCCGCGTCTTGGTCTTGAAGATGGCGGCGAAGCGCTCCTTCATGGCCGGCCAGTCGTCCCGCGACTGCTGCAGGGGCAGCGACGGGTCGCCGGCCAGCCCCAGCCCCTCCACGAGAGCCGCGTAGAACTGCGACTCGATGCCGCCCACCGCCATCCACTGCCCGTCCGACGTCTCGTAGACCTCGTAGTACGGCGCGGCGGTGTCGAGCATGTTGGCGCCGCGCTGCTCGTTCCACAGGCCGCCCAGGCGGAATGCGTGGATCATCGTCATCAAAGAGGCCGCGCCGTCGACCATGGCGGCGTCGATCACCTGCCCCTCCCCCGAGCGGGCGGCCTCGAAGAGCGCGGCCACCATGCCGAACGCCAGCAGCATGCCGCCGCCGCCGAAGTCACCGACCAGGTTCAGCGGGGGCACCGGCGCCGAGTCGGCCCGGCCGAACGACCACAGCGCTCCCCCGATGGCGATGTAGTCGATGTCGTGTCCGGCCATCGAGGCCAGCGGTCCGTCCTGGCCCCAGCCCGTCATGCGTCCGTAGACGAGCCTGCGGTTGCGGGCCAGGCAGGTCTCGGGCCCGACCCCCAACCGCTCGGCCACCCCGGGCCGGAACCCTTCGATCAACCCGTCGGCCTGCTCGACCAGGCCGAGCACGAGCTCGACGGCGTCCGGATTCTTCAAGTCGATGCCGACCGATGGCCGGGACCGGTTCAACAGGTCCCAGTGCGGCGCCGCACCCGACGCCCGCGCCTCCTCGCCTCGCTCGACCGCCCCGGGCGCGGCGCGCTCGAGGCGCAGGACCTGGGCGCCGGCGTCGGCGAGCATCATGCAGGTGAAGGGCGCCGGCCCGATCCCCGCCAGCTCGACGATCTTGATCCCATTCAACGGTCCGCTGCGGTCGGTCACCGCAGGATCGTGACCCGAGCCTCCGGCGGCGGTCAAGCCGGCCTGCCTGGGCCAAGCTGGGGAGGTGCCGACGGCCCGCGCCCCTGGACGAGTGACCATCGTCGGCGACCACACGGACTACAACGGAGGGCTCTCCCTCCCCATGGCCATCGACCTCTCGACCGAGGTCACCTTCACGCCCAGGCCCGGCAGCTTCCTGGTCGGGATCGACTCGGACCAGTTCCCCGACCAGCCGGTGGAGATCGCCCTGGTTGACGCCGCCCCGGTTCCGCCCGAGGCCGCCCTGGCGGCCGGGCTCCTGCGGCTCCACCGACCTCCCTGCGGCGGCAGCGTCCGGGTGACCAGCACGCTGCCGGTCGGGGCCGGCCTGTCTTCGAGCGCCGCCTTCTCGGTCGCCCTCCTGCTCGCGCTCGGCCATGACCTCGACCCACTGTCGCTCGCCCGCGACTGCCAAGAGGCCGAGCGTGGCACAGGGGCGCACGTGGGTCTGCTCGATCCGCTGACGATCGCCGCCGCCACCGCCGGCCACGCCCTGCACATCGACTTCGCCAGCCTCGAGACCCGACCGGTTCCCGTTCCCGCCGACGCGGCGTTCGTCATCGTGCACAGCGAGGTCCCCCGCCTGCTCAGCGGCACGCCCTACGCCACGCGCCGCGCCGAGTGCGAACGGGCCGCCCACCTCGTCGGCCGGCCGCTCGGGAGCTGCGAGCTCGGCGACCTGAGCGAGATCGCCGATCCCGTGCTCCGCCGGCGGGCCCGCCACGTCGTGACCGAGTGCGCTCGGGTGCGAGAAGCGGAGCGGCTGCTGGGCCGGGGCAACATGAACGCCCTCGGAGCACTCATGTCCGAGGGGCACCGCAGCCTGGCGGTCGACTACAGGGTCTCCGTGCCGGAGGTCGACGAGCTGGTCGAACACCTTCTGGGGCAGCCCGGGGTCCTCGGAGCCCGGATGAGCGGCGGCGGATTCGGCGGGTGCGTCATCGCATTGTGCCGGCCCGACTCACCGGCACTCGACCCCGAGGCCCATGCGCCGCGCCGCGCCTGGCGGGTCAGTCCTGCTGCCGGCGCAGCTCTTGTTTCGACGTAGCGACGAGCGCGTCGAGCACCTCTGCGGCGCGGCCGCTCTCGATCGACTCGTCCGCCAGTCCCAACCCGCGCTCCACGTCGTCGACCCGCCCGGCCACCACGAGCGCGGCCGCGGCATTGAGCACCCCGATGTCGCGCCGGGCACCGCGCTCACCCTCGAGCACCGACCGGATGACGGCGGCGTTGAAGGCGGCGTCCCCGCCGCGCAGGTCGGCCATCGTCGCCGGCGCCAGCCCGAGTGCCGTCGGATCGACCCGCCACTCGGTGAGCTCGAACTCCCCCGAGCCGTCCCCGGTGACCTCGAGCACGCTCGACGGCGATGTCACACTGAGCTCGTCGAGACCGTCGTCGGCGTGCACGATCAACGCGTGCCGGCTGCCGGTCGCCCCGAAGACACCCGCCATGACCGGCCCCATGGAGGGATCGCTGATGCCGACCAGCTGGTACCGGGTCCGGGCGGGGTTGACCAGCGGCCCGAGGAAGTTGAACACGGTCGGCACACCGAGCTCCTTGCGGACAGGGCCCACGAAGCGCATGGCCGGGTGGAAGCGCTGCGCGAAGCAGAAGCCCATGCCGGCCTCCGAGACGCAGCGGGCGACACCCTCAGGGCCGAGCTCAATGGCGACGCCCAGCGCCTCGAGCACGTCCGCCGTTCCCACCGACGAGGAGGCGGCCCGGTTGCCGTGCTTGCACACGGGCACCCCGCAGCCCGCGGTGATGAACGCGGCCAGCGTCGTCACGTTGATGCTCGCCAGCCGGTCTCCCCCGGTGCCGACCAGGTCGACCACCGCACCACCCTCGTGGTCCCCGAGCGGGCAGGGCACGGCCGCGTTGACCATGGCCCGCGACAGCCCGGTCACCTCGTCGGACGTCTCGCCTTTGGCGTGCAGGAGCGCGAGAAAGGCGCCCACCTGCACCGGCGTGGCGTCACCGGCCAGTACGACTGCCAGGGTCTCCTCGGCCTCCGCCGCGGTGAGCGACTCGCGCCGCGACAGGCGGGCCAGGACCTCGGGCCAGATCAGTCCCACCACAGGTCCCGGTCGAGGACGCCGCGTGCAATGAGGCCGAGCTGCACCTGCGACGTTCCCTCGACGATGGTCAGCTGCTTGGCGTCGCGGTACCACTGCTCGGTCGGGTGGTCCTCCATGTAGCCGGCGGCGCCCAACAACTGGACCGCCAGGGAGGAAGCCCGGACGGCCAATTCCGTGGCGTGGTACTTGGCCATCGAGAGGTATGGGACGTACTCCTTGGTGAACTTGCCCGCATCCGCGAGCACGGCCGCCCGGTAGGTGAGCAGCCGGGCCGCCTCGATGTCGACCGCGCACTTGGCGATCTCCCACTGAATCCCCTGGAAGTCAGCGATCGTCTTGCCGAAGGCGGCCCGCTGTTGGACGTACTCGGTGGCGTACATGAGCGCACCCTCGGCGAGGCCGATACCACGCGCCGCGACGATCGGTCGCATCGCGTTCAGCCCGAGCATGGCCAGTCGAAAGCCGCCCACCTCACCGATGACGTTCTCCGCCGGCACGTGCACGTCCGTCAGGAGCAGCTCGCCGGTGTCGACGCCCCTGACGCCCATCTTGTGGTCGGTCCGGCCGACCTCGACGCCGGCCCACGCACGATCGACGATGAACGCCGTGACCGAGTCGTGGGCACGGCTGGCGGGGTCGCTGGTCTTGGCGAAGACGGTGTACCAGTCCGCCTCGCGCACGCCCGACATCCAGCACTTGGTGCCGTTGAGCACCCAGCCACCGTCTGATCCGGAGTCGGGAACGCCCCGGGTCCGCATGCCCATGACGTCGCTGCCCGCTTGCGGTTCGGACAGGCCGAAGGCAGCCCGCAGCGTGCCCTCGCAGATGCCGGGCAGGTACCGCTTCTTCTGCTCCTCGGTGCCGGCGATCATGACGGGGCCGGTCGGCAGCCGGGTCAGCAGGAGCATCAGCGCCGCGGTATTGGAGTACTTGGCCACCTCCTCGATGGCCAGGGCGAGACCGAGGATCCCCGCCCCCGAGCCCCCGTACTCGACCGGGATGCACAGGCCGAGGAGGCCGGCGTCCCGGAACGCCTCGAAGACGTCGGTGGGGTAGGCACCCTCCTTGTCGATCGATCGGGCCCGCGGCTTGACCTTGTCCTCGGCCAGGCGGCGCACGGAGTCGCGCAGCTCGAGAAGTTCGTCGGGAAGGTCGAAATGCACGGGCGCAGGCTACCGGACCGTCCGGCCAGGTATTTTTCTGTTCTTGAGCCCCGACCAAGCCGAGACCCCCGAGCCGGCCAAGCCCGGCGAGGTCGCGCCCGAATCGTCCAAGTCCCGCTCCGACCTCCAGGCCGAGCTCCGAAAGTCGCGGCGCAAGGAGCAGAAGCACCGGCACCGCTGGCGGCGGCGCGTCCTGTACTCGCTCTCCTTCATTCGTGCTGATCGCCGCCATCGGGGTCGGGGGCCTCTACGTGTACGCGACCTACCGCTTCGATCAGATCAAGAAGGTCCACGCCAAGCACCTGGCAGCCGAGGCCCCGCCCGGCAAGCCCTTCAACATCTTGCTGGTCGGCTCGGACTCCCGGGCCTTCGTGTCCAACGCAACCCAGGTCAAGGCATTCGGCAACGAGGCCGATGCCGAGCGGCCAGCGCAGTGACGTCACGATGGTGGCCCGATTCGACCCGGCCGCTCAGCACCATGACCGTCCTCTCCATCCCGCGTGACCTCTGGGTCGACATCCCGGGCAACGTGAGCGGGATCTCGGGCATGAACCGCATCAATGCCGCGTTCAACTCGGGACCCGACCTGCTGATCCAAACGGTCGAGCAGGTCCTGGGGATCCCGATCAACCACTACATGTCGGTGGACTTCCCGGGGTTCTCAGGCATGGTCAACGCCCTGGGCGGCATCACCATGGACTTTCCGACCCCGGTCAAGGACGCCTACACGGGCCTCGACGTGACCACGACGGGCTGCCAGACGGTGAACGGGACGGTGGCGCTGCAATTGGTGCGCAGCCGGCACCTCTACTACATGAGCTCGAACGGCTACTGGGAGGGCGACGGCTTGTCGGACTTCAGCCGCATCCAACGGCAGGACGCCTTCTTCCGGGCGGTGCTGGACAAGCTGCACCAGTCCACGCTCGACCCCTTCACCATCAACTCGTTCATCGGCGCCGCCGTGGGCAATCTGACCATCGACGACACCTTGAGCAAGGACGACCTCCTCCACATCGCCGAGGACTTCCGGAACCTCCCGTCGTCGCACCTGGTCACAGAGACGTTGCCCACCATCGGCTTCGTCACCGACGGCGGGGCGGACGTGCTGAAGGAGGCGCAGCCCTACGCACAGAACATGATCGACGCCTTCAACCAGATCGGGCTCGGTCCTGCCCCGGCGGCTGCGTCGGCCAAGGCGATCACCACCCCGAGTCCCACCACGGTGCCCACGGAGGTCCACAGCCAGGTGGACGTGAGCGTCTTGAACGCCTCGGCTGTCAACGGCATCGCGCGCACCACGGCCGCCGCGCTGAGCGCACAGGGCTTCCACGTGGCACAGGTCGGGGACGCGACGTCACCGCTCCCCGCCGGCGGCGCGTCGGAGATCCTCTACGGTCCGAACGGACGGGAGGCCGCCGTGACGCTGGCTTCGGTGCTGAGCGGGCCCGTCACCATGGCGACCGACCCGAGCCTGGGCGGTCAGACGGTCTCGCTGCTGGTCGCCGGTTCCCAGTTGACCGTGACGGGGACGCCTGCGGGAGGCGCCACCACCACCACGTCACCCGCCTCGACCACGACGACTACGACGACCATCCCCTCGGACGTCTACGCGAACGCACAGGCCGAGCCCTGGAACCCGTACCCGTGCACCCTCGGTCAGGCGACCCAGGCCTCACCGACGACGACCGCGCAGAAGAAGAGGTAGCCCCGACTCGTTCCGCTCAGGCCGACTTGCGGCGCTGACGCACGATCCGGCGGCGCTCCCGCTCGGTGGTGCCGCCCCAGATCCCCTCACGCTCGCGATGGGCCAGCGCGTGCTCCAGGCACGCCTGGCGGACCGGGCAGACAGCGCAGACCGCCTTGGCCTCGGCTGCGTCGGCCTCGTCCTCGGTCACCGGGTAGAACGCCTCGACGTCGAGGCCCCGGCAGGCGGCGAGCTTGCGCCACGTGGTGGCGATCATCGGAAACACTTCCTCATAACGGATAGTCAGGCGGATACTTGCATTCGCCCTGGTCGGAGGCCCTGTCGACGCAACGGTCGATGGGACCCTCTCCGAATTTCGGCGAACGAAGAGTATGGCTTAAGTACTGATCGCCTGTAAAGACTTGCGCACCGAATTGTCCCTGGTCAGCCCAGAGGGAGGGACTTTGTTGTGCCCAACAGGTCTCCGAGCAGTTCCTCCCGCACGGCGGATGGCAGGGACGTCCGGGCCTCGTAGGCGGGGTGGGACGACACCAGGGCGACCTCGACGGCGTCCCGGAACGCCACCACCTGGGCCTCCGTGAAGCCGAAGCGCACGTAGTGGACCGCGGGCGTCACCGTCTCCCGGGTCAGTGCGGCCGCGTGCTCGGCCTCGGGCGTGCTCAGCACCACCTCGCCGTCCATCCAGAAACCGATCTGGCGCTCGATCCCCACCAGCCGGGGCAGCCAGTCGCGCAACGCGCCATCCGAGGTGAGCTCGATGAACAGGGTGGCCGACAGCTCCCGGTCGCCGGGCAGCAGCCGGTTGTAGATGTCGAGCTCGACCTGGATCGCCTCGTCGCTGATGATCTTCTCCACCCGGGCCATCTCCTGCACCTGGAACCGCACGGTGTCCAGGCACTCGAAGACCAAGGTCATGATCGGACCGAGGCCGACGCGCCGGTTGCGCTTGCGTGCGATGACCCGAGCCCGGTAATCGTCCCGCACCCGCTCGTAGGCCCGCAGGTCGAGGACTTCGTCCAGCGTGAGGCCCCCGCCTGCCGGCTCGAGGTGCCCGGTCACGGCGGACCCCCCGCGTCGTCCCGGGTCCCCACGCCGTAGGCGCGCGCCATGAGCTGCAGCGGGTGCTCGGGCCGTGTCCCGGTCTCTTGGAGGATCGACCCGTTGGCCAGGTGGCAGTCGCCGCACACCACCGCATTCCCCGCTGCCTCGATCTCCCGGCCCAGCGGCGCCGCGACCTTGCGGGCCAGCTCGTAGTTCTCGGCCCTGTAGCCCCAGGTCCCGTCGATCCCCGAGCAGCGCTGGACGACGGTGCACTTCACCCCGGCCACCTTGAGGAGGTCGCGGCTGCGCAGTCCGGTGTTCTGGGCCTGCAGGTGACAGGCCACGTGATACGTCACCGCATCGGGCACCGAGCCCTCGGCACGGCCGGGGAATTCGTCGCGCAGGCTGAAGGCGTCGCTGGTGTCGCGGTGGCGTCGCATCAGGTACTCCGCCGGGTCGTACGTGTGCGACGCCACCAGGTCCGCATCGACCCCCTTGGCGTAAATCGGATAGTCGCGCTTGACGACGTAGGCACAGGTGGGCTGGGCCACGACGACGTCGCGCCCGGCCCGCACCTCGGCGGCCAGCGCGGCCACGTTGCGCCGCGCCGCCTTGGTGAACTCCTCGACGTGCCCCGAGTGCAGCCAGGGGGCGCCGCAGCACTTGGTGCCCTCGGGCAGGCTGCAGGCGACCCCGTTGTGCTCGTAGACCCCCACGATGGCGCGACCGACGTCGGGCTCCATGTATTCGACGAAACAGGTCGGGAACACCGAGACGGCGCCGCCTCCCGCGGGTGCTCCACGGTTCCCCCGCCGCTTGAACCACGTGGTGAAGCGCTGCTTGGCATAGGGCGGCAGGAGCCGTTCCGACGCCAGGCCGACGGTCTTCTCCATGACGCGGCGGGGCCAGGAGCCGGGCGTCCCGATGGCCCGGTTGACCACGGGCGCTGCCACCACCGACACCCGGCCCAGGGCGTCAGTGCGCGACAGGAACTGATCCGTCAGGCGCTCCTTCACGGCGACACCTTCCTTGTGGCGCACCGCGTGCACCCGGCTCATGAGCCGCGGGAAATCGAGCTCCCATTCGTGCGGAGGCACGTACGGGCATTTCACGTAGCAGAGCTTGCACTGATAGCACTCGTCGACGACCTGGTCTCGCTCGCCATCGGTCAATGCGGAGGCATCGCCGTCGTTGGCGTCGATGAACCCGAACATCGTCGGGAAGGACGGGCACAAGTTGAAGCAAAGCCGGCACCCATGGCACAGGTCGAAGACGCGATCCACCTCCTCACGGAGCGCGGCCGGATCGAAGTACTTCGGGTCGGTGGGGTCGTAGGTGGCGGTCATCACGGCCGCTGCTTGTTACGCGACGGACTCGAGCCCCTGCGAGAAGCGGCCGGCGTGTGACTTCTCGGCCTTGGCCAGCGTCTCGAGCCACTCGGCGATCTCCTCGAAGCCCTCGTCCCGGGCCGTCTTGGCGAAGCCTGGGTACATCTCGGTGTATTCGTAGGTCTCGCCCTCAATCGCCGACTTGAGGTTGTCCTCGGTTGGGCCGACGGGTACCCCGGTCACGGGGTCGCCCACCTCCCTGAGGTAGTCGAAGTGCCCGAATGCGTGTCCGGTCTCGCCTTCGGCCACCGAACGGAAGAGCGCCGCCACGTCGGGGTAGCCCTCGACGTCGGCCTTCTGGGCAAAATAGAGGTAACGCCGGTTGGCCTGGCTCTCGCCGGCGAACGCGGTCTTGAGGTTGGCCTCGGTCTGTGTCCCCTTCAGTGCTGGCATGGTCGTTCGTGCCCTTTCGTGTCGTGGTCCTGTATGGCGGTTACTGCTGAGATCTCCTGCACTGGTCACAGAGGCCACGGAAGACGACCTCGGCGCTGTCGACGTCGAAGCCCTGTGCCGCCCGCCGTGGAACCCGGAGCCCGGGAAAGTCGGCTGCCAGGTCACGGACCTTTCCACAGGACCGGCAAACCAGGTGATGGTGCGGATTCTCCACGTTGGGATCGAAGCGGGCCGAGCCCGTCCCCACGTCGAGGACGCTGATGGCGCCCAGCTCGGCCAGGTCGTTGAGCGTCTGGTAGACCGTCTTCAGCGAGACGTTGGGCATCTCGTGACGGACCCTCTCGTGCACGCGCTCGGCCGAGGGATGGGTGACGTCGCCTTCGAGCGCACGGAAGATGCACTGGCGCTGCGCAGTGATCTTGCGCCCGTGCGCACGGAAGAGGTCGGTCAGGGTGTCGGGCGACTGCATGGCGCCCTCACCATAGCGGGATGCCGGGTCATTTTGACAATCGTTGTCAGAACCGCCCCGCCACCTGCGACGCCGGCACCGGATCAGGGGGGTGTCGCCACGGGACCCAGTGCTTCGAGCTCACCCATGGTGAAGAGGGCCTGCAGTGTGATGCCCTCCGCCCCCGCGACCTCGGCTCCCCCGCCCCCGCGATCGATGACGCAGAGGGCGTGTTCGACCGTGGCTCCCTCCGCCCGCAGGTCCTGGGCCGAGAGCACGATCTGGCCGCCGGTCGTGACCACGTCCTCGATGATCAGCAGCCTGCGCCCGGCGACGTCCCCCCCTTCGCAGATCCGCTCGGTGCCGTACTTCTTCGGTTGCTTGCGGACGAAGAACGCCGGCAAGCCCGTCACCGACGACAACATGGTGGCCAACGGGACCCCACCGAGCTCGAGCCCCGCCAGCCCCTCGGTCCCCGCTGGCACGAGCGGGACGAGCGCCTCGACGATGTCGGCCAACAGGACCGGATCGGACTCGAAGCGGTATTTGTCGAAGTAGTGGTCGGCCGTGCGGCCCGAGCGCAGGACGAACGTGCCGCTCAGGTGGGATGCCGCGAAGACGCGGGCGGCCAACGTCACCCCCCCATTCTGCACGGCTTCGGAGCCGGAATCCGCTATGCGGAGCGGTAGGTGCTGCCCCCGTCGATCTGGGCGTGACCAAGGCGGAAGCGAAGGTGGCCGCGGCACAGGGCCGTCGTCGCCAAGGACCAGTTCGCACTCACGTTGGGGCGGTCCAGCATGGCGCAGTCGACACAGAGCAAGCCGGGAATCCCGCACACTTCTGTGATCAGTGTGGCGAGCTCGAGGAACTCCTCCATCGTGCACGGCCGGTCCTGACACAGACCCCACAGCTCGGAGAGCCGGATCTCCCGGCTGAGCTCGCTTTCTGCGCATCGGTCCGCGAAGAGCAGTGCGTCGGGCGGGACCTCGTCGACGAGGTCGTGGGTCCACACGCTCTCGGACCAGTAGCGGTGCCGCTCCTCGTCCGAGATCAGGCTGAGGTAGAGCTCCTCGGGATCGGCATCCGACTCCAGCCAGGAGTCGAGCTCGGCGTCGTACTCCCAGCCCTCCTCGAAGCGATCCATCGCCCTTTCCTCTTCGAACGGCACCGGCCGATCACCGCGGAGTTGCCCTCGAGGCTTCCCTCCGGCGTGCGCACCTGGTCACCGACCTGTTCGAGGCACATCGGCGCGTTGCGTCGCGCTCTGAAGACAATTCGCGGCCGGGCGGCGATCAACCCGAGGGCAGGCCACGCCACGACCGGGCGACGTGTCGAGAGCCTCCGAGGGCCAGGACCAGGCCCATCGCGAGCAACGCTCCAGCGGCCACCAGCGTCGGAGGCGCCACGTTCGAGGTGTACGGAAGGCCGGTGCCGATGCCGTTCAGGAGCACGCCTGGAGCGTGGATCGCAACCCACGACCACCAGACGACGATGCCGGTCAGCAGCAGGGCCATGACGCCCGACAAGGCCAGCGCAATCAACCCGAGCATCCGCAGGACGTTGGATGAGAGCTCGATGCGACGCGCAACGGACACCGCCGCCGCGGTGGCACAGCCCACAGCAGCGACCGCCGCAAGGCCCACGACCACGAAGAGCGCACCGTGGATCGCCAGACCACCGTTTCGATCGTGCTGACTCGAGTGGTGGGCCCATGCCACTGCGCCGCCGAGCAGCACGACGGCGATGCCCCCGCCACCAACGCTCTTTGCAAGGATCGGCGCACCGATTCCCATCTCCTGTCGCGCACGAGGCGCATCAACGGCACGACCGACAACATCGCGCCAGACCCACCACGCGCAGCCCAAAATGCCGAGGAGCGCGACGGCGTCGTAACTGTCACCGGCCATCCATCTCGTCGGACTCGGTGTCATCGCGGACCAGTTGTCGGCGAATTTGGCGAAGACGGCGCCGCCGACCAGGAACAGGGCCCACCCGGAGAGAACCATGACCGAGCCCGCGCGCACCTGCTCCGCCGGGCCGGGTGCCGAACCTTGCAGTCCCGCCGCCCGCGCCCGTTCGGCCAACCCGGATCGGATCAGTCCCATCCGGGCCCGCCATGGCACCGCGCTCGCCGTCAGGTACCTGTCCTCCAACAGGGCGGCCATCTCGGTGCCGTAGCGCTCGCGCCACGCGGGCGGATACCAGCGGATCATGCGCCGGTAGGGGTTCGACGTCACGAGAGCGCCCCGAGACCCCGCAGGTCGATGCCCATCCCCAGCCGGGTCGCGCCCTCGTCGGCCAGCTTCCGCATCTGGTGGACGGCCGCCTCGAGGGCCACCCGACCGGTGCCCGTGATGCGGTAGGGGCGGCGGCGCTCGTCGCTCCCCACCGGCTCGGGCTCAATGAGCCCCCTCTCCTCGAGTCGGGCGATGGCGCCGTAGAGGGTGCCGGCCCGAGGGTGACTCCCGCAAACAGCTCGATGTCCTTGGTCAGCGCGTACCCGTGCTTCGGGCCACCGGCCAGGCTCGTCAGGATCAGGACGGCGGGCTCGTTGTTGCGGCCCAGGCTGCCCTTTGCTGCGGAGCGGCGTGCCATGGCAGGCATCGCCGATCGATCGTCCGGGTCAGGGCGGTCCGACGGACCAGCCGAGGACCAGCCGCCGCTGCGCCCGACAGGCCGTGACCACCCACGAGTCCGGCGTCCACACGAAGATGGCGTCCTGGCGGTAGCGGGCCCCGAGCGCACGGGCCTCGCCCTCGACAACACCACGAACGGCCACCCCCTCCTCCCGGTGCCCCGACTCGGGGTCGACCCCGACCGTCGCCCAGCGGGCGGCGGTCAAGAGCCCCAGATCGGCCTCGAGCGCCGCCTGTCGGACGCGATTCTCCTCGTCGCCCGGGCGTTCCTCGCCCGGATCCCACGCAGTCAGGATGGTCACCGGGAGCGGGGAGAACCACGGCCATTCGTCCACCTGACCGGGCGGGGCCGGTCGCACCACGACGTCGCCCTCGTGCGGCCGGCAGAACTCGACCACCGTCCGCGCGTAGGCGGCCCACGGGTCGCCGGGCGCCACCTCCATGGCGGCACCCTAGGTCCGACGCGAACATGGAGCGGTGACGACGTCTCTCGCCCTTCCGACGATGTTGTCGCAGGCGCTGGTGGCCCACACGATCGAGCTCGACAACGAGGCGGAGCGCCGGTTGCCCCACCGGACCACCCGCGAGGACGACGCTGACGCACGGCGCGACGTGCCGTGGCTGGTGTCGTTCACCCTTTGGGCCAACGTGCTGCAGTACCTGGACTCGGAGGCCACCGTGGCGGAGCTGCGCGTCCGGGCACGGACGACGAGGCTGCTCCTTGGCGGCCTGCGCCGTTGGGGATACGTGACGTTGGCGCCTCCCCCGGGCGAACCACTGAGGAAGCCACCCCAGGATGGCGCCGTGGTCAGGACCACCGGCAGCGGCCGGTACGCCCGGGACGTCTTCGGCCCGCTGCCCGCGGTCATCGACGACCGCTGGAGGACCCGCTTCGGCGGGCAGGAAATCGATCGCCTTGGAGCACGCGCTGCGGGCAATCTTCGAGGAGCTGCGGATCGACCCCCCGGCCTACCTGCCGGTTGCCATCCCGACGCAGAACGACAAGGCAGCGGCGCCCGCCAAGCATGCTCCTGGCGGCGCGGCAGCGCGAGCCGGCTCGGCGGGCCTCTCGCCCCTCCTCTCCGGAGTCCTCCTGGCATTCACGCTCGACTTCGAGGCCGAGTCGCGCATCTCGCTGCCGATCTGCGCCAACACGTTGCGCGTGCTCGGTACGACCGGCACACGAATCCGCGACCTGCCCGCCCTCACCGGCGTGTCCCGGGAGGCCAACGCGATGTGCGCCGGCTGGCTGGAACGACACGGGTGCCTCGTGACCGAGCCCGACCCGACGGCGACCCGCGGCAAGGTGCTCCGCCTCACGGAGAAGGGTCAGCGGGCGCAGCAGAAGTCCCGCCGCATCCTCGGCGCCACCGAGATGTCATGGAGGACGACCTTCGGGCCAGCCGCCGTCAATGACCTGCGGCGCGCCCTTCAGCCGCTCGTCGGCGACGGGAATCTGGCTTCCTGTCCGCTCGACCGGGGGCTCTCCCCCTACCCGGACAACTGGCGTGCCGGCGTCCGGCAACGACCGACGATGCTGCCGCACTACCCGATGGTGCTGCACCGCGGCGGCTATCCCGACGGCAGCTGATCGCCTAGGACTCGCCGCGCCGCTGATGTGGCAGGCTTGATCGGTGCACCCCTTTCGCCGCGACGACGCGCTGCGCCGCCTGGCCGACGAGGAGTTCGACGTGCTGGTCATCGGGGGCGGGGTGACCGGCGCAGGCGTCGCACTCGATGCCGCCAGCCGCGGTCTGAAGACGGCGCTCGTGGAGAAGGGCGACTTCGCGTCGGGAACGTCGTCCAAGTCGTCGAAGATGGTGCACGGCGGCATCCGATACCTCCAGCAGCGCGAGTTCCGCCTCGTCTACGAGAACCTGGCCGAGCGGCAACGCCTGCTCGACAACGCGCCACACCTCGTCTCGCCACTGCCCTTCTTGATCCCGCTCTTCGGACGGGACGGCGTCGTCTCCAAGGCGGTCGCCCGCTCCTACGCGTCGGCGCTCTGGATGTACGACCTCACCGGCGGCTGGCGCATCGGCGAGCGACACCGAAGGGTCGACAAGGACGAGGCCCTGGCCCACCTCCCGACCCTGAACACGGACCACTTGGTGGCCGGCTTCCTCTACTTCGACGCGCGGGCGGACGACGCCCGCCTGACGCTCACGCTCGCCCGCACGGCGGCCTTCGAGTTCGGGGCGGTGGTGGCCAACTACACGCCGGTCGTGCGACTCACGACCGGGGGCAACGGCTCCGCCAACGGGGCGGTCGTGCGCCCGGTGCCCGACGATGGGACCGGCGAGTTCCCCATCCGTGCCCGCGTCGTGGTCAACGCCACCGGCGTCTGGGCCGACCTGGTTCGCACCCTCGACGAGGGCAGCGACCCGCACGCCATCCGCCCGGCCAAGGGCGTGCACGTCACGGTGTCGGCCGACCGCCTGCCGTGCGACATCGCTGCGGTCATCCCGGTGCCCCAGGACCGGCGATCCATCTTCGTGGTGTCCTGGCCCGGGACCGACCTCGTCTACCTCGGTACGACAGACACCGACTACTCGGGACCGCTCGACGATCCCGCCTGCACGCCCGAGGACGTGGACTACCTCCTGGAGGCAGCGAACAACCTCACCGCCTCCCATCTCACCCGCGCCGACGTGACCGGTGTGTGGGCCGGACTACGCCCCCTCCTGGCCCCACCGGCCAAGGGCGGCCACGTCTCGGAGCGCACGGCCGACCTCTCTCGCCGCCACACTGTCAGCACGTCGACCCACGGTGTCGTGACCGTCACCGGCGGCAAGCTCACGACCTACCGCAAGATGGCGCAGGACACGGTGGACGCCGTGGTCAGCCGCCTCGGTGAGTCCCCTCGTCGCCGGCGCTGCGTGACCAAGTCCCTCCCTCTCATGGGCGCCACCGCCAAGACCCGTGACCCGGTGGCGATGGCCCAGCCCCTCGGGCGCCTGCTCGGTCGCTACGGGACGGAGTCAGCAGCGGTCCTGGCCGTGGCCGACGGCCGTCCCGAGTTGCTCGAACCGGTGGTCGCGGGGCTGCCCTATACCGGTGCGGAGCTCGTCTATGCGGCACGCGAGGAGATGGCGCGGACCCTCGACGACGTCCTGTCGCGGCGGACGCGGGCCACGATCCAGCGTGCCCATGCCACGATGGACGCGGCGGCCGCCATCGCCGACCTCATTGCGCCGGACATGGGCTGGGGGGAGCAGGAAGCAGCGGAACAGGTCGCCCGGTACACCGGGTCGTGTCAGAAGGAGCTGCTGACCGCCGGGCTCGACCTGCCGTGACGGAACCCACTCCCGTCACACCCATCGACGCGCCGGCGCGCAGTGTCGAGGACCGCCTCGGTGCCCCGGTCGTCGCGGTTCCGCCCGGCCTTCTCGACCACTACGCCTCCCTCGGCATCACCGTCCTGACCGACGACGAAACCAGGGCCGAAGCCGGGCGCGACTGGTGGCCCCTCGCCATCGGTTGGGCCGCCGAGGGCGGCGTGCCACAGCGGCCGGCGGCCGTCGTCCGGCCGGCCTCGACCGACCAGGTGAGCGCCGTACTTGCCGCTGCCAACGAGGCTCGCGTGCCCGTCACGGCGGCGGCGGGCCGCAGCGGTGTCTGCGGGGGGTCGGTGCCCGTGCACGGTGGCATCGCTCTCGACGTCACGGCGCTGGCGGGCCTGAGTGACGTGGACGAGGTCTCGCTGACGGCCGACGTTCGGGCCGGCACCTTCGGCCCCGACCTCGAGGCCGCACTCGGCGCGGTGGGAGACGGCTACACCCTCGGCCATTGGCCCCAGTCGATGGACCTGTCCACCGTCGGCGGGTGGCTGGCCTGCCGGGGGGCGGGGCAGTACTCGACCCGCTACGGGAAGATCGAGGACATGGTCCTCGGGCTCGAGGTGGTGCTCGCGGACGGCCGCGTCGTGCACACCGAGGGCCAGGGTCCTCGCGCCGCCACCGGGCCCAATCTCACCCAGCTCTTCGTGGGCAGCGAGGGCACGCTCGGCGTCATCACCGAGGCTCGTCTCCGCATCCACCCGTTGCCCAAGGCCCAGGAGCGCCGCGCCTTCGGGTTCAGCACGTTCGCGGCGGGACTCGAGGCCTGCCGCAGGATCCTTCGTCGCGGCGCCACGCCGGCGGTGCTGCGTCTCTACGACCAGACAGAGTCGGCCCGCAACTTCGAGCTCCCCGACACGAACCTGCTCATCGTGCTCGACGAGGCGGATCCCGTCATCGTGGCAAGCACCCTGGCGGTCGTCGACGACGAGTGCTCGAGCGAGGCCGGCGGACATCCTCTCGATCGCGAACTGGTGCAGCGTTGGCTGGGGCACCGCAACGACGTGTCCGCGCTGGCCCCGCTGTGGCGCGCCGGCATCGTGGTGGACACGGTCGAGGTGTCGGGTCCATGGGCCGCCCTTCCCGGCCTCTTCGAGGACGTGGTCGGCGCACTCGAGGCAATCGACGGAACGCTGGCCGCGTCGGCTCACCAGTCACACGCGTACACCGACGGCGCCTGCCTCTACTTCACGTTCGGCGGGCGGGGCCCCGACGGCGACGCCGAATGGCGGGAGCGCTACTACCGCGAGGCGTGGGATGCCGTCACCGACGTCACCCTTGCGCACCATGCCGCCATCAGCCATCACCATGGCATCGGCTTGAATCGTTCCCGCTTCCTGCCGCCGCGCCCTCGGATCGGGTTTCGACGTCCTCCAAGGCCTCAAGGCGTCATTCGACCCCCACGGCATCCTGAACCCCGGCAAATTCGGGCTGGCCTCGCCCTTCGGACCGGCGCCCTGGGCATGAGCGCATCGGGGGGCAGCATCCTCGTCGTCGACGTCGGCACGTCGGGCGTGCGCGCCGCCATCGTGCGACCCGACGCCACCGTCGAGCACGAACATCACAGGCGGCTCCTCCCCGACTCGCCGGCGCCCGGCCTGGTGGAGTTCGACGCCGCACGGATGGCCGACGCCGTGCTCTCCATGGCGCATGCCGCACTGCGAGACGGGGGCCCGGTGGCCGGGGTCGGCATCGCGAACCAGCGGGCCTCGAGCATCGTGTGGGAGCGCGCGACCGGACGGCCCGTGGCCCCGGGCATCGGCTGGCAGGACCTGCGGACCGTCGGCACGTGCCTCGTCCTCCAGGGCGAAGGGATCCGCTTGGCACCCAATGCATCGGCCACCAAGGTGATGGCCATCCTCGACGAGGTCGATCCCGCTCGGTCGAGGGCCGAGCACGGGGAGCTGTGCTTCGGCACGGTCGACAGCTGGGTGGCGTGGACGCTCTCGGGAGGTGCCGAGGCCGGCGCCGATGCCCTCCACGTGACGGACGCGACCAACGCCGCCGTGACCGCACTCGTTGATCCGGTGACCCTCGGTTGGAACGAGCCCTTGCTACAGAAGCTCAGGATCCCGGTGCCGCTGATGCCGCGGATCATCGACTCGTCAGGATCGGTCGGCGCCGCGACCGCGCTCCCTGGTGCGCCGCCCATCTGCGGCATCGCCGGCGACCAGCAAGCTTCCCTCGTCGGTCAGGGATGCACCTTGCCCGGGCTGGCCAAGGCGACCTTCGGGACGGGCGGGATGCTCGACCAGTGCACCGGATCGGACCACGAGCCGGCGTTCGCGGGGCGCGGCGCCGTCGGGGACCTTCCCGATCGTCGCCTTCCGGGTGGGCGGGCACGCGACCTGGGGCACCGAAGCCGTCATGTTGTCGGCTGGCACCGCTGTCGAATGGCTGCGAGACGACCTCGGAATCATTGCGACGGCGCCCGAGTCCGAGACGTTGGCCGCCCGTTGCGCGACGTCCGGGAGACGTCTGGTTCGTGCCGGCCCTCCTCGGCCTGGGAACACCGGTGTGGGACTTCGGGGCCCGGGGCACTCTGGTCGGCCTCACCAGGGGGTCGGGGCGTCCAGAGATCGCCCGAGCGGTCCTCGAGGGCGTCGCTCACCGGGGTGCGGACCTGGTCGAGGCCTCGGAGCGGGACAGCGGCCACCCGATCACCGCCCTGCGCATCGATGGCGGGATGTCGGGCAACGACGTGTTCGTCGAGGCACTGGCAGAGGTCATCGGGCGCCCGGTCGAGATCTCTCCCGTCATGGAGGCAACGGCGCTCGGCGCCGGCCTCCTGGCCGGGCTGGCCGTCGGCACCTACGCGTCGACCGACGAGCTCGCGGGCACCTTCTCGCCCCGGCGAACCGTAGAGCCTCGAGGTGACGATGCGAGTCGGGCCGCCGACCGCGAACGCTGGTTGGCCGCCAGGGCGAAGGCCGAAGCCACGATCCCCGAGCTCTCGGGCATCTCCTTCTGAACGGAATCGCTCCCGCTCAGAAGGAGATCGCCACCTCCCGAGATACCGTCCTCTTCAGGTCCGGCCTACTTCTTCGACGCGGCGGCCCCGAGGGTGCGCCGGCGCCTGCGGGCGAGCACCACGAGACCCGAGCCCACGATCAGGGCGGCCAGGCCGACCTGCCACTCCTCGGACAGCCACGCACCGGTGAAGGCGATCGTCGCCGCCGACGTCTTGGGCGGGTCTGGTCGTGGTGGTGGTCGGCGTCGAAGTCGAATTCGGCGTCACCACCGCAGCTTGCTGTGGTGATGATCGGGTTCGTCACGGACGACGAGCAACCGGATGCCGTGGTGCACGGCCCGGTGGTGATGGTCGCGGTGTTCGTGATGCTTCCGGTCGCGCTCGACGCCACCGTGGCGGAGAAGGTAACCGTGGCGCTGTCACCGGCAGCCAGGCTGACCGTGAAGGTCCAGGTGCTCCCGGTCGTGTTGGCGACGGCGCAGGTGTCGGGCATCGTGACCGCACAGGCCGGGGTCCCCTTGACCGTGAGGGACGACGGCACCGCGTCGGTCACAGTGGCCGATCCGGCCCCGTCGCCGACGTTCTTGACGACCACGGTGTAGGCAATGGTCGAGCCAGGCGCCACCGAGGTGCCCGAGGTCGGCACGTCCGTCTTGGTCACCGTGAAGTTCGGCGCCGTCACCGAGAAGCACTCGCTCGCTTCGGCGATACCATTGGTGTTGTCGCTCGACGTCACGTAGCTCGAGCTTGGACCGGGGTGATAGACCGCAGCGAAGCAGTACGTCCCGACCGCCGTCGGCGTGAACGAGACCGACGTGGCCGTCGAGATGGCACTCGTGCCGACCGCGGTCAGCGGCGCCGGCGATGTGCCCACCGGGCTGCCGGAAGCGCACGTGGCGTTCGCTGTCATCGGACCGCACACGGTGAAGGTGACGGTGCCGCCGGGCGCACCGCCGGCGCTGTTCCCCGTGACCGTCGCGGAGTCGGTGATGGAACCACCGAGGATCGATGGAACCCGAACCCGATGCGGAGGCCGACTGCTGGGTGCTGATCGTCGAAGTCGCCGCGCCCACCGTGAAGCACTCGCTCGAATCGACCTCACCGCTCATATTGTCACTGGAGCCGGTGTACTTGGACGCACTCGAGGTGAAGACGGCCCCGAAGCAGTAGGTACCAGGGGACGTCGGTGTGATCACAGGTGACGTCGCGGTCGCGGTGAAGCCGCCGCTCGACGAGAGCGGCGCCGGATTCGGTGCGTCCGTGGTGCCGGGGATCTCCGTGCCGCCCGTGCAGCCGGCCGCGCTCGTCGCCGCACAGCTGTAGAAGGTGACCGTGCCCGTCGGGGCACCGTGGGAGCTGTCGCCCGTCACCGTCGCCGTGTCAAAGGCCGTCCCGCCGACGACGATGACAGCAGCCGAGGTGTGCGTGGTCGTGACCGTCCCCGCAGGGTAGACCCCGAAGCATTCAGGGCTTTGTCCCCACACCGGGTTGTAGTTGCCCATCGACGGGGTGTAGAGGGTGTAGAAGCAGTAGGTGCCGGTGCTGGTCGGCGTGTACGTGGTCGGCGCGAGGTCGTAGGTCGCCAAGACGTCGGTCGTCGACGACGGGGTGCTCACCGTACCCACGAGGGTGCCATCGCCATCGGTGTAGGTGCACGTCGAGGTTGACGAGGGCGACGTGGACGCCTGGCACACGTAGAAGGAGACCGAGCCGAGCGGCGTTCCGCCGCGATAGACGCCGCTGACCGTCGCGCTGTCGCTCCAGCCGTTGCCCACCGTGGGGCTGGCCGGTGGCTCGAGTGTCGTCACGATGCCCGGGTAGGCGGGGTTCACGCCGAAGCACTCAGCGGGCCCCCATGCCGCCTGGTAGCTCTCGCTCTGCGTCGGCGCGTAGCCCGCGTAGTAGCAGTAGGTGCCCACATTCGGTGGGCTGTATCTCGTCCCCAGGTTGTAGGTCGACGAGTTCCCGCTCGAAGACGACGGGCTGCTCACGGTGCCCACGAGGGAGCCACCGCTGGCGCACGTCGAGGACGACGAGGAGGACGAGGACGCCTGGCACACGTAGAAGTTGACCGAGCCCAGCGGGGCGGCGCCACCCGGACTGCCGGTGACCGTGGCCGAGTCGCCCCAGCTGTTGCTCAGCGTGGCGCCGGTGGGCGGCGCGAGGGTCGTCGCAATGGTGGGGGTCGTCTTCGGCGCGCTGCATCCGCCCGGCAGCTGGAGCTGTCCGAGCGTGGTGGACAGCGTGCCGGTCACGTAGGTCGAGTCGGTCCAGGTCGCACTCCAGTTCACGCTGATCGTCGAGCTGGGCGACAGGGCCGCCAGGTCCGCCGCGGACAGTGTCTGCGTGAAGGTCTGCCCTGTCGCAGCGGGCGGAGTTGCGTTGGGCGTCGGTGACGCCGCAATGGACAAGGCAGTCGTGCTGAGGGTGCCTTGGGACGTCGAGAACGTCCCGGTTTCGGACTGATTCCAGTCGTTGTACAGGGTCCATGTGATGGTGGCGCCCTGCTCCGTACGTCGGCGCGCCGTTGCACGCGCCCGTCACCGATTGGAAGATGTTGTTGTGGGCCGAGGCCTCCGTCGCGAACACGACGAGCCCCGCGACGGCCAGCACGGATGCCAACCCCCCCTGCACCAACGTGCGCAACCGGATGGGCCACGCGCCCGCGCTGCCCGCGTTACGACGTGAAGAATGCCAATTCAGCCAGGCCGGTCGCATGCCGCCTCGTCCTTCCGTAGTCGCCAAGTAAGAACACCCCTCCCGGGGCCGCCGAGGGGATTGGAAGGGCCTTGCACAACAAAGCCACAAATTTGCTCAAGTCTTCCCCGTATGCTGCCGATAAGCGGCGCCCCTTGGGGCGTAGGTCCCCTTATTCGGCCATTGCACGGTAAACCCTCTGGTCAGCGACGGTTAGGGCTGATCGGCTCCTATCGGAGAGGGCCGTTTGGCTCTATTTAGGTCCAATTGCTCTAATTGGCAGTGGTGACACGACTCACCCGCTCACGGCGTCTCGTGTCGGGGTTCCATGACAACCCAGGGTGTTCGTCTCATCGACCAAAGGTCCCGGGCATCTCCTTCTGAGCGGATGGCGCCCCGACTCAGAAGGAGATGGCTGTCCCGAGAGACCTCCTCCGTCCGAACTATCTCTTCGATGCAGCCCCCCTCGGGCGGCGACGCCAGCGTGCGAACACCATGAGGCACGCGCCCACCCACAAGGCGCCCATGCCAACGGTCCACTCCTCGGACAGGGGAGCGCCAGTGAAGGCGATCGGCGGAGTTGCGCTCGGCGGCGGCGGCGCCGTGGTCGGCGCGGCGGTCGTGAGTGCGACCGGCGAAGTAATCGGCGCCGCTGTCACGGGCGTCTGAACGGTGTTGGTCGGGCAGGTCGTGGCCGTGCTCGCGGGCGTCCCACAGCTCGGGCCGCTCCAAACGGCCGTGTTGGTGATGGTGCCTGTGGCATCCGATGCGTTGGCCGTCACCGAGTAGCTGAGGGTATAGGACGCACCGGGAACCACGCCGGCCGGGATCGTCCACGTGATGGTGCCGGTGCTGTCCACGCTGACGCTGCAGGTTGGAGGGCCACCCGTGACACAGGCAGGCGAACTCGAGACCAACGTCGTGCCCGTGGGAGCCGAGTCGGTGATCACGATAGGAGCAGTGGTGGTCGCCGAGCCCGTGTTCGACACCGTGATCGTGTAGACGATCGGTGTGCTCGAGCCAGCGATGACGCCACCAGCCGGGCTGGCCGACTTGATCACGCTCACCTTGGTCACCAAGAGGGTCAACGTGGACGTGGCTGTCACAGGGGTCGTCGAGTTCGGCGGGGTGCCGGTCGCCGTCGCGGTGTCCTTGATGGAGTTGTTGGCGAGGTCCGCTTGGGTCACGGTGTAGGTGGCCGAGCATGTATCAGTCGCCCCGGGAGCCAAGATGATGTCCCCGTTGACGCCGGTCGTGCATGTGATGGGGCCCACGCTCGAGCCGAGGGACGGGGGCGACTGGGCGTCGCTCACGTTGACGTTGTCCAGGGTCACGTTCCCGGTGTTGGTGATCGTGAAGGTGTAGGTCACGGCCTGGCCGACTGTGGACACGGTCGGGAGACTGGCCGTCTTGACCACCGAAATGCCCGGGGTGTGCGTCGCGATCACCGTGGCCGTCGAGGTGGCGCACACCGGCTTGCTGGAGTTGGGCGGGGTGCCCCTCGCCGTGCCGGTGTCGGTGATGGAGCCGTTGTCCATGTCGGCCTGGGTCACCGTGTAGGTGGCCGAGCAGGAATCCGTGGCGCCCGGAGCCAAGGTGATGGACCCGTTGCTCCCCGTCGTGCAGGTGATGGGTCCGAGGCTCGAGCCGAGGGACGGTGGCGCCTGGGCGTCGGTCACGCCGACGTTGTGCAAGGTGACGTTGCCCGTGTTCTGCATGGCGAAGGTGTAGGTCACCGTCTGGCCGGCCGCCGTGACGGTGGTCGGGTTGGCCGTCTTCTGGATGGAGATGGCGGGCGGCCCCGATCGTCCACACCGTGGCCGTCGAGGTGGCGCACACCGGCTTGTTGGAGTTGGGCGGGGTGCCCCTCGCCGTGCGCGGTGTCGGTGATGGAGCCGTTGTCCATGTCGGCCGGGGTCACCGTGTAGGTGGCCGAGCACGAATCAGTCGCCTGCGGCCACAAGGTGATGGACCCGTTGGTCCCCGTGGTGCAGGTGATGGGTCCGAGGCTCGAGCCGAGGGACGGGGGCGCCTGGGCGTCGGTCACGCCGACGTTGTACAAGGTGACGTTGCCCGTGTTCTGGATGGCGAAGGTGTAGGTCACCGTCTGGCCGGCCGCCGTGACGGTGGTCGGGTTGGCCGTCTTGTTGATGGAGATGGCCGGCGGTTGGTTGGCCGGCGGTTGGTTGGCCGGCGGTTGGTTGGCCGGCGGTTGGTTGGCCGGCGGTTGGTTGGCCGGCGGTTGGTTGGCCGGCGGTTGGTTGGCCGGCGGTTGGTTGGCCGGCGGTTGGTTGGCCGGCGGTTGGTAGGCCGGCGGTTGGTTGGCCGGCGGTTGGTTGGCCGGCGGTTGGTTGGCCGGCGGTTGGTTGACCGGCGGTTGGTTGGCCGGCGGCTGTGCCGTGTGCCGACTCCACCGGCCCGGCCGTTGGGACCGACGTCGGGTTCGCGCTGTTGGTCACTTGACCCGCCCCCGCCACTGTCGTCGGGTTGGGCGTCTGGGTTACCGAGTCGGACGCGGGTGTGCCGACTTGAACAGAGCCGTTGGACGCGCAACCGGCAGAGTCGGTCGGTCCCGCGCAACCCACAGGCGGGTTCGGGTTGGGTGACGCGGCCGCCGCGGGAGTGGCCGAGGCAACGTCGACGCCGACAAAGGAAAGGACGGAGAACGTGATCGCGGCAAGCGCCAAGGCACGAGCCGGCACGCCCACATGAACGCCAAAGGGGCGCATTTTCATTTTTCTTCTCGCCAAGTCTGTGACCGCCTGCCCACCGTGGATCCGGAGGACCCGCCTGATATGTCGCTGATTGTAAGCCACGCATTTGCGAGCCCGTCGACAAGAAATCCAAAATTGCACTCAAGTCACACCGGGCTCTTGCCGATATCGGCGCTCCCTCATCGCATCCCGGCTGTCGAGCACCGCGCGTTGCCGTTGTTGGCGGCGGCCGGACTCGGCTTCGATGGAGCATCGGCGATGAGCGACCGGGCATCGGCTTCAGAGCCTCGATGGAGCCAAACGACTGACCAACCAGAAGCCTCGACCATCAGTGCCCGGAGAAATAGGGATTACTAGAGTGCTCGGCCATCAGAGCCGACGACTCGAGCGCGAGAGCCTGACATAGTGGAGCCGGACGACAGAGCTGGACCAACGGCGCCGGTCGACCACGAGAGGCGAAGACCACAGCGAGGGGTGAGCGGCCGGATCTGCGCTCCCGGCCTGACCAGAAGACGTGCGGACCGCGGCACTCGCAGAGGAGTTGGACCAAGGGCACTCGTGAGCAAATCAGTCCTGCGGACTCTCAAATGGGTCGGACCAGATTGCAAGAATCTCCGCATGCGCCGTCTCCGAACACCGACGACCCGGGTCGTGCCGAGAGTCCAGGGCGGCTTTGCCGCTGGAACGGCTCCGGCCACAGGCGAGGCGCTGACGCCGGCGAAGGCCCATTTGGCCGACCGCACATCAAGAGGGCGGTCGGTATCGGCGCCAGATGCCATTGCGGTACGTGGTCTCGAAGACGTACGGCCGCCGGGGCGACGACTGACCAGCAAGAATCGAACTGGTCCACTCCTCATGTCGGTGACCAGTACAAGACCCCCGAGGGTGCCAAGTGCCCACCCGGGACGGCCCGGAGGGCCGGGAGACGAGGGTTCCGGCCGACAGAGTCCACCTCGGTGCGGGATCCGCCCCTGGCCGCGGAGTAGGGACGGAGGGCGGCGCCAGCGCGTTGGCCTCGCCTCGGGGATGGCCGGCCAGGCGTCTTCGCTCGTGGCTCAGTCGCCGCCTCGATGCGGGACACCCTCACAGGAAACCGACCGCTCGCCGGGGCGTGGGGGGAAGGCGTCGGGGGGAAGAGGCCTCCCACGCCCTTGGCGATGCTGGCGACTCCGACCGCACGCGCCACGGACTGGTCGAGGACCATCCCGTGCGCCGGGCTCGATCCGCGGACGCCGACGGCCCGGGCCGTGCCCGAGCGCCTGGTCAGATCTGAGAGCGCGGTCCGTGTCCGCGCCAGACGCAGTGCGAGACATCGTCTCGAAGGCGAGGGCTGCACCGCGGTCTGACCAGCAAGAATCGAACTGGTCCACTCCTCATGTCGGTGTGACACAGTGCGAGACGCCCCCAGGGGTGCGAGATGCGCAAGCCCGCCGGGAAGCGCGGGAAGGCCGGAGGAGAAGGGACCCGCCGGCAGCGTCCACCTCGGTGCGGGGTCCGCCCATGACCCCGGGAGGATGGACGGGCGGTTGCCCGCGCCACGCGTTGGCCTCACCTCGAGTGACGCCCGGCGAGGCGTCTTCGCTCGTGCGCTCAGTCGCCGCCTCGACGCGGACACCCGCACAGGAAACCGACCACTCGCCGGGGCGTCGGGGGAAGGAGCCTTTCCACGCCCTTGGCGATGCGTGGGGACTCCGACCGCACGCGCCACCGGCGAGTCGAGCGCCAGGCGCGCCAGCTCGTCCCGGACGCCGACGGCCCGGGTCATGCCAACACGCATCCGGTTGCCAAGCAAGCACGGGGTCCGCGTCGGGCTCGGTCCCTGTGGCGATGTCCTCCCCGTTGCAGTCCGATCGATCCCGTTCCGGTTCGCCTGCGCCGGAGCCTCTTCGGAAGCGGCGGCGTCGTACCGCTGCGTGGACCGGTTCTGGCCGACGAGCGCGCACGCCCGGCGCTCGGAGATCCCGAAGTGGTGGACCAAGTGGTCGACCGCTTCCCTCCGCTGGGCCGGGCTCAGGTTCTGCCAACCGAACATCTCGCGGAGCATCGAGATGTCGCGCGCCTGGTCCGCGGCCAGTCGTTTGAGTCGGGCGTTCTCCTGCTCGAGGGTCTGGAGGTGCGAGGCCTCTTCCTCCGGCATGGACCCGTAATGCGCCCGCCAGCGATAGTAGGTCTTGTCGGTGATCCCCAGCCTGCTCGCGGCGACGGTCACCGGCATACCCTCGCCAGTGAGTCTCTCGATCTCCCGCAACATGGCGACGACCTCTTCGGCGCTGCGCTTGGGTGGCACGAGTGCTCCTTCTCGTCCCTTTATATCCCTGGCATGAGGAGAGCCGACGCTCCGTTCCCGCCGTGCCCTGCGACGCCGTCGAACCGAGGGGACCCTGAGGCCGTGATCCGGTCCGGTGACCGACCGGGACGGGATGCGAAGCCGACCGGCCGGTGGCCGGCAGATCGGCCGGGGCCGGAATGTGGCAACCGAAGTTGTGTCGCGCCGTGCCGCGATGGGGTCCGGATCGCAACGACGGTGCAGACGACCGACACGTGCCGGAGAGCGAACGCTGTGGGCGCCACTGCACCGGCGAACGCCTGAGGGGGGCACAGCAATTCCTTTCGCCAAGGCTGCACGCAGGCCGACTGCCGAGTTGCCACGCTCGACCCGCCTGAGTGCCGTGATTGTGGACCAACGCCATGCGCAACGAAATGACAATTTTTCTCAAGGCGGCTTGAGCTGCGGTTGTTCGGCGCTTCCTGGGGCGCGTCGGTCAGAAATTAGGACCCCGCGAGGTGACCCAGCGCGTCGTCCCAACTCGAGCCCGCCTCGAGGAGGGGCCGGAAGCCCATGAGCTGACGCGGCCTGCCGATGGCCATCACGGCACGCAGGCGACCGGCTCGACCGAACAGCGCGACGAATTTCCCGTCGCTGAGCGATCCGTCGACGATCTCCACGTCGTCGTCTCCGCGCGGGCTTCCGAGAACCTGGAATCGGATGCCGTACTGATCGGACCAGAAGTATGGGATGGGGCGTGAACGACGGCGCGTCGGCGCGGCCCGCCAGCACGCTGCGCGCCGCAGCGACGCCCGCCTCTGCGGCAACCTGCCAGTGCTCGATCCGGATCGACTCTTCCTCGCCGTCGTGATCGCCAATTCCAACGCGCGATGTCTCCTGCCGCCACGATGCCGTCGGCGGCGAAGAGACGGTCGTCACACACGACGCCGTTCTCGACGGTGAGACCCGAGCCGGCCAGCCAGTCCGTCGAGGGGACCACGCCGATGCCGACGACGACGACGTCTGCCGGCATCATTTCACCGCCGCCGAGCTCCACGACCAACCTGCCCCCGCCACCGATCACTCCGGCATCATCGTGAGCCGACGCCTTGGTGACCCCGAGGACGGCGACGCCGGTGCGCAACTCCACCCCGTGCGCGCCGTGAAGCGATCCGCAGTACGCGCCGAGCATGGGGCCCAAGACGTTGCGCAGCGGAACATCGATCGCCTCGAGCACGGTGACCCGGCATCCCAGTCCCGCACAGGTCGACGCGACCTCGGCTCCGATGAAACCCGCTCCGATGACCACGACACGGGGCGCCTCGATCGCCGTCACGGCAGCGCGCAAAGCCAAGGAGTCGTCAAGCGTGCGCAGCGTGAAGAGCCCGTCGCGCTGGCTCAAGCTCTCGGTTCCGAGAAGCTTGCGTGGCGCGGCACCCGTCGTGACGACGATGGCGTCGCCATGGAGGACCTCGCCGTCGTCGAGCTCGACCCTGCGACCGTCCACGTCGAGCCGCACGGCACGGCGGCCGAGCACCTCGTGCACCCGGTGCTCGCTCGATCGGCGCTTGTCCGCCAGCACGGCCTTCTCGGGTGGCCAGGTCCCGGCCAGCACCTGCTTGGACAGCGGCGGTCGGTCGTAGGGAAGGTGCCGCTCCTCACCGACGAGCGTGATGCTGCCCTCGAACCCCTCTGTTCGCAGCGTCTCGACGGCGCGCCAACCGGCGAGGGACGCGCCGACAACGACCACCGTGCTGTCGGCGGTCAGCTCACCGGATGTCGTCACCAACCGAACATGGCCATCCACTCCTCGGAAGAGCGGGGCCGGAACACATAGTTCAACCGCCTGGTGTCGCCCATGCTCTGCGAGGCGTCCGCGGAGTAGAGGTGGCCGGGAAACAGAATCGCGTCGTCGGGAACCCGTGCCAGCCGCGTGTGGATCGACTCGTACATGGCCAGCGGATCGGACCCAGGAAAGTCCGTCCGTCCGCAGCCCTCGAGGAAGAGGGTGTCGCCGGCCACCAAGCGGCCGTCGACGAGGAAGCACTGGCTGCCCGGCGTGTGGCCCGGCGTGTGGATCAGTTCCACGTCGACCTGACCCACCCGCAGCACCTCACCGCTGTGATGGCCCACGAGGTCGGACAGGCCGACACCGGTGGTGCGCTCGACCCAGGGCACCTCGTCGGCCTGCACGTGGATGGGCACTTGCACCTTCTCCAAGAGGGTGCTGATCCCCTCGAGCGACCACCCGCCCAGCTCGCCACCGAGGTGATCAGGGTGGAAGTGGGTCCCGAGCACGCCGGTCAGCCGCATGCCGTCCGCCTCGAGGATGTCGAGGAGGTCCTGGACCGCGTAGGCCGGGTCGACGGCGAGGGCCTCCCCGGTCTCGCGGTCACCGATCAGGTACACGAAATTGACCATCTGGCGGGCCATCATGTCGCCCCGGGCGAAATCGCGGCCCGACAGCAGCTGGCGGAAGTACACCCGGTTGGACTCGTGGGACCGGTGGGACCCGTCCGGACCCGCCGGACCCGCGAGCCTGGGCGCCTGCAGCACCCTCACTCATCACCGCCACCTCCTATGTCATCGCCCTCCGCGTCGACGGCCAGCGCATCGAGCCTGGGCACCAGCTCCTCGACCTGGGCCCGGGTCCGGCGCAGGCGCCGATCGAGCTCGTCGATCAGCGCGGTCGCCCGTTCAAGTCGGGCCACCAGCACGTCGACGTCGACTTCGCGCTGCTCGAAGAAGCTCACGATGGAATCGAGCTCCCGGCTGGCTTCGGTGTAGCTCAACTGCTCGACCGGGACGGAATCGCCAGCGCCGGTCACCGACCACCTCCTGGGCCCGACCGGTCCGGTTCGGGCCGGGTCTCCTCGACGCGGCTCCGCACGGTCCCGTCGGCGAAGCGCGTCACGATCTCCTGCTGCGGGGCAAGCTCCCCGGCGGTGCGCACCAGGCGGCCCGCGGCGGTGAGGGTCAGGCTGTAACCACGCTCGAGCTGCCGGTCCACGTCGTACGCGGCGAGCAGACGGCGCCAAGAGGTCAACCGCTCGTCCTGGCGTCCGAGATGACCGAGGGTCACCGGCCCCAGGCGGGCGGCATGGGAGCGAACGGCAATCTCGCTCGCTTCGACCCGGGCCGGCGCGGTGCGCCCGAACGTGGCCGCCTTCGCGCCCAGGCGGTCCCGGTGCCGTCGTAGATGCTGCCGCGCTGCCGCGGTGAGGTGACGACGCGCCTGGGCGTCCCTCGCCTCGGCGTCCCCGAGGAAGGCCGGCACCCGGCGGGCCAACATCTCGGCGGGCTGTACCACGTGGTCGGCCCACCACTGCCGGGCCGCCACCACGATCTGGTGCCCGCACTCCGTAGGCGTGATGCAGGCCCGAGCGGCGACGATGTCGGCCACCGTCTCGTCGCCGGTGTGGCCGATCCCGGTGAATACGGGCTTCGGTGCGCCGGCGACCGCCCGCGCCACCACCTCGGTCTCAAATGCGGCCAGGTCGGCCCGCGCTCCCCCACCCCGGACGATGGCGATCACGTCACAGTCGCTGCGTCCGAGCACTCGGATCGCCCGGGCGACTGACGCGGGTGCGCCGGCACCCTGGACGGCGACCTTGACAACGGAGACGTGGAAGCCGAGCCCCGAGCCCGTCAGCTGGCCGAGAAAGTCGTTGTAGCCCTCGGTCCCCGGACTGGCGATCAACCCGATGTGCAGCGCGACCGCCGGCAGCGGCAGCGAGGCGTTGCGGCGCAGCAGCCCCTCGGACTCGAGCACTCGCAGGAGCTGGGCGCGCTGGGCGGCCATGCGCCCGAGCAGCGCGGTCACGTCGACCTCGACCAGGATCAGGCTGATCTCGCCCTTCGCCCGGTACAGGTCGAGCGTGCCCCGGAGCACGACGACCATCCCCTCCGCGAGCTCGATGCCCTGCTTGGCCAGCCCGTGCCGCAAGGGTGCCCACGAGCTCCGCCAGCACTTGACGTTCAAGGTGGGCACGCCGCCCCGGGAACGGGAGCCGGCGGCGCCGCCCTCCTCGTCCGGGTCGACGAGGCTCAGGTAGAGGTGCCCCGAGCGGTGGTCGGACAGGTGGGCGATCTCGCCGCGCACCCACAGGTGGCGGTTCCGGGGGAAGGCTTGGCCCAGCGCCCCCTCGACCTCCTCGTAGAGCCCACCGATGGAGAGCACTCCGGGCCGCCCGCCGGCATCGGTCGGGTCCTCCGGGGCGGCGGCCAGCGGCAGAGCCTCGGGATCGAAGAGCTGACGGGCGCCGCCGGACATCCTCGACACCCTACCGATGCGTCGTGCCGGCACCCTCACACCTCGGGAGGTGGCACAATCAGAGGTGACGGTGAGTCGGCCAGGTGGCCGCAGCACGGACCGCCCTGCGGGACCGTGTTGAGGAAGGTCGGGACTCCGCAGAGCAGGGTGCTGGCTAACGGCCAGTCGGGGTGACCCGCAGGACAGTGCCACAGAAAGGAAACCGCCGATGGCGGGCCCTCGGGTCCGCACAGGTAAGGGTGAAAGGGTGCGGTAAGAGCGCACCAGCGACGGGGGTGACCCCGCCGGCTCGGTAAACCCCACCCGGAGCAAGGTCAAGCGTGGGAAATGGGCTGCTCGCCCGCCTCCTGAGAGGGAGGATTCCCCAGGTAGGCCGCTCAGATGGATGGCCACCCAGGCTCCCCCGGGAGCCGGACAGAATCCCGCCTACAGGCCGGCTCACCGTCAACCAGGGGTTCTGCGGTAGGGATGTTCCTTTGGGACACATTCAGGACACATGTTGCTTAGGTTGTTCTCATGCCAAAGCAACCAGCACGCAGGTTGTACGGGTCAGGTGGTGTCAGCCGAGTCACCAGGTCCAAGGTCAAGCTGCGGGTTCGCGTAGACGGGGTCCCTCGCTCCACGACCGTGACCGTCAGCCATCGGGACCACGGTGGTGGCGGCAAAGCCGAGGATGCGCTCGCCGCGTTCAAGGAGGAGGTTGCGAACGGCGCATTGGACGTCCTCCCCGCGAGGAGCCAGCCCGTCCACACGCTCGGCGAGGTCCTGTCCTCTCGGTGGGTGAGTCCATCTCTCGGCTGGCAAAGAAGACGGATCTAGTTGGCATCACGTTGCACAGCCTGCGCCGCATGACAGGTACTGAGCTAGCTGCGGCAGGAGTGGACGCTGCTGCTGCCGCTCGGTTGGGGCACACCATTGAAGACATGCACTCGCACTACGTCCGACCCGTCAACGACCGTGAGGTTGCCGCCGCTGCTCAATACAACGAGCGCCTGAGGACCGAGGACTTGGCATCGCTGAGATTGCGGCTGCTCTGGGCCACAACGAACCGCAATGACTCCCCTGCCTGGCGACGTCCGCCCCGACTTCGTCTCTGAGCCAGGGCGGTGCTGACGACTCGTCTACAGCCGCCAGCTTCAGGCCACCCATTGCCGCGAGGCCCCGATGTGGACCGGGCGGTGGTTCTCGCCCCGTGGGGACCGTTGGTGGCAGGTGTGGAGCTGCCCCTACCCCCTTGACGGGCTCACAGGCCGACGCGAGTTCGGACGGTCTCGGTAACGCCTCCGGCCCGATCGGCTAGGGGATCCATGGGTGCATCCCGGGGACGGGGATCCATGGGTCCTCCCCGAAAGAGGTGCTTTTGGAATATGGGACGACCGAGTGCTCGCTGGACGAAGATGTTGGCGCCATCGAGCGCTGTGGTTGGATCAACCGACGAGGGCCGGGAACGGATGGGACTACTTCGCAGAGCCGGCCGATCCGGATCCGGAGCATGGGCGGGCGCCAAAACGACGAGCGCCGCACCGACGAAGAGGGAGAACTCCTTACGGTGCCAATCCCGCTGAGCTTTTTTGGTTAGTGCTGGTGGTGCTGACCATCCTCGAGGCGGTCAACGATCTCTTCGGCGTCGCTGGCCCGGCCTGGCTCTACGGCAACTGGGTCCATAATGCGGTCCTCGCAGCCTGTGCACTCCTGGTCCTCGGTCGTGCCGCGTTCGAGCCGGTTGCCCGACGCGCCTGGCTGGCGTTCGGGAGCGCACTCTTCGTCTGGTTCATCGGGAGCGCGGCCTGGAGCGTGGCGTACGGGGGGCAACCCGAAGCGCCGTATCCGACGTTTGCAGACGTCCTCTGGCTGCTCTGGTACCCCCTCGTCGCGGTCGGGGTGTTCTACCTCATCCGGGTCCGCGTCCCTCAGTTCGAACTTCATCGTTGGATGGACGGGATCGCGGTGACCCTGGTCGCTCTCGCCGCCGGGTTCGCCTTGGTGGTGCAGCCCGCAGCGGAGCACAAGACGGTGGGCCTCCTTGCCGCGGTCGTCGCCTTCAGTTACCCGGTTCTTGATGTGCTACTTATCGGGGCGGTTCTCGGCGTCTATGGACTCCTTGCCTGGCGACCCGACACCATGTGGATCCTGATCGGGGTGGCCGTTGTCAGTAGTTCCGTCGCCGACGCAGCCTTTGCCGTTCAGGAGGCCCAAGCCCGTGCGGTCGTCGCAGGCAACCGTTATGACTTCGTCTGGACGGTGGGAGCGCTCCTCATCGCGCTCGCCGCCTGGACCCGGGCGCCGGATGGAGAAACGAGTCAGGAGGCCGTCACCGGGATGCGAGCCGTGGCGTTGGCCCTTTTTGCGCAGGGGCTGGCTATCGGCATTCAGATCTATGCAATTTTCAGAGAGGTTGGCAAGAGTGAGCGGATCGTCACCATCGTGGTGCTTCTGGTGGCTTCCGTGCAGATCATCTTGACCCGACCACGAAGGAGGGAGGACGAAGTTCCCCGACTGGTCGAGCCTGCCCAGGCAGTGCCTCTTGAAGACGGTTCGGAAACTGAGCCCACATGGGCCGATGAAGTCCCGCTTCGGAATCGACCATCTTGAGCCGTCCTGTGATGCCGTCGAGCCCCCGATGAGGGAAGCAGTGGCCACCGGCGAGATCACTGGTGGGTCGCTCGACAGCAACCGGCCGCCGGGGGAGCCGCCGTTCTAGCGCGCCGGAATTAGCAGCAGTGAAAAGCTCGTGTTCCGCAATCCCGAAAGCAACACCGCGCGCCCATGCAGCCAAAAGAATGTTCTGGGTCTCACGAGGTCCTACTTTACGAATCAGGATCTGATCTCCAGGCCCCTCAATCGGGATGTCAGGCAGCGGCACCCCACGGAAGATCGTCTTAAGGTCCATGCGCTCGGCGAGTCGTAGGCCGTGGGCGCGGCCTCTGCGTCGGTGCCGCTGAAGTGAAAAGTGGTCGGTCCCGTTCCGTAGATAATTCGCGCCTGAGTTGTCAGCCGTGGTGTCGCAAGGAGCTGCGCCGAATCGGTAGTCCCCGACGTCGCCGCTTCTTGCTCCCCGAACTGCCCGCCAAAACGACGAGGACGGTCCATCCTGAGGTCGCAGGCGACCAAGTTCCAGGCCTTCTTCTGGGCCAGTCCGTGCTACATCGCCACCCAATTAGAGCGGCGCCGTCGAATCGGGTTGCGGTCACCATACATACCTTGAACGTAAGGGTGCTCCGAAGCGTCTGAATGACGACGAGCGCGAGCGGTACGTCGACAGCAGCCTGGCTGCGTGGTTCCTCCGGGTGGTCGCTATCACATGCTCTGATTCAGCGAGCGCCAGCCGGGTGACTGGGGACCGCGCCGGGTGACTCAGAGCGAGATTCGGACTGCCTTCTCAGAGGGGTGGGAAGTTGAGTCCATCGAACCCACTGTGATCGACCTCACCTGGGACCCCGCCGGAGCCCTCGCCTGGCAGGTGGCGGCCACACGAAAAGTAGAGGCTGAGGAAACTCTTCCGTCGTAACTCGCCACGCAGCTCTGAGTTGGATCGGTAGCCCAGTGCCGACGGTCAGGGACACATGTGCCGAAGGCGTCGTCCCTTAGATCGCTCCACAGCGGGCACCCCATCATGAAACGAGAGGCCAGTCGCCTTCCGGGTCCTCGGTCAGACCGAACGCCTCATGCGAGGAGCCGCGCCCGCCACCGTTCGTAGCGCTTAGCCAGGTCCCTTCGACCAATACTGGAAAGGCGCTGGCGATGGTCCTCGATGAAGTAACAGTACAGCGGGATCAGGCCCTCATCGAGGAGGCGTATGGCGTCGGCGATACATTGTGGCGCAATCTGTCGCCATCCCATGGCGGCTTTGATTAGTTCCTTGGCCGGAATGCGAGGGGCGGCAAGGCAGTGCTCCACCGCCAGCGTGTTGGTCCCCACGTGGGCTGTCTCGGCTGTGAATAGGAACCGAACCGGGAACAGCACGAGTTTCGTCAAGCGGCGTGGGCCTTGGTCCACCAGCATGCCTGGGTTGCGCATCTGCTGGGTGACCGAGGGGTCCCTTGAGAGAATCGAACCCACGCGAGCCGGTACGAGCGCGCGAATCTTCTTCTCGCCAGAGAGGAAGTCGAGAGCAAACTCGGCCCCGCCTACGAGGAGGTCAATCCGGCTGGGTCGCACCATGCCTTCCCGTGGATCGTTACCAACTAGTAACCGCCCGTATTCGATGAGGTCGAGGCGGTCGAGCCGGGGAAACCGTCCGCCATCCGTGCCTTCTCGAAGTGTGGACTCCGTGGCCCAGAACACCGACAGCCGTTTGTGCAGTTCGGTGCCACGGCCCCGCACGTCCTTGGCAACAGACTGGATCTTCCGTACTTCTGCGGGCCGCGACTCATCGGTGAGGACGAGACCGATGTCGACGTCGCTAACCAGCTCGCTGAACCCGCCGTGCGCGAGGCTGCCGAGGGCAAAGGCAGCGATCAGGTGGTCCCCCAGGGCACTGACGAAGGCTGCAACGGCGTCGTTGAGGACTCCTTCGCCAGGGGTTTCGTCCACGCTCCGAGGTTACGCAATGGTCGGCGAGCACGCTTCGGGCGTGGGTCGGCAATGTGGCAGATCGCGGCGGCTACCGAACGATGGGCCCCGGTCGGAAGCCGTATGCCACCTACCCGGTGTACGGGGACAGGGCTCCATGGTTCCTTCTAGACGACTCGCCACCACCCCAAATACAGTCCAGGTCCGTGCAAGACCACGGGACACATTCGGGACACAAGATCTCACGCGGTTCTCAGGGCTTACACCCGCGGGACTTGAAAAACCGCAGTTCACAGCACTCTACGCCGCTCCACATCGCTGCACGAGCCACCGCGGCTGGATCCCGCCTACAGCCGGCTCACCGTCACAGATCCCTGACGGGGCGACGAGGTGACCTGGTGAGAGTCGGGACCCTCGTCGCCGTGTACACCGTGCGCGAGGCGGCGGAGCGGGCGAAGGTCTCGACCTGGACCGTGCGCAAGCAGCACGAAGCGTCCACTCGCCGCTTGATTCTCATCGAGTGGGCTGTCCGACACCCAGAAACCGCTGTACTCGTTGGGGGTCATGTAGGTGTCGGTAGCGTCGCGGAAGTCTTCCCGGAGGATAGCCTCGGCGTGGTTTGTTCGGTGATAGACGCGCATCAGTTCAATCCCGATTCGAAAGGTCCGCCTAAGGCTCGACCCGCCGTGTGAATGAGACAATCATCGCAAGGCTTCGGGTTGTGCACCGCGTGAATCGCCCAATGTACCTCGTTACTGGGATCACCGTCCTTCGGCAATCGTCGCCCTGGTGATTGTCGGGACCGGCGGCCCGTGGGCAGGTCGCTCCGCCGACATTCCCGTCGGGTCTTCAGGCCGACTGGGCGACCACGCCTGGCCCCAGCCGTCGGCGGAGATCCGCCTCGAACTCCCTCACGGCGGCTCCAGCGTGCTGCTCCTTCAGCCGGTTGAGCGTGGCGTAGCCCGACTCCCGCTCGGCGTCCCACTCGTCGGCGAAGCGGCCGTTCTCGATCTCCTCGGCCGTCGACCGCATGGTCGTCAGGAAGTCGAGATGGTCGTAGCGCCCCCGGCGAGTGAGCTGGCCGTACTGGCTGGTCGGGGAATGGAATTCCGACTGTACGGCGTAGCCGACCTCGCGTAGGAGGCGGTAGGTTCGCTCCACCTCTCCCGACAGCACCAGTTCGGTGACGATCGCCTCGAGGGGAATCCCGTGCTCGAGCATGGTCTGGACGAATGCGTTGTTCACAGCGGTGAGGGCCGGGGACAGCGCCTGTTCCACGCCTAGGTCCAGCACCGCCTCTTGCTTCGGGGTCAGCTCGATGGCGCCTTGCTTGAGACCACCGATGGCGCGGGCCACGGCCAGCACCCGCCCGAGGGCACGACCGGTGGCATCGTGGTGGACGCCGACAGCGGTGATGAACCCGACACCTTCCTCGTAGCAGCGGCGCACCTCGGGGCCGAGCATGCGCGGCGCCACGAGCCCCGAGTCCCCGGCAGGATCGAGCCGCCCGAAGGCCAGGGTGTAGCCACTGGCCACGATGACGCACGAGGCGGGCCCGGGCCGAACATCGAGCAGGGGCACCACGTCGTCGGGAACCAGGATGCAGATCACGTCGGCCTCCTCCGGCCTCGGCCACCCCGTGGACCGAGAAACCGTCGGCTGCGGCCTGCTCCCGGGTCGCATCGGGCCGCACGCATACCACTGGCTCGCAGCCGCTGTCGCGGAGGTTGAGCGCCCAGGATCGGCCTTGGTTGCCATAGCCGACGACAGCCACCGTCTCTGCGGCCAGCAGCTCAGGGTCGGCGTCGTTTTCGTAGTAGATCGTGGTCACCGATCAATCATCGCGCGCACGGCATGGGACCACCTATACCAAGTCTTCCGAAATCGGCGATCTGCACTTGGATAATGTTTGACGAAGACGCCGGGAAGTCCGATGACTTCCGTATGGCTCCCACACCCACTGATGGCCACCACGACTACCACCGTCACCAGAGGTCAAACCTCACGCCTGCCAACCGCATGGCCTGCTGCCTTCACGTTCGAGCGGAGCCCGTGGCGGCTCGTCTCGCTGAGCATGCTCACGCTCTTCCTCGAGCTCGCACTCATCCGCTGGACGGCCGCCAACAACGTCCACCTGTCGAACATCCCGAACTTCGTGCTCTTGGCGAGCTTCTTGGGAATCGGGGTGGGGTTCCTGCGCGCCCGTTCGTCACAGAATCTGTTTCGCCTAGCGCCAACAACCCTTGCGGTCCTTGGTCGCGTTCGCGCTCATATTCCCCGTGAAGCTCGTCACCCTGCACGGACCCCACGCGTTCGAGGGCCTCTCGGGGCACCATCCGCTGTCGCAGTGGGTGAGCCTGCCGGTGATCTTCGCGCTGGTGGTCCTTGTGATGGCCGGTCTCGGCCAGGCCACGGCGCGCTCCTTCGCACACTTCAAGCCGCTCGACGCCTACCGCTTCGACATCATCGGCAGCATCGGCGGGATCGCGCTTTTCTCGGCGCTTTCCTTCGTCGGGCTCCCCCCCATCGCCTGGGGTGCGGTGGTGGCCGCGTTGTTCGTATTCCTTCTAGGCATAAAGGAGCGGTGGTGGCAGTGGGGAATTGTCGCTGCCGTGGTGCTGATGCTGCTGGCCGAATCGCTCTCGAGCGTGGATGTCTGGTCTCCCTACTACAAGATCACCACAAGCCAGGCCACCACGACCGTCGACGGCCATAGCTACCGCGGGGTGCTCGGTCTCGGCCAACAACATCCCCTACCAGACCTTGTACTCGATCTCCACGTTGCACAAGATCGAGCCCTTCTACTTCTTTCCCTACCGGCATGTGACACGCAGCTCGCTCTCCGACGTGCTCGTCATCGGAGCGGGCACGGGCAACGACGTCGGCGTGGCACTGTCGGCGGGGGCTCGCCACGTCGACGCCGTCGAGATCGACCCGGAGCTCGTGGCTGCTCGGGAAGCAGTACAACCCCGAGCACGCTTACCAGAGTCCGCGCGTGAACGTCTATGTCGACGACGGGCGGGCGTTCCTACAGGACGCGAGAAAACGCTACTCGCTGATCCTTTATGCGCTGCCCGACTCCCAGACAGCGCTGACGGGCCAGTCCGCACCAGTCGGCCTCGAGAACTACTTGCTCACGACCCAGGCCATTCAAGTTGCGAGATCTCACCTGGCCCCTGGCGGCACCTTCGTCATGTACAACTATTACCAGCCGTTCCTGCTCGACCGTTATGCGACGACCCTCGACGATGTGTTCGGCTCGCGTCCGTGTGTCGAGGTGGGAAACACCCTCGGCGGACGCGACCAGGCAGTTCTCACGGTCGCGCTCGACGGCCATACTCCGCACTGCTCGAGCTTCTGGAACGGAGACGAGGTGGCGCCGGTCTCAGACGACCGTCCGTACCCATACCTGCCGGTTCCTTCGATCCCGAACTTCTACCTCTTGGTCCTCGGGCTGATCCTGGCGGCGTCCCTAGTCGTGGTGCGGGTAGCGGGCGGGCCGCTCAGGAAGATGGCTCCATTCGTGGACCTGTTCTGGATGGGAGCGGCGTTCTTGTTGCTCGAGTCCAAGAACATCGTCCAGTTCGCCCTCTTGTTCGGAACGACTTGGTTCGTGTACTCGCTCGTGTTCGCCGGTGTGTTGCTAAGCGTCTACGCGGCGGTCGAGACCGCGCGACACGTAAAGCTCCCGCGCCCCATGTTGCTGTACTTTGCGTTGCTCGTATCCTTGGGCGTCTCTTTCGTCGTCCCACAAGAGTCGTTGCTGGATCTTCCAGTCGTGTTGCGCTTCGTAGCGGCGACAGCGCTCGCGTTCGCGCCGATCTTCATCGCCAACCTCGTCTTCGCCCAACGCTTCAAGGATGTGGGTTCTTCCACGACTGCCTTCGGTGCAAATCTGCTCGGGGCGATCATCGGCGGAGTCCTCGCAGTACCTCTCGCTGATCACGGGGTTCCGATTCCTTCTCGTGGTGGTGGCAGTCCTCTACGGCTTGGCGTTTGCCTTCGGTCGCCGCCACCTTGCCGTGCGCTCCTGAGGGACGACACCGGCCCGACGGGTTGCTCGTCCATCCAGTGGTCGAACGCCTCGGACTCGAGGACCAATGCCACAGCGAGCAAGGAAACGTCGCGGCGTCGACATTCTCAAGGAACGGAAGACACCGCCCAAACGGAGGCAGCCTTGAAGGGGTAGCTGATCGCAACCTGGCGAGATGTGTGGTTAAAGGGTCTGTCCCGACCACTGGCTGGGGCTGTCACACCCGCCACGATGTTGCATTTGGTCACGATTGCATGCCGGGCAATGCGTTTTTGCGCGTTGGCCGAACTTGGCTTAAATACAGCGGACGTACAAGCACCCTCGCCCGAGGGCGCTATCCGGTCAGCGTGTAGCTGTTGAGCGTGAAAGTCTGCGTCCCGACCGTCGAGCACACCTCCCAGCCGAAATCGGCCTCGCTGATCGCGGTGCTCGGGATGTCCCCGAGATACGCCAGCACATCCACGTCTTCCTGGAGGTTCTCAGTCCCCGAGCTGACATTGGTGTTCCGCACCAGCATGTGCTCGGTGTCGCTGGTCGGGCTCGCAGACGGCGGGTAGTACATCAGCGTGTAGCTCACGCCGCCGATGGTCACGTTCGGGTTCTGGATGGCGGCCCCGTTGTCGGCCAGTCGGGAGGCGCTGGTGTTCTCCCACACCATGATGTCGCTGCTGCCCCAACTGCCCCACAGGTCGTAGGCCATCTCCCACTCGCCGCGGTTGTCCGCCGGGCTGCTGCCATTGAACGTGCTCGTCAGCGTAGTGGGCGTACCGTTGCTGAACTGCTGATCTATGTCGGGGTAGCCCTGCACGGCGCCGTTGCCCGGAGGTCCGAAGTTCACTCGGTCGGACCAGGGCATGCCCGTGGTGTCGTTGTCGACCGTCAGGGTCTGCGAATCGCCCGAGTACTGCCAGGCGCCGTCGTTCCCGACGTAGGTGGTGGACCCGTTCGACGCCGTGATGTTCGGGTTCTTGAACGGTCCGAGCGTCCCGCCGTGGGAGTAGTCCTCCCCGCTGGTGGTCTGACACGCAGCGAACCCCATAGCGATCAACGGAATGAGCAGGGCGACAAGCCAACGTCGTCGTTTCATCTTTGCGTCCTACCCAGAGCCGACCAACTCCATTCTGCGTGCCAGCTCGACCTTCGCCAGCGGGATCAGCGGTGCGCTCATGCCTGCTAGGGCTTTCCCCAATGTCCTCCCCCCGCCGGAGGTTTCGTTGCGTGAACGTTGCGCAACTTCAGGCCATTCGGCTCAGTTCCCATTCGCACATCGCCTGAGCCAGGATTTCCGCTGCCATTGTGATCGGCGGCGCCCCGGGCGAGGGGTGAGATCAGGCGGGAGATGGCCGATTCAGTCCCCCGGTAAGGGCTGAATCGCGGCCAGGCACTCCCTCGGTCTACCCTCGGTCCGTGAGCCCGATGCCCCAGCCCGGCGACGTCTCCCCCGGGTTCATCGCCGAAGCGGGACGATGCTGGCGCATGGTGTACGACCACAACTTCCAGGCGACCCACTGTGCGGAAACGCCGGAAGGGACGGGCCGATGGCGGTCGCCGAGGGGTGATCGATGGTAGGTGTTGGCTTGTCCTGGCCACCTCGAGGGGGTTGACGGGGCTGCGTGACTATGGGCGGCGGCGATAAGCATGCTCGTCGCGTACATTGACGATCCAAATAGCGAAGCGACCTGGAACGTCCGAGACTGCGTTGTCGCCGCGGCTCGGATGGTTGACGAGACCATAGAGGTGATCGAGTACTCGGAAGAGAGCGCGACACCCGATGCTCTGATGTATTGCGAGCACTTCGAAAGGGGCGTTTCCGTCCGACTTCTCGAAGCGCGTCGGGGGGCCACCTGGCAGACTCTTATGCCGGGTGGGAGAGCTGCCCGAGAACAGGAGGAGGTAGCACCGATGGGAGCCGATGAAAACGTCAAGACCATCCAGGGTATCTACGAAGCCTTCGGCAGAGGTGACGTGCAGGCAATCCTTGACGTGCTCGCCGACGACGTTGACTTCGCCTCAGAGCCCGACCAAAGGATCGCCCCATGGCATGGCCAGAGATCAAAGGCCGACGTGCCCGCCTTCTTCCAGGCGCTTGGTGACACAGTCGACGTTACCGAGTTCACGCCACTGGCGTTCGCTTCCAACGACACGGACGTGATGGTCGTGATTCGATTCGGAATGACGGTCAAAGCGACGAAAAAGTCGGGAATGATGGACCTCCATCACTGGTGGCGGTTCCGCGACGGCAAGGTCGTCATGTACCGCGGCACGGAGGACACCGCGTGAACTGCAAAGTTGCTTTCCCCGTAGAAGTGCCGATAGCGAGCAGGTCGCGGATGTCCGTTCGCCGGCATTGGGCACCACAAGGCGGGCGTTAAGAACCAGCTGCCGGCTGGTCGATTCGCTGTAACCTCGGAGGTGTGGCTCACCAGACTTAGGGCATAAGACAGGCGCACTGCTGGCCGATGAGACTTGGGGGATGAGGTTGCGGGCGTCCCCGCTTCGGCTGGGTCGCTTCGCGTCGGGCGTGTGGCCAGCACCGCTATCCCGTACGCACCATTAGGACAGCTGCGTCTCTGGTTGGGTTACTCCGCGACGTTTTACCTCCCGCCGGTGATCGCCTTCAAGCGCTTGACCGCCTCTTCAAGATCTTGTTCCCGCCATATTTCCGAAAGAGTCTGAGGTTATGGAAGTCCAGCCAACACCCGAGTGGTGGTCCATGAGACTCTCCCTGTGCGTCCGTTCGCGGAGTTTTTGAACGACACACTTGCGCTCGCCTCTCACAAGAGTGGGCCACGTTGTCGATGAAGTCCGAGGTTTTGACATAGTTTCGGCGTCGTATTCGATGGCTGGCCAGTCCAGCTCACCAACAGGCCAACCCCCTACACCTGTCGGGACGTCCTAGTGCTTGTAGTTACCAAATAGCGTTTTGCGTGTGACCTCCCTGAGACTGGCGCGATCCGATGTCGAGCGTCAGGCGAAACTGACCGTTCTCTACGTCGGGCTGCTCCCGGTGTTCGAGGAGGAGCCACGAATCGGCCACTCACCGGATCCCGCCATCGTGATCCGCTTGAGCGACAAAGGGGGACAGTCGAAGCCCATCTGTGGCGGCACGACCAGCCGAAGGGCCCGGGGTGCTGACACGAAGCAGGGGGTCATGGTAACCCCCTTGGCCATCGACCGAGGTTCCACGACACTGGTGCTGTGATGCCACCACTGGAGAGGCCGCGGAGGCTCTGAAGTCGGATGGGTCCCGCTGCAGACGGGTACGGCCCGAGGAGAGGAACGACGCTGACCGTCGCCCGGTATCACTTTCGCGCCACCTTCCGTCAGCGCTGGGCGGGCTACCTGTCCATTGTCCTCCTCGTCGGACTGGTGGGCGGCGTGGCCATGGGTTCGATCGCCGGGGCGCGACGTACCCAGTCGACGTTCCCTGCCTATTTGACGGCAACGAAGGCCTCGAACCTCCAGCTTCAGACCTCGAGCGTCACGGATCAGTTTGGCACCGCCAAGCTGACCGGGAAGCTCGCCCGCCTCCCGCACGTGCAGCATGTCGCCGATGCTCCCTACCTCCTCGTGATTCCTCTCGGACCCAACGGGAAGGCCCTCCCCTCCGCCTTCAACGACAACGACGTGGCGGAGCTCGGCAGTGTCGGCGGCATGTACTTCAGCCAGGACCGGGTGACTGTCGCCCAGGGACAGATGGCCGATCCGGCGAGTACCGCACGAAATGGTCGCGACCGCCGAAGCCGCCCGGCTCTCCGGCTGGCATCTCGGCGAGACGGTCCCCTTCGGTGCGTACTCTGTCCAACAGGCCAACACAGCCAGCTTCAACCCGCTGACCCAGGAGCCGCATCTGCGGTTCTCCGCCAAGCTCGTCGGCATCGTCGTGTTCTCGAGCCAGGTCGTCGATGACGACGTCGATCGCTTCCCGACCATCGTGCTCATGACCCCGGCCCTCACCAGGCACCTGAGCGCGAGCGCGACCTATCCCACCTACGGGCTCCGCTTCGACACCGGCAGCCTCGCCGTGCCGAGCGTCGAACGGGAGATCGTCGACGCCCTTCCCCCGGGTTCCACCTACAGCTTCCACCTCACGTCGGTGGTCGAGGGCCAGGTGGAGCGGGCGACCAAGCCCGAGGCGATCGCCCTCGGCGTGTTCGGCGTCATCGTGGGCCTGGCCGCCCTACTGATCGGTGCTCAGGCCATCAGCCGACGGTTGTGGGCGAATCGAGGCGACCTCGATGTCCTGCGATCCCTGGGCGCCGATACGCCGACGATGGCGGCGGACGCCATGCTCGGGCCGCTCTGCGCGCTGTTCCTTGGCGCCCTCCTGGCAGTGGGCGTCGCCGTGGCGGTCTCGCCCCTCATGCCGATCGGTCCGGCCAGCCAGGTCGACCCGTCACCGGGGATCGCCTTCGACTGGACGGTGCTGTTGTCTGGCCTCGCGGTACTCAGCCTCGGTCTCGGTGGCCTCACCATCGTCCTCGCCTTTCGCGGGGCCACTCGACGCGACTACGAACGGCGGGAGTCCGTGCGGAGGTCGGGCATGGTCGAGGTCGCCGCCCGGTCCGGGTTACCCGAACCGGCGCTCGCTGGTCTGCGGTTCTCTCTCGAGCGAGGCCGCGGTCGCACGGCCGTGCCCGTCCGCTCCGCGCTCACAGGCGGCGTGCTCGCGGTGGCGGTCCTGGTCGCCACCCTCACCTTCGGAAGCAGTCTCGCCACGCTCGACTCCCACCCCGCCCTCTACGGGTGGAACTGGAGCTACGCCATCAACTCCCCTGGGGGCAATGACGTCCCGCCGGTCGTCGGTCACCTCCTCAGTCGGGATCCGGAGGTGGCCGCCTGGACCGGGTACACGTTCGGCAACGTTCAGTTCAACCGCCTCACCGTCCCCGTGCTGCTGACCCGGGCACACGCCGACCTCGGCCCGCCGATCCTCACCGGGCACGCGGTCGACGCGAACAACCAGGTGGTGCTCGGCACGGCGACCCTGGCCGCTCTCCACAAGAAGCTCGGCGACACCGTCATGGTCAGCTACGGCGCCCCGCAGGACGCACCCGTCTACGTCCCTCCGTCACCCATGGTCATCGTCGGTACGGCCACCATGCCGGCAATCGGCCAGAGCGGTCATCTTCATACTTCCATGGGGACTGGGGCCCTTCTCCCGACGGGTCTCGAGCCGGCGGCATTCAAACGGGCCCTGACGCAGCCCGACTCCAATTTGAACGGCCCGCCAATGGACGTGGTGCGGCTCAAGAGCGGAGTGACGCTCGCCGCGGGGCGAGCGTCGCTGCAACGCATCGTCGACGCCGCGGACAAGGTTATGGCCGCCGATCCCAACGGTCAGGGCGACACGTACGCGCTGCTGTCAGTTCAACGACCAGCCGAGATCGTCAACTACCAATCGACGGGCGCGACTCCGGCACTGCTCGCCCTTGGTCTTGCAGCCGGTGCACTGGTGGCTCTCGGCCTCACGCTCGCCGCGTCGGTCCGGCGGCGGCGGAGGGACCTGGCGCTGTTCAAGACGTTCGGCTTCACCCACGGTCAGCTTGCTGCCGCGGTCGCCTGGCAGGCGTCGGTGGTGGCGGTCATCGGGATTCTCGTCGGGGTGCCGTTGGGGATCATCGTCGGTCGCTGGCTGTGGATCGTCTTCGCCAAAGCGATCAATGCCGTCCCGTCTCCCTCGGTATCCGTCGTCGATGTCCTCGGGGTCGCCCTCGGAACGCTTGTGCTCGCGAATCTGGCGGCCCTCATTCCGAGCCGGATGGCGGCGCGCACCCCGACGGCCTTGGTGTTGAGGGCCGAGTAAGCCATCAGCCGTGAGGTGCGATACAAGTCCGAACACCAGAGCTGGTGCAGGCTGCCATCGAAATTCAGCGAAGAGGCGTCGAAGCGGACGTGGACGAACTGCGACTGGCAGTCCCTATCTCCGACCAGGGCCAGCAACCTCAATCCGCACCACTTCGGGGACGTGCCTCGCCCGGTCGGCGAGCAGACTCCTGGCCATAAGGCACTAGGTGCTCCTGGGCATAGCTCGCTTAGATGCGATTGCTCTCCGGAATGATTATTCCGACGTGCGCATCTCCACTGTGCGATGCTGAGGCGGGGCACCGACTCTCGCCGTCGCTGCTTCCAAGAAATGAGAGTGCACAGTGACTCTATTGTCTGTCTCGTGTCTGTCGAGGGTCCGCTGAACTCGTGCGACCACGATTCCGCAGCTGCTCGGTGGCACTTCGCTCGATCGGTACTGCTGTCGCCGCTGGTGTCGCTCTCTTCTCAGTGGCGCCTCCGGCCGAGGCTGCCGTGGCCTCAGCCTCGTGGACGGTGATCCCAAGCCCCGACATCGGTGCCCCACTTGCCAACGGACTCCTGTACGGGGTGTCATGTAGCGGTTCCACGGCGTGTGTCGCCGTCGGGTCCTACTTCAACGGCAACGCGAGCGAGAGTGGCGCTGCTCAGACGCTCGTCGAGTCGTGGAACGGGTCGGCGTGGACGGTCGCCGGCAGTCCCAACGCCTCGACACAGACGAACCAACTCTCCGCGGTGTCATGTAGCGGGCCCGCCTTCTGTGTCGCCGTCGGCTATTACATCGATGCGAACGGCCAATACGACACACTCGTTGAGTCCTGGAACGGGTCGGCGTGGACGATCGTCGCCAGCCCCAACGCCTCACCCCAGAACTACCTGCAGGGGGTGTCGTGCCTCACCCCGACACGGTGCACGGCTGTCGGCAACTACTACGCCGGAGGAATCACCTCCGACACGCTGATTGAAAGCTGGAACGGGTCGGCGTGGACGATCGTCGCCAGCCCCAACGCCTCAACCCAGAACTACCTGCAGGGGGTGTCGTGCACCGGACCGAAGTTCTGTGCCGCGGTTGGTTCCTCGATCGAGTTGTGGAACGGGTCGACCTGGACGATTGCCAACGCACCACGCGGGGCAACTGGGGTCTCATGTAGAACCCGATCCGTGTGTATGGCCGTGGGCGGCAGCACCCAGACATCGACTGAATTGTGGAACGGATCGACCTGGACCGTTGTCCCCAGCCCCAACGCCTCGCCGGTCCAGAATGGGCTTCAATCGGTGTCGTGCACGGGTATCGCAGCCTGTGTCGCAGTCGGGTCTTATGGCAACGGGAGCAACCTTCAGACATTGATCGAGTCATGGAACGGGTCATCGTGGGACATCGTCCCTAGCCCGAACGCCTCACTCCAGAACAACCAGCTCGCTGGGGTGTCGTGCGTCACCCGAGCGGACTGCCTGGCCGTAGGGTCTTACGACGTGCTCCTCCGTCAACGCCAATATCCCTCAGACGCTGGTCGAGGGATCGTTTAACCCGCTGCCCTCCAGCAGCGTCCTCATTCCCTCGAACGGGGCGACGCTGTCTGAGATGACCTACCTAGACGCCTCCGCATCGAACGCCACCAGCGTCGAGTTCCGGCTCTTCGGGGGCACCTACGGCTATGCCGCCCCGGTGATCTGCACGGCCACGCCGACCCTCTACGGGTGGCTGTGCGCCTGGAACACCACGACGGTCCCCAACGGTTCCTACGCATTGTTGTCTGAAGCCTTCAACTCGGCTGGGAGCACATTCAGCAGTTCGGGGGTCCGCATCACTGTCAGCAACTGACCGTCTGCTCGATCTCGACCCGGCAACGGACTTCGCTTGACACGAGCAGGTACTGCCCCGATACGCCGTACATGAAGGGGCGGGGCCGGCTTGTCGAGGCAGGGAGTACCTTCGTTTTCGTGGTCGTGCCGAGTGCAGCTTGGGCGGCAGTCACGGTGGACTGCGTCGAGCCAGAGAGTGTCCGGTTCTGGAGCCGCATGCTCGATGCGCCAGTGCGAACGATTGGACTTACCGGGTGGTTCAGAATCGGACCTACCGCTCCGGGTGGTCCGGCAATCACCTTTACGACGAAGGCACCGTGGTCGTCATGGCCGACGTTGAGGGAAACGAGTCTGCTTGGTCGGACCTCCCGGGCCGAGCTGATGAAGACTGCCCCGTCTACTTCGGCCGGAAGCTCTCGAACTGCTCGGCCCCGTCGACGGGCTGTACCCAGTGGTGGCGATAGGGCGTGTGTAGCTCCACCGTGGGTGCCGGGAAGTCTGGATCGGCGAAGTTGCCGACTGCGATGGCCATGCCGGGACGACCGTCGATGGTCCAGAATACCGTTGAGCCGCACGTAGGGCAGAAGTGGTAACTGACCTCGTCACCATCCGTTGTTCCGACACCGTTGATCTCCAACCCGTTGTAGATCTTTGTTTCGCCCGTGACCCCTATGCCCTGAGCATCGGGGAAGAGAGCGCTGACTTGGAAGGCGCTTCCCGTTCGCTTCTGACAGAAGTCGCAGTGACAGGTCACCACGGCGACGGGTTCGTTCTCAACCGTGACTAAGACTCGTCCACAAGCACATTCGGCAGTCCGAGGCATTGCTCCAATTGTTCGCACAGACCTGAGCGGACAGGCAACCAGGAGCCCGCATGCGGGATTCCTGGGTGCCCCGAACGCCGGTCTGAGGCGCTGGTCCGACCAACCCACCCACCCGGATCTCAGCGCGACCCGGGTGGTTGCTGATCCGATGGCGGACGCTCTACTGGCATTTGGCGTAGGTAATGACTTCGATGACCGCCTGCTCGCTACTGACCTAGTCCCAGAGGCGGCTCATCGACTTCGCGACAACGGAATAATGGTGGTTGACCCGGAGCACCTTGCCTTTGACGTCAGCAATGAATATCCACCAGAGGTCATCTGCAGAGGTCAGCTACGGTTGTAGAGGTCGAACTCGGGCCAGTCGCACACGCTCTGCGTCAGTGCCAACGCCGGCAGAACGAGCACCAACATGCGTCGAGTACCTCGGAATCGTGCCCAAGTCTTCGGGTTCAGCCTTCGGAGTCCCTTCGCGCTCCTCGCGTTGTCGCCGCTCGACGCTTGCGCCATTCGAGACCATCTACGCGACTTGTTGCCAAGCATTCCTCACGACGACGGCGGATTCAGCATGCTACGTAGACCCACCTCCAAATCGGAGTGGGAGAAGGCGAATCCGCTCGATTCAAGGACTGCGGGCTGCACCCGGGCGCTGGTAAATAGCAGGGCGTCGGCGAGCTCGGACCCCAGCAGCAACCTCGGGCCGAACCTGGGCACAGGTAACCGGGCCGGTCGGGACAGCACCGCGCCGAGGATCCGGGTGAACTCGCGGTTGGTGACGGGATTCGGAGCCGTCAAGTTCACCGGCCCGCGTACGTCGTTCTCCAGCAGCCACGCAATCGCCCGGATCTCGTCGTCGAGAGTGATCCAACTCCACCACTGGGCACCGGATCCGAACCTCCCGCCCAGGCCGAGCTTGAAAAGCGGCAACAGCTTGGGGAGCGCGCCGCCCTCCTTGCTCAAGACAAGGCCTGTACGAGCGCAGGCCACCCTGACGCCGGCCTCTGCCGCGGGGGCAGCTTCAGCCTCCCAGCGGACGCAAAGCGACGCGAGGAAGTCGTCGCCCGGTGGGCTCTGCTCTGTGAGGAGCTCGTCGCCTCGGTCGCCGTAAAACCCGATGGCCGATGCGCTCACCAGCACCCGAGGCGGGTGATCCAGTCCAGCCAAGGCACTCGCCAGCAGCGCCGTGGAGCGGGTACGGCTCTCAACGAGAACTCGCTTGCGGGCCTCGCTCCAGCGGCTATCGCCTATACCCGCCCCGGCCAGGTGGACCACGGCATCAGCACCTTCGAGGCCACGGGCATCGATGTTGCCTGCCTCTGGGTCCCAAGCAAAGGCGACCTCACGCGGTGGAACAGGGCGGCGAACGACCCGGACGACGTGGTGGCCGGAACTGGCGAGATGGGAACACAGTGCGTTACCGATCGGGCCGCTCGATCCCGTGACCACGACCTGCATAGTCGTCGCAGCATAGGTGCCAACTGGTCACGATCTTCTCGTCCCACTCCCTGTGATGGGAACCCTTTGCCCTTCCTCGGGCTTGTCCACATACCGCTCGGTCCCTTGAACCTAGGCAGGGCAATACCGAGGCTCAGCCTCTGACAGAGAAGAGCCTCCACGTCCCCGGTACGCCCTTGAGGTCGTGCTCGCCTATTGCCACCTGATACCGATGGCCAGTCGCGCATCAAGGCCTCCCTCAAAGCGCCGATGTGCTCCACCCCCCGGTTCGGGGGCAGTGTGAGATCCGCGGACTCGGGAACTGGGCAGGCGGCGATGCTTCGCTAGATTCATGATGTGTGGCCGCGGGTTGGTGACCTTCGCGGATTCTCCCTAGGGAGACCGGGGGAAATGCGAAACCGTCTCACTGAGGCAGCTCTGGCAGGCCAAAAGACGGCCACCGGGGCACTGCTTCAACAGGAATATCTCGATGAGCAGGAATCCGTCGAGTCGCCGGGCGAAGTGCAAGTGTTGCTGGGTGTAGACGGTACAGCTGCGGCGCTTGTCCATATCACAGGAGTTGAGACCTACCGCTTCTCCGATGTGCCGTGGGAGTTCGCACGTGACGAAGGTGAAGGGTTCACGTCGATCGAGCATTGGCGAGCCGGACACAGGAGCTACTACGAGGGAGAAGGGGTCCTAGTTTCCGACGACTCCCTGTTCGTGTGTGTCTGGTTTCGGATCGTCAAAGACCCAGGGTGTCTCGCGGCTGGGTCTGCCTGATAAGTGGAGACGAGTTTGCTCAAAACGACATTGAGCGTGCGGTGATCCCGTTGACTCAAGACTTGATAGGCCGCACATGACCATGAGCAGTGCCAATCGAACGTTTTTCTCCTGCGCTATCCCCAACATGGACTGGGCAGCACCAAGCATCTGAGCCGTCCAGTCCTCTCCCGCATCGCTGTCTGGTGTCGCACGAGGCGTTCCGAATGCGAAGTCCTCCGGGCAAAAGGCGAGAACGTGGACATTTGGAAGGCTCAGCAGACGGTCCGTGTGCGAATAGTGATCGCCGTACGGAGTCCCCGTCTACACCACAGGGAAGGCCCGCAATGCCAAGGGCTCGAGGGGGTGCTCCCGAGTGGACGTGGGCCACGCTGCAATCTCCAGCTCGCTCGGAGATGGGAGAACTCGACCACGCCACCATTGTGTCGAGAAGTCGGACGCGTGTGATACCCCTGGCCGGGCGTTATAGGACGACGAGCAACCGACTGTGCTGCCCTCACCGGCCTTTGAGTATCCGGGCTCTGGTGCCATCCACGTTGGCCCCCAGCTCGACGAGGACCTTGGCAGCGACCGCATCCCCATCGGTGAACAAACCGAGGAGAAGATGTTCCGTTCCGATGTAGTTATGGCCCAGTTGCAGCGCCTCATGAACTGCGCTGCGAACCACCGCTTTCGCCCTCGGGGTGAAGGGAAGCCTGCGTTCCTCCGCATCAGTCCCCGGCTCGATCAGCGCCACGATTCGGGTTTCGACCATTGATCTTGTGATGCCGGTTTCACCTAGAAGCTGCGCTGCCAAACCGTCGGGAGAGTCGAACAGGGCGAGCAGAAGGTGCTCGGTTCCCACGAAACCGTGCCCCAGACGCCGGGCCTCTTCTTCAGACTGAGCAAGGACGTTCCGGGCACGGTCAGTGAATCGCTCGAAGTTCGGAACATCTAGAGAGAATCGCTTGTGAGCCGCCTGCTTGCTAACACCGAGGGCACCGCTGATCTCAGACCAAGAGCGTCCGCTTCGGCGGCATTGATCAACAAAGTGGCCCAGCAGTGCATCGCTCGTCTGTTCGAGATCAGCGACGGTCTTCGATGCCTGGGACAGCTGGACTAATGCGTCCTCACTTGTGGTGTCGGCCCGAACCCCGTCAATCAGTTCCTGCAGCGTGGGTCCTGGGGTCATTCGTCAACCCTACATTGACGCCCTCCCAGTCGTCAACCTTAGATTGACGAGGCGTGCGTGATTGCTGAGACCCCGTTGTGCCTGGACTGGACTGGGGCAGGGAGAACTCAAGACTTGTTGGGCGGAAGTTTCTCGCCTGCGGCAGGTCGCTGCATGTAGATCCCTCACTCTCTCTGGCACCGTGCTGGGAAAACCCGGTGCGGATCAGCCGGGAGTCGATCAGGGGCCAGGGGCGTCGTCACACAACTCTCAGGACCGCCCGCCCTGAGCGAAGTCCGCGAGATGACTTCAAACAGTGTCAGATTGTGCGAACCATTGAGTGGTCAAATACCTGGCCACAGCCGATTTACGATCCCAAATGATACCGTGCCAGTCAAAATCGCGCCTACAGGCCGGCTCACCGTCAACCATGCTTGGAGCCCACCGAGGCACCACCATCGGCGCGGGTGCTAGCACGAGGGCCTGGCGGCGGGTACCCACCTTGGTCGGGACGGGGCTCCCCCGCGACACTGGAGCGGGAGCGGCCGGCTGGTGCCCGGAGACAGCGTCCCGGGCCAGGCAGGAGGACGAGGAGGAGGGTCGGGCGTGATCCGAGCGATCGTGGGTGAATCCTCCTACCGGTTCCGAGCCACCTTCCGCCGGCGCTGGGGAGGATACCTCACGCTCGTCGTCCTGATCGGCGTCGTCGGGGGCGTCGCCCTGGCCGCGGTGGCCGGCGCGCGCCGCACGCAGTCCTCCTTCCCGACGTATCTCGCGAGCACCAACCCCTCGGATCTGGGGATGTTCACCGAGTTCGGCCCCGCCACGAATACGGGATACTCGGCAAGGGTGAGCGAGGCCGTGGCCCGGGTCCCTTTCGTCGAGCGAGCGGTGCCGGTCGTCGGTTTCGACGGCACCCTCCAAGTTCTGGGGCACCACCATGGAAGAGGCGTCCCGGGTGAGGCGCCACCAGCCGTCGAGGGCAGCACGGGGACCGACGCCGCGTACTTCTCCACGGACCGTGTCACCGTGCTGCAGGGCCGCATGGCCGACCCCAAACGGGCGGACGAGATCGTCATGTCCGCTGGTGCCGCCGCCCAGTACGGGCTGCACCTCGGGTCCACCCTGCCCGTGGCCTTCTTCACCGACGCCCAGGCGGGCCAACCGAACTTCAGCGGTTACCCGCATGACAAGCCCCACCTCATCGTCCCGTTCAAGCTCGTCGGCATCGTGGAGTGGGACACCCAGGTCGTCCAGGACGACGATGCCGCGCTCGGCAACCAGATCGCCGTCATCACCCCCGCGCTGACCAGGCAGCTCGAGACGTGCTGCGCCTACTACTCCTATGTCTCGTTCCACCTCAAGGGCGGATTGGCGCACGAAGCGGCCGTCGTCTCGGCCGTGAACAAGGTCATCCCCGACCTGGGCCCCGTGGGAGGATCGACCACGAACGCCCCGTACGTCGCGAAGGCCGAGCGCGCCATTCGCCCCGAAGCCATCGCCCTCGGGGTGTTCGGGCTCATCGCCGCCCTCGCCGCACTGGTGATCAACGGTCAGGTGATCAGCCGCCTGATCCGGCGCAACGCTGAGGAGGCGGCGATCGTGCGAGCCCTGGGGGCCGGGCCGGTGATGGCGATGGCCGACGGGCTCGCCGGCGTCGTGGGTGCCGTCGCGGCGGGGTCACTGCTGGCAGTAGGGGTGGCCGTGGGGCTGTCCCCCCTGGCCCCGATCGGCCCGGTCCGGCCCGTCTACCCCGACATCGGCGTCGCCTTCGACTGGACAGTCCTCGGTGTCGGGTTCCTCGTGTTCGTCGTGGCCCTCACGGCGACCGCGCTCATCGTGGCCTATCGGGTGGCGCCGCACCGGCTGGTGCAGAGGCCGGACATCGCTGACCGGGGCCCCGGCCGAATCCGGGCCGCCGCGTCCGGGCTCCCCCCGAGCGCGGCCCTTGGCGTCCGATCGGCGCTGGGCGGGCGCGCGGGACGCGACGCCGCACCGGTGCGCTCCGCGCTGCTCGGCGCGGTAGTGGCGATCACGGTGATCGTGACCTCGCTCACGTTTGCCTCGAGCCTCAACGCCCTCGTGTCCCAACCAACTCTGTACGGATGGAACTGGGACTACGCCCTGCTCGCCGGCTTCTCCGCCGCCGAGAACCTGCCGGCGGCGGAGACGACCGCGCTACTCGACCACGATCCCGACGTGGCCCATTGGACCGGCGTCTACTTCGAGTCCGCAACCGTTGACGGGCAATCCGTGCCCGTGCTGGCCATGAGGCCGGGCGCCGAGGTCAGACCCTCCATTCTCAGCGGCCACCCGCTGGTCGAGCCCTCTCAGGTCGTGCTCGGACCGGCGACCCTGGCGTCGCTGCACGCCCACGACGGCGAAACGGTCGTCGCGCAGACGGACGCTCGCACCAGGGCCCACCTGCGCGTCGTCGGCACGGCGACACTGCCGACCATCGGCGGTTCGGGTGATCCCGCGCTCGAAATGGGGACCGGGGCGGTGATGGCCACCTCGCTCTTCTCGGCCTCCGATCTCAACCAGCAAGACAGCCCGGTACCTGGTCCCATGGCTGCCTTGGTCGCCATCCGACCCGGCGTGAGTCGCGCCGCCGCGCTGGCCTCCCTCGACCACATCGCGGCGGTGCTCAACCGCCCCTCGGACCCCGACGCTCCCGTCGGCGGAGTGGTCAGCGCGCTCCGTCCGGCCGAGATCGCGGATTACCGCAGCATCAGCGCGACCCCAGCGCTGCTCGCCGCCGTCCTGGCCGCCGGTGCGATCGGCGCGCTGGGACTCACCCTCGCCGCGTCGGTCCTCCAGCGGCGGCGCCAGTTCGCCCTCCTGAAGGCCCTGGGATTCACCCAGCGGCAGATTGCCGCGTCGGTGGCGTGGCAATCTTCGGTGGCGGCCGTGGTTGGGGTGGTGCTCGGCGTCCCCATCGGGGTCGCCCTGGGGCGTTGGCTTTGGACGCTCTTCGCAGACGGCATCTCGGCCGTGCCGCACCCGACGGTGCCCATCTCGTCGCTGGCGCTGGTCGCCCTGTCGGCGGTCGTCTTCGCCAACCTGGTCGCCCTCATCCCGGGGATGGTCGCCGCCCGGACACGCACTTCGCTGCTCCTGCGGGCGGAGTGACCGGGGCCCACTTCATCAACGCCACAAGGTTGACTTTGTCCCGTCAGCCGCATTCGCCGGAGAAACCAACTCGTGGTTGTCCACCGCTTCGAGCACGGGCCACTGTCGTGTTGGGGTGATGCCGAACGCGCGACGCCAACCAGGCGTTCCTCTATTGGGTTGTGCCAACCGCGAGGCCAGCAACGCCCCTAGCAATGCTCCAAAGATCTCCATAACGATGGCCGCCAGCGACGCGTGGCGCCCGTGGAAAAGCGGCTTCCCAGCCGCCAGCACCACCGCAAGCGCCGCCGCGAGCACGGTAGCGGGTACCGCGCGCCCGGGAGGCCTCCGAGCCCAGACGATGAGGAAGCCCACCGGAATGAAAGACACCATGTCGAGGAAGACGTCCAGCCACTGCTTCTCACCCTTGGGTGGAAAGGGGAGGACGTGGTCCGGGAAGTAGAAGTAGCTCTTCGGGATCGACAATGCGCCTGGGCGGACGTAATCGACGACGGAGCCCGATGTACGCACCTGCGCAAGGCGGATTTTGCCCTGCCAGGGAATTCCCCCGTGGACCTCGTCGCCCAGCGCAATCTGTCCTTGGCCCCAGACCCGCGCGGAATCCGATGGGACATGCTCGGTCAGCTGGGTCGGGCCGTCGACCGCGACCCGGATGTGGTCGTGCTGCAGCATTACGTCGACGCTGTTCCACCGCTGCGATCGAAGAAGCCCGTCGACCGCAAACGGCGGGTCACCACTGGCGTCTGACCCGGGACGGCGCAGGTACACGAGCACGTCAGAGCCATCCTGCACGATGGCGAAGTCAGTAGTAAAGAAATTGCTGGCCAGCATGATGATTGAGGCATGCTCCCGCAGTGAATCCGGGTCGAACTCGAGTCGGATCTGGACACCGCCAGACGTGCGCACATCCTCGAACCAGGCTGGCGTTCCAGGCGTGCGAGCGTTGTTCATCTTTCCGAACTGCAGAGATTCGTCCGCGTTTCGTGTCACCTCATTTGAGACTGTTCGCGGCGGGTCCCAGGCGAACGGGTAGTACGAGATGACGACGAGAAGGAGGATCGTTGCGAGCAGTGCGACGCGACATATATCTGTGATGCCGCCACGCTTGGGTGGTTTCACATCCGTGTCGATTGGTGTCTGCGTGATGCTCGTGGTTGTGTCCTCCACACTGGCAGTGTGACCGCCGGACTCAGCGAATGGAGTCGGCAGGAGCCAGGGCCCGCGGGCCCTCGTTGAATGGAGCGCGGTGGGCGTCCGCTGATACGCTGATGAGCCGGAGCGATGCACAATGATTGGTCTGGGTCAGTATGTTGCTCGACTCCAGGCGAAAACGTTCTACCGGCACCAACGGTGACAGGTTGGAGCGCCCTCGATAGTGTCGGGCGATGTTCGAAGGTCCGCCGGATTACCAACTCGACCTTGCTTTCGGCGTGATGCAGGACCAACTTCCATTCCAAGCCCCCGGACATCCGGTCATGGAAGGTCGGCTTAGGTGACCCCATTTGACAGGAAGGGTGCGTGTTGAAGATCGATCGAGCAGATTGCGGCCTAGGTCAAGCCGGGCAGCACAACCAGATCTGCTGATGACAGAGAGTGGTCTGACGACAGCAAGAATCGGTGTGATCGGTGCCGGCATCGTCGGACTCTCGGTCGCTCGCCGTGTGCTGCAGTCGACGAATGTCGAAGTTACGGTGATCGACAAGGAACTCACCGTTGCTGCCCACCAGACCAGTCACAACAGCAACGTTGTGCACTCCGGTGTCTACTATCCGCCCGGGTCACTCAAAGCCAAGTTGTGTCGGCGGGGGGGCGAACTCCTACGGGCCTACTGTGCCGAATGGCGACTCCCGTACGAAGAGGTCGGCAAAGTCATCGTTGCTATCCGTGATGACGAACTACCCCACTTGTTCGAACTGGCCAATCGGGCGAAGGCCAACGGTATTCCCGAATCGCGTGTGATCGATGCATCAGAGCTTCGCGACCGCGAGCCACATGTTCGGGGACTGTCTGCCTTGTTGATCCCGGGAACGGCGGTCGTCGACTTCCGCATCATTGCCGAACAGCTGGCCGCCGATATTGTTCAGACGGGCGGCAAGGTAATTCTTGGGCACCCAGTCATGGAGATCCACGCGCGGGGCGGCGTGGTTCATGTCGCCACCGATGCGCACGAACTGGTCTTTGACCATCTTGTCGTATGTGCCGGCCTCCAGTCATCGCTACTTGCTCGAATGGTTGGGGCGACTTCGGACCCCGAGATCATCCCCTTCCGAGGGGAGTACTACGAGATTGCACCAGGACGAACCGATCTCATCCGCGGTCTCGTCTATCCAGTTCCAGATCCTCGCTATCCATTTCTCGGAGTGCATTTCACACGAGGTCTTGGCGGACATGTCCATGTCGGACCGAACGCTGTACTGGCACTTTCGCAGGAAGGATATCGGTGGAGCGATGTTCGGTTTCGAGACCTATGGCGCACAGTCAAGTATCCAGGAACACGCAAGATGGCGCGTCAGCACTGGCGAATGGGCACTCGGGAGATATGTGGTTCGGTGAGTACATCGATCTTCCTTCGACGTGCCCGTGCATACGTCCCTGCCCTGACTCGGACTGACCTTGTTCGTTCAGGGTCGGGTGTGCGCGCTCAGGCGCTTCACCGCGACGGAAGCCTTGCAGACGATTTTGTCATTGACCATCAGCCGCAAGTGACCCTGGTACGCAACGCACCATCACCAGCAGCGACCGCATCCTTTGCCATCGCGGAACACATCATTCGTGAGATGGCCGACAATGACGAATCTTTTGCTCGTCGGGTGCGTTAGCCAAAGGTCTTAGCAAGCGCTCCGTCAGGGGTTGGCAGCGCGACCAATATCCCCTCCCTCGCCGGCGGCGCCACCGCGCCCCGGGGAACTCAGCTGAAGCTCATGGCCGCGGGCAACACGCTGTCCTTTCTGGAGAACGGCGTGGAGCGGATCGCAGTCGCCGACTCCAGCCTGACGGGCGGTGCGCCCGGCATCATGGCCTTCGGCGCCGCCGCGTGAGGGCACCAATCACGCCGAGGAACGAGAGGAAGAGGACGGCATTCTGCGTCCCTTCGTGAACAATCCAGACCTTGCGGAAGGCCGCGTCCAGCACCAATATGGCCACCACTGGGCTTCCCTCGTCAATGTCATCGGGGACATCTCTCCTGATGTTCATCGGGGACATCTTTCGTCGATGTCATCAGGGACATTTCGCCGTCGATGTCATCGGGGACATTCCGTCGTCCATGTCATCAGGGACAAGACATTGCACATGGTTTGAACCAAACGACGCGCCGCGGTGCTACCGTCGTAAGTGGCGTACATGTCCAGGTGCTGCGGAGCGGCAGAAGGAGAAGCATGCCACTCCGCTCAAGAGTGCTGCAGTTCCCCGAAAAGGTCGTGATCTTTAGCATCAGTGTCCTCGTGGTCGCAGCGTTGACGGCCTTTTCCCCCTCGGGTCCCAGACTCGCCGAGCCGGCTCTCGCGTCAGCCGCGGCCACACCGGAAGTAGCAGCGGAGTCAGGCTACTGGCTCGTCGGAGCCGATGGCGGCGTCTTCAATTTTGGCAGCGCCCAGTTCCACGGCTCGGCTGGGTCCTTGCACCTCAACGCTCCCATCGTCGGCATGGCGGCGACGCCCGACGGCGGCGGCTACTGGCTCGTCGCGTCCGACGGCGGCGTGTTCACCTACGGCGACGCGGTGTTCGATGGATCGGCAGGAGCTCTGCACCTCAAAGCTCCCATCGTCGGCATGGCAGCGACGCCCGGCGGCGGCGGCTACTGGCTCGTCGCGTCCGACGGCGGCGTGTTCACCTACGGCGACGCGGTGTTCGATGGATCGGCGGGAGCTCTGCACCTCAACGCTCCCATCGTCGGCATGGCAGCGACGCCCGGCGGCGGCTACTGGCTCGTCGCGTCCGACGGCGGCGTGTTCACCTACGGCGACGCGGTGTTCGATGGGTCGACGGGAGCTCTGCACCTCAACGCTCCCATCGTCGGCATATCGGCGACGCCCCAAGGCGGCGGCTACCGGCTCGTGGCCTCCGACGGCGGCGTGTTCACCTACGGCGACGCGACGTACCATGGCTCGACGGGAGGTCTGCGGCTCAACCGACCAGTCGTGGGCATGGCCGCAACGCCTGGCGGTTACTGGCTTGTGGCGTCCGACGGCGGGATCTTCACCTACGGGGACGCGCACTTCGAGGGCTCGACGGGTGGCATCCACCTCAACGGGGCGGTGGTCGCGGCTGCCGCTCAGTCAAACGGATCGGGCGGCTCCGGTGGCTCAGGCGGATCGGGGGCACCGACGGGTGCCTCCACTCCGCCGGCGGGGGCACCGGTGAGCTGGTGCGAGTCGGGGCTTCCCCTGTCGCCCTACACATCAGCACCGGCGGGATCAGTGGTCATCCCGGCCGGTGACGACAGCGGTACAGCGCCAGCACAGGACTTCTCGGTGCAGCCGGATACGACCTATTGGTTCGCCCCTGGCACGCACACCCTCGGCACTGATGAGTTCGACCAGTTCCAGGCCGATCCCGGCGACACGTTCGTCGGCGCACCCGGCGCAGTCATCGACGGGCAAGGCGTGAACAACTACGCCTTCGAAGCTGCGGGCACGGAGTCGAGCCCCGCCAAGGTGACCATCGAGTACCTCACCGTCCAGCGCTTCACAGCCCCGTCCGGCGAAGGCGTCGTCGGCCAAGGAGACCATGACGGCTGGACGGTCGAAGACGACCTCATCCAGAATAACCCTGACGGGGCTGGAGTGGTGATCGGAGACAACGATCTCGTCCAGAACAACTGCCTCCGGTTCAACGGCGAGTACGGGTTCAATGGGCAGGGCAACAACGCAGTCCTGACCCACAACGACATCTACGACAACAACAACTTGCACACCTTCGACTTCCCCGGTTCCCCTGCGAACAACCAGTGCGGCTGCTCAGGTGGCGGCAAGTGGTGGGAGGGCTTGAACGATCAGACGACCGACAACTACGTCCACGGCAACCAGGATGTCGGGATCTGGTACGACACCGACAACGCCGGGGCCTTGATCTCGGGCAACTACGTGTCGGACAACTATTCGGTGGGGATCCAGTACGAGGCGTCCTACAACGCCCAGATCACCAACAACACACTCGTTGGAAATGCGATCGGCGAGGGGTCCAACCAGGACACGCCGGGCTTCCCCGATGGGGCAATCTACATCTCCGAATCGGGCGGCGACTCCAGAGTGGAGTCAAACTACTCGGGGCAGCTCCTCATCAGGGGCAATGTCTTGGCAAACAACTGGGGCGGCGTCATCTTATGGGAGAACTCAGACCGCTACTGCTCAGACGGCTCCGACAACGCGTGCACGTTGATCAACCCGGACGCCTACACCGAGAGCAGTTGTGCTGCGAATCTATCGAAAAAGAGTCCGGTCGACTACTACGACAACTGCCGGTGGAAGACACAGAACGTGACCGTTGAGAACAACACAATGACCTTTGAGGCCACCACGGTGGGCACGGCGTGCACGGTCGCCAACCTCTGCGGGTTCAACGGCTTGTTCTCCAACTACGGCACCAGCCAGTACAACCAAACGGGCCCGATCACGTTCCAACAGGACAATCACTTCTCGAACAACACCTACACCGGCCCGTGGCACTTCTGGGCCTGGAGTCAGAGCAACCTCGCCAACCCCGTGACCTGGGCCGAGTGGACCGCTCCGGTGACCGATCAATGCGGGACCGCCGGTGAGATCTCGAGTGGGACCTGCTCGAGCGGGTTCGGTCAGGACGCCGACAGCACCCTGAATTGACCAAGACCTATCATTCGGGCCCCGCTCGGGACTCGGCCCTGTATCAGGGGAGGTCCGGGGTGCTCCAATCCCCGACGGGTTGCGTCGCTGCCCGTATGACCTCCAGATGATCGTAGGGGCTGCCAAATGAGGGTCCTCGTAGCAGGTGATCGCGGCTACATCGGGGCAGTACTCGTTCCGTTCTTACGCGCGGCCGGACACACGGTAGAAGGTCTCGATCTCGGCCTCTATGAGGGTTGCGATCTCGGCCCGGGACCAGAGGAGATTGGTCCTCGCCCCAGGGTCGACCTGAGGGATGTCGTGCCCGGGGACTGCGCCGGCTATGACGCCGTGATCTGTCTGGCGGCCCTGTCCAACGACCCGGTTGGCCACCTGAATCCGTCGGCAACCTACTCAATCAACCTCGACGGGACCTTGTGTCTCGGTCGGGCTGCCAAGCAGTCGGGCGTTGAACGCTTCCTGTTTGCCTCCTCATGCAGCCTCTACGGTGCCGCAGGCTCGGAGGCGGTCACAGAGGACGCAGAACTGTATCCGGTCACACCCTATGGAGAGACGAAGGTCCTGGCCGAACAGGGGCTCGCTCTGCTGGCCGACGATGCCTTCAGTCCGACCTACCTGCGCAATGCCACCGCATACGGATTCTCACCGCGGTTGCGCCTCGACATCGTCGTGAACAACCTGACTGCGGTGGCGATGACGACTGGCGCAGTATGCCTCGAGAGTGATGGGTCGCCTTGGCGGCCTCTGGTGCACGTGGAGGACATCTGTCGTGCGTTTCTTGCCGCGCTTGAAGCGCCACGCGAGCTCGTGCACAACGAGGCCTTCAACGTCGGTCGCGCAGAGGACAACGTGCAGGTCCGCGACATAGCGGAGATAGTCCGCGCCGCGGTCCCCGGTTCGACACTATCGCTGGCCGCAGACGCCGGGCCGGATCTACGTGACTACCGCGTGGACTTCTCGAAGCTGACCGGGACCTTCCCGGAGCTGACGCTTCGCTGGAACGTGCCCGCAGGGGTGGACCAACTCGTGCGGGCCTACAGCGACTACCACTTCACTTATGAGGACTTCGTCTCGTCGACCTATGTCCGACTTCGGCGAATCCGTGAACTGCTCTCCGAGGGCCTCGTCGACGAGCTCTTGCGCCGCCAGCCCGATGCGCCCCTCTCGGGATCGAGGGGACAGCTCAGGCACGAGCCCGCCTGACAGCCACAGACAGCCGGCAGAATCAGCCCCTGTCCAGATCGACCAGATCGACCCAACCTATTCCGCGTCTCGTTGTAGAAGGCGCACCGCGGCGGAGAGGGGTGGCGCCAGCCGATCGCGTTGCGACATCGCCGATATGGGGATCGGCCACGGAATGGCCAGCTCGGGGTCGTCGAATGCGATCGAGACGTCCTCCGCCGGGTCGTGGGGGCGGTCGATGCGATAGGCGACGTCCGCTGGCTCCGTGAGGGCCTGAAATCCATGCGCACACCCTGCTGGGACGTAGAGCGACACCTGGGTGTCACCCCGAAGTTCGAAGCTCGCCCAGTTTCCCTGCGTGGGCGACATAGGCCGCAGGTCGACGATGACATCGAAGATCGCACCGTACGAGCAGCGCACCAATTTCGACTCCCCGTCGCCACGACGTATGTGGAGACCGCGCACCACGCCTCGGGAAGAACGTGAGACGCTGTCCTGGGCGAAACCTGCGGGATCGATGCCGGCCGCGCGCATGGCCTCCGCATCGAATGTGCGGCAGAAGAACCCGCGCTCGTCGACGTGGGGAGGAGACTCGAACAACATTGCACCAGCGATCGGCGGAACATTATGGACGTTCACGCCCCAGTGCGATACCACACTGCTCTCCGTGTGTGCCTCTCGTGTTCCATTGCCGCCTGATGGCGAGATCGCGTTGCTATGAGGCATGGAGCGCGTCCATTGTCGGTGGCGTAAAAACCAACGTCGAGCCGGGAGGAGGCGCCCCGAACAGCCGGGTCACTGTGCCTTCGTCGAAAGGTGCTTCATCCGCGACTCGGCGGAAATCTCGAATGGCGGTGCCCGTGCAGTTGACGTCCACCAGTGGAGCACCCCGGCCCGCATGCAGATCGGCCACATCTACCGTCCGGAAGTCGATGCTGAACCGGGCCCTTCCCGACCTGTTTGCGATGGAGGAGTGCAGCTGTGCTCCCGAGAACAGCATGACCGCTCCTGGCGCTGGAACGACGACGAGCTCGTCCGGTGGAGAGTGGTTCAACGCCGCCGGCCGGACCTGCCGTTCGCCCGAGATCTGGGAAGCCGTGTGCAGACGAGCGGTGTTGTTCTTGTAGTAGTCGAAATCACCGGAGCTGTTCATGACCGCTCGATCGAAACTCTGGAGATCAAAGCGCATAGAGTTGTCATCACCGACGGCGAACACGGGGAGCCACCAATTGACCTGTTGAGCCGGAGCGCCATACCACACGTCGCGATGCCAGGGGAAAGCGTACGCGATCCCCGTGGTCAGGTGACCGACGGGAAAGGACGTTCGCGGCTTGGGGACGTCGTAGTGTGTCCCCTCCGGGCTCAACCCGGCCTCCCGGATGATGTTGCGGACTAAGTCCTTCGACGTCGGCGAGTGGATAAAGCGGGGCTTCCACGAACCCAGCACCTGTGCCATCTCCGCCACGCCGACGTGCTCGTGTGCATGTTCCGGATCGTAGGGTTGGAAGAGATCGATCAATTGGTCCCGCGTGTAGTCGACGAATTCCCGCACCGACGGCAGGCTGGTGAGAACGACCACGTGTCCGTCGTAGACGCATTGCCGTAGGAGCGGAGCCGAGAGGTCCGGGTCTACGAAGACTGTCATACGCCAAGTCCCTCATCGTTGACGGCACCCAGATCTGCGCCCCCTTGAACCACCCTCTCCTGCGGTCGTGACAGCGGTGCGATCACGGCCTTCGTGCACGTGAACCCTTCAGAGTACGGTGCTCGGCATTCCATGCCACGGAGTCGAGCCAACCCGAGGAAGACCTCGTCGTCCCACCAATCTCGGCTGCCCTGGGACGGGAAGCACTTGTGGAGCAGCTCCACTTTGCGGTGCGCCACGTCGGCCGTGAGCGGAAGGTACAGCGACGGGTGTCCAAGATCACCATCCCACTTGGGGATTTCGTATGACAGGGAGAGCTGGTCTCGAAAGACGGTCGGCAACACCTCACCAATCGTCCGGTGATCCTGATGGGCGTCAGTGTGCGAGGGTGCGAAGATCACGTCGGGCGCCCAGGTGTACGCCACCTCCTCCAGGATGTCCTTGACGCGATCCCACACCGCCGGAAGCCGACCCTCCGGCAAGTGGTGCAGGTCAATCGTCAGGTCGGCCTCGGGGAGAAAGGCAGCGGCGGCGGCCCGGGCCTCCGAGTGACGTTCTTCGGTCCCGGTGAGCACGACATACCGGGTCCGCAGACCGGGCCGGGCCTCGGCAAGAGTGAGCAGGGTCCCTCCCGCCCCGATCTCGATGTCGTCGGGATGGGCACCGATCGCCAACACTGACAGGGGCCGCTCCTCGGGTAGCTCGAGATGCAGCGGAAGCACGGCGGCGGTCAGCGCTCCGCCGGCATGGAAGCTGGCCAAGCATTGCGAGCCGGGACGGTGTTGGCGGGACCGTCGTAGCTCGGCGCGGACCGTGCCGATCGCTCCGGATCCCAGATCATCCACGGGCAGTCGGCACGGTGATACCGCTCGTCGAGCTGCACTCGCTCCTTCACGGTGTCCGCAGGGGACCAATAGCCCTTGTACGGATAGGCGATGACCCGGCCTCGGCGAACCAGGCGGACCAGCGCGTCCTCAACGAGATCTTCGTCCTCGTTGAGCTGGTCGAAGATATCCCGGCGGAAGATGAAGTACCCACCGTTCTCCCAGTGGCGGAGATCACGCATTGGTGTCACGCCGAGGATCAGACCGTCATCGGCGATGTCCACGGCATGGTGAGAAGACTGCGGAGGGACGGCAAGGAGGCTCGCCACGGCATCGCTCACCGTGAAGCGCTCGATCATGTCGGGCAGTGGGGCGTCGGTCAGGACGTCCGCATAGTTGGCCATGAACATAGGTTCGTCGGAGAGGAGGTGGCGGACTCGGCGCAGCCGCTCTCCAATCGGGGAGTTCAGACCGGTGTCCACGAAGGTGATACGCCAGTCAGAGATATCCGTCTTGAACAGCTTCAGATCGTGAGCACCCCTCTCCAAGACGAAATCGTTGGAGCGGGTCTCGTCGTAATTGAGGAAGAAGTCCTTCACAGCCGAGGCGCCGTACCCCAGACAGAGCACGAAGTCCGTGTGCCCGAAGTGGGCGTAGTAGCGCATGACGTGCCAAAGCAACGGGCGCTCCCCCACCAGAGCCATCGGCTTGGGACCGGTTGTCACGCCATCGCGCATGCGCATTCCGAGTCCACCGCAGAACAGAACTACTCTCACGATTCACACCTCACTCAGATGATCTCGAGCTCCGGAATAGGAAAGACCAATCGCGCCCCCCATGCCCGGACGTAGCTCAGCTGTTCGCTGATTTCGTCTTTCAGGTTCCAGGGCAGGACGAGGACATAATTGGGCTGGGTCTCAGCCAGACGATCCGGTGCATAAATCGGGATATGGGTACCCGGCAGGAACTTTCCTTGTTTGACCGGACTGCGATCGACCGTGTACTGCACAAGGTCTTCTCTGATGCCGCAGTGATTCAGCAAGGTGTTGCCCTTACCGGGGGCGCCGTATCCGGCTACCGATCGTCCTTCCCTCTCCGCCGAGATCAGAAAATCGAGCAGATCACTCTTTATTCTCAACACTTCACCCGCAAATCCGGCATGACCGGCCAGGGTGTGCAATCCGAAGAGCCTCTCCTCGTCAAGAAGTGCGTCGACGCGCTCGGTGGGCGTACCGGCGTACTCCTCAGGACGAGCAAAGACGCGCAACGAGCCGCCATGGGTCAAAAGCTCTTCAACATCGACCACGCGCAACCCGGCCGTGGCCAACGCCCTGGTCGCCGTGAGGAGGGAGAGGTACGAATAGTGCTCGTGGTAGATGGTGTCGAATTGACGCCGCTGCATCAGGCGCAGGAGGTGGGGAAATTCCAGGGTGACCAGACCCGTGTCCTTTACGAGGGCCCGAAGACCTGCCACGAAGTCCCTGATGTCGGGAACATGCGCGAACACGTTGTTCGCGACGGCCAGATCGGCACGTCCACGAGCCTCGGCAATATCGCTCCCAGTCGTCGCGCCGAGGAACTGCACCACCGTCGGGATGCCCAGCGACTGGGCTGTCTCGGCCACGTTCTTCGCCGGCTCGATGCCCAGGACGGGAACGTCCCGGGCCATGAAGTGCTGAAGCAGGTACCCGTCGTTGCTCGCCACTTCGGTGACGAGAGTGTCTCCCGTGAGACCGAGCGTGTCGATCATCGAGTCTGCGAACCGCTTGGCGTGAGCCACCCAGGAGTCCGAGTACGACGAGAAGTACGCATAGTCGGAGAAGATCTCCTCGCCCGACACGTATGCCGGCAACTGCACGAGGAGGCAGGATGAGCACTGGCGCACATGCAGCGGGTAAAAGATCTCGGGTTCGTCGAGCGCATCCGATGAGACGTAGCTTTCGCACAGCGGCGACATTCCCAGGTCGACAAACGTGTGGGTGAGGCGCGCACCGCACAACCGGCAGAAACACTGGGACAACATGACTCCTCGATTTGACCTAGAGCGAACATGGGAAAGAGCCGCGAATCTGCCCCCCTGATACGCCGGTTGAGGCCTAGGGAGAGGGTCTAGCCCTGATGGCATAGGGGTCCACGACGAGCACGATGCTCCCTCGGGACGTCCCATTTCCGGCCTCCCCGCCGTATCACGACCGCTGAGGGGGCGCTCTGATCAACGTGGATGGACGTCCCGTCTGTCGCTCGTGCCGTGGGAGGTCCGGCCACCTGGTGCTCGACCTGGGCGACCAGCCCGCGTGCGACCAGTTCCCTGATTGCCGGGACCCCGGACCAGACCCCTGCCACCCACTGCAGATGTGGCTGTGCTCTGCGTGCGGCCTGGCGCAGCTGGTCGGCAAGCCCACCATGGCCGGCGAGCCGCGAGGCGCCGAGCCCGAAGCGCTCGTCGCACAGGCCGCCGACGCCGTACAACGCCTCGCAACGGCCGGCTGGCTGTCCGGGCGAGACCGGGTCGTCGAGTTCCCAAGTCCCCATGGGGGCTCGTGGCTCGGCCTCTTAGCCGAGCGAGGTGTCGCACCGATGACCGATGGTGGGACCGCGGACCTGGTCATCGACTCTTTCGGCATGATGCACGATCCGGATCAGTCCGCCGCCCTGGCGGAGCGGGCGGCCCGCGTCGCCCCCGGGGGGGTCCTTTTGCTGCAATACCACTCGTTGCACACCATCGTTCGTCTCGGTCAGTGGAACGCTCTCCGGCACGGACACTTCGCGTATTACTCGACAAGTGCTCTGGTGGGGATGCTGGGGGCCATTGGTTTCAGTTCACGGGTCGCGTGGCGTTTCGACCTCTACGGCGGCACGGTGCTGCTGGCCGCCTGCCGAGAGCCCGGCCCGCGCGGCGCTCCCGACAACTCCGTGACTGCGCTCCTCTCCGATGACGCCTGTGTGGGCGTCCGCGACCCCGCGGTCGTCGGGGGTCTGCAAGGTCACGCCGCAGCCCACGCTCGCGGCTTACGGGACTGGCTGGTCGGTCAACGAAGCGCGGGAAAGAGTGTATTGGGCTACGGCGCCGCATCACGGGCGGTCGCACTGCTCTGTCGTGCTCGGGTGGATCGACAGCTCCTCCCCGCGATTGTTGACTCCGCACCGGCCAAACGCGGCCTTCGCATGCCTGGGACGGACATTCCCATCGTCGACCCGAAAATCCTGGTCACCCGTCCTCCAGACGCGGTCCTCCTCTTCGTGCCGGATCTCCTGACCGAGGTACGCAGGGCTTTTCCCGAGATCGAAACATCCGGAGCCGGGTGGGTGGATGTCGAGACGCTCCACGCATGACGTCGTATCAGCACGAGGGACCCGCTCTCGTACACACAGGTTGACTGATCCTCCATGATTGCGTCCACCCAAAGGAGATGGGAATCCGCATGCCCACACCACCGGGAGCCCTCTACAAACGAGACTTCTGGGCCGACGAGAACAGGAAGTACACCCGACCGCATCATCGGATGCTCAAGGTGGCGCGCCTCGTCAATCGTCTGGCAGCCGGGAAGAACTGCCGGCTGCTCGACGTCGGGTGTGGTCCCGCGACTCTAGGACTCCTCCTTGATCCGAACGTGCAGTACTACGGGATAGACATCGCGATACAGGAACCGTCACCGAACCTGACCGAATGCGACATTCTGCAAGAGCCGATCAGCTCCGAAGAGGCTCCGTTCGACCTGATCGTGGCCCAAGGTCTCTTCGAGTATCTCGCCGACAGCCAGTCCCGAAAGTTCGCGGAGATCGCCGACCTCCTTGCACCACACGGCAAGTTCATTGCCAGCTACGTGAACTTCGACCATCGCCGGCCCAATCACTACTGGCCCTACAGCAGCATCCAGCCCGAAGCGCACTTCCGCGACAGCTTGACCGAGCATTTCATCATAGAGAAACAGTTCCCGACCTCGCACAACTGGAACCATCACGAGCCGGAGCGGTGGTACCTGCGAATGCCGAACATGTACATAAATCTGAACATACCGCTCGTAACACGCTGGCTAGGTGTCCAATACCTCTACGTCTGTCGCCGGCGGAGCTGCTGAGCGGACCGGCAGTTCGCTGCCGAAGAAAGAACTTCCCATTCTGCTAGTCCTAGCTGTGGACGGTAGCCTGGCCCAGTTCCAATTCGGCCAATATCTGTCGGAGATGTTCGAGGCAACGACCTCTCGTTGGTCCAATGCTCCCGATCGGCATGCTCAACTGCTCGGAGATCGTCTTGTACGGGAGGTCGTCATCGCCCATCAACACACCGAGGAGACGCTGACAACGCGGCGGCAACCGTTCGGCGGCCATTCGTATCGCACGTGCTTGCTCCTCCCTGAGGAGTGCGGAGTCGAGCGGATCAGCCTCGTCGTCCGCCATGAGGTACACCGCGTCCGTAGCCGAAACCGCGGTGTGACGCGTGGCGATCCGCAAGCTCTCGCGCCGCGAGGTGGTCGCCAGCCACGCGCCGATTCGCTCCGGTTGCTCAATGCGGTCCAGGTTCTCCACGAGGCGCAGCCAGGTCGTTTGACATACCTCCGCAACATCGGCGTCGTTCAACCTGCAGCGTCTCGCGATTGCCGCGACCAGTCCGCCAAAGCGTTCGATCAGAGTCTCCCAGGCCGCATTCGCACCAGCGCGGGCCTGCTCAACGACCAGAACGAGCTCAGTATCGTCGACCGCCGGTTTCACCGTGGAGCTCCAGCTGTATCGAGGCTCCGCCATTGTGTGTCCGACACCACAATCCTCCTGATCCCTCGCCCGGGACCCATCGCCTGTCGCTTCTGTCAACCGGTCGGCTGTCACGCCTCGCTCAACCGGTTGTCACATGCATCGTCCCGAACTAGTCGGGACCTGTCATCCCCTTTATTGGGGAATGAAGGCGACTTTTCTGGGCCACTACCCCGTCACCGGTGCACCGGCAGCGTGGAAGGACCGCAATAGCCGTCCTCCGACGACAACACAGGCGCGGCACAGCATCGATGGCCAACAAGGATGGGTCACGCCGGCACGATTCGCGGCGCCGAGCGAGCGGCGGAAGGGTCGGACGCTTAGAGAACCTCGGGTGATACCTCTTGCGGCCTCCGTTCTCGCCGGCAGATGCTCACGGCGTGCGCGATAACCATCGGAACTGTCACCAGGAGGATGAAGAGATCGAGTCCGATCGACCAGTTGTCGACGTACACGAGGTCGAGCCTGCGATAGGCGTGAAACGAAGGGTTGTCCCGTGCTTCGACCTGCCAGAGGCCGGTGACTCCCGGTTTGACGTCGTGCCGACGCAGAAACTCGGGTTCGAACTGGGCGACCTCGTGAGGCAGTGCGGGGCGGGGTCCCACCAAGCTCATCGTCCCGACGAGAACGTTGAAAAGCTGGGGAATCTCGTCGAGACTCAGCGCCCGCACGACGGCGCCGACTCTGGTCACACGTGGATCGTGGGCCGCTTTGAATAGTGGCCCATCCGTGCGCTCGTTGATGACCGCCAGGTCGAGGCCGGCTTCGGCCTCGGGTGTCATGGTTCGCAGCTTGTAGACGACGAAGGGTCGCTTGTTCAACCCGACCCTTATTTGTCGATACAGGGCCGGCCCTCCGCCTTCGAGCCGGATGGCGATCCACGCCACCAGAAGGACGGGAGCCGTGATGGTCAGGCCGACCACTGCTCCAACCAGGTCGATGCACCGTTTCGACGCGAGTTGCCACGCAGGTCGTTGTCCAGGCTCAACGTAGAGGAAAGTCTCCCCGCTCATTGGAAAGCGGCGGACGCGACGCGTTCCCAACCCACCGAAACCCGGCCAGACCTGGACGTGCAGTCCGTTTGCCGACCCGATCTCGATCACCCGGTGGAACTCCGCTGCCGACAGGGCATTGGCCACCAACAGAAGCCCGTTGGCGTCGGTCTGCCGGGCCATCTCTGGAAGCTGGTCGAGAGCAGGGCTGCTGGGCAGGTGTGCCCAGTCCGAATGACTCCGGGCGTCCCCGATGATCCCCCGCACTTCGTATCCGAGCTCGGGCTGCGAGTGCAGCATGGTCCAGACGGCGAAGGCATCTTCGTTGGTCCCGACCATGACAAGTCCTCGGCGATAACGACCCTGCACCCGCTGCGCACGCAACCACTGACGGAACATCCAACGGAAAGTCATCAGAACAAGAACACAGGACCCTGCGGCGACGATCACCGCGAGATGGCTCCGGTTTCCATCTCCACGGAGCAACTCGAGGGTCACGGCGCCCGCCCCAACAGCGGCTACGATTCGAGCCATCTCCTGGCTACGTTGCACGCAGAGGCGCGATCGGTACAAGCCAAACAGCTGCATGGCCACCAGCGTCACGGCGGTGGCTGCGAGCAACGCACCCCACTGACGAGCCGCAGTCGAGGCGGGCATGAAGAGGTTGCCCAGGACCACCCATGCGCCGGCTGCAGCAGCGGCATCGATGATCAGGAGCCTTGTCCTCAGCCCACGGCTTCCTCTTCGAGCAACCGACGGGAGGGCTGGCTCTCGTTCGACACGAGGGACACTTAGCGGAATGCTAGGAGGGAGTGTCCCGTCCAGCGGCCCCTCGCTGGGGCGTGTCAACGTCTGCTCGACCGAAGCGGCCCACAGGTCTGACCTCAGGTCCGACGACACGAGTGCATCTACTCCCGAGCCGACATCTCGGATTGCGTCAAGAGTGCCAATGGCCTATTCCTCTGGGATCTGGACGGGTATTGGGTTGACGGCATACCGAACGGCATACTGAACTGAGCCGCGGTGGGACCGGAGGCTGGGCTTGATTTCGTCCGGCCCGCACTCGGACCCAGTTTGGAGAGTCGTTACCCCTGTACGTGCTCTTTCGGAGGGGAGCCGCTCCGGTCCTGATACGTGCGACTCCATCGATGACGCAGTTCCGGTTAGGGACCAAAGCTTCTTCCAGGGGTTGCGGTATCATGACGTTGGCCCCGCTGCTCCGGTAAAACAACGATGGACGTTGGCGGAATCAACTGATTGACGGGGGACCACGTGGATCAAGGCCACCGCTCGTCACAATTTGCTAGTCAGGGCAACATCTCAGCGGGAGAATGCCGCTCTTGCGCCATCTCGCTTTGGGTCGCTGGCAAAGGTACGCGCAGTGTTGACGCCTACGTTACCGAGGACGTCGACGAGAACGTCGTCGTGGTCAGCAGTCCCGAGTTCGACGGATTGCTCGTGATACCGGTCCTGCACATCAGCAGGCTCGAAGAGCTCTCCGTCTTCCACCGTGCGCAGGTGCTCGCTGCACTCCAGCGGGCCAAGCGATCGGTCCAGGAGAGGAATCCGGGGAAGACCACCAAGGTCGTCGCGATGACTGAGTCTCCCGCCTCGGAAGGTCACGTGTGCTATCAAGTACTGCCGAGCGACGATGTGGATCAGTTGCATTCCCCGTCGACATCTCCGTAAGTGCTATCGACATCTCCGTAAGTGCTATTGAACCTGTCGCCGCGCGTCGTCGGGCTCTGGATCACCGGACCTACGAGCATGTGGCCGGTCCGCTGCGGGATGAAAACAGATCGACAATGGATGAACAACCTTTGGACAACGATCCGAGCGCGCATCAGTGTGAAGAGTGCAACGGGCTTCCGCACAAGCCATTCTGGTCACACAGCGATTGACCCGCTTAGAGGGGTGCCGGTATTATCGCCGCACAGGTCGGTGCAACGGGCGGGGTACCGAGTTGGTTGCCATCAACACGTGGGAGAGCCAAAGGCAAACTGACATTCCTGTTGAGAGGGGGCCGAAGGCGGCGAAGTAGAGGCACACGGCGAGCATGGTTTCCAACCCCCCGCGGAAGGGCAGCGGCGGTCCGGCGGATGAAGTCAGACACAGCGGCATCGGCGACATGGCTGCATGTCTCGAATTTCTCGGTACTCAGCCCTTCCCGCCGCACAAGCGCCGACAGCGGACGCAAGCCATGAGTGTCGCGACGCAGAGGGGCTCTGAGCAATCGGGCATCCCCGCTCGGATCTTGATCGCCGGCGGCAATTTATTGGCTGGCGCCCTCGCCAACGCCCTCGAAGCACACGGATTTGCGACAAGGCACGTCGTGCCCCGAGAACCGGAGATGGAACGTGGGATCGAATGGCACCCGAACCTCGTAATCGTCGATGTGAGGGCGCTCGACATCAAGGCCGGATCTGCACTGATCGGCCATTTTCACCGCATGGACCTTCAGGTGTGCGTCATCGACGAGGCAGACGACGTTGATCGGTTGAACGCCTGGACGGCCGCCGGAACCTCGGCACTCATCGACAGTGGCAAGCCACTCCAGCAACTTCTTCGCACGATTAATCGGCTCCTCCGGAGCAGTTGCCTCCAACAAACGGCACAACAGTCATCGGCCTCCTTGGCGTTGACGCATGCGGCCGGGCGGCCGCAAGACACCCGGCTGCCACTCTTTGCCGATCTGACTGAGCGTGAAAGAGTCGTCCTGGCCGAGCTGATGGAAGGCCATTGCGCCGAAGAGATCGCACGCGCCGCATTCGTCTCAATCTCCACTATTCGCTCACAGATCAAGTCAATCCTCCAGAAGCTCGGCGTCAGCTCCCAGTTGGCTGCCGTTGCGCTCGCCCGGCGGGCCGAGTGGTCCCTCGACAACCCCACCGGGAGCTCCCCCAAGCCGTCGAGCAGCCGGCGCACACACGTCGTCTGACCTCGCCGGGCCAGACGGTTCGCCACGAGCCGAACCTCGGCGAACCAGGTCCGTAGCTTCCAGGTTGGAAGTCCAAGCAGTCCCTCAGAGATGCCTTCCCTGCTTGCGGGACGGTGCTTCCCGTTGCCTCGAGGCCCTCGCCGACGAGCGCGGCTGCACGCGGGGCAGATATCGCCCGATCGAAGATCCGGCGGCGTGTATCTCCTCGGCGCCCACTCGCTCGTCTTGGGTATGGCGCCATCCCGCTACACGTCCTCGGCCGCATCAGTCTCATTCACCGCATGAAGGTCGCGGTCTTCGGCCTCGGCTATGTCGGCACCGTCACCGCTGCCTGTCTGGCCACCAACGGGCATGACGTCTGGGGGGTCGATCCGGACGAATTGAAGGTTGTCGCCGTCTCGGCCGGTCACAGTCCCGTCGTTGAGCCGGGTCTGGAAGCCCTACTGGCAGCCGCCATTTCGTCCGGGAACTTGCACGCCACCGTCAGCCCAGTCGATGCGCTCGAGAACGCTGACGCGTCGCTCCTGTGTGTTGGCACGCCGTCCACGACAAGCGGCGAAACCAACCTCACCGACATCTACCGCGTACTGGAGGACCTCATACATCCGCTCAAGTCCTCGATGCCGGCGAGCGCATTCCACGCCGTGGTGATTCGCAGCACGGTGCCACCCGGAACAGTCGAGGATGTCACGGCCATACTGGAGGCCACCTTCCAGCACTCGGGGCCGGAGGTCGCGGTCGCCATGTGCCCCGAGTTTCTCCGTGAAGGCACGGGCATAGCGGACTTTTACTCTCCTCCGTACACGGTGATCGGGTCATCGGACTTGCGGGCCATAGATGCAGTCTCTCGCCTCTTTTCCTTTCTCGACTCGCCGCTACGAGTCGTACACCCACGCACCGCTGAAGCACTGAAATACGCATGCAATGCCTTCCACGCCACCAAGATCTCATTTGCCAACGAAGTTGGACGGATCTTCGGCCGCCTTGGCGTCGACAGCCGAGAGGTCATGGAGCTGTTCTGCGAAGACAACCGGCTCAACATCTCCCCCAAGTACCTGCGGCCAGGTTTCGCTTTCGGAGGATCATGCCTCCCCAAGGACCTCCGATCCCTTCTCTATATCGCACGGAGCGAGAGCATCGACATGCCCCTGCTCTCGGGGGCGTTGGCGAGCAACCGATTGTGGATCGATGAAGCCATCGATCGAGTCGTTGCCGGAGAGGGTAATTGCGTCGCCATCTTGGGTCTGAGTTTCAAGCCCGGAAGCGACGACCTCCGAGTAAGCCCCTACGTCGACCTGGCAGAGGCCCTGCTGGGCAAAGGCTACGAGGTCCGCATTCACGACCCAGTCTTCGAGCCCTCGTCCCTTGTCGGCGCCAAGCGCCAGTACGTCGAATCGAAACTTCCGCACCTCAAGCGCCATCTCACCGATGAGCCAAAGACGGCGATTGCGGGTGCCGACGTCGTGCTTGTTGCTTCTTCGACCCCTCAGGTCGTCGAAGCTTTGCTCGACTCCCCGCCACCCAGGATCATCGACCTCGACGGTCGGCTCGGACCCGAGCTTGAGGCTCTGCACTGCTATGAGGGGATCGCGTGGTGACCCAAACCATTCTGACGGACGAGCGCCCGCCGGCTCAGCACGCCACCCGAAAGCAACCCCCAGAGACCGGTTCGCGGCGAGGTCGCGGACGGATTCTCATCCTTGTACAGAATCTGTCGGTCCCGTTCGATCGGCGGGTGTGGCTCGAGTGCCTGTCGCTCATCGGCGCAGGGTTCAAGGTCGCCGTCGTGTGTCCAAAAGCCCCAGGCGACCCGTCGTACGCCCGGATCAACGGAGTCGAGGTGTTCAAGTACCGACCCTACGCTTCGAACGGATCGAGCGTGTCCTTCGTCATTGAGTACCTTTACTCGTTTCTCGCAACCCTCACGCTGAGTCTCAGGGCAAGTTTGGGTGGTCGCTTCACCGCCGTCCAGAGCTGCAACCCACCCGACCTCTTCTGGCCCATCGGGCTTCTCTTTCAGCTGCTTTACGGGTCCTCATTTGTTTTCGACCATCACGACCTCTGTCCGGAGTTGTACCAATCGCGGTTTCCGAAGGGCAATCCGCTCATTTACAGGCTGCTCCGATTCATGGAGCGATGCACCATGAACGCGGCAGACCATGTGATCTCCACCAATGACTCCTACCGAGAGACCGTCCTCGGACGCGACGGCGTCGACCCGGAGGGCGTGACCGTCGTACGCACCGGGCCTGATTTGAACCGACTCCGTCGCACTGCGGCGGATCCCAGTCTCCGAGGCTCGGCGACCCATCTCGCGGCGTACCTAGGGGTCATGGGCCCGCAGGATGGCGTGGAACTCGTCTTGGAGTTGGCGGAACACGTGGTGCATCGACTTGGCCGTCGCGATATCCGCTTTACCCTCATCGGATCGGGCGATTGCTTCGACGATCTCGTAGCGCTGAGCGACCGCCTCGATCTGTCGGACTTCGTGACCTTTACTGGGCGGATTCCAGACGCGGACGTGTGCGCCATCCTGTCTACGGCCGACGTGGGGATCTCACCGGATCCCAAGAACCCGTTGAACGATCTGTCCACCATGAACAAGACCATGGAGTACATGACTTTCGCGCTCCCCGTCGTCGCCTTCGACCTCCGCGAGACCCGCATCTCGGCTGGCGACGCCGCGGTCTACGCAACCCCCAACGACGTGACCGAGCTGGCGCAGCTGCTGATTGACCTGGTCGATGATGAACCTCGGCGTCGTTCAATGGGCACGGCGGGACGTGCACGCATCGAACAGGAGCTGGCGTGGGACCATCAGGCTCCCCGCTATGTCGGCGTCTACGAGCGGCTCACCGCGGCTTCGCGACGTCGCGCTCCAGCGACGACCGGAGCCTGACGTATGTGCGGCATTGCCGGTAGCTATCAACAGGTCGACGGTGCCGTCGCCACCAAGGTCATGGGCCGGTGCCTCAATCACCGCGGTCCGGACGAGGAAGGTTTCTTCTCACATACTGACGACCGGGTCGATGTGCACTTCGCCCATCGCCGTCTTTCGATCATCGACCTTCAGCACGGCCAACAACCATTGGTGAAGCGACCATTCGCGCTTTGCTACAACGGCGAGCTCTACAACTACCGGGAGATCAGGGCCGAGCTGGTCGCGGGCGGTGCCCGCTTCGCGACGACCTCTGACACAGAGGTTGTTCTCGAGGCGTGGCGACGCTGGGGGCCGCAATGCCTCCGACGGTTTCGAGGCATGTTCGCCTTCGCTCTGTTCGATCAGGAGACCGGTTCGCTCTTCCTCGCACGGGACCAGTTCGGGATCAAGCCCCTGCACTACATCGCTCGCAAGGACGGCGTCGTGTTTGCCTCCGAGCTCAAGGCCCTGGTGGGTGCGTTCGGCGCCGAACTGCGCATGCAACCCGAGGCGCTCGTCGCCTCCATGCTCTACTACTGGGTACCCGACCAGATGTGCTCAATACGCAGTGTAGAGAAGCTCCAGCCGGGCACCTGGGCCGAGTTTCGTCCAGATGGCTCCTCTCACATTGAGTGCTACTGGGACGTCGTCGAGGAGGCAGCTGCAGCCCGAGAGACCAGTTACGACCTCGGAGTCGTGATCAAAGACTCGGTGACTGCGCACCTCGTGGCGGACGTTCCGGTAGCGAGCTTTCTCTCCGGAGGCCTTGACTCGAGCATCGTGACCGTGTTGGCCAAGCGCTCGAATCCGGAGATCGAGGCGTACACCATCACATTCCGAGCGCAGGACCAGCGTCTCGAAGCCATGCCCGACGACGCCATCTACGCGCGGAAGATCGCGCGACGCCATGGCATCACGCTGCACGAGATCGAGCTCAAGCCCGACGTAGTCGACCTTCTCCCAAGGATGGTCGACATCCTCGACGAGCCCACCGGTGATCCGGCAGCCATCAATACCCTCCTGATGTCGGAGGGAGCAAGGGCGGCTGGAGTCAAGGTTCTTCTGTCTGGGATGGGGGCGGATGAGCTCTTCGGGGGTTACCGGAAGCACACGGCCTGTGTTCTAGCCGGGCGATATCGTCAACTTCCGGGCTACGTCCATCGCTCGGCCAGCGGCGTGGTGGGTCGCCTACCCGTGACCGCGGCGGGTCGTGGCCTCCGCTATTCCCGCTGGGCCAAGCGGTTCGTCACGTTTGCCGACCTTCCCGAGGAGGCGGCGTTCCGCAGGAGCTACAGCCTGTACGATCCCACCGAGCTCGCGGCGCTTCTCAGCCCAGAGCTGCATCCGGACGTCGATGAGGTCGTCGCCCAACATCGTGACGTCTACGAGGACAACCGCCTTGCGGACCCGGTCAACCGCATGTGCCTAGCGGACACACGACTGTTCCTTCCCGGCCTCAATCTTGCCTACACCGATAGAGCCAGCATGGCTGCCTCGACCGAGGTGCGTGTGCCATTCGTCGATCCCGTGGTCTTTCGGGCAGCGTTCTCGCTGACAGGCAAGGAGAAGGTCTCCGGGCGGAGCGGAAAGGTCGCACTGAAACATGCTGCGCAAGCCTGGCTCCCGGACGAAATCGTGCACCGACCCAAGGCATCCTTCTCCGCACCGCTCCGGTCGTGGGTGACACGGGACTTACCGCGACGTGATCAATGACTCGTTGCTCGGGGGCGACCTCGTCGAGACCGGCTTCCTCAACCGACCAGCCGTCGCCGCGCTCGTCCAGGACCACCGGTCGGGGCGAGAGGACCGCTCCAAGCAGATTTGGCAGCTGCTCACCTTCGAGTTCTGGTACCGCCAAACCCGTCGAGCCGGAGTGGGTCTGTGACCCAGGCTCTCGGAGAGGAGTAGGACGCCCAGTGAGGCAGGTCGCGCAGAATTACCACTCAGGGGAGCTCGCCGTCATAGACGCACCTGCTCCTTCGTGTGCCCCGGGCGGGGTGCTCGTACGATCGCTCTACTCCTTGATCTCCACGGGTACCGAGCTGATGAAGGTGGGCGAATCCAAATTGTCGCTGGTCGGCAAGGCACGAGCCCGGCCCGACCAGGTCAAGAAGGTCTTCGACGCCGTGCAGCAGCAAGGAGTACTCACTGCCTACAAGAAGGCGATGAGCCGTCTCGACTCATACTCGCCCTTGGGCTACTCGCTGGCCGGCGTCGTCGAGGAGGTGGGCGCAGGGGCAGAGGAGTTCTCGGTCGGTCAGCTCGTGGCCTGCGCCGGCAACGAGTTCGCGCTCCACGCCGAAATAAACTGGGTCCCGACCAATCTTTGCGTGGCGGTGCCTGACGGCGTGTCACCCCAGTTGGCCGCGTTCGCCACCGTCGGTTCGATCGCCTTGCAGGGCGTGCGTCAAGGTGGTGTCCAGATCGGGGATACGGCGTGCGTCATAGGCCTGGGTCTGGTCGGGCAGCTCGTCGTCCAGCTGCTCGTGGCCTCCGGCGTCCAAGTGGTCGGGCTCGATCTCGACCAAGACCGTTGCCGGCTGGCCGAGAAAACGGGCGCCCTGCTTTGCGCGGCACCGGACGATGATGGCGTGGCCGCAATAGAGCAGGCGCTCTCCAAGGCCTCCGGGGGGCTCGGTGCCGACCAGGTGTTCTTGGTGGCGGGCGGCTCCTCCAACCAGCCCGTCGAACTGGCGGCACAACTCGCCCACGATAGAGCAACGGTCGTGGACATCGGCAAATGCAAGCTTGATCTGCCCTGGAATGACTATTACGAGAAGGAGCTCGACCTTCGATTTTCCCGCTCGTACGGGCCCGGCCGCTATGACCCCAGATACGAACTGGACGGTGTGGACTACCCGGTGGGCTACGTACGGTGGACCGAACGCCGCAATCTGCACTGCTTTATCGGCGCCGTAGCAAGAAAAGAGGTCGACCCCGAACCACTCATTGCCGGGATCTTCCCGCTTCAGGACGCGGCGGAGGTGTACGAGCAACTCAGTACGGGCGTGTTGCGGGGGGTGGGTTTTCTCTTCGAGTACGACTCGCCGGTCGAGAGCCATCGTGACGGTGATATACCGGCGGATGGGCAGGCGGTGGCCATTCGGCCAGCACGACGGACACCCACTCGCCACATTCTGGCCAGGTCCGAGAGCGAGCGGAACGGCGCCCTGCGGATCGGGTTCGTTGGCGCCGGCAACTACGCCTCTTCCATGCTGCTCCCCCACCTCGTGAAGGAGGCCGGGGTCGACCTGGCACGGGTGTCAACCCGCCGCTCGCTGTCCGCCGTCAACGCGCAACGCAAATTCGGGTTTCGGGCTGCCAGCACGGATACGGATGCCCTTCTCCACGATCCATCGATCGACGCGGTTTTCATCGTCACCCGCCACAGTGCCCATGCCGACTTGACCTGCCGGGCCCTCGAAGCCGGAAAAGCTGTGTTTGTCGAAAAGCCACTGGCCCTGAGCTTCGAGGAGCTGGATCGCATACTCGCGACGGTAGACGCGACTGGGAACGACAGGATCATGGTCGGCTTCAACCGTCGCTTCGCGCCACTCCTCGTCGAGATGCGCAGACGGTTCGGTCGGTCACCCGAGCCGACAACTGCCCGGTACCTGGTCAATGCCGGACGGCTCGCGTCGGACAGCTGGTATCGGGACGCCGAACTCGAGGGCTCCCGTTTCGTGGGCGAAGGTGGCCATTTCGTCGACACCATGAGCTGGTGGATCGGCAGCGACCCGGTGGAGGTCACGACACTGCCGGCGGGCGGTGGCGATGAGATGCAGACAAGCCTTCGCTACGGCGACGGATCATTGGCGACCATCACCTACCTGACGGAAGCACACCGTCGTTTTCCCAAGGAGACCTTCGAGGCCTCGAGCGGTGGCCGGACCGCTCGCCTCGACAACTTCAAACGGGCCACCGTCTGGTCCGGCACCCACGCCCGCGTCCGGCGCCATCTGGGTGCAACGGACAAGGGCCAGCGCGCCCAGATCACGGCCTTCCTCAAGTCGGTGCGAAGCGACGGTCCGATGCCCATCTCGCTGGAGTCCCTGACTACTACCACCCGTGCCACTCTCGCCGCTGCCGCGGGTGTCACCCGTCGATCCGCCTCGGGAGCTGTGAGGCTCGCGCATCACCCCAGGACGGATGAGTGGAACTCGGACGATGAGCCCAGTTGAACTCGAATGGCGCCTCCGGCGGCTTTCACAGATGTCTGCCTGCGAAGTGGGATGGCGGATCTCCGACCATCTGAGGCGCAGGCGCTGGGCAAGCCAGCAGATCACGCCCGAGGCTCCACCCCCGACCTGGGCTCTTCACGCCTCCGGACACGCCACGAAACCATGGGAGCCTGCACGGGATCCCGTCTTCCGGGCCTTCGCAGCGGAAGACACGCTCCAGGCCGTCCCCGACGAGGCGCGCCAGAGGGTGATAGCGGCAGGCGAGCAGCTGCTGGCGGGGCGGTGGGAGCTCCTCGGCTCCGTGCGCCGGGACATGGAGGACCCCGACTGGTTTCTCGATCCGGTGACCGGGAAGCGAGCCCCTCAGGTCGACTACTGCTTTAAGGTCAACCACCGCTCCGAGGACATCACTGGAAACGTCAAGCAGGTATGGGAGCTCTCGCGCATGCACCACCTCACGGTGCTTGCCGCCGCGTTCGCTCTGACTGGTGACGAGCGCTACGCAGAGCGTGCTGCCACTCATCTCCGTTCCTGGTGGGCGCAGAACCCATTTCTCTCGGGCGTGCACTGGACAAGCGGGATCGAGACCGGGCTACGGCTGATTGCTTGGGTCTGGGTGCGTCGTCTGCTCGACGGTTGGGCGGGAGTCACCGATCTCTTCGAGGGGAATGACATTGCGCTGGCCCAGATCTGGTGGCACCAGCACTACCTTGCCTCGTTCCGCAGTCGAGGATCGTCCGCCAATAATCACGTTATCGCCGAAGCCGCCGGCCTCCTGGTGGCAGCATTCGCCTTTGACTGGTTCGCCGAGAGCGCTCGCTGGAGCGAGAAGGCCACAGGCGTTCTTGAACAAGAGCTGGCCAGAAACACGTTTCCGAGCGGCGTGAACCGAGAGATGGCCTTTGAATATCACGGCTTCGTCACCGAATTGGCGGTGGTCGCCGGGGTGGAGGCCGATTGGGCAGGGCACCCCCTGTCGAGGGACACCTGGGGGTTGCTGTACCGAATGCTCAACGTGGTCGCGGCCACAGTGGACGTGAGCCTCCGCGGCCCTCGCCAGGGGGACGGAGACGACGGGAAGGTCCTTGTCCTCGATCCCCCGACCGCCCAGCGGTCGTCCGACCTGCTTGCCATCGGCGAGGGTCTGTTCGATGCGCCCGGGTGGTGGCCTCGTGTCGAGTCGACGGTGTCCAGCACCCTCCTAACATCGATGGCGGGCAGTCGCCGCACCGATGGGTACCCAGAACGACGTGAATGCCATTACGCGGATGCCGGCCTGACTCTGATGCGGAGCTCGCCATCGGACGGCGAAGAGATCTGGTGCCGCTGTGATGCCGGGCCCCACGGGTTCCTCTCAATCGCCGCCCACGCCCACGCCGACGCGCTGGCCGTGGAGGTGCGCCACGACGGCACGGATGTGCTGGCGGATCCCGGGACGTACTGCTATCACGGCGAGCACCGCTGGCGCAGCTACTTTCGCTCGACCCTTGCTCACAACACGATCGAAGTAGGTCTCCAGAACCAGTCAACGTCGGGTGGCCCCTTCCTTTGGACCCGTCAGGCTCGCAGCACCCTGTGCGAGCTGGAGACCGATGCAGATGGGGAGGTCACGCACTGGTCCGCCGAGCATGACGGCTACGGGATCCTGACCCCGCCCGTCTTCCACCGCCGGTCGGTGAGGTTGGCGAGCCGGGATCGGCGGATCGAGATCGTCGACTGCCTCGAAACGAGGGGGAGGCATGCCTTCCGGGTGGCATTCCACTTTGGGCCCGACATCGAGGCCCGGTTGGTCGAAAACACGATCGGGCTCACCTGGTCGAGCGGCGCGTCCACGCGAAGCGCCACCCTCTCCCTGCCCGACGGCCCCTCGTGGTCGCTCGCGAGAGGTCGGACCGACCCGGTCCTCGGCTGGTACTCCTCGCGTTTCGGCGAGAAGCAGCCGACCTGGGCGGTCATTGGCGAGGGCGCATGCAGCGGGACAGGAAGCGACACCTTGGCGACCGTGCTCCAGTTCGATTCGGTTGGAGGGCCCGTCTGATCCCGTGGTCGGCTAAGCCATTGAGGTATCTTTTCCGCTCTGGCCTGCTCTTAGAGGATGTGGCGCAGCTGCCCGAATTGGCAGGACCAGGCCTCGTCGGCCCCTCTTTTGGGGTGAGGCGGGACGCGGGATCCAACGCGTCTCATCGAGGGTACCGAAAAAGGGCGTGCCAGTCCGTTCCCCGTCCGGGCGTCTTGCTCGACCGGGACGGGACGATCATCGTCGATCACGGCTACGTCGGGTCCGTGGAAAGGGTCGAGATCATCGACGGCGCCGCGGAGGCCATTGCCCGACTGAATCGGGCCGGAGTACCGGTGGCGGTCGTAACCAACCAGGCCGGAGTCGCCCGGGGACTCTACGACATACACGATGTCGAAGAGGTGCACCGCTACATCGCCGGTTTGCTGACTCTGCACGGGGCCCACATCGACGCGTTCTTCTACTGCCCGTACCATCCAGAGGGGACAGTGGCGGAATTCGCCCACCCGAGCGTCGACCGAAAGCCCATGCCCGGCATGGCCAGAGCCGCAGCGGAGGCACTCAACCTCGACCTGACTTCTTCCTGGGTCGTCGGGGACCGTGCGGAGGACATCGGGCTGGCCGAGGCGGTGGGGGCGTCTGCCATCTATCTCGGCCCGGATGCCTCTGCTCACCCAGGTGTCCGGTCATTCCCGAACCTCTTCTTGGCCACGGACGTCATCCTCGATCGGATAGCGGTGTGACCACCACCTACGGCCCGACAGCACGGCCCCAGGCGGCGCCATTTCCAGCGGTGGCGTACCGCACTGCGGCCTCGTACACCGGTGCCTACCTCGACGAGCTCGCCCAAGCGGCGGCAACCATCGACCCGCTTGCGCTCGACACCGCCGCGGAGATACTCCTGGACGCCTACACGCAGGGAAAGCTCGTGTTCTCGTGCGGCAACGGGGGCTCAGCCTCGGTGTCCAACCACCTGCAGTGCGACCACCTGAAAGGGGTGCGCAACGGTACGGACCTTCAGTCACGGGTCGTCAGCCTGAGCAGCAACGTCGAGCTGCTCACGGCGATCGCCAACGACCTGGGGTACCACGATTCTTTCGCCTACCAGCTCAGAGCCCAGTCCCGGCCGGGGGATGTTCTCATCGCCATCTCGTCGAGTGGCTCCTCTCCCAACATCCTTCATGCACTGCAGTGGGCGTGTGACAACGGCTTGCGCACCATTGCCTTGACCGGATTCGGCGGCGGCGACGCCCGTTTTATGGCCGAGATTGCCGTCCACGTCGACTGCGCAAACTACGGAATCGTGGAGGACCTCCACCAGTCAATCATGCACGCCATGGCCCAGTACATCCGACAGACCCGTATGAACGCGGATGCCATCGCGTCGAACATCTTCTGATGGCCACCCGCTCGGGAACAATGTGGGAACCCAGGACCGGATCGGTCTTGACTTCCAAACGCGCCGATGACCCCAATCGCTTGCGCGTTGCCATCAACCTCCTGACCGAGGATCCCCGTCACCCGTCAGGGGCTTACTGGTTTTGGACGCGAATGGTGCCCGAGATGGCGAGTCGGTTAGTACCCGGCGAAGAGATCCATCTGATGCTCAGCCCGACAGCGCAGCGACTCCATGTCGACTACGGGGAAGCTGTTCACACGATCACATTTCCTTGGTCTAACGAGCATCGAGTCCTGCGAACAGCAAGTGAACACGTGTTCTCCCCTTTTCGCCTCCCACTCAGCCGGATCAATGTGCTGAACACCCTGATCGCACCTGTGCTGAACCCGTCGTGGTCTCTGGTGATTCACATGAAGACCATGCACGCGTTCACCACCCCAGCCGCGATCAGAACGGGTGCTCGGGTGTACCGGCGCTTGAACTACCAGCGGTCGGCCACGCTCGCGAAGGCGATCATCATCAACTCCAACAGCCTACGACAGGAAATCGAGCAGCACCTGGACGTAGACGCGCGAAAGTTCAGACTGATCCAAGAGGCGGTCGACCACCATGTCTTCAAGCCCGGGGAACCCGAGGCCGCTCGGGCGCATGTGGCCTCGTACGGAGTCTCACGACCATTCGTTCTGTTCGTGTCCTCCCTCTTCCCCTACAAGAATTGCGACACTCTGCTACGGGCCTGGAGACTGGTCCGTCACGAACTCGAGGAGCGCCAACTCGTCATCGTCGGTGCTGAGCGCGATGAACGATACGCGACCGAGTTACACGCATTGGTTGAAGAGCTTGGCATCACCGACGACGTCGTGTTCGTTGGCAGTGTCCCACTGGAAGAAACCGCGCATTTCTACCGGGCCGCCGACCTGCTGGTCTACCCGTCGCTCAACGAGACTTTCGGGCTGCCGATCCTCGAAGCCATGGCCTGCGCCTGTCCCGTCGTCACCTCCGACACCAGTGCGATGCCCGAGACTGCCGGGGGGGCGGCCCTGCTTGCCGACCCCCAGGATCCAGGATCGATCGCTCGCGCCATTCTCGACGCAACCGGTAGCGCGGCGAATGCTCTTCGCACCAGGGGGCTCCGCAGGGCGCAGCAGTTCACCTGGGGTTCGACCGCCGCAGCGACTCTTGACGTCTATCGCGAGGTCGCCGAGCAGAGACGCCAGCGGCCGTGAAAGTCCTCGTCACCGGCGGCGCCGGTTTCATCGGCTCCCACACGGCCGACCGGCTCATCGAACTCGGTCACGAAGTCGTCATCCTCGATGCGCTGACACCGCCGGTCCATCGAGGTGGGCCGCCCGGCTATCTGAATGTCGAGGCTGATTTCTACGAGGGCGATGTCCGCAACGAAGCCCTGCTACGGAACCTCCTGCGTCGGGTGGACGCCGTGTACCACTTCGCCGCCTATCAGGACTACCTACCAGAGTTCGCGCGTTTCTCCGAGGTCAACGTGGTGTCGACCGCGCTTCTCTACCAGATCATCGTGGAAGAGCGGCTCGAGCTGGCACGGGTTGTCGTCGCCTCCTCGCAGGCCGCCATGGGAGAAGGTCTCTACCGGTGCCCCCACCACGGCGAGCAGTTGCCGGGCATGCGCTCCGAGACCACGCTCACGGCCGGCCAGTGGGACATTTCTTGCCCCGACTGTGGCGGACCGCTGGCGATGCAGGCGACACCCGAGCGCATCGCCAACCCTCAGAATCCCTATGGCATGTCCAAACTCGGCCAGGAGATGGTGGCCGTGCATCTCGGTCGCCGGTACGGAGTGCCGACCGCCGCCTTGCGCTACAGCATCGTGCAAGGCCCTCGGCAGTCCGTGTTCAACGCCTACTCGGGCGCGTGTCGGATCTTTTGCCTCCACTACCGCGAAGGCAGAGTTCCCACACTCTACGAAGATGGCCACAATATCCGGGACTACGTCAACATCGATGATGTTGTCGACGCGAACATTCTGGTCATGCAGGACGAACGCGCCATCGGAAGGGTCTTCAACGTCGGTGGTGGGGTGCCGGTGAGCACGAGGGAGTTCGCCGACGTCGTCATGCGGCAGTACGGTTCTGAGCGCCCGGCCATCGCGCCGGGTGAGTATCGGTTCGGCGACACCCGCCACATCCTCTCCGATATCACCGCCTTGAGGACGCTCGGCTGGTCGCCGAAGCGGACACCGACAATTTCGGTGGCCGCGTACGCTGAATGGCTCGAGGACATTGCGGGACTCGATGGAATACTCGATGCAGCGAGCGTAAGCATGCGCTCCCTGGGTGTCGTGCGGAAGGTAGCTTCATGAAGGCCTTCCTGTTGGCCGCGGGGCCCGGTACCAGACTGCGGCCGATCACAGACCGCATACCGAAGTGCCTGCTCCCCATCGGAGGGACGCCGCTGCTCGACCTCTGGCTCGACGCCCTCCATCGCGCGGGGGTCGATGAGGTGCTCATCAACCTTCATCACCTGCCCAGCCTCGTAATCCAGCACGTACAGGCGCGACACGGGCCGCCGGACATCCGCACCGCCTTCGAGCCAGATCTCCTTGGCAGTGCGGGGACTCTCCGACACAACCAGGCCTGGGTCCAGGACGAAGAGTTCTTCCTGGCGGTCAACGCTGACAACTTGACCGACTTCGACCTGCGTTCCCTGATCGATTTCCACCGAGGCGGTCTTGCCGAGGCAACGCTGACCGTATTCCACGCTGAACACCCGTCGCGCTGCGGTGTGGTGGACCTCGACCCTGGCGGTCTCGTCACCGGGTTCACCGAAAAGCCAACCGAGCCCACCAGCGATCTGGCCAACGCGGGCATCTATGCCTTCAATCCGACGGTGCTCCTGGATATTGACCCTATGCCTCCTCGTGACATCGGGTACCACCTACTTCCCCGGTTGGTCGGAAGGGCACACGCTCTGCCCGTGGAGGGTTACTTCTGCGACATCGGCACTCCGGCGGCCTACCAAGAGGCCGTCCGGGACTGGCGACCCAAGGTACCCTCATGATCGTCACCCAGACTCCGCTGCGCATCGGCCTTGTCGGTGGTGGAACGGATCTCCCCGACTACTACCTCGAGCACGGCGGTCGGGTACTCAACTGTGCCATCGACAAGTATGTCTACGTCATCGTAAAGCAGCGCTTCGACGACGACGTCTATGTCAACTACTCGAAGAAGGAGATTGTCTCGAGCGTCGAGGATCTGCAACATGATCTCGTGCGCGAAGCCATGCTTATGACGGGGGTGAAGCACGGGGTCGAGATCACCATGCTGGCCGATATCCCATCTTCCGGTTCCGGACTTGGTTCCTCGTCGTCCGTGACGGTGGGCCTGCTCCATGCCCTCTCGACCTACCAGGGTCACCCTTTCTCCGGCGAAGAGCTCGCTGAACGGGCGTGCTCGATAGAAATTGACCTTTGCGGCAAGCGCATCGGGCGGCAGGATCAGTACATCGCCGCGCTCGGCGGTATCCGCGACCTCCGCTTCGGACCCGGGCCCCACGTGGTCGCCGACGAAATCGAGCTCTCCCCGATCGACCGCAGGGCCCTCCAGGGGCAGATCTTGCTCTTCTACACCGGCGTCACCAGGAGCGCCGACCCGATCCTCCGCGAGCAGTCGGAGAACGTCGCCACCACACTCCCGCAACTGGACTCCCTGAAAGATCTGGCGGCCACCACGAGTGAGCTCTTACGCCGTGGACACGTGGATGCCGTGGGCGGCGCAATCCGGCAGGGCTGGGAAACGAAGCGGCAGCTCGCATCGGGTGTCTCGAACGACCGGATCGACCACATGGTCGAGGAAGCGCTCATTGCGGGTGCCACGGGCGTCAAGGTGACCGGCGCCGGCGGAGGCGGGTTTCTGCTGGTCATCTGCCCACCCGAACACCGACCGCGCTGTACGCCACAGCTTGGGCACCTTGAAGGAGCTGCCGGTCGGCCTCGATCGGCTGGGATCCCGTGTGGTGCTGAACATCATGCGGGACATCTGGGCTTGAGCTTCAGCTGACACCCGTCTTCACTGGCCGCAACGAAGGTGAAAATCGACCCTCCACGGGCGTGAGTTCGAGCACGTCGAGCAATTCCGCGAACTGGTCGTCGACCATCGCCTGCCGCGCCGCACTTCTTTCCATCAACATCGAGCAGACTTTGCTCGCCCGGTGGTCGAGTTCCTCGAATTGCTGAATCAACTGCGCCACATCGAAGGACTTTACGGGTTGGCAGAATCCGGAAAGGCCCATGTCCGCCATGAGTACGTCGCACTTTTCGGCGTACCCGATCGACACCGTCGGCTTCCCCAACTTCAAGGCGCAGACGATGTTGTGGTAGCGAGTGGCGACGACAATGTCGACCAGGGCCGTCTGCTGCATGAGGTCACCAATGGACGTGATCGGCTCGGCGATGATCTGCGAGGGGCTGAGTCCCGGGCGCTGGGCCCACAGTGAGGTGACAATTGCCCGGATGATCTTGGCGTCGGCGATCGGGTCGCTCGTGAGGAAGCGAATCGGGCGGCCATTGTCGACGAGCCAGAGCGCGAACTTGGTGAGCTTCTCAATGTACGACGAGCGAATGTCGTCCGCCTGCCGCCGGTCGACATTCCGGCCGGAATAGTCCATGACGCCGATGCCGACGGTCTTGTCGTCCGCATGTCCAGTTGGCGGAGTCGGAAGAGAGAAGACAACATCGGGGTAGACGACGTCACCAGAGGTATCGATCCCCATGCGCTTCATTGCATCTCGTGACAGTGGGTCGCGGAATGACCGGTAATAGGCCAGCCTGGCCGAGGCGGTGATGAGGACGCGCATGAAGCGCTCGTCGACGACATTGGCGCCGATGCTCACGAGCGCGACTTTGGTGCCGAACAACCTCCCAGACGCAGAGAGGAGAAACATCAAGTACGGGGTTTTCCACGTCCGCATCGGAACGGTGGTCTCGAGGACCCCCATTCCGGGCACGATCACGGCGTCGTGACGACGGACCCAGCGGGCGAGGTGAACGGAATCGATCGCCATCCCCAGAGCCGTGTCCGTCAGCTTTCGAGCTAGGGCCTTGACGCCAGTCGCACTCTGTTGCTCTGCGTGATGCCGGTGCAGATCAGTTGTGGGGAGGTCGTACATTGCCCGGATTAGGTCTGGACCTGTGCAGAGGGCGTCGACGGTCACCTCGGGGTGCCGGGCTCTGAGGTACGCCAACAGAGCTTCCAACGACCCGTCATTGCCGAGATTGCCCTGCCCCAGGAGGCCGAACAGACCAACGTGCGGCGGGGCCTCGGTCCGCTTGTGGCGTCGTTTCGCGCTACGTCGCCGCGTCACGGCAGACGGGTTCCCTGACCCGCTTGGACGGAAACGGGGGGAACGGTGGGTTGACCTGACGTGTGTGTCTCGACTGGTTCAAGGGGGCGTTGCACGAATTTGGAAGTCGCTCGGTCCAGGACCCACTGAGCGAGGCTCTGGTAGCACTCGCGCCGTTCCGCTGACGACAGGGGCGCGCGCCGGATCGATGCCACGTAGCCCCAGAGGTACTCGGCCACAAGACGGGCGCTCGGATGGCGAAGCCGGCTGGCCCGACTGGGGTCGAGGAGGGCGCAACGGTCGTGCACCGACGGCGCCTTGTTGTAGGTCCGATCGGGGAAGTCGCGCCGAAAATAGAGCCATTCCGGCGTTATATGGAAGGGACCATGAAGGGCGAGCTCGCAAACGAGGACTCGGTCGGAATGGTGGTAACTGGCGTGCGGGGCAATGCGGCGCATGACGTCTGTTCTAATGACGCCGTATTCGTCGCACGCCCGGAGGATTCCTTGATTGTCGACCCTGACGAATCCGCGCACATCGGGGTCCTTGCTCTCGAACAACCCGCTGCTTCCGAACAAGATACTTCTGAACCGCTCAGGAGCGCTCGCCGAGTCTGTTGCCAGCGGGTACTCAAACGACTGGGTCACCCTCCCGGACTCGTCAATCGCCGCCTCCCATGCGTGGGCCAATACGACATCGGGGTACTCGTCGAGTGCGTCGATACAGCGTTCGAGCAGATGCTGTCCATAGACGTCGTCCGCAGCTGCCCACTTGAACAGCTCGCCGCATGACTCTTGGAACACGAAGTCGTGATTGCGCGCAAGACCGATGTTTCGCGGCTGGCGGACGTAACGGACGCGAGAGTCTTGCTTGGCGTAGCGCTGGCACATATCGGCAGTGCCGTCGGTCGATGCGTTGTCCGAAATGATCAGCTCAAAATCCTCATAGGTCTGCCCGAGCAGGGCATCAAGAGAGTCGGCGAGGTAGTCCTCACCGTTGTAGACGGGCAGCCCGATGCTTAGGCGAGGGACCTTGTTCACGTTGCGCCGACCTCCATCCCGACTGCACGCACGACAATGGCTCCTCTGCGGTTGTCAACAGCGAGCCACGGCCCGCCACGCTCCACCCCATCGCTAAGAGTCCGTACGAATGTCCACTGATACGCCCGAAGGCCCGCGATCACGACGAGCATCGGAATCTGGCCTGCTCAGTACGTCCACACGGCTGGAAGTCCTGGGGCCGAGTCACACCAGCTGGTCGGCGGCGTCGGTGGGCTCCAGAAGGAAACGGTAGAGCCGAGGGACGACGTGATCGGCGTCGAAGTCACGACGGAATCGTTCGGAGGCGGCGGCCGATGCCTTCAGGCGTGCCGGCTCGCATCCCAGAAGATCGATCAGAACCGCGGCGGCTTGGACCGGGTCATCAAGAGGCCAATACCTCCCCTCGACGCCGTCGTCGAAGAGCTCGGCGATCGGGCCGATATTCCCCGCCACGATGGGAAGACCAGCCGCCATGGACTCGATAATTGCCAGAGACGACGACTCGGAGTACGACGCATGGACACAGGCCCGGTAGCCCGGAAGGAGGGTTCGAACATCGGGCCGAAATCCTCGGAGGCGAACTTGATCGTCGAGGCCCAGTGCACTGATTTGCCGGACGAGTTCGTCGTGGAGCGGACCCTGACCGAAGACATCAAGCGTGAAGGTCTGCCCCGCCGCCCGCGTCTCTGCCAAGACCTCGAGGATGTAGCGGTGGTTCTTGACAACGTCGAGATTGCCGACGGTGACGAGATCCCCGAAGGGATCGGAGATCACCGGCGCGGGATTCAACGACGCCACGAAATTGAAGATGACCGTTGCGGGAACCGCCGCGGCCTCCGGAAACCAACCGAGGAGCGCCTCTCGCGCCCACGTGGAGACATAGACGATGCCGTCGACCTGGGGAATTACCTCGAGCTCCGTCCGCCGGATCCGCTGGAACACGATCCCGCCACGTGCGATCTGCTCTTTGTCGGCCCACTCGTCGGATTGTGAGATCCGGAAGTGGACGACCAGGATGACCCGCTGGTGTCGCCCCTGCCGTGCCCTCAATGCTGCTCGTGCCGCCGGCGGGTCTTGGGCATAGACGATGCAGTCGCCGAGCCCGGCAAGTCGTCGGCGCAACGCTTGGTACAGGAACACCTCATGCCAATATCGGTACCAGACCACCCCGGCAGAACGGCTGCACCGTTCGACGACCCGGCGTAGTCCGAAGACCGGTGCCGCCAGCGCCCGGAACCACGAGAAGGGCGTGACCACCGGGGCGTCCACCCCGACCCTCCCCAGGTACTGACGAAGCTGTCGAACGTGTGTGTGCACGCCAGTAATGCCTTCCTCCCGGAGCATGGAGGCGATGATCAACGGCCGGGGAGGCCCAGGAGGGGCATCGACACACGCCACTTCGGCCGGGGCGACGTCGGTTCGTTTCATTGCTGCGCAGAGCGTTCCGTCGCAGCCCCTGATACCTCGGAGCGGGGTCCCAGGAGATGGCCCCAACATCCTCAACCGACAGACCTTGCACCCCAATGATCCCAGGTCAGGGCCGGAAACCAGATCATCCGGAAGGTATCAGCGTCCGTCCTCGTGGCTCCTAGCTCTGGGCATTCTGTTTTTGGCGGCCCGACAACCTTCAACCAATGCACCCCTGCCGGAACAACCCGACGTCATGGATCCCAGCGGTCCTGCGTCTGGGGTTCGGTGGCCATTGGAGCTGTGTCCGTGGCTGCTAACGGTGTTGGCATCATTGAAACCCCTGAGATGGAGTCGCGCCGCGCAACGAGGTCATGGCGGCATACCCGTCACACGCGTCGGAGACTTGGCTGGGGCGTCGCCGATCAGGCTGTGTCGAGTCTGACCAATTTCGCGGTGAATATCTACATCGTCCGCCATCTGGGGGCGGTGCAGTACGGAGCCTTCGCCCTCGCCTACGTGACCTATGGCTTCGTACTGCAGGCGTCACGAGGCCTTGCCACCGACCCGCTGCTGGTCAGGTACAGCGGCAAAGACGTCCCGACTTGGCGTCGAGCCGTTTCGAGCGCGGCCGGGACGGCCACGCTCGTCGGGCTCGTCGGGGGTGGCCTGGTGCTCCTCATGGCCGCAATTCTCAGCGGGCCGACCAGAATGGCCTTTCTTGCCCTCGGAATTACCCTGCCGCTCCTCATGTTGCAAGACAGCTGGCGGTTCGCCTTCTTCGCGCTCGGGCGCGGCAGTCAGGCGTTCCTGAACGACACGGTATGGGCGGTCGGTCTCGTCATCGCCCTGGTGTACCTCCGCTATGCCGGGCTCTCAAACGTGTTCTGGTACGTCTTCGCCTGGGGTGCCGCCGCGGGAATGGGAGCAGCGGGCGGACTGCTGCAGACGAGGGTCTTGCCCAAGGTGTCCGGCGCGCGAGAGTGGCTGTCCCGCCAGCGCGACCTCGGGTTTCGCTATCTCGTCGAAGGCACCTCGTACAGCGCCGCGGGCCTGTTACGGAACTACGGCATCGGCCTCATTCTGGGGTTGACGGCGCTTGGCTATATCCAGGCGGCCAACACGTTGATGGGCCCCTTCCAGGTCATTCTCTACGGAATGGCCCTGGCCGCGCTGCCCGAGGCCATCCGAATCCTGGAACGTTCGACGAGACAGATGATGCTCTTTTGCGTGTTCTGCAGCGTCGGACTCACTCTGGTCGCCCTTGCGTGGGGCATCACGCTCTTGGTCGCACTTCCGAGAGGGCTCGGGCAATGGTTGCTTGGCCCGATTTGGAGACCCACCTACGAGCTCGTCCTCCCGATGACCCTCTTCATGATGGGCGGATGCGTCAGTGCTGGCGCAGCGACCTACATGCGTGCCCTCGGAGCGGCGCGCCGGAGCGTGCGCGCCGCGATCTTCACGTCGATCTCCTTTCTCGTTGGCTCCCTGGTGGGCGCCGCTGAGGGAGGAGCCGTCGGAGCTGTGCTCGGCGCCGCCGCCGCCTCGTTTCTCGGATCGTTCGTCTATTGGTTGCAACTGCGCGCGACGCTGCGGGAGACGCATGGCATACCCATTCCCGAGCGGCCTCTCGCGACCGACCCCGAGAGCTCCTTGCGGACGAGTGCTGGGCCCAGTGGCGCAGCGATCGATGTCCAGTCCCAGGCTCGTGCGGGCGAGGTCGCGCAAGGCGGCCCACCCGCACAACGCTTGGTAGCCGTGCGACGACGGCTCCTCACGAATGCCCGTCTTCTCGTTGCGGTCTCGCCGCCCGATCCATGGTCAGCGGCACAGCCGCCGGGCAAATCACCCAAGAAGGATTTGACGTAGTGCTCTTGCACCGTGGGGTGGTCCTGGTCGGCCCGGGTCCAGACGCTCCGAGCACCGGGGCACGACGGCTCCCTTCGCCCGCCGGAGCCCCGGGGGTCCACCCGCATTAGACGTTCCTGGACGGAACGTCGTTCATCGGTGACTGGCTCCGGAGACGACATCGGCGAAGCAGCCCAGGTCATCGCATTGAACGATCGATTTGCCCAAGGGACAGTCCCGCAATTGACGGACAAACGTCCCGCATCCGTTGTATCTGCCGCCACCCTCCGAACTCTGTATAGCCATCGGGTTCAATGACGCGTCGTGGGAAGACCACCCGCTTCATCCGGGCCTCTAGAACCAATCACATCTACCACGGGATCCCTCGCCGTGCTCAACAACGACATGCCTCAGTCTTCGGAAGTGGTCACCTGGTCGGATGGCCTCTCGATTGACGGTTCACAGATCTCCGTCATCGTCGTTGCCACCGAACGGCTCTTTCGCCTCGGGTTGGCCGGGCTTCTCAGCGAAGACCGTCGTCTGAATGTCATCGGGGTCTCCGACGGCGAAGCCGACCTCCTCGAGCTCTGTAAGTCGACTTCTGTCGACGTTGTCCTGCTGGACATCCAGCTGTCACGCAGCGACACGATCGATCTGGTGCACTTGATCGCTTCAGAGTACCCACACACCAAGATTCTGGTCCTGACGTCCAACGCTGACTGGCGAGTCCGCCCCACCATGATTGCGGGTGCCGCCGGTGTCCTGCTGAAGGACACCTCCCCCGAGGCAATCAGAGCTGCCGTCGTCTCCGTCTACTTGGGTGATCAGGTGCTCTGCAACGAGGCCGCCCGATGGGTCCTCGGCGAAGAGCCTTCAACTCATCTGACGCAACGGGAGTCGGACGTGCTCCGGATGGTCGCGCAAGGTGCAAACAACTCGGAGATCGCCGCGCAACTGAAGCTCGGTCAGAAGACGGTCCGCAACTACGTCAGCCGGCTGTATCACAAGCTTGACCTGACCAACCGCGCGCAAATCGCAACGTATCTAGCGCAAAACGACATGATGCGCTCCGGCAGCCGGGCTGACTCGGCACCGGTTGAGAACGAGACCTCGGTCCACTGCCAGTGAACGAACAACCCCTGAGCCTGCCAGCATCACTTCGCGAGATCTGGCGTCGACGCGTGTTCGTGATCGCCGTCGCAGCCCTCTGCGGGCTTGCCGGCGTCGCCTTGGGACTCTTCAAGCCCCAAGACTCGACGGCGGTTGCCCTGGTTCTGCTTCCGCCAAGCGCGGCATCCACGTCAGGTGCGCCGGCGAACGACACCCACACCGATGCCGTGATCGCGAACAGCACCCCGGTCCTGGCCGCTGCAGGAACCAAGGTATCCCCGCCAATCGGGGTCACAAAGCTGAGAATTCTCGTCAAGGTCAGCGCACTCAGTGGACAAATCCTCCAAGTCCAGGCCCGGGCTCCGCAGAGCGGCTACGCCCAGCAGCTGGCCAATGCGGTCGCCTCGAGCTACATCACATACGCCGGCCAGCTGGCGGCGACCTCCACCGACCCTCAGGTGGCCGCCCTGCAGCAGCAATCCGCCCAACTCACCAAGCAGGTCAATGATCTGCAAGCTCAGATCGGTACCGTCTCTGCCCGTATCGCCGCCGAGCCGTCCGGATCGGGCGCCGGCCTGCAAGATGCAAGTCTGTTGAGTTCACTTCAGAACGAGCAGAGTCAGCTGTCCCAGGAACTCAACAGCGTCACCAGCCAGATTTCATCCGCCCAGGCTGCAGGCAGCTCGGCGGCGAGCACCATTCGAATGCTTCAGACGGCCGCTGCCGTTCCAGGAGACAGGTACGGCTTCACCGTGAAAGCTGGAATTATTGGGTTTGCGATCGGGCTCCTCGGTAGCGCGGCTTACGTTCTCGTACGGGCCCAACGCGATCCTCGCCTGCGGCTTCGAGACGAGATCGCACGGGCAGCGGGGGCCCCAGTCATCGCCTCAATCGAGGCGCCCGGCTGCACAACCCCCACCGCCTGGCGTGACCTTCTCGAGAGCCAGCCGCGTGCCACCACTGAGTGGGCGCTGCGAAACATGCTGCACACATTCCTGGAGGACGGTGAGAGGAGAAGGGCCGTGAGGGTGATCTCCTTCGCCGGCGACTTGCCGGCCCTCAGCACCGGACCCCGGTTAGCCTTGCATGCAGCAGCCTCCGGAACGCCCACTGCCCTTGTTCCCGAGGATCCCCGAGCGCCCGGTGATCGTTCCCTCGTCACCCTCCGGGCCGCATTCACCGGTGCGGAGCCTGTGGGTCGAGGGTTGCCGTTCAACATCGGGGCCAACGTCAACGGTCCCAATTCGCCCCAGCTCGTTGTCTCCATGGTCGTCTTCGATGGCGAATCGGCGACGCAAACCCCCGCAAACACGATGAATCTCTTGTCGATCTCTCCGGACTTCGTCACCGCTGATCAGCTGGCACAGCTAGCCCTCGAGGCCTCGAACGGCGGATCCGGGCTGGACGGCGTCGTGGTCGTGAACCCCGACCCGTCCGACAACACGAGCGGCCTCATCGCAGCTGACCCGCTCCGTTTACTGCCTGACGCACCGAGGAAGAAGGGAGCAGTCAGCGAGCTCGTGCGATTGGAGGCGGTGACCACCGCCAATGGCACGCCGGAACGCCTTTCGAGTCGGGAGCACTGATGGACGCGGACATGTCTGATTTGGACCCCGGCCTGGGTCAGATGATCGGGCTGCGCTCCCTGTGGGCGGCGATTCGACGGAACCGCCGGGTCTGGCTGGTGACGGGTCTGCTGGGTCTGATCATGGGCGCCGGCCTGCCTCTGGTCCTCCCCCACAAAAGCTTGGCTGTAACCGACCTCTACCTGGCTCAGACCGCCGGCGCGGATCCGGCACAAGCGATGGCGGACGATGTGTCGCTCCTGCAGACAAATGCGGTTGCCACGCAAGCGGTGAGCGCCGGCCACCTGGATGTGACCCCCGAGCGCGTTGCGTTCCCACTATTCCGGTCTCCCCTTGAGCGGCACCATCATGTCGATCAAATTCAATGGGGCGTCCCAGAGCGACGCTGTCGCGGGTGCCAGGGCCGTTGCCCAGGCCTTCCTTACTGTCCAGGCCAAGGAGCTCCGCTTGCAGACCGACGTGCTCGTCCACGGCCTGCAGTCTGAGATCGCCTCTCTCAACACCGCGATAGGCAATCTGAATACGCAGATCAGCTCGCTTTCCGGCTCGTCCACCGGCAGCCAAACGCCCAATCAGATCACCAATCTGGTCAATCAGCGCAGCGCTAATCAGTCACAGGTGTTCCAGCTCCAGGCGCAGGTGCAGCAGGCCCAGCTGAACGAGCAGTCCGCCAACGACGTCAGCCACGTCCTCGACCCTGCGGCCGTCGTCTTGGCATCGACGAAGAAAGTGATGCTGGAAGATGCCCTTTCGGGACTCGTCGTTGGTCTCGCAGTTGGCCTTGCCGCCGTGATCTTCGGCTCGCTCCTATCGGAGCGCGCTCTCGATCGCTCAACAGTGGCAGAAACGTTGGGCGCGCCAGTGGAGCTAAGCCTTGGGCGCTACCGCCGTCTACGCGTCATGCGCAAGCATCGGCTGCACAGACAACTTCGAGAGCCGAGCTCTGCCTTGCGGATGATCGAACGCCGGCTGCGTGGTCATCTCGAATCTGCGCCCGGATCGACCCTGGCGGTCGTGACCGTCGGGACCGCCGAGCCGGCGGCGCTGGCGGTTGGCGCGTTGGCACTGGCGTTGGCTTCCGAGGGGCGCAGTGTGGTGGTGGTCGACGCTGCCGACAATCGAATTCTCGCCTCCGTCTTCGGCCTCACCTCATCCACACCTGAGACGATGAATGCGTTCCAGATTCCGACGAAGGAAGGCCCTCCGGTGAGGGTCATCGTCGCACCTGAGGACCCGGCACAAATGGCACAAAAGCCGCCACCGGACGACGCCGACGTCGTTCTGGTGCTGACCTCCCTCGACCCAGCATTCGGCACAGAACAACTCGCTTCGTGGGTGACGGACGCAGTCATGATCCTCTGCCCTCGGGGAGTCAACCTCACCCGTTTGCAAGTCGGCCGGGAAATTCTTCGTGAGGAGGGAATTTCGCTCCGCTCCGTCATCCTCCTGGACGCAGATGCAGCGGACGACAGTTCCGGTGCTCTCAGCTCTGTTGAACGTCGGTTGACGCCGGTGGGATCACCGGAGCCGTCGAAATAGAGGGCTGGTGGAGACCGCGTCAGACGTCAGCGTCGATCGGCAGGGCCAGCACGACAGATCATCCCCACGCCGGGTCGGGATCATCTGGGTCTTGCTCTTCTTCAACGTGCTCGACCCCGCCGGAGGTGCGGTTGTACCGATCCCGCACAAAGTCACCCAGCTCATCACGCAGGGTGCCTTGTTCGTCGCGCTCGTGCTGGTACTGACGATCAATCCACGGATGCGTATCCGACCCAATTGGTTCCTTGGCCTCTTCACCTTGCTCGCAATTACCTCGCTCATGATGAGCGTGCGCTTTGTCGGCCTCGGAACCACCTATCGCAGCTTTCGCTTGATCGGGTTTCTCCTTGTGCTGTGGCTCCTCACTCCATGGTGGGGTCGGAGAGACCTGCTCGTGCTGCGTAGTCAGATGCGCTTCCTCCTGCTGATCCTGGGCTCGGTCGTTCTGGGGCTGCTCATCTCGCCCGGAAGGGAGCTCGGTGGCCGTCTGAGCGGCACGCTCTGGCCGATCCCGCCGACACAGGTCGCCCACTTCGCAGCGGAGCTAGCAGGCCTGACGACACTGCTCTGGTTCTGCCGCCTCGTGTCCGGACGACATGCCCTCGCACTCGTTGTGCCAGCCCTCGTCATGCTTGTGCTCACCCACACACGCACGGCGCTCACCGCGATGGTCGTAGCGTTGCTCGTTGCGGGTACCAGCCTCTTTCTTGCGAAGCGTCGCGTACGAAAGTCAGTCGGGACGGCGTTGATCGTGCTGGTGGTCATTGCGATTCCGGCGTCCCCCTTCCTCGCAAATTGGCTCACTCGAGGAGAGAGTAGCCAGCAACTGCAGAGCCTCACTGGTCGCACGCAGGCTTGGTCGGCGGTGCTCTCGACCCATCGGCCAACCACCAACGTTCTCTTCGGAAGTGGCCTCACGAACGATAGCGTCAACAACTCGTCGAACCCGGCGACGAACGGGCTTCCGATTGACAGCAGTTGGATATCGATCTACCAGGATCAGGGCATCGTCGGAGAAGTGCTGGTCAGCGCAGCCCTCGTCCTCCTGCTGTTGACCGCTCTGAGCCGGGCGCGGGGACCGACACGCGCAGTGGCCCTCTTCCTGATTGTCTATTGCATCATCGCCAGCGTCAGTGAGAGTGGTCTCGGTGGCGCGTCGCAGTACCTTCTCGACCTGACGGTTGCGGCGTCCCTCTTGACCTTCCCGTCCGCCCGGGGCACAGACCTGACCTTCAGCCTCGGAGACCGGCCCGACGCTGAGCCGGCGCTCGATCGCCGAAGTTCTGCATACGGGTTCTGACAGGCGCCGGGTGCGCATTCGTGTGGCGGCGATGTACTGGGCGCCTGTCCGAATGGCCACGAAATAGGATGATCTTGCGATGGATAAGGTGGTTGCTTACATTCACCCGATGGTCCGACGAGCACGAGACGATGCGGGTTTACTCTTCGAGGTGTGTCAGTTGCCAGGGCCTGTGGCGGAGGCCCGGATCCGCGGCGATCATCAGAGGTCCGGCACGTGACCCGCTTCAGGAGGCTGCGGTGGCTCGGTCAAGCGGCCATCCTGTCTTTCGGGTCTGTTTTCTTTTCCTTATTGATCGGCTTTGGCGCAGCGGCGGGCGGTGCCCCCCCGGTGCCACCGAAGTTCGCGGTCGGAGTGGCGACCGACACCTTCGTCGATCCTCATCGGACGACGCCGGCATGGAACCAGAGCCCAGCGTTGCCGACGCGGACACTCGTGACCACGATCCTCTATCCAGCGATCGGTCCGACCGGTGGTGAGCCCGCATCGGGGGCGGCGCCCGACAAGGCCGCGGGGCCCTACCCCCTCATCGTCTTCGCTCACGGCCTTGGCGGTACGCCACAGGGCTACATGAACTTGCTTGCCGATTGGGCTTCGGAGGGATTCGTCGTCGCAGCGCCGCTCTTTCCGCTGTCCAACAGCAACGTGCCCGGTGGCCCCGACGCCGGTGATGTGGCGAACCAGCCCAAGGACATGAGTTACGTGATCGACGCCGTGCTCTCTGACTCGCTCCTCCAGAGTGGAACCCTCTCGGGGTTGATTGACCCCAAGGAGATCGGCGCCGCCGGACACTCCAATGGAGCGGTCTCCACGCTGGGTCTGGTGGCCAACACGTGTTGTCTCGACTCCCGGGTGAAATCGGCTGTCGTGATGGCGGGTACGACCGAGGGCTTTCCCCCCGGTCACTACGACTTCTCGAAGGCGCCGCCCCTCCTCCTCGTCCACGGCACGGCGGACCAACTGGTCCCGTACCGGAGCGAACCGCTGATCTACAACCAGACACTTGGGCCCAAGGGCCTTCTCACTCTCGTAGGCGGCTCTCATGACGCAGCGGCTGGTCAGGACCCACGATCGGCGTCGGCGGTCATCCGCACGACGACCGATTTCTTCGAGGCATACCTGACCGGCAATCGGCAGGCCGCCTCTCGTCTGGCCACGGACGGGAGCAGTCCGACCACGAAGATCACGTTGGACCTCACTCCGGGATCGCGCGGATCGGCCATTGCAGTCCCTCCTGTTCCGGTGGTCCACCTGCGGGCGTCCGTGTCACCGAGCCATGACCTCACCAGCGGCGAGGCCGTCACCGTCCAATGGGGTGGCTATACGGCCGGCAAGGTGGTCAACATCCTCGAATGCTCCCATGTCGACATCGCTACCGGCAGCTCAGCCGGTTGTGATTTCGCCAATGCCGGCCTGCTTCATCCCGATCCCACCGGCGGCGGGCACTTCACGATGCACATCGTGACTGGACAAGTTGGCAACGGGGTCTGTGACTCGACCCACCCCTGTTTCATCGCCGTCAACAATGCCAGCTCGCTGACTGCGTCGAACACGAAGATCCTTCCGATCTCATTCGCCCCGGCCTAGGGCTGAGATCCTCCACGGGGAGCACACGACTAGCTTGACGGTCTGATCGTCCGAAGGTGCGACCGCTGTGCCGGAGTGCCGCACCGCACCCGCGATCGGGGCGAAGGAACCTCTTGCGTCGTTGCCACCGACCCGCACCTGAGCGGACGACGACGCCACCAGGATCTTCGCCGGCCGCGACGGTCACCTCGTCACCCCTGGGCGAGGAACGCCTCGATCAAAGGCATCATGGGGTTGACGTGTCCGGCACCGGGCGTGGCCACGGTGAGGATCTTCATTCGCCCCCCTCCTCTTCGCTACCCAATAGGCACATCACGAGCATCGCCCCTTCGCCCTGCCCGTTAGGGTGTCACCGCTGCCAGGACCGCCACCGCGACCAGCACGCTGGGTCTCGACATAGACATCTTGACCTCCCTGTACGCCGGAAGGATGTCAGCCCGAGATCGCCTTAACTCTGGGCCGGATTGAAGCAAGGTAGACGACCGCAAGAATCAGCCCAACGATTCCGGTTATGAACCAGAAAACGGCAACAAGTGAGATCCACATCACTTTTGAGGAGCCTGCGGCGCTAAATGCCGCTGAAGGCCTCGAGGCTGCATCGACGATCGCCCAAATCGGAATGACGAAACCAACAAGGCCGATGACGGCCACGATGAACAGATCTGGGCCAAACACATCTCCGATCACAATGCACCTCCGTTGGTGCTGGTAGTGAGCGCTCCGTCTAAGCCCAGCGTATCCCTGACCGCCGGGAGTCCGGCACGTGTCGGCCAGCGTGGCCGTCCCCTGCCGAACTCGCGACGACTCGGGAGGGCGACGTACTCGAACTCCAGACAGACGACTTCGAACATTTCCGCCACGACGTGGCGGCCTGGTGCGGGCCTGTGGGGCACAAGCTGATCTCGTCCGTGTCCACTGCTGATGGCCTTGGCTTCCTGATTGAGAAGAGGCCGGTTCCAAACACCGTTTGCCAGCTCGGCCGTGGTGAATCTCTTCTGACGGCCTCGAGGAACTGCCGTCGCCCCTTGGCTTCGCCCTCGCTGCCGCTCAGGAAGGCATGCGCCACCTTCGCGGCCTCGGCGCGAAGATCTACATGTGCGGCCCCTCGATGCAACACTTCCGAGTCAAGTCCGATGCCCTCATCTTCGACGACCTTCCGCTCGTCGAGTACGTCTCATTCATGCCCATCATGAAGGAGGCCGACGTCCACATTTACGCCTAAGGCTGCGCGGTGACATTCACCTCTGGTGGCGAGGACCGGCAAAGGCCTTACTTGTGCCATGGCGTCTCGAGGACTGGTGACATCGCCTGCAAGATTTGCGGTCCGAGGAGGCGGCCTCATCGCCGGTGTTCTCGCGCTGGCCGGCGGACTGGTGATGGTGTCCTACCCTCGCTGGCGGACCTGGTGCCTGACGTGGGGAGCGTCGGATCAGGAAGCAACCGAGAGCCTTCCCGGTGACGATCTGTTGGACGCTGCTGACCTGGTCTCCACCCGCGCCGTGGCGATCGATGCTGCGGTCAGCGATGTCTGGCCATGGTTGGCCCAGATGGGATCTGGTCGGGGTGGGGTTTACACCTACGACTGGATCGAGAACCTCTTCGGCCTGCACATGCACAGCGCTGACGTGATCCTTCCGCAGTTCCAGAACATAGAGATGGGTGATGCGCAACAACTCGGCAAGAACGGGCCCGTGCTGCGCGTGGTGGTGGCGGATAGAGACGCCGCCCTTGTCCTTCGCTCTGACGATGGCAACTGGGTCTGGGCTTTCTGCCTCATGGCCGACGGACACCAAACTCGACTTGTCAGCCGAAACAGGATCTCTACACCCGGAGCGTCGCAACTGTCTCGGGCCTTCTTCAAGTACTTCATGGAGCCCGGGAGTTTGGTCATGGAGCGCAAGATGCTCCTGGGAATCAAGCAGCGGGCCGAGCGGCTGGCGGTCGTTCGTGATCAGGACACCATGAGCCGAGGGTCGGGGTAGGTGTCCCCATACGCCCGATAGGCTCCTAAAGCATCGACTCCAACCGGCCGGCCATTTCCCGATAGCGATTGACCGGAATGATGTGTACACCGTCGAATGCCTCAGATTCTCGGATCTGTGTGATGAGCTCACATGCAATTGCAAGCCCGGCATCTCGATCGGCATCGAGTCGGCGGATGATGGGTTCAGGTACGGCTAGCTGAGGCACCCCGGCTGAGAGCTTCCTCGCCATTGACACACTCGGGAGAACCATGACACCGGCGAACACGGGGCCGGCGAAGTCGTGGGCGGTGCGCCAACGGATGAGATCCTCGCCCGAGAACGACACCTGAGTGAGCAGGAAGTCGGCTTCTAGCTTCCACGCTGGAATGGACCGCAGACTGGTTGCCACGCCAATCCGGAACCCCTCACCGACATCTGGACGCTGGGCGAACTGACGGGCTTCAGCGATCATGGAACGGACCGTGAGATCGTCTGATCGAGCGCCCGTCTCCGGACGGTCTCCGTAGACGAAAAGGAACTCACGGACGCCATACGCGGTGGCAGTGAGGAGATCCCGATTGAAGCCAAGGACGTTGCGGTCACGAGCATTGATGCAGGCGATGGAGCGGCCTCCCATGAGCTGGACTTCGTGGGCTACCGCAATGCTCGAAACCGTCGATCGGCCGATGTGATTGTCGGGAATCAGGAATGCACTGGCGACGGGACTCAGAACTCCAATCTGATGGCGAACGTGCTTCAGGTCCGGCCGTGTCGCGGGCTCGACCTCGCAAATTATCTCGAAGCTCCTGGGCACAGGCTCTACGGTACTTCGGGCTCGAGACTGGCTGCCGAGGTTCGTCGCCGGCATTGGGGAGAAAGCCTCAGATCTGGGGTACCTCCTGCGTGACCGTGAAGAGCCACCCACGTCCGAGCTCTCGGCGTGGCGACCAATCGATTCGTCTAATCCTCAAGTGTCAGCCGACCCGTCTCAATCTGATCGGGATCCGGCATGTCCGTTGCCGCTTCGGTCAAGGGGCGCGAGACTCGGGTGCCTGCAACCAAGGACTGCGACCTAGGAGGAAGTCGATGCCGAAATACCTTGTCCAAGCGTCCTATGTCGGCGACGGGGTCCAAGGACTCCGTCAGGAGGGTGGCTCAGCTCGCCGAGACGCCGTCGAAAAGGCGTGTGCCAGCGCGGGAGGAAAGCTCGAAGCGTTCTACTACGCCTTCGGCGACACAGACGTGGTTACCGTCATAGACCTGCCGGACAACGCGACCGCGGCAGGGGTGGCTCTGCTTATCGCCGCGAGCGGCAAGGTGGACATCAAGACGACCGTTCTGTTGAGTCCGGAAGAGATCGACGCTGCCGTAGAGGTGGGCGGCGATTACCGCCCACCTGGGGGTTGAACGCGCGGTTCCTCATCCTTTCCGCCGAATTGCGATACCGAGCGGGAGAAGTGGCCCCGTTCGCATATGTGAATCCGATGTCGGCCATCGCCGGCCAATTCTGCTGCAAAAGGTGTGGGGAGCACGGATCCCACGAAGCCGCCGCTGCCAATCCAGCGTCATCTGGTCGAGATCTGGCAGAGGTGCCTCGGGCGGGAATATCGAGGCGTACGCAAATAGAGCGGTGCGGCGCTGGAGTGCGGCCAGCGCTGGTGCCTCGTCAACGGTAGCTCGGCGGACCCGGACCTCCATCCTGGTCACAGTGTAAGGCGATCCAGAGACTTCCTTCGGAATCCCTGGGGTTGCTTCTCGCGGATGATGCTCTCGATGATCGGGCGGGCCGGACTCATTGGTGTAGGCCAGTAGGTCTTGGGCCGCGCCCTGCCAGGCATTCTGGCGACCGCGTCCGAAGAGCCATAGAGCCGTTTGTCACTGAACCTCACAACAAGCCCACAACACATGCGGGTTTGGGCTCGGCTCGAATCCGGCGAGCCGTCTGTTCGTCGAGTCGTCGTTCGAGCTCCCCTGTCCGATCCCCTCCCGCCGCGAGCGCTTCGCACGACGTCTCCAGCTGCGCTGCCATCGGCATCACCTGCTTCGATCCGACCGAGCCACCCCGACGAACGCCGGACGTTGAAGACGCGACCTCGCCAGGAGCGCCCACAATTCGAATCAGGTGAGCGCGCACTTCTCTTAGCGGAAGGGAGTCCTTGACCCCGGCGTCGCAAGGCCCGATTGCGCCTCAGATCGGCCCCACGACCGGTGAGATACCGGTGGTCGGACCTGAGATTGCCACCGCCCTGACGCGGATCTGCACTGGTGTCGGGGTCTCTCTGACACCTCCCGCTGCACCAGCGCTGATCCACCGAGCATTTGAGGCCACGACCCCTTCGAGGACGAAATTGCGCATCGATTGTCGACCTTCGTGCCGATCCCAAAAAGGATGGCGGTTGCGGTGGCCCATGTGCACGATCCCGCGACGGACCAGCGCGGATCCTCGGCAGGAGTGATGTCGAAAGTCCGCATTCTTCGCCGCGGAGTCGCTCGTCTCCTGACGATCGCGGTCGTCATGTTTTGCATCGTCCCCGCCGCGGCCACGATCGTCGCCGGATTGACGATGGCTCTCCCACCTGCTTCCGGAGCAACCGGAGGGTCGGCGACGGCTTCGGGCTACTGGCTCGTCGCTTCCGACGGTGGTGTCTTCACCTACGGGGATGCCGCGTTCTACGGCTCCGCCGGTGCGATCAGCCTCAACAAGCCCATTGTGGCGATGGCCGCGACCCCCGACGGACGGGGCTATTGGCTCGTTGCCTCCGACGGTGGCGTCTTTCCGTACGGGGATGCCGCGTTCTACGGCTCCACCGGCGGGTTGAGCCTGAAGAATCCGATCGTGGCGATCGCTTCCAGCCCCGACGGCAGCGGCTACTGGCTCGTCGCCTCCGACGGAGGCGTCTTCTCGTTCGGGGACGCCTCTTTCTACGGCTCCACCGGTGCCATCAACTTGAAGAAGCCGATCGTGGCGATGGCCGCCACGCCCGATGGCCGCGGCTATTGGCTCGTGGCCTCGGACGGCGGCGTCTTCACCTTCGGGGATGCCTCCTTCTACGGCTCCACCGGCGGGAGGGCTCTGAACAAACCCATCGTGACCATGGCAGCCACGCCCGATGGCCGCGGCTACTGGCTCGTGGCCTCCGACGGCGGTGTCTTCACCTACGGGGACGCCGCCTTCTACGGCTCCGCCGGCGGGATGGACCTGAACCGGCCCATCGTGACCATGGCCGCCACTCCCGACGGCCGGGGCTACTGGCTCGTGGCTTCCGACGGAGGAGTCTTCACCTTTGGGGACGCCGCCTTCTACGGCTCCGCCGGCGGGATGGACCTGAACAGGCCCATCGTCGCGATGGCGGCACCTCCGGCGAACCCGGTGGGAGCATCGCCGGCAACGAGCACGCAGACCAGCGCGCCGACCACGACCACGGCGCCGACAACAACAACCACCACAACGACCACGACCACCACGACGACCGTTACCTCAGACGGCATGACCGCACCCGCCGGCTACACGGCGCGACAGCGAATCTTCGACGACAACTTCGCTGTCCCCGACTCGACCAAGTGGAACACCGAGGAAGGCAGCGGCGGCCAGATATGGAACAACAAGGGTTCGCTCCCGGCTGGGTATTCGGGCAACAACATGCCAGGGGGAACGGGCGCCGCCGTGTTCAACGCTTCGCAACTGTCGTACGGTCCGAACGGTCTGACGATCACCGCACAGCAGAACAGGACCGGCGTGCAAGAATCCAACTTCCCGTGGATCAGTGGGATGATCAACTCGATGGGCAAGTTCACCCTGCCGACGACGGGCTGGTACTTCCAGGCCAAGATCAAGATGCCCGACATGACGACGGGCATGTGGCCGGCCTTTTGGTTCCTGCCGGGATTGAACAACGCCTCCCAAGACGAGTTGGACGGATTCGAGGGAGGGATGACCGGTGGCCCCACGGGGCCGCAAAATGAGATGAGCCACTACGACTACTTCTCTCCATCGGGGCAGCAGGAGCACATGACCAATGTCGGTGTGGACATGAGCGCCGGTTACCACGTCTACGGCGTCGAATGGAAGCCCGGTCCCTCAGGGTCGATCAAGTATTACTTCGACAATGTCCTCCAAGCCACCTACAGCGGCAACATCCCCATGCAGGGATACGAGATGATGATCAACCTCCAAGTGGCAAGCAACGCCTATCCGGGCATGAGCAGCTGGCACACTGTTCCGGTGGCGGGACAGTTTCCCGTTCACACGGTGGAGGTCGCCGAGGTGCAGGCGTACTCGTAGTCGGTGCGGAGGGAACGCCAAGGCATCGAGGCGTGACTCGCGGGGTCCGTTCGGAGAGACGCCGACTGCTCAAAGTGGCCTGGAAACGACACCGGCGAACTTCGTAGGAGCGGCACCAAGATGGCTCTCGTCCGGTGTGCCGGTGACGGTGAGTGGCAGAGGCGCGCTGCCTAGAGTGGACCCATGCGTGATTGGGCGGTCCCGCTGCCTCCTGCAGATCCCCGGGCGTGCTGACGTCCGGCGCACGGGATCTCCGCTTCCGAGGCTCCGGCACATTGACGATCGTGACCGTCCTGTCATGCTGGGTCCCTCTATTGGCCGCGTGTCAGAACTCCTCGCCCGCAGCATCGAAGGGAGGCATGCCGGCTCCGGCCGGCTACACGAGCCGACAGATGATCTTCGACGACCAGTTCTCCGGCACCCACCTCGACACATCCAAATGGACCACGTACCTGGGTGCCGGGGGCATCCGCTGGAACTCGAACGGGATGTTGCGACCCCCCTACTCGGGTCCTGACCTCCCGCTGACAGATCAGCTCGAGGTGTTCGCCCCCGGTCAGGTCGCGGTTGACAACGGCCTGACGCTGACCGCGCGGCGCAACACTCCGGCACTCAGCCCGTACTCAGGGGCGTACCCCTGGATCAGCGGGGTAGTCACCACCGAGGGAAAGTTCACCCTGCCGACGAGCGGCTGGTACGTCCAGGTGAAGGCGAGAATGCCCGACCAGTCACGGGGCATGTGGCCGGCCATCTGGTTCCTACCGGGACCCTTGGATGGTCCGTTCAACGAGCTGGACGGCTACGAGGGTGGGTGGACCGGGGCCGATCCGAACCGGATCATGCACTCGGACTACTTCGCCGATCAGGGTCAACAACAGGACGCCGGTACGGCGTTGGCCAAGATGTGACGGCCGGCGACCACATCTATGGGTTCCGGTTCATCCCGGGCCAATCGATCACCGCCTACTTCGACGGGAAGCAGGTGTGGCAGGTCAGAGCGTCGAGCGGCATCACCATCACAGGGGAGCCGTACGAGATCATCCTCGAGCTCCAGGTCGCGGCGCAGCAGGCATCGGGGCGGCACACCGTGACGACCAGCGCCACCCCCTCGGCGGCCATGCAGGTCGCGGAGGTGCAGGCGTACTCGTAGTGTCCTGAACGGTTTTGCAGACGTCTGCTGCCCAGAGTGTCAGCATGCATGATTCGGCGATTGCGCTGGCCGTTGCAAACCCTTGGCCTTGTCGACGTCCGGGCACGGGATCTCCGTTTTAGAGCCGCTCGCGTACTGGCGATCGCGCTTGTCCTGTCCTGCCTCTTCCCGATGCTGGCCACTGCAAAGAGCTCCGCTGTCGCGGCCTCCGGCGAGGGCATCTTCACGTACGGGGACGCCATCTTCTACGGCTCGACGGGCGGTCTGGCCCTGAACAATCAACTGGTACATCGACGGCACCTTGATGAATAGCTACAGCGGCAGTGTCACGCCGCAGGGCTATGAAATCATGCTCGACTTGCAGATTGCCGCGCACGTGGCGTCGAGCTACCACACGGTCCCCACTCCGGGCAGCTACCCCACCTACACCATGAAGGTCGCCGAAGTGCAGGCGTACTCCTAGCGGGTCGCCCCCCAGGTGTGCCTGACCGATCGATACACACGGCTCGGACGATTTGGTTGGCGGGGACGGCGATTCCCTAAGGTGGGCCCTGACTCGATGCCGGCGAGGGTCGCCAGCAGTCAACACAGGGAGCGTGACGAGGTGTCAGCCGGCAACGGAACGATTGTTGTCGTGAGGTGCCCCGACTCCCCGATCGTCGACAACCCGCGTGAGATTCGATAGTGGCGCCACCCAGCCTGATCGACGTGTCCCACCTCGACGGGTGGGCGTCACAGTGGGATCAGTTGGTGGATACCTCGCCCATTCCGTCACCCTTCTTGCGTTCATGGTGGCTGGGCGGGACCGGTGGCTCCGACCCCCACTTCCTGCTGGTCACCGATGACGCGCAGCTCCTCGGCGGTCTCGCCTTGGAGCAGCGCCATCGCCTGTCGAGCATCCGTGTCATGGGGGACGGCATGCTGTGCCCCGACCACCTGGACCTCCTGGCCGGCCCCGGCCACGAGGCCGCGGTGGTCGGCGTCCTCCGGGACTGGCTCTGTCGCCCTGGCCATCTCCTGGACCTCAGGGGCGTCCGAGCCGGGGCTCGCTTGGTCGAGGCCCTGCCGGACCGCGTGCGCCGTGAGCCCATGGCCGCGGCCCCTTACACGCGGCTCCCAGACAGCGCAGAGGCATTCCGGGCGACCCTGCCGAAGCAGTTCCGCCGGAATCTCCGCAAGTCCGCCGTCCGCCTGGAGGCCGAAGGAGTGGGTCATCGGGCGATCCGGGGCCCCTCCGTCCTCCCTCGCCTCGACATCCTCCGCGAGCTCCACCAGGCACAGTGGGGAACCCGCTCCCGCTTCCTCCCAGCGTTCGATCGTTTCGTCGCCGGGTGCGCCGGTGGCGCCGCGGTCGACGAGGTGGTCGTCCACGAGCTCGGCGATGGCAACCTGGTGGTTGCGACCGTGTTGGCGTTCGAGGTGGCAGGGCGCGTGAGCCTGTACCAGAGCGCCCGGCTCACCGATCCCCGCTGGAGGGATGCGACGACCGCCCTGCTCGCGGCCATCATCGACGACGCCTGCACCCGAGGCCTCACCGAGGTGGACTTTCTCCGAGGCGAGGAGGCGTACAAGGGTCGGTTCACCCCTCACCATCGAGAGATGTTCAGGCTCGTGGCCGGAAGTGGGGTCGCCGGCCGCCTCGGCCTCGTGTCGACCGCGGCGGCGTTCCACGCCAAGCAGGTAGCGGTCCGGTGTATACGTTCGGGGCGGTCCATGGCCGCCCGGCGGAAGGCCTAGAACTCAAACCGCCCACCGAGGCACTCTGGTGAGCGATACCGCCCCGTTACTTGGTGCCGAGCGCTCTCGGAGCGCCGCGGACTCGTCTTCCGGCCGCCCAGACCGCCATTGCGCCGATCTTGGCGGTGTCGACGATGGCGGAATGTCCGGGCTCGCGTGGGTTCAGGTGCACCCGCCGAGCGAGCGAGTTGAAGTCTTCCACACGCCTCTCGCGCACCGAGGCGGCGGTGTGGAACGCGAGGGTGAGGGACCCCGATGTCTCGGGTCCGTAGGTCACCCAGTGCGGCGTGCATGGGGGGATGTACACCCCCTCCCCAGGCGAAAGGTGAAACGAGACCATCTCCTCGGGCATGGCCTCGACCCGCCCGTGGGAGCCTTCCCAGTACCGGTTCAGCTCATGCCGTCGGACGGCGTCGCTCTTCCAACGCCCGAAGCTGACCGTCTTGGTACCCCGGAACTGCAGCAGCAGGCTGAACTCGATGTCGATATGGACCGGCGTGATGGAATTCGGGGACACGATGAAGAAGAATGCCCCGCGATTGCGCATCTTGCCCTGCGTGGCAGTGATTCCCGGCTGGAGTTGGTCGAGCACGCTCAACATGAGGTCGGCGATAGCAGGGTCCTCCTCCGCGTTGAGGAGTGACAGCCAGGCGTTCGCGCTGTCCAAATCGCGTATGACGTCGCCCGGTCGCTCCAGGACACCCCGGGGCGGTCCGCCGGCAGGGACAACGAGCTCCTGCGAGGCGACTTCGTAGCACACCGATTCGCTGGGCAGCCGGTCGGCAAGGTCCGCGATGGCGGCAGGGCTCACACGATCGTCGAGGTGCAGGTCATGGACGAATGCCAACGGCCGTTCCGGATATCCGCCTAGTGGAATTTGGTCAACCGTCGGAAGGACCTGTCCTATCGGTTCTGCAACCACGCTTGCCTCCCAAAGCTGAGTTTGTGATGTTGCTCCCCTGTCAAAGGACTGTCAACGGAGTTCTCGGAGCTCGCGGCACCTGTCGCGGGTGCGCCCGGACCCGGAAACCGGCCTGGGTCCGCACGGCCACCTCTGCGCGGTCGGCCTGGTTGCACCCGGCGCAACTCCCACGCGCCCGCCACATGACCGGACCCCGCCAGGACGATGCCGGCGAGTATGGAAGCGGCCCTGGCCAGACCCCAGGCGTCTCCTCGGAACGCTTGACGCAATCCCCTCGAGACACCACGGGACAGCGCTCGGCTCACGAAGCCGATGTCTGCGGACAAATTGCCCGCTCCTTCCATCTGGTGGAAGGCCTCGACCTTTCCCTTGTTGACGAAGAAGCAGCGTCGCCAGAAGTAACCCCAGGTCGTCCGCGTTGCCGGAACGAAGTGGTGGACGCGTGCCATCGGTTCGTAGACGATCTGTTCCTTCGGACGCATGTGCAGCAGGCGATGGCACATGTCCATGTCGTCGTGGTTGTCGGAGTGGAAACCACCGATCTCTGCCAGCGCCAGTCGCCGGACCGACATGTTGGCTCCAATGAGTCGAGCCACCGGTGCCTGCTGCTCAGGGAGTCCGGAATACGCGCAACCGAACACCCAGTCGAACTCGAACGGAAACCACCCGGGCCGCCGTCCCTCGAACTCCGGCACCGGAGCACCCCCCACGGCGACGACGGACTCCTTGCCATAGGGAAACAGGAGCCGGTCCAGCCAGTCCGGTTCGGCCCAGGCATCGTCATCCAGAAAGGCGACGATGTCGCCGCGCGCGACCTCGGCCGCCGAATTGCGGGCCGAACCGAGACGGCCCTGGTACTTGTTGGCGATCACCACCACCGGGACCGAGGGAATGTCCTGGTGGTCGCCCCACTGCCGCCGGCATAGCTCAAGAAGGGAATCGTTGTGATCGACGCAGACGATGAGCTCGGCCGGGGTTCGATTCTGGTGCTGCACCGATGCCACCGATCGCAGGAGAAGCGGCCAACGATCCTCCGTGTAAGCACAGATCACGACGGATGCGGTCAAGTTCACCTGCTCCGCCGGCAGGGGGTCACGTTCTTCGACAACGGTGGGAGATGGAGGGACCACGACGCGTCGCCCACCCTCCTCGTCGTACCCGGATCCAGTCATCAACCCCAGCAACCGCCTCGCTCAGCAGACATTCTATGTCGCCCGCAATGACCGTTCCAACGGTCGAAGGTCACGGCCTGAGCTCGTCCGACGACGGGGTCGAGCGACACGTCGAACCGTGGCACGCCGCCGGATCAACTGACTCACAATTCTCGTCGTCTTGCACCGAGTCCGGTCCTGCTCCCGGTCGGGAGCCGACGGAGCGCCAAGGGGCTGACGAAAGGATCTCCTCGTAGAGCTCGAGGAGCTGGTCTGCACAGCCGTCCCAGGTCGGCAGCTCGGGGGCCACCGGGTCAGGCTCCGCGGCCACCCGAGCGAGCACGCCCGCCAGCGCGCGAGGGGACACATTCGGCGGAACGGCAGTCGCCAGTCCCTCCGATGCCAGCTCCGACAACCCCGACGTGTCGGCGACGACCACCTTCCGGCCCAGGGCGAGGGCTTCCATGACGGCGACGGGGTTCGCCTCGTAGTCGCTCATCAGGGCAACCACGTCGCTCGACCCCAGCAATGCCCCGAGTGCCTCTCGGTGCGTGCCATCGAACGAGGTGAACGTCACGGCATGTTCGACCCCCATCCGGCCGACCAGGCGACGGAGTTGCTGCTCGTAGCTGCCCCGACCGATCACGGCCAGGTGTGCGTCAGGTGCCAGCTCGAGGAGGGCAGGCATTGCGGCGATCAGGCGATGATGTCCCTTGTACCGCTCGAGCCGCGCCACCGAGCAGATCAGCGGTGAACCGGAGACCTCGGGCGGCGAATCGCCGACGGGGAGGGGCTCCGCCCCGTTGCGGATCAGCCGGATCCGTTCCGGTTCGACTCCGAGCCCCCGGGCGAAGACCTTGACCTCGAAATGGCACACGGCGACCAGACCCTTGGCCCGGCGGAGCAGGGGTCGCAGGGCTCGCCACTGCACCCCCCGAATCATCGTCCGCACACGGCTGGAGTGACCTCCGGTGTGGAAGGTGACCACGGTGGGTACCCCCGACCGTTGGGCAGCGTGCAGAGCCATTGGGGGCAGGAAGTTGTTCGCACCCTGCACATGGACGAGGTCGTAGCGTCCCTCCCTGATCTGTCGGGTGAGAGCCGGCGAGATGAAGAGATCGGCCCGCCGGGGCCACGCGGCATAGCGGCGCACGGTGATCAATCCGTCGTGCTCCACCGGTGGCAGCTCGCCTGTGAGGTCGGTGGTGAGCACGGTGACGTCGAGACCCCTCGCGGCCATCGTCCGAGCCACCTCGTGGACGTGCGTCTCGACGCCGCCCAGGTGAGGCGGGTAACGGGAACTCACCAAGGCGATGCGAACCGTGCTCATGGTCGGTTGGGCAGATACTCGGAGATCAGTGCCGGGTGACGAGTTTCCAGCGCTCCAGGCCCATCCTGAAACGAAGGCGACTCCAGTTCATGACCATGCGGCGCGGGAGGCGGTGTGGGTCCGCAGCGGGTCTGGCGTTACCCGGGATGGTGGTGCATGCCGTCTCGAAACCGGCCGTGCGCACGGCCTCGACGGACTGGTCATCGAAGCTGTCCGGGCCACCGAAGGGGTAGGCAAAATGCGAGATCGCCTGACCGCTCAACCGCTCTAGCTCCGCCTTCGAGGTGGAGATGGTCTGCTGCTGCACCGGTGCCGGCAGCCCCCGGAGGCGCACGTGGTCGACCGTGTGGGCACCGATCGTCACCGCCTTCGAGGCCGCCAATTGGACGAGTTCTGACGTCGTCAGCGGTCGAGCATCGGGCGGCGGCGGAGCAGGGGTCCCCCATTGCTCCGACACGGCGTCGAGAACACGGTGTATCTCTGTCACGGGAAGCGGAAGCAGGTGGCGACGTACGGCTTGGAGGTCCTCACTGGGGCTCGAAGAACCGAGTCCGACTTCGATGGTCCCTTCACTGGTCGGCAGACGGATCTCGCGTGTCCCGGATGGACGTGAACCAAGCAACGTGCCCAGGCGATCCCACCAGAACCCGGAGTGAGCGTCGCCGAGAACACCGCTCGTGACGAAGACGGTTATGGGAATTCCCTTGGCCTCCGCGATCGGCAAGGCATTGATCAGATTGTCGGCGTACCCGTCGTCGAAGGTCACGACAACCCGGGGCCGGCGCGACGGCAGGGCCAATTCGGCAAGAGTCGACGGCTCACCATGCCGCGCGATCTCGTCGAGCTGTGAGGCAAAATTCGTGGGGGTCACACAGAGATGGAACGGGTCGCCTGACCCTTCCGCCACTCGGTGGTAGCACAGGATCAGCGACCCGCTACGCCCCATGCTGCACGTCCATTCGCCTCAGACTTCCGGGCATCCCGCGAAGGACGCCCACATCTCCTGGCAGACGCAATCGACGTCCGGGTGGAGACCCGTCGCCCCCAGACCGCCGGGCGGCGGACGCAACTCGGAGGCAATGGAGTGCAGGGGTATGGCAATCCCGACGCGGGCGGAGAGCGCCTCGACCAGAGCCGGAGGTCAAGACGACGCGGCGTTGATCCCGGCGAGCGCGGATGACGGAGCGGGTCACGTGCTGCGCACCGGCCAGCGTTCTGCGCCGGACCAGATGCTCGTGATCCAGGATCCTGTCCGGTGCTCGTTGCACCTTCGGAGATGCGTCAAGTGCCAGTTCGGTCTGTCCTCTCGGTCTTGTTCACAACGCACGCACGACGAGGATGAGGTGTGACGACCCCCGGACTCCCTTGCCCGGGGAAACTACACAATAGCCGCAGCAGTCCTGTACGAACGGCTGATATCCGGCTCGCCGCCACACAGCTGACCTCCTCCCGAGGCTCAGTCGGGCTCGCTGCTTCTGTCGGATTCGAAAGCGGGGGCATGGCGGTAGATGCGGAGCACGGCGGGGAGCAGGAACATGGCCTCGCACGATGCGGAGATGGCCCAGCCCACGCAGATCCCCGTCAGACCCCACAGAGCCCCGCCCAATGCCGACCCCGCGACTTCGACCGAGGTCCCGATGGCCATGATCCTGGAGCCGTGGGCCATCCGATGCTGGGCCCGGCAGATCGACACATAGTGGTCCTTGATGACATAGGCCGGTCCGACCAGGATGAGGACGCGCAACGCGGTCGTTCCGTTCGCGGCGTACGCAGGACCAAAGATACGCAGCGCGTAGGGAGCCGCGATCTCGACGGCGAGCACGATTGCACCAATCAGAGCGAGCGCAAAGGGGAGCGTCCGCCGGACGTGGCGATGGAGAAGGCCGGGGTCTCCCGATCGCTCTGCGAAGAGGGAAAGTGCGAGGAGGTACGGAATTATCAACATGGTTGAGGCCAGGAGATAAGCAGCCGAGAAGTAGGCAACCTGCGACGGTGAGATGAGCAGCGTGGCAGTCAGCGGAACGATGAAGGAGACCGAGCTGATGGACAGGTTGAGCACGTGGTGCTGGAGGGAGAGCGTCGTGAATCGACGTACGAGCGCCACCCGGCGGTTGAGCGCTCCCTCTCCTGAAGGGGTTCGCTGCAACCCGAGCATCGGCATGCAGACGATGAAAGCGATGATCAGAGACAGCGCCCAGGCGAAGATCAAGCCGGCGCTCGTGCGTGTCGAGACCAGCACCAAGACGCCCACGCAGAGGAGCTTCAGCAAGGAACTCAGGCTGCCTCGCCAGAGTTGTGCCGCACCGCGGTGTAACCCGACCGCCGCGCCGTCCAGGGTCAGGCCCGCCATGCTCGCAACCGACCCCACCACGAACAGGACGGCGGTGGATGGATCATGACCGATGATCTGCAGGCTCTTTCCCAAGAAAGGCGACAGCGCCATGGTGCCAACCGACAAGACGAGGACCACGAACGCTGCGATCGCATTTCCGGTCGTGAAGAAGACGCGCCGCTCCGCATCGTCGATCGGTTCGATTTCCGCCAGGAGGAGCAGCGGGATCCCGAGGGCGCCGAACGCCGCCAACAACAGCGCCGTCGACGCGGCGGCGGCCGCCAGTCCGACGTCCTGGGCGTTGAAGAGGTGCGTCACGACCGCCCAGTAGGCGAGACCGATCACCGCCACCGCTCCCTGCTTGGCAACGAGGTACGCGAACGTCGTGAAGAGGCGCCGCAGCTCGCCTGCCTGTTTCGTTTCCATGCCGCCGAACCAATTCATCGCGTTGGCACCGCCGTCGGGCGACGACAGGGGACGCGCGGCCCGCGCCGGTGTCCGCTCATGGAGACGGAGCATCGTCGCCGCCCAGGCGACCCCCGCGCTTCACTGGCCGATCCTAACCCTGGCAATTCGTCCGGTCCCTCAACAACGCCCACACGCATCCGCGAGCGAATAATCGAGGCTAATGCCTCGGTCACCGGAGGGCCCACAGGTCCGGGGCGTCGGCGCAGCAGGAGCGGATCCCCGCGGCGCCCTGCACCGGTTTTGCTGGGTCCACCCTGGGAAACGGAGGCCAGCCCCCGCAACCCCACATCGGCCCGCACCGAGTGGCTCTGCTCCCGTTTCGACGTCTCCGCTGGAGGGAGGCGCGTCGGAGAATCCGAGCCCGATCCACCACGGTCAGGCGGTCGACGGCGACCCGCGACAACAGGCAACGGTGGCCCATGTCATACTTGGAGCTGCCACTGGGGTGCCGAGGCGCGGCGGCTCGTCTCAAAGAGCCCGAACCGGGATGCTGGCCCCGGAACGGGCTCACACAACGAGAGGCAAGTGCCAGGGCACACTGATGTCACAGCGAATTCGCCCTAGTCTCCACGAGTACAGCGAGACGGAGGTCGATCCCTCCTTCGAGGCACCCGACGTCCTTCGGAAGACTCCGGTCCCAAAGGCTGTGACCCCGTCCACGCCCCCTCCGCTCGATCGATCACGCCTCGGGGTCGTTCTGGGGCTGGCCGGGTTCGGTCTGCTGATGCAGGGTGCGGCCGACGCCCTCGCTCGCTCGGGACATGGGTCGCCGGCAATTCCGCTCTTCCTCTTTGGCATCGCACTCCTCTTTGCCGCCTGCGCATGGCGTCTCACGAGCCGACATGCCGCACGGACCGAGCGGGTCTGGGTCTCACTCGTACTCGGTCTCGGGCTCTTCGCCTCGTACGCGATGCTCCAACCGCTCATGTTGGACAGCTTCGACGAGCTGTCTCACCTTGGGACCCTCACCAGCCTGTTCGACAGCCATGCCCTGTTTCCCACCAATTCGATCCTGCCGGTAAGCCCCTACTATCCCGGGCTCGAGCTGGCCACTGCCGCGACCAGATGGTTCACCGGTCTCCCATTGGCGCTCGATCAGCTGATCGTGCTCGCCGCGGTCCGTATCGTCCTCGTTCTCGCGGTCTTCCTCATCGTCGAGCGCGCCTGTCACTCGTCGCGTGCGGGCGGCATCGGCGTGCTCGCCTATGCCGCCAGTCCGCAGTTCTACGGCTTCGACGCCCAGTACGCCTACGAGACGATCGCCCTGGCCTTCGCCGTCGCGGTGGTGTACCTCCTCTTCGTCTCGATTGACAACGCCCGACCCAGGATCGAGAGATCCTTCGCGCTCACACTTGGTTGCGTCGCAGCCGTGGTCGTCAGCCACCATGTCACCGGCTGGCTCACCGTCGGTTTCCTTGTCGTGTGGGCTGCAGGGCTGTACCTCACGGCCCACCCTCGCCGCCGCCTCACGCTCACCGACTCGGGCCCAGCGCTGACCCTCTTGGCCGCGCCCACGGCGGACGCCCCTGCTGCACCGCCCTCGGCATCGGAAAGTCAAACTTCGGAGCAGGCCAAAGACTCCATGTCCGGCAGTGAGCTACCCAACAGGAGGAGGGCCCAGGCCCGCATCGTCGGGCTCGCCGCCGCGGTCGGACTCGTCATCGGCGGTGCGTGGACCCTTTTCGTCGGTCGACTCCTCACCCCGTACCTCGGACCTGTCTTTGCGGCTGCGTCGGCGGACCTCGCCGAGGCATTGGGCAACGGTCACGGGGACAGGACGCTGTTCAAGAGCGCCGCGGGTGGCGGATCACCCCACTGGGAGATCGCCCTGATCCTGGCATCTGCCTTCGCTTGGTGCCTCATTCTGGTTCCTTCGCTGTTCAGCGTGATCTTCAAGCGAAGTGTGCGCGGTGGAGCTCTCCGCTACATCCCTGCGGTCATCGCAGCCACCTATCCGATCTCGGTCCTGGCCAACATCTCGTCGAGCAGCAAGCTGGTGGCCGAGCGCGCCACGACGTTCATCTTCTTCGGCGTGGCGCTCATCGTTGGCGCCTGGCTGGCCAGACGCATCTCCCGGGACCGTCGTCTGATCGAGCGGGCCGGCACGATCGGTGTGGCAACCGTTGTCTTCCTCGGTAGCCTGCTCTTCGGTATAGGCCCGCTCGTGAGTCTCCTGCCCGGGCCCTATCGCGTTGGCGCCGACAACCTGTCGTATGGTTCCCCCTCGCTGGCCGTGGCGCACTGGGCCGACAGCCACCTCCCCGCGGGGTCTCACGTGGCCACAGACAAGGACAACGGCGTGTTGCTCAACGCGATCGGAGGCGTCGTTTCGGTCACGGCCGAGAGCGGGCTGGTCAATCCGGAGCTGATCTTCTTCGACCGTCGGGTCAGCCTGTATGACATCTATCTCATCCGCAAGGCCCACATCCGCTACATCGTCGTGGACGACCGCCTCGCCCAGGGACTCCCGCTCTACGGAACGTACATCGCCGCTGGCGAACCTTCGACCCGTCTCACTCTGGCCGAGCTCACCAAGTTCAACTCGTATCCCTTCATCAAGCGCATCTACGACAATGGTCCGATCCAGGTATACGACGTGACCTCGCTGCTCCCTCCGTCCGCTCGCCCTGCACCTCCGGGCCCGCCGGTGGGAGGGGCTGGTCTCAACGTGGGCGTCTTCCTCTTGGCCGCGGTGGTTGCGATGCTGTGGCTGCTCCGATTGCGCCGTCGTCCGGGGCGGGGCCGCGACGCGGAGCACCTCGTCGTGTGCGTCGTGGTGGGAGCATTGGTGATCGGGGTCTTCGGCGCATTCTTCATCCGGCTCACACACCTACCGCCCGAGATCGTCGCGATCGTCGTCCTGCTGGTGCTCCTGGGGTTGAGCCTGCGCCCGCAGAGCCGGCACCAACGCGACCCGAGGCAGGGCGACCCTGCCGTCTTCGACCACACAGACGCGCGATCGGTGCCGTTGGAGACGACCGCCTGGTCGGGCGGCCTCCCGGACCGGGCAATCGTCGGGGCCGCCTTCTACGACCGTCGGGAGATCAAGGACGTGCTCGCCTACGTGCGCGTGCTCGCCGACCCCGACGACGAAGTCTCCGCTCGGCGCATCGTCAACATCCCCAAGCGTGGCATCGGCGGCAGGTCGGTCTCCCGCTTGACCGCCTGGGCGGCGTTCAACGACGTTTCGTTCAGCCATGCCATCGACCGCGCGGCCGAAGCCGGGCTCAACGGGATGGCACTGCAGGGCGCCGAGCGGCTGTCCGAGATCTTGACCGAGCTGCGGACGCTGATGCCCACGATGGGCCCGGCCGACTTCGTCCAACTGGTGGCGGAGCGAACCGGCTACAAGGCCGAGCTGGTGGCCGAGCACACCCACGCGGCGGACGGCCGGATTCAGCACCTCGCCGAGCTGTCCGCCGAGGCCGGCCGTTTCGACGACGTCACCGAGTTCCTGGAAGCAGTCGCATTGGCTGTGGAAACTGATGGGCTGGGCCCGGAGGCCACGTCGGGCCCGCGCTCCGACGCTGACTGGTCCGACCCCGCCTCGTCCACCCCTTCCGCGGGCAGGAATCGTCGCTCCCGGTCCCAGGTGCTCATCGGTTGCCTGGGGCTGACCCTCTTCGCCCTCGGCGCCACGTTGGCCACAGTCCCGTCGCTCAAGGATTGGACACCTCCCCCGGAGCTTTCGGTAGCGACGAGCACGACCGGCCGTTCGGTCGCAGAGGTGCAACTCGGCTCGGCCGGCCCCGTCGCAGCAACGCTCGAGGTCAGGAACGACGGCCGCGCGGTCTGGCGCTCCAGCCTTGCGCGGACCACTGCGGCACAGAGCGTCGATCTCCCCACCGGTCTGCTCAACAAGGGTTCACGGGTGGTGCTGGCCACCGAGGGGCACACCCTGCGCCGGGTCGACGGCTGATCGAGCACCTGCCTCCCTCGCTCGCCACGAATATCCCTCGGCGCCCGCGCCGGCGCAGGAGAGCGCGAACGGTTGCAGCACAACGCCGAGCTCCTCGAGGACCTCGAGGTTCGGCACGTTGGGTGCCGGCCGGATGAGCCCGAGCAGGGAGTCCGCCCGGACCGGCAATTTGACCGGCAGGACCTCCGCGGCACGCAAGGCCGCGTAGACGACCATGGGCGGCGTCGCGACGAACCGGGGCCGTGGCCTTCCCCGGCTCTCGGCGAAGCTCGTCAGCAGGTCCGTGAAAGGAACCGGATCGGGATGGGCGATGCCGACCGGGAGCGCAGGGACGTGCTCGGCCCGGGCCAGGGCCACCACGGTGGCGGCGAAATCGTTCTCCGATACGGTGAATTGGCGTGCGCGCGGGCCGAAGTCGGGAAGCACCGGGAGCGTAGCCAGGCGGCGCAACGTCCCGGCCATCCCACCCCAGCCGGCTCCGTAGACCAAGCCCGGGCGCACGACGCAGAACCCACGGGCACAGGCTGCCATCTCCGTCGCCAGTTTGGCCCGGCCATACAGCTGGCGAGTCCCCGGATACGCCGACATCGACGACAACACGATGCTCCGGCGTACCCCGCGGGACACGGCCCGGTCCAGCAGCGCGACGGTGCCGAAAACGTTCGACTGCCAGATGGCGGCCCTGCTCGTCAGCGCCATGTCGTAGGCACAGTGGACCAGGAGATCGACGCCGTCGAGGGCGTCGGACGAACCGGCCGAAGTCAGGTCGAAGAAGTGGTCGCCGCTCCCCTGGACCGGGGACCTGACCAGGCGACGGACCGTGTACCCGGCTGAACCGAAGGCGGCGACCAGGAGCGAACCCAGGTAGCCGGTGGCGCCCGTGACGGCGACGACCGGCTGCCCGGTCGGGGCTGGGTTCGCGCTGGGATGGGCGATCATTGTGGGCTCCTGAGCGTTTCACTGGCGATGCGGTGTGCATTGGCCATGATCGTCAAGGTGAAGGTCGTGGCGGGAACCTCCGGAAAGACCGACGCGTCCACCAGGTGGATGCGGTCCCACGCGGCCAGGCGCCCCGTCCGATCGGTCGTGGTGGCCGTGCGCGACCGACCATGAGGAAAGCTCGCCCCGAAGTGGTAGCTCTTCGCCGCCGGGGACAACGAGATCATGGGGACCGCCGGCCAGAGGTCCAGCGCCGGGGCGACCTTGAGCATCGAACGCACCAGAGCCCGCAACATGGGTGGCCATCGGCCACCGGCTTCGCCCCCCACCTCCAGGACCGGCAACCGATCGTGTCCTCCTCCGGACACCCGACGCGCGACGATCTTCACCGTGGGTGACGCCCATCCCGGCACGTAGCCGAGTCCCACCGAGACCCGCCGGAGCAGCGCCGCCAGCGCCGGTTCGGCTCCCGGACGCCGGATCGCTCCGGGTACCGACGCAAGAAACGCCGGGTTGTACTCGTAGAAGTGGACCTGGCAGAGATCCACACCGTCGCCGCTGACGTCGTAGAGCAGATTGAACTGGTTGAGGGTGAAATTCCGTGCAGAGCGCGGATCCGGAATGGCACGCAACGACATTGTTGGCATCACGAACTGCACGGACTCCTGAAGGTAGACAGGCTGATCGAAGGCACCGAGGGAGCCGAGCACCAGCCGCGCCGTGCCGATCCCGCCACATGCCACGAAGATCCGGTCAGCCCCTATTCGCTCCACCCGCCCTGTCCGGGTACTCCGGACCAGCACGTGTGGCTCACCATCGACCTCGTCGAGATGGACGGCGAGGATGTCGGGCCGATACCTGATGCGCTTCTTGGCGCGAAGACGGTCGAACGTGTGCGAGCTCGAGTAGATGAGCTGGTGAGGGCAACCGGTCATGCACAGGCCACAGCGAGTGCACTCGTCGGACCTGAAAGCCAGCCGAGCCCGGCCCAGAGTTATGCCGTGCGACCGGACCAGAGCCCGTCGCTGCCGGTACCGGCCCAGTACGCGTTCGGTCCGGTCCGCGGACGGTGGCAGCGATCGGGCCGGAGCCATCAACGGGAAGAGCTCGTTCAGGTCGTCCTCCTCTCCGGCCAGGTCCATCTCTCCCAAGGCGGTGCGGTAGTGCGGCTCCATCTCGCTCCATGTGATGGGCCAGCCACCAAACGTTTGTTTGGAGAACGGCATGATCTGGGCACCCCAGACGTTCGAAAAACCCCCATACGCCCCCGAGACGAGCGACGGGTTGGCCAACCCATGCGGCTCGATCCCAGCCAGCTGCCCGGCGTCACGGAAGGGAAAGTCGGATCCGTACGCCCGCTTCTCCGGCAGTCCTCCACGACGGGTCGGTACGGGTTGACGACTGATGCGCTCGACATCGGCCGCCGACCACCGTCCCTCGTCAGTGGTCGCGAGCCGATGCAGGGTCGACCGTAGATCCGGTTCGAGCAAGCCGCCCACATCGATGACGGTGACCTGCTGTGCCGGATCAGCCGTCAGGGCCAGGGCGGCCCCCGCCGCCCCGGGACCGGATCCGATGATCAGCGCTGTCGGCATGGTGGGCTCAGGTGGTCGCGGAACCGGGCACCGTCGTCACCACCCCCCGCCGGAACCAAGGCGCCCCAAGGTCGGCATCGTACTCGCGTGACATGCCGCAGGGCCGAACATCAGTCGAGTCGGCCCACCAGCAGTGATCGCCTGAGTGCGATCTGCGGCCTCGACGGACCTTCGACCCGGCGCGAATGGACGAAAATTTCTTCTATTTGATCCGATCGGCTCTACCTCGACGGGGAGCTCGTGGTCAATCCTTGCATGGTAGGCCCAGTTGGGAGCGGAGCGACGCATGTCGTCAGGGACGAGCAAAGAGGCGGGCAGGCTGCGCGCCATTCACGAGGCGGAGACTGTGGAGCTTCGAGCAATTCACAACGGAGAAACAACAGGCCAGACGGGAGCCAATACTCCATTCGGGCAAGAGGGGCAGAGGTTTCCACAGGTGCGCGATGAAGCGCCGGCCGGAGAGATGCCTCGCGTCGGCCCGAAGCTCGTGCCGCGGGACGTGGAGCCCACCGTGAGCATTGTGATCCCGACCAAGAACGAGGCGCGCAACCTGCCATACGTCCTGTCGAGGCTCCCGGACGACTACGAAGTGATCGTCGTCGACGGAAACTCGACGGACGACACCGTCGGCGTCGCTCAACGCCTGAGGCCCGACATCACCGTCATCCGCCAGACCCGTGGGGGCAAGGGAAACGCTCTCGCCTGCGGCTTTGCCGCAGCCACGGGCGACTTCATCGTGATGATCGACGCGGACGGCTCGAACGACCCCGCAGAGATACCCCGCTTCGTCACCACCCTGAAGGAAGGCGCTGATTTTGCCAAGGGGTCCCGGTTCCTCTCCGGCGGGGGGAGCCTGGACATCAGTTTGATCCGGAGATGCGGCAACTTCTGGCTGAACAAGATCGTCAACCTGATCTACGGAACTCGGTACACGGACCTCTGCTACGGCTACAACGCCTTCCGGCGAGCATGCCTGGACGTCATGAGGCTCAATGCGCCCGAGATCGAGGGCTCGGAGCCCGGGGTGATGCTCTGGGGCGACGGCTTCGAGGTCGAGACCTTGATCAACGTGCGGATCGCCAAAGCAGGTCTTCGGGTGACAGAGGTTCCGAGCTTCGAGTCCTGCCGTCACTTCGGGGCGAGCAACCTGAACGCCTTCTCCGACGGAATGCGAGTGCTGAGGACCATCCGTGTCGAGAGCAAGGGCGCGCGGAACGCAGCCGCGACGTCGAGACTCTCGGAACGAAAGACGGCAGCTTCGTGGGCCCTGTTGTCCACAATCAGCGACGAGGCTGTTTGACCGAGCCGCAACCGGGAAACTGAACGAGCTGCTCACCGACGATCGGATCAAACGATCTCGGTGCGCATCGAGAGTTTCAAGCCACGTCCCGTCGATGCCTGGTCCTCCGGGGGAGGTGGAGGCCCCCACCGGGCGATCGCTGCCTATCAAGGTTGCCGATGCAGTCGTCACAGAGACGACCGAAGGATCTACCCGTGCCGAGACGACGCCGGTCCACCCGACCGATCCTCGAAACTGGTCCGGACCAACCACAACGGTGGCACGCGCCGTAAATCTGTTTGCGGGCGCCTCTACCCTCTTGTTGGCTCATTGATTCCGCATCCGTGGAGAATGTGACACTCACAGGGGTCGTATCGGCCTACCCAGCACGATACTTAGGGTGAGTGCGTGCAACTGGGATGGTTCACCAGGTGTTCTGCGTCGGGTGCTCGAACCTTGTCGCAGCACCCGGCAGGGTCTACTCTCCTAGCAGGAGGCCGATGTTCGTCACGAATCATGTGCTCTCGGGGGTCGTGATCGGTCGACTCCTCGAGCAGCGTCCGGTGGCCGCCTTCTTCGTCGGCGTTGGATCGCACCTTGCGTTGGACATGGTGCCCCACTGGGGTTGTGAATTTGAGGACGCCCGACGGCAAGGAACTCTTTCTTCGATACGCGAAACGGGATGGTTTGCTGGGACTGCTCGTGATGGCGTGTGCTGCGGGCGCGGTGGGCCGGGGGTCCCGGAACGCCACGATCGCGGCGATGGCCGGGGCAGTTCTGCTCGACGCGGACAAGCCGATGATCTACTACTTCGGGCGCAATCCATTCCCGAGGGCAGTCAGACGAATTCATGCTCGGGCCCAGAACGAATCAGCGGAGGGCATCCCGAACGAGATCCTGTTTGGATTGTCGTGTGCGATCGCGGACGCGGTTCTCGCGGTGAGCTCCCGGCGCCGCGACTCGTCCGAGTCGTAGCCGGCGACCTTCCCCTGGGCTTCGAGAGCCCACTCGACCGCAGACGCGACCGTGCCCCCGGATCTCTCCAGGGGCACGGTGGTGACGCTGGGCGGCGGGATCTGCCTACGCGTTGCTTCCGGCGATCCCAACCACAGGCTTGTTCAGCGTGATGGATCCAGTCGAGCCCCAGAAGAAGGCGTCCCCGTAGTTGAAGATGCCGCCGTCCGTGGCAGTCTCCCAGTACCCCTGACCATCAGGCGTCGACGCCATTCCGACGACCGGCTTGTTCAGGGGCATGGATGCGGGCGAGCCGAAGAACGGCGCGTTGAAGGCGAACAGTCCGCCGTCGGACGCCACCTCCCAGTAGCCGCCGGTGGCCTGGTCGCCGGCGATACCCACGATCGGCTTGTTGAGCGGCTTGCCTCCCATTGAACCCAGGAAGGCGGCGTCGCCGAAGTTGAAGATCCCACCGTCGCTCGCCACCTCCCAGTAGCCGAGGCCGTCGGGCGTGGTGGCGATGCCGACCACCGGTTTGTTCAGCGGTTTGCCGCCCATGGAGCCGTACAACTTGGCGTCACCAAAGTTGAAGATGCCGCCGTCGGCTGCCACCTCCCAGTAGCCGAGACCGTCCGGTGTGCTCACCATGCCGACGATGGGCGCGTTGAGGGGCTTGCCGCCCATGGAGCCGAAGAACGGCGCGTTGAAGGCAAACAATCCGCCGTCGCCTGCCACCTCCCAATAGCCACCGGTCCGAGGGTCGGCGGCGATCCCGACGATGGGCTGGTTGAGGGGCTTGCCGCCCATTGAGCCGTAGAACGGTGCGTCGTAGGCGAAGATGCCACCGTCGGAAGCGGCCACCCAATAGCCGAACTGGACGCTCACCTGGTTGGCGGCCAACGAGTCCTCCAGGGAGAAGTACGTCGACGCACCGGGGGCCAAGCCTCCGTTGAAGTTGACCACGCCGGAGGCGGTGTCGGCGCTGATGTTGGAGAAGCTCGTGGTGGGACCCTGGTAGTCGCTTCCGTTCGGGTCAGGGCCCGAGGCGTTGGCGCTGCCTGCCAACTGCGAAGCGTTGCAGTAGCCGTCGCCCGTGAAGCCCGCCGGGGGTTCGCCCAACCCGCCCACCTGACCACCACTGCCCGTGCCAACGGCAGCCGTGTTGGACCCACCGGTGGCGTAGGTGCAGATGCCGTCACCATCGAAGCCGAATATCGGGGTCGAGGTCGACTCGCCGGAGAGTTGGATGGCAAAGAGCGGCTTGCTCGAAGTGTTCACGATCCCGACGAGTGTGTCCTCGATGTCGTCATATGGCTGTTGCGAGCCGGCGATCGGTGTCACGCTGGTGGCCTGGTTGTTGGTGTCTTGGAGCACCGTCTCACCATTGTTGCTGACGACGATCAGCAGCCCGCAGCTGTTGTCGTATCCGATTGCGGGGCACTCGTTGAAGTGTGGACCTGTCGAGGTCCCAGGGAAGCCTGGGAGGTCATGCGCGCTGACGGGCCCCGAGGTGTGCGGTACGACTTTCGGATCGGCGCCTGCGCGGGCCGGCAGGAGAACGACGACGGCGACGAACGCCAGAAGCAAGACCGCCGCACAGGCAGCCCGAAGAGGTTGTCGAAGCCCTACAGGTGAGAGAAACGAGGCGCTTCGGGTGTGCATGGCAAGCTCCCTTCATCCAGTGCCCCGGTATTGGAACAGTCCAAATGCAACCTGTCAACTGAAAACCCGTCAACAAAATTTCCTCGTTCGTCGTGGTCCGTGCCTGCGAGGTGAGCTCGCCGTTGGGCATCTCCCACGATGCAGACAAGGAGGCGACAATTTGGTCGTGGTGCTCCCACGAACGGTTTGCGGACGCGCGTCGACAACTCCTTGTGCATGCACACGCATGCCGGTCTTCCTCTTGTTGCTTGTCGATTCGGGCCGCAAGAGTGACGGAGGTCACGGGTCGCGGTTACACCAAGCTGCCGGGCCGACCGTGTCACCCGAGGCGAACCGTGGGCCGGCGGCCAGGAGGGACGATGCGAGTCGCTTCGCCCCCTACCTCGATTCGATGAAGTCGTGCAGGCAGGGCCCGAGCGATGCGAGCTCTTCTTCGAGCCGAGCCCGCTCCGCTTCGGGACAGGCGAAGCGGTCGGGAGACGTCTCGGCCCCCGGGGCGAGGCTCAGTCTGATGAGCGTCTCGTCGTACCGGAGACCGCACACGAGGTGCTCGCAGGGATCGGCACCGGTCGACTCCTTGAGCCGCCGATACTGCCCACGGGCCCTGAAGAAGTCTTCGACCAGCGAGATGCCGCCCGGGCTCTTCCGATCGACCGCGGTGACCGTCTCCGACAACAGTTCGGCATACATCGCCACACCAACACGTTTGCAGGTGGCCCTGGTCGGCCACAGGGCCGAAAGTCCCGAGTCATAGGCCGAAGGTACTGGTCCTCGACCGTATGAGTGCAGGTGCTGGATCCGTCGTCGCCCAGCCAGAGTGCTCGGCGCTCCGCTCAAGGTCTGGTGCAGATCACCCGAAACTCCTATGTGGACATCCAGGCCGGTCGCTGGGGCGGGGCACGAGGAGCCGAACCCACGACGATGCGGATATCGAGGGCGGGGCGGTGGTCCAAGCTCGTGGCCGCGTTCGCCCTCAGTGCGATCGTCGGCATCGGTGCCTACACGGCGACCTACCGCGTCCTGACCCTCATATCCGAGCCCGCGACGGCGGCATGGGTGGCGCCGATCGCCTCGGTGGCCCACGCCCCGGCCGCACCGGTCACACACGAGACTCGGGCGCCCTGACCACCGGAGCCGGACCCGGCGGCGGCGGCGGTCGCAGCTGCGCCCGGCCAGTACCGCAGGGTCACCACGAAGCGGGAGCCGCCGTCGAAGTCGACGGGCGATTCCGCGCGCACGTTGCCTCCCATGGCCTCTGCCAGCTCCGCCACGATCGCCAGCCCCAATCCCGAGCCCAGCCGGCGATTGGGCCCCCGGTCGGCCCGGTAGAACCGTTCGAACACCTTGGTCAGGTCGCCGGCCGCAATACCCGGTCCGTCGTCCACGACGGTGATCACGCAGGCACCGGCGGCCGGGTCGTCCGTCATCGTCACGGTCACCGTCGTCAGGGCGAACGTGATGGCGTTCTCGAGCAGGTTCGCCAGGAGCTGGGCCAGTCGGTCGGGGTCCGCCGCCACGGGCGGCCGGGGGCCCGTGGCGGAGCTGGGCGCCGCCGGGACCCCGTCGGCCCCGGGCACCTCGAGCACGATCGCCAACCCGCTCTTGGCTGCCGCGGGCCGGAACCCCTCCGCCGTCGTGGTCGCCACTTCCGCCGCATCCGTGGGGCGCATGGAGATCGACATCTGCCGCGCCTCGAGCTTCGTCAGGTCGAGCAGGTCGCCCACCAGCCGCTCCAGCCGGCGCGACTCGGCGATGATCACGTCGGCCGCCTGCCCGTCGTCCTCAATCGCCCCGTCCTGGATCGCCTCCGCGAAGCCGCGGATGGACGTGAGCGGCGTTCGCAGGTCGTGCGAGACCGCGAGCAGGAGGTGGCGCTCCCGGGCGCGGCCGCCCTCGAGGCTCTGCGCCATGTCGTTGATGGAGCCGGCGAGCGATGCGAACTCGGGGTAGTCGTGGGGTCGGACCGGCACACGGCTCGTCAGCTCGCCCGCCGCGATGCGGCCCGTCACTTCCTCGGCCTCGACGAGTGGCCGGGCCATGCGGCGGCTCATCTGCCAGGCCACCAGTGCGGCGACGAGGAGCGCGGCGCCGCCGGCCACGATGAAGTAGCCCCAGCTCGGCCCGAGGTCGCCCGCGTCGCGGGTGAGGAGGACGGCGACCGTGCCCTCGAAGGCGATGTGCCGGGGCGAACGCGCCCGCAGACGGTTGCGCTCCTGCTCGGACAGCGTCACCGGCGCGACCGCATAGACGGTGTCGCCCTTGCGCCCCGACGTCGTCTGCCCAGCCTGCAGAGCGGCCACGTCGATGTTGTTCGGCGTCAGACCCTCGGGGAGCGCGGAGACCACGTTGCCGAGGCGGTCGATCTCAATGAAGTCGGCGTCCTCGAGCGTCAGTGTCTGCTTCATGACGTCGAGGACCTTGAGCGACTCCGACCCGAGCCCGGAGGACGTGAGCGACCGGGCCTCCGAGACCAGCTGCGATTCCGCCTGGTCGCGCGCCTGGTTGCGGGTCAGGATCAGGCTGCCCGCGCCCGCGATCACCAGCACGACCGCGACCAGGCCCACCATGGCCAGCATGAGTCGGCGACGCATCGGTCAGCCGAACCGGTAGCCGACGCCCCACACCGTGGCGAGCGGGAGGTCGGACCCGAGCTTCTTTCGCAGCTGCGCCACGTGGACGTCCACCGTGCGCTCGTCGCCGTACCAGTCGGATCCCCAGACGCCGTCGAGCAGCTGTTGACGCGACAGCGCGAGGCCCACGTTGTTGGCCAGGAATGCGAGGAGGTCGAACTCGCGGGTGGTCAGTGCGACGACCTCGCCGGCCCGCCGTGCCTCCCGGCGCCGCATGTCGACCTCGAGGTGGCCGACGGTGATCACCTCCTGCGGCGCCGGGCCCTCGCGCGTCCGGCGCAGGATGGCCCGGACGCGGGCCACCAGCTCGCGGGGCGAGAAGGGCTTCACCAGGTAGTCGTCGGCACCCAACTCCAGGCCGAGAATGCGATCCACCTCGTCGTCGCGGGCCGTGAGGAAGAGGACGGGCACCGTGCTGCGGGCGCGGATCTCGCGGCAGACCTCGAACCCGTCGCGCGCCCCCGGGAGCCCGACGTCGAGGATGACGATCCAGGGGTCCTCCTGCTTGAAGATCTCGAGACCCTTCTCGCCGTCGCCGGCCAGCAGCACCCGGAAGCCCTCGCGCCGCAGGTAGAGGTCCACCAGGTCGGCGATGTGCGGGTCGTCCTCGACGACGACGACCGTCCCGTTGTCGGTGTTCACCCACCTAGCCTTCCATCTCGCACACCCCGAATTGCCGGAATGTCCTCATTCCTCACAGAACCCTCACGTTTGCCGAACACCACCTTCGCCGGGCGCGCTCATACCCTGATCCGCTTCGGCGCAGCGGCCCTGCCAGGCATCAAGGCCAAGGCCGCCTCGGCACGGACATCTCCCCGTTGCAGCAGCTGAACGCCATGATTCAGGGCGACACGACGGTGAGGCAGGCCGCACATGACTTCTCCACGATCTTCACCAATTACCGCGTCTAACTGCTCGTGCTGCCGGCGGCCCGGATCGCCGCCACCGCCGACCGCGCGACCAGCACGACGCTTCCCGCGCTCACCGCGGACGCGGCCAAGGCGGCCTCCCACGTGAACCCGCGGAACAGCGAGTTCCTGCAGCCTCTCATCGACGATCTGAACCACCAGATCAGCACCGCCTCGAGTGCGGGCAACGGCCTGGCCGTCACCGTGCTCGCGTACCCCGCCCCAGTGGAACGCCAACCACGCCGTGCTCTCGCCGGCCAGGTCGGCTGAGCAGGGCGCGGACACCGCGATCAAGAAGGGGCGGTCGGACGTTCAGGACATCGTGCGGGTCCTGCGGAGCGGCGCTGCCACCGCCGGCGGCGCCGCGACGACCACCCCGACCGGCTGACGTCACGTGACGCCCGCCGGGTCGGGAGGACGGACGCCCGGCCCGGGCGCGGCCGACGAGAGCAGCAAGGCCGTGTTGGGGTTGAGCCCGTCGGCCGCCTTGGAGCGGTGCACCACCTGGAACTCGGAGAATTCGGCCAGGCCCCAGGGGGCCGTTCTCCACCCCGATGCCGCTCCACTTGAAGCCGCCGAAGGGCTGCTGCGGGGCCAACGCCAGATGCGTGTTGACCCAGGCGGTCCCGCACTCGAGCTGCGCCGCCACGTCGGCGGCGCGGTCGGGGTCGGCGCTCCACACAGAGCCCGACAGGCCGAAGTGGGTGGCGTTGGCCCGGTCGATGGCGTGC
>CAVSLS010000053.1:0-22809 GCA_963728845.1 uncultured Acidimicrobiaceae bacterium
TGACTTGCGAGTACAAGGCCTTCGTCTCGTGGAATCCTGACATCGCAGCCGGAGAGATCGATGCGTTTCTCGCCTTCTGGGAGTGGTTCACCGAGCTCCTCAGCCAGGCGGCACGAGGAGGCAGCTTTGTTCCGCGCCGACTGCTACAGCCAGGGGGCCGAGAACGGGCAGCTGCGTCGCCTGGCGGCGCGCTGGGATTGAAGACCAGGTCGAGGCGTTCATCCGATCCGACCAGGCGGTCGGACCTGCTCCCTCATCGTGAAGCACGACCAGGCTCGTCACGGGCTTCCACAGCATGGGTCTCAAGACGGTCGCCCCGGTGGCGGGGTTCTCCTGGCGGGGGGCCGACTAGGCGAGACCTGGCCATGGTCCGCTACGTCGAGGCCATCGCCGATGAGGTCCACCGCTCGCCCCAGCGCCGCCAAGCGGGGATCCTCTCCTACATCGAGAACGACGTCCACGCCACCGCAGCGTTGCGGGAGTGGCTCGACCGGAGCGCAAGCCGGCTTCCCTCCATCGACGATCCGACGTGAACGGGGCCCTCTCCTCCCCCGGTCGGCGACCCGAGCTGAAGTCGGAAATTCCGGGCCGTTGAGCGCCCCCCGCCGTCAGCCGGCCGGGCCGCGCCGTCACGGTCGGCTCGCCGGGGAGTCACCCGGGTTGCGCGACGGCGATCTGGGCTATCCTCCCCAGTTCAGCGGTCATTTTCGAGGAGGGCCTGCCGACATGCAGGAGGCGGCATGACGAAGGGCGCCGACGGCGACGAGTCGCCGAGCGGCTCCGAGGTGACCTGTGCCGCCATGCCCGTGGACGTCGAGGGCAAACAGGCGGTCTGGATCTTCACGGAGTTCGAGACCAGCGAATCCCTCAAGACCCTCCGCGACTGGCTGATCCCGGACCATTGGCCGGACTGGGGCGGCGAGATGTTCAAGGAGATGCGGCCGATCGGCTCGTTGGACTTGCGCCCGACCCGGGTGAGGCCCAACAGACACATTCCAAGTACCTCGAAGTCGTCGAGATCGGCGGCCACCGGCTTGAGACGGAGCTGCGGTGCGAGTTCAAGTCGTCGAAGAAATGGGCTGCCATGGGCTTCGACCTCGACCGCAGCATCGGGGACATGCTCCAAGTTGACCGTGGCTATCTCATGGTCGCCGATGCGGGTGGCCGGCGGCACGTCAAGGCTTTGAAGGTGGTGGGCTTCACCAACACGCTGCTCAACACGGTGGCGACACAGGTGTGTCCGGAGTGGAGATCTGGGTGCAGCGCGCCACGCAGGTGGGCGCCGTCCAAGCCGCTGGAGGCTCGATGGACCCAAAACCCGGCTCGGTCGGCGACCTTGACCCCAGGGTGTCGTGGTCCACGGAGGGCGCCGCCGCATTCTCGGGCGGCGTGGCCGAGCAGTGGATCAGCACCGTCACCGACATGGTGGACTTCTATGCCCCCTTCGCTGCCGATGTCGGCGAACGATTCTGGTCGGGCAGTACGGTCGGGTGGACGCGGCAAACGACACCAGTCGACTCTTTCAACGACTCGCCCGGGATTGGTCGCGCGCCTGGCAGGCGGGAATGGAGAGCGTGTCCAACTGGGCCGAGGTGACTGTACGCCCGACGGCCGGCGCCGATCCGGGGAGGAGTGGCCGCACCATCGAGCACACGACAATGATGGTCAAGGCGCGGTCGGACAAGGCCGCGTAAGCATCTCGGATCTCACGCGGGTCGGGCGTAGCAAGCGACCATCAAGTCGTCGGAGGTCAGGATCACCCCGCCGGTGATCGAGGAAGCCGGACGTGCCTACGTGACTATCCAGGCGGAGACCAGCAACGTGCCCTGGGCCTGTACGAGGGTGCGCTCGTCGCCGGCGCGGGGGGCAAGCAGGCCCCCGCTCTGTTCTACGTCAGCCACGCCCAGCCCGTGGAGTCGTGAGGGGTCGGACGCGGTGACGGCTGCCCAGGAACGGCCGGCAGCGTCCGCAGAGGACCGCCTGTCGCTGCTGATCGATCGGCTTCTGGCGTCGATGGACGCCGCTGCATCGATCGGGAGCCTGGGACCGCGTCGTCGAGCTCGCCGACGACGTGCTGGCGGTCGATCCTCCGAACCAACGCGCCGCATCCGATGATCGAACGGGCGAACACTCGAACGATCCCTGCCCGGAGGCCAGCGGGCCTTCGTCAGCCTGGTCTTCGCCGACATCGTCCAGTCGACCGACATGGCCGAAGTGGCGGAGCCCGAGGTGATCCAGGACGTCTTCGTCCTCTATCGCCGGGTGGCGGCGGAGACCATCGAGGAACTCGGCGGTCGCGTGCTCCAGTTCCAAGGTGACGGCGTCGTGGCCTGCTTCGGCTACCCCGCCGCGCACGAGGACGATGCCCGGCGCGCGGTGATGGCCGGTCTGGGGCTCATCGAACGGATGGCGCACGCAGGCATCGAGCTGCACCGTCGTCACGGCATCGAACCTGCCATCCGCGTCGGCGTCCACTCGGGCACCGTCGTGGTCGCGGGGCTGGCCTCGGGGGTCATCGACGGCTCCGCCATTGCGGGGTCGGCGCCCAACGTTGCGGCGCGCCTGCAGGGTGAGGCCGAGCCCGGCACCGTGGTCATCAGCGACACCACCAGGCAACTCGTCGAACCACATTTCGAGCTGAAGCCGATCGGAACGCGCTCGCTCAAGGGAATCGCCCGCCCGATGGAACTGCACCACGTGGTGCGGTCGAACCTGTCCGTCCCTCCCTCGGGCCGCGGACTCCCCGAGTCGGTGGCCCTGATCGGCCGCGAGGGTCAGAGCCGGCTCCTCCGTTTCGCCTGGAAGCGTCTCGTCCACGACACCGATGGCGCCATGCGGCCCGAGGAGGCGGTGGTCGTCGTTCGTGGCGCCGCCGGCATCGGGAAGTCCGCGTTGGCCGACGACGCTCGGCGACGCACGTGCACCACGAGGGTGGCGTCGTGCTCGAGGCCAATTGTTCTCCCTATCACGGCAACGTCGCGCTGTGGCCCGTCGGGCGCATGCTCGAGCAACTGCTCGGCTTCTATCCGGACCAGCCGCCGGAGGAGCGGCTCGGCGAATTGGTGAGCCGGCTGGAAGACGCCGGTCTCGACGGGGACACGGTGGCCCTGCTCGCCCCACTGCTCGGACTGGACGCCGGCGAGCAGTGGTCGCGCCCGGAGGTGGACGCACTCGCCCTGCGCCAACAGACGCTCCGGGCCCTCGTTGCCTGGCTCGCGCACACGGCGGCCTCGACGCCGACCCTGGTGCTGGTCGAGGACCTCCATTGGGCCGACCCGACCACCGTCGACCTGTTGGGGATCCTGGCGACCGAGGGCGTCCCCGGCGCGATGATCCTCATCACGAGCCGGCTCCCGCTCGATGCGCCGTGGGCGTCGTCCGTCCTCGATATCGAACTGGAACCGCTCAAGGAGAAGGAGGCGGCGGGGCTGGTCGCCGCGCTGACCGACGGCGGACTGGACACGGAGCAGTGTCGCCTGATCGTCGAGCGCGGGGCCGGTGTTCCCCTCTTCCTCCAGGAGCTGACCCGCAGCGCCGTCACCGCGCATCCCGGTGAGGTGCTTCCGCCCAGGCTCCACGAGATCCTCACGGCACGCCTGCGGACACCCGGCATCGACCTGCGCGTCGCGCAACTGGCGGCCACGCTCGGTGCCGAGTTCGACGAGGAGCCGCTGCGCCAGCTGGCCGGGCGGTCGGTCGACGAGGCGCTGGTCCGTCTGGAGGACGCCGCGCTCATCGAGCCGGTCGCCGAGATCCGCCTCGGACGGTACCGATTCCGGCACGGCCTCCTGCGCGACGCCGCGTACGAGACGCAGGTGCTGCCAACCCGCCATGCCACCCATCGCAGCATTGCGGAGCTGCTCGGCGCCAATGCGGCCTCACCCGGCGACCTCGCCGTCGTGGCCCACCACTGGGACCTGGCCGGCGACGTCGTCGCAGGCCATCCCGGCCTACATCGTGGCGGCCCAGGCGGCGCAGTCGGCGGCCAGCCACATCGAGGCCCGCCAGCTGCTGGACCGTGCGCTGGAACTGGCGGCAACCATGCCCGGGGGCGACGAGCGGGACCTGACCGAACTCATGATCCGGACGCAACGCACCGTCAGCACGAGCTCCCTCTTCGGCTACGGCTATCCCGAGGTGCTCGAGGATTTCACGGTCGCGGAGGAGATCTGCCGGCGACTCACCGACCGCCCCGAGATCATGCCGGCGCAGGTCGGAATCTGGAGCTACCTGCTGGTACGCGGCACGGTCGACGCCGCGAGCGTGGTGCTCGAGCCGTTGGCCGACGTGCTCGACGATCCCGCGACGGCCTGGTTCGCGCCAGAGATCAAGTCGTGCCTGGGCTATGGCGCGTTCTACCAGGGCAGGCTCGACGAGGCCCACCGTTGGCTCATCGAGGCGTGGGAGGGATACTGCGCGCGATCGGTCGATGCGGCCGCCTCCCCGTTCTGGCCCCTCCCACACGACCCCGTGCCGATCACGGCGGTCGCGCTCGCCTGCGTCGCCGCGCTGCGTGGCTGCACGGAGGAAAGCGCGATGTGGGAGCGGCGGGCCATCGCCACCGCCGAGGAGCTCGACTTCCCGTCCGGACCGTTCAGTTCGGCCTTCGTCTCCGTCTATCTGGCCTGGATCCGGATGATCACACGAAACCGGGACGAGGCCCGCGAGTTCGGACGGCGCACGATCGAGATCGCGGAACGATGCCGGTTCGACTACTTCCAGCTGCTCGGCCAGCAGTACGTCCTGATGCCCGAGCCCGACCGGCCCTCCGACGTGACAGAGCTCGAGCAGTACGGTGCGGGGATGGATCTCGTCGGCCACGCGGCGTTCCGCCCGACGTACCTCGGCATCGTCGCCCAGAACCACCACTTCCTCGGCAATGCCGACCCGGCGCTCCGCGTGCTCGAAGAAGCCATGGACCGGACCGGGACGTCAGGAGAGCTGGTCCACCAACCGGACCTCTTGCGCCTGCGCGCCGAGATCACCGCGTCCGCCCACCCCGAACGGATGGACGAGGTGGTCAAGGACCTGGTCGCCGCGGTGGAGATCGGCCTGGCCCAGGGTTCTGTCGTCCTCGCGCTGCGTGCGGCCAACGACCTGGCCCGGCTTCCCCACGACGACCGCCCGAAGGACTGGGGTGACCGGATCCGCGCCGTGCTCCAGCAGTTCCCACCCAATTCCTCGAGCCCCGAATTCGCCGAGGCGCTGGATCTTCTCGGGGTCTGACGTGGGGCGCTCCGGGGGATCGGTGGCCATTCTCGGCGGTGGCATGGGCGCGCTGGCCACCGCGTTCGAGCTCACCGAAGGTGACCGGACCGACCAGTTCGAGCGCATCACCGTCTACCAGCGAGGATGGCGCCTCGGCGGCAAGGGGGCCAGCAGCCGGGGACCCAACGGCCGCATCGAGGAGCACGGGCTCCACGTGCTCCTCGGCTACTACGACCACACGTTCGACGTCATGCGCCGGTGCTACGAGGCGCTCGACCGCGGTCGGTCGGACCCGTCCTGTCCGATCCGCACCTGGGACGACGCGGTCGCACCGTCGAACCTGGTCGGCGTCGTCGACCGGCACGACGGCGGGTGGGAGCCGTGGGTGGCGGCCTTCTCCCCGGTCAGCGGTCGTCCTGCTGCGGGCGGTGACGGGCCTATCGGGTCGACGCCCCTGGCCGTGGCCGACCTCGTGGTCCGGTCTCTGCGCCTGCTCATCGACTTCTTCGCGTCGCTCCCGTTCCCAGAACCACGCGCGGGGGCTCGATCCGGTTGAGCACCTCGCCCGCCGCCCCCGCCTCCCGTGCCGCGGCGCCGGCGGCGTCTATGGCGGCCGTCGTGCAGGGCGCCGGCCTCATCGGTCTGACCCTCCCGCTCAACTGGGCCGAGCGGGTCGTGCGGCAGGCCACATCGTGGACCGGCAGCCGCGACCTCGAGCGCGCCCTGCCGTCCCTCATCGAGCCCGTCCGGCGCGGTCTGCGCAACGCGCTGCGCTCGCAGGCCGCCGCCCGCCGTAGCTACGAACTGGTGGAGGTGGTGACGGCGAACCTGTTCGGCATCATGGTCGACGGCCTGCTGACGCGGCCCGAGGGCTTCGGGGCGATCAACCACCTCGACTACCGCGAATGGCTGCTCCGCCACGGCATCGATCCCGCGGCACTCGAGTCACCGATCCTGCGGGGCATGTACGACCTCGTCTTCGGCTATGAGGACGGCGATCCGGCCCGTCCCCGCTTCAGTGCCGGGCTCGGGCTTGAGTTGGCGACCAAGATGCTCCTCGGTTACTCGGGGGCGCTGTTCTGGAAGATGCAGGCGGGCATGGGCGAGGTGATCTTCGCCCCCCTCTACGAGGTTCTTCGCGCGACGCGGGGTGGAGTTCCGCTTCTTTCACCGGGTCGACGCGCTCCGACTGGGTGACGACGGGCGGTCGATCGCGCGCGATCGATCTGGGCATCCAGGCCGAGGTGGCGGACGGCGTCGACGCCTACGATCCCCTGATCCGGGTGAAGGGCCTCCCGTGCTGGCCCGACGCACCCCTCGCGCTCACAGTTACGGTCCGCCGATGCGCTCGACGGGGTCGACCTCGAGTCGTTCTGGTCCCCGCGTCGCGACGTCGGTCGCTGCACCCTGGAGGCGGGAGAGGACTTCGACGCCGTCGTGTTCGCCATCTCCCTCGGCATGGTGCCGCACATCTGTGGCGAACTCCTGGCGGCCTCTCCGGCCTGGCGATCGATGGTCGACAACGTGGGGACGGTGGCCACACAGGCGTTCCAGCTCTGGTTGTCCGAGGACGAGAAAGTGCTCGGTTGGCAGGTCCTCCGGGGTCACCGTCAGCGGTTTCGTCACGCCCTTTGACACCTGGGCGTCGATGTCGCATCTCCTGCCGGCCGAGGACTGGCCCGAGACGGACCGACCGCGGACGATCGCCTACTTCTGCAGTGTCCTGGGCACAGCCCGACGCTCGGAACGGCGCGCCCGACGTCGAGGGTGAGACACGGGCCGTGCGAGACCGGCGCGGACGTTCTTGGACCGCGACGTCGGCGACGCTGTGGCCGGAGGCGGTCGAGGAGCGGATTCCGCTGGTCCCTGCTGTGCGACGGCTCCGCCCGGTAACGTTGCACGGCCCCGAGCGGCTCGACAGCCAGTACTTGCGGGCGAACATCGACCCCTCCGACCTCTACGTCCAGTCGCTGCCCGGTACCGACCAGTACCGAATGCAGCCGGGCGACACCGGCTTCAGCAACCTCGCCGTGGCGGGAGACTGGACCGACAACGGCCTGAACGCCGGGTGTGTCGAGGGCGCCACCCGATCCGGGCAGTTGGCGGCCGAGGCGGTGCTCGAGCATGGCGGGAGCACGGGACGGTGGGCGGCACGTGAGCGAGCCAAGGACGGCGAGCCGTTCTGCTCCGGCGCGGCCGAAGCAGCACGACTGGTGCAAGAGATCCAGGACCTCGGCTTCGATGCGGCGCGGACCATCGTCGAGCGCTTCGTCGAGCTTTTCGCGCGAATTCGCGGCAGTCAACGGCGGAGCGGGAGCACCGCGCCGCGGCAGCAGCAGTGGTGGTAGTGCTGGAAGCAGCGGCGGCGGCCAGGTTCGGCTACTGGGGATCGGAGAGTCCGTCCGGGCTCTGCAGTCGGAAATGCGACTGGCGACCGAGGCCTACGTCGCGATCCTGGGTCAGCTCAACGAAGTCAGCCTCCGGTTCCTCGATGCGACCCGCTGGTGGCGGCCGCCCGAGGCCGCGGCCGAGCACGGCGACCTCCGCCTGCCCGATGTCGCTCCGGGCGGTCGCGTGAGTGCCAGATTGTGGCTGCACAACACGACGGCTGCGGGTGCGGACGGTCTGCGGCCATGGTGTCCCGGGCTGGCCAGCCACAGCGGAGCCTCACTTCCGGACTCGAGCGGTGACGTGCAGCCCCAACGGATAGATCGCCTCGACGCCGGACCAGAGCCGCGAGATCCTCGTCACCGTCGCCGTCGGCGGAGGACGTGTCCCCGGCGTCGTACCACGGGCAGCTCCTGGTCGACGGTCTGCCCGACGTCGTCTTCCCGCTCCGTGTCCTGGGTGGTGCCCACGACCGACCGTTCGTGACGACGGGGCAGGAACCGATGGCCGGGCTGGCCCGCTACGGCGCCATCGTCGCCGACGACCTGCGCCGGCGCTTCGCCACCGTGGCGCACCAGCCCTATCTTGCCGCGCCGATGAGCGACTACCCCACCCGGGGCGGCAAGGCCCTGCGCCCGAGCCTGTGCCTGGCGAACCTGCGAGGCCTTCGGTGGCCCGCTCGACGACGCGCTGCCGTCCGCCGTGGCCATCGAGCTCCTCCACAACGCCTTCCTGGTCCACGACGACATCGAGGATGCGAGCCTGCTCCGGAGAGGCGAGCCCACCCTCCACCGGCGGTACGGCACGCCGCTCGCACTGAACGCCGGCGACGGCCTCGCGCTGCAGGCGATGGGGACGCTCCGCGAGAACATCGATCTGCTGGGCCCGTGGCTCGCCGACCGCATCATGATGGAGTTCGACTTCATGAGCCAGCAGACGGTCGCCGGACAGGCGCTCGAGCTCGGTTGGTGCCGGGACAACCGGACCGACCTCGAACCCGACGACTACCTCGACCTCATCATGAAGAAGACGTGCTGGTACACCACGGTGCTGCCCCTCCGTGTCGGCGCGCTCGTCGGTTCGAAGGGCACCGCCGAGCTCGATCCGATGATCGAGTTCGGGTTCCACCTCGGTGCGGCCTTTCAGATCCGCGACGACATCCTCAACGTGGTCGGGGATCCGGGGGTGTACGGCAAGGAAGCACTCGGTGACCTGTTGGAGGGGAAGCGGACACTGATGCTCATCCATCTCTTGGCCAGCGCCGACCCGGCAGACCGGCGCTGGTTGGTGGCCTACCTGGCCGTGCTCCGGCCGAGCGGCCACGGGAGGACGTCGTCCGCGTCTTCGAACTCATGATGTCGTACGGGAGCATCGCCTTCGCCGGCGAGTTCGCGAGCGGGGTGGCCCGGTCCGCCATCGCGTCGATGGACGCCGCCTTTGCCGGTCTGAACGACTACGCCGGCGCGCCGCTTCATCGCATGCCTGGTGCCGTTCATGATCGAACGCGCGGCGTGACCGGGACGGTGCTGTGCGAGCACCTATGGTGCTGACGCTGCGAAGGCTCGCTTCCGTCCATCGTTGACGAGGTCAACGGCATGCAGCCCCGACGCGAGGGCGTCGACGGATTCGGTGACCGTTGCCGCGACGACGTGCACCCGCAAGGCCAGTTGATCTCCTTCGTCCCGTGGGTGAGAAGCCTCAACAATGCAGCTCACGGCACGTCCGCTCAGACCGTTCACCGCGGTCCCGGGAGATCAGTCACGCGTGCGGTACGGTCGAAAGAGGGAAAGGGGGACAATTGTGAAAAGACGGATGCAGAGAGTCGCGGTCGCGTTTGTGACGTCGGCCATGTTGTCGCTCGGCCTGACGATCGGCGGGGGATCCGTCGTCGCGTCCGCCGGCACGCCGTTACCCGGTGCACCCAACTGTCCGATATTCCCCGCCGACAACGTCTATAACACCCCGGTCGCCAACCTGCCGGTCGACCCGCACAGCGCGCAATGGCTCGCCGCCATGGACGCATCCACCACCAACCTGCAGCCGGTCGCACCTCCGACCTACGGCATGCCCATCAACATCGTGCCCGCAGGGCATGCCTTCATACCCCTCACGTTCGGCTCGTCCGGGAACGATGCCGGTCCGTACCCGTTCGGATCCGACACCGTCATAGAGGGCGGCACGGGCGACCGGCACGCCATCATGGTCGACCCGGCAACGTGCACCGACTACGAGCTCTACGACGCGTACTACACCGGTAACACCACCTCACACGCCGCCAACGGCGCCGTCTGGAACCTCAACTCCGACGCCCTCCGGGTCATGCGAGCAACGGTGGACGCCGCGGGCACGCCCATTCTGGCCGGGCTGATGCGCTACGACGAGGTGCAGTCGGGCGCCATCACCCACGCCATCCGGGTCCAGGCGCTGACGACCGACACCTCGTACATCTGGCCGGCGACCGCCGGCGAGGGGTCGGCGGCCAACCCGAACCTCCCCCCGATGGGGGCTCGGTTCCGGTTGAAGGCGAGCTTCGACATCTCGGGCTACTCGCCCCAGGCCCAGGTGATCCTCCGCGCCCTGCAGCAGTACGGGCTCATCCTCGACGACAACGGTCCCAATTGGCACTTCTGGGCCGACGCCAACCCGGCGTGGCCGACCTCGTTGCTCAACGAGCTCAAGACGGTGCCAGGCAGCGCCTTCGAGGCGGTCGACGAGTCGAGCCTCGAGATCTCCCCCAGCTCGGGCCAGGCGCGCCAGCTGGTCGCCTCGGTCAACTGCTCGTCCCTCCCCGGCTACCGCCTGGTCGCCTCCGACGGCGGCGTGTTCTCGTTCTGTGAGCCGTTCTTCGGCTCCATGGGGGGCCAGCACCTCAACGCGCCCATCGTGGGCACGGCCGCGACCCCGGGGGACGCCGGCTACTGGGAGGTGGGTTCCGACGGGGGGATCTTCAGCTTCGGCAACGCCGGCTTCCACGGCTCGACGGGGAGCCTGCATCTGAACGCCCCCATCGTCGGCATGGCGCGCACCCCCGACGGCGGGGGCTACTGGCTAGTGGCCGCCGACGGCGGCATCTTCAACTACGGGGACGCCGGTTTCTACGGTTCGGCGGGCTCCCTCCGGCTCAACAAGCCGATCGTGGGCATGGCGCCGACCGCCGACGGCAAGGGGTACTGGCTCGTCGCCTCCGACGGCGGCATCTTCAGCTACGGCGACGCCGTCTTCCACGGCTCGACAGGGTCGATCCACCTCAACAAGCCGGTCGTCGGCATGAGCGCCGACGCCAGCGGCGGGGGCTACTGGCTGGTCGCCTCCGACGGCGGGATCTTCAACTACGGCGACGCGGCCTTCCACGGCTCGGCCGGCTCCATCGCGCTCAACAAGCCCGTGGTCGGGATGGGCTCCTCCGACGGCGGGGGCTACTGGCTCGTCGCCTCCGACGGGGGCATCTTCAGCTACGGCGATGCCGTCTTCCACGGCTCGACGGGGGGCATCGTCCTCGCCGCGCCCATCGTGGCCATGGGCTGATCACGTCGCGAGGAGCTGATCACCGGCCCGGTGCATCGAGATGCATCGACGTCGGGCAGGATGAAGGGAATGGCACCAGCCGACGGCATCACCGGGAACCGCAGTGACGCGGCCGTGGTCGGCGCGACCGGACGGTTCTCGGGCCAGGTGGCGATCGTCACCGGATCGACCGCCGAACCGAGCATCGGCCGATCCTGTGCCCTCCGCCTGGCGCGGGAGGGCGCCTCGGTCGTCGTGAACGGCCGCGACGAGGATCGGGTCGCGTCCACCGAGGAAGCCATGCGATCAGAGGGGCTCGACGTCGTCGGCGTCGTCGGCTCCATGGACAGCGAAGCGGCCGTGGCCGTGCTCACCGACCGCGCCGTCGACACCTTCGGCCGCATCGACCTGCTCGTCAGCACGGTGGGCGGCGCCCCTTACCCGCTCTCCTTCGACGCCATCAGCGAGGCGCAGCTCCTCGAGACGTTCCGCCTCAACACGTGGCCGGCCGTCGCCCTGATCCGGGCCGCCATGGCCCGGGGCCTCGGTGAGAACGGTGGTTCGGTCGTGAGCATCTCGAGCGGCTCGCCCCACAAGACGACATCGGCCATGGTGTCCTATGCCGCGGCGAAGGCCGCGCTGAATGCCATGACGCGCACCATCGCCGCCGATCTGGCCCCACGGGGGGTCCGGGTGAACGCGGTGAGCCCCGGACTGGTGCGGACGACGGCGACCCGGCCCCTCTGGCAGGCCGACGGAGGGGTGGCAGCGGGCCTCGAATCTCCCCCTGGGCCGGCTCACCGAAGCCGACGACATCGCGGCGGCGGTGTGCTTCCTCCTGTCCGACGAGGCGTGGCAGATCACCGGCATCACCCTCGACGTCGACGGTGGGAACCACCTCTCGTGCGGCTGGACACCCATTAAGTAGTCACGGGGCTCCCGGACCCGGCGAGGGCCAGATCTTCTTCAGGGGCGCGACGACACCGCTCCCGATCTGCTCGATCTGCTCGCGCACCTGCTCGGGTGACATGCCCGGAAGCTGCACCCGCAGGTTGAGCGCGTCGGCACCGACCTCCCGCACGGTGGCGGCGAGCCGCTCCGCCATTTCGCCCGGGTCGTCGGAGGCGATCGTCTGGTCCGCACCGAACGTGCCCGCGGCCGCGGCGTAGCTCTCGTAGACGGCCCGCTGGCCCTCGACCAGCGCGGCGGGCACACGGCCCAGCCACACCCGGCGGATGAGCACCTTCGGGCCCGTCCCCCCGGCCTCCCCGAAGGCCCGGGTCAGGCGGGCGAGCCTCGCCGGCGCCGACATCCCTTCCATGAGGATGCCCGGCGCCGCACCGGGCCGCCCGGGCGGCGGCGGCGACCGAGACGGCCGCGCTGAGCACGGGGACCGGGGCGCGCCGGCAGGCGAGCAGGGCGGGGTCCCCCTCGAGCTCGCCCAGGTCCTCACCACGGAGCATCGCGACGAGCCGCGGGAGCTCCGCCTTGAAGCGCTCGACCGCGTCGGCCTGGCTGACGCCGGCCGCCTCGAAGTCCGACGGCAGGGCGCCCGCGGCCACCCCGAGTCCCGACCCGACCGCGGGTGACGAGCCTGCAGCCACGCCACCTCCTCGGCCACGAGCGCCGTGGACCGGAGTGGGAGCAGGAGCGGCGCCGCGGCGGCCCACCCCGTCGCGTGCTCGGCCAGGACGAAGGACGCCATCTGCAGCGGCTGCGCCATGTAGCCCGCGAAGCCACCGTGGTGCTCGCTGGTCATGACCCCGTCGAAACCGCTGTCGAGGGCGAGACCGGCCTGGGCGCAGAGCTCGCTCGACGATGGCGTCGGCGGGAAGATCGTTGTGCGGGTACAGCCGGATGGAGACCGAACCCGGGGCGAACGGGGCGGACGGAGCGGAGGGGCGGACGGTGGGGCAGATGGTGCGGTGGGCGCCGTGTCCTCCGGACGGGAACTGGGTGGATTCCCAGACTCCGACCTTGTTAGCGGATCGTCCCCGCCGCCCGGATGTAGGGGCAGCTCAGCGACGGCTCTGCACCGACGTCGTGCGCATGCGAACATCGAGCCCGGTGCGACAGCGCCACGCTCGCCGCCACAGGCGCCCGCACCGGTGCCGACGAAGGGAGCTCGATGAGTCCGCAACGAGACGTCGCCAGGGTGGCGCTGGTCGGCTACGGCCTGGGCGGCTCCCGCTTCCACGCCCCCTTCATTCAGGCCGAGCCCCGGCTCGAGCTGGTTGCCGTCGTCACCGCCGACCCTGAGCGCCAGGCCGAGGTGGCATCGCGCGCCACCCGGACGCGCGCATCTTCCATGAGGTCGAGGGCCTGCTGGAACGGTTGGAGGACATCGAGCTCGTCGGTGGTGTCAACGCCGAACGTCTCCCACGCGGTGGTCGCCGACGCGGTGCTGCGACAGGGCCGCCCGGTGGTGGTCGACAAGCCGGTCACGCCGACGAGCACGGAGACCCGGCGCCTGGCCGCACAGGCCGAGGCCAAACAGCACGCTCGTCGTGCCCTACGAGAACCGGCGCTGGGACGGTGACTTCCGCACCGTCCTCGATCTCCTCGGCAACGGAGTGCCCTCGGCGTCCTGCACACGTTTCGAGTTGCGCTACGAGCGCTGGCAGCCACGCGTGCCGCAGGGTGCGGAGCGGGCGTGGAATCGCGACCCCGAACCGGGGGCAGGGCACCGGCATCCTCTACGACCTCGGGACGCACATCATCGACCAGGCCGTCGTGCTGTTCGGCCGGCCCGTGGCCGTCTACGCCGACGTCGCCGTCCGCCGACCCGGCGAGGGCCGCGTCGACGACGACGCGTTCGTCGCCCTCCACTACCCCGGCGGCCCGCGGGTCCACCTGTGGACGAGCGCGGCGTGGCGGCCGACCTCGGACCGCGGTTTCGCCTGCTGGGGCGTGGACGGGCCTACGTCAAGTTCGGGATCGACGTCCAGGAGGGCATGCTGTCGGAGGGCCACCTGCCGACCGAGCCCGGATGGGGCGAGGAGCCCGAGGGCTCGTGGGGCCATCTCCGTCGCCGGAGCCGAGCGGCGCGCCGTGCCCACCATCCCCGGTTCGTACGGCCTCTTCTACGCCGGCATGGCCCCGTGCCTGCTCGACGGCGGGCCGCCGCCGGTCGACATCGCCGACGCCATCGTGACGGCGGAGGTGATCGAGGCCGCCCGCCGCTCGTCGAGCGCGGGCGTCGTCGCACCCCTCGACGAGGGACTCACACTTCCCTAACACCCCGGTCGAGCGGCCTCTGACATCTCGGGGTCGAGTCTTGACCGAAGGGATCGTGAGGAGGAGTGATGGATCTCAAGCACCGGGTCACGCAGCGCTGGGCCGCCATGGGCCTGGCCGCCAGGATGTGGTGGACCGGCATCACCGCGGTCGGCCTGGCCGCCGTCCTGGTGCTGGCGGCGGCGACCGTGGTCGACGCGTCCTCGCACCCGGGAGCGAACGCCTCGGCCGTGTCAAGCACGCCGGCTCGGGCCCTCGAGCGCCTCGGGTACCGCGGGATCGATCTCGAGCACCGGATCGGGTTCGGCGTCGGCATCGACGGGCGGCATGGCGATGAGCGGGGGCTCCGGCGCGCCGAGCGCGGGCTCGTCGGGCTCGAGTGGCGCCACCGCGGCGGGTGCACCCGTCTGCTCCAACGTCAAGGGGACGACCGTCATGGGCGACGGCATGGTGATGGCGCCCGTGCCGAGCGGGCCGCCCACGGCGGCCCAGCAGGCGGCCGCCAACCAGCTCGTGGCACAGACCGCAGGCCACGCTGACCAAGTACACGAGCCTCTCGGCGGCCACCGCGGCCGGCTACACGCCGGCGACCAACCCGAACGGGTACATGGTCCACTACGCCAACTGGCAGATCGCCAGGACCGACGGCTTCGACCCGTCGAACCCCGCCTTCTTGATGTACGCCAACACGGTGAACGGGCCCAAGCTCATGGGCGCCATGTACCTCGGGCCCGCCCCCTGCACGCCCGGACCCGACGTCGGCGGGTCGCTGACCCAGTGGCACGCCCACGACAACCTCTGCCTCTCGGGCGGCCAGGTCGTGGGGCGGACGTCATCGAGCGGGACCTGCGCCTCCGGCGTCCACAACACCAACACCTACTTCATGCTCCACGTCTGGACCGAGCCCTCGCTGGCCGCCACGCACCAGTTCCAGCCCGACCTGACCCGGGCCGAGCTGGCCCCGATCATCGAGGGGAACGCGTGAGCACCCTCTACGACACGGCCATGCAGCCGCGGGCGTCGGGGCGGGTGTCCGCCCGGACGATCCAGATCGGCCTCGGCCTCATCTGGCTGGTCGACGGGCTGCTCCAGCTCCAGCCCAAGATGTTCGGGCAGGACTTCGCCCACAACGTGATCCTGCCGTCGGCCATGAGCCAGCCGGGCGTCGTGTCGAGCGCGATCACGCACATGGCCCACCTGATCTCGGTGCAGCCGGCCCTCATGGATGCCGTCGTTCGCCGGCGTGCAGATCCTCATCGGCGTGGGCCTGCTCGTCCGCCAGACCGTCAAGCCCGCGCTCGTCCTCTCCTTCGTCGTGGGCGCTCGGCGTGTGGGGACTCGGCGAGGGCTTCGGCATGCTCTTCACCGGCATGGCGTCGCCGCTCACCGGTGCGCCGGGCGCCGCGCTCGCTCTACCTCGCCATCGGCGTGCTCGTCTGGCCGCGGACGGCCGCTCCGGCGCCGTCGGGGTCGGCCGCCGCCGAAGGGCCGCTCGGGGAGTGGGGCGGCCGGGCCGTGTGGGCCGCGGTGTGGAGCGGCATGGGGATCCCTGGCTGCTGCCGGCCAACCGGGCCAGCGGCGCGATCTCGGGTGCCATCAGCAACGCGGTCACGGGCGAGCCGGGCTGGCTGGCCCACGTGCAGCTCTCGGTCGCCCACGCCCTCGGGAGCGGCGGGGGCTCGGTCGCCGTCGCTTGCGCCGTCCTGTCGTTCGTGATCGGCCTGGGCCCGCTGGTCTCGCGCCACACGACCGTCTTCCTGGTGGCGGGCGCCGCGGTCGGCGCTCGACTACTGGATCTTCGGCGAGGCCTTCGGGCAGATGTTCAGCGGGATCGCCACGGACCCCAACACCGGGCCGCTCCTCATCTTGCTGGCGCTGACCGCGTACCCCAACCGGGTCCGGGCGGGCGTGGCGGCCGACGTCGTGAGCCCGGCACGCCGGCCGCGAGCCGGCCGCCGCGGCGGGGACCCTGGCCGCCTGAGGCCGGGCGCCCCCGAGCGCAGCATCCCGGCCCGGCGCGGCCGGGCGGCGGTTTTCTCAATCGGGCCTGAGAAGACGTCAGAAAGGTGGGGCGAGCGCCGTGGTGGTGGCACGACGCCGCATCCGGCGGCTAACCACCTTGGCGGCCGGCCGGGTCCTCGGGCAGACTGCCAGCGGACGAGGCAGGGGCTCGGATGCGATGGCGACGACGTCGAGGCTCCACGGACACGGCGGGGCCGGACCGTGAACCGGTGTGCTCCGCGTCTCCCGGCTACCGATTCCGGGCCACCTTCGGGCGCCGCTGGGGCGCCTACCTGTCCCTGGTGCTGCTGATCGGGCTCGATCGGCGGCCTGGCCATGGGCGCGATCGCCGCCGCCCGGCGCACTGAGTCGTCGTTCTCGACGTTCTGGCCAGCACCAACCCCTCCAACCTCAGCCTCGGCACCGCCATCTGGAACCCCGCCCTCGGCTTCACCACCGGCTACGACGGTGCCCTCGTGGCCAAGATCGCCCAACTGCCCCACGTCCGCCATGCCGAGAGCTACGCCGACATCTACAGCGTGCCGCTCGCCCCGAACGGGCGAGCCGACGGCGGCGGCCGAGCGGCCAACATGAACGTCTACGGCAGCGTCGACGGCATCTTCTTCGACCAGGACCGGGTCACCGTCGTCCAAGGACGGATGGCCGATCCGCACCGGGCCGACGAGATCATGATGACGGTGGGCGCCGCCGTGCACTGGGTCTCCACGTCGGGGAGACCACCGCCCTGGGGCACCTACTCCAACGCCCAGTCCAGCTCGCCGGCGGCCAGCCGCCACCGAAGCCGGCCCTGCACGAGCGCTCACCCTGGTGGGGACGGTCGTCCTCAACAACGCCGTGGTCCAGGACGACATCGACGCCAACGGCCCGACGACCGTCATCCTCACCCCGGCCCTGACACGCCAGCTGGTCGACTGCTGCTCGGACTTCGCGTTCACCTACCTCCAGCTCGACCACGGGAGCCGCGACGTGCGCCCCTGTCGAGGCGGAGATCGAGCGCGTCATGCCGTCCGTGCTCCCCTACGACTTCTACGACGCCTCCATCGACGTCACCAAGGCCCAGAACGCCATCAAGCCCGAGGCCATCGCCCTCGGGCGTGTTCGGCCTCATCGCCGCGCTGGCCGCGCTCCTCATCGCCGGCCAGGTGATCGGACGCCAGCTCGGCTTCTGGGCCGAGCGAGGAGCGCACCCTGCGCGCCCTCGGCGCCGACCCCGCCATGACCGTCGGCGACGGCCTCGTCGGGATCATCGGCGCCGTCGTGCTCGGGGCGCTGCTGGCCGTGGCGGTGGCGGTGGCGCTCTCGCCGCTGGCCCCGCTCGGCCCGGTCCGCCCCGTCTACCCCGACCCCGGCGTCGCCTTCGACTGGACCGTGCTCGGACTCGGGCTGCTGGTGCTCGTCGTCATCCTCGGCGCGGTCGCCGTCGTGCTGGCGCTGCAGCGGGCACCGCACCGTGCCGCGCGGCGTGGCGCAGCCGGCTGCGCAGCGCCGCTCGCGGCGTGGCCGGCGCCGCCGCGTCGGCCGGCCTGCCCGTCTCGGCGGTCACCGGCATCCGTTTCGCCCTCGAGCCCGGACGGAGAGCGACGCCGTGCCGGTGCGCTCGGCCATCCTCGGCGCGACGCTGGCCATCGTGGTCGTGGTCGCCACCGTCATGTTCGGCGCCAGCCTCAACTCCCTCGTGTCGCACCCCCGTCTCTACGGATGGAACTGGAACTACGCGCTGATCGCGCGGCGGCGGGGCGGGGGACATCCCCGCCGCGCAGCGGCCACCTGCTCGACCACGACCCGAGCGTGGCGGCGTGGTCCGGCTACTGGTTCGGCAACCTGCAGGTCGACGGGCCGCACCGTGCCGGTGCTCGGCGGGTCACCGGGGGCGGCCGTGGCGCCCCCGATGCTGACCGGCCACGGCTTCGACGGGCCCGGACAGATCGTGCTCGGTGCCGGCACGCTGGCCCAGCTCCACAAGGCGGTCGGCGACACCGTGACGGTCCGCTACGGGACGACGCGCCCCGAGCACGCTGCGGATCGTCGGCACGGCCACCATGCCCGCCGTCGGGGTCGGCGGGGTGACGGGCCACCCGTCCATGGGGACGGGGGCGCTGGTGCCCTACCAGCTCCTCCCCGCCTCGGTGCGCAACCAGTTCAACGTCACCCCAGCGGGCCCAACGCCATCTTCGTGCGCCTCAGGCCCGGGGCGGACGCGTCGGCCGCGCTGCGTCGCTCAACCGGATCGGCGCCGAGGTCGACGACACCGACCAACTACTCCAGCCCAGGTGTTCGCGGTGCAGCGGCCGGCCGAGATCGTCAACTACCGCTCGATGGGGTCGACCCCGCTGATCCTCGGCCTCGGGCTGACGGTCGGGGCGGTCACCGCCCTCGGGCTCACCCTCGTCGCCTCGGTCCGGCGCCGGCGCCGGTCCATGGCCATGCTGCGGACGCTCGGATTCACCGGCCGGCAACTGGCGGCGAGCGTGGCCTGGCAGTCGAGCGTCGCCGTCGCCATCGGGCTCGTCGTCGGGGTGCCGCTCGGCATCGTGCTCGGCCGCGCTCCTGTGGGACCTCTTCGCCGACGAGATCTACGTCGTGCCCAGCCCGACCGTGGCCCCGTGCCGATCGTCGCCATCGCGCTGGGTGCGCTCGTGCTCGGCAACCTGGTGGCCGCCATCCCGGGGCGCATCGCGGCGCGCACGCCGGCCGCGCTGTTGCTGCGGACGGAGTAGGCCGCGCCGCCTCCTTTGTTCGCCGTCGATGCGTCCTGGTCAGCGGAGAGGAGCGGCCAGCAATCCAAGATGGTCGAGACCGACGTACGCCGCCCAGCCGTCCGTCAGCTGCCCGGATTGCAGCTGGCGCTGGAACTCCGTGAGCGAGACCGTGATCGTCTCGCAGAACTCCTCGGAAGGGTCGAGAGAAGGCTGCCCGATCTTCCGGCAGTTCGTCGCGCAGGCGGCCCACTGGCGACGAGCGATGTTCGCGCCCTGCCAGGTGGACGCGAGGACCGTCACATTCCCGGTGTATCCGGTCTCCTCTGCCAGCTCTCGGAGCGCAGCGTGCAGGGGCGTCTCGCCGTCGTTCAGCTCGCCCCCCGGGAGCTCGTCGAGCAGGCGGGCCGGCCCGGGCCGGAATTGACGAGCGAGGATGCACGCGCTGGTCGTCGGTCAAGGCGACGACGGCGACGGCGTCGGCGGCGGTCATGACGTCCCACTCCGCCTGTGCGCCGTCGGGCATGCGATAGGTGGACGTCACCACCTTGATCCACTCGGCTCGGACCCGGTCGTTGGCCGACCAACTCCCAGCGCAACGACTCGGACCCGCCGGACATCCGACGATGCTTGCACAGCCAGGCCCCCGCGGGCCGGCGCCGGGGTGCGGCGTCGCCGTGCGCTCAGTCTCCCCGGCGGACCCTGCCCCGCAGCGCCAGGAAGGCGAGCGACATGCTCAGCAGCCGATGCCGGCCATGGCGGCCAGCCCTCGAGCAGCGTCGTGGCGGCCCATCCGGAGGTGATCAGGGATCGCAGCGCCCCGAGCAGGTAGGTGATCGGGTTGTAGGTGGCGATGGTCGAGAACCAACCGGTGAGCGCCTGCTTGGGGACGACGGCGTCGGTCAGGAAGAACAGGGGGAAGAAGACGACGAAGCAGGCGTTGACGGCGGCCGGGCTCCCCGTCTTGAGGGCGACGGCGTAGGGGAAGCCGGTGAAGACGAGGCCCCACAGGGCGGAGAACCCGATGAAGACGAGGACTCCCGGCAGCCCGGTGGCGAACCGCACCCCGACGCCGAAGCCGATGGCGAGCACGGGGAGGCACAGAGCGCCAGCACGACGACGTCGGCGACCATCAGCCCCAGCAGGAGCGCCGAGCGCCGGACGGGCGTCATGCACAGGCGGTCGAAGTACCCACCCTGGATGTCGGTGACCAAGGTCGGCGCCCGCGACATCCCCGTGACGGCGAAGGCGATGGCCATGGGGATCAGGAAGGCCTTGTAGTTGAGGCCGGTGGCGCCGGTGCGCCAGGTTCTCGAGGGCGCCCAGGTTGACGGCGTAGAAGAAGGCCGGGACGAAGACGGCGGGGAGGACCGACGCGGGCTCACGCGGGATCTGGCGCAGGGCCCGCCCGGCGACCGAGCGCGATGTCGCGGGAGAAACCGGCTTCCCGGCCGAGGACCGGCACCTCGACCGGCACCTCCTGGACCGCCGTCATGCTTTCGACCACCGTCATGCCGCCACCTCCTCGCGATGTGCGAGCCGGTGAGCTCCATGAACACGTCGTCCAGCGTCGGCGTGCGCAAGGTGAGGCTCTTCACCTCGAGCGACGTCGCGCCAGGGCGATCGCCACCGGGCTCAGTCGGCCGGGCCGTCCGAGGTGCTGACGCGATCCGTCCCGTCCTCGACGACACGGCGTCGACCCCGTGCAGCGCCCGCAGCCTGGCGAGCACGGTGCGAGTCCTGGCCGTCGACCTCGGCCACGATGACGTCCTGGCCGACGGAACGCTTGAGCACGTCGGGGGAGCCCTCGGCCACCAGGCGGCCGCTGGGAGATGATCCCGACCCGGTCGGCCAGCGCGTCGGCCTCCTCGAGGTACTGGGTGGTGAGGAAGATGGTCATCCCGAGCTCGGTGTTGAGCCGGCGGACCTCCGCCCACACGCTGGCCCGGCTGGGCGGGTCCAGGCCCGTGGTCGGTTCGTCGAGGAAGAGGACCTCGGGGTGTGGATCAGGGCGGCGGCCAGGTCGAGCCGGCGCTTCATCCCGCCCGAGTACGTCCCGATCCGCCGGTCGATGGCGTCGCCGATGTCGACGAGGTCGAGGACCTCGTCGAGCCGGCGCCGGATCTGGGACGGCTCGCAGCCCGTAGAGGCGACCCTGGAGCGCGAGCAGCTCGCGGCCGGTCTGGCGGTCGTCGAGCGCGGCCTCCTGGAGGGCGACGCCGATGCGGAGCCGGACGTCTGGGGTGGCGGGCCACGTCGTGCCCGGCGACGTAGGCGACGCCGCCGTGCGGGCGCAGCAGCGTGCACAGCATCCGCACGAGCGTCGACTTCCCGGCCCCGTTGGGGCCCAGGAACCCGTAGATCTCCCCCCGTGCGACGTCGAGGTCGATCCCGTCCACGGCGCGCACCGGGCCGAAGCGCCGCACCAGGCCCCTGGTCAGCACCGCGCAGCCCGCCACGTCGGATTCGTGGACGCGACCGTCCCGGTGGCCTCTCTAGATACCGAACCGAATCCTACATACTCATGAGTATGTTCTATACTTCAGCGTAGGTCAAGCCTTATGGCCCTCGAACCCCTCACCCCCGAGCGCCGGCGCCAGCAGACCCGCGAGTACCTGCTCCGGGCGGCCGCCCAGGTCTTCGCCGAGCGGGGGTTCCACGGGGCGTCGCTCGACGAGGTCGCCGCGGCGCCGGCTTCACCAAGGGCGCGGTCTACTCCAACTTCAAGAACAAGGAGGACCTCTTCCTGGCGCTCCTCGAGGCGCGTACGCCAGGGAGATGGCCGCCCTCCAGGCGACGCTCGAGGCCTCCGACGTCCCGCCCGAGGCGCGCCTCGGGGATTTCGTGCAGATGATGCGGGGTGAGATGGAGTACGTGCCCAACTTGGGCGCCCTCTATCTCGAGTTCCACCTCTACGCGCTGCGCAACCCGACCGCACGGGAGCGCATGAACGAGCTCGAACGGGCGGACGTGCGGGCCATCGCCGACATCCTCGAGAGCGAGCGGACGCAGCGGGAGATCGAGATCGACGAACCGGTGGAGCGGACGGCACGCATCATCGTGGCCCTCTTCCGTGGCATCTCCATGATGCGGGCTTCCGACCGGAGATGGCCGGGGAAGACCTGCTCGAGAGCGCCATCGTGTTCGTCTCCCGTGGGCTCGGCGTGGAGACCTGAGCGTCTGTCCTCAGTTGCCTTCGGGCACGTAGGACCGGCACGGCTCACCGCTAGCGTGCCGCAGGTCGGCAGGGTCGTGGTCGCAGCGACGCCCGGCACGACGTTGAACGTGAGGGACGAGGCGGGGGCACGACCCAGGCCGACGGTGGCCTGCTGGCCGTTGTCGAGGGTGTCGACGTCGACACGGGGGCGCCCCCGCCGGGGGCGGAGATGACGACCCGTAGCTCGGTGCCGGGCCGGAACGTGTGGGCGATCGGATCGATGGGGATTTGATCAGCGTGTAGTGGTCCGGGGACAGGTTCGACGCTTGGGCGCCCAGGTAGGTGGGGTTGGTGAAGAGGGCGGCTGAGTTCGGCGTGTCACCTGGTTGGAGCTGCGAGGAAGCCCGAAGTGACGTACTCCTCCTGGCCGTCGGTCGGACGGACCTCGGTGATGGTGGCCTGGAAGTCTCCACGGGGGCCGCGGCTTCACCGAGAGATCTAGCGTGGCCGGCCCCACGATGGTGGTCGGGGCCGTGAACGGGCTCGTCTGAAAGGCGATCCCGTCTACGGCCGGGACCGTCGTCCAGTCCCAGCCCG
>CAVSLS010000054.1:0-148746 GCA_963728845.1 uncultured Acidimicrobiaceae bacterium
TACCTCTGAGTACATGGCATTCGTCTCGTGGGATCCCGATACCGCAGCCGGAGAGATCGACGCGTTCCTCGCCTTCTGGAAGTGGTTCAGCGAGCTCCGGATCGAGGCGGCACGAGGAGGTGCGTCGCTCCGCGCCTACTGCTACAGCCAGGGAGCCGAGAACGGGCAGCTGCGGCGCCTGGCGGCGCGCTGCGGGATTGAAGAGCAGGTCGAGGAGTTCATCGGGTCCGAGCAGTGGGTCGACCTGCTCCCGATCGTGCGGGATCAGCTCATCACGGGCCTCCCGAGCATGGGCCTCAAGACGGTCGCCCCGCTGGCGGGGTTCTCCTGGCGAGGCGACGATGTGGGCGGAGACCTGGCCATGGTCCGTTACGTGGAGGCCACGTCCGGTGAGACCGCCGCGGTGAAGGCCGACGCCCGCCAGTGGATCCTCGAGTACAACGAGGACGACGTCCGCGCCACCGCGGCACTGCGGGAGTGGCTCGACCGGAGTGCGAGCGTGCTTCCCTCCATCGACGATGCCGCGCCGACGGACTCTTCTCCTTCCCCGATCGACGACCCGCGCTGAACTCGGAGTTTCCGTGGATTGACCGCTCCCCGCCGCCGCCAGGTCCGGCCGCGTCGTCGCGGTCGGCTCGTCGGGGAGTCACCCGGGTTGCGCGACGGCGATTTGGGCTAACCTCCCCTGGTCAGGGGGCCATATCCGGAGGAGGGCCTCCCGACATGCAGGAGGCGGCATGACCAAGGGTGGCGACGGCGACCAGCCGCTCAGCAGCTCGGGGGTGACCTGCGCGGCCGTGCCCGTGGACGTCGAGGGCAAGCAGGCGGTCTGGATCTTCACGGAGTTCGAAACCGGCGAATCGCTCAACAATCTCCGTGACTGGCTCATCCCCGAGCACTGGCCGGACTGGGGCGGCGAGATGTTCAAAGAGATGCGGCCGATCAGTTCGGTCGACCTGCGCCCCGCCCAGGGCACCGCCCAACAAACGCATTCGAAGTACCTCGAGGTGGTCGAGATCGGCGGCCACCGGCTCGAGACCGAGTTGCGCTGCGAGTTCAAGTCGACCCAGGCGTGGGCGGCCATCAGCTACGACCTCGACCGCAGCATCGGGGACATGCTCCAGGTCGACCGCGGCTACCTCATGGCGGCCGACGTGGGCGGCCGGCGTCACGTCAAGGCCCTCAAGGTCGTCGGGTTCACCGATACCCTGCTCAACACGGTCGCGACCCAGGTCTGTCCGGAGTGGAGCGTCTGGGTGCAGCGCGCGACGAAGGTGGCCGAGGTCCAGGCTGCCGGAGGCTCGGTGGACCCGACTCCCGGCTCGGTCGGCGACTCGGACCCCAGGGTCTCCCAGCCCGCCGAGGGCGTCGCGGGGTTCACCGGCGGCATGGCCCAGCAGTGGAAGGACACCGTGACCGACATGGTGGACTTCTACGCCCCTTTCACCGCCGATGTCACCGAGCGCATCTGGTCGGGCCGCTACGGACAGGTGGACGCGGCAAACGACACCACCCGCCTCTTCCAGCGAGTCGCCCGCGATTGGGCGCGCGCCTGGCAGGCGGGCATGGACAGCGTGTCCAACTGGGCCGAGGTGACCGTACGACCGACCGCGGGCGCGGATCCGGGGAGGAGCGCCCGCACCATCGAGCACACGACGCTGATGGTGCGGGCACGCTCCGACAGGGCACGCGTGAGTATGTCGGATCTCAAGCGGATCGGACGTCGGCAGGCGACCATCAACGCGTCGGACGTCACGATCACCCCGCCGGTGATCGAGGACGCCGGTCGGGTCTACGTCACCCTGCAAGCGGAGACCAGCAACGCGCTCTGTGGCCTGTACGAGGGCGCGCTCGGTGGCCGGCGCGGGGGGCAAGCAGGCCCCCGCGCTCTTCTACGTCAGCCACGCCCAGCCCGTGAAGTCGTGAGGGGTCGGGCGCGGTGACGGCGGCCCAGGAGCGGCCCGCAGCATCGGCAGAGCACCGCCTGTCTCTCCTGATCGATCGGCTCCTGGCGTCCATGGACGCCGCTGCATCCACGGGCGACTGGGACCGCGTGGTCGAGCTGGCCGACGACGTGCTCGCCGTCGATCCTCCGAACCGACGCGCCGCTTCCATGATCGAACGGGCGAAACTCGAACGCTCCCTGCCCGGAGGCCAGCGGGCCTTCGTCAGCCTCGTCTTCGCCGACATCGTCCAGTCGACCGACATGGCCGAAGTGGCCGAACCCGAGGTCATCCAGGACGTCTTCGCCCTCTACCGCCGGGTGGCGGCGGAGACCATCGAGGAGCTCGGCGGTCGCGTGCTCCAGTTCCAGGGTGACGGTGTCGTGGCGTGCTTCGGCTACCCCACCGCGCACGAGGACGACGCACGGCGCGCGGTCCTGGCCGCGCTGGGGCTCATTGAACGGATGGCGCACGCAGACGACGAGCTTCACCGTCGCCACGGCATCGAACCGGCCATCCGCGTCGGCGTCCATTCGGGCACCGTCGTGGTCGCCGGGCTGGCCTCGGGGGTCATCGACGGCTCCGCCATCACGGGGTCGGCCCCCAACGTTGCGGCGCGCCTGCAGGGTGAGGCCGAGCCCGGCACCGTCGTCATCAGCGACACCACCAGGCAGCTCGTCGAACCACATTTCGAGCTGAAGCCGATGGGGACGCGCTCGCTCAAGGGCATCGCCCGCCCGATGGAACTGCACCACGTGGTGCGGTCGAACCTGGCGGTGCCTCCTCCGGGTCGCGGACTCCCCGAGTCGGTGGCCCTGATCGGCCGCGAGGGTCAGAGCCGCCTCCTCCGCTTCACCTGGAAGCGTCTCGTCCACGACACCGATGGCGGGACGCGGCCCGAGGAGGCGGTGGTCGTCCTTCGTGGCGTCGCCGGCATCGGGAAGTCCGCGCTGGCCGACGCGCTGGCGACGCACGTGCAGCACCACGAGGGCGGTGTCGTGCTCGAGGCCAACTGTTCCCCTTATCACGGCAATGTCGCGCTCTGGCCGGTCGGGCGCATGCTCGAGCAACTGCTCGGCTTCTATCCGGACCAGCCGCCGGAGGAGCGGCTCGGCGAATTGGTGGCCCGGCTGGAAGATGCCGGTCTGGACACGGACACCGTGCCCCTGCTGGCCCCGTTGCTCGGACTGGACGCCGGCGAGCGGTGGTCGCGACCGGAGGTCGACGCACTCGCCCTCCGTCAACAGACGCTCCGGGCCCTGGTCGCCTGGCTCGCGCACACGGCGGCATCGACGCCGACCCTCGTGTTGGTCGAGGACCTCCACTGGGCCGACCCGACCACCGTCGACCTGTTGGGGCTCCTGGCGACCGAGAGCGTCCCCGGCGCCATGATCCTGATCACGAGCCGGATCCCGCTCGATACGCCGTGGGCGCAGTCGGTCCTCGACATCGAACTGGAACCGCTCAAGGAGAAGGAGGCGGCGGGGCTGGTCGCCGCACTGACCGACGGCGGACTGGACACGGAGCAGTGTCGCCTGATCATCGAGCGCGGGGGCGGTGTCCCCCTCTTCCTGCAGGAGCTGACCCGCAGCGCCGTCACCGCGCACCCCGGTGAGGTCCTTCCTCCCAGGCTCCACGAGATCCTCACCGCGCGCCTGCCGACACCCGGCATCGACCTGCGGGTCGCGCAGCTGGCGGCCACCCTCGGTGCCGAGTTCGACGAGGGACCGCTGCGCCAGCTGGCCGGGCGGTCGGTCGACGAGGCGCTGGTCCGCCTGGAGGAGGCCGCGCTCATCGAGCCGGTCGCCGAGATCCGGCTCGGGCGCTACCGCTTCCGGCACGGCCTGCTGCGCGACGCCGCCTACGAGACGCAGGTGCTGCCGGCCCGCCAGGCCACCCATCGCAGCATCGCGGAGTTGTTCGGCGCCGACGCGGCCTCACCCGGCGATCTCGCCGTCGTGGCCCAACACTGGGACCTGGCCGGCGACGTCGCGCAGTCCATCCCGGCCTACATCGTCGCCGCCCAGGCGGCGCAATCGGCGGCCAGCCACACCGAGGCCCGCCACCTGCTCGACCGTGCGCTGGAACTGGCGGCGGCGATGCCCGAGGGCGACGAGCGGGACCTGACCGAACTGATGATCCGGACACAACGCACCGTCAGCACGAGCTCCCTCTTCGGGTACGGCTATCCCGAGGTGTTCGATGATTTCACGGTCGCCGAGGAGATCTGCCGGAGGCTCACGGACCGCCCCGAGATCATGCCGGCGCAGGTCGGAATCTGGAGCTATCTGCTGGTACGCGGCACCGTCGACGCCGCCAGTGTCGTGCTCGAGCCCCTGGCCGACGTGCTCGAGGAGCCCGCGACGGCCTGGTTCGCGCCAGAGATCAAGTCGTGCCTCGGCTATGGCGCGTTCTACCAGGGCAGGCTCGACGAGGCCCACCGTTGGCTCGTCGAGGCGTGGGAGGGGTACCGCGCGCGGTCGGTCGATGCGGCCGCCTCCCCGTTCTGGCCCCTGCCGCACGACCCCGTCCCGGTGACCGCGGTGGCGCTCGCCTGCGTCGCCGCGCTGCAGGGCTGCACGGAGGAGAGCGCCATGTGGGAGCGACGGGCCATCGCCACCGCTCAGGAGCTCGACTTCCCGTCCGGCCCGTTCAGCTCGGCCTTCGTCTCCGTCTATCTGGCCTGGATCCGGATGATCACGGGTAACCCGGACGAGGCCCGCGAATTCGGACAACGCACGATCGAGATTGCGGAACGATGCCGCTTCGACTACTTCCAGCTGCTCGGGCAGCAGTACGTCCTGATGCCCGAACCCGACCGGCCCTCCGACGTGACAGAGCTCGAGCAGTACGGCGCCGGAATGGACCTCGTCGGCCACGCCGCGTTCCGCCCGACGTACCTCGGTATCGTGGCCCAGAACCACCACTTCCTCGGCGATGCCGCCACGGCGCTCCGTGCGCTCGAAGAAGCCATGGAGCGGACCGGGACGTCGGGGGAGCGGGTCCACCAACCAGACCTCCTGCGCCTGCGCGCCGAGATCACGGCATCCGCCCACCCCGACCGGATGGACGAGGTGGTCACGGACCTGGTGGCCGCGGTCGAGATCGGTCTGGCCCAGGGTTCTCTCGTCCTCGCCTTACGGGCGGCCAACGACCTAGCCCGGCTGCCCCACGAAGACCGCCCGCTGGATTGGGGTGACCGGCTCCGCGCCGTACTCGAGCAGTTCCCACCCAACTCGTCGAGCCCCGAACTCGCCGAGGCGTTGGACCTTCTCGGAGGCTGAGTTGGGACGCTCCGGGGGATCGGTGGCCATCCTCGGCGGTGGCATGGGCGCGCTGGCCACCGCGTTCGAGCTCACCGAAGGTCACCGGACCAACCGGTTCGAGCGCATCACCGTCTACCAGCGCGGATGGCGTCTCGGGGGCAAGGGGGCCAGCAGCCGGGGGCCCAACGGGCGCATCGAGGAGCACGGGCTTCATGTGCTCCTCGGCTACTACGACCACACGTTCGACGTCATGCGCCGGTGCTACGAGGCGCTCGACCGCGGTCGGCTCGGACCCGACCTGTCCGATCCGCACCTGGGACGACGCGGTCGCACCGTCCAACCTGGTGGGCGTCGTCGACCGGCACGACGGCGGGTGGGAGCCGTGGGTGGCGACCTTCTCCCCGGTCAGCGGCCGCCCCGCGGGGCGCATGAGGGGCCCCCGGGATCGTCGCCTCTGGCCGTGGCCGACCTCGTGGTCCGGTCGCTGCGCCTGCTCATCGACTTCTTCGCGTCGCTCCCGCTCCCAGAACCGGGCGTGGGAGGTTCGATCCGGTTCAGCACTTCGCCCACTCCCCCCGCCTCTCGCGCCGACGGCGCCGGCCGCGTCCATGGCGGCCGTGGTGCAGGGCGCCGGCCTCATCGGTCTCACCCTTCCGCTCAACTGGGCCGAGCGGGTGGTGCGGCAGGCCACATCGTGGACCGGCAGTCGTGACCTCGAGCGCGCCTTGCCGTCCCTCATCGAGCCGGTCCGGCGCAGTCTGCGCGACGCGCTGCGCTCGCAGGCCGCCGCTCGCCGCAGTTATGAGCTGGTCGAGGTGGTGACGGCGAACCTGTTCGGCATCATGGCCGATGGCCTGCTGACGCGACCAGAAGGCTTCGGGGCGATCAACCACCTCGACTACCGCGAATGGCTGCTCGGGCACGGCATCGACCCCGAGGCGCTCGAGTCGCCGATCCTCCGGGGCATGTACGACCTCGTCTTCGGCTACGAGGACGGAGATCCGGCCCGTCCACGCTTCAGTGCCGGGCTCGGACTGGAGTTGGCGACCAAGATGCTCCTCGGTTACTCGGGAGCGCTCTTCTGGAAGATGCAGGCGGGGATGGGTGAGGTCATCTTCGCCCCTCTCTACGAGGTCCTGCGCCAGCGCGGGGTGGAGTTCCGCTTCTTTCACCGCGTCGACGCGCTCCGATTGACTGACGACGGGCGGTCGATCGGCGCGGTCGAACTCGGCATCCAGGCGGAGTTGGCCGACGGCGTCGACGCCTACGATCCCCTGATCCGGGTGAAGGGCCTCCCGTGCTGGCCCGATGCACCCCTCGGCGCCCAGTTGCGGTCCACCGAGGCGCTCGACGGGGTTGACCTCGAGTCCTTCTGGTCCCCGCGCCGCGACGTCGGGCATCGCACCCTCGAAGCGGGGAGGGATTTCGACGCCGTCGTGTTCGCCGTCTCCCTCGGCATGGTGCCGCACATCTGTGGCGATCTCCTGGCGGCGTCCCCGGCCTGGCGATCGATGGTCGACAACGTGGGGACGGTGGCCACGCAGGCATTCCAGCTCTGGCTGTCCGAGGACGAGCAAGCGCTCGGCTGGTCCGGCCCCTCGGGCGTCACCGTGAGTGGATTCGTCACGCCGTTCGACACCTGGGCGTCGATGTCCCATCTCTTGGCGGCCGAGGACTGGCCCGAAACGAACCGACCACGGACGATCGCCTACTTCTGCAGTGCGCTGGGCCCACCGGATGCAACGGACGGCGCGCCCGACGTCGAGCGCGAGACACGGGCCGTGCGAGAGCGGGCCCGGACGTTCCTCGACCGCGACGTTCGCGACGCTGTGGCCGGCCGCGGTCGAGGACGGGTTCCGATGGTCGCTGCTGTGCGACGGCATGTCCGCGACCGAAATGGGTCCCGAACGACTCGAGAGCCAGTACTGGCGGGCGAACATCGACCCGTCCGACCTCTACGTCCAATCACTGCCGGGGACCGACCAGTACCGCCTGCAGCCGGGCGCCTCCGGTTTCAGGAACCTCGCCGTGGCGGGAGACTGGACGGACAACGGCCTGAACGCCGGCTGCGTCGAAGGTGCCACCCGGTCCGGGCAGTTGGCCGCCGAGGCGGTGCGTGAACAATTGGTGGGAGCGCAGACGGGGGGCGGCAGGTGAGCAGCCAAGACCGCGAGCCGTTCGCCGGCGCGGCCGAAGCGGCACGACTGGTGCAAGAGGTGCAGAACCTCGGCTTCGACGCGGCCCGGACCATCGTGGAGCGGTTCGTCGAGGTCTTCGCGGAATTCGCGGCGGTCAACGGCGGAGCGGGAGCACCGCGCCGCGGCAACAGTGGTGACGGCGGCAGCGGCGGCGGCTGGCCATGGTTCGGCTCCTGGGGCTCGGAGGAGTCGGTCCGGCAATTGCGGTCGAACATGCAACAGGCCACCGATGCCTACGTCGCGATCCTGACCCAGTTCAACGAAGCCGGCCTCCGAATGCTCGACGCCACCCGCGGGTGCGCGCCCACGGACGCCAGCGCGCAGCAAGACGAGCTCCGCCTGCCCGATGTCGCACCGGGCGGTCGTGCGAGCGCCAAACTGTGGCTGCACAACACGACGGCTTCGGGGGCGGTCGGTCTCCGGCCGTGGTGTCCGGTGTTGGCCAGCCACACCGGAGCGTCGCTGCCGGTCAGCGCGGTGACGTGCAGCCCCACGCGGATCGATCGCCTCGACCCCGGCCAGAGCCGGGAGGTCCTCGTCACCGTTGCAGTCGGGGAGGACACGTCGCCGGGCGCGTACCACGGGCAGCTCCTGGTCGACGGTCTCCCAGACGTCGTGTTCCCGTTGCGCGTCCTGGTGCTGCCCACGACCAACCGTTCGTGACGACGGTGCAGGAACCGGTGGCCGGTCTGGCGCGCTACGGCGCCATCGTCGCCGATGGCTTGCGCCGGCGCTTCGCCACCGTGGCGGACCAGCCCTATCTCGCCGTGCCGATGCGCGACTACCCCACCCGGGGCGGCAAGGCACTACGCCCGAGCCTGTGCCTCGCGACCTGCGAGGCCTTCGGCGGCCCGCTCGACGATGCCCTGCCGTCCGCCGTGGCCATCGAGCTTCTCCACAATGCCTTCCTGGTGCACGACGACATTGAGGACGAGAGCGTGCTGCGCAGAGGTGAGCCCACCCTGCACCGACGGTACGGCACGCCGCTCGCGCTGAACGCCGGTGATGGCCTCGCCCTGCAGGCGATGGGGACGCTACGCGAGAACATCGATTTGCTCGGCCCGCGGCTCGCCGATCGCATCATGATGGAGTTCGACTTCATGAGCCAGCAGACGGTCGCCGGACAGGCGCTCGAACTCGGCTGGTGCCGGGACAACCGGACCGACCTCGAACCCGACGATTACCTCGACCTCATCATGAAGAAGACGTGCTGGTACACCACGGTGCTCCCTCTCCGCGTCGGCGCGCTGGTCGGCTCGAGGGGGGCGGCCGACCTCGATCCGATGATTGAGTTCGGATTTCACCTCGGTGCGGCTTTCCAGATCCGCGACGACATCCTCAACCTGATCGGGGACCCGGGCGTGTACGGCAAGGAGGCACTCGGTGATCTGCTGGAGGGGAAGCGGACGCTGATGCTCATCCATCTCCTGGCCAGCGCCGACCCGGCAGACCGGCGCTGGCTGGTGGCGTATCTTGGCCGTCCTCCGGCCGAGCGGCCACGGGAGGACGTCGTCCGCGTCTTCGAGCTCATGACGTCGTACGGGAGCATCGCGTTCGCCGGCGAGTTCGCGAGCGGCGTGGCCCGCTCCGCCATCACCTCCATGGACGCCGCCTTTGCCGGTCTGAACGACACACCGGCGCGTCGTTTCATCGCATGCCTGGTGCCGTTCATGATCGAGCGCGCCGCGTGACCGTCGACGGGTGGCGCTGGTTGGTATAGCTACGGCGCTGACCTAACGCAACTTGCAATCATTTCGAACGTCAGCGCGTCAGTAAGGTCGTCCACCTTCCGGCGACGACACGATGACCGCACGCGGTTCGTCTCCTTCGCCTGGTGTGCGCGCATCGTCAACGATGCAGCTCACGGAACATTCACCCGCATTGCGTGGCCTAGTCCACAAAAGGGTGGTCGCGCGCGGTAACGTCGAAACAGGGAAAGGGGACAACTGTGAAACGACGGATGCGGAGAGTCGCGGTCGCGTTTATGGCGTGGGCGATGCTGTGGCTTGGGCTGACGATCAGCGGCGGAACTGTCGTCGCGTCGGCCGGCACGCCGTTACCCGGCGCACCCAACTGTCCGATCTTCCCGGCCGACAACGTCTGGAACACCCCCGTCGCCAATCTGCCCGTCGACCCGCACAGCGCGCAATGGCTCGCCGCCATGGATGCATCCACCACCAACCTGCAGCCGGTCACACCTCCGACCTACGGCATGCCAATCAACATCGTGCCCGCGGGGCATGCCTTCATCCCCCTCGCGTTCGGCTCGTCCGGGAACGATCCCGGTCCGTACCCGCTCGGATCCGACACCGTGATAGAGGGCGGCACGGGCGACCGGCACGCCATCATGGTCGACCCGGCAACCTGCACCGACTACGAGCTCTACGACGCGTTCTACACCGGTCCCACCACCTCGCACGCCGCCAACGGCGCCGTCTGGAACCTCAACTCCGACGCCCTCCGGGGCGGACTGGCAACGGTGGACGCCGCGGGCACGCCCATCCTGGCCGGGCTGATGCGCTATGACGAGGTGCAGTCGGGCGCCATCACCCACGCCATCCGGGTCCAGGCGACGACGACCGACACGTCGTACATATGGCCGGCCACAGCCGGAGAGGGGTCGGCGAACAACCCGAACCTCCCGCCGATGGGGGCCCGTTTCCGGCTGAAGGCGAGCTTCGACATCTCGGGCTACTCGCCCCAGGCCCAGGTCATCCTGCGCGCCCTGCAGCAGTACGGGCTGATCCTCGACGACAACGGTCCCAACTGGCACTTCTGGGCCGACGCCAACCCGGCGTGGCCGTCCTCGCTGCTCAATGAGCTCAAGGCGGTGCCCGCCAGCGCCTTCGAGGCGGTCGACGAATCGAGCTTGGAGATCTCCCCCAACTCGGGGCAGGCGCGCCAGCTGGTCGCCTCGGTCAACTGCTCGTCCCAACCCGGCTACCGCCTGGTCGCGTCGGACGGCGGCGTGTTCTCGTTCTGTGAGCCGTTCTTCGGCTCCATGGGGGGCCAACACCTCAACGCGCCCATCGTGGGCATGGCCGAGACGCCGGGGAACGCCGGCTACTGGGAGGTGGGATCTGACGGGGGGATCTTCAGCTTCGGCAACGCCAGCTTCCACGGCTCGACGGGGAGCCTGCACCTGAACGCCCCCATCGTCGGGATGGCGCGTACCCCTGACGGAGGTGGCTACTGGCTGGTGGCCTCCGACGGGGGCATCTTCAACTACGGCGACGCCGGCTTCTACGGTTCGGCAGGATCGCTCCGACTCAACAAGCCGATCGTGGGCATGGCTTCGACCGCCGACGGCAAGGGCTACTGGCTGGTGGCCTCCGACGGCGGCATCTTCAGCTACGGCGACGCCGTCTTCCACGGTTCCACCGGGTCGATCCACCTCAACAAGCCGGTCGTGGGGATGGCCGCCGACGCGAGCGGCGGGGGTTACTGGCTAGTCGCCTCCGACGGCGGGATCTTCAACTACGGCGACGCCAGCTTCCACGGCTCGGCCGGCTCGATTGCGCTCAACAGGCCCGTGGTCGGGATGGGCTCCTCCGACAGCGGCGGTTACTGGCTTGTCGCCTCGGACGGCGGCATCTTCAGCTACGGCGACGCCGTCTTCCACGGCTCGACCGGGGGCATCGTCCTCGACACGCCCATCGTGGCGATGGGCTGAATTCTCGCGTCACCGCCGACGGGCTCGCTCCTCCTTGACGCGGCCCGTCACATCGTCGGTCGACGGAGACGCGTTCTCAGCTTGGTGCGCCCATCGACTGGTGTTTCGAGAGCTACGTCCCTCGCGACTGCCGGCTACCAACTCGTGGCGTGAACGCACTCAGAGCTGTGGATAGAACGCTCATTGCACCGTCAGCACGGCCGTATCGTTCGCTGAAATTCACCTCTTGGACATGTGGGGGTCACCGGATGGTCGAAGGCTGTTTGAACGCGGTCCGTACGCTCCAGCGGATCGAGGGGGGTCGAGTCCAACGAGGAGCGAACATGAAATCGAGAACGAAACTCGTGACGGCTGGAGTCGCTGCGTTTGCGTTAGCGATCGCGACGCCCGTGGCGGCGGCATCATCGAGTGCTATGCCTGCCGGCCATGATCAGATTGGGCACGTGCTGCTGATCTCGGTCGACGGAATGCACCAGTCCGATCTGGACTGGTACGTCGCCAACCATCCCAACTCGGAGCTCGCGCGCCTGGCCACCGGCGGCGCTGAATACACAGACGCGCAGACCTCCGACCCGTCGGACTCCGACCCGGGCGGCACGGCGCTGATGACCGGCGCCGACCCGAAGGCCACCGGTATCTACTACGACGACGAGTACAGCCACGGCGTCTTCCCGCCGGGGACGACGAACTGCTCCGGGCCGGTCCCGGGCGGCGACGTGATCTACGACTCGCCGGACGACCATCTTCCCGCCGTGCCGGACCTTCTGAACAACGGGAGCGGCAACACCTTCCCCTCGTTCGATGAGGGCGGCTCCATCTACTCGGGCGGCATCGACAGAGACCCCGGCTTGATCATGAACCTGAGTTCGCACCCGCAGTCGGGTCTGAACCCGGCGACATACCCGGTCGACCCGAAGACGTGCGAGCCGATTCAGCCGTGGGACTTCCTGGGGGTCAACACGATCTTCCAGGTGATCCACAACGCCAACATGCGAACGGCGTGGTCCGACAAGCACGCGATCTACACGTCGTTCAACGGCCCGAGCTCGAACGGCACGAGCATCGACGACCTCTTCGGGCCCGAGATCGACTCGCAGGCGGTCGAGCCCAACGGCGTGCCGTACCCGGTCGACGGCGCATGGACGGCCGACAACGCCGCGACCAAGCAGTACGACTCCTACAAGGTCCAGGCGGTCCTCAATTGGATCAACGGCTATGACCACTCCGGCACCGGCCCGAGGGTCGGCACGCCGGCGATCTACGGGATGAACTTCCAAACAGTCTCGACCGCCGAGAAGCTGAAGAGCTCCCCCGCGGTGCTGATTGGCCCAAACGCTCAGGGCAACTACACCGAGGGTCCGTCGCTGCCCGGCGGATACGTGACCGTGAACGGCCAACAGGTGCCCGGCCCGCTTCTCCAGAGCGCGCTCGACTACGTCAACGACGCCCTGCAGCGGATGGCCGACACGATCCAGGCCGACGGCGAGGCTGACTCGACGGCGATCATCCTGACGGCGAAGCACGGACAGTCGCCGCTGAACAACAACCAGCTGCAGCGGATCGACGACGGTCCGATCATTGCCGGCGTCAACGCCGCCTGGGCCGCCCAGCATCCGAGCAACCCGACGCTGGTCGTCCAAGAGGCTGACGACGACGGGCTGCTGTGGTGGCTGTCGGACCGCTCGGAGGCGGCGGCTGACTTCGTCAAGGACTACCTGTGGACGCATTCCGCACCCGCGGTCAACTACGCGGGCCAGACGATCACCGTCCAGCACTCCGGCCTGCAGGAGATCTTCGCCGGCCGGCAGTCGGCGAAATTCTTCGGCGTCTCGAACTTCGACCCACACCACCCGGACGTGCTCGGGATCTCGCAGGTCGGCACCATCTATACGACCGGCTCGAAGATCGCCGAACACGGCGGCGACAACCCGGGCGATCGGGATGTTCCGCTCGTCGTCTATGCGCCGGGCACCGTCCAGCCTGGCCAGTCGAGCAACGGGGTGGAAACGACCCAGGTCGCTCCGACGATCTTGAAGCTGCTCGGACTCTCTCCGAGCTCGCTCCAGGCCGTCCAGCGAGAGGGCACGCAAGTCCTACCCGGCCTCGGCAGCGGGGAGTAACCGCTCCATCTGATCGACCTGGAGCATCCATGATGCTCAACCAGCCCTGCCGAGCGGGTCAACGTGAATGACGCGGCATACTCCGACGCACCCGAGTCCCAGGGGAGCCCTGGCCGATACCATCACCGGCATGCACGACGACGACGACATGCGGCAGCCCCATCGACCTGACGAACATCCTGACGATCGCCGAAAGCTGAGTCGCCGTGCCCTCCTCGGGTATGCCGGCGCAGGGGCAACCGCTGGTGCCCTTGGCCCGGTGCTCTCCGGCGGTGCGCTGTTCAGGGCTGTAGCGGACGGGCCGGGTCAAGGAGGCCTTCCTGTGAGCCCCTCGTCGCCGCAGTACCCGGCGCTGAAGGTCCTCGGACGCAAAGGATTGCGCCTACCGGACTCGCTCCCCTTCCCGGATCTGCCCGCCGGCACCGACACCATGCCGACCATCGAGCACGTGGTCGTCCTCGTCATGGAGAACCATTCCTTCGACAACATCCTCGGGATGCTCGGCCGGGGCGACGGGTTCAAGCTCGGGCCTGGAGCACAGCCCACAGCGACCAACCCGTACGCAGATGGCCGGATACAGCACGCGTTCCACATGCCGACGACGTGCCAGCTGCCCGGCGCGCCGGGCCAGGAGTGGACGACGTCCCACGTGGCCTACGACAACGGCGCCATGGACGGCTTCGTCCGTGGCTCGGGTGGAGTGGCGATGGGCTACTGGACCCAGCGACGACCTTCCGTTCACCTACAGCCTGGCGTCGTCGTTCCCCATCGCCGACCGGTGGTTCTGCTCAGTTCTCGGGCAGACGGATCCCAACCGCCGCTATCTGATCGCAGGGACCTCAGGCGGGATGACCGACGACGTCAACCTCCCGTCACAGAGCGCCCTCCTTTCGCAGCAGGCGAACGGGACGATCTTCCAGCGACTCTCGACGTACGGGATCGACTGGGCCAACTACGTGACCTCCTATCCCTTGGGCGCGACACCGGAGCTCTACCCGGTCAACGACACGCCCTTGGAGTCGGGCACCAACCAACGGCCGTTCAATCAGTTCTTCACCGACGCGGCGGCGGGAACGTTACCGAGCTTCTCCTTCCTCGATGAGGACTACGACACACAGTCCCAGGAGAACCCGCAGAACATCGTCGTGGGCGAGGCGATGCTCGCCCAGGTGGTCCAGGCAGTGGGAACCGGGCCGGGTTGGGCGCGATCGTTGCTCGTCATCACCTACGACGAGCACGGCGGTTACTACGACCACGTGCCGCCGCCCGTTGCCCTCGCGCCAGACTCACTGGCCCCCGTTGTGCTGCCCGGCGAGAGCACGTACGACGGTTTTGAGCGCTACGGGTTCCGCGTGCCGGGCCTCGTCGTGTCCCCGTACTCGAAGCGGGCCCACGTCAGCCACAAGGTGTTCGATCACACCTCGATCCTCGCACTCGTGGAGCGGAAGTGGAACCTGCCGGCGATGACCTATCGCGACGCGAACGCGAACGACCTCACCCACCTCATCGATCACCACGCCCTGGCCCGAGGACGGCCGGTCTTTCCGACGCTGCCTCCCTTGGCGGCTGCGGGCAACACTCCCGAGGCGTTGGCGTGCTCGACATCGGGGCCGGGCACGATACCTCCGCCGGACAGCATCACTCCCGCTCCCTAGACCCGACGCGCGGCATGGCACACGATCGAGGTGGTGGGGCACGCGGCCGGCATGGCCCCAGCCGGCAGCGTCGCTGGTGACCGCAGCGCGGCGGCCGTGATTGGGGGCGTCCGACGGTTCGCCGGTCGGGTGGCCATCGTCACCGGATCGACCGCCGACCCGAGCATCGGCCGATCCTGTGCCCTCCGCCTGGCCCGAGAGGGCGCCTCGGTGGTCGTCAACGGTCGCGACGCGGACCGCGTCGTGGCCACCGAGGCCGCCATGCGGTCCGAGGGGCTCGATGTCGTCGGCGTCGTCGGGTCCATGGACAGCGAAGCGGCCGTGGCCGTGCTCGCCGACCGGGCCATCGACGCCTTCGGCCGCATCGACCTGCTCGTCAGCACGCTGGGTGGCGCCCCCTACCCACTCTCGTTCGACGCCGTCAGCGAGGCGCAGCTCCTCGAGACGTTCCGCCTCAACACGTGGACCGCCGTCGCGCTGATCCGGGCCGGCATGGACCGGGGCCTCGCTGACAACGGTGGTTCGGTCGTGAGCATCTCGAGCGGCTCACCCCACAAGACCACGTCCGCCATGGTGTCCTACGCGGCGGCGAAGGCTGCGCTGAACGCCATGACGCGCACCATCGCCGCCGACCTGGCCGGCAAGGGCGTCCGGGTCAACGCGGTGAGTCCCGGGCTGGTGCGGACGACGGCGACCCGCCCCATCTGGGAGGCCGACGGAGGTGTGGCGGCGGGGTCGAATCTCCCCCTCGGCCGGCTGACCGAGGCCGACGACGTCGCGGCGGCGGTGTGCTTCCTCCTCTCCGACGAGGCGCGGCAGATCACCGGCATCACCCTCGACGTCGACGGGGGGAATCACCTCTCGCGCGGCTGGACACCAATTCAGGTAGTCACGCGACTCGCGGACCGGGCGTCGGCCAGATCTTCTTCAGGGACGCGATGACACCGGTCCCGATCTGCTCGATCTGCTCGCGCACCTGCTCGGGCGACATGCCGGGAAGCTGCACCCGGAGGTTGAGCGCTTCGGCGCCGACCTCCCGCGCGGTGGCGGCGAGGCGCTCCGCCAGTTCGCCCGGATCATCGGCGGCGATCGTCTGGTCCGCGCCGAACGAGCCCGTCGCGGCGTAGCTCTCGTAGACGGCCCGCTGGCTCTCGATCAGTTCGGCGGGGACACGGCCCAGCCACACCCGGCGGATCAGCACCTTGGAACCGGTGCCTCCTGCTTCTGCGAATGTCGCGCGTCAGCCGTGCGAGTCTCGCCGGCGCCGACATCCCTTCCATCAGGATGCCCGCGCCGCACCGGGCCGCCCGGGCCGCGGCGGCCACCGAGACGGCCGCGCTGAGCAAGGGGACCGGGGCCCGCCGGCAGGCGACCAGGGCGGGGTCCCCCTCGAGCCCGTCCAAGTCCTCACCGCGGAGCATGGCGACGAGCCGCGGGAGCTCCGTCTTGAAGCGCTCGACCGCCTGGGCCTGGCTGACGCCGGCCGCCTCGAAGTCCAGCGGTAGGGCGCCCGCGGCCACCCCGAGTCCCACCCGACCGGGATGGCGGGCCTGCAGCCACGCCACCTCCTCGGCGATCGAGCGCGGTGGACCGGAGTGGGAGCAGGAGTGGCGCAGCGGCGGCCCACCCCCTCGCATGCTCGGCCAGGACGAAGGAAGCCATCTGCAGCGGTTGTGCCATGTAGCCCGCGAAGCCACCGTGGTGCTCGCTGGTCATCACCCCGTCGAAGCCGCTGGCGAGGGCGAGACCGGCCTGCGCGCACAGCTCGTTGACGATGTTGTCGGCGGGGAGTTCGTTGTGCGGGTACAGCCGGATGGAGACCGATCCCGGGGCGAACGGTGCAGACGGTGCAGACGGTGCAGACGGAGGGGCAGGTAGTGACGTGTCGCGGCGCCACGGCGGCCCGGACGTCCTGCGTTCGCCGTTTCGCACCACGAGATCCTACGAGCCGGCCGCCAGACCCCGCCGGCCACACCGCCGACCCCGCCGACGCAGGGTTCATACATCCCTCACACCCACATCGCCGGCCTCTCACATTCGGGGCCGACGCTTGACCCGAAGGGGACGTGAGGAGGAGGAGTGATGAGTCTCAAACACCGGGTCGCGCAGCGCTGGGCGGCCACAGGCCTGGCCGCCAGGATGTGGTGGACCGGCATCACCGCGGTCGGCCTGGCCGCCGTCCTGGTACTGGTGGCGGCGACCGTGGTCGACGCGTCCTCGCACCCGGCGGCAAACGCCTCGGCCGCGTCGAAGAACGCCGGCTCGAGCACCTCGAGCACCTCGGGCACCGCGGGCACATCGGGGAACGCGGGATCGGTTTCGAGCACGGCATCGGGTTCGGGGTCGGCATCGATGGGCGGCATGGCGATGAGCGGCTCCGGCGCATCGAGCGCGGGCTCGTCGGGATCGAGCGGCGCCACCACGGCGACCGCACCCGTCTGCTCCAAGGTCAAGGGGGCGACCGTCATGGGTGACGGCATGGTGATGGCGCCCGTGCCGAGCGGGCCACCGACCGCGGCCCAGCAGGCGGCCGCCAACCAGCTCGTGGCACAGACCGAGGCCACGCTGACCAAGTACTCGAGCCTCTCGGCGGCCACGGCGGCCGGCTACACGCCGGCGACCAACCCGAACGGGTACATGGTCCACTACGCCAACTGGCAGATCGCCCGGACCGACGGCTTCGATCCGTCGGACCCCGCCTTCTTGATGTACGCCAACACGTTGAACGGCCCCAAGCTCATGGGCGCCATGTATCTCGGACCCGCCCCCTGCACGCCCGGGCCCGACATCGGCGGGTCGCTCACGCAATGGCACGCCCACGACAACCTCTGTCTCTCCGGCGGACAGGTCGTGGGGCGGACGTCATCGAGCGGCACCTGCGCCTCGGGCATCCACAACACGAACACCTACTTCATGCTCCACGTGTGGACCGAGCCCTCGCTGGCCGCCACCCACCAGTTCCAGCCCGACCTGACCCGGGCCGAGCTGGCGCCGATCATCGAAGGAAACGCATGAACGCCCTCTACGACACGGCCATGCGGCCACGTGCGTCGGGGCGGATCACCGCCCGGACGATTCAGGTCGGGCTCGGCCTCATCTGGCTCATCGACGGGCTGCTCCAGCTCCAGCCCAAGATGTTCGGGCCGGACTTCGCCCACAACGTGATCCTCCCGACGGCGATGGGACAGCCGGGCGTCGTGTCGAGCACGATCACGCACCTGGCCCACCTGATCTCGGTGCAGCCGGCCCTCATGGACGCCGCGTTCGCGGGCATCCAGATCCTCATCGGCGTCGGCCTCCTCATCCGCGAGACCGTCAAGCCCGCGCTCGTCCTCTCCTTCGCGTGGGCGCTCGGCGTGTGGGGGTTCGGCGAGGGCTTCGGCATGCTCTTCACCGGCATGGCGTCGCCGCTCACCGGTGCACCGGGCGCCGCGCTCCTCTACTTCGCCATCGGCTTGCTCGTCTGGCCGCGGTCGACCGCGGCAGCGCCGTCCGGGTCGGCCGCGGCCGAGGGGCCGCTCGGGGAATGGGGTGGCAAGGCGGTGTGGGCCGCCGTGTGGAGCGGCCTCGGGATGCTGTGGCTGCTGCCGGCCAACCGGGCCGACGGCGCGATCTCGAGTGCCATCAGCAACGCGGTCACGGGCGAGCCGGGTTGGCTGGCCCACGTGCAGCTGTCGGTCGCCCACGCCCTCGGGAGCGGCGGGACCTCGGTCGCCGTCGTCTGCGCCGCCCTGTCGTTGGTGATCGGCCTGGGCCCGCTGGTCTCGCGTCACACGACCGTCTTCCTGGTGGCGGGCGCCGCGCTCGGCGCTCGACTACTGGATGTTCGGCGAGGCCTTCGGGCAGGTGTTCACCGGGATCGCCACGGACCCCAACACCGGACCCCTCCTCATCTTGCTGGCGCTGGCCGTCTACCCCAACCGGGTCCGGGTGGGCGCGGCGGCCGACGTCGCGAGCCCTGCCGCCGGCCGCGAGCTGGCCGTCGCGCCGAGGAGTCTGGCCGCCTGAGTCCGGCGCGGGACGGCCGCTCCGGTTGGCGGCCGGCCGGCGTGTCCGGAGGAAGTGACTTTCTCAATCGGGCCTGAGAAGACGGCAGAAAGCGTGGCCAGGATCGCCGGCGTGGTCGGTGCAGCTCGGTCAGCGGAGAGGACCGGCCAGAAGTCCGAGGTGGTCGAGGGCGACGTACGCCGCCCAGCCGTCCGTCAGCTCCCCGGACTGCAGCTGGCGGCGGAAGTCCGCCAGCGAAACCGTGATCGTCTCGCAGAACTCCTCGGACGGATCGAGGGAAGGCTCACCGATCTTCCGGCAATTCGTCGCGCAGGCGGCCCACTGGCGACGAGCGATGTTGGCGCCCTGCCAGGTGTGCGCGAGGACCGTCACGTCCCCGACGTAACCGGTCTCCTCCGCCAGCTCCCGTAGCGCGGCGTGCAGGGGCGTCTCGCCGTCGTTCAGCTCGCCCCCCGGGAGCTCGTCGAGCAGGCGGTCCGGCCCCGGCCGGAATTGACGTGCGAGGATGACGCGCTGGTCGTCGGTCAGCGCGACGACGGCAACGGCGTCGGCGGCGGTCATGACGTCCCAGTCCGCCTCCGCACCGTCGGGCATGCGATAGGTGGACGTCACCACCTTGATCCACTGGCTCGGACCCGGTCGCTGGCCGCACCAGCTCCCAGCGCAACGACTCGATCCCGCCGGACATCCGACGATGCTTGCACAGCCCGGTCCCGCGGGCCGGCGCCGCGGGCCGGCGCCGCCGTGGGCTCGCGGCGTCGCTCAGTCTCCTTGGCGGACCCTGCCCCGCAGCGCCAGGAAGGCGAGCGACATGCTGAGGCAGCCGATGGCGGCCATGGCGCCCACGCCTTCGAGCAGCGTCGTGGCGGCCCATCCGGTGGTGATCAGCGATCGCAGCGCACCGAGGAGGTACGTCACCGGGTTGTAGGTGGCGATGGTCGAGAACCAACCGGTCAGCGCACCCTTGGGGATGACGGCGTCGGTCAGGAAGAACAGCGGGAAGAAGATGACGAAGCACGCGTTGACGGCCGCCGGGTTCCCGGTCTTGAGGGCGACGGCGTAGGGGAAGCCGGTGAACACGAGGCCCCAGAGGGCACAGATGACGACGAAGGCGAGGACACCCGGCAGGCCCGTGGAGAACCGCACCCCGACCGCGAAGCCCATGACGAGCACCGGGATGCACAAGAGCGCCAGCACGACGACGTCGGCCGACCATCAGCCCCAACAGGAGCGCCGAGCGCCGGATGGGCGTCAGGCAGAGGCGGTCGAAGTACCCGCCCTGGATGTCGGTGACCAGGGCCGGCGCCCGTGACATGCCCGTCACCGCGAAGGCGATGGCCATCGGGATCAGGAACGCCTTGTAGTCGAGGCCGGTGGCGTGGTTCGCCACGTTCTCGAGGGCGCCGAGGTTGACCACGTAGAAGAAGGCCGGGACGAAGACGGCGGGGATCACCGACGTGGGCTCACGCCGCATCTGGCGCAGGGCCCGCCCGGCCACCGAGGCGATGTCGCGCCAGAAGCCGGCTTCCCGGCCGAGCACCGGCACCTCTTGGACCGCCGTCATGCTTTCGACCACCGTCATGCCGGCACCTCCTCGGCGATGTGCGAGCCCGTCAGCTCCATGAAGACGTCGTCGAGCGTCGGCGTGCGCAGCGTCAGGGCTTTGACCCGGAGCGACGTCGCACCGAGGGCGAGGGCGACGGGGCTCAGCTCGGCGGGGCCGTCCTTGGTGCTGACGACGATCCGTCCCTCCTCGTACGACACGGCGTCGACCCCGTGGAGTGCCCGCAATCTCGGCGAGCACGGTGCCGTCCTGGCCGTCGACGTCGGCCACGATGAGGTCCTGGCCGATGGAGCGCTTCAGCTCGTCGGGGGTGCCCTCGGCCACCAGGCGGCCGCGGTCGATGATCCCGACCCGGTCAGCGAGCGCATCGGCCTCGTCGAGGTACTGCGTCGTGAGGAAGATGGTCATGCCCAGCTCGGCGTTCAGCCGGCGGATCTCCGCCCACACGCTGGCCCGGCTGAGCGGGTCCAGCCCGGTGGTCGGCTCGTCGAGGAACAGGACCTGGGGCCGATGGATGAGCGCGGCGGCGAGATCGAGCCGGCGCTGCATGCCGCCCGAATACGTGCCGATCCGACGATCGATGGCGTCGCCGATGTCGACCAGGTCGAGGACCTCGCGCACTCGGCGCCCGATCTCGGGCGTCTCCATGCCGTAGAGACGACCCTGCAACGCCAGCAGCTCGCGGCCGGTCTGGCCGTCGTCGAGGGAGGTCTCCTGCAGCGCGACGCCGATGCGCAGCCGCACCGCCTGGGGCTGGCGGGCCACGTCGTGCCCGGCGACGTAGGCGACGCCGCCGTGCGGCCGCAACAGCGTGCACAGCACCCGGACGGCGCTCGACTTCCCGGCTCCGTTGGGGCCGAGGAACCCGTAGATCTCGCCCCGGGCGACGGAGAGGTCGATCCCGTCCACCGCCCGCACCGGGCCGAAGCGCCGCACCAGGCCCCGGGTCAACACCGCGCAGCCCGCCACGTCGGATTCGTGGAGGACGGACCCGGTGGCCTCATCGAGATACCGAATCGAATCGAACATACTTGTCAGTATGTACTATACTTGCAGCGTAGGACAAGCCCCTATGCCACTAGAGCCACTCACCGCCGAGCGCCGGCGCCAGCAGACCCGCGAGTACCTGCTCCGGGCCGCCGCCCAGGTCTTCGCCGAGCGGGGGTTCCACGAGGCCACGCTCGACGAGGTCGCGGCGGCGGCGGGCTTCACCAAGGGCGCGGTGTACTCCAACTTCAAGAACAAGGAGGACCTCTTCCTCGCACTCCTCGAGGACGCCTACGCCAGGGACATGGCCGCCATCAAGGAGACGCTCGAGGCATCCGACGTCCCGCCCGAGGCGCGCCTGGGTGACTTCGTGCAGATGATGCGGGGCGAGATGGAGTACGTGCCGAACTTGGGCACCCTCTATCTGGAGTTCCACCTCTACGCGCTGCGCAACCCGACCGCACGGGAGCGCCTGAACGAGCTCGAACGGGCGGACGTGCGCGCCATCGCCGACATCATCGAGAGCGAGCGGACGCAGCGCGAGATCGAGATCGACGAACCGGTGGAGCGGACGGCCCGCATCATCGTGGCCCTCTTCCGGGGCATCTCCATGATGCGGACCTCCGACCCCGAGATGGCCGGGGAAGACCTGCTCGAAGGTGCCATCGCGTTCGTCTCCCGCGGGCTCGGCGTGGAGACCTGAGCGTCTGCGCTCAGTTGCCCTCGGGCACGTACGCCCGGCACGGCTCACCGCGCAGCGTGCCGCAGGTCGGCAGGGTCGGGGTGGCGGCGACGCCCGGCACGACGTTGAACGTGAGGGACGAGGGGGCGGCACCGCCCAGGCCGACGGTGGCCTGCTGGCCGTTGTCGAGGGTGTCGAACGTCCACACCGGCCGGTCCCCGCCGGGGGCCGAGATGACGACCCGCAGCTCGGTGCCGGGCCGGAACGTGTGGGCGATCGGATCGATGGGGATCTTGACCAGCGTGTAGTGGTCCGGGGACAGGTTCGACGCCTCGGCGCCCAGGTAGGTGGGGTTGGTGAACAGGGCGGTCGAGTTCGGCGCGTCGACCTGGTTGGAGCTGCGCAGGAAGCCCGAGGTGACGTACTCCTCCTGGCCGTCGGTCGGTCGGACCTCGGTGATGGTGGCCTGGAAGTCCTCCACGGGGGCCGCGGCTTCACCCACAGATCGAGCGTGGCCGGCCCCACGATGGTGGTCGGCGACGTGAACGGGCTCGTCTGGAAGGCGATCCCGTCCGCGGCCGGGACCGTCGTCCAGTCCCAGCCCGGATTGGCGGCCCAGGCGTTCCCGCCCGGCGGCAGGCTCGTCGTGGGCCGGACGCTGGGGTCCAAGGTGAGGGTGGCGCTGCCCGGCGTCGCCGGCGGCTGCGGCAGCAGCGACTCGCCCGGGCCGAAGGACAGGGTCGTGACCGTGCCGGCGGGGGGCCAGCTGGAGAAGTCCGCGCTGTAGGTCGACTCGATGTCGCCGGGACCGGCGGCACCGGCGCCGTTGTCGAAGAGCACGTGCACGGGCGGCGTCTGGGCGGCGAACTCGGCGCGCGCCGTGGCGACGTCGGGCGCGTTCGTGAACCGGATGGGTGGGAGCGGCGCCTCGGCCGAGACCCCGGCGGCGAGGCCGGCGAACTCGGCCGAGCACGAGGGCCTCGAGGCCGCTCGGCTGCGTCGGGACCTCGTCGGCGACGTAGATGTCGAGGAACTCGAGCCACCGGCTGATCGTCTGGGGGTCGGCGGAGTCGATGTGGCCGCCGTTGACCATGTTGGCGAACACCGGCGTCGTCTTCGGGAGCGCGTCGATCAGCGCCGGCCACTGGGGCCCGGTCTGCTCGTCCTGCAGGGCGCCGGACACGAAGACCGGGACCCGCACCTGCGATGCCCAGTCGGTCATGGAACGGCGGTCGAAGAGCGACGGGTCCCGGCCGGCGCCCGTGCCCGGCGCGACCTGCTGCGGGCCGACGAGGCCGGCGAGGTCCTCGGACTGGTCGTGCAGCGCCTGGTTGGCCAGACAGGCCGAGGGCGTGCCCGCGGGGTCGGCGGCGAGCTCGGCGTCGATCTCGTAGTAGGTCCAGGGCTGCCCCACGCCGGAGATCGGGGTCGTCGAGCTCTGCGCGATGGTGCCGCCCCGATAGACGGCGGCGGCCTTGGCGTCGTCGATGCGAGAGTTGATCCAACCGGCGGCGAACCCGTTGTTGTAGATGCCGCCCGGGTACCCGGTCGAGAAGAGGTCGTCGGTCGGGCTCATGGGCGCGATGGCCGCGAGACCCGGTGGATCGGTGCCGGCCGCCGGGAACTGGGAGAGGCCCGAGTAGCTGATGCCGACCATGCCGATCTTGTGGTTGGCGACCCAGGGCTGGTGGGCGATGATCTGCACCGCGTCGTAGGCGTCGTAGTCCGACGGGTAGCCGAAGAGGTCGAAGGCGCCTCCCGAGCAGCCGGTCCCGCGCATCTGGAGGCTGACCGTGGCGAAGCCGGCGAAGCGGGCGACCACGGCCCCGACGTCGGTGGCGCTGTCAGGGAGGAGATTGGGGTTCCCACAGGTCGTGCAGGACACGCCGAGGACGCCGTCGACCAGCGAGGGGATGGGGTCCGTCGGCCCGGCGACGTTGTAGCCCGAGTACTCCATCACCGTGGGGCAGGGGCTGGCCGCCGAACAGGTCTCGCCGTAGGGATAGCGCACCGTGGCCGCCAGCTCGATGCCGTCACGCATCGTGATGTAGTTGAGCCCCTGGTGCAAGGGCTGGTCCGTGTAGAGGGGCGAATCGGGCGCGGGGTTGTCGCCCGGTGCCAGGACGGCGAACGACGAACTCTTCAGACCGGTGGTGTGCGTCGAGCCACCAGTAGCCCGGCCCCGGCTGCAGGTCGCGGATGATGAGCGCGCCGAGTGACCCTGCGACGCCGGGGTTCGCCGGGTTCGCGACGGCGCGGCCGTGCTGCATCAGCGTGATCTGGTCTCCGGGGTGGGCGCCGGTCAGCCAGGCCTCCTCGACCGAGCCGTCGCTCCGCAGCGTGCCGTTGTGGACCGCGATGGTCAGGCCGGGGCTCGTCCCGCTCTCGCCGTCGGCGTAGGAGGCGACGCTCTGCAGGACGTAGGTGCCGTCGGGGACGGTGGCGGTGTTCCAGGCGCCGATCCACCCGTAGAGGGTCGGGCTGGACCCCGAGATCACCCGGCGACCCACCGCGCCGCCCGTGAGCACGAACACGACCTTGGTCACGTTGGGCGAGGGCGAGGCACTGGCATCGAGGAACTCGTCGCCCGACTGGGTGGCCCCGTTGGAGGGGAGGAGCACGGTCGTGCTCGGGGGCGGGGTCTGCACGGTGGAGCTGGCCGGTGCGGCGGCGAGCGCACCCGAACCGGCGACGGACAAGACCTGCGTCATGCCCGCCAGGCAGGCCACCGTGAGCAGGCACGCCACGGTGCCGGAAAACGGCGCAACGGATGCACCCGTCGTCTATTGCCCTGCTGAACAGCCCCCACGTGCGAAACACCCTCCCCCGGCCGACGCAACCGAGTGCACGGCTGGGCGGTGGCCCGCCGCGCCTCGATTCGCCATGACGCTACACCGCGGCGATCGGGATGGCCCGTCCAGGCCCGGTGGAGGGCGGGTTTGACGCCGTCGGGGCGGCCGGGGTGAGATCACGGCCGCATGAGACCTGATCCCGCCAACAGCCATGTCCTGAGCGAGCTCGGCTTCGGCGTCGGGTGGGTGGGTGACGACCTGGAGGGAACCGTCTCCATCATCGACGAGATGTGCGTACCGGGAACGTCACACCTGCGCACGTCCCTGCTCGCGACGTGGGCCGACCATCTCTCGGGGCTGTTGGCCGCGACCGCGGTCGCGCCCCGGGTCCCCGTCACCCTCCAGCTCGACGTGCACCTGTACGCGCCTGCGCCCGGGTCGGGAACGATGCGCGGCAGGGGCAGGGTCCTCAAGGCCGGCCGGTCCGTCTTCTTCGCCGACGTCGAATTCAGCGCCGACGACGGCGCGGTGTTCGCCATGAGCACCTCCTCGTTCATGACCTCGCCCGACGAGTCCCTCAACCTTCCCGACAACCTCAGCCTCCATGGCCCTCCCCCGACCCAGCGGCTCGCGCTGCCCTTCGCGCAGCGCGTCGGCTGTGAGCGGCGGGGACCGGGCACCGCCGTCCTCCCGCGCTCGGAGGAGGGGCTCAACTCCTCGAACACCTTCAACGGCGGGCTGATCGCCCTCGTGGTCGAGGAGGCCGCGCTGTCACTCGCCGCCCCGGCGCGACGGTGTCCTCGCTCATCCTGCGCTACCTGCGGCCCGTCCGTGTCGGGCCGGCGGTGGCCAGCGCCCGGATCGGTTCGGGTCTCGGCGAGATCGAGGTGCGCGACGCCGGGAACGAGAACCGGCTCTCCGTGCTGGCCACCACCCGCTTCTTCGAAGCCTGAACCACGCGGGCAGCAGGCCGGCGGCCCGGCTGGTCCAGTCCGTCTGAGGCCGACCAGGTGGTCTCTCTCCACACTATAAACGGATCACTTGATAGTCCGGGAGAAAGCCCGGTCCACCCGTCTGAGCGAGGCAACCCTCTCTCTCCACACTACAAACGAATCGGTTGATAGTTTCGGGAGAGACACCCGGGTGGGGCGAGCCGGACACCCGGGCGGCGCGAGGCCGCTCACTAGGGCGGCGCCCAGGCGGTGACCGACGAGGTCAGCCAGTCCAGGACCTGGCGACGGGTCGTCGGGACCGTTCGGCCGCCAGGGTGAGGGGAGCGCACCCTCGTCCCGCAATTGCGCCGCCTCGTCGATGTTCGACGTCAGGGGGTCCTCCACCAGCCCGCAGCGGGTCGCGACCGGATCGATCCCGAACAGCTCGGCCGCGTTCAGCCCGAAGAGGTGGGACTTCAGCTCGTCCGTCAGCGCCGGGTACTGGTAGAGATCTTGGAACTCGGGGGTGATCTCGAAGGCCTTCATCGCCATGATCTGGGGCTCGGGACTCCCGTACCAGATGGCGTCGGTGCCCCAGAGCACCCGCTGGGCCCCGACCCTGCTGAGCAGCTTGCCCAACGCGTGCGCGGCCTGGTCGGGTTGGGTGAGCAGCTGGCGCCACAGGGTCGCCACGTCGACCCACACGTTGTCGTTCGGCGGGACGTCGTGCCGGTCGAGCGCGGCGAGCAAGGTGTCGATCCCGATGGTGGCGGTCGGGTCGTAGGGACCCTCGACGTGGGACGGATCCCAGGCGGCGTGGTACACCACGAAGCTCATGTCGGGGAAGAGGCGCGACACCGCCACGATGTCGTCGGGGTGGTTGAACTGCGGGTCGAAGTTCACGAGCGGGAGGCCCTTGTGCGCCACGAAGACCTTGACCCCGAGGTCGTGGGCGTGTTGGACGGTCGGCAGGCCGATCACGGGATCTTCCAACGAGTAGCCCTGACCGCTCGGACTCCAGGCCGTGTACACCTTGAACGCCGCCGGCGGCCCGGACGCCATGGCGCCCGACATCTCCTCCAAGGTGGCCTCCACCGGCCCGACATTGGGGGCGATGATGTTCTCCACCAGGAGCCGGCTGGCACCGCCCCGGGTGAGCCCGGCCGTGATGGCCTGGGTGCTGAGGGCGTCGGGGAACGGGATCGGCGCGTTGCCCGGCCCCGAGTTCGGGACGTCCGTCAGCACCGCCACCGTCGTCTCGCTGGCTAAGAAGAGGTCGTGCAGGTAGCTCGCCCTGTCGACGCAATCGAGCTGTGGCGTGTCGCTGCAACCCGGCGGCAGCATCGAGAGCACGAGTGAGGTGGTCTCGGGAGCGCTCTCGACCCAGGGCCCGCCCGGGATCACGTGGTGGGTGTGGACGTCGAAGATGAACTCCGTACCCGGTCAGCGCCTGCTGGCACGCCGCGGTGTCCTCGGGCGGCGGCGCGCTGAACGTGCCGCCCGGACCGTGGCGGGGAGCCGCTCGGAGCTTCGACGCCGGCGCCGACGAACAGCCCGCAAGCTCGAACACGGCGAGGGAAGCCGCCACGGCCCCGGCGCCCTTGCAAGAAGCGCCGGCGGTCCACCCCGGTTCGCCTCGCCGACTCGTCGATGGCTCGCCGGACCAACTCGTTGACCGCCCTGTCGCGCGCGCGCCGCTCTCGGCGGGGACGAACTCGCCGTTGGAGATCGGCCCGGCCGGGAGCGGGAGCTGGTCGTCGTGCTCGTCGCGAAGTCGGCGGGAGAACCGGCCGCTCACAGCCATGGCCTGGAACGATACGACCGCGCCTGCGGCGACGCTGGTCGCGATCCCGGGGCGACGTCCCCGTCGTCGACGAATGAGAGGCCCGCGCGCCCGGCGGTGGGTCCCAAGTGCCCGTCGGGGTCACCCTCGGCCCCGTTCCAGGATGAGAGTTGGGACACGCGCCGAGGGAGGCAGACCCGTCCTTCGGCGCTCCCTGGGACTCCGGCATGTGATGACCTCGGTCGCCGGGGCGCAACGTTGCATTCCGATGAAGGATCGGGCCCTCGATGATCCGGACCCACTCCCAATCCGTAGGGCCAATCCGAATCCGCTCCAAATCCGTATCACAACAGTCCGACACATCGCGGTCGGACGGTTGTGATGCCAGAGTGCCAAGTTCCAGGGCGACCCCCAGTCGCTCCCCGCATAGGAGACAGGAGCCCAGCGATGCGATCGATACCCCTCGTGCGTCCTTCACTATCTGGTGGCCCATCGGCTCGCTGGGTACGACGATTCCGAGCCGCCGGCGTGGTGGGGGCGTTGGGATTGGGGACATTGGCCCTCATCGCGACACCCGCTGGGGCACTCGGTCCGCCTGGTAGCTCGTTCGTGGGTCCGGGTACGAGCGTGTCGGAGATCGGTCCGACAATCCCATCGAATGGTGACGTCAACCCTTATGGCGTCGCCGTCGTACAGAAGAGCCAAGGATCGGAGGTGGCCGGCGACGTTCTCGTCAGCAACTTCAACAGTGGACCGGCTCCCTCCGGCCTACAGGGACGCGGGACGACCATTGTTCAGCTGAATCCCGACGCGGCGCCGAGCGCGACACCGCAGGTGTTCGCGCAAATCGATCCCAACCATCTGCCTGGTGCATGTCCTGGTGGAGTGGGTTTGACCACCGCTCTCTCCATACTTCCTGGAGGTTGGGTAGTCGTCGGAAGCCTCCCCACCAGCGATGGCAGCACCATCACCGGCAGCGGGTGCTTGTTGGTCCTCGATAGTTCAGGACACGTGGTCGAAACATTCTCCGGCGGACCCATAAATGGGCCGTGGGACATGACGGCAGTCAGCTTTGGGCCTCTTTCAGAACTGTTCTTCACGAACGTTCTCAACGGCACAGTCCAAGCAAACGGCGCGGTGGTCGACCAAGGCACCGTCGTCAGGGCCTTGCTGATCACTTCGCCTTTCGGCGCGCCAAGAATGCTCGGAATGACGACGATCGCCTCTGGGTTCCCCGAGGAACTCAACTCTGCAGCTCTGGTGATCGGACCGACCGGCGTCGCGCTGGGCCGGAACGGAGCTCTCTATGTGGCCGATACCCTCAACAGCCGGATCACGGCAATCCCATTCGCAGCGTTCCGATTCAGCTCGGCGGGTGTCGGCATCCCGGTCTCGGTTGGCGGGGACCTCAATGGACCGCTCGGCCTTGCTGTAGAGCCGGACGGGAACTTGCTCGCTGCAAACGGTGGCGACGGCAATCTCGTGGAGTTGAGCCCTTTCGGAACTCAACTCGGTGAGAAGACCATCAGCCCGGGGGGAGGAGGAGCCCTGTTCGGGCTCGCTCTCTCACGGGACGGCACGGCCCTTTACTTCGTCGACGACTCGGAGAACCAACTGAACGTACTCCAATGAGCCACGCGCTGAGCGCCGATCGAGCCGTGTTGGTTGGCGCCACACTCGGCGTCACGCGTAAGCCGGGGTAGCCCATAACGCGCCGCTTGCCGAGGAGCGCCTGCTCGCAACATCGGGAGATCACGAGGAGGCTCATTCCGGGTATCTGGTAGATGCTCGTTGGACAGCTGGCGCGCCCACCGGGGCAGGTCGACGCCATGGCCGGCGCCATTCGCCGGCGCCATTCGCCGGCGCCACAGGCGATTGAACCGATCGGCCCGGCTGTGTTCAAGTGTCGGCCGTGTTCACGATGCGATTCTCCATGCGCTCGGGTGCGGGCGACGCGGCGGCCCGGGCCGACCTCTACCAGGCGACGATCGAGATGTGCGGGTGGGCCGAGGACCGCGGCGCGGTGGCGGCGATCCTCAGCCAGCACCATGCCGTCGACGACGGCTACCTGCCCTCACCGGTGCCCCTCGCCGCCGCCATCGTGGCACGGACCACCCGGCTGCCGGTCACCGTCGGTGCGTTGCTGCTCGCCCTCTACGAGCCGGTCAAGCTCGCCGAGGACCTGGCCGTCGTCGACCTGATCAGCAGAGGACGCGTGTCGTACGTCGTGGGCATCGGCTACCGGCCCGAGGAGTTCGCCATGTTCGGCATCGACCGCCGGACCCGGGCCGCCCTCGTCGAGGAGCGCATCCCTCAGCTGCAGCGTCTGTGGGCCGGTGAGCAGGTCACGGTCGACGGCCGCCCGGTCAAGGTGACGCCGCTGCCCTTTTCCCCGGGCGGCCCCGTGCTGGCCTACGGCGGCGGCACCGAGGCGGCGGCCCGGCGCGCCGGGCGCCTCGGGCTCCTCTTCATGGCCGAGACCCATGACGCGTCGTTGGAGCGCGCCTATCGGGCGGAGGGGGGCGACACGGCACCGGGCTGCTTCTTCCCCCCGGCCGGCACGCCCCTCACCGTCTTCGTCGCGGAGGACCCCGAGCGCGCCTGGGCGGAGATCGGGTCGTACCTCCTGGCCGACGCCACCAGCTACGCCGCCTGGAACGCCGACCGCAGCGGGACCGCGTCGATCTCAAGGGCGTCCAGCGTGGCCGAGCTGGCCGGCGAGAAGGGCGCCTACCAGATCCTGACCCCGCCGGAGGCCCGCGCGCTGGCCGATTCGGGGTTCCCGCTGAACCTCCAGCCTCTCGTCGGTGGGCTGCCGCCCGAGCTCGCCTGGCCCTATCTCGAAACCGCGGCCTCCCTCTGGGCGGACGGCGCGGGCGGCGGGTGAGCTCAGGCGCGGGCGGGGCGTGTCCCGACGATGGAGGCGCGCTCCATCGACCTGCGCTGCGGCCAGTAGTCGCTCGACGCGTAGTGCTGCACGGCACGGTTGTCCCAGAAGGCCACCGCGTCCTTCGTCCAGGTGAAGCGGCACTGGTGCTCGGGGGCGTCCGCCTGCCGGCAGAGCCGGTCGAGCAGGTCGATGCTGGCCGTGCGGTCGAGCCCGTCGATGTGGCTCACGAACGGCCGGTTCACGTAGAGGTGCCGCTTGCCGGTGGCGGCGTGCGTGCACACGACGGGATGGCGGACAGGGGGAAAGCGCTCTTGCGCCACCTTCCGCTCGTCGTCCGACATCGTGTGCCCGAAGGTCTGGGTGAAGTCGTGGACGGCGACGAGCCCGTCGATCTCGGTTCTGGTCGCGTCGTCCAACGCGTCGTAGGCGGCGTACATGTCCGCGAAGAGGGTGTCGCCACCGTGGTCGGGCACCGACAGCGCGTGGAGGACCGCACCCATTGACGGGCACTCACGCCACGTCACGTCGTGGTGCCACGAGTTCTCGTACCCGCCGACCTCTGCCGTCTTGTCGAACCGGACCAATTCGGGTTCCCCGGTGTTCGACGGTAGGAACGGATGGACCTCAAGGTCGCCGAAGCGGCGGGCGAACGCGACGTGCTGCTGCGGCGTCATGGGCTGGTCGCGGAAGAAGATCACCTTGTAGTCGTGGAGCGCATGGCGCAGCTCTTCGACGACGTCCTCGGGCAGCGCAGCGGTCAGGTCGACGCCGGAGACCTCAGCCCCGACCGTCGCACCGAGCTGGTGGGCGTCGAAGTTGCGCCACCGCAGCGAGGACAATCGGTCTCGCTCTTGCGCCACGTGGGTGAATGGCCCGACCGCGATCGGGTAGCCCGGGAGGTGGAAGGCGCCCGGGACCGGCTGCGGCTTCGGTCGTCGTCGCCATGCTCGTACTGTACCGAAGCGCCGTCCAGACCGGAGGAGGGACTTCCGTAGACTGGCGGCGTGGCCCCTTCCGTGAGCGCCGACGGGGCCCTGCAGCACTCGGTTCGTCGTGCGATTCAGGACGAGACCGCCGGCGACGGCCGCCTGCGCGTGACGCACGCGGTGGCCACGGTGGGTTGGGGTGGCGTCCTCTTCGTGGACGTCTACGCACGGTCGCGCTGCGAGACCCTCGAGGACCTCGACCCCGCACTGCGCCTGATCGTCTCGGTCGTCGCCGACCATCCCTACGAGCGCGTCACCATCCGCTGGCGGATCAGCCACTGACCCGCGGGATCAGTCGGCGGCGATGGCCGCCAGGACGTCCAGCCGCGCGGCCCGCCGGGCCGGCCAGCTTGCCGCCAGCAGGCCGAGCAGGGCGGCCAGGATCAGGAAGACGACGAGGTTCTGAGACCGGCACCACCGTGGAGGTGAAGCCCTGCGAGCGCAGCGACGACACGAGCGCGATGCCCAGTCCCGTCCCGACGATGATCCCGATGACGGCACCGAAGACGGCCAGGATCACCGACTCGGAGCGGATCATGGCGCGAATCTGGCGCCGCTTCATGCCGACCGCACGCAGCAGCCCGATCTCGTGGGTGCGTTCGAAGACCGACAGCATGAGCGTGTTCACGATCCCGATGAGGGCGATGAGCACGGCCAGGGCCAGCAGCGCGTAGACCAGGCCGAGCAGCTTGTTGATCGCGGCCTTCTGTGACGCCTCGAACTGGGCCCGCGACTGGACCTGCACGTTGGGATAGGCGGTCAGCGCGTGCTCGACCGCCGACTGCACCCCGGGGCTGCCGTCGGTCTTCAGGAGCACCGCGGCGGGCAGCGGGTTCTGGTAGTGGGCGAGGAAGAAGCCGGTCGCCGACGAGGTACTTCCCGGTCAGTGCGTTCGGTTGGTAGATCCCGCCGATGCGCATGGTGGAGCGACCCGTCAGCGCGAACCGCACCGGGACGGTGTCGCCCACCGCGAGGTGGTCGTCGTTGGCCGTGGTGGTGTCGACGAGCAGGTTCCCGGCGGCCAGCGCCCGCGACGTCCCCGCGGTCATGTTGAGGATCACCGTCTGCTTCAGGTGCTCGGTCCCGACGGCCAGGAGGGACACGAGGGAATGGCGGAACTCGAACTGGCCGCCGTAGACGGTCGAGGTGGCGGTGACCCCCGGGACGGCACCCGCCAAGATCGGCACGGTGTTGCCGAACTCGCCGTTCCCCGTCGAGCTCGCCGGCGTGATGATGAGGTCCGCGCTGATCGCGTTGTCGACGCTGCTCGTGGCCGAGCTCGACAGCGAGGCGCCGAACACGGCGATGGCCGACACGAGTGCGAGCCCGACCATCAGCGCCGCCGCGGTCTGGGCGGTGCGCCGGGGGCTACGCATGGAGTTCTCCCGGCCCAACCGACCCGAGGTACCGAGCAGCCGAGCCAGCGGGCGCCCGATGACGCTGGCCATCGGCCGCGCCACGGCCGGTGCCAGCATGGCGACGCCCACGAAGATCAGGACCGCACCGAGGCCGACCAGCTGGATGGCCGGCTTCGTCAGCCCGACGGCCAGCAGCACGATGCCGATCGCGGTGATGACTCCGCCCTGGGTGAAGCGGCGCCGCATCGGCACCTCCTGCTCGGTCTGCTGCTCGGAGACTGCCGCCACCGGGGCGATGCGGACGGCGCGGCGGGCCGGGCTGATGGCGGCCACGAGCGTGACCCCGACGCCCACGATCAGGCAGACGACGACGGTGCGCGCCTGGAAGACCAAAGAGCCCGACGGCAGCGTGAACCCGAAGGCGCTCAGCAGCTTCTCCAGCCCGAGGGCGGCCAGCACCCCCAGCCCGAGCCCGATCACCGACGCCACCAGCCCGACGATCACCGCTTCGCCGAGCACGGAGCGGAACACCTGGCGGCGGCTGGCCCCCACGATGCGCAGCAGCGCCAGCTCCCGCGTGCGCTGGCCCACCGTGATGGAGAACGTGTTCAGGATGGTGAAGCCGCCCACGAACAGTGCGATGAAGCCAAAGACCAGCAGTGCCGTGTCGAAGATGCCGAGGGCCTGGCCCACCGCGCTCGACTGCTCGTTGATGACGGTCTGGCCGCGTCACCACCTCGACGCCGTGGGGCAGGACGCGGGCGATGGCACGTTGGACGGTCGTCTTGTTCGCTCCCGGTTGGGCGATGACGTTGATGTTGTCGAACTGGCCCACGTGACCGAGGAGCGCCTGCGCGGTCGGCACGTCGAAGGCGGCCAGCGTCGCCCCGAGCAGGTTGTCCGCCGTCCCGAAGCGCATGAGGCCGCTGATGGTGAAGGTGCGGGTCGGGCCCCGCAGGAGGATGCGCACCTTCTGGCCCACCGTGAAGTGGTGCTTCTGGGCCGTGCCGAGGTCCATGGCCACCTCGTTCGGCCCCGTCGGTGCCTTGCCCTGCACGATGTGGAGGGCGGAGATCTGCGGGTTGGGGTCGAACTCGACCCCGATGGTGGGTGCCCCACCGGTCGCGACGGCCTTGCCGTCGGGGAGGATGTACTGCGCGTAGCCGGTCACCGAGCCGTTGGCGGCCTCCACGCCCGGCACGCCCTGCACCTTGGCGAGGAGCGACTCGGGGACGGGATTGCGCGTGGCGGTGCCGCCGCTGCCGAACTGGGCCACGCCGCGCACCTGGAAGTCGACGTTCTGGTAGATGTTCCCGAACAAGTTGTCGAACGTGCTGTGCAGCGTGTCGGTCAGCACGAACGTCCCGGCGATGAACGTCACCCCGAGCACGATGGCGAGGCCAGTCAGCACCAGCCGGAGCTTGTGGGCCAGCAGCCCCTTGATGGTGACCCGCCACATGTCAGGCGGCGCCCATCGTGCGGATGCGTTCGAGCACCGAGTCCGGCGTCGGGTCGGCGAGCTCGTCGACGACCTTGCCGTCAGCGAGGAAGACGACCCGGTCGGCGTAGGACGCACCACGGGGGTCGTGGGTCACCATGACGATGGACTGGCCGAACTCGTTCACCGACCGTCGCAGGAACGACAGCATCTCGGCGGACGCGTTCGAGTCGAGGTTGCCCGTGGGCTCGTCGGCGAAGATCAGGTCGGGCCGGTTGATCAGCGCCCGGGCGCAGGCGCAGCGCTGCTGCTGCCCGCCCGACAGCTCGGTGGGCCGGTGGGTCAGCCGGTCCGCGATCCCCAGCTGGGCCACGAGGTAGTCGAACCACTCCTGGTCCACCTTCTTTCCCGCCAGGTCGGACGGCAGCGTGATGTTCTCGCCCGCGGTGAGGGTGGGGACGAGGTTGAAGGACTGGAACACGAAGCCGATGCGGTCGCGCCGAAGCTGGGTCAGGCCCTTGTCGTCCAGGCCCCCCACGTCGAGGTCGCCGACGAAGGTGTGCCCGCCGGTAGGCCGGTCGAGGCCGGCCATGCAGTGCATCAGCGTCGACTTGCCCGATCCCGAGGGGCCCATGACGGCGGTGAACCGGCCGCGCTCGAACGTGACGTCGATGCCGGCAAGGGCGTGCACCATGGCCTGGCCTGCCCCGTACGTCTTGCGCAGGTCGACGGCGTGCGCGGCCGGGGTGGTGGGGCCCGCTGCGGCCAGTGGGTGGTCGGTGAGCGTCACTCTGCCTCGTTTCGTCGCTGTGAGATTCGTCGCTGTGAGATGGACGGCGGACTTCATCGTGCCAGCCTGGCGTCGCCCGACCCGGCAGTGAATCCGGGAAGACCCTGGTCCGACCCTGAGAGCATCGCTGAGTACTCAGGGATGCCCCTGAGGCCGGCGACCGTCTCGGCACACCATCGTCGTACTCGTACCGGCGGCCCGACCCGGCCCGTGCTCTCAGGGTAGCGCTCACCCACCTTCCCCCTCCGATACGAACAACGTCCATGAGCACGGGGAAGATTGGACCCTTGGCTCGCCACCGGCGGACCGGTACTGTCACCCCCGCACGAGCAGGACAGACAGTGCCAGATCGGCACGTGAGCGACCCGGGGGGGCCAGTTCGCATGGGCACGGGGCATGACGCCATGAGAAGGGACTGAGGCCCTGAGCACGCACCTGCGGCTCCCCGAACGCACCCCGACAGCGTTTGCCGCGGTGGCCTCCGTCGCAGCGGTGCTGGTCCTGCAGCTCGCGGTGTTCCCCGTTCCCCTCGGGGTGTGGGTGCAGGGTCTCGTGCTCGGCCTCCTCGGCTCGCTGATGGCCGTCGGGCTCGGACTGACCTACCGCCTGAACAAGGTGGTCAACTTCGCCCAGGGTGACCTGGGCACCGCGCCGGCCGTGCTGGCCGTCGGCCTCATCGGGCTGTCCGGCGTCAACTACTTCCTCGGCCTGGCCACCGGGCTGGTGGCGGCCGTCCTGCTCACGGCGATCGTCGAGATCGTCGTGGTACGCCGGTTCCGGCGCTCGCCCCGCCTGATCCTGACCGTGGCCACCATCGGGCTCTCCCAGTTCCTGGTCGTCCTCAGCCTGCTCATCCCGCGCATCTGGGGCCAGACGCCGATCGCCACCGCCGTGGTCAGCTTCCCGTGGCACCTCACCTGGCACATCACTCCGGTCACCTTCAACGCAGACGACCTCGTCGCCGTCATCGTCTCGGTGGCATGCCTGGCCGGGGTGTCGCTCTGGTTCACCCGCAGCGACATCGGCGTCGCCGTGCAGGCGACCGGCGACCGCCGGGACCGGGCTTCCATGCTCGGCATCCCGGTGGGGCGCCTGCAGTCGCTCACCTGGGTGGTGGCCGGCGTGCTCTCGTTCGTCAGCATCTTCTTCCAGGCTGCCATCCTCGGCCTGCCACTCGATCCGACGTACGGCCTCACCGCGCTCGTCACCGCGCTGGCCGCCCTCGCCCTGGGCAACTTCTCCGACCTGCCGGTGATCGCGGCCGCCGCGGTCGCCCTCGGCGTCCTGCAGCAGGGCGTGGCATGGGACGAGCCGAACAACCCCGCCCTCGGCCTGGCCGTCCTGGCGGGCGTGGTGTTCGCCGCCATCTTGATCCGCCAGCTGCTGATCCGGCGCACCGACCGCGAGGCCGAGTCGTCGCTCGCGCTGACCGCCAGCGTCCGCGACCTGCCCGAGGCCGCCCGCACCCTGACCGAGGTGCGGGTCGGGCATGCCCGCCGTCGACCTCGCTGGCGTTCGCCGCCGCCTGCACGCTGCCGCTCTGGCTCGGCCCCGGCGCGCTCATCCGCGCCTCGTCGCTCGTCGTGCTGGCCATCGTCGGCTGCTCCATCGTGGTGCTCACCGGCTGGTCGGGCCAGGTCAGCCTCGGCCAGATGTCCTTCGCCGCCGTCGGCGCCACGGTGGGAGCGGTCGCGCTGCTCGACTGGCACTGGGACCTCAGCCTCGCCCTCCTGCTGGCCGGCGCCGCCTCGGCGGCCGCGGCCGCCGTGGTCGGCATCCCGACGCTCCGCCTCGACGGGATGTTCGCCGCCGTCACCACGCTGGCCTTCGCCCTCGCCGCCTCGGGCTACCTGCTGGTGCGCGCCGAGTTCTCCTGGATCCCCCAGAGCCAGATCGGTGTCCCCTACCTCTTCGGCGTCTCCGTCACGTCGCAGGGATCGATCTTCGAGCTCTGCCTCGGCGTGCTCGTGCTGGTGCTCGTCGCGCATGCACGGCCTGCGCCACAGCCGGACGCGGCCGCGTGCTGCGCGCGCTGCCGGCCAACCAGCGGGCCTCGTCGGGCTACGGCGTCCGGGTGATGCGGGCCAAGCTGACCGCCTTCGCCGTCTCGGGGTTCATCGCCGGCCTGGGCGGCTGCCTGCTCCTGGTGGTCAACCAGTCGTACGTGGAGACGCCGTTCCTGGTCCCGGTCAGCCTGCGTCGTGTTCACCTCGACCGCCGTCGGCGGCCTGGGGTCGGCGCTCGGGCGCGGTGCTCGGCGCCGCCGCTGGTCGAGGGCAGCACCATCTTCCTCCCGCCGAGCTGGCAGCTCTTCCCCTCCGCCTCGGCGTGCTCCTCGTGCTCATCCTCTTCCCCCGCGGCGTCGCCGGCCTGTGCTACGACGGCCGGGACCGCCTGGTCGCCGCGCTGGTGCGACGCCACCGCCGCGGCGGCGCCGGCCCGCCGGACCGGCGCGCCGCCCCGGTCGACCCGGCGCTGGCGCCGTGAGCCGAAGTTGCAGGCTCTCGGAGCTCGGCGGGGGCGTGTCGCTGTTCCCGCTGGGCGTGCTCTTCGCCATCGAGCTGCTCGACCAGGCCACCCAGAGCGCGTTCAACGTGCTGACGCCGAACATCCGCGACGCCTTCCACCTCACCAACGCCGGCATCCTGCTCATCGTCGCCATCGCCGGCGCCGCCGCCCTCGCCTGCACCCTGCCGGTGGCGGTCCTGGCCGACCGCACCAACCGCGTGCGCATCGCGCTGATCGGTGCGCTGATCGGCGCCGCGTTCTCCATCGGGCTCGGCGCTGGCCCAGACGGTGGTGTGGGCGACCATCGCTGCTGGTCGGCGTGTCCATGGGGCAGGCGGTGATCTTCCCCACCCACAACTCCCTGCTGGCCGACTACTACCCCGTCCCGGCCCGGCCCCGGGTGTACTCGGCCCACCGGTCGGGCATCAGCATCGGCGCCATCGCCGGCGTGCTCATCGGCGCCGGGCTGTCCGCCCTCTGGTCGTGGCGCACCCCGTTCTTCGTCTTCGCCGTGCCCATCGTCGTGGTCGTCCTGATCGGCGCTCCGGCTGCGCGAGCCGCCGCGGGGGCGCCACGAGCAGGTCGAGCTGAGCGAGCAGATGCTGGCCTCGGAGCGGGGCGAACCCGTCGCGCTCGGCGACGGGCGCCGACGCCGCGCCGGGGGCGCCACGACCGCACCCGCCAGGCGCCGCGCCCGACATCCCGGTCGAGGCCCCGCCCTCGCTCGGCGAGGCCTGGCGCACGGTCTGGAAGATCGGCGTGCTGCGCCGCATCTTCTTCGCGCTGCCGTTCCTGGCCGCCTCCATCGCCGGCTTCACCTCGCTGGCCTCGCTGCAGTACCAACAGACCTTCCACCTCGATGCGGTGCAGCGCGCCTTCCTCATCGCACCGATCCAGGTCTTCGACCTGCTCGGCCTCGCCGTCGGCGCCACCATCGCCACCCGGCTGGCCGAGCGCGACATCAGCCTCGTCTTCCGCATGCTGGCCGTGGCCTCGGTCATCGCGGCGGGCTTCGCCGTGCTCTTCGCTCTGGCGCCCGAACGTCCCGGTGGCCTTCATCGGCAACGCCGGCATCGACGCGTCGCTGGCCATCGTCGGCCCCGGCGTCCTGGCCTCGCTCTCACTGGCCATCCCGGCCCGGGTGCGCTCGGTCGGCTTCTCCATCGGCGCGCTCTTCATCCTGCCCGGGTTCCTGGTGCTCCCGATCGTCGGCGCCATCGGCGACGCCGTGGGGTTCCGCTACGGCCTGCTCATCCTCGTCCCCATCTTCACCATCGGCGGCCTCATCGTGGCCAGCGCGGGCGGCCTGATCGAGCGCGACGTGCGCAACGTCTGGACCTCCATGCGCACCCGGGCCCAGATGCTGATCGACCGGCACGCCGGCAAGCTGCCCGCTCCTCGCCGTGCGCGGGCTCAGCCGTCGGCTACGACGGCGTGACCGTGCTCGGCGACGTCGAGATCGAGATCGGCGAGGGCGAGATCGTGGCGGTGCTCGGGCACCAACGGGGCCGGCAAGTCGACCCTGCTGCGGGCCATCGGCGGCGTCGTCGAGGCGGACCACGGCGCCATCGTCTTCGACGGCCGGGACATCACCCACCTGCCCCCCGACGAGATCGCCCGCCTCGGCATCGCCCAGGTGCCCGGCGGCGAGGGGATCTTCCCCACCCTGCGCGGTCGAGGAGAACCTGCGCGCCGCCGCCTGGCAGGGCCGGCGCCGCGGCGAGCGGGACGCCGACGCTGATCGACGAGGCCCTCGACCGCCTTCCCCGACCTGGCCACCCGCCGCGGCGAGCGGGCCGGCAACCTCTCGGGGGGCCAGCAGCAGATGCTCGCCCTCGCCATGGCGACCATCACCCGCCCCACGCTGTTCCTGATCGACGAGCTCTCGCTCGGGCTCGCGCCGCTCGTGGTCGAGCAGCTGCTCGGCGCCATCGAGTCGCTGCGCGCAGGCCGGGACCGCCATCTTGCTGGTGGAGCAGTCGATGAACGTGGCGGTGGCGGTGGCCGACCGCGTCTACGTCATGGAGACCGGCGCCGTGCGCTTCTCGGGCACCGGCCGAGGAGTTGGCGGCGCACCCCGAGCTGCTGTGGTCGATCTACCTGAGACAGGCCGCCGAGACCCTCGGCGCGCCGGACGGTGACGCCGCGGCGCCCGGGCGGAGAGCGCACCCGAGCTCGAGGTGCGGGGCCTGTCGATCCATTTCGGCGGCAACGCCGCCCTCGACGACGTGTCCCTGCACGCCGGCCACGGGGAGATCGTCGGGATCATCGGGCCCAACGGCGCCGGCAAGACGACGCTCTTCGACGTCATCTCGGGCTTCCTGCGGCCCGACGCCGGGCACGTGGAACTGGGCGGTCTCGACGTGACCGGCCGCACGGCGGCGGCGCGGGCCCGGCTCGGGCTCGGCCGCTCCTTCCAGGACTCGCGCCTCTTCTCCGGGCTGACCGTGCGCGACGCGCTGGCCGTGTCGCTCGAGCGCTTCATCGACGTGGGCGACCCCTTCAACGCCATCCTGCGGCTGCCGGCCCAGGTGCGCACGGAGGCGGCCGTGGCATGCACCGGGTGGACGAGCTGATCGAGCTCTTCGGCCTCGCCCGCTTCGCCGACAACCTGGTGAGCGAGCTCTCGACCGGGTCGCGCCGGCTGGTCGACCTGGCCGCGGTCGTGGCCCACCAGCCCCGCGTCGTCCTGCTCGACGAGCCCTCCTCGGGCGTGGCCCAGCGCGAGGTCGAGGCCATGGTCGAACTGCTGCGCACCGTACGCGAGCGGCTCGATGCGACCCTCCTCGTCGTCGAGCACGACATCGCCTTCATCGCCGAGCTGGCCGACCGTCTGGTCGCCATGGACCGCGGCACCGTGCATGGCCAGCGGCGCGCCCGACGAGGTCCTCGGGTCGCCCGAGGTGGCGGAGGCGTTCTTCGGGTCGGACCCGCTGGCCCGACGCGCTCCGGGCCCGACCGCGACGAGCGCAACCGCCACGACCACGGAGGTGGACCCCGGATGAGCGACATCGACGCCGAGCCGCGACCATCCGAGCGGCCCTGGCCCCGGGTGAGCCGGCTGCGCGTCGTCGGTCCCGGTCGTCCTCATCGTGGCCGCCCTGGTCGCCGCCGGCGCCTCGGCCACCGTCCACGAGAACAACAACAACGGCAGCTCCACGACGAACGACGCCGCGGCGGCAGCACCGGCACCGGAGGCCAGCCGAGCACTCAAGCCCGACCGTGCCCCTCACCTACGCCGCGGCCGCCAAGCTGGGCAAGACGGACGAGTATCGACTGGGGCACCGAGTGCGACCACAAGAGCGGTCGCCTCAAGATGCCGAGCGTCTACTCGCCGCCCTGCGTGCCGGTCTTCACGGGGGCCAACGGGGGGGCCACCTCGGGCGGGGTGACGGGCAACACGATCAACGTCGTCTACTACCAGGCCCAGCCGGGCGGGCTGGCGTCGGCCGTCATCGGGCGCGGCCGGCACCAACGCCCAGGCCCTTGCCACCGCCCAGGCCTACGTGGCCATGTTCAACCAGGTGTTCGCGCTGTACGGGCGGCACGTGAACCTCGATCCCCTTCACCGCCTCGGGGGCCGACGCCGATCCGGTGGCGGCCCACGCCGACGCCGTCACCGTGGCGCAGCAGCTCCACGCCTTCGCGTCCATCAACGGCCCGGCGGAGACGTCCGCCTACGAGGACGAGCTGGCGCGCGGAGCACGTGCTCTGCATGGCGTGCGGCGACTCGCACCTCTACGGCGAGATCCAGCAGCAACGCCCCCTACCAGTGGGCCAACCTGCCCACGGCCGACACGTCGCTGTACGAGACCATCGGCTACGTCGTCGCCAAGCTGAACCGCAAGGACGCCGTCTGGGCCGGCGACCCCTCCTTCCACACCCGGCCCCGCACGTTCATCATCGTGAGCGAGACCTCGGAGCCGCCCGGGCCGGGCGTCGGCCGAGCTCAACGCGTCGGTGACCAAGAAGCTGGTCGCCGGCCACGTGCGCATGTCATCGACGCCCGATCTGACAGTACACGCTCGACCTCACCACGCTGCCGACGCAGGCCGCCACCATCGCCGAGAAGCTCAAGACGTCCGGAGCGACGAGCGTCATCTTCGCCGGCGACCCCATCATGCCGATCTACCTCACGAAGGCCTGCGCCAGCATCGGGTACTTCCCCGAGTGGGTCATCACCGGGATCGTGCTGACCGACACCTCGACCCTGGGCGCGCTACTACGACCAGCAGGAGTGGGCCCACGCGTTCGGCGTCGACGCAGCCTCGGCGTGCCGGTGCCCGTCGCCACGGGTGATGCCGACCGCCTCTACCGCTGGTGGTACGGCGCCAACGCCTCACCGGCCTCGCTGGCGGCGCCCGCCATCGTCCCGCCCATCAACAGTTCTTCACAGGCGTCCAGTTGGCCGGGCCGCGATCTGACCCCGGCCAAGTTCACCACGGGGCTGTTCCGCGCCCCGCCGGCGGGGGGAGGACCGACGTCGCCGCTCACCGGCGTACGGCTACCAGGGCGCCGCGCCGCTGCCGAGCTATTCGTCGCCGGCCGACTACACCTTCCTCTGGTACGACGCCACGGCGCAAGGGGCCCGACGAGGAGGGCGTGAACGGCAGCGGGCCTGATGCGCTACGTCAACGGCGGAGCTGCGCTACAAGGCCGGCGTCGTGCCCGCCGGGGCGGTCCCGATGTTCTCGGTTCCCGGCTCGGTCACGAGCTACGCGTCGCCGCCGGACCAGGCGCCCTCCTACCCGGCCTGGCCCGGATCACCCGCCGCGTCGACATCGGGCTGAGGTGCGCCGGCAGGCCGGCGTCGCGATCTCCGCTCTGGCCGGGCCGGTGTAACCGGGGCGGCGTCGGCTGCGTCGGAGGAAGGTGGGCACCGGGGTGCACGAGGATGGGCCGGACAAGGCAGCCGCCGAACGGTTGCTCGCCAAGATCCGGACGTTCGTGACCGAACAGCTGAATGACGACGAGGCCGCGCTGTTCGCCGCGCTCGTGGCCCCCGCCGTGGCGCAGGCCTACCAGGCCGACGAGGCGTCCGGACTCGGCTCCGACGTCGATTGGCGGCCGGACGCGCTGCCCGAGTCATTGGCTGCAGCGGTGCGGGACGGCGGAGTCAGGGTCGTGGGGCTCGTCGACGAGTGATCAAGGCGGGTGATCAGACGGCCCGTCGGGTGCGCCGCCCACTTCGGGTGCCTCGGCCGTGAACTCGACGGGGATCACCTCGGCGCCGGCTCTCTCCAAGCACGTCACACAGCTCTCGATGTGCTTCGATGCCGCCAGGGGGTCGTCGTCGCGCAACTTCTGGAACTCCTCGCACGCCAGCCCGGGCTGCTCGACCATGAGCTGCAGCGCCAGCGCGTTGCGCAGTCGACGCCGGGCCCGGTGCACGATGACCTTGGCGGCCCCCGGCGTCACGCCCAGTGCGGCGGCCACCTGGGCCGGGGCGAAGCCGAGCTGCGTGACCATGGTGACCGCGGCGGCGTCGCGCGTTGACAGTCCGGCCACGCAGCCTTGGACCTGTGCTGCCAGTTCCCTGACCTCGGCGACGGACTCGGGGCCGGGCCCGTTCGCGGCGAGCAGCTCGTCGTGGGTCTCGTCGAGGGCCGTGAGCCGCCTGCGCGCCCGCAGCTGGTCGGTGGCGCAGTGTCGGGCGATCGCCAACAACCACGGTCGGAACCGGTCAGGCTCGCGCAGGTCGCCGAGGTGCTGGAGGGCCCGGGCGAAGGTGTCCTGGACGGCGTCGGCGGTGGCGTCGGAGTCGCCGACGAGGTGGTACGCCACCCGCCGCACGGAGCCGAGGTGCTCCCGGTAGAGGTCCGCGAAGGCGCCGCGAGTCACCAGACCTCACTGCGGCCACCAGTTCGGCGTCCGAGCGATCCAGGGTCGGGGATCCCCGCATCACCGGTGATGGTAGGGCGTGCCCAGGTGAAATACTCGTGTCAGGTCCGGAATTTGTGACCACGTGGTCATTCGGTGGGTAACGCTCCGTCAGCCCGCACGCCGTCACGGCATACGGGGGATAGCACCAGTACCGGACGCCCGGTAGCGGCATTCCCTCGCCGCCCCCGGTGCCGCACGCTGAGAGCATCGGTCCGGGCGTGGTGCCCGGTCCGGCAAGGAGCTCGCATGATCGTCACGAACGGCTTGACGAAACGCTTCGGGAAGACGCGCGCGGTCGACGACCTCAGCTTCACGGTCACGCCGGGCGTCGTCACCGGCTTCCTCGGTCCCAACGGCTCGGGCAAGTCCACCACCATGCGCATGATCATGGGCCTCGACAATCCCGACGCCGGGCGCGCCATGGTGAACGGGGTCCACTACCACGAGCTGCGCTGGCCGCTGCGCGAGGTGGGCGCGCTGCTCGATGCCAAGGCCTTCCACCCGGGGCGGAGTGCGCGCAACCACCTGCGCTACCTGGCCCAGACCAACGAGATCCCCGCCGGGCGTGTCGACGAGGTGCTCGACCTCGTCGGGCTCACCTCGGTGGCGGACCAGCGGGCCGGGAAGTTCTCGCTCGGCATGGGACAGCGACTCGGCATCGCCGGCGCGCTGCTCGGCGATCCCGGCGTGCTGCTCTTCGACGAGCCGGTCAACGGCCTCGACCCCGAAGGGATCCGGTGGGTACGCCACCTGCTGCGCGACCTGGCCGCCGCAGGGCGGACCGTTCTCGTCTCGAGCCACCTGATCAACGAGATGGCGCTGACGGCGGAGCGCCTGGTCGTGATCGGCCGTGGCACGCTGATCGCCGAGACCAGCGTGGACGAGTTCGTCAGCCGCCACCACGGCGACTCCGTGCGGATCGTCACGCCCACGCCGCAACGCTTCGTCTCCGCGCTGGCGCGGGCGGGAGCCCGGCCCACCGTCGACACCGAGGGCGCGATCGTCGTGACGGGACTGGCTTCGTCCGCCGTCGGCGCGCTGGCAGCCGAACAGCAGCTCACCCTGCACGAACTCACCCCGGTGCGGGCCTCGCTCGAGGAGGTCTTCATGGAGCTCACCAGTGATGCCGTCGAGTACCGGTCACACGACCACGACCCCGCGTTGACGTCGAGTGCGGTGTCGACTCGATGAACCCGAAGATAGGACTGCGCCAGTGACCACCATCGCCGTTCCCACCGACACCCGACACTGGCGGTCCGGGCTCACCCACGCGGTGCGGGCCGAATCGACGAAGCTCGCCACGGTGCGCTCGACGAAGTGGGCCCTGCTGATCGCGTTACTCGGGACCGTCCTGGTCAGCTTCCTCTCCACCCACGGTGTGGCACGCCACCAGCCGGCGCAGTTCTACGCCAGAGAATCCTTCGACCCGACGAACGCGTCCTTGGCCGGGTTCGCGCTCGCATCGCTCGTCGTCGGCATCTTGAGCGTGCTGGCAATGACCACCGAGTACGGCAGCGGCACCATCCGCTCATCGCTCGCGGCGGTTCCCCGCCGCTCCGTGTTCTTCGGTGCCAAGGCGATCATCTTCGGCGTCGTCGCCCTCGTCCTCGGCTTCGCGCTCAGCTTCCTCTCGTTCTTCGTCGGCCAGGCCGTTCTCGCAGGTGGCGCGCCCACCGCCACTCTCGGCGACCCGGGTGTCCTGCGCGCCCTCCTCGAATCGAGCGTCTTCCTGGCGCTCCTCGCCTTGTTCGGGGTCGGGATCGGCGCGATCATCCGCCACAGTGCGGGCGCCATCGCAACCTTCGTGGGATGCACGTTGCTCCTCCCGCTGCTCGTCCACAACGTGGCCGGGGACCCGAGTCGCTTCATGCCCGTGATGCTGCTCGGGAACTCGGTGGCCGCGGTGGTGCCGGTCGATGGTGCCGTGTCCAGCACGACCGCACTGTTGCTCATGGCGCTCTATGCGGCCGTCGCACTGGCGGCCGGCACCGTGCTCCTCCACCGGCGGGACGCATGATGGTGGAGCAGGCGGAGGACAGCGAGGTACGCGTCCGCCTGGGGGGCCGGGAGATGTCGCTGGCCGTGAGCGAGGAGCAGCTGAGGGCGGCCAAGGCCACGGCGCGGCACATCCTGCGCGAGCCATTCACCAGTCGCCCGTGGGCCGAGCTGGCGTTCTACTTCGTGTCGGGAGGCGTCGCCGTCCTCGGCCTGGCCTTCGTCGGTTTGACGATGGTGACCGGCGTGGCGCTGGCCATCACCTTCTTCGGCCTCGGGATACTCGCGCTCTCCGTCCGCAGTGCGCGGGGCTTCGGCGGGTGGAACCGGGGCCTGGCCCGCGCCATGCTCGGCGAGGACGTCGAGGACCCCGAGCCGTTCGTCGGGCGGCACGGGTTCCTCGGGTGGCTGCAGTCGTCCCTGCGGGACCGGGTCGGCTGGCGGGCCGTCGGCTACCTCGCCCTCAAGGTGCCCTGGACCGTGCTCGGTTTCCTGGTCGCGGTCAGCCTGTGGTGGGACGCGTTCGCCTGCCTCCTCCGCCCCTTCTCGGGTCCGAACGGCGGCGGGCCCCCCGTCTGGGGCCTGGCGCGGGTGGCGTTCCCCGGTGGCCTCTTCGTGTTCGACGGCCAGGGCTTCTTCCACGGCCTCGCCGTCTTCCTGCTCGGCTTCGTCTTTCTCTTCGCGGCACCCTGGGTCATGCGCGGCTTCGTCAACGTCGACCGCCTGATGATCCGCGGGCTCCTCGGTCCCGACCCCATGGCGGCCCGGGTCCGCACCCTCGAGCAGGCCCGGACCCAGACCGTCGACGCCTCGGCGGCGACCCTGCGGCGCATCGAGCGCGACCTGCACGATGGCACCCAGGCCCAGCTGGTGGCCCTGGCCATGCGCCTCGGCATGGCCAAGGAGAAGCTCGAGGAGGCAGACGCCGTCGATCTCGTTCGGGTGCGCGAGCTGGTCGACGAGGCGCACCGGGGCGCCAAGGAGGCCATCGCGGAACTGCGCGACATCGCCCGGGGCATCCATCCCCCCGCCCTCGACATCGGGCTCGAGGGAGCACTCGCCACCCTGGCGGCGCGCAGCGCCGTACCGACCGAGCTCACCGTCGACCTGCGCGCGCGCCCCACTCCCGCCATCGAGGCGATCGCCTACTTCTGCGTGGCCGAGCTCCTGGCCAACGTGGCCCAGCATGCGCACGCCTCCCGAGCCAGCGTCTCGTGCGCCCAGCAGGGTACCTGGCTGCGGCTCGTCGTGCGCGACGACGGCAGGGGCGGGGCGGAGCTCTCCCGGCTGGGCTCCTCGTCCAGTGGCCTCGCCGGGCTCACGGACCGCGTCCGCGCCGTCGACGGCCGGCTCACGCTCGTCAGCCCCGGGGGCGGCCCGACCGTCGTCACCGTCGACCTCCCGCTGTCACCGCCGTGATGCCCTGTGCACTGCGGGTGGCCATCGCGGAGGACTCGGCCATCCTGCGCGACGGCCTGGTGCAGCTCCTGGTGGACCGCGGCTTCGTGATCACCGGGGCCGTCGGTGATCCGGCGGCGCTGCGGAGCTCCATCGCGCAGAACCCGCCCGACGTGGCGGTGGTCGACATCCGCATGCCGCCGACCTTCACCGACGAGGGCCTGCGACTGGCCCTCGAGCTGCGAGCCAAGCACGAGGGTCTCGGCATCCTGCTCTTCTCACAGTACGTCGAGACCCGCTATGCCGCCGATCTCCTGGCCGACGACGCCGCCGGCATCGGCTACCTGCTCAAGGACCGGGTGGCCGACGTCAAGGACTTCGTCGAGGCGCTCGAACGGGTGGCGATCGGAGGTACGGCATTGGATCCCGAAGTGGTCACGCAACTCCTCGGGGCGACCCGGCGCACGGACTCGCTCTCCGTCCTCACGGCCCGGGAACGCGAGGTCCTCGCGCTCATGGCGGAGGGACGGTCGAACGGGGCCATCGCCAGCGCCCTGGTCGTCAGCGAAGGGGCCGTCGAGAAGCACGTGGCCAACATCTTCGCCAAGCTCGATCTCCCCGTTTCGGAGAACGACCACCGTCGCGTGCTGGCGGTCCTGCGCTTCCTCGAGTCGTGATCCTCAGACGGACGCGCCGTGGGCGTCGTAGCGCTGCCCGCGTGACGCCGCCAGGTTGCGGCCGGCCTGCATCTGGAACGGGCTGATCCCGCCCGGGCTCCAGGGGCCGACCGATCCTGCCGCGACGGCGGCCCCCGATTTCGGGAGCAGGTGAAAACGCTGCCGGAGATCGTCACAGGTGCGCTGGGCCAAGGCGAACCAGTCCGTGCGGAGGAAGTCGATGCTGTCGGAGCCGGTCTCCGCGTCGTGGCAGCGGGCACCCCTGGCCATGGCGTCGGCGAGCCGCACCGCCATGTCCGGGCTCGAGGAGAAGTGCCCCGGCGACGATTCGAACAGTCCCGCGCCCGTGGCGAGGTAGCCGGTCTCGAACAAGGCGATCACCATGGCCAGGAGCGAGAACGCGTGCATGTCGTCGTTGGCGCGGGCGATCAGCCCGAACACCTCGACCTCGGACTCCACGCTCGTGCCGTAGTCCGCCAACACGTGCACCCAGTCGTGTTGCGCGAGCAGCGGAGGCGCGGACCCGGGCGTGCCCGGGAAGGTGAACCCGCGGGCCTGGTACATCTCCCACACCTTGCGCCCGAGGGTGTCCCCGGGCAGGTTCTCGAGCGCAGCCCAGCGCGCCGCCAGCTCGGGGTCGTTGACCGAGAACTCCCAGGCGTCGTGGAGGACCCGGCTCGAGTGCAGCGCCGTCGACGACTCCTCCTGCCAGGTTCCCTCGTAGCCGTTGCGGATGAAATCGTGGGCGGCCAGGCCGAGCGAGCCGGCTGCGAACTCGCGGGCCACCTGGACCATGCCGTCCTCAACGCCGAGCTCACGCGCGAACTCGGCGACGTTGTCGGCGACGTCCTCGGGCAGCGGATGCCGGACGAGCGCGCACAGGAGCATGATCTGGACACCGCGCGAGCGGAATTGCAGGTCGCGCCGCGCCAGGGCCGTCGCCAGCTCGGTGGCCTGCACCGGCGGCCGGTCGGCCGCGGTCACACGGTGGCCGGTCATGGCGGGGAAGAGCGCCTCGATGAGCGCCTGCTGAATGGGCAGGAGGCCTTCGCGGCCGGCCACGGCCGATGCGATCCCGTCGGCCATGACCTGGCTCTCCGCGGCGTCGGGCGGCACCAGGTTGACCGTCTCGGCGGTGGGGAGCGGGACGGGCACCGCTATCCGCGCACGACCGGTGCGCCGCCGCGGCGGGTGAGGGCGACGCTGTGCACTGCCCCGGAACGACGGGACCCTTCCATGGCAGCCCGCAGAGTAACGGGAGCGGGCAGCACCCCATGCGGGGCTAGCGGACGCGCGCGCGTTCCTCCTGGCCTCGGCGGCCGCCCGCGGCCACCTCCGCCGCGACCGTCTCCTCGGCCGAGTGGCCCCAGAACCCGCGCGGAGCGACCAGGAAGTCGATCAGGCGCTCGAGCTGGTCCCCGTAGGCTCGCGCGCAGCGCCTGCAGGTCCGCCCACGCCTCGTCCTTGTCGCGCAGCGGGACCCCGAGCGACACGAGCTGGCTCCAGGCCAGCTCGAAGTTGTCCGCCACCAGCCACGAGGGCGGCGTGGGCGCCGCCGGCACGTGGAGACGGCTCGAGATCTCCACGATGGCACGGCGGCCGCGGCGGTACAGGAAGTAGGGCTCCCGGCTCTGCGCTCCTGCGACGCAGGCCGACGTCAAGGTCGCGGCGTCGGTGACGACGCCGAGTGCGGTGACCCAGGACTGGCCCGGATGCTGGGAGCGGAAGAGGGCCAGCATCGGGTACGACACGTGGCTCTCGAGCACGTCGGCTGTCCACATCTGCCACTCCGCCAGCGACCGGTACAGCATCTCGACGTCGCCACCCGGGGCGTTGACGGCGATGACCCGTACCGGGGTGATGCGTCCACCGTGCGGATCATCGAGCGTGAGCAGCCGCGCCTCTCGGCGGCTGTACGCGCCGTAGAGCGCGGGGAGGTAGGAGATCATCAGCGCGATCGTCACCACCCCCGTCAGGGTCTCGAGCAGCGTGAGCATGCGCACGAGGCGCCGTGCGCCGACCCGAACACCGGGGTCACGAGCGACGTGCCGGCGTAGTAGACGAGCGTCCCCCAGTCCCTGGTGCCCCCGACGTGCTGGTCGAGGCCCCAAGAGACGAGCGCCCAGCCGATCATGAGGCCGGCCAACCACAACACGAGCAGGCCGAGGAGGGACAGCGCCGGATAGACGTTCAGCACGTACTCGCCGGAGCGGTCGGGCAGCCGCGCCGCCACGGCCCTCGCCGCCCGCCACGTGGCGGCATAGAAGAGCCGGGTCGGCCGCCAGAGGCCGCTGGTGCGTGCCTGCGTCACGATCAGGGTCGCGACGGCGTCGCTCAGCATCCCGACGATGAGCACGATCCCACCGACGGCCGCGACGACCCTGAGAACCTCGGTCATGCGCCTCCCCAGCCAAAAATCCCCCGCCACTTCGATCCGGGCCCACCTTATGGAGAGGGTCAAACGCCTGGTGCACCCCCAAAACGGCCCAACCGCGGGCGAACGGGGCGAACGGCTGCGCGGGTGAAATCTGGGTGTGCACCGTTGCGCCGGCGGATAGAAAGGGGGCGATGAAGGTGATCCGCGGGGGATTCGGGAGCCCGAGGTCCCCGAGCATCGGTCTGGTGCTCGGGGCCGGGGGGGTCGTGGGCCAGGCCTACCAGGCGGGTGTCCTTGCGGCACTCCAGCGTGAGACCGGTTGGGACCCGCGCGCGGCCACCCTCGTCGTGGGCACCTCGGCCGGCTCGGTGACCGGCGCGGCGCTCCGCGTCGGTGTCCCGGCCACCGACCTCGCCGCGTCCCTCTACGGCGTCGCCACCTCGCGTCGGGGGGGCGCCATCCTGCGCCGCATCCTCCCCGCTGACACCGGTCCGCTCCCGAGCCCGTCGGTGCGGTCGCTCCTCCGCCCCTGGAACCTCCCGTCGCCCGCCCTCATCACCCGGGTGGTCCGGCGCCCGCTGGCCTTCCGGCCCGAGGTGGCGGCCATGACCCTGCTTCCCCGCGGGCAGATCGACATCTCCGAACGGGCCCGTGGCCTCGACGAGCACATCGGGACGCGCTGGCCCGACGGCCTGCGCATCTGCGCCGTGCGCCGCTCCGACGGCGCCCGCGTCGTCTTCGGCCGGCCCGGCGGCCCGCCGGCGCGGCTGGCCCCCGCCGTCCTGGCGTCGTGCGCCATTCCGGGCTACTTCCAGCCCGTCACGATCGAGGGCACCGAGTACGTCGACGGCGGGGTGCACTCGGCCACCAATGCGGACGTGCTCAGGTCGGAGGGACTCGACCTCGTCGTCATCGTCTCGTCCATGTCGGCCGCCCGCGGCGACGCCAACGGTGCCGACGGCTTGCTGCGCCGCACCGTGCACCGTCGCATGGAACGGGAGATCGCCCGGCTGGAGCAGGCGGGCACTGCGGTGGTCAGCCTGGAGCCAGGGGCGGAGTCACGCCGGGTGATGGGGCTGAGAGCCATGGCGGAGGACCGCAGCCCCCAGGTCGTCGAGGCCGCCTACGAGGAGACCCGGAAGAGGATTCTGGCCAGCCCCTTCCTGGCCTCGTTGGGGGGGCCCGCCGCCGCCGCGAGCGCCGGCTGACCCGGGAAGAACGGGCCACCCGGTAGTAGCCTTCGTCCCGGCTGGTGCCCCCGAAGGGAGGGTCCATGGGTCCTGACCGCCTGAGCCCCCTGGACACGTCGTTCCTGCACATCGAGGACCACGTGTCGCACATGCACATCGCGTCGGTCGCCATCTTCGAGGGCCCCCCGCCATCGCTTCGCCGACATCGTGGCCATGGTCGAGGGCAAGCTCGACCTGGTCCCGCGCTACCGCCAGAAGGTCAAGTTCGTCCCGCTCGAGCTCGGGCGGCCGGTCTGGGTGGACGACCCGCACTTCAACATCGAGTACCACCTGCGCCACACCGCGCTGCCGACCCCCGGTGGCGAGAGCGAGCTGCGCAAGCTCGTCGGTCGCGTGATGGCACAACAACTCGACCGGTCCAAGCCACTGTGGGAGATCTGGGTCGTCGAGGGACTCGAGGACGGACGCTGGGCCATGCTGGCCAAGACGCACCACGCGCTGGTCGACGGGGTGTCGGGCACCGACCTGTTGGCGGTCATCATGGACCTCAGCGCGGAGACCGAAATGCCCCGACCCTCGGAGTGGACGCCCCGTCCGGAACCCTCGGGGCTCCAGCTGATGGTGGACGCGCTCGAGAACGTCGTGCGCTCGCCGTACGAGCAGGTGCGCGCCGCGCGGGCGCAGGCGCGCACCGTCCGCAGGATCGCGGGATACGCACTGGAGGTCGCCGGGGGCCTCTTCTCCCTGAGCGGGCTCGTACGCCCGACACCGCTCTCGAGCCTCAACGGGCCGCTCGGGCCCCACCGGCGCTACGCCTGGGCCACGACGTCGGTGGACGAGATCAAGCGGGTGCGCAAGGCGCTCGGCGGGACCTTCAACGACGTGGTGCTCGCCAGCATCACCAACGGGTTCCGTGAGCTGCTGCTGTCGCGTGACGAGAGTGTCGACCGGGTGGTGCGCACCCTCGTCCCCGTCTCCGTCCGGCCACGCGACGAGTCCGGCAAGGCGGTGGGCGACGGCACCTTCGAGAACAAGGTTTCGGCGATGTTCGCCGAGCTCCCGGTCGACATCGACGACCCCGTGCTGCGGCTGCGTGCCATCACCGACCAGATGAAGGGTCTCAAGGAGTCCAGCCAGGCAATGGCCGGGGAGGCACTGACCTCCATGTCCGGCTTTGCGCCCCCCATGCTGCTCGCCCTGGGCATGCGACTCGCCACGCGCGCCGGCCAACGCAACGTGAACACGGTCACCACGAACGTCCCGGGCCCCCAGTTCCCGCTCTATGCCGCAGGCAGGCGCATGATCCGCGCCTTCCCCTACGTGCCGCTGGCGGGGCAGGTCCGACTCGGGATCGCCATCTTCTCCTACGACGGCGAGGTCAATTTCGGCATCACCGGTGACTACGACTCGACCGAGGACATCGACGTCCTCGCCGGAGGGATCGAGGACGGGATGATGCAGATGCTCAAGGCGGGTGAGGCACCGGCGTCCTGAGGCTCACCGGGCCAGGTCGGGGATGCTCGACACCTCGTCCGCGATGTAGGCGCGCAGGTCCGAGCCGATGACACGCTCGACAGAGCGTCCGACGATGGGCACGTGCACCTTCAGATCGCCTTCCACGGTGACGAGTGTGGTGCCCGGGCCGTCGTCGCCGGCCCCGAAGCGGTAGGTGCCGCTGGCGCTGAGCCGGTCCGGGTAGTGGTCGGGCAGCACCACCCAGTCGCTGCGTGCCTCGCCGGGACGGACCTCGGTCCGGGTGACCCACGACATCTTGGCGGGGTCGATCACGGCACGCACCGCCGGTGACACCGAGCCCGTGAACGCGAAGCGGACCTCAATCAGGATCCGGTCGCCTGCGTCGTCGTGGTGGACGACCCCCAGCACCGCGATGTCGTCCCGGATGGGCCGGTCCTCGTAGAAGGCCGGGGTGCCGTACGCGGCGATCGCCTGCGCACTCGGTACGGACACCACCTGGCGGATCGTGATCCTCACGCAGAACCCGGGCGCGTCGAAGGCAGCCCGAGCTTGCGATGGTCCCAGCTGACGGTCCGCTCCACCAGCATCTTGATCGCCACCCGCTTGTGCAGCATGGCCTCGAGCAACGGTTTGAGCTCGTCGGTGTACGGGCCGTTGTAGCGCTCGAACACACTCATGCCGAGCGTCCACAGCTTGTCGGGGTCGTCGACGATCTCCGCCTTCCCGACCAGCTCGACGCCGCGCAGCTCCTCGTAGGAGTCGCCGTCCTCGAAGAGGAGCGTGAGCCGGGGATCGCGCCGCAGGTTCTGCACCTTCTGGGACTTGACCTTGGTCTCGACCGTGACACAGCCGTCCAGGAACCCGTACCACATGGCCACCGCGTGGATCGACCCGTCGGGGGACAGGGAGCACATCGTCATCGGCCGTCGCTCGGCCAGGAACGCCTCCACCTCGGCGGGCGTCATCTGTATGGCCTTGCGCTGATTCACGCCGTGGCCCATGGCCTCGGTCATCGGGCACCTCCAAGTCGTGTGTCAGGGCAGCGTACTGTCCTGAACAGGGACTGAGCAGGAAGAAGTTCATCTTCAGCACACTTGTTGGTTGCAACGGTTTCACGGCACGTTCACCTCGGCTCCGTAGCGTGAGGGTCGATGGCGAACGTGGATCAGCACATGGATCACGACGGCCGGGATCTCCGTTCCAATCCCGCTGCCGGCCGCCATCGCGGCCAGGACACCCTGGCCGAGGTCATCATGATCCGACCGGCCCGCTCACGGCGCGACGGGCTCATCGGATGCTTGGTCACCATGGCGCGGGTATTCGCCTCCCCGCGTGCCCAGGCGGCGCCGGTGCGATCTACCCCCCGTCCACCGTCGTCGCCTGCTCCTCTCTCCTTCCCGCCGCCCCGGGCACCTCACGACGCTGCCTGAGGCGGAACCCGGCGTGGCGCTCGCGAACGCACCGGCAACCAGCGGCCGGCCTCCTCCGTCCGGCCCGGGCCGCGACAACCGACCGCTCGTCCTCGTGGTCGACGACGAGGAGTCCTACCGCCAGGCCCTGGCATCGGGCCTGACCCGCGAGGGCTTCGCCGTCGAGGCGGCCGGGGACGGCCACGAGGCGCTGCGCCTGTTCCACCGGGTACACCCCGATCTCGTGCTGCTCGACGTCATGTTGCCCGACCAGTCCGGCATCGAGATCTGTCAGCAGATGCGAAGCCTCAAGCCGGTGCCCATCATCATGGTGACCGCACGCGATTCGGAGGTCGACATCGTGCTCGGGCTGGAGCTCGGCGCCAGCGACTACGTGGCGAAGCCGTTCCGGCTACGCGAGCTGGTCGCCCGTATGCGTGCCGTGCTGCGCCGGGGTGTCGCCGTCGCCGAGCACCACGAGGAGGTCCTCACCGTGGGCCCGGTCCGCCTCGATGCCGGCCGCCGCGAGGTGACGGTGAACGAGGTCGCGGTCGACCTCTCGCGCAAGGAGTTCGACCTCCTCGCCCTCCTGATGTCGCACAGCGGCCAGGTCGTCACCCGCGACTGGTGCATCGACCGGCTCTGGTGGGACCAGGAGCTGACGGACACCCGGACCCTCGATACCCACATCAAGCGGCTGCGCCGCAAGGTCGAGCCGGACCCGGCCAACCCCCGCCACCTGGTCACCGTGCGCGGCGTGGGCTTCCGATTCGAGCAGTAGCCGGCACGACCGGGCACTTCGCCCTACATTGAGCGGATGCACAGAGGCGACGTCGTCCCCGATTTCGAGCTGCCCGACCAGACGGGCACGCCGCGCAAGCTCAGTGAGCTCCTCCTGCGGGGTCCCGTCGTGCTCTTCTTCTACCCGGCCGCCATGACCTATGGCTGCACCAAGGAGAGCTGCCACTTCCGTGACCTGGCGGCCGAGTTCGCCGCGGTCGGGGCGCAGCCGGTGGGCATCAGCGCCGACACGGTCGACAAGCAGAAGCAATTCGACGAGAAGGAGTCGCTCGGACTCCCCCTGTTGTCGGACCCCGACCGCGTGGTGGCGGCCCAGTTCGGTGTGAAGCGCGGCGTGGGCTTCCTCAAGGTCAAGCGGTCCACCTTCGTCATCGACACCGACCGCACGATCCTCGAGGTCATCCACAGCGAGGTCTCCATGGGTTCGCACGCCGACAAGGCGCTCGCACTCCTGAAGGCACGACACGCTGCCTGAGCGGGCCGTCGTCGTCACCGGTGCCGCCTCGGGCATCGGTGCCGCCACCGCGACCCGGCTGCGCGCGGCGGGTTGGCGCGTCATCGGAGTCGACCGGATGGCGGGCGCCGACGTGGTGGCGGACCTCGGGACGGCCGCGGGGCGCGACCACGCCGTCGCGGAGTCCGGCGAGCGCTGCGGCGGGGCGTTGGCCGGCATCGTGACGTGCGCCGGGCTGGCCGGCGAACCGAGCCGTGCCGGGTCGTTGCTCGCGTCGGTGAACTACTTCGGCACCATCGACGTCCTCGAGGGTCTGCGCCCGCTGCTCACCCGGGGCGGTGGCGCCGTGGCCATCAGCTCGAACTCCACCACGGTGCAGCCAGGCATCCCCGCCGACCTCGTCGACGCCTGCCTGGACCACGACGAGGAGCTGTGCCGGCGCATCGCCGACGCCAGGGGTTCCATGGTCACGTACCCGGCCACCAAGCTGGCGGTGGCCCACTGGGTCCGGCGGGCGGCGACGGGACCCGAGTGGGCCGGGGCCGGTCTACGGCTCAACGCCATCGCCCCCGGGATGATCGACACTCCGATGGTCGCCGCCATGCGGGCCGATCCGGAAACGGGCCCGCTCCTCGACATGTTGCCCATCCCGGTCGGGCGTGCGGGCCGGCCCGAGGAGATCGCCGCCTTGGTGGAGTTCCTTCTCGGGCCCGACGGTGCGTTCTTCTGCGGATCGGTCGTCTTCTGCGACGGCGGCAGCGACGCCGTCCTGCGCACCAGGGACTGGCCCGCGGCCTGGGACATCTCGGTCCAAGACCTCGGCCGGCAGCTCTCCTGACGGCCCGCGGCCGAGGCCGCGCCCCGCAGGGCCGACCGTAGGCTGCTGCCATGCCGGGCCGGATCCTGGTGGACACCACCCCGCTGCGGGAGAGCCGCGACTTCCGGCTCCTCTTCACCGGCCAGCTCATCTCCATGCTGGGGACGCAGCTCACCGTCGTGGCCATCCCCTACCAGGTCTACTCCATGACCCACTCGTCGCTGCAGGTCGGCGCCATCAGCCTGGCGCAGCTCATTCCCTTCCTGGCCGGCGCCTTGTCCGCCGGGCCGGTCGGCGACGCGCTCGACCGGCGCCTGATCATGGTCTGGACGGCCGTGGGCATGACGCTCACCAGCGCGGCCATGGCCGTCAACGCCGCCGTGACGCACCCGTCGCTCATCGTGCTCTACGTCGTCAGCTCCCTGGCCGCCGGTCTGATGGGCTTCTCCAACACCGCCCGGATGGCGTCGGTGCCGGGCCTGGTCGAGCGCCGCCACCTCACCGCCGCCTTCGCGTTGATGCAGATCATCATCCAGGTGGGGACGGTCGTCGGTCCCGCGCTCTCCGGCATCCTGCTCCGCATCGGACTGCCGCTCGTCTACTCGCTCGATGCGGTCTCGTTCGTGGTGGCCGGCATCGCCACCCTCATGCTCCGGCCCATTCCCCCGGCCGAGGGAGCCGGGGGCCTCTCGCCATGGGAGTCGACCAAGGAGGGCCTGCGCTACCTGCGCTCCCGCCAGGCGCTCCAGGGCGTCTACCTCATCGACATCAACGCCATGGTGTTCGGCATGCCCCGGGCGCTCTTCCCCGCCATGGCAGGCTCGGTGTTCGGAGGCGGCACGGTCACGCTCGGTTTCCTCTACGCCGCGCCGGGTGTGGGCGCGCTCGATCGGAGCGGTGACCACGGGGTGGGTGGCGAACCTGCGACGCCAGGGCTGGGCGGTGATCGTGGCGGTGTCGGTGTGGGGCGCGGCCATCGCCGTGTTCGGCCTGGTCGACACGCTGTGGGTCGGCCTCGTCCTGCTCGCCGTGGCGGGCTGGGCCGACGTGATCTCGGCCGTCTTGCGCAACACGATGCTGCAGTCCTCCATCCCCGAACGCTTCCGCAGTCGCATGTCCTCCATTCAGATGGCGGTCGTGCAAGGCGGGCCTCGCGTCGGCGACATGGAGTCGGGCGCCGTGGCCACGCTGACCAGCGTGGAGTTCTCGGTGGTCTCGGGGGGACTCGCCTGCATCGTCGGCGCCGCCGTCATCGGCGCGATCATGCCGGTCTTCCGCCACTACCGGGCCGGCGAGGTCGACGACGTGCCCGTATGATCCGGTCGTGAGCAACACGTTCGCGGAGGCCACCTGGGGCGAGGTCGATCCGGGTGCATTCGTCCGCATCGTCGTCCTGTCCCCGCATTTCGACGACGCCGCCATGGGGGCGGGCCACCTGCTCGCCAGCTACGAGGACACCACCGTGATCACGGTGCTGGGCGGCCGGCCACCGGCCTACCCCGAGGAACCCACGGAATGGGACGCCCTGGGCGGGTTCGTGGCCGGCGACGACGTCGTGGCGGTGCGCCGCCAAGAGGACGTGGCCGCGATGTCCGTGCTCGAGTCGGACTACACCTGGCTCGACTTCGCCGACCACCAGTACCTCGAACCCGAGGAGCGGCCCAGGCCCGGCAGCGTGGCGCCCGTGCTCGGGGCGACCATCGCCGAGCTGAACCCCACTGCGGTGTTCTTCCCCATGGGGCTGGGCAACCCCGACCACGTGATGGTGCACGAGGCCGCTCTCCGGGTGCGCGAGGAGCAGCCCGGCCGGGAGTGGTTCTGCTACGAGGACCACGGCTACAAGCACATCCCGGGCCTGCTCGCCTGGCGGGTCGCCAAGCTGTTGCGCTCGCGCCCGTGGCCGACGCCCGCCATCGTGCCCCACGTACCGGACGAGGCACGCAAGCGCCGCGCCATCTGGTCCTACACGTCGCCAGATCCCGCCCCTCGAGCGCGACCACGCCCTCTCGGCGCGCATGGACGGCCGGGTGCCGGAGCAGTTCTGGCGGCTCGCCCCACCACCCCAGGGGTGGGAGGGGCTGGCCGACCTCGTCTGACTCTCGGCGCGAGACGACGCGCCCGGGGGGAGTCACGGGCGGGTCGTCTGCGGGACCCCAGTGACCGCTGAGGTGCTGCCGTCCGATCAGGCCATGGCCGGTTGCGGCGAAACCTCGGGGATCTCCACGCTCCCCTCCTCGATGAGGGCCGGCGCACGCTCCAGGTCTGCCTCGAGGTCGGCCAGGATCGCCGGGTTGGCGGCGGTTGACGACGAAGAGCCAGCCGGCGCCGCACGAGCCATGTACGCCCAAGGAAGATGTAGGGGAAGAGGTTGCACCGGGTACGGCGGCATGCGGGTAGAAGCTGCCGATGCGTCGGCACGAGCAGGCACAGCACGGCGACGCCCGCGAGGACGACGTTGCCGGGCCGCAGCTCGCCGAGCTTCTTGAGGTACACCGGGGCCGCCACCGTGATGAGGTAGTAGGCCACCAGGAAGCCGAAGGCGGCCAGCGTGCCGCACGTCGCCGAACGGCGGTCAGCGGGTTGGTGAAGATCATGAGGAAGGCCGGCAGGGCGAAGATCATCGCGATGTACGACGGTCACCGCCACGTGCGGCGTGCGGTTGGTGGCGTGCGCCCGGCCGAGGTGCCCGGAGAAGATGCCGTGCCGGGCCATGGGGAACATGATGCGCGAGCCGACATTGAGGCACGAGAGCGAGAGCGAGAAGAAGCTGACCATCGCGCCGATGGAGACCGGGATCTTGAAGAAGGCTGACGCCGTAGGCCACGGCCAGCATAGATGAGCGGGGCCGAGGTCCAGGCGGCGCCGTAGTTGGAGGTGCCGACGACCTCGACGTAGGCCATGAAGACCATGAAGGCCCCGGTGATGAGCAGGCTGGCGATCACGGCCCGGGGCAAGTTGCGCCGCGGGTTCTTCGCCTCGGCGCCCATGGTGGTGGCGCCTCGAAGCCGACGAGGGAGAAGATGCAGGCGACCACGGCGAGGCCCATGCCGCGGACGTTCACGCCGCTGAGCGACAGCTGCTTGGTGTCCACCGAGAAGCCGTGCTTGAACAGGATGACGAAGGCCAGGGCGATGATGCAGGCGACCGAGGCCGCCTCGAGCAACATCGTGAGGATCGACGAGACCGCGGATGTCCTTGTACGCGATGACCCAGCAGGCCACGGCGCTGATGGCGAAGAAGATGATCGGATGGACCGACCCGTGGTAGCCGAGGGCCGAGAGCAGCTGCCCGCAGAAGACGGCGAAGCCGCACAGACCCGGCCACTGCGATGAAGTAGTAGGCCCAGATGAGCGTCCAGCCGGAGAAGACGCCGGCACTGGGGCCGAGGCCCTTGGCGGTGTAGGCGTACATGGAGCCGGCGAAGGCCGACCGCTTGGCGAACTGGTTGAGGCAGAACACGACGAAGAGCAACATGACCGTGCCGAAGGCGTAGGCCAGCCACGTGCCCTGACCCACGCTGGCGAAGGCGAGCGGGATGATGAGGCACAGCCGTCATGGTCGGTGAGATCACCGCGAGCGACTGGGCGAAGAGCAGGGGAGCCCCAGGGCGTTCGTGTCGCAACCCGTGCATCTTCTTCATGGCAGAGGGATTCGGTCGTGCCGGCACTCGTGGTCATCGTGTTCTCCTTTGTCGTAGTCGTCGAGCGGGTGGCGGGCTATGGATAGGCGGTCGGTCAGTCGGGGAACGACTGGTCCTCGAGCAGGAGGTCCTCGTAGAAGGCGCCGAAATTCCGCTCAGGGATGCGCGATGGCGATCTCGAGGACCCAGAGGTTCGGGTTGGGCCGGAACGCCACTTCGGCCAACGGGCCCGTCGTAGTGGGCCGAGTGGGGGAAGTCCGAGAGGCGGTGGCCGGAGAGGTCCATGTTCAGCTTCCACCCGGAGCCGGCGGTCACCTCGATGGCGTGGTCGTAGAGCTCCTTGCCCGGTGATGCCCTCGGCGAACCAGCGTGTCGCGCACCTGGTCCCAGATCTGGCGCACCTCCTTCTTGGCCCGGAGGTGATCGGGGTCGTCACCGAAGACGAACGTGTCGCCGGCGTCGCCTTCCGTGTCCCCGTAGATGGGCCCGATGTCGACGAAGAAGATGTCGTTCTCGCTCAGCACGACGCCGGGCTCCGACTTCTCCATCCGATTGTGCGCTGGACTTGCCTCAGAGGCAAGAACAGTTGTCAGAGTTCACGATCCAGAAATGTCCGCGAAACGGTCCCGAGATCCGACCCTCTCGCCGGGTCCGCGCGGTGCCCAGGTCCTGGTCCCGGGCGGTGGCTGCATTAACATGCTCGAAACAGACCCTGGCGGGCCGGACCGGAGCGCAGCGCATGTTCGACAGAATCCTGTTGGCTATCGATGACTCGCCGGCCGGCGAGGTCGCGACCGTGTTCGCGACGGCACTGGCATGCCGGTCGGGCGCGACGGTGCACGTGCTCCACGTCAACGAGCGCTTGGTCGGCGGGAACGGCCTGACGCTGCGCTCGAAGCAGGAGGCGAGCCGAGCTCGTCACGGCGGCCGTGCGGCAGCTGGCCGATGCCGGGGTACGGGCGGGAGGGTCGGTGCAGTGCTCGTCGTACCGGGCCGTCCCGGCCCGGATCGTGGCGGTGGCCTAGGAACGCTCGGCCGACGCGATCGTGCTCGGGTCGAACCGCAACCGGCGTCTGGCCCGGCTGTTCTCGGCCCGCGTGCGGGAGCGGACGACCAGGCTGACGGCGCTGCCGGTGCTGACCGCCCCCTCCCCGCTCCAGGTCACCTCCCTCGACGGAGGGCAGCGCCCGGGCGAACGGGGTGGACCAGGCACTCGACGCCCTCCTGCAATAGGAGATCCGCCCACGGGGGGCCTGCGCAGGGTGAGCATTCTTGCCCCAAGACAGGACGTTCAGCCCTACCAGCCGACTTTCGGTCGGACCACGATCGAGAGGTGGTCATGTACGTAGACCTCCTGACGCAGGCCCTTGGCAATTGAGGAAGGGCGCGGGTCCGACGACCTGCTGCTGGCCGACCTCGTGGAGTCCCGGGCCAGGCTTCGTGTGGGAAGCGGCACGATCCCGGTGCACGAAGCTCTGGCCCGGGAGGTTTCGGTACGACGGCGCTCTCATCCGCCCCGCGATGGGGGTTCAGACGATGGGGGCCGCTTCTTCCGGATCAGCCAATGTGAGCGCGCTGGACCAGGACCTTCGAACTGAGCGGACCGGCGACCACGCGACACGCCGGCAGCTCGGCGGACCACTGTGCCACCGACCCTTTCCGGGCCACGACCACGACCGCGGTGTCCGGCGCAACGGTGTTCAGCGCTCGCGCAACCTCCTGGCAGCGCGCGTCGCTGCAGGTCCAGCGCACTGACCACGGCGTCCGCCTGGTCGACGAGCGGGCAGCGCCCGGTCGCCGTCAGCGTGCACTGGGGAGAGAAACCGCCGCCCGGGCCCGGGCACCACATGGTCCGATAGCCGTGGCGTTCGAGCAGCTTCCAGGCGGCGTGGGCCTCGGCACCATCGGGTGACTCGAACAGGATGTTGGGCCGGCCGTCGCCGAGCCCCCGCCTCGTCGGGCCAGGCCGCCGCGAAGTCATCGCCCAGCGGTCGACGCATGCAACTCCAGGCCATGGTGGCCTCCCTCCTACAGCCGAGGCCGACTGGGCCTCGTCCGGTCCTTGTTCTGAGGATTCTACAGTTAGAATAGATAGATTAACGGCGGCGGGTCAAGCGCGCGCCTCGGCCGGGACCCCGCACGGCTCCGGCCACGGCAGGTCGGAAGGAGAATGGGGGAGATGAAGCTCACGCCGACGAACCGGACGGACTATGGGATCCGGGCTCTCGTCTACCTGGCCGACCACCAGGGGACCCATGCCAAGGCGGCGGACATCGGCTCGGTCATGGGCGTCCCGACCGGCTTCTTGCACCAGGTGCTCCAGGAGCTTCAACGCGCCCGGCTCGTGAGCTCCCGGTCTGGCCCCGCGGGCGGGTACGTGCTGGCCCGGGCGCCGGAGGACATCACCATCCTCGAGATCGTCGAGACGCTCGAGGGGCCGATCCAGACCTCGGAGTGCGCGGCTGCGGGGCGGGCCGTGCCACTGGGACCAGGTCTGCGCCATGCACTAGGTGTGGTCCGCGGCGCGGGCGGCGCTGAGCGACAGCCTGCGTGCCGCCACCTTGGCCCGGGTGGCCGCCGACGACCGCGCCCTCGCCGAGGGCTCGTTCCCCGTCCCGGCGGACTCCCACCGGCGTCCCAACGGCTCTGCCGATCGCTCGCGCTCCCGCCCGAGGCGGAGCCGCAGCTCCAGCCCGCCTGATCCCGGCGTCCCAGCCCCTGAGCAGCACCGCGGAGCCGACGGCGACCCGGTCACTAGAGTCGACGGCGGTGCCAGGGGACGACGAGCGAACGGTCGAGGTCGACGGTCGCGAGCTACGCATCTCACGGCCGGACAAGGAGTACTTCCCTGGCCTCGGCGCCACCAAGTTCGATCTCGTCTCGTACTACCTCAAGGTGGGCGACCACCTCCTCAACACCGCCGGCGGCCGCCCCGCCATGTTGCAGCGATTCCCCGACGGCGCCGCCGGCAAGTCCTTCTACCAGAAGCGGATCCCCGCCGGCGCCCCGGACTGGCTGCAGTCCACGACCGTCGCCACCCCGAACGGCACCACGTCCAACGCCCTCGTGGTGGCCGACATCGCCCACGTCGTGTGGGCCGTCAACATCGGCTGCCTGGGCCTGCACCTGTGGCCCTACCTCGCCGCCGATCCGTCCCATGCGGACGAGCTGCGCATCGACCTCGACCCCACGACCGGCATCGGCTTCGACGAGGTGCGCGCGGCGGCTTTGCACTGCCGCGACGTGCTGGACGAGCTCGGCATGGTCGGCTACCCCAAGACGACGGGCAGCAACGGGCTCCACGTCTACGTCCGCCTCGAGCCGCGTTGGGACTCGGTGGAGGTCCGCTCCGCCGCCGTGGCTCTGGCCCGCGAGCTCGAGCGGCGATACCCCGACGAGATCACGGCGAATTGGTGGAAAGAGGAACGGGGCACCCGGGTCTTCGTCGACTTCAACCAGAACGCCCCCCACAAGACGGTGTTCGGCGCATGGTTCGCCCGGCCCCGCACGGGCGGACAGGTGTCCACGCCCCTCTCCTGGGCCGAGGTCGAGACGGTGGCGCCCGACGAGCTGACCATCCGGAGCGTGCCGGACCTGGTCCGTCGCCGGGGCGACCCGTGGGCCGACATCGGGGCACGGCCCGAGTCGCTCGAAGCCCTGCTCCAGCTCGCCGAGCGGGACAAGGCCGCCGGGACTGCGTGATGCGCCCTGGCCGCCGCAGTACCCGAAGATGCCCGACGAGCCGCCACGGGTGGCCCCGAGCCGGGCCAAGAAGAGCTGACGCATGGACCCCCACGACGCGCTGGACCAGATCGCCTTCCGCCTGGAGCGCAGCGGCGCCGACACCTACAAGGTGCGGGCCTTCCGGCACGCGGCCCGGGCGATCGCGTCCGTGCCGCCCGACGAGCTGGCGGCGCTCGCCGAGGCGGGGCGCCTGCAGCGCATCGAGGGCGTGGGCAAGTCGACCGCGCAGGTGATCGCCGAGGCGCTCCGGGGCGACGTCCCCGCTTACCTCGCCAAGCTCGAGGACCAGCCCGACGACCTCGAGCTCGACGGACCGGCGGCGGACCTGCTCGAGTCGCTGCGCGGCGACTGCCACTCGCACTCGGACTGGTCCGACGGCGGCAGCCCCATCCGTGAGATGGCCGAGACGGCGCGCGACCTCGGCCGCGAGTACCTCGTGCTGACCGACCACAGCGCTCGTCTCACGGTTGCCCACGGCCTGAACGAGGAGCGGCTCCGCCAGCAGCTGGAGGTGCTCGCCGAGCTCAACGAGGAGCTGGCGCCCTTCCGCATCCTCACCGGTATGGAGGTCGACATCTTGGAGGACGGCTCGCTCGACTTGGACGTCGAGCTCCTCGCCGAGCTCGACGTCGTCGTGGCCAGCGTGCACTCCAAGCTCCGCATGGAGTCTGCCCAGATGACGGACCGCATGCTGGCCGCCATCGAGAGCCCGCACACCGACATCCTCGGCCACTGCACCGGGCGCCTGATCACCGGCCGGGGCCGGCCGCAGTCGGCGTTCGACGCGGACGCCGTGTTCGCCGCCTGTGCCCGTACCGCGACCGCCGTCGAGATCAACTCCCGGCCGGAGCGGCAAGACCCACCGGAGGACCTGCTTCGCCAGGCCGTCGGCCTGGGGTGCTCCTTCGCCATCGACACCGACGCCCACGCGCCCGGTCAGCTCGGCTGGCTCGGCCGAGGCTGCCGCAACGCCGTCGCCGCCGGCGTGCCGTTCGAGCGCATCGTCAACCGCCAGCCCGTGAGCGGGCTGCTCGACTGGGCGTCCGCACACGAGGCGGCCGCGTGACCCTGCCCGTCGGTTCCCCCATCGCCCCGATGCTGGCCAAGCTGACCCGGGAGCTGCCGCGCGACCCCGGGCTCTTCTACGAGCCCAAGTGGGACGGGTTCCGCTGCATCGTCTTCCGCGACGGCGACGAGGTCACCCTCGGCAGCCGCAACGAGAAGCCGCTCACCCGCTACTTTCCCGAGCTCGTCGAGGCGCTCCGGCGCGAGCTCCCGGCGCGTTGCGTGCTCGACGGCGAGATCGTCATCGCGGGGCCGCGCGGGCTCGACTTCGACGCCCTCTCCCAGCGGATCCATCCCGCCGAGAAGCGCATCCGCCAGCTGGCGGCGGCGACGCCCGCGTCGTTCGTGGCCTTCGACCTCTTGGCGCACGACGACACGTCCCTCATGGAGACGCCCTACGCCCAGCGCCGCAAGGCGCTGGAGAAGCTGCTCCGCAAGGCCCGCCCACCGGTGCACGTCACGCCGGTGACCCAGGATCCGGACACGGCCGCCGACTGGTTCGCGCGGTTCGAGGGGGCCGGGCTCGATGGCGTCGTCGCCAAGCCGTCGGACCTGCACTATCTGCCGGACAAGCGGGTGATGCTCAAGGTCAAGCACCAGCGCACCGCGGACTGCGTCGTGGCGGGCTTCCGGACGCACAAGGACGGCGCCGGCGTGGGATCGCTGCTGCTCGGCCTGTTCGACTCGTCGGGGACCCTGCACCACGTCGGTGTCGCTTCGGGCTTCAGCGTGGCGCGCCGACGCGAACTGGTGGACGAGCTCGAGCCCTACCGCGCCGACGCCCGGGCGGGTCACCCCTGGGCGGTCTGGGCCGACGCGGCAGGCCGCGCGCCCGGCGGGATGAACCGGTGGAACGCCGGCAAGGACATGACGTGGGAGCCGCTACGGGCCGAGGCGGTGTGCGAGGTCTCCTACGACCACCTCCAAGAAGACCGGTTCCGCCATGCCACCTCGTTCCAGCGCTGGCGTCCGGACCGCGACCCCTCGTCGTGCACCTACGACCAGCTCGACACGCCCGTCCCCTACGAGTTGGCCAAGGTCTTCGGCACCCGGTGAGTGCTGCGGCCGGCGCCGGCCCCGGCGCCGGGGCGCTCGCCGTGGCGCGACCCGTGGGCCTGCAGCACCCGCCGGGTCTCGGCCCGGCCCGACCGCATGAAGACCGGCCACTCGGAGGGATTGAGGAACTGGCGGTAGAACCCGACGCCGCGCACCTTCTCGTAGGGGACGGGCTCAATCATCAGGACGTCGGTGGCGGCCCGCAGCCGGCGCAGGTTCACCCGGGCCAGCTCGCTCTGCTGACAGGTCCGCACCTGGCTCGCCACGTAGAGGATGCTGGCCCGCCGGCGCTCCCACCCGGTCGCGTCCTCTCCGGCGAACTCGGCAGGGTAGAAGCCGTTGATCGCCAGCGCGACGTCGCACGGCTCTTCCAGCTCGAGCACGGGACGCACCGGGAAGATGTCGACGAGGCCGCCGTCGCACCAGGATTCGCCGTCGAGTGGCACCGGCTCGACGAACAGCGGAAGGGCGATCGCCATGCGGATGGCCCGGGCGACGGTCAGGTCCGGGTGCGTCCTCGGGCCGATGTAGTCGAGCCGGTTCTCCTCGACGCTCCATATCGGCGCGTATGCCGGGATCTCCAGCTCGGCCAGGGTCATGTCCCCCAGCAGGCGCTGGAAGGTCGCCTCTATCCGGTCCCCCTTGATGATGCCGGCGAAGCCGCGCCCGGCCGTCGGCACCAACGAGGACAACAGGCGCCAGTCGACGTCGACGTAGTCTGCCGGCTCGAACGCGAGCAGGAACTCGGCCACCTCCGCGGCGGGGATGCCCGCCGCCACGGGGAACCCGAAGAGGGCCGAACCAGAGCACAGGGAGATCACCGCCGGCCGCACGCCGCCTTCTTCGAGCGCGCGCGCCGCACCCACCACCGAGGCCAGGGCGCCGCTGCCGCCGGTCGCCATGAGCGCCAGGCGCCTCCCCTCGAGCCAGTCGACGCGCAGGGGTTGGAAGGGCGGGAACGGCCGCAGCTCCACGGGCCGGGCTCGCTCGCCCGGCAGCTTCACGGCGGCGCGGCGCACGTCGTCCAGAAGGCCGGCGTCGTCACGGATGCCGTCGACCCACGCGCGCGCCGCGGTGATCACGTTGAAGTACTGGCGCAGCCGGAACACGTCGAGGGCGCCGCTCAGCACGGAATCTTCGCCTCCTCCGGGCGGGCGGCGCCGATCACTTCGGCGAACCCCTCCGACAGGCACTCGAACAGCACCTCGTCGTCGGGCACCGCCGTCGTGTCCACCGTGATGCCGATGCAACACGACCCGTCGTAGGAGAAGAGCGTGGCGTTCATGGCCGCCCCGATCGTCGGGCCGAAGGCGTAGTAGCCCGTGACCCGCGCCCCGCAGAGGAAGATCGGGTACGGGAACCCGGGGACGTCGCTGGCCAGGAAGTCCACGTGCTTGAGCATGCTGCCGATGACCGTGTTGGGCACGAGGTTCAGTGCGCCGGCGATGGCGTCGGTGAAGGCCAGCGATTTCTCCGCTCGAGCGGCCCGGCAGCGGGCGCCGATGGTGCGCATGCGGCTGACCGGGTCCTTCGTGGCGAGCGGTACCCGCAGCCGCTGCAGGGTGATCCTGTTGCCGCCAGGGGGGTCGTCGGCCTTGCGGATGCTGATGGGCAACGTCACCGTCAGCTCGGCGACGGTCGCGCCGTGGCGCTCGTGGTAGCGGCGCAGGCCGCCCGTGACCCCGGCCATGAAGCTGTCGTTGAGCGTCCCGCCGGCGGCGGCGCCAGCCTGCTTGAGCTCGTCCAGACCCACCGAGATCGTATGCAGGACGCGTCCGGGCCCTCGCTGGGTCATGACCGGCGACAGCACCTCGGGGAGCGGCTGCACCGTGCGTCCGATGGAGCGGGCGGTCTCCACCACGTCCGCGCCGGTGCCAAGGGGATGGCGCACGACCCTGACTGCCGCGCCCGGCGCAAGCCTGGCGGCGTGGAGAAATCCGTCGCGCAGCACGCGTGGCACGGTCGCCCAGGGCCTGGGCCACGAGGCGGTGGGCCCCGATCTGCTCGCCGCTCGGCGCCGAGGGCAGGGGATCACTGACGGTGTGGTCCGCCTCCGCGTCAAAGAGCGCCAGGGCGAGCTGCACACCCCCGATCCCGTCGGTCAGAGAGTGGTGCATCTTCATGATGATGGCGGCCCCGCCGTGCTCGAGGCCCTCGACCAGCGTGAACTCCCACAGCGGGCGCGTACGGTCGAACCCGCTCATGGCGGCCAGCGCCGCCAGCGCCAGCACCTCGTCGCGGCCGTGCGGCGCGGGAGCGCCGACCCGCCGCAGGTGCCAGGCGACGTCGAAGTGTGCATCGGTCGTCCAGCGCGGCGTGGCCAGGTGGGCCGGCACCTCGACTGGCCGCTGCCGGAACGAAGGGATCTGGCGGGTCGCCCGTTCGAGACGCTGGACCAGGTCCTCCCAGGCGGGCACGGTGTCCAGCCAGGCGACGCCGACCACCGTCGAGCGCAATTCGGGATCGTTCTCCATGTACCATGTGAATGCATCGTTCTGGCGCATGAACGACGAGGTCTTCATCTCTCCAGCTATGCACGTCGTCCGGGGTGCGTCTAGGGAACAAGGTCACACCCGCCCGGCCACCGGGCCTGATTCGGCGGGCTTCTCAGTCCAACAGACCGGGGTCCGCGGCCAGCTCGGCCCGGACGGCGGCCTCCCAGAAGCCGATGAAGCCCTCGCCGTCGCTCCGGACCATGGCGTCGATGAATCCCTGCGGGACCCGGGTGGTGCCCGAGCCCCCGGCGGCGCGGGCGTACCAGGCGTGCTGGCAGCGCTGTTCGAGCGCCACCGCCCGCTGATGGACGGCGCGGGCCGAGCCCCCGAGCACGAACACCCCGTGGCCGGCGAGCAGCGCCACGCACGAGTCGCCCAACTGCTCCACGGCCCGGCGGGCGCTCGCGGGGTCGTTCACCGGCCCCTCGTACTCGTCGACGACCGCGAGCGGGCCGCCGCCGCCGAGCGCAGAGCTCTGGTCGAGGACCGGGGGCAGCTCGGCCAGATCGGCCCACACGGTGCCGAAGAGCGGGTGGTTGTGCAGCGCCCAGCCCACGTCCGACCGCATCTTGTGCAGCTCGAGGTGGAGCGGGATGCCGAGCGGGACGGGCCAGTCCCCTTCGAGCACACGACCGTCGAGGTCGATGCGCAACACCTGCGACGGCCGCAGTTCGGCCCAGTTGAGCAGCCACGGATTGCACAGCAGGGTGCCGTCGCCCAGGTTCACCGTGATGTGGCCGGCGAGGTGGTCGTTGTAGCCCTCCCGCCACAGGGCGCGGGCGAGGACGACGAGCTCCTCTCGTGGTGTCAGGTCCGGCATCAACTTCTCGGCCGTCGGCGTGAACATGGGTACTCCTCTCAGCGCGGCAGGATCGTGTCGGGCAGCGGGTGCCGATAGAGGGCGGCCGCGTTCAGGCAGCACATGGCGCGCAGCTCGTCGGCGGGGATGTGGCCCCAACACTGCGCGATGACGGCCTGGGTGTCGGGCCAGGTGCTGTCGCCGTGCGGATAGTCGACCTCCACCATGATGTGGTCGACCCCGATGGCGTGACGGGTGTCGATGGTCGACGGGTCGTCGATCGTGCAGAACCAGAAGTTGCGCCGCAGCACGTCGGCGGGTCGCACCTCCCAGCCCCGGCCGTAGCCGGAGCGGTCGACGATGTTCTCCAGGCGGTCGACGAGCATGGCGACCCACCCGATGCCCCCCTCGCTCATGGCGATCTTGAGCGTCGGGTGGCGCAAGGCGTAGCCCGACCACAGCCACTCGGCGCAGGCGGTGAGCGAGAGCTGCCCGAAGAGCGTGGCGCCGAGGTGCAGCGAGTCGATGCCCGCCCCCGGCGGCGCCGGGGTGAGGCCCGAACTGCCGACGTGGAGCGAAACGACGGTGTCGGTCTCGACCACCGCCGCCATGATGGGGTCCCAGTGCGCCCGGTCCCACAGCGAGGGCAGCCCGATCTCGTGGGGCCGCTCGGGGAAGGTGACCGACGTGAAGCCGCGCTCGGCGTTGCGGCGGATTTCGGCTACGGCGAGCACGGGTTCGGCCAGGTAGGTGATCCCGAGCGGCACGATGCGCTCGGGGTGCGGCGTGTACCACTCCTCGAAGAGCCAGTCGTTCCAGGCCCGGATGCAGGCGAGGCCGAGGTCGCGGTCCTTGGCGTCGAAGAAGACGCGGCCGCAGAAGCCCGTGATCATGGACGGGAAGTTCACCGAGGCCCACACGCCGTTGATGTCCATGTCGTGCACCCGGGCGTCGACGTCGTAGCAGCCGGCGACGCATCTGGTCGAAGCGGAAGGGCTCCAGGCCGTAGGTCTCGGGCCGGCGACCCGCCACCGCGTTCATGCCCACCTGGGTGTAGCGCTCGCCCTCGAACTGCCAGACCTGGTGCCCCGCCGCCGTCTCGACGATGCTCGGGGCGCGGTCGGAGCGCGGTGGGGAGCCGCCCCTCGAACATGTCGGGGGGCTCGACCACGTGGTCGTCGACCGAGATCACCGTGTAGCGCACCGCCCGTGGCTCGGGCTCGGGGAGGAACAGATCGTCCGCGGGCACGGCCGGAGTATGCCCGACGACCCGGTCACCGCGCCCGTGGCGGTCGTCTAGCCCCCCATGTTGACGGCATTGATGCGGGCCGGGACGATTCGCACGACCACCCGTCGGTCCCCCGGCCCGTCGTGCTCAGGTGTTCAGCGAGATGGCGATCCGGTCGCCCTCGGCCAGGAACCACACCTCGGACAGCTGCGGATAGCCGTCCCCGCCGACGGTGGCCAGCGTGGCGAACTGGCCGTCGAGGAGGTCACGGTGGCTGTCGGGGAGCTGTCGTGGGCATGGTGTTGTGATACCCGCGGCATCCGGTTCTTCGACCCCCACGCAGGCCGGGGTCGCCCCATCCGGCAGGGGGGCCGGTAGGGTCGCCTCATCGCCTCCGACGACGCGGCACCCGAGGGACCGAACCGGCGTATCCGCCTGCTGCTGGCCGACGTGGACGGGACGCTGGTCACCGACGACAAGGTCCTCACCGACCGCGCCATCGCCGCCGTCCACCGGCTGCGCGACGCCGGCGTCATCTTCGCCATCACGAGCGGCCGGCCCCCGCGTGGCATGCAGATGCTCGTGGAGCCGCTCGATCTCCGGACGCCGATCGCCGCCTTCAACGGCGGGGAGATCGTGGACTCGCGCCATGACGGTGGTGGAGCAGCACACGCTGCCCGAGCACATCGTGGTCCCCGTCGCCGACCACATGGCCTCGTTCCACCTCGACGTGTGGGTCGTACCGCGGCACCGAGTGGTACGTGCCGGACCCCAAGGGGCCCCACGTCGACCGGGAGGCCTGGACGGTCAAGTTCGAGCCCAAGGTCATGCACGGGTTCGACGGGCTCACCGACGGCGTGGTCAAGCTCGTCGGCGTCAGCGACGACCACGAAGCCATCGCGGCGGCGACCACCGGCGTCCGTGAGGCCTTCGGCGACCACGTCACGGCGGCCGCTTCCCAGCCCTACTACCTCGACGTCACGCACCCGAACGCCAACAAGGGCTTCGTGGCGCAGTACCTGGCCCGCCGCTACCAGCTCGACCCAGGGGAGATCGCGACCATCGGGGACATGCCCAACGACATCTTGATGTTCGCCCACTCGGGCCTCAGCATCGCCATGGGGAACGCCGACCCCCAGGTGAAGCGGGCGGCCCGGCGGGTCACCAAGGGCAACGACGAGGAGGGCTTCGCCTACGCCGTCGAGCGCTTCGTGCTCCCGGCCGCCGCTGCTACACCCCCCGGTGGTTCTCGAAGCGCGCGTACTGCTTGAGGAACAGCAGGTTGGCCTTTCCGGTCGGGCCGTTGCGGTGCTTGGCCACCTCAATCAGTGCGTCGTCGGCCCGGTCGATCGGCACCTCGTCGTTGTACTCGGACTCGCGGTAGATGAAGAGGACGACGTCCGCATCCTGCTCGAGCGACCCCGACTCCCGGAGGTCCGACAGCTGGGGCGTCTTGTCCTGCCGGGACTCGAGGTTCCGGGAGAGCTGGGAGAGGGCCACGACGGGCACCTCGAGCTCGCGGGCCAGGATCTTGAGCCCGCGGCTGATCTCGGCCACCTCGGTCTGGCGGTTCTCGGCCTTGGTCCGGCCCGTCATCAGCTGGAGGTAGTCGACGACCACGAGGCCCAGGTCGCCCTCGGACTTCTTCAGGCGGCGCGCCCGGGCCCGGATGTCCATGACCGTCACGTTGGGGTTGTCGTCGATGAAGATGGGCGCGCTCGACAACCTGGTGACGGCCATCCCGATTTTGCTCCAGTCCTGGCTGCGGATGCGCCCGGTCTGCAGGCTCTGCCCGTTCACCTCGGCCTCCGAGGCCAGCAGGCGCTGGGTCAGCTCCAGGTGGCCCATCTCGAGTGAGAAGAGGAGCGCCGGTCGCTGGACGGCCATCCCGACGTTGGCCAGGACCCCGAGCGCGAAGCTCGTCTTTCCCATGCCGGGGCGGGCACCGACGATGTTGAGCGAGGAGGGTTGGAGGCCGAGCAGGATCCGGTCCAGCTCGTGGTAGCCCGTGGCCACGCCGGTGATGTGCGATCCTCGTTGGCCCAGCTCCTCTATCCGGTCCAGCCCCTTCCCCAGGAGCTCGTGCAGCGGCGCCATGGTGTCGGCGGTCCGCCGCTCGCCCACGTCGAAAACCAGCTGTTCCGCCACGTCGACGGCCGCCTTCACGTCCTCGGGGACCGAGTAGCCGATGTCGGCGATCTCCCCCGCCACGCCGATGAGCTTGCGCAGCAGTGCGTGCTCCTCGACGATCTCGGCGTAGTGCCGCGCGTTGGCGATCGACGGCGTGTTGGCCTGCAGCGAGATGAAGATGGAGGGGTCGCCGACCTGCTCGAGCACACCCGATCGCTTCAGCTCGTCGGTCACGGTCACCGCGTCGATGGCCTCGCCCCGCTCCATGAGGGCCCGGATCGCGCCGAAGATGTGCCCGTGCGCCGGCTTGTAGAAGTCGCCCGCCGAGCACTTCTCGATCCCGACGGACGCGGCGTCGTTCGACAGCAGCATGGCCCCGAGCAGCGACTCCTCGGCCTCGAGGTCGTGCGGCGGCACGCGTGCGCCGCTCGGAGGGTGCGGGGCCGCACGCAGCGGCCGGGGTCGGGTGTCGTCGAAGGCTTGGACCACGGCTCCCCTACTCTGACGGGCCCGAGCTGGGGAGCGTAAGGATGAACTTGCTGTGGGTAACACGCCCCGGCGTGTGGGTAACGGTGGGGGTAAGCCCGCCTCCGATGTGGATAAGCCGTGTACGAACGGTCGGGCCTGGGAGCACGGATCGGCGTGCCATCTCCATCACCCCGACATGATGGGCACGGCGCTGTGACAGCACCGCGGATCCCGCGCCGCTCAGGAGGCGGGGCTCACCTCGACCGTCACCACCACCTCGACGTCGCGGAACAGCTGGACGGGCACCTCGAAGGTGCCGGTCTCCTTGATGTGCTCGGGCAGGACGACGTGCTTGCGATCCACCTCGACGCCCTTGGCGACGCGGATCGCCTCGACCACGTCGCCCGGGCCGATGGAGCCGAAGAGCCGGCCACCCCCGGCCGCCCGGGCCGCGATGGGGACGACGGCACCGGCCAGCAGCGACGCCTGGGCCTCGGCCGCACCGCGGTCCTGGGCCTCGCGCAGGTCGCGGCCGCGACGCATGAGCTCGGCCTGGCCCTCGACGCCCTCGGTGGCCACGATGGCCCGCCCCTCGGGCAGCAGGAAATTGCGGGCGAACCCTCCGGCCACCTTGACGATGTCACCCCGGCGCCCGACGCCGGCGACGTCGTCCCGCAGCAGCACTCTCATGCGTCATCCCCCGCGGCGCTGACCCCCTCGGCGCCATCCCCCTCGGCGGCGACACCCTCGGCGGCGGCACCCTCGGCCAACTCCTCGACGAGCTCGCCGACCTCTTCGACGACGGCCGCCTCGGTCTCGGGATCGCCCGGGGCACCGGTCTCGTCGAGCACCTCGACCGAGACCTCCGGGCGTCGCGCTTCGGCCGGCAGGGTGTCACCCAGGGTCCGCTCGGCCCGGTCCCGGCCGCCGCGCCCGCCGGGGCGCTCCGTGACCGTGCGCTGCGTGTAGGGCAGCAGCACCAGCTCACGCGCCGTCTTGATGGCCTGGGCCAGGGCCCGCTGGTGCTGGGCGCAGTTGCCCGTCACCCGCCGCGAGCGGATCTTGCCCCGATCGCTCATGTACTTGCGCAGCATCGGGACGTCCTTGTAGTCCACCCACTCGACGTTGTCGCGGCACAGCGCGCAGGGCTTCTTCTTGACCCGGCGGCCGAGATCCTTGGGGGCACGGCGGGCGGCCGTCCCGCCGCGTTGGTTGTTGCGTGCCATCAGAAGGGCTCCTCGTCGAATCCGTAACCACCGCCAGAACCGGCCGCGGGAGCGGGCGCCGGCGCCTGCGCCTGCTGGCGGCCCCCACCCCGTGCGGACCCCTCGCCGGGGCCGCGGCGCTCGTTCTTCGTGATCTGCGCGGTGGCCCAGCGCAGGGAGGGGCCGATCTCGTCCGCCACCACCTCGACCTTGGAACGCCGTTCGCCCTCCTGGGTCTCCCAGCTGCGCTGCTCGAGCCGGCCGGCCACCATGACCCGGGCGCCCCGGGTGATGGTCTCGCTCACGTTCTCGGCCATCTCGCGCCAGCACACGATGTCGAAGAACGACGTCGCCTCCTCCCATTCCTGGGTCTGGCGGTTCTGCCAGCGCCGGTTGACCGCGAGCCCGAAGGTCACGTTGGCCTGGCCGGTGTTGGTGAAGCGCAACTCGGGGTCACGGGTGACGTTTCCCACCAGGGTCACGCTGTTGTCTGTCGCCATCTCTGCTCCTCTCGCCGGCCGGTCAGCTCGCCGCGGGCTCGGCCGTCACGGCCCGGTCGGGCAGGCGCACCACCTTGTGGCGCACCACCTCGTCGGCCAGGCCGAGCATCCGGTCCAGGGCGGCCACGGTCTCGGGCTCCGCGGTGAATTCGACCACGACGTAGTAACCCTCGCGCTTGTGGTTCACCTCGTAGGCGAAGCTGCGCTTGCCCCAGCGGTCGATGGCGCCGGGCTGGCCCCCGGTGCTGCGGATGACCTCGAGGGCGCGGTCGAGAACGCCCTGAATGACGCTGGGTTCGGTGGTGGCCTCGAAGATGGCCATGACTTCGTAGGGCCGCATGTGCGGCGTACCTCCCTCTGGACCGGGCGTACCCGGGCCCCTGGCGGTCAGGAGCAGGGTCTGTTGCGGGGAGCCATGCTAGCCGCGTTCAGGCCAGGGCGTCCCCCAGGCCGGCGGGCCCGTGGTAGCTCTCGTCGTCGCTCGGGAACCGACCGCTGCGCACGTCCTCGGCGAAGGCGGCGATCGCCTCCGTGGCGATGCGCCCGACCTCCGCGTAGCGGCGCACGAACTTGGGCGGGGTCCCCTTCCCCAGTCCCAGCAGGTCGTGGAAGACCAGCACCTGGCCGTCACAGGCCGGCACCTGCCCCGATGCCGATGGTGGGGACGTCGACGGCTTCGGTCACGGCGGCGCCGACCACGTCGGGCACCCCCTCGATCACGAAGGCGAAGCAGCCGGCCGCAGCCAGCGCCTTCGCCGCGTCGAGCAACGCGGCCGCGGCGTCGGCGCTCTTGCCCTGCACCCGGAACCCGCCCATGGCGAGCACCGACTGGGGGGTGAGCCCGAGGTGTCCCATGACGGGGATCTCGGCCCGGATGATCGCCTCGACGACGGGCAGGCGGGCCCGGCCGCCCTCGAGCTTCACGGCGTGGGCGCCGGCGCGGATCAACCGCGCCGCGTTGCGCACGGCGTCCTCGGGCGAGAGGTGGTAGCTCATCCAGGGCATGTCGCCCAGGATCAGGCAGCGCGGTTCGGCCCGCGCCACCGCCGCGGTGTGGTGCGCCATGACGTCGATGTCGACGTGCAGCGTGTCGTCGTAGCCCAGGACCGTGTTGGCCACGGAGTCCCCCACCAAGATGATGTCGGCACCGGCCTCCGAGACGATGCGGGCGCCGGGCTCGTCGTAGGCGGTGACCATGACGATCGGGGTGTCGCCGTTGCGCCGCTTGCGCGAGCGCAGCGTCGGGACGGTGACCACGGGCGGCCCGCTCACCGCGTCGGCGCCGCCTTCTTCGGTCGCTGCTTCCCGCCGCCGGCGGGGTACTTGCGCATCAGGTGGTGCCAGGCGCAGGCGGGGCACACCTCGACCTCGTAGCAGAGCACCGGCTCGGGCCGGCGGCAGAGGGCCTTGAGCTCGGAGGCGGTGCCGGGGCAGCGCCCGCCCGGTGGCAGCTTGGCGCCGAAGACGAAGGTCACCGTGACCAGGCGGCCGTCGTCGCAGATGGGGCAGACCTCCTTGGTGGGCCGTCCGACGTTGCGGGCGGCCCGCAGCAGCTCGGGGTGGGCGTCGCAGACGTCGACACGGGGCACCTTGCCCCGTTCCACCTCCCGGACCAGCCCGTTGCGGACGATCCGGTACTCCACCTGGGCCGTGACGTCAGGGCTCACCGCTCGGGAGGACGACCTCGGCTCCGAGGTGACGGACACGGCGGCCAGGCTACCCCTCACGCCTGGAACCGACACCCAATGCTTTTCGGCCCCTTTTCGGGCACCCGGGTGACCGTCCGGTGATTCGGTGACCATTGCCTGTACAGCGCTATATCGATTCGATATACTCGTCCGTTATGTTGGACCTGGCCATCCTGGGCCTCCTCGAGGAGCGCGACCTCCACGGCTACGAGATCCGGCGCCGGCTGCGCGAACACCTGGGCCTGCTCGCCAACGTGTCGTTCGGCTCCATCTACCCGGCTCTGACCCGCCTCGAGAAGTCGGGCGCCGTCGTGGCCACCGAGGGCGACGGCGCCGAACACGGCGCCTGGACGACTCCGGCGCCCCCCACCGGCTCGCTCAGCGGCGAGCTGGCCGTGCTGCGGGCCCGCCGCCACTCGCCGGCCCGGGCCCGCCGGGGCAAGAAGGTCTACCGGATCACCGACGCCGGCCGTCGGCTGTTCGCCGAGCTGCTGGCGGGGGGTGGCACGGCCGACGACGCCCGCAGCTTCGGCCTCCGCCTCGCCTTCGCCAAGCACCTCGCTCCCCAGTCGCGCCTCGCCCTGCTCGAGCGCCGGCGGGCCCAGCTGGTCCAGCGTCTCGGCGAGGCCGAGACCGCCCGCACCGATCTCGACGTGTACGCCCGCTCGGTGGTCCAGCACACGGCGGACGGCATCGCCCGCGACATCAGCTGGCTCGACACCCTGATCGCATCAGAGCGCGCCGCGCTCGCCACCGCAGCCACCGCCGGCACCGAGCCGACGACATGACGACCTCCCGCAGCAGCGACATCCGAAGGAGACAGTCCATGCCCAGCCCCATCCGCCTCGCGATCGCCGGCGTCGGCAACTGCGCCAGTTCCCTCGTCCAGGGGATCACCTACTACCGCGACGCGGACCCCGACGAGGTGGTGCCGGGGCTCATGCACGTGGAGCTCGGCGGCTACCACGTCCGCGACCTCGTTCCCGTGGCGGCGTTCGACGTGGACCAGGCCAAGGTCGGGACCGATCTGGGCAAGGCGATCCACGGCGGGCTGAACAACACGGTGCGCTTCGCCGAGGTCGGCGAGCTCGGGGTGACCGTCCAGCGCGGCCCCACCTTCGACGGGCTGGGGCAGTACTACCGCGAGATGGTCGAGGAGTCGCCCGCCGAGCCGGTCGACGTGGCCGAGGCCCTGCGCGAGGCCCGGGCCGAGGTCCTGGTCTCCTATCTCCCCGTCGGATCCGAGGAGGCCCAGCGCCATTACGCCCAGGCCTGCCTCAATGCGGGTGTCGCCTTCGTCAACGCCATCCCCGTCTTCATCGCCTCGGACCCCGTGTGGGCGCGCAAGTTCCGTGACGCCGGCATCCCCATCGTGGGCGACGACATCAAGAGCCAGGTGGGCTCCACCATCGTCCACCGCATCCTGACCCGCCTCTTCGAGGACAGGGGTCTCGCCCTCGACCACACCTACCAGCTCAACTTCGGCGGCAACATGGACTTCAAGAACATGCTCGAGCGTCAGCGGCTGGAGTCCAAGAAGATCTCGAAGACCCAGGCGGTCACGAGCCAGCTGGAGGACAACGTGCTCGATGCGGACGACGTGCATGTCGGCCCATCGGACCACGTGCCGTGGCTGAAGGATCGCAAGTGGGCCTACATCCGGATGGAAGGCCGCAACTTCGGCGACGTGCCGCTCAACCTCGAGCTCAAGCTCGAGGTGTGGGACTCCCCGAACTCTGCCGGCGTCATCATCGACGCCGTCCGCTGCGCCAAGCTGGCGCTCGATCGCGGCCTCGCGGACCCCTCCTCGGCCCTTCGGCCTACTTCATGAAGTCCCCGCCGGTGCAGTACCACGACGACGAGGCGCACGATCTCGTCGAGGAGTTCGCCGCCGGAGGGTCGCAGGAGCCCTGGCCCAAGGACTGACCGGCACCGGCGGTTTCCCCCGGCGGCGGCTTTCCCCCAGCACTCTCAACGTTTCCGTTTACAGTCTGAGAAGAATTCCACGGGATGCCCGCCGCGCCGCCACCGCCGGGCCCCTCCCGGCGGCCTCAGACCAGGATGCGCTCGGCCGGCGCAGCGCACCCCGACGACGGCCAGGGTCCGGCCCATGCCGAGGAAGCAGCCGCAGCAGATGGTGAGGTCGGCCAGCTCGTCGTCCGAGAACGCCCCGTGCAACCGGCCCCAGAACTCGTCGTCCATGGCCAGGTGGTCGAGCGCGAAGCGTTCGGCGAACTCCGGACGCCAGTCGCTCCCTCTCGCTCAGCTCCGTCGCGGCGCGCCAGTCGGTCACCTGGTCGTAGAAGGGCTCACCGGCCCCGACGTCCTCGCCGCCGCGCGCACGCGTGTCGCGGCAGACGGCGCAATCGTTGATGAGCGCGATCGTCCACCGGGCCGCCTCGCGCTCTCGCACGGGCAGTTGCGAGTTGCCGTACACCGCCTCCGACAGCTTCCCCATGCCCGCGGCCATCTCGGGGCGCAGCAACGCCCAGTCGATGTGCTCGCCCATTCCGCTCGCCGGTGCGTCGATCCTCGGCATGGCCGCAACGCTACCGCCGGCCGATCACGGTTGCTCGGTCTGGCCCTGGGACTGCTGCGCCACCCACCATTGCCGCAGCCTCGCCTCCGCCTCCTCCTCGCCCAACGGCCCCTCGTCGAGACGCAGCTCCATGAGGAACGAGAGCGCCTGGCCGACGGCGCGGCCGGGCCCGATGCGCAGCAGCTCCATGACCTGGTTCCCGTCGAGGTCGGGCCGCAACGAGTCAAGCTCCTCTTCCTCGCGCAACTCGGCGATGCGGGCCTCGAGCTCGTCCATGCGCCGGGCCAGCGCCCGGGCCTTGGACACGTTGCGCGTCGTGCAGTCGCACCGGGTCAGCTCGTTCAACAGCTCGAGGTGGGGACCCGCGTCGCGCACGTAGCGGCGCACCGCTTTGTCGGTCCATCCCAGCCGGTACGTGTGGAAGCGCAGGTGCAGCTCGACGAGCCGCACCACCGTGTCGACGTCCGCGGCCGGGTAGCGCAGTGCCTCCAGGCGCACCCTCGTCATCCGCGCCCCCACGACCTCGTGATGGTGGAAGCTCACACCGCCGTCGGTGATGGCGCGGGTGCGCGGCTTGCCGACGTCGTGGAAAAGAGCGGCAAGGCGGAGCAGGCGGCTCTTCGAGGTCTTGTCGACCACGGCGAGAGTGTGGGCCAAGACGTCCTTGTGCCGGTGGATGGGATCCTGCTCGAGCGCCATGGCGGGCAGCTCGGGCAGGAAGTCCTCGGCCAACCCGGTCCGCACGACGAACCACAGGGCCTTCGAGGGCACGTCGATCATGATCATCTTGTCAAGCTCGTCGCGGATGCGCTCCGCCGAGACGATGGAGAGCCGGCCGTGCATGCGCCGCACGGCGGCCGTGAGCGCGGGGTCGGGCTCGAGGGAGAACCGCGCCGCGAAGCGGGCGGCGCGCAACATGCGCAGCGGGTCGTCCCCGAACGAGATCTCCGGGTCGAGCGGCGTCCGTAACCGACCCGCCGCCAGGTCACCCAGCCCGTCGAAGGGGTCGATCAGCTCCATGTCGGGCAAGCGCAGCGCCAGTGCGTTGATCGTGAAGTCGCGTCGCGACAAGTCGACGACGATGTCGTCGCCGAAGGTCACCTCGGGCTTGCGCGACTCGGGCACATAGACCTCCGCCCTGTGCGTCGTGATCTCGTACACCACGGTGCCCTTGCGGGCGCCGATCGTGCCGAAGCGCGCCCCCTGCGTCCAGACGTCGTCTGCCCAGCCCCGCACCAGGCGCTCGGTCTGTTCGGGCCGTGCATCGGTCGTGAGGTCGACGTCCGAGTCGGTCCCCGCCGCGTCCAAGAACAGTGCGTCGCGCACGGATCCGCCCACCAGATAGAGCGTGTGCCCGGCCGCCGCGAAACGCCGCGCCACCTCCCCGGTGGCGCTGACATAGGGGCGGAACCGTTCAGGAACCGACGTGGACTGCACCCGCCCACGGTAGTGCGCCCTCTAGCCTCTCCCTGTGTCGACGCGCTGGGCCAGGACCGCCCTCTGCACACTCGCGGCGGCTGCCACTGCCCTCTTCGGCATGGCGGGCGCCGCCGCGGCGGTGACCCGCGCGCGTCAGGTTGACGGCCCTCCGCTCTCGTTGGTCTCGCAGACTCCGTGGGTCACGCCCACCCAGCCGTGGTTCAACATCGCGCTCGGGGTGGGATCGGTCGCGGGTCCGGCCAGCGCGCTCCACGTGAGCCTCACCTTCTACAGCCGCGTCATCGACCGGTCGCAGTTCGAGCAGGCGGCCGGCGCGCTTCCCCAAAAGTCGGTCCTCTCGCGCGTGCCCGACGTCGCCGTCGCCCCGTCCGGGGCGGGAGGAACGGCGACCGCCTGCGTCACGGTTCTCCCCGACGACTCGGCCTCGGCCCCTGCGTCGGGAGCCGGGGCCTGTCCGGCCGGCAGCCCCGGCCCCACGGTGGTGCTCGGGTGCACCCCGGACACCGCCTCGTGCGGCGACGTCTACCCCGTGTCGGTCGCCCTCCTCCGCCAGGGCTCGGCCACGCCGGTCGTCCGCTTCACCACGTTCCTCACCTATCAGGAGCCCCAGGGCCCCGTCGGTGCGGACGGCCCGCTGCGGGTCGCCGTGATCGCACCGGTGAGCGGCGAGGGCGCCACGACCATGGTGGGCGCCCTGGCCGCGCGCCGCACCGTACCGGTGACCCTCGCGGTCGTCCCGCGCACCATCGCCGCCCTGCAGGCCGGCCACACGGCGAACGGCGATCGCGCCCTGGGCCAGCTGGCCGACCTCACCGGCGACCAGGTGCTGACCGAGCCGTACGTCCCCGTCAACGTGGCCGCCCTCAGCGAGGCGGGCATCGCGGGCGAGATCGGCGCCCAAGTCGCCCGCGGCACCGAGCTGCTGCGCGCGGCGGGGCTGCGGCCGGCCGCGGGCCCGTGGGTCGACACGGCGTCGAACCTGGCCGAGGGTGACGCCGGCGATCTCGCCAGCGGTCTGCAGGTCGCCGGTGCCACCCAGCTCGTGCTGAGCGACAACGACCTGGCCGCCAGCGAGGGATCGTCCAGCTTGACCTTCGCCCAACCCTTCACGCTCGACCTGGGGCACGGCAGCGCCATCGCGGCGGCGGCTTCGAACAGCAACCTCAGCGCGCTCTTCGACTCGTCGCCGGCAGATCCGGTGCTCGGGGCGGAGCAGCTGCTCGCCGGCTTGTCCTTCGTCCACTTCGAGAACACGTTCAAGCCCGATCACCGAGGCGTCGTCGTCTCCCCGCCGCCCGACTGGCGACCATCCGACGCGTTCATGGACGCGTTGTTGTCCGGGCTCACCCAGAACCCGGCCCTGACCCCCGTCACGCTCACTCAGTTCTCGACCGAGGTTCCGGTCGGGGGAAACGGCGAGCCGTCGACGCTCCGACTGCAGGCCGGGCCGGCAGGACACGGCATCACGCGGACCGCGGCGCAGCGAATCGCGACGGCGCGCCAGCAGCTCTCCTCCTGGTGCTGCGGTTCGACCGCGGCCGTGGACGGGCACCCGCCGGGGTCGACCGCACTGGCCGACATGCTGCTGGCCACGGAGGCGAGCGGGCTCAGCCCCGGACGGCGCTCCGCCGCGCTGACCGCCTACGACAGGGCGTTCGCCGGGCAGACGGGAACCATCACGCTCGCCACCGAGCGCACCGTGACCTTCACGGCGCAGCGGGCGGCGATCCCCGTCACCGTGCTCTCGGGGTCCCCCTACCCGGTGACCGTCATCGTGACGCTGACCAGCGACAAGTTCACCTTTCCCGATGGCAACTCGCGCCAGCTCGTGCTGGACCGCCCTACCACCTCGGTGCGGGTCACGGCCCAGGCCCGTACCTCGGGCGACCGCCTCCCCATCGATGTGACCCTGCACACCCCCGACGGCCAGCTGGTCCTCGCCCGCGCCGTGCTCACGGTGCAGTCGACGGCCATCTCCTTCGTGGGGGTGGCCCTCACCGTCCTGGCCGGGGCCGTCCTGTTGGCCTGGTGGGTGCGCACGTGGTTGCGGGCGCGCCGGGCTCGCCCGCGGGCACGCTGACCATGGCTCCCCCCCGCCGGGCCCGGACCCTCCCGCTGCGCACATCGGCCGCCTACGTGGCCGTCGGCACGGGCGTCTCGCGACTCACCGGCCTGCTCCGCTTCGTCGCGCTCGCCTGGGCACTCGGCCAGACCTTCCTCGCCGACTCGTACAACCTGGCCAACACCACGCCCAACATGCTCTACGACGTGGTGCTGGGCGGGGTGCTCTCGGCCACGTTCATCCCGGTCTTCGTCGACCGGCTGGCCAACAAGGAAGAGCGCGAGGCCTTCGAGTCCATCTCCGCGGTCGTCACCGTGTCGGTCGTCGTCCTGCTCGTGACCACGCGTGGCGGCGCTGGTGGCCGCGCCCTACCTCATCGACGCGCTGACCGTGCTCGATACGCATGCCCCGGCCGCCCACGTCCAGCGCATCGTGCTCGAGCGGCAGGTGGCCACGACGTTCCTGCGCTGGTTCGTGATCCAGATCGCCGCCTACGGGCTCTTCGCGCTGGGTGCCGCGCTCCTCAACACGCGCCGTCGGTTCGTCGCCGTGGCTTGGGCGCCGATCATCAACAACCTCGTCTGCATCGGCGTGCTGGTGTGGTTCGGGCTGTGGGCCGGCCACGGCGCGTCGCTCGCCAGCGTGGAGCTGCACAAGTCACAGCTCGTCCTCCTCGGCCTGGGCACCTCGCTCGGCGTGGTGCTCCAAGGGGTGGCCCTCCTGCCCAGCCTGCGCCAGGCCGACCTCCGCCTGTTGCACTGGAACTGGAACCCACGTGACGAGGCCCTGCGGACCGTGACCCGCCTGGGCGCATGGACCTTCGGCTTCGTCGTGGCCAACCAGGTCGCGCTGTTCGTGGTCACCGTGCTGGCCGGCAGCGTCGCCGGGCCCGACCCGGTGTCGTCCTACACCTACGCCTACGCCTTCTTGCAGCTGCCCTACGGCGTGATCGCGGTCACGGTGATGTCCGTCGTGACGCCCGACCTCGCCGAGAAGTGGTCGACCGGGCAGCGGGCCGCCTTCTTGCATCGCATGACGGGCGGCCTGCGCGCCATCCTGGCGCTCATCGTCCCGTCCGCGGTGGGCATGTTGCTGCTGGCGCGTCCGGCCGTGGCGTTGCTGCTCGGCAACGGGCACAGCACCCCGGCCCAGACGGCGACCACCGGCGCCGCCTTGGCCATGTTCGCCCTCGGACTGCCCGGCTTCTGCGTCTACCTCTACTTCGTCCGCGTCCTGCAGTCCATGCAGCGCACCAAGGTCGCCTTCTACCTCTATCTCGTGGAGAACGCCCTCAACATCGTCCTGGCCGTCGTCCTCGTGCACCCGCTCGGTGTCCGCGGCCTCGCGCTCGCTCTCTCCATCGCCTACACCGTCGCCGCCTGCGTGGCCCTGGCCGTCTTCCGCCAGTGGTTCGGCCGCCTGGCCGAGCCCGAAGCCTGGGCGCCGTTGTGGCGTGTCGTCGCGGCCTCCGTCCCCATGGCCGCGGTCGTGCTCGTGGTGTCCAACCTCTCGGGGTCGACGAGCGTCACCGGGCTGCTGGCCCGGGTGGTCGGCGCCGTGCTGGCCGGCGGCCTCACCTTCGCCGCGGTCGTGGTGTGGCTGGGCCGGCGCCACGAGGGGCGGCGGCGACCTCCGCCGGACCGGCCGCCGAGCCCGATCGGGCCCCTCGGCACTGCGCCCCGCCTCTGAACCGCCTTTGGCTCCTGCACGCGGTGGCCCCGTGGCAGACTCCCTGCATGCCCGGCGTCCACATCGTGACCGACAGCGCCTGCGACCTGACCGACCAACTCGTCAAGGAGCACAACCTCGTCGTGGTGCCGCTGACCATCCGCTTCGGCCAAGAGGAGCTCGAGGATCGCCGCCAGCTCACCCCGGCGGAGTTCTGGGAGCGCTGTCGCGGCAAGGGGGCGCTGCCCGAGACGGCGGCACCCTCCCCCGGCGCGTTCCAGGCCGCCTTCCAACAGGCGGTCGACGAGGGTGCCGACGCCGTGCTCTGCGTGACCATCTCCTCGAAGGTGTCGGGGACCTACTCCTCCGCAATGACGGCGGCGGACACGTTCAGCGCCGTTCCCGTGCGGGTCGTGGACAGCTACTCGTTGACCATGGGTCAGGGCCTCTTGGTGATCGCCGCGGCCGAGGAGGCCGCAGCCGGCGCCGGGCTCGACGAGCTCGTCGCGGCGACACGTGACCGCATCCCCCGCACCCGCATCTACGGCGTGGTCGGCGGGCTCGAGCACCTCCAACGGGGCGGGAGGATCGGCGGGGCCCGTGCCCTGATCGGCTCCCTGCTCAACATCAAGCCCGTGATACAGCTGAAGGACGGCGAGGTGGCCGAGGAGTCCAAGCAGCGGACCCGGGCCCGGGCGCTGGCCTATCTGACGGCCAAGGTGGCCGCCGACGCGCCCCTCGAGCGCATCGCCGTGGCCGACGGCGCCTGCGACGACTTCTCCGACGTCGTGCGCTCGATGGCGGGCATCGCCACCGAGCACCCGCTGCTGCCGGTCGACCTCGGCCCCGTGGTGGGCACCCACGCGGGACCCAACACCGTCGGTGTCTGCTACATCGTGCCTGCCAGCCCGGACGGGACCGCCGGGTAGTCTCTCGCCGTGGCAGAGAACGACATTTCCGACGTGCTGTCGAACCGTGCCCTCGAGACCGTCGACACCGTGGTGGCCACCGTCAACGACCGCGCCATCCGCCCGGCCATCGTGGCGGCCCGCGGCATCGTCTTCGGCATCATCATCGCCGTCACCGCGATCACCGTCGTGGTCCTCTTCTGCGTCGGCTTCATCCGCCTGACCACCATCGCCGGGCACCGGATCTGGGCCTCCTACATGGTGCTCGGGCTCCTGTTCAGTGCGGTCGGCGCGATCTTGTACTCGCGCCGCGGTACGCCACCCGATGCCTGAGCGGCGCAAGGTCGTCATCATCGGGAGCGGCCCTGCGGGCCTCACCGCCGCCCTCTACACGGCGCGCGCCCAGCTGGCCCCCCTCGTCTTCGAGGGCGAGCCCTCCTCCACCAGCGACCAGCCCGGTGGGCAGCTCATGCTGACGACCGAGGTGGAGAACTACCCCGGCTTCGTCGACGGGATCATGGGGCCCGAGCTCATGGGCATCATGCGGTCCCAGGCCGAGCGCTTCGATGCCGAGCTGCGCACCGCCAAGGTCAGCCGCATCGACGTCACGCCGTGGCCCTTCGAGCTGTGGGTGGGCGACCCGGCGGCCGAGGAGCCGACGGCGCTGGCCGACGCCCTCATCGTGGCCACGGGCGCCCGCTCGCTCATGCTGGGCGTGCCCAACGAGGTCCGCCTGATCGGCTACGGCGTCTCGACCTGCGCCACCTGTGACGGGTTCTTCTTCCGCGAGCAGCCGGTCGCCGTCGCGGGCGGCGGGGACTCGGCCATGGAGGAGGCCATCTTCTTGACCCGGTTCGCGTCCAAGGTGACGGTCGTCCACCGCCGTGACGAGCTCCGAGCCTCCAAGATCATGCAAGAACGCGCCTTCGCCAACCCCAAGATCGAGTTCGCATGGAACTCGACGGTCACCGAGATCCTCGGGGACACCAAGGTCAGCGGCCTGCGCCTCCAGGACACGGTGAGCGGCGCGACCTCGGAGCTCCCCGTGAACGGGTTCTTCGTCGCCATCGGCCACGAGCCCAACAGCGCGCTCCTCAAGGGTCAGGTGGAGCTGGAGGACAACGGGTACGTCAAGACGTTCGACGGCACGACCCGCACCAGCGTCGACGGCGTCTTCGCCTGCGGCGACGTCCAGGACGACTACTACCGCCAGGCGGTGACCTCGGCCGGGTCCGGCTGCATGGCCGCCATCGACGCCGAGCGCTGGCTCGAGGAGCGGGGCGAGTAGCCGGGAACAGATGGCCCGGGTGCGGCGTTACACCACCTGACAAGGAGATGTGATGAGCGAGAAGATCGAGACCCTCACCGACGCTACATTTGACGAGAATGTCAAGGCTTCGGACGTGCCCGTCCTGGTGGACTTCTGGGCGGAATGGTGCGGCCCGTGCAAGATGATCTCCCCGGTGTTGGAGGAGATCGCCCAGGAGCACGAGGGCAAGATCCGGATCGGCAAGCTGAACATCGACGACAACCTCGACGTGACCCGTCGCTTCGACGTGATGAGCATCCCGACCCTGATCCTGTTCAAGGACGGGGAGCCCCAGGTGCGCCTGATCGGGGCCAAGCCCAAGGGCCAGCTGCTCGAGGAGATCTCGGCCTACCTGTAGGCCTGCCCCTGGTCATCTGGGACCGCGGCCCTGGGGTCGCCGACGTCCAGCACCGTCTGACCGCCATCCTGCCCGGCGCGCCGGTCGACGCCGACGGCATCTTCGGGCCTGCCACCCGGGCCGCGCTGGAGGCCTTCCAGCGCCTCCGGGGGCTCCGTGTCGACGGCGTCTGCGGGCCTCAGACCTGGAACACCCTGGTCGAGGCCGGTTTCCGGCTCGGTGACCGCTTCCTCTACCGCCGGATACCGATGCTGCGGGGTGACGACGTCGCCGACCTGCAGCAGCGCCTGTGCACCATGGGCTTCGACACGGGCCGGGTGGACGGCATCTTCGGTGACGCCACGGTCCGGGCGCTCGGCGAGTTCCAGCGCAACGCCGGCCTGCCCGTCGACGGCATCGTCGGTGGTGCCACCCTGCGGGAGCTGCTGCGCCTCGAGAGCCGCTTCGACGAGCGCGAGCTGGTCTCGTCCGTGCGGGAACGAGCCGCACTGCGCGATGCGCCGCCCACCTTGCGCGGCCGCCACGTCGCGGTCGGCGAGGGCGGGGGGCTGGGCAGCGTGACCGGGGCGCTCCGCCGGCGCCTGACCCTGGCCGGGACCCGGGTGACCGAGCTCCACCACCCCGTCGATGCGGTGCAGGCCAAGGAGGCCAACGAGCTCGACGTCGACGTGTTCATCGGGTTGCGCCTCAATGCCACGAGAGCGCTGTGCCGCACCGCTTTCTGGGCCGGCACCCACGACGAGTCCGAAGGGGGGCGGCGCCTGGCCGAGCTGGTCCAGGGTGCGGTCCCGGCGGCACTCGGCGTCGCCGACGCCGGCGTGCACGGCATGTCGGTCCCCCTCCTGCGCGAGACCCGCATGCCCGCCGTGCTCGTCGAGGTGGGCCCCGCCAGCACGGTGGTCGAGCGGACACCGGCCCTCGTCGCCGCCCTCTCCACCGCCCTCGGCCTCTGGGCCGATGCCTCATGGGACTGATTACCTGTAATAGTTCCCTGGTCCTGCCCCTGCCGGCACCCGCCTGACATCGCCGCGCCCCCGGCGACGATTACGCGATCAAAGCTTCCGCCAGGTGAACGAGGTGACAATCCACAACGTCATGCACAGGTTGTGGATGAAGCTGAACAGACCCTTGACAGTTGCGTGAACTACGCGACGCCGCCCTCACCGACCATGGCGCGGTAGATGCGCTCGAGGTCCTCCAGCGTGGCGAACTCGACGACGAGGCGGCCCCGCCGGTTCTGGATGTCGACCTTGACCCGGGTGTTCAGATAGGTCGAGAGCAGCTCCTCGAGCTCGACGACGCCCGGCTCGGGGAGCTTGCGCACCGGGGTCCGACGGGCGCCCGCTTCGGTAGTACCAGACGTACTACCCTTGACCGGCGCGACCTCCTCGGCCACCTCTGGCATGGCCGGGACGACCCGGAGCTCGGAGCCACCCTGGCGGACGAGGTCCTCCACCGCCCGGACCGTCAACCCCTCCTCGGTGATCCGCTCAACCAGCTTCTCCTGCAGGGCCCGGTCGGGCGTCCCGAGCAGGGCGCGGGCATGGCCAGCCGAGATCGTCCGCTCGGCCAGGGCGCGCTGAGCCCCGGCCGGCAGCTGCAGCAGCCGGAGCGTGTTGGTGATGGTCGCCCGGCCCTTGCCCATGCGGGCGGCGACCTGCTCGTGGGTCAGGCCGAACTCGTCGATGAGCTGCTGGTAGGCCGCCGCCTCCTCCAGGGCGTTGAGGTCGACCCGGTGGAGGTTCTCCACCAGTGCCTGCTCCAGGCTGGCCACGTCGTCGGCCACCTGCACCAGGACCGGGATCGTCTGGAGGCCGGCCCGCCTGCGCCGCCCGCCAGCGCCGCTCCCCCGCGATGAGCTCGTAGGTCTCCGCTTCGTCACCGAGCGCCCGGACCAGGACCGGCTGCAGCAGCCCGACCTCCCGGATGGAGGCGGCCAGGGCGGCCATCGACTCCTCGTCGAAGTGGCTGCGGGGCTGGAAGGAGTTGGGCCGGATGTGCGAGATGGGCACGACCCGGAGCAGGGAGTCCGACTCCCCCGTCGCTTCGCTCGGAATGAGGGCGCTCAGCCCTTTACCGAGTCCGCTGCGGCGCGCCATTGCTCACCTCCTTGGCCAGCTCGCGGTAGGCCACGGCCCCCCGCGAGGCAGGATCGAACACCGTGATCGGCTGCCCGAACGACGGCGCCTCGGAGAGCCGGACCGTCCGGGGGATCACGACCCGGCAGACCCGTTCGGAGAAATGCGCCCGGACCTCGTTGGCCACGTCGACCGAGAGCCGGGTGCGGGCGTCGTACATGGTCAGCACGATCGTGGTGACCTCGAGCGTCTCGTTCAGGTTGGTCGAGACCAGGTTGACGTTGCGCAGGAGTTGGCTCAGGCCCTCCAGCGCGTAGTACTCGCATTGGATCGGGACGAGCACCTCGTCCGCTGCAGCCAGTCCGTTGACCGTGATGAGGCCGAGGGAGGGTGGGCAGTCGATCAGGACGAAGTCGAAGTCGTCCACGATGGTGTCGACGGCCCGCTTGAGCTTCAACTCCCGGCTGAAGGCGGGGACCAGCTCGATCTCGACGCCGGCCAGATCGATCGTCGCCGGGGCGACGAAGAGGTTCTTGACGCTGGTGGGCTCGATGCAGTCCTCGAGCGGCTGGTCCCGCATGACGACGTCGTACATGGAGAGCTCGAAGTTCCGGGCGTCCACGCCGAGGCCGGTCGTGGCGTTGCCCTGCGGGTCGAGGTCGACCACCAGGACGCGGTAGCCCTGCTCGGCGAGGGCCGCTCCCAGGTTGACCGTCGTCGTCGTCTTGCCGACGCCTCCCTTCTGGTTGGCGATGGCGATGACCCGGGGCAGGTCACGAGTTGTGGGTTTCGATCCGTTGAGAAGCTCCGTCGCCTCGTCCCGGATCGTCGGGGACCGCAGGGCGGACTGGTCGGCGACCACGGGTTCTGACGTCCCGGGGCCACCCGGCGATGCTCCCGGTGCGGGCGCGGCAGCGGTCTCGCGTTCGGGAGCCGGGGCGGGATCGACGAGGGCACCCGGCGGAGCGGTCCCGCCGCTCGGCTCGGGAGGAGGGGCTCCGGGTGGGGGAGCGTCGACCACGTCGGGCTCGAGAGGAGGCGGGGCGGTCTCCACGGCGGGCAGCTCCGCTCCGAGCGTTCCTCCGACGACGGGCACCTCGTCTGTCGCGGGCCCGCTGGGGATCTCGGCCGGGCGGGCGTCCTCCGCAGGCCGGGGGGGTGCCGGATCGGCGACCAGGCTCTTGACGGGGTCGGTCGACGTCGGCCCCTGCTGCTCTGCCGCCAGGGTGTCCTGGTCGAACGGGCTGAACTTCGGGGGGTTGGGGGCTTCCCTGTCCTTGCGCCGGATGCGCATCAAGCAGGAACTCCGAGTAGCCACGGCACGGCGCCTATCCTGGCCTGCCAGCGCCCCGAGGTCAAGGGTTGAACGTGTTTCACGTGGAACCAATCTGGCCGGGTTCGGAGTTCCGGCCCTCGGGACGTTTCACGTGGAACACGGGGATGGCACGGTGCGGGTGGGCCCTCTGCCTCGCTCCGCCGCCGCCTCTTAGAACAACGGCTTCTTCGACGGGACCCCGTTGCGTCGAGGAAAGCGCTCTGGACACGGCGTCCTCTGTCGGAGCACTCGGTACTCGAAGACCTCGTGGACCAGCTCGGCGGGCTCGAGACCGAGTACCTGCAGCGGCCCGCCCGGCCACCGGGACTCGTCGGTCTGGTCGCCGGTACCCGCAGCGGTGGAGGGCGGCTCGGAGACGACGAGCCAGCCGCGGACACGCAGGAGCGGTGCAGCGCACTCGGCCACCACGGCAGGGCGACCGAACGAGCGCGCCAGCACACCGTCGAAGGAGCCCCGGAGGCCCTCCTGGCGGCCGCAGACCTCGGCCCGCTCCTGGAGGACCGTCACCCGGGCCGAGAGCCCCAGACGGTCAACCGCCCGCCGCAGGAAGGCCGTCCGGCGGGCGCTGGCGTCGAGCAGGACCAGCTCCGCCTCGGACCAGCGCTCGGCCACGACCAGGCCGGGAAGCCCCCCTCCCGAGCCCAGGTCGAGCACGCGGGGCGACGCCGGTCCGGCGGCGGCGAGGCGGCGGGCGACGGTGGCAAATCCCTCGGCGTGGCGGAGCTGTGGCTCCACGGCCCCGGGCCCGAGGAAGCCTGCTTCACGGGCCTCGGCGAGGACGTCGGCCAGCGTGGTGGGGGAGCGACCCCCCTCGTCGGCGCCAGGCACCGACGAGGCGTCAGCCCGCGGGCGCGATGACGATGTGGCGGTTGGGGTCCTCACCCTCGGAACGGGTCACGACCCCCGGCATCTCGTTGACCGCGTCGTGCACGGCTTTGCGGTCGGCCGGGCTCATCGTCTCGAGCGCCTTCTCCTGTCCCGACGTCAGGACCTCTTCGGCGATCTGCACACTGAACCGCTTGAGTGCTGCCGAGCGCCGCTCCCGATAGCCCGCCACGTCCACCAGGATGCGGTCCGTGCGCGAGGGGCACTGGCGCTGGACCACGGCCCGGGTCAGGTCCTGCACGGCGCTCAGCGTGGAGCCCCGGGGACCTACGAGCATGCCGAGGTCATCGCCGGTCGCTGCGATCTCGACGGTGTCCTCGTCCAGGAGGCGGCACTCCACCGTCCCGTCCATGCCGAACTCGCTCAGGAGGCCGACCAGGAACGCCCGGCCCGCCTCACCCTGCTCTTCGAGCGTCATTCCCTCGGCCATGTCCACTGTCTCCTTCGGTTCCGAGCTCCGCTGGGGAGCCCTCTCGGCGGACGGCCTTGCCGAGGAACCGTTCCTCGAGCCTTCCCGCGACTCCATGTCGGCGGTGGCCGACCTGCTGCGATTGCGGCGGCGGCGAGCCGAACGGCTGGTCCCCGTCGCGTTCCCGGCGGTCGACGGGACGGAACCGTTGGACTCCGCTGCATCCTCCCGCGGCCCCGAGCTCTCGGCCGGCCCCGTCCGCGGCGCGCCCTGCTGGCGCTCCCCCTGGCCCGCCTTGCCCCCGCGCCGGTTGCGCTCGCGCCGGGGGCGGGCTCCGACCGGACGGACCCGCGCCCGAACGCGGGCCTCGACCCGCATGCGGCCGAAGAGCCCGGTCTTGGGCTCACTCACCACGATCACCTCGGCGTCGCCGACGGCCACCCCCAGTTGGTCCAGGGCGCGCTCGGTCGCCTCTTCGACGGTCTTGCCCGCCACCTCTACCCACTCCACCCGCTATCGAGCCTTTCTCGTCCGCTTCGAACGCGAACGCGGATGCGCCTTCGGCGCCGGCGTCTCGTCGTCGCTCTCGGCCTTCCCGTTGGTCGGCCGCTTCTTGGCCGCCGGCTTCCTGCCGTTGGCGTTGACCCGCCCGTTCGCACCCGAGCCGGTCTTGGCCGGGGGCGGGGTGCTCTTGGCCGCCGCCGTGCCGTCGGTGGCGGTCGACTTCTTGATCACCTTGGGCGGAGGTTTCTCCCTCTCTTTTTCCTTCTCTTTCGCTGCCGTCGAGCCGATCTCGCGCTCCGCCGTCACGGGCGCGACCATCCCGGTCTTGAACATCACGTCTTGCGTCGCGATCCGCATGGCCGACGAGACCACCATGTATATGGTTGCTCCCGCGGGAACTTTAAGGTAAATGAAGCCGAAGATAATTGGGAAAAACTTCTGCATCGATTGCATCTGAGGATTTGCGGCAGCCGCCTGCGGATTACGGCTGTTCATCTGCCTCATTTGGTAGTACTGCAGGAACATCGCGGCAGCAATGAGTACCAGGTACGGGATCACCAGCACCGCCTGGCTCATGCTTGTCGTCACGACATGCGTGAAGGGATTCGTCGTGTGATTTGAGAATGGGTACGAAGACAAATCCATCCCAAACCACCAATGCATTTGGCCCTGACTCGCGACCAGGTCGTGGGCCATTCGAGAGTTCGTCGGGATGTATTTAGGCGCACCGATGACGTGACCATTGATAGTCTTCGTGGTCGACAAGCCCCGGATCAGCGTGTAGAGGACGATCAGGAAGGGCATCTGCAGCAGGCTGGGCAGGCAGGCTCCGAACGGGCTCGTCCCGTTCTCCTTGTACAGCCGCATCATCTCCTGGTTGAGCAGCTCCCGGTTCTCCGGGCCCTTGTACTTGGCCTGGAGCTTCTTCATCTCGGGCTGGAGCCGCTGCATGGCCAGCATCGACTTGGTGCTCTTCACCGTCACCGGCGTCAGGGCCAGCATGATGATGATGGTCAGACCCGCGATGGCGAAGCCGTAGTTCGGCCAAATGGCGTAGAGGCCGGCCAGCACCAGGCCGAACAGCTCGAAGAGCGGGTGGAAGATCTCCCCGATGAGCTTGAACAGGGAGTTCTCGGCCAAGAGGGGATGGCTCAGCACGGCCGACCGGCCTCGTGCGTGTGCACCGGGACCGGGACCAGGTCAACGCCGCGCGGGCCGAAGGGCCGGCAGCGCAACAACCGGCGTGCCGTCAGCGCGGCGCCCCGCCAGAACCCATGGGTGGTGAACGCCTCCACGGCATAGTTGGAGCAGCTCGGGTAGAACCGGCAGGGCGAGACCCGCCCCGAGGCCGCACCCTGATAGGCGGTGAGCAGGGCCACGGCCACCCGCACCGGGCGGCTCGTCGAGGACCGGTGTCTCGTTCATGCCTTCACCGCGGCCCTTCCCGCTCGCTCCAGCGCGCCCGCCACGTCGGCCCGGAACTCGGACGCGGGCAGTTCGGCGGCGCCGGGCTCGAGTCGCACCAGGTAGGAACCCCGCGGCAGGTGGTGGGCCTCCGACCGGACCACTTCGCGGGCTCGGCGCCGGAGCGTGTTCCGGGCGACGGCGCTGCCACAGCGCCGGCCAATTGCGAACCCCACCTGGGGGAACACCCCCGGCGCACTCTCCTCCGCGGGGAGGAAGAGGGCCTTGACCGGGCCGCAGGCGCCCCGGGCCCGGGAGCGCTGCAACGCAGCAAAGGCAGTGCGGCTGGTGATCCGTCCGACCGTTCGAGTAGGCACGCGAGGCCCTCAGACGGTGAGCCGGTGGCGCCCCTTGAGCCGCCGTGACTTCAAGATGGCCCGCCCCGCCCGTGTGGACATGCGCTTGCGGAACCCGTGCGTGCGGGCCCGTTTCCGTGTGTTTGGTTGGTAAGTGCGCTTCACGTCAATTCAGCCTTTCGCGACGCCCGAGTGGCATCCGGAGCCGGGTTCGTCGCAGGGTTCATGCCTCGGCCTTGGAGTCGAGCTCCGCCTGCGGCGGCGAGTCCTCCCATGTTAGGCGCGATTTGCGGATCGGCTCTAGTCGCACCGGCCGGCACGGTGTACGTTCATCCAATTACCCGTACCGAGGATCGTTCCGAACATGGTGGCTGGACGCCGAGGGGGGAGAAGGGGCGTTCGGCTGTCGCAGTGACGCAGGCAGGAGATCTCTGGACAAGGTGCACCGGGTCCTTGCGCGACCAGGTATCGGAGAGCACGTGGCAGCTGTGGCTGTCGGGCATCGAGCCCGTGGCCTACACCGACGGCGTCTTCGTCCTGGCTGTCCCCAATGGCCTCATCCGGGAGAGGGTGGAGTCGCGGTACCTCCCCATGATTGAGGACACCCTGGCCAACGAGGTGGGGTCACCGGTCCGAGGGCGCCTCGAGGTGCAAGAACACGAGCCCGCCCCAGCCGAGACCAGGCCCGAGCAGATCCTGGGCCTCCCCCCCGCAGACGAGGCCCCCGAACCAGAACAGGCACAGCCGGGCCGGGCGGGCCGGGAGTCCCCCGCGGTCCAGCTCGATTCCAAATTCACCTTCGAGACGTTCGTCGCCGCCTCGTCCAACCGACTGGCCCATGCGGCCGCCCAGGCCGTAGCCGAAACGCCAGGGCGCTCCTACAACCCCTTGTTCATCTACGGCGACTCGGGCCTCGGCAAGACCCACCTGCTCCACGCCATCGGTAACTACGTCACCGAGAACTACCCCCGGCGCAAGGTCCTCTACGTCACCACCGAGACGTTCATGAACGACTTCGTGGACTCCCTGCGGACCTCGACGACCCTGGCCTTCAAGCGGCGCTATCGCGACTGCGACGTCCTGCTCATCGACGACGTCCAGTTCATGGAGCGCAAAGAGGGACTCCAAGAGGAGTTCTTCCACACCTACAACGACCTCAAGGGTGCCTCGAAGCAGATCGTCCTGACGTCGGACCGCCCGCCCAAGTCGATCGAGACGCTCGAGGACCGCCTGCGCAGCCGATTCCTCTCCGGGCTCATCACCGAGATCGACCCGCCCGATCTCGAGACCCGCCTGGCCATCTTGCGCTCCAAGTCCCTCAGCGAACACCAAGAGGTCCCCGACGACGTCTTGGAGTTCATCGCCTCCCACGTAAAGGACAACATCCGGGAGCTCGAGGGCGCCCTCACCCGAATCTGTGCCTTCGCCAAGCTCAACAACCAGCCCATCTCGCTGGCCCAGTCCGAACAGGTCCTCTCGGACCTGGTGCTGGCCGGAGAGCCGCGTCGCATCTCGCCGCAGATGATTCTCGAGACCACGGCCGCCAGCTACGGCTTCTCGGTGGAGGCGCTCTGCGGTCCGAGCCGCACCCGGCCGCTGGTCACGGCGCGCCAGGTCGCCATGTATCTGACCAGGGAACTCACGGACTTCAGCTATCCGGCCATCGGCCGGGTGTTCGGCAAGCGCGACCACACGACCGTGATCCACGCGGTGGACAAGATCGCCGGCCAGATGCAGGAGCGACGCCAGATTTACGAGCAGGTCACCGAGCTGATCCAGAAGATCCGTGCGGGCTCGGCCTGACCTCACACGTGCGGCCCGCGGCCGGCCAACTTGTGGTTTGCAAGGGGCAAAGCCTGTGGAACTGCGGGGTCCAGGCCTGGGGACCGCCGTCGGCGCTTGTCCCCAGATCCGCACCGCCGCGACCGCCGCGTCACCTTTCGGCCGCTTCTGGCCCACAGTGCCGTGGGGACACTCCCTGCCCCGCCCAGCAGGGCAAGGACCATGTCATCCACAATCCACACCCCTTACTACCTTTACAAGACACATATACCCTTCCGTTCGCGATGAAAGGCTGGGGAACCTCCCGAAAGGACTGGCGTCGGTGAAGTTCAGATCCGAACGCGATGCACTGGTCGAGATGCTGGCGACTGCGAGCCGGGCCGTCGGCGGTCGCGGTGGGTCCTCACCCGTCCTCTTGGGCCTTCTCCTCAGCTGCACGGGAAACTCACTTTGTGTGACCGGGACCGACCTCGATCTCACAATCCAGGTGGCCGACGAGGTCATCGGGATCGATGACGGAAGTTGTGTCATTCCGGCGCGCCTGTCGACCGACATCGTGCGGCGTCTGGAGCCGGGTGCGGTGACTTTTGCCGACGACGGCGATTCCATCACGATCACCGCGGCTCGGTCCACGTTCAAACTTCACACGTACCCGGTGGTCGAGTTTCCGCCCGTCGGCAAGACCAGCGAACCCACCACGCAACTCTCCGAGACCGCCTTCGGAGAAGCGGTGCGCCAGGTGGTGCGTGCAGCATCTCACGACGACGGCCGGCCGCTCTTGACCGGTGTCTTGGTGTCGCGGGTCGACGGGTCGCTGCGAATGGTGGCGACGGATTCGTACCGCATGGCCATGCGCGACCTACCGGGAGCGAACACCATCATCGGCGAGGAGGATCTCCTGGTGCCGGCCCGTGCGCTGTCCGAGCTGCAGCGACTGCCGACCGGCACGATCACGGAGGGATCGGAGGACGAAACGGGTGGGCGTGGCGGCCAGCAGCAACGAGATCACCTTCTGGCAGGGCAACGTGCAGATCAGCACCCGGCTGCTCGAGGGGCGTTACCCCGACTACAAGCAGCTGATCCCGGACCACTATCCGAACCGCCTCCACCTGGGCAAGGAGAGCTTCCTCGCCGCGTTGCGGCGGGTCCAGCTCCTCGTGCGCGACAACACCACGCCGGTCCGGCTCTCCATGCGCCAGGGCGGCGTGGACCTCAGCGTGCAGAGTCAGGACATCGGTGACGCGGCGGAGACAGTCGACGGTGACTACACCGGCGAGGACCTGGTCATCGCGTTCAACCCCTCGTACCTCATCGACGGCGTCGAGGCAGTCTCGGGTGACGAGGTGATCGTGGAGACGGCGGACGCTTCCCGGGCCGCAACGGTGCGGGGGGCCGAAGACGACCAGTTCCGCTATCTCCTGATGCCGGTGCGGGTCTCCTGATCAGGTCTCGGCCGCGGTGAGCGTCCGCCAGCTCGAACTGACCGATTTCCGCGTCTTCCGAGCCGCACAGGTCGAGCCCGAGCCGGAGGGGACGACCGTGATCACGGGACCCAACGGTACCGGCAAGACCAGTGTGCTCGAGGCCCTCGCGTACCTGGGCACCAGGCGGTCCTTCCGGGGCGCGCCGCCCGAGGCCATGGTGCGCGCCGGACGCGACGAGCGCCATCATCCGCGCCGTCATCGATTCGGCGGACAGCCCGACATTGGTCGAAGCGGAGGTGCAGGCGGCCGGACGGAGCCGCACCCGGGTGAACCGAAAGCAGGTGGCCGGGCGAAAAGAGCTCGCGGCCGCCGCACCCTGCACCATCTTCTGTCCCGAGGACCTCGCCATCATCAGCGGTGGGCCGAAGGGCCGGCGGGAGCTGCTCGACGACGCCCTGGCGGTGCTGGACACCGAAGGGGTCCGGGCGGCGGACGAGACCGAACGCACCCTCCGTCAACGGGCCGCGCTGTTGCGCCAGTCCGGGGGCCGGAACAGCGAAGACGTGGCGGCGACCCTCGACGTGTGGGATCAGAGGCTGGCCGACGCCGGCAAGGTCCTGGTGGCGGCGCGCGAGCGACTGGTGGCCGACCTGGAGGACCCGGTCGGGTCGGTCTACGCCCGCCTGGCCGGTGCGGACGACCGCGCGCTGGTGCAACAGGGCTACATGCGGAGCTGGGAGGGAGACCTACTCGACGCCCTGGCCGCCAGCCGCACCGACGACCTGCGGCGGGGGGTCAACACCGTCGGTCCCCATCGCGACGACCTGTTGCTCACGATCGACGGGCGGGAGGCCCGGACGCACGCCTCGCAGGGTGAGCAAAGGTGCCTGGCCCTGGCGTTGCGCCTCGGTGTGCACTCGCTGGTCCGGGCCAGGACCTCGCTGGTACCGACGTTGCTGCTCGACGACGTGTTCTCCGAGCTCGACCCGGCACGCAGCCGTGCCCTCGTGGCGGAGCTGCCCGCAGGCCAGTCGATCCTCACGACGGCGGCGCCCCTACCTGAGGGGATCGTGGTGGCGCGGACGCTCCAGGTGGAAGGCCTCGAGGCCCGATGAACGCGGCGGCACGCAACGAGGGCCCTCGGCCAGTCGGCGATTCGATGCCCAGGCTGCTGGCCCGCCTCGGCGCATCCCCGACCCCGGCCCTCATGGACGCCGTGTTCACCCGCTGGGAGGAGGTGGTCGGCGCGGAGCTCGGCGGGCACCTGCGTCCGGTGCGTGTCGACGGGCGTGCGCTCGTGGTTGCAGCGGACCACCCGGCATGGGCCACGCGGGCGCGCATGGCGTCGGCGCAAATTCTGTCCCGGGTGCGGGAGCTGGGAGATACCCCGGTCGAACGCTTGGAGGTGGTGGTCGAGCGCTCCTGACCCGGCCATGGCCGAACCCACCAGGGACCGTTCAAGAGTGCCGAATTGACACGTCGGTCGGGTAGAATGGTGCGTTCGCATCGAAAGGCCGGAGGTCACCATTCGGGGATTCGATACGCACCGCGAAGACCGTCGTTCTGAAAGGGCGCGCCTGTGGCAGTAAAGGTGGACGAGAGACCAGGTGGGGCCGGTGCTTCTTACACCGAGGCCGACATCACAATCCTCGAGGGGCTCGAGGCGGTGCGCAAGCGGCCCGGCATGTACATCGGTTCCACCGGCCCGACCGGGCTCCACCACCTCGTCTGGGAGGTCGTCGACAACTCGGTCGACGAGGCCATGGCGGGCCGCGCCACCCGGATCGACGTCACCCTGCTGGCCGACGGCGGCTGCCGGGTCAGCCGACGACGGGGCCGGGATCCCGGTCGGCCCGCACCAGAAGAACCCCAAGAGTCTCGACGGCGGAGATCGTCCTGACCACCCTGCATGCCGGCGGCAAATTCGGCGGGAAGGGCTACCAGGTCTCGGGCGGCCTGCACGGCGTCGGGATCTCGGTCGTCAACGCCCTCTCGACCCGACTGCTCCTCGAAGTCGACCGGGACGGCCAGCACTGGGAGGCGGAGTTCGAGAAGGGCGGCAAGGTCAAGAGGAAGGTGACGGCCACGGGTCCGGCGCCGAAGGACCGGAGCACGGGCGAGCCCCGGACGGGGACCACCGTCACCTTCTGGCCCGACGCCACAGTCTTCGACGAGACCGAGTTCCGGGCGCAGACGATCGTCGAACGGATGCAGATCATGGCCTTCTTGAACAAGGGCCTCGAGATCCGCTTCGTCGACGAGCGCACCGATCCCGAGACCAAGACGACCTTCCGCTACAACGGCGGCATCGTCGACTTCGTCAAGCACCTGAACGCGTCCAAGGAGTCGCTGTTCCGCAAGGTGGCTGCGTTCGATCAGGCCGAGGAGGGCCAGGAGGTCGAGATCGCGCTGCAGTGGAACGCCGGCTACCACGAGTCCATCCACTCCTTCGCCAACGGCATCTCCACCATTGAAGGCGGGATGCACGTCGAGGGGTTCTCCAAGGCGCTGACGAACGTCGTCAACCGATACGCGCGCGCTCGCAACCTTCTGAAGGAGAAGGAGGAGAACCTCAAGGGAGAGGACATCCGGGAGGGCCTCACCGCCATCATCTCGGTGCGGTTACGCGATCCGCAGTTCGAGGGTCAGACGAAGGCCAAGCTCGGAAACGTCAGCATCCGCTCGCTCGCGGAGCGCACCACCAACAAGAAGCTCAACGAATGGCTGGAAGAGAACCCGCGCGAAGCGAGCCAGATCGTGCAGAAGTCGATGCAGGCGGCCCGGGCGCGCATTGCGGCTCAGGGCGCCCGCGACCTGACTCGGCGCAAGTCGGCGCTGGACGGAGCAGGGCTGCCCGGCAAGCTGGCCGACTGCTCCTCGCGTGACCCGCGCGAGTCGGAGCTCTTCATCGTGGAGGGCAACTCTGCCGGCGGGTCGGCCAAGGACGCGCGCAACCCGCACACACAGGCGATCCTCCCCATCCGGGGCAAGATCCTCAACGTCGAGCGGGCCCGTATCGACAAGATGCTGAAGAACACCGAGATCCAGGCGTTGATCTCCGCCATCGGGGCGGGCCTGGCCGAGGAGTTCGACGTCACCAAGATCCGCTATCACAAGGTGATCCTGCTGGCCGACGCCGACGTCGACGGCAGCCACATCCGCACGCTGCTGCTGACCTTCTTCTACCGTCAGATGAAGCCGCTCGTCGAGGGCGGCTTCGTCTACGTCGCACAGCCACCGCTGTACTCGACGCTCGTCGGGAAGGACAAGGTCTACCTCAAGGACGATTCGGCCAGGGCAGCCTTCTTGGCCGAGCATCCCGACCACAAGCACGAGTTCAACCGGCTCAAGGGCTCTGGGCGAGATGGACTTCGCCGAGCTGCGCGAGACGACGATGGACCCGGGCAAGCGGTCGCTGTTGCAGATCAACGTGGAGCAGGCGGCCACGGCGGACGAGGTGTGCTCCATCCTCATGGGTGACGACGTGGAACTGCGCCGCCACTTCATTCAGACGAATGCCAAAGACGTCCGATTCCTCGACATCTGAGCGAGCGGACGGGAGGTAGGAGAGCCATGCCACGCCAGTCGACACGCGGCTCGGGCCGCGGTGGAGGAGGGGCCGGAGGCAGCGACGTCCCACCGGGCGCCGACGAACCGGTCGGCGGCTCCATTGAGCCCATTGAGATCCAGGAGGAGATGGAGCGCTCGTTCCTCGAGTACTCCATGTCGGTCATCGTCGCCCGCGCGCTGCCCGACGTACGCGACGGCCTCAAGCCCGTCCACCGCCGGATCCTCTACTCCATGTTCGACAACGGCCTGCGACCGGACCGTCCCTACAACAAGTGCGCCAAGGTCGTGGGCGAGGTCATGGGGATCTACCATCCCCACGGCGACTCGGCGATCTACGAGGCCCTGGCCCGCATGGTCCAGGCAGTTCTCGCTCCGCCACCCGCTGATCGACGGCCACGGCAGCTTCGGCGGCCGCGGGCCCGACGACGGGGCTGCCGCGATGCGCTACACCGAGTGCCGGCTGGCACCCCTCGCCCTGGAGCTCATGGCCGACATCGACGAGGAAACCGTCGACATGGTGGCCAACTACGACGGCTCCGCCCTCGAGCCGGTGGTGCTCCCGTCGCGCTTCCCCAACCTGCTCGTCAACGGCTCCCAGGGCATCGCCGTCGGCATGGCGACCAACGTGCCGCCGCACAACATGGGCGAGGTGATTGACGCCGCGATCCACGTCCTGCACCATCCGGAGGCGACGCCCGACGACCTGATGCAGTTCGTCAAGGGCCCGGACTTTCCCACGGGCGCACTGATCCTCGGGCGCCAGGGCATCCTCGATGCCTACCGGACCGGGCGGGGCTCCATCAAGATGCGGGCGGTCGCGGAGATCGAAGAGGGACGCGTCGGCGATCGCATCACGGTGACCGAGCTTCCGTACCAGACGTCGGTGGAGGTCATTGAGCAGAAGATCACCGAGCTGGTGCGCTCGGGCGACCTCGACGGCATCAGCGAGCTGCGCAACGCCTCGGCCAACCAGCAGCCGCAGCTCGTCATTGAGCTGAAGCGCGACGCCAACGCCAACGTCGTTCTCAACAATCTGTTCAAGCAGACGCCGCTCCAGACCAGCTTCGGCGTCAACATGCTGGCGCTGGTGGACGGCGTGCCCCGCACGCTGAACCTGGCGCAAGCGCTGGGGTACTACATCGACCACCAGATCGAGGTCATCCGGCGCCGCTCGGAATTCCGCCTGGAGAAGGCGCGCAACCGGGCCCACATCGTCGAGGGCCTTCTGCGCGCCATCGACATGCTCGACGCGGTCATCGCAACCATCCGCGCCTCTGCGGACCGCCCGGAGGCCCGCACCGCGCTGATGGCGGAGCCCTTCTCGTTCACCGAGGTCCAGGCGACCCACATCCTCGACATGACCCTGGGCCGCCTGACCCGCCTTGGACGCACGGAGCTGGAGGAGGAGATGGCGCAGCTGCGTGCCACCATCGCCGAGCTCGAGGCCATCCTCTCCGACGACGGCAAGCTGCGCGGCGTCATCGAGAGCGAAATGAGCGCCATCCGGGAGAAGCACGCCAACCCGCGTCGCAGCATCATCACGCACGACCCGGGCGAGATGGGGGTCGAGGACCTCATCGACGACGAGGAGATCGTCGTGACCATGACGAGGGCCGGATACATCAAGTCGGTGGCGGGGGCGGCCTTCCGGACCCAGGGCCGCGGCGGTCGGGGCGTGCAGGGGGCCCGGCTCAAAGAAGAGGACCTGGTCAGAGAGGTCGTGCATACCTCCGCCCACGCCTACCTGTTGCTCTTCTCGAATCAGGGCAAGGTCTACCGTCTGCGCGGGCACGAGATCCCGATGAAGGATCGGACCGCCAGGGGCACCGCAGCCGTCAACTTGGTGCCGCTCGCCCCGAGCGAGTCGATCTCGGCCATCATCGCCACCCGCGAGTTCTCGCCCGACCAGTACCTGGTCTTCGCGACGGCGCAGGGCCAGGTCAAGAAGACGGCGATGAGTGAGTACGACAAGTCCCGACGCGAGGGCTTCATCGCCATCAACCTGCGAGACGGGGACGAGCTGGTTCGGGTCGTTGCGACGTCGGGCCACGACGACCTCTTCGAGGTGACCCGCAACGGCATGACCATCCGGTTCAACGAGGAGGACGTCCGGTCCATGGGCCGGGATGCCGCGGGCGTGCGAGGCATCCGCCTCCGTGCGGGCGACCTCGTCGTGTCACTCGATGTCGCGGCCGACGACACCGACATCCTGATCGTGACCGATGCCGGCTACGGGAAGCGGACGAAGCTCGAGCGGTTCAATCGCCAAGCCCGCGGGGGACAGGGTGTGCGTGGGATCCGGCTCACCGGTACCCGCGGCACCGTCGTCGGCGCGTTCATGGTCGCGTTCGACGAGGAGATCCTGCTGGTTTCCTCGGGCGGTGTGGTCATCCGGACCGAAGCGCGTGAGATCGCGTCGCAAGGGCGCGACGCCACCGGTGTCCGGGTCATGAACCTCGACGAGGGGCAGACCGTGGCAGCGGTGGCGCGGGTGGCGGCGGACGCGGACGAAGCGTGATGTCCGTCGCGCCGGTGCCCCCGGCGCGACGGATTCAGAAGATGTGGACCGACGAGATGGGCCAGACCCGGACGTCGACCTTGCCGACGATGAGCGACTTGGAGATCGGGCCCCAGTAGCGGCTGTCGCACGAGTCGGTACGATTGTCGCCCATCACGAAGTAGTCATTGGCCGGCACGCGATACGGACGTGCGAGGTTGAAGCTGCTGCCCGCTGGGCCGGGGAACGTGTTGCCCCGCTCCGAGGACGGGAGCCACGTCTCTTCGAGGCGTTTCCCGTCGACGTCGACGTCGTGGTTCGACGAGAGCGAGAGGACATCGCCGGGTAGCCCGATCACCCTCTTGACGAGGTCGTTGACCTCGGGCCCACCGCAGTTCTCCGCGGGTGGGCGCGAGAAGACCACGATGTCGCCCCGGTCGACACCGTGGAGGTGGTAGCTCAACTTGTTGACGAGGATGCGGTCGCCGATTTGCAACGTGGGCTCCATGGACCCGGACGGGATGTAGAAGGTCTGGACGACGAACGCGCGCGAAAAGGACGGCGACCAGCACGGCGACGAGCGACCACGACGATGGCCTCCCGGAGCCAGCGGGTCGTCGGCGGGCGAGGTTCTTCGGTTGGCCCGGTCGGCGCTATCGCTCCGGGAGGGCCGCCTGCCGGGGGCTCATGGACGGCGAGCGCCGGGTCGTTCGATTCGGGCGTCACCGGACGCAGGCTAGACGGCGGCGCCGGTACCCGGGGTTCAGGCGGGAGTCGGGATGACCGACGCGGTGTCGCGGCCTGACCGTAGCAACGTGCCCGGCAGAGCCCCAACGGCGGCGCCGTCTCGCACGGTCTCGACACCGTTGACCAGCACGCGCACAACGCCGCGGGAGCCAGCGAACAGCCGGGGCGTGTCGCCGGGGAGGTCGAACACGAGGCGAGCGGGCTCGGAGCCGACCGAGGCCGGGTCGAAGACGAACAGGTCGGCTGCGTATCCCTCCCGAACCAGGCCGCGTTCGCGCAGACCGAAGAGCTCGGCCGGTTGTTCCGTCATCATGTGGACGGCCTTCTCCACGGGCACAAGTTTGCGCCCGCGTAGACAATCGCCCAGGAAGGCGGTCGGGTAGTTGGAACCGCACATCCGATCGAGGTGTGCGCCGGCATCGGAACCACCCACCATCGCCCGCGGGTCGCTCCAGATCGCGGCGCGCATCGTCCACGTGTTCTCGTCGCCGTCGTCGGTGTTGGGCCACAGCACGGTGCGCAACTGGTCGGCCAGGACGATGTCGAGGAGCGTGTCGAAGGGCGCGGTGCCGCGCTCGCCGGCGATGTCAGCCACGTTGCGGAAGGCGCATCCGTCGTTGGCAGGCGCGTAGGTGTCGCCGACCACGTACGTGCCCCAGTGGGAGAGGCCGCGAAACACCCCGGCCTCTTTGCTGCGGGCGCGCTCATCCAACATGGTGCGGACGGCAGGATCGGCCAGTTGCTTCATGCGTTCGTCTTCGGGCAAGCCCATCACCTCATCCCATCCCGGAATGAGGAAGAGCGCACAGTGCGTGCGGAAGCTCATGTTCATCGGGACGAGCGTCGGCATGGTCAGGGCGACGATGCGCCCGCCTGCGGCCGCTGCGGTGGACGAGGCCGAGAGCTGGTGCTCAATGCGCTCAGCCGAACGGGCGTCGACGGTGAGCACGTTCCAGTTGAGGGGTCGGCGGGCGGTGACGCTCATGGCGGTCATGAGGTCCACTTCCTCCGGGCTGAACGAGTCCAGGCACCCGTTCGTGATGTACTCGAGCGTCGTACCGTCATGGAGCGCGATCTCCTCGCAGAAGGCAAGCATCTCCCGGCGGTCCGCGTGGCGCGAGCTGATGGGTCGGCCGTCCCCGTCCGAATGCGTGCGGGACTGGGAGGAGGAAAAGCCCAGTCCGCCCGCCTCGAGTGACTCGGCCAGGAGGCTGCGCATGGCCTCGATCTCGCCGTCGGAGGCCACCTCCCCAGATCGCGGCGCACCCATCACCTTGCGCCGAAGCGCGCAATGGCCCACCAGAAACCCCGCGTTGACGCCGAGGTGGCCGTCCAACGCGTCGAGATACTCGGCGAAGCTGGACCAGCTCCACGGAACGCCCTCCTCCAGTGCGGCCAGGGGCATGCCCTCGACCTTGGCCATCATCCGGCGGATGTAATCCGCGTCCTGCGCGTTGATCGGCGCGAGGGTGAACCCGCAATTCCCTCCGATCACGGTCGTGACGCCGTGCACGTTCGAGGGGGAGGCGAACGGGTCCCAGAAGAGCTGCGCGTCGTAGTGCGTGTGCGGGTCGACCACCCCCGGTGCCACCATGAGGCCGGCGGCGTCGAGCTCCGTGGTTGCCTGCTCTGCGACACGGCCGATGGCGACGATGCGGCCGTCCCGGACCCCGACGTCCGCCAGACGGCCCGCCTCCCCGGTGCCGTCGATGAGCGTGCCGGATCGGATGACGTAGTCGAGCATGGGACCTCCGGGGGGCGGGCACAGCGCCGGGGCGCCACGCGGGCCAGAATCTGACGACCCGTCAGCTTACGTCGCGGCACGGCCCTGCATCCGAAGCCCCTGGTGGCCCGACTGCGGATCGATCGTTGCTTCGAACCGGGCAGTTCCTCGCCCCGGTCGGTCTTCGGGGCCCGAGCTGACCGCAGCGGGGTCGTCCCCCTCGTTTCTCTCCGCGCCAGAAGTTCGAGGAACCGCCCTCGCCGAGTGCCTCGCTGTTGCCAGGGGGAGCGGCGCGGGTCACCCCGCGCTGTGACTGCCGCTGCGCGCCTTTCGCCAATGCCCATTGCCGATCCGGGAGCCCTCGCGTATGCCTTCGTTTTCGGACGACCCTTGTGGACGACCGTTTGTTCCTGCGGAACCCCCGTGTTCACCCCTCTCGTCCCCAAGTCATCCACAGCCTGTGCCCGACGCCCTCCCCATGACATCCCTTCCCCGCCGCCGCCGCACGTGCTTTGCTCTTTCCGTGCCTCCACCCAGACGACGACACACGGGGTGGCGGCCCGCGTGCTGAACCTCCAACCGACGTCAGAGGGGGTCCTCCCCGGTCAGCTCTTGGAGGGGGCCATCCGTGCCGGGTACATCGACGCCGGTCGCTTCAAGATCCCCGACGGCAACGTCCAGCCCGCCAGCCTCGATCTACGCCTGGGCGAACGGGCACTCCGCATCCGTTGCAGCTTCCTGCCCGGGAACGACTCGGTGGATCGCAAGCTGAAGGACTACATCCTCGACGAGATCGACCTCCGGGGGGACGGGGCAATGCTCGAAGCTCGGTGCCCCTACCTGATTGAGCTCAAGGAGCGACTCGATCTCCCGGCGGGTTTGCGCGGCAAGGCCAACCCGAAAAGCTCGACCGGCCGCATCGACGTCTTCACGCGCGTGATCACCGATCACAGCGATCGCTTCGACGAGATCGCTCCCGGATACCACGGTCCCCTCTACCTGGAGGTGGTGCCCCTGTCGTTCGCCATCCGGGTGAAAGAAGACTTGACGCTCAACCAGCTGCGTCTCTCCATGGGTCGCCCCTGGCTCACGGATGACGAGGTCTGCCGGGTCCATCTCGCCGAGCCCATCCTCTTCAAGGGGGGAGCGCCGGTGCCGGTCGACGACCTCGTCCTCTCACAAGGCCTGTTCCTCGGTCTGGACTTGCAGGGCGACGAACGCGGCCAAGTCGGCCACAGCACCCGCGACAGCGCCCCGCTCCTCGATCTCACCATGGGCGGAGAGGTCGATCCCGCGCCGTTCTGGGATCCGGTCTTCCGAGAGGACGGCGACCGGTTGGTCCTGTCCCCGAAGCGCTTCTATCTCTTGATGTCGCACGAGGCCGTGAGCATCCCGCCCAACCTGGCAGCCGAGATGACGGCGTACGACCCGACGAGCGGTGAGCTCCGCACCCACTATGCGGGCTTCTTCGACCCCGGCTTCGGGTTCGACCCGACCGGAGGTTTCCGGGGTTCGCGTGCCGCACTCGAGGTGCGCGCCCACGACGTGCCCTTCATGGTCGAGAACGGCCAGGCCGTGTGCAAGTTGACCTTCGAACGCATGCTCGAGGAGCCGATCGCCCTCTACGGCACCGGCATCGGATCGTCGTACCAGCAGCAAGAAGAAACACTGAGCCGCTACTTCCGGCGTTCACAGGGGTAGGAGTTCGCAGGCGTCGCCTCGGCGATGCGCGCTCGGCGACGGGTCCCGCGTCCCCGACGAGAGGCGGACGGCACTGAGTCGTTGTGAATCACAATTCTCGTTGAATCACGTGAGTACGGCGCTGTCCCCTTGTTGTTCTCACGGCTGTACCCGCACGGAGCGGGCTTCAGAGCGGAGCTGTGTTGACCCAAGACACAGAAGGAGCAAGACCATGAGGCGGAACCCCCCCATTTCCATCGGTGTCGTTGCGTGCGGGATCGTGCTGGCGGCAGGTGCCGCCGCAGGCTTCACGCCGGCGGGCGCGTCGACCCCACCCAACGCCGTCCAATCCGCAGTGCAGAGTGTCGAGAGCGCCACCTCCGCGGCGATCGCACAGGTCACGCAGCCGGCGCTGCGCCGGCTCCTGCCGCGACGCCGACTGCCGCCGCCGCCGTTCCTGCAACTGCTGCCCCGGCAGCGTCACCGGGGACGAATCCGCTGGCGCCTCCCACCGCGCTGCCGCTCTCGATCTCGGTCCCGATCACGTCGCTCGCCAACGAGATCGGGAGCACACTGCTTCCCGGGCGGAACGCGACGACCGGGACGAACACGACGACACAGTCGTCGCCCGTGGTCAATGTCAATGCACCGGTGAACGCCTGCGCGCTCTCCATCGGGCTGCTTGCCGATGGAAAGAGCAGCTGCTCGACGAGCTCCATCGGGCTCAACCAGCTCGGCGCGATCGGGACGGTCAACGTGCCTCTCACGGCCCAGGACAACGCGATCGGCCTTCTCGGCCAGGCGGCCTCCGCGCTCGGGCTGACCGCCGGTCAGCCCTCCGCATCGACCACGCAGAGCGGTGCCATCAATGCGGACGCGCCGGTGAGCATCTGCGCGGTCAACGTCGGCTTGGTGGGTGACACGTCCAGCAGCTGCGACCAGACCGGTACGAACGGGACAACCACGCAGAAGGGCGTGATCGATGCCGCCGTGCCGGTCACGGTGTGTGACGTGATCGCAGAGATCGACGGCAACAGCACCGCCAACTGCCCCCAGCAGCCCAACACGGTGACGCAGCAGAGCGAGCTGGCCGACCTGTACACGCCGGCAACCGTCTGCGGAATCATCGCAGAGGTGTACGGCACGGCAACCGGGATGTGCATGCCGAGTGCCGGTTTCCCACTCGTCAACGACCTCCCGACCAACGACGTCAGCCAGGGTGCACCAGTTGACGGCGTCGTGCCGATCAATGCGTGCAGCGTGGTCGTCGCAGTTGCGGGCAGCGCGTCGAACTCGTGCGAGCCGTCGCATCTGGCCACCACCCCCACGGGGTCGGTTCCCCTCGACGTGCCCGTGACGGCCTGCGCCGTGACCGCTGCGCTCGACGGGAGCGCGAGCGGCACCTGCACGGGTGCGGGCTCGACCACCGTCCCCATCGGCACCTCCGGCACCCCGGGCACCGGCGTGACGCTGCCCATCACCGTCTGCGGCGTCGAAGCAGCCCTGGGTGGTAGTGCCAGCGCCTCCTGTCCGCAGCCGACGGCACCGACGTCCGCATCGACACCTTCGGCGTCCTCGACCCCTTCGACCCCGGCATCGACGGCCCCCACGACGGTGCCGGTGAGCCTGGCCTCGACGGCCCCCACCGCAGCCCTCACGTCGGCCGGCACGGCGGCACCGGCGGCGGCGACGGGGGACGGCGGCCTGGCGACGACGGGAGCTTGGCTCCTCCTCGAAGTGCTCATCGGTGCGGCGACTCTCTTGCTCGGTCTGGTGATCAGCCGGCTCGCACGTCGTCGGAGGGGCGGGATTGCATGACGCCGAGGGTGGATCAGCGGCAGGTGGGGCGCTTGCGGGCGTCACACTCAGTGGGCGGATCCGGTGGAGGAAGGAGGGATCGATGTCCAACCAGTACGAGACGGGTGTCGTGACGACCCTGGAGCAGGTGTTCCTCTCGTGGGAGTTCGACGCGCGCACGCGATCGGCAGGCTCTGCTCCATGATCGAGCGCAGGGCACCAGTCTCCAAGAGCTCGAGCAGGTCCTCCTCTCAGATCGTTTCGGAGGCCAGCGCGACCGGTCGCCCCATGTGACGCAGGCCGCTGAGACAGCGCCGGCCGCCTCGTGGCCGGAGAAAGCGGTCTTGAGTGCGCTGCCGTCCGGGCTGCGAGAGAACAACCGGTACCGCGCCATCGCCGCGGTCAGTGGCATCGCGGCGGCGGCGCTGGTCGTCGCCGGGCTTGCCTCGGGTGGTGCGCAACAGCGGCAGGGGGACGTGTCGGCTCAAGGCCCGCACACCGGCTCCCACTCGATACCGGGGGGCCGCTCCGGCTCTCCGGCGGGGCTGTCGCCTGGCCCGGCTGGCGCCAGCGGGACGCTGGCTGCGTCGTCGGGCTCGAGCGGCGCGCGACAGGCGTTCCTCACGGGACAGCTGGCCCAGGCGGGACAGAGCGGACTCCCACCCGTCGTGACGGTCGAGGTTCCACCCGGGACGACCGTCACGTTGGTCCCATCGCCCGCGCTGCGCCCCACCGAGAGGGGCCCACGGGCTCCGGGACTGGCGGCGCCGCGGGCTCCCGTCTCCGACGCCTCCGGCGCCCGGCAATCCGGCGGCACCGGTCGTCGTCGTGGTCGGCAACACGGTGACAACTGTGGGCAGTGCTGTCACCACCGCCAGCAACCAAGTCGGCATGGGGTTCCGGCCGTCGCGCCCGCGACGGGTGCACGGGGCGTCGGAGCGACTGGCGCACCCGGTGCGGTCGGAGCGTCCGTCACCGGTCTCGTCCAGGGCCTCAATTCCACAACGGCCTGACAACACGCGGACGGCTGCGTCGCGGCGGCAGCATCGTCGCTACGGCTGGGTCGTCGCCGCCCGCAGGATTGGTGCGCCGGGCCGCGTACTGCACTTTGTTTTCCGAGTTCCAAACAACCGTTCGGAGGAATTGCCGCCAGTTTTCGCTGACGTGGTTCTCACGCGGACGTTGCCGCTATATGGTTGCAGTGAGGGGGTAAGAGTTCCCGGAGCCTTTGGGTTCCGGTGTCGGTGAGTGCAACCCCTTCCACATGGACGATTCCAAGTGGAGGATCATGGAGGGGTCGACGCCCGATCGGGCGCGTGTTGAGGATTACGCAACTCTCGAAGACGTCTTCGCGTCTCGCAACTTCGGACAACCGCGTCCGGAGGCAGATGCCATGGCAGCCATCACGGCAGCAACCGCCATCATTCCGCGGCCGTATTTTGCCGGCAGTCGAATCGTGGCCTCCATCGCCGTGGCCGCCGCCGCACTCTCGGTCGTGGCCGGTGTGGTGACCGTCGGCGCGGGCCCGAAGGGCCGACCGGTGATCAGCGCCGGACCTTCCAGTGGTCCGCGTAACGTGCCGGGCTTCCAGACGCCGCCGACCACACCGGCCCCAGCTTCGCCCGGCGCGGGAGCATCGAAGGCCGGTTCGGGGTCGGGCACCGGAGGCACCACGTTCATTGGGCCTTCGCCCTTCGCGTCCGGAGGATCACCCACACCTTCTGTCGTTGCCAACAGCGGGGGGTCGTCGCTCGGGAGCGCCGCCCCCACGGCCACGCTCACGGTGCTGAATACGGGTGGAAGCGCTCCAGTCTCGGCACCGCCGGCCGCGGCGACCACGACCACCACGACCACGACGACCACCACCACGACGACGACCACGACCACGACCACGACCACCACAACCGTTCCGAGTCATCCGGTCGGAACCGGGGGCTTTGGTGGTGGCCAAGGCAACGGCCAAGGCAACGGCCAAGGCAACGGCCAAGGCCAAGGCCAAGGCAAGGCCAAGGCAACGGCCAAGGCAACGGCCAAGGGCAAGGCCAAGGACAAGGCCAAGGGCAAGGGCAAGGCCAAGGCCAAGGGCAAGGCCAAGGCCAGGGCCAAGGGCCAAGGCAATGGGGATGGCGACGGCGACGGTTCGGGGGACGGACAAGGAAACATTCCGGGTAGCGGTCGCGGTGACGGCGGGGCCTCCGACAGCGGCGCTGGCGTCGGCTCAGGCGGGTCCGGTGCGGGGGCAACCCTTCCCGGTGCGGCGAACTGCCTGTCGCGCCCACACGGGCAACACCACTGCCCGTAGGGGCCCGCCCGCCCTCGCGAACAGCCGCGGGCGGCGATTCCCGACGACCTGCACGGAGTTGCCGTCGCGGCTGGTAAGCATGCCGGTGCCGGCTAGGTCACGGCCAGGCACGAGCGAGGTCAGCCATGAACTACACGAATCTGGGCACGTCGGGCTTGCGAGTCTCGAGAATCTGCTTGGGCATGATGGGATTCGGCAACGAGAGTGATCGTCCCTGGGTCATCGACGAGGAGGCCGCGGAGCCGATAGTCCGGGCAGCCGTGGAAGGCGGCGTGACCTTCTTCGATACCGCCGACACCTACTCCGCCGGCGCCAGCGAGGTGGCGACCGGACGGTTGGTTCCCAAGTTCCTCAGCCGAGACGAGGCGGTGATCGCCACCAAGGTGTTCATGCCGGTGACGCCCGGCGAGAACGGCGGTGGGTTGGGCCGCAAACACATCCTCTCGGGTATTGACGCGTCGCTGCGTCGGCTGGACATGGACTACGTCGACCTGTACCAGATCCATCGTTGGGACCCCAGGACCCCGATTGAGGAGACCATGGGCGCCCTGCACGACGTGGTCCGGTCCGGCAAGGCGCGTTACATCGGGGCGAGCAGCATGTTCGCGTGGCAATTCGCCAAGGCGCAGCACACGGCAGAGGCGCACGGCTGGACGAAATTCGTCTCCATGCAGAACCACTACAACCTCATCTACCGCGAGGAAGAGCGCGAGATGATCCCGCTCTGCCTCGACCAGGGCGTGGGGTGCATACCCTGGAGCCCCTTGGCGAGGGGAGTGCTGGCCGGCAACCGCACGCGCGACGGCGGTCGGCTCACCACACGCTCGAGCACCGACCCGTTCACCGATTATCTCTACGACCAGCCGACAGACTTCGACGTCGTCGACGCCGCGGCCGAGGTTGCCGCGGCACGCGGTGTACCGACGGCGCAGGTATCCCTGGCCTGGTTGCTCTCCAAGCCCGGGGTGGCCGCACCCATCGTCGGATCGACCAGGAAGAAGCACCTGAAGGACGCGCTCGCCGCCGAGGCGCTGACCCTGACCGGGGACGAGGTCGCCGCGCTCGAGAAGCCCTACGAGCCGCACCCGGTGCTCGGGCACTTCTAGAGCGAGCACCGTTCGATGGTCCACTAGGGTCACCCCGGGTACTGCGGACGAGATCGGGGGTGGCATGCGCGTCGCGTTGACGGTGGCCGATTTTCTCGACCGGGCCGCGTTGGTCTACGGGGACCGGGTGGCGGTGGTGGACGAGCCGTCCGTGCCCGGCTCGTACGGTGCGGTCACCTACGGCGAGCTGGAGGCCAGGGCGAGCGGCCTGGCCCTGGCGCTCGACGACCTCGGCGTGGCCCACGGCGAGCGCGTCGCCATCGTCAGCCCGAACTCAGCCCGCTTCCTCACGGCTTTCTTTGGCGTCAGTGGGTTCGGCCGCATCCTGGTGCCCATCAACTTCCGGTTGACAGCGGACGAAATCGCCTACATCGTCGACCACTCCGGGGCGTCGGTCCTCCTCTACGATCCCGACCTCGACGCCGAGGTGGACGGCATCAAGGTGAGCCACCGCTTCTGCTTGGACGGGACGGACGACAGTGCGCTGTTCGCGCCGGCCACGGGAGGGGCGACGCCGAAGGTTTGGGAGCCCGACGAGGATGCCACCTGCTCGGTGAACTACACGTCGGGCACCACGGCGCGTCCCAAGGGCGTGCAGCTCACGCACCGCAATGCCTGGCTCAACGCGGCGGTGTTCGGGTGGCACACGGGCGTCAGCTGACCGGGACGTGCTCTTGCACACGCTGCCCATGTTCCACTGCAACGGTTGGGGGATGCCGTACGCGGTGACGGGCATGGGCGGCCTCCACATCGTGCTGCGCAAGGTCGACGGCGAGCAGATCCTGGCGCGCATCGAGCGCCACGGGGTGACGATGTTGTGCGGCGCGCCGGCCGTGGTGGCGGCCATCTTGAGTGCGGCGGAGGCTCGGGTCGCGGAAGGCCGCACGGTGCCTGGCCGGGGCACCGTGCGCATCGTGGTGGCCGGAGCGCCGCCGCCGTCGAAGACCGTCGAACGGGTGGAGACCGAGCTGGGGTGGGAGTTCATTCAGATCTACGGGCTTACCGAGACAGCGCCGCTGCTCACCATCAATCGTGCCCCCGCGGAGTGGGACGATCTGGACCCCGGTCCGCGTTCGCAGCTGCTCGGCCGGGCCGGTGTCCCGGCGGTCGGCGTGCACATCGCCGTCGACGAGGAGGGAGAGGTATTGGCCCGGTCGAATCACGTCTTCGCCGGCTACTGGGAGCAGCCCGCCGAGACGGCGTCGGCGCTCGAAGACGGCTGGTTCCACACCGGCGACGGCGGTTACCTGGACGGCGCGTACGTGGTCATCTCGGACCGAAAGAAGGACGTGATCATCACCGGAGGTGAGAACGTCTCGTCGATTGAAGTCGAGGATTGTCTGTACCAGCACGCGGCGGTGGCCGAGGTGGCGGTGATCGGCGTGCCCGACGAGAAGTGGGGCGAGACGATCAAGGCGTTGGTCGTGGTGCGCGAGGGCGCCATGGTGACCGAGGCCGAGCTCATCGCGCATTGCCGTGATCGGCTGGCACACTTCAAGGCGCCGACCAGTGTCGAGCTGCGACAGCAGCTCGAACGCACTGCCACCGGGAAGTTGCAGAAGTACAAGCTGCGCCAGCCCTTCTGGAGCGGGCAGGAGAAGCTGGTCAACTAGTCGGTGGCGCCTGGTCGGGTACGACCGGCCGCCCGGAGCGCTCCTCGAGCACGAGTCGACCCCGTTGGTCGAACGCCGCGGCGGCGTCCCCGGCGATGAGCCGGCGCAAGGGGTCTCCCACGATGGTGCGACGCCAACCCGTATCGAGCCGGCTGGGCTCTCCGCAGAGCAACTGCGCGATATCAGCCCGGGTGGCGAGGAGCCCCTGATCGAAGTCGAGGTCGTCGGCGATCTGGCGCGCCATCCCGGAGCAGACCGCGATGGCCGCCGGCGGCGCAGGCGACTCCCTGCCCTCCGAGGGCATCCGTATCTGCTCGGGTGCCAGGGCGATGCCGCGCTCGACGGCCGGGAGGATCTCCGTCGGCACGACCCTGTGCCAAGTGCCGGCCGTCCACGCCCCGGGCGCGTCGAAGCTCTTCCCCGTTGCGGGGCGGTCGTTGCGAAATGGCGAGCAACCCGAGATCCGAGAGCACCATGCGTCGTGGCCGGTTGGTCTCGGCCGCCGTACGCTCGCGCCATGCCGCCACCTCCTGCGCGACGGAGCGGGAGCGGCGCGACATGCTCCGGATGTCCCCCAGTCTCCACCAGGCCTCCTCGGGGACGCGGGCCGGGGCACGGTCGCCCAGCACCTCATCGCACTCGCTGAGCGCCCACTCCAACCGATCGAGCGTGCGGAGGCGCTCGGTGAGCACGCTCCCGGAGCTTCAGGAGGTGGGCGACGTCGTTGACGGCATAGGCGATCTGGTCGGACGAGATCGGCCGCTCCAGCCAGTCCGAGAGGCGGTCTGCCTTGGGGAGCGAAATGCCGAGCATCCGCTCGACGAGCCGTGAGAGCGAGGGGGTCGACATGCCGAGGAATCCGGCCACGATCTGGGTGTCGAACACTGTGGCGGGGACGGTGCCGCAGGCCGCCAGAAGCACATCGAGGTCCTGGGACGCGGCGTGCGCCACGGCAACGCCGGGGCCACCGAACACCGCCGCCAGGGGGGCGGGGTCGACGGCGAGCGGGTCGACGAGGGCCACCCGGTCCTTCCAGGCGATCTGAATCAGCGCCAGATCGGGGACGTAGGTCCGCTCGGTGTGGAACTCGGTGTCGAAGGCGTAGTAGTCCTCCGCGGCCACCTCCGCGATCAGCGCCTCGAGGCTTTCGGTGTCGACCACCATGGTCGCGGGTGCGGTCACGGGCGGCCCTGGAGACCGTGGTCAGATGCGCTCGTCATCGCGGCAAGAGAGGTTGCTGATATCCCGGGCTTGTTCGTGGCGCAGGTTACCGCGGGTGATACGGGCGCCTCTCGGACAGTGCGAGCACTCGATCAGGGAGTCACCGCAACGCAACTGCAACCGAAGACGAGTCGCGCTACAGATGGCGCCTGGTCACGCCGACAAGGGCTGGAGAGCATTGGCGGGGCGTCGTACCGGATTTGTACTCCGTCCCTGGTCACGGCTGCGTGGCGGCGTCCCGCCGACATGCAGAGGGTCCGCCACTTCTGGCCGGGGTCGGTAGACTGGGGTCCTCACCGGAACGAGTGCTTTGCGTGTGAGAGCGTGCACGGAGCGCGCACGTCATGACCTACGGCACTGTTATGTCCGGTGGTGATCCGTTATGAGTGAGAGGTCGGGGATAGCGGAGGGGGACAACGTGAAGAGGGCCAAGAGAGAGCTTGGCGGGAACGACGGGGACGCCGAAGTCACGGCAGCGAATGCGGACACGAGCGGGCGATCGAGTGCAGCACAGTCGCGTGGCGGGACAGCCGGCAGTGTCGAGTCGATGTTGCAGGAGTTCAGTTCCACCCGGTCCGACCCGCCGCCTGGTCGCGCGCGCCGGACGGGCAAGTACGACCAACTCTGGCAGTTGTCCATGGCCGATCCGCACACGGGTCTGGCCAACCAACTCCTTCTGCTCGACCGCCTGACCCAGGCGCTGGCGCGACGGCGACGGCACGGCGGCGAGGTGGTCGTGTGTCACATCGACCTGGACAATCTCGGCGAAATCAACCTCGATCTCGGGTACACGACGGGGAACACCGTCCTCTGTGAGGCGTCGCGCCGCCTCACCTCGGTCCTGCGCGCGGAGGACACCGTCGGCCGGGTCGGGGGGAGCGAGCTCGTCGTCGTCGTGACCGTCAATGACGAGCAAGCGGTGGGCCCGCTGATGCGCCGGCTCCAGCACACGCTCGATGAGCCGGTCATCGTGGGCGGTCAGGACATTCGTCTCCACTCCTCGCTCGGGGTCGCCATTGCCGAGGACACCGAGTCCGCGGAGGACGTCCTGACACGGGCCGACCGGTCGACCCGTGTCAGCAAGCGCTGAAATCTGAACGAATCGTCCCCCGCCTCACGATCGTGAGCGCGAACCTGCCGTCGGCGTCGTTCGGGCGCGTGCGGCACGGCGCGTGCGTGAACCGCGGCGTTGGTCATGGCCGCGGGCTGTGCCTCGCACGCCGTGCTCCCTTGTCCACCCGCCGCCGCAGGCTCTTCTCCCGGAAAACCCGAGGTCACGCGAGCTTTCACCAAACCCCACTGCGGTATCCGTACGAGGTCCGATGCACGACGGCCTTCATCCCGAACGATCGTTGGGTCGTCCTGGCGCACGATAGGGAGTATCGGCTCTATGCAAAAGGGGAGTATCGGCTCTACTGCGTTCGCCCAATTCCGGCAAAATTATGTCGTGATGTCGATGTACAGCGAATTGCTCTGTGGCCTGTGTGCCGACGTGGACCCGTTACCGCTGCCGACGTCGCGGGATGAGCTCGTCGTGATCCTGTTGCAGTGCCGCCGGCGCCTGCACGGTCACAGCGCCGCCGAGCACGTCATGGCCGAAGACCTGGCGCTCGAGCTCGATCATGACCGCATGCTGCTGCGCCTGTGCACGGCGATGGGCATTGAAAACGACCCCAGCCGGTTCGCCAACCCGTTGGCCGAACGTCAGCGTCTGGAGGGACTGCTCCGCGGTGCGGGTGTCGACTTCCGCACCCTGGACGACCACCGCCGGGTCAAGGTCGCCTAGCGACGGCTGGAGCCGGCCCCCTCAGGGCTGTTTGGGATTGGTGGCCTTGCGCTCGGCCAGAACAGCGGCGTAGACCGCCGCCTCGGTGCGGCGGCGCATCCCCAGCTTCGAGAGCAGGCTCGAAACGTAGTTCTTCACCGTCGCCTCGGCCAGGAAGAGCTGCTCGGCGATCTGGCGGTTGGACTGCCCCTGGGCGATCAGCTCCAGGACCTTGCGCTCCTGGGGGGTCAGGACGGTCAGGCGGGACTCGGCCTCCTGATCTTTGCGTAAACGGTCGAACAATTCTTGGGTCAGCGCGGGGTCGAGCAGGGACATGCCCTGGCTAACCCGTCTGATGTCGCCCAGGAGGTCCCCGCCCCCGACCTCCTTGAGCACGTAGCCGGAGGCCCCCGCCATGATGGACGAGAACGAGCGCGTCGTCGTCGGAATACGACGTGAGCATCAGGCAGCGGACCTGTGGCGTGACCGATTGGATCTCGCGGCAGACCTCGATCCCGTTCCCGTCGGGGAGGCGAACGTCCAGGATGGCGACGTCGGGCTCGATCTCGCGGATCAACTGCAGTCCCTCCTTCGCGGTCCCGGCCTCGCCCACCACATCCATGTCCCCCTCGCCCTCGAGCAGCGTTCGCAGGCCCGTACGGACCAGCTCGTGATCGTCGAGGACGAACACTCGAATCCCCATACGCCCAATATGCCACGGGCGCAGGCACGGCAACGAACGGTGGCACCCCCGTCAGTGCGTCTCCCGTTCCCGAGGACCCTGCCCGCCTCTATCCTGGCGGGCCGTGCAGCCGTTCGACCATATCGACGATCCCGTCAGGCTGCGACGCCTGGTTCAGGCGATCCTTATCCTCGACGGCGAGCTGCATCTGCCGGTGGTGCTCCGAAGGATCATCGAAGAGTCGTGCGATCTCGTCGACGCCCGATACGGGGCGCTCGGCGTCCTGACCGAGGACGGGCGGGCACTCGACCAGTTCGTCACGGTTGGCCTCACCAACGAGGAGGAGCAGGCCATCGGAGCACGCCCCACCGGGCGGGGCGTGCTCGGCACTCTGATCGCGGACGACAAGCCGCTCCGGCTGGCCAACACGGCCGATAGCCCGGACAGCTTCGGGACGCCCGCGCATCACCCCACCATGACCTCGTTCCTGGGGGTTCCCATCCGAGTCCACGGTGAGGTCTACGGGAACCTCTACCTGACCAACAAGAAGACCGCAGACGAGTTCTCCGAGGACGACGAGGAGCTGGTGATCGCGCTCGCCATGGCCGCGGGCATCGCCATTGAGAACGCCCGCCTCCACGGGCTCGTGCGTGATCGTGCGTTGACCGAGGACCGGGACCGGATCGCCCGGGACCTGCACGATTCCGTGATTCAGCGCCTGTTTGCGATCGGGTTGTCGCTGCAGGGGACGGCACGCCTGGTGGAGAGGCCCGAGGCGGTCATGCGTATCGGGGAAGCCATCGACAAGATCGACGACACGATCCGCCAGCTCCGCAAGGCGATCTTCGACATTGAGCTCACGATCAACAAGGAGGGCCTGCACCCCAAGGTTCTCGACCTCGTGCACGAGCTGCGGCCCGTGCTCGGGATCCACCCGCAGGTCTCGTTCAGCGGTCCGGTCGACGTTGTCGTGACTGGTCCGCTGGCCGAAGAGGTGCTTGCGGTCCTGCGCGAGGCGCTGACCAACGTGGGCAAGCATGCCGCGGGCCTCACAGGTCGTGATCACGGTGGCGGCCGGTGAGGAGCTCCGCCTCGTCGTGGCGGACGACGGCCAGGGCATGAGTGGGCCACCTTCGGCGGGACTCGGCCTCAGGAACATGCGCCAACGCGCCGAGCGTCTCGGGGGCGCCGTCGAACTCGGAACCTCCCGGGAGGGAGGCACGCGCCTCACGTGGCACGTGCCGCTCGGCGTGGCCGAAGCAGGCTTCGGGGCGGGGGCGACCGCCTCCTGAGGGCACGCTCCAGGAAGGATCAGAGGGGGGCGAGCCGCCGGGCGAGGCTGAGCACACCGTGGCGGACGGGATGGGGACGCTCCCGGCTCAGGCGATCGAGCGTGTCCTGCATGGCGGCAGTCACCTGGGCCGAGGCTGCGGCGATCTCGCGGGTGTCCGGAGATCCTCCCGGGCACTCGAAGCGCATGGCGGGCAGGAACTCCACGATGATGGCCGAGGGGAGCGGCAGCGGTGGAGTGAGGACACGTGTCGAGCCCGAACGGCGGCCCCACCATGATGGGGAACACCTTGATGCGCAACCCGCCGAGGCCGAGCGCCCACGCGATGTGTTCGCCCCGCGAGGCCACGACCACCGCGTCGTGGCTTCCGTGCGCCACGACCGGGACGATCGGCACCCCGGTCTGCAGGGCGAGGCGGACAAACCCGGTCCGCCCACCGAAGTCGACCGTGTTGCGGTCGCGCCAAGGGCGACAGGACTCCCAGTCGCCCCCGGGATACACCACGACGGCCGCGCCTTCCGCCAGGGCCGCCCGTGCGCTCTCGGGTCGAGCGGGGAGGGCGCCGAAGCGGCGCAGCGTGGGCCCGACCACGGGCAGCGCGAAGAGCAGGTCGTAGGCGAGGGCGTAGGCGGGGTGGTCGAGGCCGCGCCGGTCGACAAGCGCCAGCGCCGTGACCCAGACGTCTGGCATGTAGAAGACGCAGTTGTGGTTCCCGACGATGAGCACCGGTCCGGTCTCGGGGATGTTCTCCATGCCCCGGACCTCGGGTGAGAAGTACCCGGTCAGCGAGCGAATGAGCTCGCGATGGCGTGCGATGAACCTGGGATCGCGCTCGACGGATCTGTTGGTGCGCTGGGCGTCGATGCGCCGGGCCAAGGGAGCGAGGACCCCGGGCACCGTCTTGGCGGCGGGCTGTGCGTGCGGAGGTGGCGTGCGCCATGACCCGACCGGCTCAGGCCGGGACCGGCTGCGTCGTCGGCGGACGGCACCGTCCCCGACGGCACGCGGTTCGCCTCGTCGACCAGGGCTCCGAAGCACCGATCGACGCCCTCGGCCAGCACGTCGACGTCGGGGCAGGCCACCGGATCGGCCAGGATTCCCGCCGTGAGCTGGCCGGCATAGGAGAGCGCCGCCACGCCCACACTCAGGTTCCCGGCCAGGGGGACGAGCGGGACGGCTTCGAGCATGCGGGCCCCGAGCACGTAGAGCGGACTGTCGGGTCCCGGGACGTTGGTGACCACGAGGTTGACGAAGGGCTGGTGGTGCACGAGCGGCGAGGCGGCCGAGAGGAGCGCCGGCACCCACACGTCGAGAGAGGTCAGGACGAGGTCGGTTGCCAGCGCCTGGTGGTGCTCCTTGCACCTGCGCTCGGCGCCGGCGACCGCGCGCAGCCGCTCGGCCGGACGGAGAGCACCGATCGGGAGCCGCACGACCATGGCGGAGACCTTGTTGCCGAGCTGGTGGTCGCCGTGGTGGTCCGCCCCGACCGGCACGAGCACGTGGACGAAGCGTCCGTCCACCACCTCTCCGCGCGAGGAGAGCAGGTCGTGGACGCCGGCCGCGATCGCGGTCAGGAGGAGGTCGTTGACGGTGACCCCGAAGTGGCGTTCGGCGTGTCGGAGCTCGTCCATGGAACGGTGCACGGTGACGGCCCGCCGATCGCTCCCCACCGGGACGTTGAGAGAGCACGCTGGACGTGGCGACGGCGACGGACGCCAGGCTCGCCAAGGCAGGGCCGTAGCGCGACAGCGCCGGAACGATCGCCGACGGGTGGCGCAGGCCCCGCCAGGCGGGCGTGGCCAATCGGCGCACGCCCGAGCCCAGCCGCTCCAGTCCGGCCGTGGCCACGGCCAGGCGCCCCGGTGGCGGCGCGGGCTCCCACCGCTCGGACGTGCGGTGTCGTGCCGGACTTGGGGAGAGGTCGAGCAGGACCGTGGCCAGTTCGACCCCGGCCAGCCCGTCGGCCATGGCGTGGTGCAGCATCTCCATCAGCGCCACGCGACCGCCCGAGAGGCCGTCGATCAGCCAGATCTGCCAGAGAGGACGGTCCCGGTCGAGTGGCGTCGCCATCAGAGCGGCGCAGAGCTCCAGCAGCTGGAGCTCGTCGCCGGGCTCGTGCAGCGCCGGAATGGTGGACGTGCTCGGCGATGTCGAAATGGGGATCGTCCTCCCACACGGGGGTGGATTCCCTGGCCACGGGGAAGCGGACACGCCGGCGGAGCTTCGGAACGAGATGCAGCCGGTGCTCCACCTCGTCCCTTATGGCGTCGATGCGTAGCCGGCCCTGACTGTCATGCAACGGCCCACCCTCGAAGATCCCGATGGAACCCATGTGCATCGGAGTCCGCGCCGACTCCATGTACAAGAAGGCCGAGTCGAGCGGCGAGAGGAGCTCCACCGCGGTCACGGGACCTGCGGCCTCCCCGATGGGTGGACGGAGCAGACCTCCGCAAAGCCATCCTCGATGCAGCCGGCGAGCTTCGGGCTGTCCGGGACGGCTGCGACGTCTGCCGTGACGGTGATGCAGACCCGATCCGCCGCGGAGATCAGGGACACGTTCAGGGCGGCCCCCGACGGGGGCGACACAGCGTAGATGCCCTTCACCGCCGCACCAGCCAGGGTGACGGGGAAGGGGGGGCCCGGGATGTTGGTGACGCAGACGTCGTTGCCCAGCAGCATCGAACCCCACAGACCACGGGCGACGACGGACGGCAGCGCGCTCAAGCCGGTGGCGAGCACGTCGCTCATGAGCGAGCCCCGGGGCGTTCTTCCACTCCTCGGCGACCCGCCTGACCTCGGCCACGCAGTCGGCGACGTCGGCGTGGGCGGGAATCACGAAGCGAGCGGGAACGAAGTGGTTCCCCCCGGTCGGGTCGCTCTGCGTGCGGACGTTCACCGGCATCAGGGCACGAAAGCCCGGGGAAACGACGCCGTGTTGCTCGTGGTAGAGAGCGAGCCCGCGAATCACGGACGCGACGAACACGTCGTTGATCGTGCCGCCCCACGCCGTCGGCCGCTTGTTTGACCGTCTGGAGGTCGAGGTCGAAGACATCGGCGTGGCGCCGGAAGCTCCGTCCGGTCATGATCGGAGAGATCGGCTTGCCGGCCGGGGCCATGAGCCTGGCCACCGACGTGCCCAGCGCGGCCAGCCGGCCGAACGAGCGGAACGGGTGCACCAACGCATCCATCGCGTCGTCCACGAGCCGGACCGCGTCGGGCAGATCCCCCAACCGCGCCAGCGGCGAGGCCTTGCCCCGCTCCGCCTCCGGTACCTTCTCGGGCCGAGGTGCGCGCCGCGCCGCCCCTGGTGTGTCGAAAAGGTGGGCCAGGACGGTGAGGCCGCCCACACCGTCGATGAGCGAGTGGTGAACCTTTATGACGAGGGCGGCGGAGTCCGCGTCCATGCCCTCGACGAGCACGGCCTCCCAGAGCGGCAACGCCGGGTCGAACCCAGTGGTCGCCATCGTCTGCGCCAGGTCGAGGACGGCTCGCAGCCCGCCGTGGTCGGGCAGGCGCATGCGGCGCAGGTGGACGTCGAGGTCGAAGGTCTCGTCCGGCACGAACTGGGGCCGGCCCCGGCCCGGCCGGTTGACCGCCCGTGACCGCAGGCGCGGCACGGACTCGGTCAACGAGGCGATGCGCGCCCGCACCTCCGCCCAGTCGGGCGTCGAGTCGAGCACCAGCAGCGCCACGATGGTCGGGCGCATGACCGGATCGGCGCTGATCGTCCACAGCAAGGCGTCGGACCCGCTCATGGTGTCGACGCCCTTGGTCGTGTCTGTCTCTGCCATCACAGACCCCCTTACGGGCGATTCTGCGACCAGCCTGGGGGGGACTGTAGAGCCAGAAGTCCTCTCTTTGGGCCGTCGCCGGCGACCGGCTCCAGGCACGCCGAGACGGGGTCGGTGCGACGAGTGCCATGGGCCCTCCACGGCTCCCCGGGTGGCCCTAGCATCACGGGTGAGCCCGACGCCGTGGCCGGTTCCGGGGGGAGCGCTGGGGGGGCACAGGGCGAGCAGAGCGCGGGAAAGGGGATCGAACATGAGCACGACTGCGGTGACCGCACCGGTCCCCGGCCGGCACGGCCTGGCGAATGCCTTCGGGAGGCGGCAGCTCTACAAGTACCCCGACACCTGGCCGAGGATCGGCTACCTGTCGATCGTCGTGCTGACGACGATCATGCTCTACTACCTCTACTACGTGGAGGGCGCGGTCACGCCGCTGATGCTGCCCTACTACCACATGTCCTTCCAGTACTTCTTGTACCTGCTGGTGGTCTCGAACGCCATCGGCGCGTTCAGCGCGTTCATCGGCGGCCTCTCCGACAAGATCGGCCGGGCCAACCTCACGATCTACGGGACCCTTGTCGTCGCGCTCATTCAGCTCTTCGCCATCCCCCACATCAACGACAAGTTCTGGTTCGCCGCCTCCTACTGCGTGATCGGATTCGTCGAGGGCGTGATCCTCGTCTCCACGCCTGCGCTCATGCGCGACTTCTCGCCGCAGATGGGACGCGGCGTCGCCATGGGGTTCTGGGCGCTCGGGCCTACGATGGGCGCGCTCTGTCGCCAGCCTGGTGGCGACGCACACGCTCGACCACCTCGAGCCGTGGCAGGACCAGTTCATCATCTCGGGCCTCGTGTGCATGGGCGTGGTCGTCATCGCCTTCTTCTTCCTACGCGAGCTCTCGCCGCAACTGCGCGACCAGCTGATGGTGACCGAGCGCGAACGCGCGCTCGTCGAGGCGCGGGCCAAGGGCATCGACGTCGAGAAGGCGACGAGGCACCCGATCCGCTCCATGATGAAGCTCGACCTGATCGCCTCATCGGTCGCCATCTCGGTGTTCCTGCTCTTCTACTACGCGTCGGTCAGCGTGCTCACCATCTACTGGGTGGTGACCTTCAACCGGACCACGCCGCAGGCCAACGGCATCAACGTCTGGCTGGCCGCGCTTCCTCTCCGATCGGGCTCGTCCTGGCGGGCGTCCTCTCGGACTGGGCCCGGGTGCGCAAACCCTTCATGCTCGTCGGGGCGGTCTGCGCCATGGTGATGATGGTCTTCCTCATCCACCAGACCGATCAACCCGCACGCCGGCTACTACTCCAACGTCCTGGTGATCGTGCTGCTGGCGCGTGTCGATCTCGTTCGCCTACGCCCCCTGGATGGCGAACTACACCGAGCAGGTCGAGTCGCACAACCCGGCCCTCACCGCGTCGGGGCTGGCCGTCTGGGGCTGGATCCTGCGCATCACGGTGGCGCTCTCCTTCCTCGTGCTGCCCTACGTGATCACGACGTCGACCGTCCTGGTGGACAACCAGAACGCCGGCGCCACGCTGCAGGCGATCCAGGCCGCTGCAGCCCTACGCACCGAACACGTCCGCGCTGAAGTGCAGCGACGAGCCCGCGCCGGCGCACGTCATCGCCAACTTGCAGACGACCGACGAGGCACGGCCCGAGCTCCCACCCTCGCCACCATCCTGCAGCGCCTGCAACTCGCACCCACAACCTGCTCAAGGCGTTCACGGCCGCCGGTGGCCTCACCAACCCCCATGTGCAGGGTCTGAACGCCTTCAACCCGCTCGCCCTGGACATTCAGAACGGCAAGCCGGTGACCCAGGCCCAGATCGCCGGGGTGGCCGAGTGACTCGCCGAACCTCGCCAGCCTGCTCGTGGCCGAGCAGAAGCTCGTCCCGGCCCAGAAGTCGTCGCCGGGTGAATGGAAGAGATGGTGGACCGTGTGCCTCATCGGCATGGCGGTCTTCGCGGTGCTCACCTTCACCATGCGAGGGCGTTGGAGCCCGCGCGCCGCCCGGCGCGATCTCGAGGAGCACGAGCGCATGGTCTCCGAGGAGCTGGCCCAGCTGGCCCGAGAGCCTGCGTCCGTGGCCTAGGAGCCGGTTCATCGGGCCCCATCCGCCCGGCGGGCATGCCCGTACCCCAGGCCGTAGGGTTGGTGTTCGTTGTTGAACTGGGAGGGACAATGGGTCTTGCACTTGACGGGCTGCGGGTGATCGACGCGGACACCCATCTGACCGAGGCTCATGACCTGTGGACCAAGCGCGCCCCCGCCAAGTACAAGGACCGAGTCCCGCACGTGGTCGACGTCGACGGCAAGCCCATGTGGTACGTCGACGGCGCCGAGCTCGGGTTCGCCGGGGGCGGCGGGGTCATCGACCGAGAGGGCGGGAAGGGCCGCGCCCTCGAGGCGCTCTACGAGTGGACGCAGGACAAGATCCACATCGGCGCGTTCGACCCCAAGGCACGCATCGACGTCATGGACGACTCGGGCATCTGGGCGCAGGTCTGCTTCCCCAACTCGATCGGGCTCGGCGGCCAGGGGATCTCCGACGTGGTGAAGGACCCCGAGCTGCGCCTGCTCTGCGTGCAGATCTACAACGACGCCATGGCGGAGGTGCAGGCCGACTCGGGTCGGCGCCTCCTGCCCATGCCCGTGCTGCCGGCGTGGGACGTGGATGCGTGCGTCGCCGAGGCGAAGAGGGTGGCGGCGCTCGATCTGCGCGGGGTCAACATCACGTCGGACCCGAATGACGTCGGGGGTCCCGACCTGGCCAACCGGGCCTGGGACCCGCTGTGGGAGGTGTGCGCCGACCTGAAGCTGCCGGTGCACTTCCACATCGGGGCCAGCCTGACCACCATGACCTACTTCGGGACCTACCCCTGGGAATCGCAGGACGAGGACACGAAACTCGCCATCGGCGGCACGCTCCTCTTCATCGGCAATGCCCGAGTCGTGACCAACATCATCTTGAGCGGCATGCTGGACCGTCACCCCGAGCTGAAGATGGTGTCGGTGGAGAGCGGGGTGGGCTGGATCCCCTTCATCCTCGAAGCTCTCGACTACGAGATGTCCGAGAACGCACCGAAGCAGTTGGCGCACATGTCGATGCTCCCCTCTGAGTACTTCCGACGGAACCTCTACGCGACCTTCTGGTTCGAGAAGAACAACGTGCCGGCGCTCGTCGAGGCGGTGGGGGAGGACAGCATCCTGTTCGAGACGGACTTCCCGCACCCGACCTGCCTCTACCCCAAACCGCTCGACACGGTGGCAGAGAAGATGTCGACCCTTGCCCCGTCCGTGCAGCGCAAGATCCTGGGTGAGAACGCCGCCAAGCTCTACCGTATCTGATGCCCGTGGCGACGTCGCGTCGCAGTTCAGCGCCGCGGCGTCAGGCTCGTCAGCGCGAAGTTCCCGTGTGCGTCGAGCGTCGAGCGCCCGACCGGTGACGCCGTGGACACGACGGTGTGCCACGTGCCGCGGAGCGGGAGTCCCGTCGACGTGGAGAACCACGTCTTCGGGAGTTGGTGCCGTTGTGTCCGCCCGAGAACGTGACCTGTTCGCTGACCTCGACGGCCGGAACCGTCCGTTCCCCCCACGTCGACCGTGCCCGTGCCGACCACCGTGGAGGTGCCCCGCATGGACACCGGTCCGATGGCGAGGTGGTCGTTGCTCCCCGCGGACGCGACGACGTCATGTGTTCCCGACACGTCGTCTGCCGGGATGGTCATGACCGCGGGGCTGCAGTGGAAGGTCGATGTGTCGTCGACGTGGAAGGCGACGAAGTCCCAGTCGTAGTAGCCCGCCCGCGATGGGCTTTCGAACGCACCCGAGCGTACGCAGTAGTCCCAGCTCTGCCAGTGGCGGTTCGAGTAGTCGAGCCGGAACTCGAAGCAGCCCCCGGGCTGGCCTATCACCGTGCCCGGGATCCCGGGGCCTTCCGACTGGGCCTTGGGGGGGACCGAGATCGTCTCCGTCCCCGTGCCCCGGTATGAGTAGACACCGGGGGTGGGGCCTGCACCGGAAGGGTCGGATCCGGCCTCGTGCCGGTAGCGCTCGATCGCTACGCTCGTAGACACCGGCTGCGCGCCGCTGTGGAACCAGCGATACACGACGATGCCGGCGGCGACCAGGACCACCAGGGTGAGCGCCCCCAGCACCCAGCGGACCCAGTGTCCGCGGCGGGCGGCGCGTCCCGGGCGCATTGCCGGGAGCAGCCGACGTGGTGGTGGAGGCGGTCCCAGCGGGATGGGGCGAACCGTCGATTGTCCGGGACATGGCCAACCTCACCCCCGTTGTCGCGCCTGACGGAGCAGTCGGGCAGAGCCTTAGGCCCCTATCTGCGTCCGGACCCAAACGGCCAGACGCGAGCGACATCCCTTCGAAACTTGCTCGGTGACGCCTACCACCGCCTCTGGCCACCGGTGTACGAACGACAGCCGGACCTCGTACAGGCTGGCTCTCTTCACCTCACCGACGCCCATGTCATCCATGCACGGGGAATCGTTCCGAGCCCCGGCGGACTGCTCATGCGGCTGAAGCCCCGAGAGGTTGAAGGGTGGTCGCTGGGAAAAAGCTGGAGGCGGGTCTGAGTCCGGTGTAGGCCCGGGGAAGCGAAATGCTTGAGGTGGTTCCCACGCCATCGACTCGGATTCCCACTGCCCTGATCAGGAACCTCGAGCGGGCGAGTCTCCGGGGAGCGGACCTTTCGACCTTGTGCCCAGCCCGACCAGAGACGTGGTGAGGGGTGAGAGGTTGGCTGGGGGTGACCGCCTTCAAGGAGGTCACTGACTATCGGAAAGCCCTTGGAGTCCAGCTGACCGCCGAGAGGCTGCGGGAAATCACAAGAGTCGACCGTTCTCCCACGTCAGCGGACGTGTACCTAGCCGGGTGTCGGTCACCGAAACCAGCGTATTTCTCACAGACCGACGACCTCCTTTTAACGGGCGTCACGGTTTGCCAAGGGGAGCGTAAAGGTGGGGCCGGCCACCTGTACCCATCCCACGAACGATCGGGGTAAAGGATGATCCTGCGGGCTCGAGTCGTTGGAACGTCGGTGGGCGGGAACCGGGTGAAAGCACAGGTTCCACGGACCATTCGCAGCGTTGTACTGGGCTTCACCGTCATCCTCGCTGTGGCCACCTTCGGCGTTGTGTCGCCTCCTCGCGCGTCTGCCGCAACAGCGGCCTTCGTACAAGGTGGAGACACCCAGGTCACGAGCGGCACGACAGCCAGTCTGGCGTTCAACCACGCGAACACAGCCGGAAACATGATCGTGGTGTACGTGGTTTGGGACAATCTCGCTACCGTGACGCTGTCCGACAGCAGGGGCGACACCTACACGGCTGCAACCGCACGCAAGACCTTTGGGAACAACTGGAGTGCGCAAGTCTTCTATGCCCCCAACATCATCGGAGGGTCGAACACGGTAAAGGCGACCTTTGGCACCGCGATCACCTCGTTCGGCATCGTGTACCTGCACGAATACTCCGGTTTGGCCACGGTGGCTCCAGTCGATGCAAGTGCGTCTGCCGCAGGCACGTCAGCGGCCATGAGCAGTGGAGCCGTGACGACCACGAACCCCAATGACCTTCTGTTCGCCGCCGGCGCATCCAACAACACCGTCACCCAAGCGGGGAGCGGATTTACGAAGCGTCTGACGGACTTCGGCAATCTCACGGAGGATCGTGTCGTCACGACGGCAGGGTCCTACGCGGGTACCGCCCGTCAGAACGGCGCCGAATGGGTCATGCAGCTCGTGGCGTTCAGGGCGGCCACGAGTTCCACGACCGGCCCACCCACCAAGCTGGCCTTCGTCCAGGGTCCCTCCAACGCCGCCGCCGGGGCCGCCATCACCCCGGCCGTGGCGGTGGCGGTCGAAGACGCCAACGGCAACGTCGAGACGACCGACAATGCCACCACGGTGAGCCTGGCCATCGGGACCAACCCCGGAGGCGGGACGCTGACCGGTGGCTCGGCCGTGACGGTGGCCAAGGGCATCGCCACCTTCTCGGGCCTCTCCATCAACACGGCGGGGACGGGCTACACGCTGACGGCCTCGAGTACGCCCTCGCGCACCGCCGCCACCTCGGCCGCCTTCAACATCACGCCAGGTGCCCCCACCAAGCTGGCCTTCGTCCAGGGTCCCTCCAACGCCGCCGCCGGGGCCGCCATCACCCCGGCCGTGACGGTGGCGGTCGAAGACGCCAACGGCAACGTCGAGACGACCGACAATGCCACCACGGTGAGCCTGGCCATCGGGACCAACCCCGGAGGCGGGACGCTGACCGGTGGCTCGGCCGTGACGGTGGCCAAGGGCATCGCCACCTTCTCGGGCCTCTCCATCAACACGGCGGGGACGGGCTACACGCTGACGGCCTCGAGTACGCCCTCGCGTACCGCCGCCACCTCGGCCGCCTTCAACATCACCGGTGGTTCGACCGGCCCACCCACCAAGCTGGCCTTCGTCCAGGGTCCCTCCAACGCCGCCGCCGGGGCCGCCATCACCCCGGCCGTGACGGTGGCGGTCGAAGACGCCAACGGCAACGTCGAGACGACCGACAATGCCACCACGGTGAGCCTGGCCATCGGGACCAACCCCGGAGGCGGGACGCTGACCGGTGGCTCGGCCGTGACGGTGGCCAAGGGCATCGCCACCTTCTCGGGCCTCTCCATCAACACGGCGGGGACGGGCTACACGCTGACGGCCTCGAGTACGCCCTCGCGCACCGCCGCCACCTCGGCCGCCTTCAACATCACGCCAGGTGCCCCCACCAAGCTGGCCTTCGTCCAGGGTCCCTCCAACGCCGCCGCCGGGGCCGCCATCACCCCGGCCGTGACGGTGGCGGTCGAAGACGCCAACGGCAACGTCGAGACGACCGACAATGCCACCACGGTGAGCCTGGCCATCGGGACCAACCCCGGAGGCGGGACGCTGACCGGTGGCTCGGCCGTGACGGTGGCCAAGGGCATCGCCACCTTCTCGGGCCTCTCCATCAACACGGCGGGGACGGGCTACACGCTGACGGCCTCGAGTACGCCCTCGCGCACCGCCGCCACCTCGGCCGCCTTCAACATCACCGGTGGTTCGACCGGCCCACCCACCAAGCTGGCCTTCGTCCAGGGTCCCTCCAACGCCGCCGCCGGGGCCGCCATCACCCCGGCCGTGACGGTGGCGGTCGAAGACGCCAACGGCAACGTCGAGACGACCGACAATGCCACCACGGTGAGCCTGGCCATCGGGACCAACCCCGGAGGCGGGACGCTGACCGGTGGCTCGGCCGTGACGGTGGCCAAGGGCATCGCCACCTTCTCGGGCCTCTCCATCAACACGGCGGGGACGGGCTACACGCTGACGGCCTCGAGTACGCCCTCGCGCACCGCCGCCACCTCGGCCGCCTTCAACATCGCCAACGGCGCGTCCTCGGACTGGACGACGTACTTGGCGGGCATCGACCGCACCGGTCTTGGGACCGACAGCAGCCTCACTCCAACGACCGCTCCGAATCTGCACCTTGCGTGGAAGGCGTCCGACAGCGGAGGGTCTGACTCCGGTGTCTTTTCGCAACCGGTCGTGTCGGACGGAATGGTGTACTGGGGATCGTTCGACGGCTACGAGCGCGCGACCACGACGGCCGGGAACCTCGTCTGGAAGACGAACTTGGGGATCACGTCCCCGCCGGACTGCGTCGACCCCTCGTCGGCGGGCATCGCGAGCACCGCAACGTTGACGACCGACGTCCCGGTGGGGTCGGCCACCTCGGTCCTCTACGTCGGCGGAGGCAACTCGACGGTCTACGCCTTGAACGCGACCACCGGCGCGGTGCTGTGGTCGTACAACGTCGGCGGGAACCCGAACTCCTTCGTCTGGTCCTCCCCGGCCGTGTTCGGCAACTCTGTCTACGTCGGCGTCTCCTCCTTCGGTGATTGTCCGCTGATCCAGGGGCAACTCCTCCAGTTCAACCGGGTCACCGGGGCGCTGTTGAACACCTTCAACGTCGTGCCCAACGGTTGCACCGGCGGGGGCGTGTGGGGCTCACCGACGATCGATGCCGCCGCGGGCACCATCTACTTCGACACGGGCAACGGCGGCGACTGCACGAGCAGCGAACCGCTCGCCCCGGCGCTGGTCGAAGTGACCGCCTCCACCCTGAGCCTGGTGGGCTCGTGGGCGGTGCCCCCCGCCCAGCAGTCAGAGGACAGCGACTTCGGGGCGACACCGACGTTGTTCAGCGGTGTCGTCGGCGGACAGTCTGAGGCGCTGGTCGGCGTGATCAACAAGAACGGTATCTACTACGCCTTCGAGCGAGACGCGCTCGGCGTCGGGGCCGGTCTGGGAGACCCGCATCGCGATTGGCGGCGGGAATCCGCCGACGGGAAACGGTGACATTGCGTCTTCGGCGTTCGACGGCACGACGCTGTACGTCGGTGGTGATGTCACCAACAGTTGTAGCGGTACCGTCAACGCCCTGAATCCGTCGACCGGCGCCTTCATCTGGCAGCACTGCTTCACAGACGGGGGCTTCGTGCTCGGCGGCGTGACCGTCGATGCTGGCGGCGTCGTCGCCGTGGGCGAAGGCAACAACATCGCAAGTCGTCTCAGCCGCGACCGGGGCCTCGGTCTTCACCTACGCCGGCGTCGGCCCGTTCTGGGGTCCTCCCTCCATCGCCGACGGCGCGCTGTACGAAGGCGACATGTCGGGCAACCTCTACGCGCTCATGACCCAGTCGAAGCAGACGTCTGGGGCACAATTCGTGCAGGTCAACTCGGCGACGCCGCAGACGAACGAGAGTGTTGTTACCGTGCCTTATCTCCAGGCGCAGAGCACGGGCGATCTGAACGTCGTCGCTGTCGGCTGGACCGATACGACGTCGACCGTCAGCTCGGTGACCGACAGTGCGGGGAACGTGTACCAACTTGCTGCGCCGCTCACCCGTGGTTCGGTCATGAGCCAGGCGATTTACTACGCCAAGGACATCAACGCGGCCAGCGCGGGCGCAAACGTCGTGACCGTGCAATTCTCGAGTTCCGTTCCCTACGCCGATGTGCGCGCCGCGGAGTACAGCGGCATTGATCCCGTGGACCCACTCGACACCAGCGTGTCCGCGAACGGGAGTGGTGGGACCGCCAGCAGTGGCAACCTCACTACGACCGACCCGAGTGAAGTGATCTTTGGCGCCGGCATGACCACGGGCCTGTTCTCGGGCGGTAGCAACGGTTTCACAGCCCGGATCATCACACCGACGGACGGCGACATTGCCGGCGACAAGTTCGTGAGCACGGTGGGCACCTACGCGGCGGTGGCAGACGACGATGGTTCCGCGATTTGGGTCATGCAAGCCGTGGCATTCCGCGCCGTCACGGGGTCATAGAAACCTCCGCAGTAACGCGGTGCTTCGTCCCTGGGAGGAGTGGCCGTCCGCCTGGCACGGCGTTCTTCCCCGCACTGGCCACGACGTCGGGAGAACTGCTTGCATTCGGGTAGCAGCTTGACCAGTAGCGGTTGGCGTCCTTCTGGGCGCCCAGTTCGCATCCGGCAGTGGGACAGCAGGCACCCTGGGGGCAGGAATTTCATGGCGGCGGGTTGCCCGGTATCCGGCAGTCCCGGGGGCGCCGACGAGGTAGCTGGCAAGCTCCTGCGGCGGTGTACGGGGAAGGGATCAGAGGGAGGTACCCATGGGATTCGACGAGAACGTCAAGACCATTCAGAGCACGTATGAATTGGCTCACCGCGGTGCCCGGGATTGTCCATGTCGAGGCACCTGGTGATGGTTGGGCACGAATGGGCGAGATGACGATCGAGTCCTGAGAAATCATCCTGGAACTGCCGATGCCGAGCGGCTGCGAGGGGTGCCCATAGCTGCCCTGCACAGGGTCAGGTTGGACGCACGCGACCTGCTGAGGAGGCGCCTCGTTGGTCGGTGCAAGGAGCCCTTCGCTACGCTCTTTACCCATGCCCTCAGACATGGCCTTGAAATCGATGAACCAAATACATCGGCTTCTCCTGAAGGGATCGGGGGGCCGCGTCGGGTGGCGGTTCTCCGGCATGCCGGTCATCGAACTCACGACTACCGGCCGCAAGAGCGGCCGACCGCGCAGCACGATGCTCACGTCGCCCTATCAGGAAGATTCGACGCTCGTCATCGTGGCGTCCAGAGGCGGCGACGACCACCACCCTGCCTGGTATCTCAACATTCAAAGCAATCCAAAGGTGATGGTGAAGCGAGGCCCCAAAGCCGCAGAGCCGATGGTTGCCGAAGTAGCCAGTGCCGGAGAACGGGCACGGATCTGGCCCGTCATCGCCGACAAGCACCGCAATTACGCGGGGTATCAGCGCAAGACTGACCGAGAGATTCCGCTCGTCTTGCTGCGACCTGCAGTGAGCTGAACTGTTTTGACTGCTCGGTAGCCCAGTTCGCCAGTGCTGGGCGTCATCCTCCGGCACTGGTCGCGTGCATTAAGCCATTCGTTCAGCGTTCGTGAAGAATCCTTGTCAAATCCCAGCGGTGGTGGAAGGCGTCGTGAGCATTCGAGGCGACGACATCGGAGAGTTCCATTGCGCCGCGTTCTGAGTGCAGCATGGCGAGTCCGGTGGGCTCTGCCTCATCGACGGCACGGAGCCAGCTCTCAACCGCGATGCGAAACGACCACGTCGCTCCTTGGAGGGCCACGTCGTTGTAGAAGACTGCGCATCAACGAAGTCGAGGCGGCTTGACCAGCGGCCCAGGTAAATCCACACTCGCGACATGGCTCGCCATAGAGCGGTGCGCCCCAGCGATCCACCCCCGAAGTGTTCCACTTCGTTACGTGCATCGGGCGCAGGCAGCAACTATCAGGTATCCCTTCTCACCGGGTAGGCGGAGCCGAATCGGCCATTCGGACCGAGAGCAAGATGGGTTCTGCCCGTCTAGAGATATCGTTTGAATCCAAGGTGGCTCGGCACGAATCCGTGGCGCTCGTAGAATCGGTGGGCGTCGGCTCGCTGGACATTCGAGGTGAGCTGGACGCGATAGCAACCTGCCTGCTGGGCAGTGTCGACAGCGGCATAGAGGAGCTGTTCACCGATGCCCTTTCGACGAAAGTCCGGATGGACGTGCAGGGACTCCACCTCCGCGCAAAGGCCGCCGCGTCGCTGGAAATGTCGGAACACGACGAGCTGGCACATCCCTACGACCTCGCCATCAAACTCAGCTACGAAGACTTCGCTTCGGCCTGATGCCTGAACGTCGGCGAGGGCTCTGTGGTACGGGTCCAGGTCGGCAGCGTCTTCCGTCGGTTCTTCCAATGCGCCGTGTTCGAGGAGCGAAACCAGGCGCTCGACGTCACCTGATGTGGCGCTCCGGACAACGACTCGATCCACTGAGGCAGTATGCCAGTCGCGTTCTTCGCATCTTGAGCAGCAGTAGCCACCCAACCTCATACGCCGGTCCGGCGTCAGCCGTTCGTAGTCTCCGCCGACGGGTCGATCTCGATCGCGTCGAAGTTGACCCAGGGCAATTCGATGGGCGACGGGCCGATCGTACCCTGCGTGATCAGCCGCACGACATTACCCAAATGTGCTGGCAGGATGGCCTCGTTCGTGGTGTCGAGCTCTTCGATCGTCCACCATCGCCATGCCGTGTGGAGTTCGTGCTCCAGAGGCTCCCATCCCGCAGTCGATGGCACGTACCGCTTCGTGCGCCACGCGAAGAAGGAGTCCACCGAGTACAGAGGCTGGCCGCGAAACGTCCACTCGCCCCGGCAGATGGCGACCGGCTCGCCCAACGCTGCGGGATCAATGACCACGCCCGTCTCTTCAGCGAGTTCGCGCGCTGCGGCTTCGCTGAGTGCTTCGCCTGGCTTGACCCCTCCGCCGGGAGCGATCCAGAGCGGGGGCTTGGAGTCATGAGGGTCTTCGATCCGAAACAGCAACACGCTCCCGATTCCGTCCATGACGATCACGCGTGCTGAGGGCCGCTCGAGAGGCGTGGTCATCTCCCCATCGTGGCCGACGGGGGTCCACACACATCGCAAGAGCGTCGGGTGTGTTCTGTGGGGTGTCGACAGAACTCGAGCACCAGGGAATCCGCAAGCTGCGGGATGGCCATTTCCCACGCGAACGGACTCGATTTCCCACCCGTCTGACCAGCAGTTTTGCTGCGGAACGGTCGAGCCATCGTCGCTTCGGCCTTTCACGGTCAAACCTGAGAGTGAGTCGAAGCGGTCGGGAGGAACGGAGGGCAGACAGGCATTGCCGATAGAAACCCGACCGAGCCATCGGCGGGCCGGCGAAGACCGGTTCGAAACGCGACGCGTGGTCGCACCGACCACCTGATACGCAGCGCTCTGCTCTGACCAACAGGAAGCATTCCTATCAGTTGGGGCCGAAGCTCCCACCCCAAGGTCGCGTCCGTATCAGGAACTGAAGCGGAATCTCTAAGAGGTGCAGGAGTGGGCTGGCGGCTGGTGAAAAGGGTGGTGTACGGAGTGGAGTTTGGTGCCGAGGAAAGGCCAGCCTTCCGGGACGAGGCGCGGACCCCCCTGGGCACGAAGCCGCCGGCCGTCTCAGCGGCGGAACGGACAGGGTAATGGGTTGACTAGTCGCAGCGCGCGTCGCGTCGCGGCCTGGGTCTTCTGCCTGGTCACCTTGTTGCTGGTGGCGGTGAGCTGCAACCAGACACAGACCTCCACGGTGGGTGGCACGGTGTCGGGCCTCTCGGGGACGGTGGTGCTCGAGGACAACGGGGGGGACGACCTGAGCGTCAGCGCCAACGGGCCGTTCACCTTTGCCACCGGGCTGGCCCAGAACGTCGCCTACGCCGTCTCGGTCAAGACCAACCCCTCGGGGCAGCTCTGCACCGTCTCGAACGCGAGCGGGACCATGGGCACGGCCAACGTGACCAACGTGGCGGTCAGCTGCGCCGGCGTCGCCACCGACGACTTCAACCGGGCCGACGGAAGCCTCGGTCCGGCCTGGACTCCCATGGCCGACGGGGGGCTGGCCATCGCCTCCCAGGTCGTGACCGGCACCAGCTCGGCTTACTCAGGTGACATCCGGATTGGAGAGAGCTACAGCAGCGACCAGTCCTCCCAGATCGGGGTCACCGCCAGCCAGCTCAGCGGCGGGCAGTGGATCGGCCCCGCTGTGCGCGCACAGAACGGCGGTCTCAGCCTCTATGTCGGGCTCTATTGGTGGAACAACGGGAACCCCGAGCTGGCGCTCTTCAAACGCACCAGCGGCACCTGGACCGAGCTCGGCTCGCCTTACGCGTCGGGCCCTCTGGCGGCGGGCACCCAGCTCACACTTCGCGCCAGCGGCTCGACCCTCTCGTTCGCCGAGAACGGCACGGTGGTCATCAGCGCCACCGACGCGGCCTTGAGCGGGGGTGCTCCGGGAATCATGGCCGACGGCACCGCCGAAGGCGACAACTGGATGGGCCTGGGCTCACTCGGCGCCGCGACCACCTCCACGGTGGGTGGCACGGTGTCGGGCCTCTCGGGGACGGTGGTGCTCGAGGACAACGGGGGGGACGACCTGAGCGTCAGCGCCAACGGGCCGTTCACCTTTGCCACCGGGCTGGCCCAGAACGTCGCCTACGCCGTCTCGGTCAAGACCAACCCCTCGGGGCAGCTCTGCACCGTCTCGAACGCGAGCGGGACCATGGGCACGGCCAACGTGACCAACGTGGCGGTCAGCTGCGCCGGCGTCGCCACCGACGACTTCAACCGGGCCGACGGAAGCCTCGGTCCGGCCTGGACTCCCATGGCCGACGGGGGGCTGGCCATCGCCTCCCAGGTCGTGACCGGCACCAGCTCGGCTTACTCAGGTGACATCCGGATTGGAGAGAGCTACAGCAGCGACCAGTCCTCCCAGATCGGGGTCACCGCCAGCCAGCTCAGCGGCGGGCAGTGGATCGGCCCCGCTGTGCGCGCACAGAACGGCGGTCTCAGCCTCTATGTCGGGCTCTATTGGTGGAACAACGGGAACCCCGAGCTGGCGCTCTTCAAACGCACCAGCGGCACCTGGACCGAGCTCGGCTCGCCTTACGCGTCGGGCCCTCTGGCGGCGGGCACCCAGCTCACACTTCGCGCCAGCGGCTCGACCCTCTCGTTCGCCGAGAACGGCACGGTGGTCATCAGCGCCACCGACGCGGCCTTGAGCGGGGGTGCTCCGGGAATCATGGCCGACGGCACCGCCGAAGGCGACAACTGGATGGGCCTGGGCTCACTCGGCGCCGCGACCACCTCCACGGTGGGTGGCACGGTGTCGGGCCTCTCGGGGACGGTGGTGCTCGAGGACAACGGGGGGGACGACCTGAGCGTCAGCGCCAACGGGCCGTTCACCTTTGCCACCGGGCTGGCCCAGAACGTCGCCTACGCCGTCTCGGTCAAGACCAACCCCTCGGGGCAGCTCTGCACCGTCTCGAACGCGAGCGGGACCATGGGCACGGCCAACGTGACCAACGTGGCGGTCAGCTGCGCCGGCGTCGCCACCGACGACTTCAACCGGGCCGACGGAAGCCTCGGTCCGGCCTGGACTCCCATGGCCGACGGGGGGCTGGCCATCGCCTCCCAGGTCGTGACCGGCACCAGCTCGGCTTACTCAGGTGACATCCGGATTGGAGAGAGCTACAGCAGCGACCAGTCCTCCCAGATCGGGGTCACCGCCAGCCAGCTCAGCGGCGGGCAGTGGATCGGCCCCGCTGTGCGCGCACAGAACGGCGGTCTCAGCCTCTATGTCGGGCTCTATTGGTGGAACAACGGGAACCCCGAGCTGGCGCTCTTCAAACGCACCAGCGGCACCTGGACCGAGCTCGGCTCGCCTTACGCGTCGGGCCCTCTGGCGGCGGGCGCCCAGCTCACACTTCGCGCCAGCGGCTCGACCCTCTCGTTCGCCGAGAACGGCACGGTGGTCATCAGCGCCACCGACGCGGCCTTGAGCGGGGGTGCTCCGGGAATCATGGCCGACGGCACCGCCGAAGGCGACAACTGGATGGGCCTGGGCTCACTCGGCGCCGCGACCACCTCCACGGTGGGTGGCACGGTGTCGGGCCTCTCGGGGACGGTGGTGCTCGAGGACAACGGGGGGGACGACCTGAGCGTCAGCGCCAACGGGCCGTTCACCTTTGCCACCGGGCTGGCCCAGAACGTCGCCTACGCCGTCTCGGTCAAGACCAACCCCTCGGGGCAGCTCTGCACCGTCTCGAACGCGAGCGGGACCATGGGCACGGCCAACGTGACCAACGTGGCGGTCAGCTGCGCGGAAGGCTTCACTGCTCAATACGTGAGCACAGACGCCAACGGCGTGCAGTACTACACGGTGACGTCACCGGCGGACGGTCCGGGTCCTCAAAGTCTCCGTGTCCTGCAGCCCAGTCATCCCGTGGCCGGAGAGCCACACAATTTCATCTACGTGCTTCCGGTGGAGAGCGGGTTGGCCACTGATTTCGGCGACGGGCTCGAAACGTTGGCGTCCCTCGACGCACAGGACCAGTACAACCTAACCGTCATCGAGCCGACATTCGGCGCCGACCCATGGTATGCCGACAATCCCGACGATGCCAACGTCCAGTACGAGACCTTTATGACTCAGTTGCGGTCCTGGGTCATCGCGACTTTCGCCACTTCTGGGTCCGAGCAGAACTGGTTGATCGGGTTCTCGAAGTCGGGCATCGGCGCCCAAGATCTGATCTTGAAGCACCCCGATCTATTTCAGCTCGCCGCTTCCTGGGATTTCCCGGCCGACATGTCCTCCTACGACCAGTTCGGCCAGAGCTCCATCACCGGGTACGGCACCGACGCCAATTTCCAGGCGAACTATCGCCTGACCCCTGCGTTCGTCGACGCCCACAAGGAACCGTTCACGGCCGAGAACAGAATCTGGATCGGCGGATACAACAGCTTCCAAAGCGATATCGCTGACTATGACGCCTTACTGACGTCGGAGGGCATCCCCCACACCACCGCTCCGCCGCAGCTAATGGATCACAATTGGGACAGCGGATGGGTCCCCGAGGCGTTGGCCGCCCTCGCTCAGGACAGCTCGCAGTTGCCCTAGGTCCGGGGCGGTCAGCCGTGGCCTTGCTCTGTCACCAGGTCTCCAGTCTCAGGGGACCGCATGTGAAATCAGTCTCTTTAGAATCGCGAACGTCGCTGACCCGGCATTGTTTCGGCACGTGCTCTGCGGTGCTCACCGACTACTTGGGGGATCGTGGCCCTCGCGGGTGAAGGGACACGGTGCCGAGCTCGCCGAGCGGCGCGCGTCAGGGTCGGACCTGCTCCATCAGCGCGAGGCAGTCGTCACGGTGGTCGGGTCCGCCACCGGCGCAGCATCGGACGGGATCGTCGTGGGCCGGCCCGTATAGCCGATCACCAGGTGTGGTTCTGTCGGATTCGGCACCCGGGGTCGCCACGTGTACGGAACCACTTGTGTCGGGGTTCGCGTGACGAGGGCCCGCAGGGCGCCTGCCTTGGAGTGTGCGAGTGCAGGCGCGAGCGCGATGTCACCCGAGTTCGCTTCGGAGGTCGGACCAGTGTAATCGACCCTGTTCGAGCCTGACCAGGAGTGCCAGATGAGCCAATTCGAGGCTGAGCTATCGAGCAGCGCCGAGGCACCACCGCCCCCGTTCATGACGTCGGTCCCCTGCGAAGGGATGCACCCCGACATGTTGGACGTGCAGAGAACCTCACCGGTGAGATACGTCGAGTTCGACGTCCAGGTCCCCAACGAGAAGGTCAGGTCGAAGTATCCGGAGGCGTCGCTCGTCATGGAGGGGTTCTCGATCTCAGGGTTGGAGCCCGGGTTCGAGTTCAACGAGGACACCTGCGCGTAGGTGATCAGTGTGTCGTCCTGGCTTCCGGCTGTGAACCCGAGGCCGTTGGCGGTCAGCTGGTGCGTCACGAGCTCGGAGCCACCAACCGAGCCCAGGGCCGCACCTTGCTGGCTGTAGACCAACCACACTGTGCCGTTCGCAGCATCGACGAAGACGTATGGGTCCAGGTAGCCGACGCTCGGGTTCGGGCTGCACCAGGAGAGCCCGTTGTCGGGGGTGAACGAGTGCCCGTTGGACGACGTCGCCCAGCCGATGCAGTTCGCCCTCCCGGCAACCGACTCGGAGAAGACCATCACGAATCGATTCGCCTGCGTCCCGGTCGTTCCGGATCGGCTGACAAGTCGCCTGAACCTGCGTTCACGGGCTGCTCACGCCGACGCTGCAGCGAAGATATAGGCCCGGATCGGTGGCGAGTTTCGTGATCAGGTCGGACAAGCCGTCGAGCGAAACGTCATGACCCTATAAAGGGCTCGCCTTTTTGCGTGATCCGATAGCTGACCGGTTTGTCGCGGGTAAACCATCCCGGGCGGAGAATGGTGCAGTCCAGGTCCGATTTCTCGATTTCGGCCGCCGAGTCCCGATACGGGTCCAGGACGCTTCGATACGTCTCTCCGGGCGACTTCCCCGTAGATGCCCATCGAGCTGACAAAGATCAGCCGCATCAGGTCCACGGCGTGCATGGCGTCGATGATTGCGCGGGCCTGCCGCGCCATGTCGCCGACAAGATTGGCGTAGACCACGTCTTGTCCTCGCATGGCGTCGCGCAGCGCGCCCGCGTCGAGCACATCGCCTTCGACGATTTTCACCCGACTGGGGTCAGGGTTCTGGAGCCGGCTTGACCGCCGCAGATAAAGCGTAAGGGCGACATCGGTCTTCTCGAGAAAGACCCGCGTCGTGTTGCGCGCAAGCTGGCCGTTCGCGCCGAGGATCAGGACCTTGGTCATTGCGCCGCCCGCTATAGTCGCATCGTCGGCCTGCCTTCAGCGCCCGCTCATCGCGAGCACTGCCGGCGGCAGGCGGGCGCCTTGCACCTCGATCTTTGAGGCGGCCTCGTCGATCTCACGAAGGTCTTCGAACGTGAACGCAACAGCGAGCGCCCCGAGGTTCTCGTCCAGGCGCTTGAGTTTCGTGGTGCCGGGGATCGGCACTATCCATGGCTTCTTCGCCAGGAGCCAGGCGAGCGCGACCTGTGCCGGCGTCGCGTCCTTCCGCTCCGCCCATTCGCGGACGAGATCGACCAGGGCGAGGTTTGCCTTCAGCGCCTCTGGCGCGAAGCGGGGAACGTTCGCCCGGAAGTCGGCGCTGTCGAATCGCGTGTTTGCGTCCATGGCGCCGGTCAGAAAGCCAGCGCCGAGCGGGCTCCAGGGCACGAAGCCGATCCCTAGTTCTTCGCAGGTCGGCAGGATCTCTTCCTCGGGCCCCCGCCATAACAGGGAGTATTCGCTTTGCAGCGCGGCGACCGGCTGCACGGCGTGCGCCCGACGGATCGTCTTGGCGCCGGCCTCCGAAAGCCCGAAGTGTTTGACCTTGCCTTCTCGAATGAGGTCCTTCACCGCGCCGGCCACGTCCTCGATCGGGACATTCGGATCGACGCGATGCTGGTAGAAGAGATCGATCCGATCGGTCCTGAGGCGCTTGAGCGAGGCTTCCGCGACCGCCTTAATATGCTCAGGGCGGCTGTTCAGGCCGCCACGGCGTTCGCCTGTGGCCGGGTCGACGTCGAAGCCGAACTTCGTTGCGATCACAACCCCATCGCGGACGGGCGCCAGGGCCTCGCCGACCAGTTCCTCGTTGGTGAAGGGCCCGTAGACCTCCGCGGTGTCGAAGAAAGTCACCCCGCGTTCGACGGCCGTCCGGATCAGGGCTACTCCCGCCTGCTTGTCGACGGGCGGACCATAGGCATGGCTCAGACCCATGCAGCCAAACCCCATGGCCGAGACTTCGAGGCCGCTGTTTCCAAGTTTACGCTTCTGCATGACGGACCATCTCCTTTCAGGACGTGCAGCCTGCTGGGGCGCCGGCAGGGCGGGATCGCTCCATGTCCGGCAGTCTAAGCCGCATGCATTGTGAAGATAAGCTGCTATTCGACAATTCATCGCCTATGGCGAATGTCCCCTGGCGCATTCTTCCATACCGGGACCGGTCGATATGACCCGTCGCCAAGCCGTCGGCGAATGACCGGTATTTAGCGCACTCCCGTCATTCACTGCGTCCCCTCGTCACTGCGTCGTCTTCGCACGGCTGAGATCCGAACCCGGAGCGAGAGGGAAAGTGAAATGCTGCGCGTCGTATTGAACGCCTGGGTGACCAAAACGACCGCCGCTGAATTCTGGCGAATCCCACAACCCGAAGGCGTCAAGTCACGATGACCATCAGTTTCAATCCCCTCCGCTGTACGTTTGAAGCAGACGGATCAACCGCCGAGCTCAACAAACCCCTTGCCGACGGGGCGGGCCATACGTTCTCGACCGCGCCCTCGGCCCGGGCTCAGAAATCATGGGTCAGGATTTCGATCCCGCGGCGGCAGATCTCGCGCCCATAATCGACAAAAGCGCCCTGTCCCCAGTAGCGATAGCAGCTCGTCTGCGAAACCAGCAGATGAAACAGCGCGTTGCGGAAACGCAAGTCGCTGGCGGACACACCCGGCTTCAAGGCCTTCTCGAAGAACAGCGAGCTCAGCTTCTGCATGGGCCCGAGGATGTTCTCGTAGCCTTTCACCCAGGAAATGTTGTTGGTCCAGCTTCCGCCTTCCATGCGGAAGCGCGAATCTTCCCGTTCCAGCTGGCGTATCAGATCGGTGAGCTTTTCCGCGCCGTCGCCGGGTCGAAACCGCTCCCAGATCCGGGCTTGCCCGATCGGCTGAACCGCCGGCAGCTCGGCTTCGCTGATCCCTGCCTTAAAGAGGCTTTCCAGATACTCGGAGACATTCACGAGCGGCGTCTGGGAGCCTGAACATTCCCGGACGACGTCCATGTATTTCGCCGGAAACTCGTTCATCATCACCCCGCCATTCTCGCCGTCCGCGATCTGGGTGACCAAAGGCAGGATCGCCTTGCCCATGAGGTGTTGGGGCGAGAGCCCTCGCGCCTCATGATAGGGCTGCATTTGCGCCACGAGCTTGGTGTCGCTGCCCTGCGTCTTGAGAATGGCGATGATCTCCGCGTGTTCGCCCGAGGAATTGCGGCAGAGGAGGCGGTGGGGCAGATGCTTCCGCTCGGGAGGCCGGCGGCTTCCCGGCTGCTCGACCGTATGCTCCTGAACGAGGACCCACCGATAGCCGCAGTCTCGCAGGGTCTTGACGAATGCGTGTGCGACATCAGGATGGTTCGGCAACGCCATTTCAGCCGGCGAGAAGCCCCGGACGCGCCCGAGCGCTTCCGCGCCGAAGAGCGAGGCGAAATGCTGCTGCCAGGCGCGCACATGCAGCCGATAATCCTGCACTGGGGTGGACGGCGCGACCGGATGCCCCCAGGCGGACCCCAGCCACTCGGCACACCCGCGGTACTGGGGATCACAGGTGACGACGCGCAGCTTTTCGAGCACGTCCCCAAGCCCCATTTGCTGGAAGCCCCAGAGCAGCGTTCCCGAATAGTCCAGCATCACCTTGGGCTGCTTTCCTTCCCGCACCAGTTGCGGAACGAACTCGCCCATCCGTTCGTAGCACCAGCGCAAGACGCCGGCGTTGTAACGCTGCTCGTCGCTTGCGCTTTCCATCATCGCCTGGAGATTGGAGATGATCGCGGCGGTTCGAAGATCGCCGCCGCCCGCCGGTATCAGCGGCTGATGCATGTGCAAAGCAATCGCGAAAGCGCTGCGGACCCGTGCGAAATCGACCCGGCTGTCGCCGAAAGCCATGGGCCGACCGGCTGCGCCGGCGATTGCCGCCTCCGCAACGTCCTCGGAACCGGAAATTCGGGAAGACGGTCGACAGCCACGAGGTCAGACATCAGCCCATTCCTTTCGCATGCTTGAGTTTTCGGGAACCAAACCACTTGTGGCGAATGCGATGGTAAATATTGAGATAGCTAATGGTGACCGGGATTGTTCCATGAATAGTCATAGCGCAGCTCAGCGGAAACCGACATCTCCGGATGACCCTCGACGCGCAAAGTGCGGCCAGAAATTTCGAGCTCTGGCCGGCTCCGCCGGGAACGGCCTGCCGCTCTTGCCGTCGGAAATCCCGCCGCGTTCTTTCGAGTTGGCATTTGCCCGCACGCAGCTAGCGTGAGCCCAAAACGCTCACCCCCGCAGTCGGGGCCGACAAGCGACTGATCGATAAGTCCAGCCGCATGATCCGAGCGTCGCACAAAGGGGATTGCCGCCGAGCAAAGGGACGAATTCTTGCCGAATTCTTGCTCTCTTCCCTTGGCAGCGTGACGGTCCTGCCTTAAGGAATCCCATAGGTTGCGGTCCTCGCGATTGCGGATGGTGACCAAGATCGAGCGGATAAAGGCAGAGCTCGAATTCCCTTGGGAGAGAACCTCATGAAATTCCATCGCAGACTCATCCTCGGCGGGATGGCGTGCCTGTTGGCCGCGCCTTTGCGCTGTCCGTCGATCCGGCTGCCGCGGCCGACAAGATCAAGATCGGCTTCCTCCTGAAAACCATGCAGGAGGAGCGTTACCAGAGAGACAAGGCCGCGTTTCTCGCCAAGGCCAAGGCGCTTGGCGCCGACGTGATCTTCGATTCCGCCAACAACGACGAGCAGACGCAACTCGCGGCGTTCGAAAACATGCTGTCGCAGGGCGCGCAGGTCATCGTGCTGCAGCCGGTCAATACGGGCACCGCCGGAAGCATGGTGACCTCCGCGCACAAGGGCGGCGTGAAAGTGGTCGGCTACGACTGCGATGCTGGTCAACGGCCCGCTCGACGCCATGGTGATGCAGGATAGCTGGGCGGTCGGCAAGCTTCAGGCCGAGGCGATGGTGGCATGGCTCAAGGCCAAGAATGGATCGGTCAAGGGCAATGTCGCGCTGATCCGGGGACAGCCCGGCGATTCCAACGCCAATGCGATGAGCAGCGGGGTTCTCGAGGTCCTGAAGGCAAATCCCGATCTCAAGCTGATCGCCGATCAGTCGCACGAGGGCTGGTCGCCCGACAAGGCGATGGCGACGACGGAAAACCTGTTGACCAAATCCGGCAACGGATCGACGCCATCATATGCAACAACAGCGGCATGGCGCGCGGCGTCATCGCCGCCCTCGACGCCCAGGGTCTGGCCAGCGCCGAAAAGGTGTTCGTCGCCGGCTCCGACGCCGATCTCGTCAACATCCAGTATGTCGCGCAGGGCAAGGAGGCGGCCGAGATCTGGAAAAAGATCGCCCCGCTTGCCGAAACGGCGGCGAGACGGCGGTGACGCTGGCGCAGAATCCCGACAAGGATCCAAAGACCTGCTCAAGGCCGACAGGGTCATCAATAACGGCGCCGTCGACGTGCCCACGATCGTCACGCCGGTCGTGCTCGTCGACAGGGAGAACCTCGACAGCACGATCATCGCCGAGGGGTTTTACACCCACCAGCAGGTGTACGGAAAGTAGACTCGGCGTGGCGATGAGGATGAACGGGACCAGGCTACGCTGTCAGGCTGGTCCCGCGCCCGAGACCTAATGATGTATGAGATTGAATGATCGTGGTGTCTGTAGAATGGGAAGGGGGGGTGGGGTCAACTGGGGATTCTCTGATATCATCGGTTTGAGGTCGTCGAACGTCAATCGCGTGCAGCGTAAGAAAGAGCAGGTATGGTGGAGAGGAAGAAGGTGACGGGCATGTCCGAAGTCGTTCTGAGGATGGAGCACATCGTCAAGGAATTCCCGGGCGTCAGGGCCCTCGACAACGTCAATTTCGAGGCGCGCTCCGGCGAGGTTCTCGCGCTGGTGGGCGAGAACGGCGCGGGCAAATCGACACTGATGAAAGTGCTCGGCGGCGTCTGGCCCTATCCCACCTATCAGGGCGACATCTTCATCAGGGGCGAGAGAAAGCGGTTTTACAACACCCGCGACGCCGAGGAGGCGGGCGTCGCAATCATCTATCAGGAACTCAACCTCATTCCCGAACTCACCGTCGCGGAAAACATCTTCCTTGACCGTCAGCCGACCAACCGCCTGGGCGCGATCGATTGGCGCAGGCTGAATTCCGACACCAGGGCCTGCTCGACGAACTCGGCATCCCCGACTTCAAGCCAACCGATCAGGTCAAGAGCATCACGGTCGGCAAGCAGCAGATGGTGGAAATCGCCAAGGCGCTGTCGAAGCGCGCGAGCATTCTCGTGCTCGACGAACCGACGTCGGCGCTGACCGACAAGGAGGTGGCCGACCTTTTCAGGATCATCCGCAAGCTGAAGCAGGACGGCGTCTGCATGTGTTACATCTCCCACAAGATGGAGGAGATCAAGCAGATCGCCGACCGCGTCGTGGTGCTGCGAGACGGGCGGACCATCGGCGACGTCACGGCGATCGCCGACATCACGCTCGACCAGATCATCGCCAGAATGGTCGGCCGCGACATCAGGGACATGTTTCCGAGGGAGCGCACGCCGGCGCGGCGAAATAATCCTCGAGGTCAGGAATCTCGAGGTCGACCATCCCGATTTGCCGGGCGAGAAGACGGATCAAGAAGACGTCGTTCTCGGCCTATCGCGGCGAAATCCTCGGCATTTCCGGATTGATGGGCGTCGGGGCGAACCGAACTCGTCTCCGCGATCTTCGGCGCTTATCCGAACGCAACGCACGGTGAGGTGCTGATCGAGGGCAAAAAGGTCGACATTCGCTCGCCCCTGACGCGATCGACCATGGAATTGCGCTTCTGACCGAGGACCGCAAGGCGTTCGGCCTGTTCCTCGACCAGTCGGTCGCCTTCAACACGACGATCGCCGTCATTGCAGACCATCAGTTCGCCGCCGCTCGGAGTGATCGACGCGGGCCGGGAACGCGCGGTGGTGGAGAGATATGTCCGCGAGCTCGGCGTCAAGACACCCGGTATCGACACGGTCGTAGGCACGCTCAGCGGCGGCAACCAGCAAAAGGTCATCTTGGAAAGTGGCTCAATGCCAACCCGAAGATTTTCATCCTGGACGAGCCGACCCGCGGCATCGACATCGGCGCCAAGGTCGAAATCCACAGGCTGCTTGGACCGCCTCGCGCCGGCAAGGCGTGGCGATCATCATCATATCCTCGGAACTGCCCGAGAGTGCTCGGCATGAGCGACCGGATTCTCGTAATGAACGAGGGCGCCATCGTCTCGGAGTTCACGCGGGAGAAGCGACCAGGGAAGCGATCATGGAATTTGCGACCGGCGCGCGCCGGAGGGGGGAGTGAGACGATGATGCAACAGAACATGCAGCAAAATCAGCTGCTTCAGTTCGTCAAGACCAACGCGACGCTGATCGCGCTCGTGGTGCTGACGGTCGCGCTGGCGCTCGCCGATCCCACCTTCCACACCGCGCGCAATCTGAGCAACGTCGCGCGGCAGGTGACGATCGTCGGCATCATCGCCGTCGGCATGACGATGGTGATCCTGATCGCCGGCATCGACCTGTCGGTCGGCTCCGTCGTCGGCGTCGCCGCGGTCGTCGTGACGCTGCTGATGCAATATGGCCTGGCCGCATGGATCGCCGTGCCGGTCGCGCTTGTGATCGTCGGCGGCGTCATCGGGCTCTGGAACGGCTTCTGGATCGCGCATTACCGCATTCCGCCATTCATCATCACGCTCGGCATGCTGACGATCGGGCGCGGCGTCGCGCTGACATTGTCCGGGGGCAGCTCGGTTCCGGTCGCCGATCCATCGTTTGCCAAGATTGGCGGCGCTTACATTCCGCCTATGCCGACGTTGGTCATTCTTGCAATCGCCGCGGCGCTCTACGTCTACTCGTTGTCCAGGGCCTCGGCGAAAGCAAGAAATCGGGCGGCCGCGGGGACGTCGACAGACTGGCGACGGGGGTCATCCTCGCTGCAGTCGGCTTTGCGCTCGCGGTTTACGTTTTCGGCAGGGGAGATGGCCTTCCCGTTCCGGTGGCGATCTTTGTCGTCATCGCAGGCGCGGCGATCTTCGTTCTTGGCCATACGAGGTTTGGCCGACGTCTTTACGCGCTCGGCGGCAACGAGGAAGCGGCGCGCCTGTCGGGCATCAACGTCTATCAGACCAAGATGATCGTCTACGTGACGGTGTCGCTGCTGGCGGCGCTGTCGGGGATTCTGCTGGCGTCACGCCTCAACGGCGCGTCGCCCAATCTCGGCACGATGTTCGAACTCGACGCGATCGCCGCGGTGGTGATCGGCGGCACCAGCCTGTCTGGCGGCTCGGGCACGATCGGCGGCACGATCATCGGCGCGCTGATCATCGGCGTTCTGAACAACGGCATGAGCTTGCTCGGTGTCTCCTCGTTCTACCAGCTGATCATCAAGGGCCTGATCATCAGCCTAGCCGTCTGGTTCGACGTTCTGCAAAAGAGGAAATAGGACTGCGGGCCGTGCATGTGCAGCGGCTGGCCCGAGACAAAGATCAGAGCGATCCGGCCGTCGCAAATCAAGGTTGATTGTGGAGGCGATGACGATGAACATTTGCGAGCTCCTGGCCAAATCATCGTTGCGAGTCGTCTCGTCAGCGGTCTTGCTCGCCCTGGCGAGCCATGGGGCGGCCGCGGAAGGCAAACCGAAGATCGCCTTCCTTCTGAAGACAATGCAGGAGGAACGCTACCAGACTGACCGTCGCGACTTCATCGTGGTGGCCGAAAAGCTGGGGGCGGACGTTCAATTGAACTCGGCAGGCAACGACGAAGAACGTCAGTTGGAGGAGTTCGACGCGGCCCTTGAGGCCGGCGCGAACGTCATCGTCCTGCAGCCAGTCGATACGGGAACCGCGGGCGCGATGGTGGCGAAAGCCAACGCCCGCGGCGTTCGCGTCGTGGGTTACAACTCGATGATCACCAATGGCCCGCTGGATGTCATGGTCATGCAGAACTCATGGGCCGTCGGCACTCTGCAAGCGGACGCGTTAACCGCGTGGCTCCAGAAAAAGAACGGAAAGGTCGCCGGGAATATCGTGTTGATCATGGGCCAGCCAGGCGATTCCAACGCGCAGGCCATGAGCAGCGGGGTCTATGACATGCTTGCCAAGAACCCTGGCGTTAAACTCCTGACGCAACGGTCTCACGCGGACTGGTCGCCTGACGCAGCCCGCGCCACGGCTGAAACCCTGCTTCTCAAATCCCCTGGCGAGATCGACGCGTTCATTTGTAACAACGACGGGTTGGCTTATGGGGTCATTCAAGCCCTACAAGCGGAAGGGTTGGGCGACGCAAGCAAGGTATTCGTCGCCGGCGCCGACGCGGACCTGCGCAATATCAGACTGCTTGCGCAGGGCGAGCAGAGCATCGATGTCTGGAAAAAAATCGAACCTCTTGCTGAGAAAGCCGCGCAGGTTGCAGTGCTTTTGGCAAATAATCCGGGCAGTCCAGTCAAGGATCTCCTACAAGGCTACACGCTGCGCAACAACGGAAAGGTCGATGTCCCGACTTTCGTTACGCCAGTCGTCCCCGTGACCAAGGAAACGATCGACTTGACCGTCATCGCGGGCGGCCTTTACACGAGGGAGCAAATCTACGGAGATTAGGCAAGAGC
>CAVSLS010000055.1:0-198331 GCA_963728845.1 uncultured Acidimicrobiaceae bacterium
CGTGGCGGTCACCGACGGCGAGATCTACACCGACGGCTGAGCCGGCGGGGGCTTCTTCGTCGCTCGCAGGTGACTCGTGCAAGCCGGGTCAGCGCGGTGAGATCGCCGACGCCTCGGGTGGATCGCCCGCGTGACCTCATGAACATTCCCCGTCGCTGTTCGGATCGGCCGCGGCTCCGTTCACGGGCGTGGTCAGCCAGTAGGTATTGCCGCAGTCACTGATGGCCGTATTGGGGTAGTCGCTGGAGGGGAACTGCCCTGCGTGGCGTCCCAGATGTCCCAGGCGTTGTTACAGGTGTTGTTTTCCACCTGCGCACCAGAGACCCCAGTGAAGAGCACGCCCGTGGAGCTGCTGACGCCCTGGACGAGGCCGACGCGAGCTCATCAGGCGCCAGGAGGCCGCGGTGGCTGCGTGCGGGCCATCAACCCGGCCTTGGCCTAGGTGAACGTCCCGTCGTCTGTCATCTCGACGAACGGCGACGTGCTTCCCGGCAGATATCCGAGAACCCAGTAAACCGCGGTCGCCACCGGGATGTAGCGCAGCTTGGCAGCGCGCCTGCTTTGGGAGCAGGAGGTCCGGGGTTCAAATCCCCGCATCCCGACCATGTAGACGGTTGACCCCGTCGGCGGTCGAGAACGCCTCCGCGGCGAGCGTGCCGCGGCCCGCACTGGGTCAAGACTGCGCCCGTGACCGCACGACGGGAGAGGCAACGGCTCGGGCGGTGGGATCGTCCTCCTGACCCTGGCCTCGGCGCAGTTCCTCATGACCCTGGACAGCTCGGTCATGAACGTCTCCATCGCCACGGTGGCCAAGGACGTGGGCACGACGGTGACGGGGATACAGCTCGCCATCACCCTCTACACGCTCGTCATGGCGGCGTTCATGATCACGGGCAGCAAGCTCGGCCAGATCCTCGGGCGCAAACGCGTCTTCATGATCGGCTGCGTCGTCTACGGGAGCGGGTCCCTCATCACCGCCCTCGCAGGGTCGCTGCCCGTCCTCTTGTTCGGGCTGGTCGCTGTTGGAGGGGCTGGGGGCGGCGCTGATCATGCCCGCCGTCGTCGCGCTCGTCGCGACCAACTTCGGGGCCGCGGAGCGCCCCCGCGCCTACGGGTTGGTGGCGTCGGCCGGCGCCATCGCCGTCGCCGTCGGACCGCTGGTGGGTGGACTGCTCACGACGTATGCCAGCTGGCGCTGGGTGTTCGCCGGCGAAGTCGTGATCGTGCTGTGGCATCCTCGCCCTCGCCCGGCGGATGGCGGACTCCCCCGCCGTTCCCGGGCGTCCGCCTCGACCCGGTCGGGCACGCTCCTGTCCGCCGCCGGGCTCGGGCATGGTCGTCTTCGGCATCATCCGATCGGGGACATGGGGCTTCGTGCAGCCCAAGCCCGGCGCCCCGCAGTGGCTCGGGGCGTCCCCGGTCATCTGGCTGCTGCTCGGGGGCGCCGGCGTGCTGGCTCTCTTCGTGCTGTGGGAGGGCCGGCAGCTGCAGAACGGTCGGCCCGCCCTGCTCGATCCGCGCATGCTCCGGGTGCCGCGGCTGCAGGCCGGACTGACGGCGTTCTTCTTCCAGTTCCTGTTGCAGGCCGGCCTCTTCTTCGTCATGCCCCTCTTCCTCTCGGTGGCGCTGGGCCTGTCGGCCGTCGCCACCGGTGTGCGGTTGCTCCCCCTCTCCTTCACGCTCCTCGTGGCGGCCGTCGGCGTCCCCAAGCTGTTCCCCGATGCGTCGCCTCGCCGGATCATCCGCATCGGCTTCGCCCTCCTGCTCCTCGGCATCGTGGTGCTGCTCGCGGCGTTGGACGCCGGTGCCGGGCCCGAGGTCGTCACGTGGCCCATGCTCCTGGCCGGGCTCGGCATCGGGAGCCTGGCCTCGCAACTGGGGGCGGTCACCGTGTCGTCGGTGCCCGAGTCGCAGAGCGGCGAGGTCGGCGGGATCCAGAACACCGTCACGAACCTCGGCGCCTCCATCGGCACCGCGTTGGCCGGGACCGTCCTCATCGCGGTGTTGACCACGACCTTCCTCGGCGGGGCCGCCTCCAACCCGGCCATCCCCAAGGAGATGTCCTCGCAGGCCCAGGTGGAGCTGTCGGCCGGCATCCCCTTCGTCAGCGACGCCGACCTCCATACGGCCCTCGAGAAGGCCGGCGTCCCGCCCGCGACCGCCACCGCGATCGTCGACGTGAACACCACGAGCCGGATCAACGGGCTGCGTGCCGCCCTGGCCGTGCTCGCGATCCTGGCGCTGGTGGCCCTGGTGTTGACGCGGCGCCTGCCCGTGGTCCAGCCGAAGAACGCCGAGGCGGACGGCGGATGAAGAGGAAGAGGACGTCGACGGAGCCGTGGCGGCGGTGCCGAACCGGCGGCGAGTACTGACCTCAGGTCCGCCGGAGCGTGACGCTGCACCAGGCGCGCTTGCGGCACGTCGGGCAGGTCATGCGGCGGTCGAAGCGCCCCCGGGGCAGCCAGACCCCGATCGGGAACTGGAAGATGAGCAGGTCGAGGGCACCGACGTGCGCGGTCTGGCGGCAGCGTTCGCACACGACGGTGAACGTCCCCCGCGCGTCGAGCGGGTTGCCCGAGGTGGCGATCCGGCTGTCGGACTCGGGCCGCGCGCCGAGAAGAGGGCGCGCTTGCCGACCGGGCAACGCCACCGTCGAGCCCGAAGACGGACCCGGCCCCTCGCCGGTCTCCCCCGACGGCACCCAGAACAGCGCGCGCTTGCCCAGGGGATCGGGCGCCTTGTCGCTGCGCGAACCCGCCACGTCAGGTGCTCTGCATGGCGTCGTAGACCGACGTCGAGAGCGTCCGGTAGGCCACCGCACCCGGCGGACGCGGGGCGTGCTGGAGGACCGACTGCCCGAGGCCGGGCGCCTCGGCGAAGCGTACGGACTTGGGCACCGGGGGCTCGAAGAGCGGTAGGCCGTAGCGATCCCCCACTTCGGAGAGGACTTGACGCGAGTGCGTGGTCCGGCTGTCGAACATGGTGGGGATCACGCCGAGGACGCGCAGCTTCTCGTTGGCGAACTGGCGCACGTCCTCGATCGTCTCGAGCAGCTGGCCGACGCCACGGTGACTCAGCGCCTCGCACTGCAGGGGCACGATGACCGCCTCGGCGGCGGTCAGGCCGTTGATCGTCAGGACGCCGAGCGAGGGCGGGCAGTCGATGAGGACGGCGTCGTACTCGTCCAGCACCGGGAGCAGGGCCCGGGCCAGCACGTGCTCGCGCCCCGTGCGGCTGAGGAGATGCACCTCTGCGCCGGCCAGGTCGATCGTCGCGGGCACGAGATAGAGGCCGTCGACGCCCGGGACCGCGTGCACCACATCGGCCAGCCGGGCCCGGCGGACGAACACGTCATGCAGCGAGGAGTCGAGGTCGTCGGGATCGAAGCCGAGCGAGAAGGTGAGGCACGCCTGCGGGTCCAGGTCCACCACCAGGACGCGCCGTCCCTGCTGCGCCAGGGCGACGCCGAGCGACTGCACGGTGGTCGTCTTGGCGACGCCGCCCTTCTGATTGGCGACCGCGATGACCTTGACCATCGCCCGAGTCTAGGACCGCCTACCGGAATGGTTCTCGTGGCGCCGGTGGCGCGGAGCGGCGCCGGCTCAGTGAAAGGCCGCTTCCTCGCTCGCCACGTCGGCTGACCAGGTTGCCGAGAGCCAGATTGACGTCCTGGAGGTGATAGCCCCAGAGCGGGCCCGAGGGTGGCCGAGACCGTGGGCCGCATGTCGCCCGGTGCGGCAGTCGCCGGTGACCTGCAACCAGGACGCACCGCCGCTCTGCTCGCACTGGGCCGTATAGAGGTCCGGGTACGTCACCCAAGGTGTGCTCACCGTGACGTGCGGCACTGCGGAGGTGACGCTGAGGAAGTAAGGCTGCAGCGGGCCCCTGTGCGACGAGAACGTCGCCGGGTTGACACAGGCCACCTCCTGGCCCGACCTGCGTCGTCTGCCCGGACTGCAGGCTGACGCCCTGGCCGGGCCGGGCGAAGAACGAGTCGGCCGGCGGCGGCGAGCCGAAGCTCGAATAGGCGATCACACAGCCCGTTTGCGACGACGACCCGCAGGTGGGGATGCTGCGGAAGCTCCCGCCCTCGTCCCGCCCCGTGGGCACCTGCACGTTGCCACCCAGGATGATGGCGGACACCATCCGCTTGCGCAGGCTGGCGGAGGGGTCGATCTGGGCCTGCAACAGCTTGATCAGCATGGCGGCGCCTTGGGAGTGCCCGATGAAGACGATCGGCCGGCCGTGGTTGTCGTGGGCCAGGTAGTCCTTCCACGCAGCCAGCAGGCTGTCGTAGGCCGTGGCGATGACGGAAGGCTCGACAGCCGCGCCGCGCTTCAGTGCCACCACGGTGGCCTGCCTGTACATGGGCGCCCACACGTTGCACACCTGCGAGAAGCGTGACGCCTGGACCACCGCCACTTCCCGCTCCACGGGCTGGACCCTGAGGTCGGCGTTGTTGCCCGGTTCAGTGGACGACGTGGGGTAGACGTAGAAGCAGTCGAACTTGTGCGCAACCGGAGCAGCGACCGACGCCGGGCGGCTCGTCGTGCCGTCCACGGCCACGCTGGTCGCCTCGGGGCTGTACGCGCAGGGGTCGCCCACCTGGCCGGGTTGGCACAACCACACGGTGCTCGATGACTGCCCGATTGCTCGGGCCGCCGCGCCGACCGGCACCGGCACCATCGCGACGACCAGCAGCGTCCATCCGAACAGCACGAAGGCCACGACTCCGGGTCGTCCCATTCGCCGCGTGCGCAACGTCCCCATCCTCGTCACGATCCCCACCGTCCCCATGGGTTTGCTCGGGCGCCTCCCGAGGGCCGACGCCAGGGTAGGCGCTGGGGCCAGAGTGCGGGAGGCACCCCGCTCGGCCTTGCCTCGGCAGGAGCCGATCGCGTGTACCAATGTCGGTGCCCGAGCGCATAGGGTCGGCGGACGGAACGGAGCGGGACCACGGCGACCCGCCACCCGCGCACTCCGCTCCGCCGTGGCACAGGCAGCAACTTCACCTCGAGCCGGTGAAGCACACACTCGTTGTCCGAAGAGAATTCTTGTCCGAAGAGAATTGGAACGTGGCAGTACTGAGTTTGAACCAGAAGATCGCCGTGGGGACCGTGTTCGTGTCCGCGATGTTCATGAACATCATGGACATCACGATCGTCAACGTGGCCCTGCCCACGATCGGCCGCGATTTCCACATCGCCCCCACCGCCGTTGACGGTGTCGTCATCGCCTATCTGGTCAGCCTCGGCGGTCTTCATCCCCGCCTCCGGTTGGCTGGGTGACCGCTTCGGCGGCAAGCGCGTGCTGCTCACCGCCATCATCGTGTTCACCCTGGGCTCCGTCCTGTGCGGGCTGGCTCAGGACATGACCCAGCTCATCGTCTTCCGCGTCATTCAGGGCGCTGGTGGCGGGATGATGGCGCCGGTGGGCATGGCCATGCTCTACCGGGTCTTCCCACCGTCGGAGCGCGTGCGGGCCGCCAGCATCCTGACCGTTCCGACCACGATGGCCCCCGCTCTCGGACCCGTGCTCGGTGGCTTCCTGGTGACGAGCCTCTCGTGGCGATGGGTCTTCTTCGTCAACCTCCCCATCGGCATTGCCGCGGTGATCTTCGGTGCGCTGTACCTGGAGCGCACCGGAGCGATCGACGCCGGCCGCTTCGACCTGCCGGGCTTCGTCCTCGGAGGAGCCGGGCTGGGCCTCCTGATGTACGGCGTGTCGGCGGGGCCGCTCCATGGGTGGTCGTCGAACGGGGTCATCGCCACCTGCCTGGCGGGACTCGTCCTCCTGGCCGGCCTGGTCGTGGTGGAGCTGCGGACGGCTCGACCCATGGTGGACCTCCGCCTGCTCTCGGGCCGGCTGTTTCGCTCCACCAACATCGTCATGTTCCTGGTCGCGGCGGCCTTCCTCGGCATGCTCTATCTCGTCCCGCTGTACTTCCAGGACGCGCGGGGCATGACCGCGCTGCAGTCGGGGCTCTCGACCTTCCCCGAGGCCTTCGGGGTCATGCTCGGCGCGCAGTTCGCCAGCCGCCTCATCTACCCGCGCATCGGCCCACGACGTCACATCACGGCTGGCTTGGTCGGGCTCGCGTTGTCCACCCTCTTGTTGACCCAGATCAGCGTGACCACGAATCTCTGGCTGATCCGCGCCCTGCTGTTCGTGCTCGGCTGGATGATGGCGCAGGTCATGGTCCCGAACCAGGCGGCCTCGTTCGCCATGATCACACCGGAGTCCATGGGGCGGGCGTCGACCTTCTTCAACACGATGCGCCAGCTCGGGAGCGCGACGGGTGTCGCCGTCCTCTCGACGGTGCTGATCGGGGTCGGGTCCACGCAGGCCACCGGCGGCACATCCACCTCTGCTCCCGACATGACCGCGTACCATCTCGCGTTCCTCACCGCAGCGCTCTTCGCGCTCGGCGGCCGCCGTCTTCTCCCTCACCATCCACGACAGCGACGCGGCAGAGACCATCGTGCGTCGGCGCCGGAGGCCGGCCGCGGTCCGGCTCGCCGGTCAGAGGCGCCGATCCCCGAAGGGAGCCCGGCGTGACCCCTCCTGCCACAGTCTGCGTGTTCTGTGGCTCCAGCCTGGGCGCCAACCCGGCGTTCGCGGCCGCCGCCGAACGGCTCGGGGCGAGCCTCGCCCGCCGTGGCGTCGGGCTCGTCTACGGCGGGGCCTCTGTCGGGCTGATGGGCGTGGTCGCCGATGCCGCCCTGGCCGCGGGCGGCAGGGCCACCGGGGTCATCACCGAGTCGCTGGCCGGACACGAGATCGCGCACTCGGCGCTGAACGACCTCCACGTCGTGACGACGATGCACGAGCGGAAGGCCCTGATGTCAGAGCTGTCGGATGCCTTCGTCATGCTGCCGGGAGGATTCGGCACCTGCGAGGAGTTCATGGAGTCGGTCACCTGGACGCAGCTGGGGATCCACGACAAGCGCTGCGGCATCCTCAACGTTGACGGCTTCTTCGACGAACTGCTCGCCTTCCTGGGCACGGCGGTGGACCAAGGGTTCATCCGGGCGCGCCAGGTGGAGGGTCTGGTCGTCTCCGACGACATCGACGAATTGCTCGACGCCATCGCTGGGCCGGCCCGCGATCAGGTAGCGGCGCGGTAGCGGAGGGCGGGCGTCCCTGCGAGGGTATCGACCGGTAGCCGCCTCGCCTTAGGGGGCGGAGGGGACGAGCAGGACGTCGCGCAGCTCGTCGCTGTCCTGCCAGTCGGCCACAGTGCCGCCACCGACGGGTAAGGCTTCTCCGCACCGGTGGCCTTCTCCAGGACGGAGGGTGCGTACCCGAGGCTCTCGAAGTAGCCGAGGTAGTCGGCCACCGACGTGCCCGAGACACGCCGGAGCATCTCCTCCTTCAGCTCCGTCGTGATGATCGGCCGGTCGCGCTCGATGAGCTGCGTGGCGCCGCTGACGACGCGACCCTCGGCTCCCTCCACATCCATCTTCAAGAAGCCGACGGGACCGGCGACGAGGTCGTCGAGGCGGAAGGTCGGGACCACGACGCCCGGGTGGGCCAGGAGGTCACCTTCGTCGATGAGGCCGCCGTTCGACCCGACGTGTGTCGAGTAGTAGGCCCATCCCGTGGAACGATCGCAGGCCACGGGGATCAACTCGACGTTGGTGATCCCGCCCAGCCGCAGCGAAGACAGCAAGAGGCGGCAATTCTCCGAGTTGGGTTCCAGGGCAATGACCTTGCCCGAGGGCCCGACCGACCGGGACGCCAGCAGCGAGTAGTAGCCCAGGTTGGCACCGACGTCGACCACCGTCATCCCCGGCGTGCAATAACGCTCGAAGACCGCGGTGAGATGTGGTTCGTACACGCCCGAGCGAAGACCCGGGGTCACGGCGGCGTCGGCGGCGTCGCAGAAGAGCTCGACGCCACCGACCGTGCAGCGCACCGCGTCCTCCTCGGCGAGCTGCACGGAGAACGCGGTCGGTGCGACCTGGTGCTCAATCGTCCCGAGCATCCTGCGGATCGTCGAGGCCCGTGTCAGATCTCCCGCGCCGGCTTGGTCGACCTGGATGCGCAGCGCCTCGGGAAGCGTGGGATACAGCAGGTGCACCAGCTCGCCGTAGGAGATGCCCCGCTCGGGCAGCGTGCCGCCCAGCACGTGCACGAGGCGATCGCGCAGTGGCTTGAGTCTGCCCTTGACGATATGCCGCCCGCCGTCGCCCTGGTTGTCCATGTTCGGCAACGGTACCCGCGAAGGCGCGGTGCGTTCGGCGACGGCTCGGAATGAATTCGGCGCCCCGGTGCAGGATTCGAACCTGCGTAACACGGATTAGAAGTCCGTTCCGAACTGGGCTAACCACTGTCCTCCGTTGACCACAAAACGCCACGACCTGCTCCTTTAGTTCATGGGTGGTCAACAGTCGCGAACGTTTTCGGAATTTTGTTGTGAACGTTTTCGGAATTTTGTAGCCACGGTGTAAGCCACGGCGCGCCACGGCCTTCAATACGCGGAGGGACGCCAAACAGCCGTACCCGGTCAGCCCGTCAAGGTGCTCGGGGCACGCCCACACCGTCCACTAGCAGTCACGATTGGAGACAATGATCGCCTGTGTGCTGGACCATGATGGGTTTCGGCCAGGTCCGACGGGCGCCGCGGCGCTCGAGACGTTGACGACGACTGGGTTCTCAGACTTCTCCAGCAAAGGAAGTGCGGCCTGGGTGACGCGGATGAGACCGATCGCATTGGTATCGAATACCCTTAGCGCTTCCGGTCCGTTGACCTCCGCCGCCATACTGATGCCTGCGTTGCTGACGAGAACGTCCAAGTGGTCCCTCGCATTCGTCGGCAGCACCAAGAGCGGTCTCCACGGATGCGTCGTCAGTCATGTCAAGCTGCACGAACTGGCCACCGAGCTTGGATGCTGCCACCTTTCCATGCTCGAAGCTGCGCGACCCGACGTAGACGGTATGCCCGTGCTCGATCAGTTGGCGAACGGTCTCATGATCGAGACCTTTGTTGGCCCCAGTGAAGTGTGACGGTCGTGTCTCGTTCTTCCTTGTTCTGCCGGCCAGCTACCGGAGGATGGATCCCTCTTGAACCCTGGGTGGCGTCGCAGGATGTTCTCCAAGGCGCCCATCAGGTTGATTCGACGGGTTTACGGGACGAGGTCGCAACGCCTTGACGTCCCAAACGCCTCCCTCCATGGCGTCCTTCACCGCGCTGGCAGCCAGTGGTTCTACAGGAGCGGATTGGATCCGAGACCAAATGTACCGCGCACCTAGGCTCCTGAACATCGACACGATGACGACACCGTCTTCTGCCAGCCATCCGAGTGATCGTTCGAACATCTCGAAGGGATCGGCGGAGTAGTAGAGACACTCGTCCAGCACGACAACATTGAACCGTTCGGTTGTGTCCCAGTAGTCCATGTCGCCGACCTCGAACCGCGTGCGGGGGATCGAACGTGCCCGTGCCAGCTCGACGGCGTGATCCGACCAGTCCACACCCGTGTATTCGGCGAAGTCGACGCCGGCCAGGAGTTGCAAGAACCGGCCATGTCCACAACCGATGTCGAGGACCGTCGGCTGCTTCGTCCCGTACGTCAGATACCCGAGAATGATCATGTGGTGTGCCACTTGACGGACCGAATCGAGTCGTTCGGTGTAATCAGCGCCAGCATATTGCGCGTCCCATTGGTTCACGCCGACGGGGTCGCGTCGAGCAAACCGGTATTGGTGCCGAAGCAATGCATGAATCGGGCCTTGCCGCTGGACGGCGACCGACCAACGTTGAGCGAGATCCCGACACCACGAGCGGAAGCTCCAAGACGCCTGTACGAGACGCTGGCGCAGAGGCGACATACGCCTAACCTAGTTTGGCGACCCAGGTCCGTCGAATGTCAGGAGAGGTTGCTGCGGCGAATGTTCGTGTTCGACCGGAGCATCAAAGGGCGGAGTTGGCTGGGCCACGCGTGCGATTGCAGAAAGGCTGATCCGTGTCCGGCCTCTAGGTCGTTGAGCTCCCGCCGGTCGGTGTCTGAGTAACGACCGGTGCCGTCATCGCCAAACCGCCTGCATCGCCACCCTGTCCGCCGACGATGTCTCGTTGCGTCCTCTGCGCCTCGGTCCTGGGACGACGGACAACCTCGACAAGCAACAAGGCGATGAAGGCGAGCGCCAACACAGGGTAGATGTCGTACGAGAAGCGAGCCAACCAGGTAAGAAGTGGCCCTACGCTCTTGGCGGTCGCCGTTTCGGCTGCTATGAGCGATACTGCCAGAGCGATGGCGAAGACCCTTCTTCTAGTTGCGAAACAGGCGAGTGGAACGATCCACGCCAGATACCACGGCTGCATGTAGCACGAGCAAAGCAAGAAGATCAGAAGTGCGAGCAGCACCACCTCTGCAATGGGTCGGTCGCTTTGCCAAAGAAGAAGCAGCAGCGCCAGGGCCGCAAGTCCCAAGAAGGCGACCACGAAGATGCCGTTTGAGAGTGCGACCGCATGGGACAACCCGAATGACCGAAGGACTGATGCGGAAGCGGCAGAAAGAACGACCTCGGGAGGCCTCGGACTGCCGTTGCTCAGCGACGTCACCTTCGAGAACGCCGAAAGGACGCGCAGTGGCGCTCCGAAGGGGACTACCGCGACCGCGGTCAGACCGACGACTACGGCCAGGTGTTTGCCTAATATGTCCAACCGTCTTCTCACCGTGGTTTCCGAACGGATCATTGCCCACAGGAAGACCACGAGTGGAATCACTGTCACGATCTTCACAAGCATCCCAAGGGTGAGGAAGACCGTGACGAGAATCTTGCAATCGATATTCCAGGCCGTCAATGCAGCCATGAAGGCCAAGGCGACAAGTACATCGTTGTGCCCGCCAGCGATCACGCGCAAGGTCACGACCGGATTCAAACCGACAAACGCGGCGGCAAAACACGCCTGCATCTTTCCTTCACGTCGACCGAGTCGATATGCGAGGATCACCACACCGAGCCAACAGACGCCCGAGAAGATCTTGAACGCAGCGACGGTGGCTGCCGGCGACCGGAAGATCCACACAATCAAACCCGAGATCAAGGTGAAGAGAGGGCCGTAGACAGAACGGAATCCATTGGACGCAACGTGAAAGAACGGATCATGCACGGCGACTGAAGGACTTTGGAGGTATGGATTGGCGTGATACAAGACCCACATGCGACCGTACAGGGCGTACGAGTAGACGTCGTGGGAGAACAGGGGTGGACCCAGAGTTGCGAGCGCGATCACTACGGTCGAGCATCCGATGACGGCCCAGGTCGAAATGCTGCGTTGGCGGACAGCCAGTAGCGTGCCCAGAAATCCAACACAGGCACCAGTGATGAGCATGTACGCGAGAACGGGGGACTGCGACGAATTTAAGCTTTCTCGAGTCCGAGGGAGTGTGCCGCCTGCGTCAAGACTGACGGAGGCGGGGCCCCCTTCGGGACACTCCCGACTATAGGGCTCCCCGGCACGCTCCCCAGCAGAACGAGGATGCCCGTTGTCACAACGACAAGGCAGAGGCACGTCCATCCGAAAGCGGGCTTTCGGCCGACCGCCGCGAGACGGGTCCAGTCAGGGAAGCAACTCCTCGCAGAGTGCGTAGTCGTAGCAGTGGGGTAAGAATCCACGAAGGGAATCAGCCCGGTGCGGACTCGAGTGGGCTCCCCTGCTCGCTTCCCATGCTTTGGCAAGAATAGATCAACGAATTGCTCCCCCGAATCACCTCCTTGCGTTTATACACCGAGGGCCGAGCGGGCGCCAGAGCGTTTGGCCGATATGACGGGAGTCGTTAAGTGTGCAACTGACAGGCGGCGATTACGTGGTGGCCCCGGTCGATGCCTTCCTTCTAAGTCGTTCATAGTGGGTCTGGCCATCGAAGCCCCCATGGGGCCGGCTGAGTTCTAGAAGTCCTCCCATTCTTGAAGTTTCTCGTTGAAGAGGCCGTTGTCGTCGATCACCACGCCCTCCAAGAGCCGATAGAACTCGTCCGCGTCGATGCGGTGGGATCTCTCGACTTTTCCATTGAAACGGGGTGTGACTGGGCGTATGTAGACGTGGCCCATCCCGCGGTCGAGCAGGTGCAAGAGAAAGGACCCGCTACTACCAGTTCACCGCCATCGACGACTGCACACGGCTGCGGGTGCGGGTGCTACGGATCTACGAGCGCTGCAATCAGAAGGCGGCCATCCAGTTCGCCGACTACGTCGCAGAGCGTCTGCCCTTCCCCATCGAAGTGATCCAGACCGACAACGGATCGGAGTTCGGGCCGACCTACCATTGGCACGTCTTGGACAAGGAGATCGGCCACGTCTACATCAAGCCGGCCACTCCGAGGTTGAACGGGAAGGTGGAACGAAGTCATCGGATCGACAGCGAGGAGTTCAACCGGCGCCTCGAGGGCGAACTCATCGACAACGCCGAGGTCTTCAACAAGAAGCTCCGGGAGTGGGAGGACTACTACGACTACCATCGCCCCCACGGCTCGCTGGGGGCCAGACTCCTTACGAGCGGCTGAAACTGAAAACGCCAACCAAGACCCCGCTTCCACGGTGATCGTCAGTTGCACACGCGTGCTCCGGGGGAGGTGCGCGCCCCGGGAGGGATTCGAACCCCCGTAAAACGGATTAGAAGTCCGTTGCCTAAGTCCGCTCGGCCACCGGGGCAGGCCGGCCACGCCGGTCCTTCACAGCCTGACATAGCTCGCTTCGGCGGGTTGCACACGCACGGTGGCGGCGCTTCGCCGGACACGGCGACCCGTGCCCGACGCCATCGGGAGGGTGTGCCACACTTGTGCCCCTCGGTGGGCGTAGCTCAGTTGGTTAGAGCGCCAGGTTGTGGTCCTGGAGGTCGGGGGTTCGAGACCCCTCGCTCACCCCGAAGCATGCCGGGGGTCCCGAAACGGGGCCGACGGCAGCAGCACGGCAGACGGCACGGCACGGGGAGGTTCGAGAGTGAGTCCTGCGGCGAACGGTCGGACCGTGCTCGTCACCGGCGCGTCGTCGGGCATCGGTGCCGCGGTCGCCCGGGAGCTCGCCACCAGGGGTGACACCGTCGCCCTGGTTGCCCGGCGCGCCGACCGGCTCGACGAGGTGCTCGCCGAGTGCCGCAGGACGTCGGCCGCCTCGGAGCGGTGGGCAGCCGACCTCTCGGACCCCGCCGCCGCGGCCGACCTGGCATTGGAGATCTGGAACCACTTCGGCGGGCTCGACGTCGTGATCAACAACGCCGCCGTGCCCATGCGCCGGCACGTGAGCCGGCTGACAATGGCCGAGGTCGAGCGGACGATGCGCATCAACTACCTCTCACCGGTTGCCATCTCGTTGGCCGTGTTGCCCAGAATGCTCGAGCGGAAATCGGGGACCATCGTGAACGTGTCGAGTCTGGGGGGCCGTCTTGGCATCACGACCGAGGCGGCCTACTCGGGATCGAAGTTCGCCCTGGCCGGTTGGAGCGAGTCGATGGCGATCGATCTCGACCGATCGGGTGTCTCGGTCAAGTTGATCCTCCCCGGAGCCATCGACACCGAGATCTGGGACCAGCCCGACAACGACGCGCCGCTCTACGACGGGCCGAAGGAATCTCCCGAGTCGATCGCCGGAGCCATCGTCGACGCCATCGACAGCGATCGCTTCGAGCATTACCTGCCCGACATGAAGGGGGTCATCGAGTTCAAGACGTCCGACATCGACGGCTTCATGCTCGGGATGCGCGCCCTGGCCGGGGGGGCAGCAGACAGCGCAGCGGAAAGGGCGGGCTCGTGAAGGCATTGCTCTTTGGCGTGCCTCCCGCCGAGGACGAGGTCCGGCCGACGCCGGCAGGACGAGTTGGAGGCGATACTGGCCGGCATTCCCTTCGGCCTGCACGACGTCGACGACGCGCGCCTCGTCCGCCCGGACTGGGTGGTCACCCGTCCCATTCTCTCGGGCGTCTGCGGCTCCGACGCCAAGCTCGTGCTGGGCGACTTCAACACGGGCGACATCGACAACCCGATGGCCGCCTTCTCGTCGCTCCCCCACGTCCCGGGGCACGAGGTGGTCGCCGAGGTGACTGCGCTCGGACCCGAGGCGCGTGGGCTCGACGTGGGCCAACGCGTCGTGCTGAACCCCTGGCTGACCTGCGGGCCGCGGGGCATCGACCCGCCCTGCCCGCCCTGCCAGGCCGGCGACCTCAGCCTGTGCTGGAGCTTCACCAAGGGCGACCTGGGCCCCGGCGTGCACGTCGGGGTGACGACGGGCGCCCCCGGCGCCTGGGCCGAGCAACTGGCCGCGCACGACTCCATGTTGATCCCGGTCCCCGACGGCATCTCCGACGAGGCCGCCGTCCTGGCCGATCCCTTCTCGGTGTCCTTCCACGCCATCGTCCGCCATCCGCCCCCACCCTCGGGGCGCGTGCTCGTCTACGGGGCCGGCGCCCTGGGCCTGACCAGCGTCGCCATCCTGACGGGCCTCTACCCAGGCGTGGAGGTGGGGGTGGTGGCGCGCTTCGAGGCCCAGCGCGAGATGGCGTTGCACTTCGGGGCGTCGGCTGTCTTCGCCCACGAACCACGACTGGCGTTGGTCGAGGCGCTGGCGGAATGGTCCGGTGCCGTCCTGCACGCTCCGCTCGACGGGCTGCCCGTGGCGCATCCGGGCCACATCGACGTGGTCTACGACTCCATCGCCAAGGCACGAGACGCTCGAGGTCGGGGTGCGGGTGCTGGCCGAGCGCGGGCGGCTCGTCTACACCGGCGTCGCCACTCCCGAGCGATGGGAGTCCACGCCGATCTATTTCAAGGAGATCACCATCGCTGGGTCGAACGCATTCGGGATGGAGGACTTCGAGGGACGGCGCCAGCACGCCATCGCGCACTATCTGCAGCTCGTCAACGAGGGCCGGCTCGACATCACCCCCATGCTGACCCACCGCTTCAGGCTCGAGGAGTGGTGGCCGGCACTCAAGGCGCTGGCCCGGCAGGACCAGAGCGGCGCGCTAAAGGTGGCCTTCACGCCCAAACGCGTGACAGCACCTGTCTTGCACTGCTTCTGGGATTGGAGGGGTGGAGCACCGCTACGTCATGAGCTGTATCTATGGTCAGCACTTACGGGCCGAAGGTCAACTCGAAGTCCAGAGCCGCAGTGAGCACGTCGGGACTAGTCCCGACGCACCAGAGCTGATTGTCAGACTGCCCGGACCCTGACCGGTCTCACTGATCGTCGACGCCTGGGTGGCGCAGTACCCGATCGGACGCTGGCCGGAGTTCCAGAAATTCGACGGAAAAGGGAACCCTTCCGGCGGCCCCATCTCCAGTGACGTTGCAGGTGGAGATCGCACCGGGTGGCCTAGGTTCCGCCCTGCGTCGGTGGCGTTGATTCGCCGCGGTGCCTGACTGCAGGCACGACGCGTCGTGTCAGAGCTCGGTCGCCCGCCGACAGCTCGTGAGTGACGAGAGGCTGCAACAACGCGCGAATCCTCTGAGAGAAGTCGGAATGCTCGACGTCGGCTACGCGCCCGTGCCCAGTTCGCTGAACCTCACGTAGCGCGCCTCGGCGGCGCGCACCCAGGCCGGGTCGGGCTCGATCCGGCGCCCCACCGCGGCCCAACGTGCCGAGTCGTTCAGGGACGTCTCCAGCCCGGCGGCCATCCGGGCGAAGTACGCCGCGCCGAGCGCAGCACCCTCCGGAATGGCGACCGCATCGACCGGCAGATTCGTGGCGTCCGCCACCGCCGCCATCCACGCCGTGACGCGAGACCCGCCACCGCTGGCCACGATGCGGGTGGCCTTCACCCCGGAGCGGTCCAGCATGCGCCGCACCACGAAGCCACTCGCCTCGTACGCGGCACGCTCGAGGGCCTCGGCCCCCGAGCCGATATCGAGCCCGTAGAGGTTCGAGCGCAAAGAGTGATCCTCGAAGGGCGTGCGTTCACCGCGGACATAGGGCAGCCAGACCGGCACCCGAGCCGGATCGCCCAACCTGGGCTCGAACCGCTCGCGTTCGGGACCCGGGCGAGGCGTGCCGCGCAGGAGCCCGCGGGCCCAGTCCACGAAGAGGGCGCCGGCATTGCTCGGGCCGCCGATGAGGAAGCGCTCCGGCGTCGTGTGCGGGTAGCTGATGAGTCCCGGCGCCACGAGCCATTCCTCGCACACCGCCCAGACGATGAGGGTGGCGCCGAAGATCACGAGCACGTCGCCGGGTTCGGTGGCGCCGGCCACGATCTGATCGCAGAGTGCGTCGATGGTGCCACCGGTCACCACGGCATCGCTCTCGGGCAACGTTCCCGCTGCCTGGCCCATCGGCACCACCGTGGGCATCTGCGACACGGAGGCCCCCAGTGACCCCAGGAGTTCTTCGTTCCACCGGCCATGGGTATGGAGCGAGCCGAGAGCAGCTGTGACCCCGGTGTCGATGGCGGGCAAGCCGGAGAGCGCGAAGGTCGCAACGGCCTGACAGGGCCAATAGCCCCGCGCCCCCGGGGCCGAGACGGACGCCCAGCGCAGAAATCCCTCGGCATCGGGCATGGTCCCCGGCAACAGCCCCGGGCCCTGCGCGGGCGCGGCGGCTCGACCCTCGCGGTCGCCGTAGAGCAAGCCGGGCAGCACCGGGACGCCTTGGCGGCTCACGGCCGTGAGCGAGGGCACCATGGAGGCCACCGCCACCCCGGCCAGGCTGCGCCCTGCGCCCGCCAGCTGTGCCTGCACCTCCGCGAACGCCTTGCGGGGGCCGACGTGCCAGGCCCGTTTCGCGTCGTGGCGCAGGATGTCGGGCTCCGGCGCCACGACGCTGTGCGGCACTCTGCTCCGGGCGACGACCTGGCCCTCCTCGTCCACCGCGACGGCCTTGACCGACGTGGTGCCGACGTCGACCCCGATGGTGACGGGTGGCGCGGGCGGGGTCACGAATCTGACACCGGTGTCATGATCACGTCATTGTGTCTAGTGGGGTTGTGGGGTTGTGTGCAACGCTGCCTGGGCTGTGACCTGCGGTATTTCGGGCCGACCGCGGAGGGTCCCTGTTCGCTCTCTGCAAAATCTGCCCCAGAATCTGCCCCATCGGCGCCGCGTTATGGACGAGAGAACGAGTCACGCGCCAGGCCGGCTCGCCTATCAACAGCGTGGCGCGAGTATGCGGGCCATGAACTTCGATGAAATCGCCGGCATTCTCGAGCAGTCGGACCCCGTGGACTGGTACGAAGTGCCGTCGGTGTCCGGCTGGGATTCGTTCATTTGGACACTCAATATCACGACCTTCAGCAACGACCGTCGTCAGGAGATCGAACTACAGGCGCAACGCAAGGGCGGTGTATCGCCCCGATGTCAGCCTTGGGCTTGCCTGGGGCCTCACGTCTCAGGACGAGTTCTCAGAGCCGTGGACCGAGGTCTTCGCTGACGCCAAGGCAAGCAGCCAGTTCGTCGATGTGCTGTGGAGCGGCATGCTCATCGACCGCTTCGTGCAGGTGGTAGTAGACGGGGGCCGGTCCTCGCTGCCACTGCCTGATCGGGAGCTGGTGGACGGAACGGCAGTCGGCTACTGGCTCAAAAAGCGGCCGTACCGCGTCGGTTGGCTCGTCGCCGGCATCAAGGGCGGCACGGCGCTGAAGACGTAACAGGAGAGATTGGACGCGACCACCCGACGAAGGCCACCGTGGTCGTCGAATCTCACACGGCCTCCCCCGCCAAGATGACCAAAAGGCTTCGTTTGCGCGATGTGCAGGTGAACCCTGGCGCGAAAGCACCTCGCGGCGCCGTGGATGTTGTAAACCGCATCCAGACACCCCCGGAGGTCACCGTCCCTACCCCATGAAGGTTCACATCAAGCCCCTCCAGCTCCTCCGTCGCGGCGGCCCGGCGCTCTTGGCGGGCTTGGTCCTGGCGCCGGCCGCCATCGTGTGGGACTCGTCGCCGGCTGCGTCCGCGTCCAACGTGACCACGAGCACCAGCCTGTTCCCGGTGGCTCTGCTCGACGCCACCTCACCCACCTTGAGGGCGAAGGTGACCGCCGAGGACCCGTCGGTCGCAGCGACACCGACGGGAACCGTGTCCTTCGCCATCAACGGCTCCGAGCCGGTCCAGTGCGACGGCCTGGCCACCAACACCGTGTCGATGTCCGGTGGCGTCGCCACCTGTAAGGTCACCTCGGCGCTCCCGGCGTCGGGGTCCCCCGTGACGGCGCAGGCGACGTACGGGGGGGACGACACTTTCGCCCCCAGCACCGGCACCTACACATGCACCGCCAGCCACACCGGGTGCGTGGCGAGCATCCCGGTCCCGGGCTCGATCGCGTCGAACTGCTCGACCGACGTCAGCGTCGCGGTCGAACTCCTTCTTCGCCTCGGTCCCCGCCGGTTCGGTCATCGCCTTCCCGAGTGACGGCTGCTACCTGGTCTCGAATACCTACGACCCCTATGCCACGCCGTATCCCGACCTGTTGCTCCAAAACCTGTCCCATCTCACCATCGACGGCAACGGCACGACCCTGCATCAGACCCACTACGTCGACGACACCTGTAGCAATGACGTACACCAGCCCATCATCGAGTTGGACTCCAACTCAACCTGACGTTCAACAACTTCACGTTCGAGGGGCCGCACGAATGTGGAGGCGCCAACAGCGAGGGCGACGTGGGCATCGACTTCGGTCAGCAGCCGGTAGGAAATACCAACATCACCTTCAACGGCGTCACGGTCGAGGACACGGGCGGCGACGGGATCGACGTTTATCCCCAGCTCGGGACGTGCTGCGGCATCAATACGGACGTGACCTTCGAGAACGGCGAGATGAACAACATCGGCTATCACGCCTTCGTGCCAGAGGGCGTGACCGGGCTCACCATCGAGAACAACACCTTCACCAATGTCGGGAACTTCATGGACCTCGAAGTCGACAACAACTACGGGCCGCCGTTCAACACCTGCGACGACACCTACGCCGAGGGCCTGACCGGGAACGCTCAGTGCAACATCACGGTCGAGGACAATCACTTCGTTAGCTCCACCCTGAGTCTCGACTCTTCATCGAACGGGGCGTGCATCCCGATGGGCAACATGAAGGTCATCGGCAACCAGATGGACGTGAACTCATCGTTCAGCCTTGTGCTCTTGGGGTCAACCGTGACCCCGGGGAGCCCCTGCCCGCAGGACAACAACCTCACCATCCAGAACAACATCCAGGCCGTCTGTAGCCCGGCCCCTGGTACTTACGACGGCTGTGGCACCAATACGCAGGGCGAAGCCATCGTCCAGGTCGCCGACTGGAAGAACGTCGTCATCTCGGGCAACCAGGTCCTAGGCGGCACAGGCAGCCCCCTGTACGGCTCCAATAACCTCTACACCGAGTGCGTCGCTGTCGTGCAGTCGGCCAACGTCAGTATCGAGCACAACGGCTGCAACGACACCAACACCGTATGGGACGACGTGAGCTTCCAGTTCCCACCGCAGTATGTGATGTTTGCCAACACCAACATCACCGCCTGCGGGAACGTCTACTGGCTGACTTATCCGATAGACGACAGCACCGGGGTCGCGCCCCCCGCCGACCCCATGTATGACGCTGCTTGCGGATTCGGCTGATGCAGTTCTATTGCGTTCGTGGATTGCCCGGCCTCCTGATCTAGGTACCCTATGGGGTATAAAGCGGCTTTGTGAATGCATTCCCGAAGTCCTCGAACGCCTTGAGGTCGAAGATGAGCGTGAGCGCCGGCATCCCTCACAACTGAGCTTCGCGCCCGAGGACGGGACCGAGATCGTCTACGAGCGTTCGGCCTGATACACGGCTCCTCCGTAGGGCTAGGGGCCTGGGCGGCGGTCAGGTCTGGTGGTATATCGGGAGTTATGAGTCGGCCCGCCTCAACGTACAGACTGAGCGCATAGCGGATCGCCTGGGCCATAGGTCGCATGTCCCTCGCCGCTCGTCGCTGCACAGCGTCACGCAGAACGACAGGCATACGCACCGTGACGTTGCACATCTCGGTCCGACCAGGTTCGTAATCCAGGTCCACAGGTTTCGGTTGAGGCTGCCGGTCGCGGAAGTACGCATAGGACCCGTTCGCCGCTTCTCCGACGTTACTGTCACCCATTCGGCTCCTCCGTAGGGGTCCCGGACGAGACGCGACGACCTACTGCACCGCGCTGCGCCCGCTTTTTGTGGTCCCGACCTGGTGATATGCACGGACCAGCCCGGCACTCATCAACTCGACACGACGCGGTACGTGTTCTCGCTCATGCCCAGGTCTCTCGTCATGGGCAGTTCCGCGTCCCACTCGATGCCAGGACTCAGAGAAACGCCTTTATGCGTTTCAGCATCGGAAACCTGGCCTATCTAGTGGCAATCGCCCTGGCGTTTGTGAGCGTTTGGTCTGCCAATGCGGTCGTCGCCTAGCTCTCCTCGAGGTCCGCTCGGACCTTGGCCCTCAGCCGGTCGCCTTCGGCGTCTATTTCACGCAACCCAACGCCGGCGGCATGCTCTTCGAATCGCCTATCGCCGGCGGCGGGCGGCAGATCCACTGCCCGCAATGCGGCGAAGACTGGAGCGGTCCCGTGAGTCACATCACCGAGCTCGTCCGAAGCGCACTGGCTCGAGGCGCCGACCGGGTGACGCTCGTTCTAGGCGTCGAGTGCCCTCAGCAGGACGCCGCCGACGACTTCGGCCGCGAGGGCGTCCTGCTCGGCGGTCCCGTGGGCGTAGGTGCCCAACATGACATCGGGCGTGTGGCCGCCCCGCCGAGCGGCCGTCACGGGGTCGATGCCCGCGGCGACGAGCTGGGTCTGGGCGAAGTGGCGCAGGTCGTGGAACGTGGCGTCGATGCAGAGGCCCTTGGCCAGTCGCCCAAAGTCGTTCGTCAGCGTCCGGGCGCTGAACGGCACGTCACCGTTGGTATAGGACACCACCCACTCCCCCAGCTCGCCCCACTCGGCCCGCTGCCTGCGCTCCCAGGCCGCCAGCACCTGCTCGCCAAAGGGTCCGAGCGGGATGATGCGCTTCTTCTTGGACTTCGTGGTCGTCAGGTGCTGCCCGTGGTCGTCTGTCACCCAGGCCCGCTCGATGGTGACCAGGCCCGTCTCGGGGTCGATGTCGGACCACTTGAGGCCGCAGACCTCGCCCCGGCGCATGCCGGTGGTGGCCGCCAGGCCGATGGCCACCTTGACCGCCGGCTCTTCTGTGGCCTCGTAGATCGCCGCCACCTGCTCGGGTGTCAGCGCCACCTTCTCGAGCTTGACGACCTTCGGCGGCCGGGCCCGGGCCGCTGGGTTGGTCGGTAGCCAGTCCCAGTCGACGCCCTGGGCGAGGACGGCCCGTAGAACGCTGTGGACGAGCTGCACGCTGCGAGGCGAGAGGCCCCCGACCGACAGCTTCGTGTAGAAGCTGTCGATCGTGTGGGTGTCGAGCTGGTCGAGCCGGATGGTCCCGAGCGCCGGCCGGATCTGCTTTTCGACGCGCTTGCGGTAGACCTCGACGGTGTTCTGGGCCAGGGCCGGGTCGAGGTTCTGGAGCCACTCGTCGAGGAGCCGGCCGACCGTGGTCTTTGCCCCGACCCTGGCCGTCTCGGTGACCTCGGTCCGGAACTTCGCCATCTCCTCCTCGAGCAGACCCTTGGCCCCGCGTTCCGGGATGCGGACCGTCTTGGATCGCCGGATCAGCCGGTGGGTCGAGGGGTCCGTCACCACGACCCGCAGGCGGTAGACGCCCGGCCCCCGGCGTTCGATGCTGCCTGTCTTGTAGGGTCGCCGCCGATGCACGTTCGAAGACACGATATGCCCCATATCTGGCCCAATGGCCTGTTCTTAGGAGTGTTCCTCCAGGATAGCAGTCACTTTCGGACATATCACGTCATTATGGACGACATCCGCCACGAGAGGAGAGGTCCACCGACATGACAGGCTCCCGCCCGAAGGCCCTGGTGACTGCCGCCGTGAGCGGTCCGGGTCTGGATCTGCTGCACCAGCTGGCGGATCTCGTGCTCGACTCGTGGCTGGACCAGCCCACACTACGCATCTACAACGCCGCGCAGCTGGCCGAACGGGTGGCGGCGGAGGGTGCCTCCATCGTCATCGTGGAGAGCGACGTCTGCGGCGCCGAGCTCTACGAACAGCCCATCGTCGCCGTGTGCAGCTGCCGCGGCGACCCGACCAACGTCGACGTGGCGGCCGCCACGGCCGCCGGCGTACCCGTGCTCCGCGCCCCGGGCCGCAATGCGGACGCCGTGGCCGAGCTGGCGGTGGCGTTGCTCTTCGCCGCCACCCGCGGCGTCGTGCCCGCGGACCGCGACGTGCGGGAGGGAGAGATCTACCGCGACGGGAAGATCCCCTACCAGCGCTACCGCGCCTGGGAGCTGGCGGGGAAGACGGTCGGCCTCGTGGGGCTCGGTGCGGTGGGGCGTGCGCTCCGCTGGCGCCTGCGTGGCCTGGGCATGGACGTGCTCGCCTACGACCCCTATGCACCGGACGCCACGAGCTCGCTGGAGGAACTGCTCGCCCGCGCCGACGTGATCTCCATTCACGCCCCGGTGACGGAGGAGACGACCGGCATGATCGACGCCGGGGCCTTCGCCAAGATGCGCGACGGCGTCGTCTACCTCAACACGGCACGGGCCAAGATCCACGACACCGACGCGCTGGTGGCGGCGCTGGCGTCAGGCAAGGTCGCCGCGGCGGGGCTCGACCACTTCGAGGGCGAGCACCTGCCTCCGGATCATCCGCTCACGACGTTCCCCCAGGTGGTGCTCACGCCGCACATCGGCGGGGCGACCTATGACACCGAGTCCAACCACACGCGCACCATCGCGGAGGACCTGTGCCGCCTCAGGGCCGGAGCGCGGCCGCTGCACATCGTGAACCCCGAGGTCCTCACCGACTGACGTGGCGGCGCGCCAACCGACCATCATCGCCACCTCCATCGGGTTCCAGCCCGAGGGGCCTGACCCCATGAACCTGCGCCCCGGCCCGTCCTACCGGCTGGCCGCCGACCTCGCCGGGGCCGGTGCCCACCCCCGCGTCTGCGTCATCGCCACGGCGGTGGGCGACGACCCGAGCAGGTTGGCGGCTGTGCACAACGCATTCTCCAAACTCGGGTTCATCAGCTCGCACCTCACGCTGTTCCCGATGCCCAACGTCCCCGACATGCGCGCCCACCTGCTGGCGCAGGACGTCATCTGGGTCGGCGGTGGCAGCACGGCCAACCTGCTCGCACTCTGGCGGCTGCACGGGCTCGACGTGATCCTGCGTGAGTGCTGGGAGGCGGGTGTCGTGCTGAAAGGGGTCTCGGCCGGATCGCTGTGCTGGCACGTGGGCGGCACGACCGACTCCTTCGGCCCGACGCTGCAGCCCGTCACCGACGGCCTGGCCTTCCTGCCCTACTCCAACAGCCCCCACCACGACGTCGAGGAACAGCGCCGGCCGCTCATCCATCGACTCATCGCCGAGGGCACGCTGCCCGACGGCTATGCCACCGAGAACGGGACCGGTCTCGTCTTCTTCGGGACCGAGCTCCACGACGTCTTCACCGAGGTGGAGGGCAAGGTGGCCTACTCCCTGTCCAACGCGGGCGGGGTCACCCGCGAGGTGGCGCTCGGGACCCGACTGCTCTGACCCGCCCGGTCCGTTCGAGGGGCACGCCTCCCTCAGGCCGCCGCTCCCGCCCAGTCGGATCCGGCGTGCACCGTGTCGGTGTCGGTGCCCGAGCGCAAGACCTGCCCGGGCGTCGCACCCGTGAACCCGCCTGCTCGAACGATCTCTGTCCCGTTGACCAACACGTGCGCAATGCCGACCGCTTCCGCGTAGAGGCGGCTGGCCCCACCCGGCAGGTCGTCACGGGTGCGGACGGCACCGTGCCCGATGGCCGCAGGGTCGAAGATCACCACGTCGGCAAAGGCACCGGCCACCAGGCGCCCGCGGTCCCGCAGGCCATAGAGCCGGGCGGGGACGTCGCTGAGCTGGTGCACCGCCTGCTCCCAACTGAGCAGGCCGCGGGCCCGCACACCGTCGCCGAGCACGGAGGTCGAGTAGATGGCGCCGCACATGGTGTCGAGGTGGGCACCGGCGTCGGAACCGCCGACGATGGCCCGTGGGTCCTGCCAGGTCTGCGCGCGCAGCGCCCAGTCCTCCTCGGACTCGGGGATGGGCGGGCGTAGCCCCGTGCGCAAGCGGTCGGCCACCACGACGTCGAGGAGGGCGTCGAACGGCGACGGCTGCCGCGAGCGCGGGCGACCTCGCCGACGGTGTGCCCTTCGGCCTCGGCGTTCTCCGGTGCGAAGGTCTCCTCGAAGATCAGGCGATCCCAGACGGCCAAGTGCCGCAGGATCCCGGCCTCGTCGGATTGGGCGCCGGCGTCGAGCCGCCGGCGCGTCTCGGGATCCGAGAGCGCTGCCATGCGCTCGGGGACCGACAGAGCGAAGACGTCGCGCCAACCCGGCAATCCGTCGAGGATGGCACCGTGCTCGAAGCTGAGCCGCAGTTGCATGGTGTGCGGCAGTGTCAGCGCGACGACGGTGGCCCCACGGGCGGCGGCGGCGGTGCCGGCCGCCAGCTGGCTCAGGGCGCCCTCGGGGTTCATGGCCGAGACGCCGAGCACGTTCCAGTTGACGGGTCGATCGGCCAACAACGACATCGTCGTCAGGAAATCGACTTCCTCGTCGGTGAAGCCGTTGAGGCAACCGGGCACGATGAGCTCGACGGTCGTGCCCTCGTGTGCCCGTACGGCGGCAGCCAACCGTTCCATCTCGTCCCGGCTCGCCGCCCGAGACGGCACCGGCTGGCCGTCCCCGTCGTTGTGCGTGTGCACCTGCGACGTCGAGAAGCCGAGCGCTCCCTCGGCCAGCGCGGCGTGCAGTGCCGCCTCCATGGCGTCGATGTCCGCCGGGGTCGCAACGCCGCCGACGGCACGCTGGCCCATCGCCAGCCGGCGCAGCGTCGAGTGCCCGACGAGGAAGCCCGCGTTGACCGCGATGCGGCCGTCGAGATGGCCGAGCCACTCCCCAAACGTCGCCCAGTCCCAGGGCAGGCCCGCCCGCAGCGCCGCCAGGGGCATGCCCTCGACCCTCGCCATCATGCGTGCGATGTAGTCGGCGTGCTCGGGCGCAAGGGGGGCGAGCGAGAAGCCGCAGTTGCCGCCGAGCACCGTCGTCACGCCGTGCAGGGGCGACGGGCTGGCGTTGGGATCCCAGAACAGTTGGGCGTCGTAGTGCGTGTGCAGGTCGACGAAGCCGGGCGCGACGAGCAGGCCGGTGGCGTCAATCACCGTGTCGGCGTCCCCCGCGGCCGCGTCGGGACCGATGGCGCGCACACGGTCGCCGACGACGAGCACGTCGGCGGGCACCGGTGCGGCGCCGGTGCCGTCGACCACGGTCCCGCCCCGGATGGCGACCGTCACGCGGGCGCCCCCTGACCGCCGGGCGCCGGCCGGCTCACCCGCACGCGCTGGCGGGCGAAGGCCCGCATGCCTTCGGGCCCCAGCTCCACCCCGAAGCCCGACTGCTTCCACCCGCCCATGGGCGCGTGCATGTCGATGGCCGAGATCCCGTGGGCGTTGACGAAGACTGTTCCCGCCGACAGCCGGGACGCCACGTCGGCCGCCACGCGCGTCATCGTTGCTCCAGACCGAGGCGCACAGGCCGAAGGTCGTGTCGTTTGCCGCCTGGACCGCCTCGTCGATGTCGTCGTAGGGGATCACCGGTAGGGCAGGTGCGAACTGCTCCTCGCGCACGATGCGCGCCCCTCCGTCCGGCGCCACCACGAGCGCCGGCGAGACGAAGTAGCCGGCAGATCCCTCGTCCTCATCCCGAATCCGGCCCGGTCGCAGCACGGCTGACCCCGCCGAGCCGGCTTCGGTGAGCATCGACTCGACCCGTCGCGTGCGCCGGCGGTGTGGACCGGCCCCATCGTCACTCCCTCGGCCAGCCCGTCGCCTACCAACTCACCCGAGAGACGGTCGGCCAGCGCGTCCACCATCTCGTCCAGGCGCTCGCGGTGCACGTAGAGGCGCTTGATCGCCATGCACACCTGACCGCTGGTCACGAAGGCGGCTTCGACGATCCGGTCTGCGAGGGCGCGGTCGGCGTCGACGTCGGGGGCGATGATGGCGGCATCGTTGCCGCCGAGCTCGAGCACCACCGGGCGGGTGGAGGCGGCGGCGGCGGCCATGACGGCCTGCCCCGTGGTGACGCCGCCGGTGAAGGACACCATGTCGACGCCGGGATGGGCCACCAGAGCGGCGCCGAGCGCAGCTTCGGGACCGTTGACGACGTTCAGCACGCCCGACGGCAGCGTCCCGGCCATGGCCGCAGCGACCAGGAGGACGGCGCCCGGGCAGGTCGGCGGGGCCTTGACGACCACGGTGTCGCCCGCGAGGAGCGCGGGGAGGATCTTGTTGGCCATGACCGAGACCGGCCAATTGAAGGGGAGGATCGCCGCCACGACCCCATGCGGCACCCACTCGACCCGTGTCGCCCCGCCGCTCAGCTCGCGGGACGCAAGTGCCTCGGCCACGACCGGCGCGAATGCAGCCGCCATGCCGCCCATCGTCGCGGTGTCGAAGATGGCCTCCAGGTGGGTCTTGCCGTGCTCACGCGTGAGCAGGCGGGCGAGATCCCCGGCCTCGACTGCGGCCACGCCCGCCTCGGCCGCCGCCAGGACCCGTGCGGCCCGCTCGTCGGCGGGCAGGCCGGCCCAGGCGGCCTGTGACCTGCGGGCCGCGGCGACGGCATGATCGAGCTGGGCGAGGGAGGTCGCCGGGGCGTCGAGGACGACCTCGGCCGGCCGTGCCGGGTTGGTGACGGGGTAGGTGCCGTCGCCGCCGGCCACGACCTCGCCGTCGATGAGGAGGCCGACGCCGGTCGTGAGGTGCTCCGCCTGTGTGGTCATGTGCACCCCCGGGGCCGGCCGACGTTGCTGACGATAGTGTCACCTTCTCGTGGGAGCCGTCGAGACGGAGCGGGCGCGGCGAGGGGCCACCACGCTGCTGCCCGATCCCGAACCCAGGCCGGTGCTGGTCCCCATCATCTCGGTCGACGACCACCTCATTGAGCCACCGGACCTCTTCGAGGGCCGTCTGCCTGCTGCGCTCCAGGCAGGGGCGCCCCGCGTCGTGGAGCAGGACGAAGGCACCCAGAGCTGGGTCTTCGAGGGGAGCCACTACCCCAATGTCGGGCTGAACGCCGTGGTGGGCCGGCCCCGCGAGGAATGGAGCATGGAACCGGCCCGCTTCGACGACATGCGCGCCGGCTGTTTCGACATCGAGGCCCGCATCGCCGACATGGACCGAGCCGGCCTGTGGGCCTCCTTGTGCTTCCCCTCCCTGGTATCGGGCTTCTGCGGCGCCGTCTACTCACGAGCGCACGATCCCCAGCTCGGCCTCGCCTGCCTGCGTGCCTACAACGACTGGCACGCCGAGGTCTGGGCGGGCACCGCGCCCGACCGCATCATCCCCCTCCAGCTCCCCTGGCTGGCGGACATCGAGCTGGCGAGCGCCGAGGTGCGGGCCAATGCGGCGCGGGGCTTCAAGGCGGTGAGCTTCCCCGAGTTCCCCGCCCAGCTGCAGCTGCCGTCCATCTTCAGCGGCCAGTGGGACTCCTTCTTCTCGGCCTGCGAGGAGACCGACACCGTCGTCTGCCTGCACACCGGGGCGAGCGCCTGGGCCCCCCTCCCCTCGCCCGACCCGCCCTTCGAACTGCTGCCCACCGTGTTCCCCGTCAACGCGCTGCTGGCGGCGGGCGAATGGCTGTGGTCCGGCGTCCCGCTCCGCTTCCCCGGCCTGAAGGTCGCCATGTCCGAGGGCGGCATCGGGTGGGTGCCCATGCTGATGGACCGGGCCGACTACGTGCTGGGGCACTCGGCCTCGGGCACCGAGAGCCGTGCCTGGCCCTCCGACCTGCTCCCGAGCGAGGTCCTGCGCCGCAATTTCTGGTTCTGCTCCATCGACGATCCCTCCGCCGTGGTACAGCGCCATGTGATCGGCGTCGATCACATCATGGTGGAGAGCGACTACCCCCACGCCGACTCGTCGTGGCCCGACACCCAGCGCGTGTTGTCCGAGACCTGGGGCGCGCTGCCGGACGACGAGTTGCGGGCCGTGGCAGGCGCCAACGCCAGCCGGCTGTTCCGGCATCCGCTGCCACCGGTCGACGACTGGCGCACACCCGTGCCGTGACGGGCTCGGCGGAGCGGGCTGCGCCGCTCCCGCCGCGCGCCGGGCCCGTGGTCGACGCCGACGGCCACGTCGTCGAGCCGATGGGGGCCTGGGCGGGACTGCCCGAGGACCGCCGGCCCCGGATCAGCTCGGACCGGTCCGGCTACGAGCACGTCGTGGTCGGCGACACCGAGATCCTGGCCGTGCCACTCGGCAACCTCGCCCGCCCCGGCTCGGCCTTCGACGACCCCGCCTCCTTTCGACCACTGGCCGACGCGCTCCCCGGCGGGTGGGACCCGGTGGCGCGCCTGCACGACATGGACGCCGAGGGCATCGACCAGGCCGTCTTGTACCCGACGATCGGGCTGTACTTCTCCGTCGTCGACGATCCCGCCGCGGCGGTCGCGCTGGCCACCGCCTACAACGACTGGCTGGCCTCCTACTGCGCCGCTGACCCGCGCCGGCTGTTCGGGGCGGCCATGCTGCCGCTGCAGGACCCCGAGGCGGCGTCACGCGAGCTGCGGCGGGCGGTGACCGAGCTCGGCTTCGTCGCCGGTTTCGTCCGCCCCAACCCCTGCCGTGGCCGTTCGCTGTCGGACCGTGCCTACGACGCCGTGTGGGACGCGGCCGAGGAGCTCGACGTGCCCATCGGGATCCACGAGGGCAGTTCGGTCATCGTTCCGACACTGGGTTCGGACCGCCCCTTCAACCCGCTCGTGCTCCATGCGGTGTCGCACCCCTTCGAGGAGATGCTGGCCTGCGCCGAGCTCATCGCGTTCGGGGTGCTGGAGCGGCACCCCGGACTGCGCTGCATCTTCCTCGAGGCCTCCGGCGGCTGGGCCCCGTTCTGGCTCGAGCGTCTCGACGAGCAGGCGGAGTCATTCGGCGCCTTCTGCCCCGAGATGGTGCTGCGGCCCTCGGAGTACTTCGCCCGCCAGTGCGCCGTCAGCTTCGAGATCGACGAGCGCACGCTGCCTGCGCTGGCACCTTTCGTCGGCGACACGCGCATCGTCTGGGGCAGCGACTACCCGCACCACGACGCCACCTTCCCCGGCGCCGTCGACGCCATCCGCGCCACCGTCGCCCCCTGCCCCACTGCGACCCAGGCCCGCGTGCTCGGGCTCAACGCGCGCCGCCTCTATCGCCTCCCCTCACGCCGCCAGGGTGTCCCAGCCGTGATCGACGACTACTTCGCCGCGGTCACCGCGCAGGACGCAGGGCTCCTGCGGCGGCTCTTCGCCCCGGATGCCGTCTTCGACGTCGACGGCGAGTGCCGCATCGGCCACGAGGCCATCCTCGCCTACTACAGGGACCGCACCTTCGTCTTCGAGGACTTCCGCCCGGCGCCCGGTCCACTGGAAGTCGACGGCACCACGGTGATCGTGGACATCGACGTCCACCTGGGCGGCGCCGAGCGCACGGTGCGGGACGTCTTCGAGACCGACGGCGCGCGGATCACCTCGCTGCGCGTGCGCGGCTTCGACGACGTGCTGCGGGCCGCCAGACCGCCTTGAGCGCGGCCCGGTGCCGCCTCAGGCGGCGGGCTGGGGCTGGGGGCCGCGCAACAGGCGGCCGGGGAGCTCCCCCGTCGCTTCGTCGTGCGCCCGCACGACCGCGCCCGACTTGATAGTCGCCACGTAGCCGCGGGCGCGCTGGATGAGCCGCTTGCCCGAGGCCGGGAGGTCGTAGACCATCTCGGGTGGCTCCAGGGTGAGCGCCTCGTGGTCGATGACGTTCATGTCCGCCACGTGGCCCGGGGCCAGGAGGCCCCGGTCGCCGAAGCCGTAGAGCTCGGCGGTGCGCCGCGTCTGGAGGTGGACCACGGTCTCGATCGGCAGCGTGTCGCCCCGGCTGCGATCACGCGCCCAGTGGGTCAGCATGAACGTCGGCAGGCTGGCGTCGCACAGCACGCCGCAGTGCGCCCCGCCGTCGCCCAGCCCGAGCACCGTGGCCGGGTGGGTCAGCATCTCGCGGACGGCATCGAGGTTCTGTGCCGAGTAGTCGAGGAGCGGCAGGTAGAGGAGCTCCCTCCCGTCCCGCTGGAGCATCAGGTCGTAGAGGACCTCGTCGGTCGTCCTCCCCTGCGCGGCGGCGAGCGCGGTGACGCTTGCGCTCGGGCGGCGGCTCGTAGTCGGGCGGGTCGCCCAGCGGGAAGAGCTTGTGCAGGTTGGCCCGCAGCAGCTCCACGAAGCCGCCGGGCCGCGGCTCCTCGGCGAGGATGGCCGCCCGCACCTCGGGCGTGCGCAGTCGCGCCACCCGCTCGGCCAGCGGCAGGCCGGCGATCTCCTGGTAGGCCCGGTGGTGCGCGAAGGGGTGGGTCACGGACTGGAAACCGACCATGAGCGAGGTGGGCTTACCGGCCACCTGGGGCACCAGCCAGGCGCCCCGCCGGTTGGCGGCCACGCCGCGGTCGATCCATTCCCGCCAGAGGTCCGGCGCGAAGTCGGCCTGGAGCACCTGGTAGGTCACCGGCACACCGGCCCGCACGGAGATCTCGGACATCCAGGCGAACTCGTGGTCGAGGTCGCGCATGTCGCTCGCCAACGAGAACACGCGGTGCCCCGCCTTGCCGAGCGCCTCACCGATCGCCACCAACTCGTCGGCCGCGGCCGTCGTCCCGGCTGCGAGCTCGCCGTCCTTGGCGCGGTGCAGGATCGTGCGCGTCGTGGACGCCCCGATGGCACCGGCCTGCACGGCCTCGCGGACGAGGGCCGCCATCTCGGCGATCTCCTCCGCCGAGGCCGTGTCGTTGGCCCGGCCCTCGCCGAGCACGTAGGCCCGCAGCGCGCCGTGCGGGACCAGCGACGCCACGTCGAGGACGCGCGCTGTCCGCTCCACCTCGTCGAGGTACTCGCCGAAGGTCTCCCAGCTCCAGTTCATGCCTTCGGCCAGCGCCGTGCCCGGGATGTCCTCCACGCCCTCCATGAGCTGGATCAGCCAGTCGCGGTCCGTCTCGCGCGCCGGGGCGAACCCGACGCCGCAATTGCCCATGACAACGGTGGTGACGCCGTGCCAGCCGGACGGCGAGACCTCGGGGTCCCAGGTGGCCTGGCCGTCGTAGTGCGTGTGGATGTCGACCCATCCGGGCGTGACGAGGAGCCCGTCGGCGTCGATCTCGCGCCGCGCCGGGCCGTCGACCTCGCCGACGGCGGTAATGATGCGGTCCGTTGACGGCGACGTCGCCGGTGCGGGTCGGCCGCCCCGACCCGTCGGCGATCGTGCCGCCCCGGATGATCAGGTCGTGCATGCGTGCTCCTCTCCGGGCTCTCCGGTGCTCCGGCGCGCCCGGTCCGCCCGGGAGCGGGCGGCGGGTCACACCCAGCTTCGCAGCTTTTCGATCAGGGCGACGGGATCGGGACCGACGGGCGTCACGTTGAGATGGGTGACGCCGACGTCGGCCAGGGCGGCGACCCGCTCCTTGACGTAGGACTCGGGGCCGCACAGCGACGTCGCCTCGAGCAGCTCGGCCGGAACCAGGGCGGCTGCCTCTTCCTTCTTGCCCGACAGGTAGAGGTCCTGGATCTCGGCCGCCTCCTTCTCGTAGCCGTAGCGACAGGCCAGCGCGTTGTAGAAGTTCTTGCCCTTGGCGCCCATGCCGCCGATGTACAGCGCCGCCACGCCACGGCCGAGGTCGCGGATGGGAGCGACCTCAGGCTCCTCACCGATGGCGAGCAGCCCCCCGGCGGCGATCTGCAGCGTCCCGAGCGAGGGGTCCCGCTTGGCCGTCCCGGCTGCAAGCGAGGGGCCGAAGACCTCCTTCGCCTTGTCCGGGACGAAGAAGATCGGGAGCCAGCCGTCGGCCACTTCGGCGGTCATGGCGACGTTCTTCTCGCCGAGCGCGGCGACCCAGATGGGGATGCGGGGACGGACCGGGTGGTTGATGAGCTTCAACGCCTTGCCCAGCCCGGTGCCCTCGCCCGGCGGCAGGGGGATGTGGTACGCCGTGCCGTCGTGGGTCAGCGGGGCCTCGCGGGCCCACACGTCGCGGCAGATCTCGATGATCTCACGGGTACGGGTGAGCGGCCGGTCATAGGGGACGCCGTGGAAGCCCTCGATCACCTGGGGACCCGAGGCGCCGAGCCCGAGATTGCAGCGGCCGCCGGAGATCGCATCGATGCCGGCGGCCGTCATGGCGATCAGCGTGGGCGTCCGGCTGTAGATGGGCAGGATGGCCGAGCCGATCTCCACCCGTTCCGTCTTGGCGGCCAGGTACCCCATGAAGCTCGGGGCGTCGTAGCTGTAGGCCTCGGCCACCCAGACGACATCGAGCCCGACCTTCTCGAGCTCCACCGCCTGCCGGGCTGACTCCTCGAAGCCTCCGGCGTACCCCAGCGTCATGGACAGCTTCATTGCGGCCTCCCGTTCTCGGTCCTCGCGGCGGAGCTTCGATGTCGCCTACGGCGGCGGTGGCGAGGTGCACTGCGCAACAGGGTACCGACACTGGGTTCGCTGGAGCCACGGCACCAGCTTGGCCGTCGGCCCTCCGGAACTGTGCGTGGGGACGATGCCGACGCCGCCGATCAGGAACATCGACACGCCGATGATCACGCCGATGAGGAAGAGGCCGAATCGCTTCCGAACGAGGGTCAACACGTCCAGCACCTCCGTGTGGATGGCGTCCCCTCTGAATTTGGGTTCTCGGGATCCGATAACCAATCGATCCCCGATGCGGCTGACTGTACGCGCGCGTGCTCGGGAACTCCAATGGCGTTTCGACCCCCGCCGGCCGGGCCAACCGGCGTCCGGACGAGGCGCATGTGCCAACATGCGCCATGGTTGCCGACGGCCCTTCACTGCGTCTCCTGCCGCGCCTCAGCGACGACGTGGCGTTCTTCTGGACCTCGGGCGCCGACGGCGTACTGCGGCTGCTGCGCTGCAACGCCTGTGGGTTCTTCAACCACCCACCCGGGCCCGTCTGCCGGCGCTGCCTGTCGCGCGACCTGGCTCCGCAGGAGGTCAGCGGCCGCGGCCGTGTCGAGACCTTCACCGTCAACTACCAGCAATGGATCCCCGGCAGCGACCCCTACATCATCGCCTGGGTGTCGATCGACGAGCAGCCCGACATCAGGCTGACGACCAACCTGGTCGGCGTCGAGCCCCAGGACGTGCGCGCCGGCCTGCCGGTGCGCGTGGTGTTCGAGCACGTCGACGACGTCTGGCTCCCGCTCTTCGCTCCTGCCGAGGCCGCGGACGCGACCGGTGCGGCGGATGCGGCAGACGAGGCGGACGCGGCAGACGAGGCGACGAGGCAGGCGCTTCATGAGCCTCCGACCAGGCGAGGAGCCGCTGGAGCGGCGCGCCGTCATCTCGGGCATCGGGCAGTCCGCGGTGGGCCGCAGGCTCGGGCGCTCGGACCTCGACCTGACCGTCGAGGCGGCCCTGGAGGCCATCGCCGACGCCGGCCTCACCCGAGACGACATCGACGGGATCTCGACCTATCCCGGCATGGGGGCGGGGACTCCCGGGTTCGCCGGTCCGACGACACCCGACGTCCAAGATGCCCTGGGCCTGTCCCTCAACTGGCACGACGGTGGCGGCGAGGGACCCGCCCAGATGCGCGCCGTGATGGCGGCGGCGCTCGCGGTGGCCGCGGGCCTGGCCCGCCACGTCCTGGTCTATCGCACCGTCAGCGAGGGTTCGGCCCAGGGAACGGGGGGACGCCAGGGCATCGGGGTCGGCTCGGGGGGCGGTGGTGCCCCCCGCTTCGGCGGTTTCATGCAGTGGTCGCTCCCCTTCGGCGCCGCGTCGGCGGCCAACTGGCTGGCGATGGTGGCGCAGCGGCGCGTGCACGAGTTCGGGTTGACCCGTGAGCAGCTGGGCCAGATCGCCCTCAACGGGCGGCGCAACGCGGCGCTCAATCCCAAGGCGGTCTACCGGGACCCCATGTCGATGGAGGACTACCTGGCCGCGCGTATGATCACGACGCCGCTGTGCCTCTTCGACTGTGACGCGCCCTGCGACGGGTCGACCGCGGTGATCGTGTCCCACCGCGACGTTGCGGGCGACCTCGACCATGCCGCAGTCCACATCAACGCCCTCGGCACGGCGCTGCGGGGGCGACCCAGCTGGGACCAGTTCGACGACATGACCACGATGGCGGCGCGGGACGCCGCCGCATCCATGTGGGAGCGCACCGACCTGACGCCGGCCGACGTCGACACGGCACAGCTCTACGACGGCTTCTCGGTGCTCACCATCGTGTGGCTCGAGGCCCTCGGGTTCTGCGGACGGGGCGAGAGCGGGCCCTTCGTTGCGGGCGGCGCCAACATCGCTCGCGACGGGCTCCTCCCCCTCAACACGGCGGGGGGCCAGCTCTCGGGCGGCCGCCTGCACGGGTTCGGGCTGATCCACGAAGCGTGCGTCCAGCTGCGCGGGGCGGGCGGCGAGCGCCAGGTCGTCCGGCCGGGGGGCCGGGTCCCCGAAGTGGCGGCGGTGGCCAACGGAGGCGGGCCCATCGCCGGCACCATGCTGCTCACCCGCGGCATGCGCTGAGGGTGGGAGCGCAGCCGGATCCGACGGCCTGCCGGTGGTGTTTCTCAAAACTCTAATCAAAGTCGTTTAGAGTTTGAGACACCGGCCCCGGGCGGCACCGGGGGCAACGGGGCAGTCGCCAGCCGAGCGGTGGCGGAACCGACCTCGTGGCTCAGCCCGGCTTCGTCCCCGCCAGATGGTGCGCGGCGCGGGCGGCCAGGGCGACGAGGGTCAGCGTGGGCCCGTACCCGCTCGACGTGACGAACACGGACGAGTCGGCGACCACGACGTTGTCGAGCTCGTGCACCCTGCCCCACCGGTCGACCACGGAGGTGCCCGGGTCGTCGCCCATGCGTGCCGTGCCGATGACGTGGCGGCTCTCGGGCATGGGCGTGGCCCCGAGGCCGTGATAGGAGACGCCCGGCGACGAGGTGTGGAGGACCCACTCGGCGCCCATCTCCTCGAGCACGGACTGGAGGATCTTCCCGTGGTACTTGGAGGCCGCCAGCTCGTGGCGTCCCGGCTGGTAGGTGACCCGCGCCACGGGGAAGCCGCGCACATCGCGCACGGACGGGCTGAGATCCACGGTGTTGGTGGGATAGGGCAGATCCTCGCCCTGCATGATGAAAGCCCACATGCGCTCGCGCAGGTTCGAGTCGCGCATCGCCTGGGCGTGGCCCTTCCCCCACGGCGAGTGGCGGGCCGCCATGATCGGGAGGCCACCCCCGCTGTGCTCGACCAGGCCGCCGCGGAACCAGGGCAGCCCGGCGCCGATGGCCGCCTCCCGCGAGCGGTCGTCCTGCACCATGGCGTCGTCGTGCACGTGGGTGACGGCCCGGCCCTTGTGCGGGTGGAGACGCAGATCCGAGAAGTGGCCGACGACGATCGTCTGGAAGTGCACCATCAGGTGGCGGCCGAGGGCCGGGTGCTCCAGGCCGGACAGGAGCAAGATGCGCGGTGTCTCGATCGCGCCGCCGGCCACGATCACGAGGTTCGGCGTCCATCGTGTGCGTGACGCCGTCGGACCCGATGTACTCGACCCCGGTGGCCCGGCGGCCGCTGGTGACGATGCGGCTGACGTAGGTCTCGGCCATGAGCTCGGCGCGGCCGGTCGCCATGGCCTTGGTCAGGAGCGCCACGGGGTCGCCCTTGGCGTGGATGGGGCAGCCGAAGAACGCGCAGAAGCCGCAGTTGTTGCAGGCCGGGCGGCCGTCGTAGGCGATGCTGTTGGCCGCCGTCGGCGCCTCGTAGGGGTGGAGCCCGATCTTCTCCGCCGCCGCCGACGACAGCACGGCGCCGTACATGGGCGCCCCCGGCGGCATCGGGTAGGGGCCCGACCGCCAGGCCGCGAACGGGTTGGCCCCCTCGCGTCCCGCCACGCCGATGGCCCGCTCCACCTCGGCGTAGTACGGCTCGAGCTCGTCGTAGTCGATGGGCCAGTCGTCGACCGCCGCGTCCTGCTGCGGCCCGTAGGTGGAGAGGAGTCGGAAGTCCTCCTCACGGAAGCGCGGCACCTTGCCGTCGGCGTGCGTCCCGCCACCGCCGACCGTGGTGGGGATGGAGTTCACCTCGCCGACGTGCGTGTGCTCCCCCTCGTCGGCCGAGCGCCGGAACGCGCGCGGCTCGATGAGCGGATCGGGCCCGAGGAAGTAGCGGGAGATGAACTTGATCTCGTCGTTGGAGTAGTCGCCGGCGGGCTTCGTCGGGTCGTCGGGGTCGAGGAGATGGTTGCGCCCCTTCTCCATGATGACCACCGACCAGCCGGCGCGGGTCAGCACCTCGGCCGCCGTCGCGCCGCCCGGTCCCGACCCGATGATGACCGCGTCGGCCGTCACGGCTGGGACACCTCGGCGTCGCTGTAGCCCCGCGGCTGCACGTCGCCCTCGTAACCGATGAAGGCCCATCCGACCCCGTCGCGGTTGCCTCCGTACTCGGGCGGCCCGTACATGCCCTCACAGCAGTGCTCCCAGAGCAGGTCGCAGAAATCCTCGTCGGTCCGCAGGCGGCGGCGCTGCTCGCTGCCGTCGACCTCGGCGAAGTCCTGCCCCAGCGCGGCCAACCCCTCCCGGTAGCGCTCTTGGAGCCCCACGACCGGGCCGTTGAACTCACGCTCCGGCATCCCCTGCGAGCCCTCGATCCGCGTCCGCCAGGCGAGCTCGTCGAGCCGGGACAGCCGGTGGAAGTTGGCGAACCCGGCCACGCCACCGCGGCGCCCCGACGTCGGGCCACCCGCCCAGATGCGCGGCGGGTCGAAGGAGAAGGCGCCGAGGAAGGTGTCGATGTAGTCGGCGACGCCCGCCTCGTCGGCTCCGGGAGCACCCTGGTCGGAGGGCATCATCTGGGCGCAGGCCGCCCGCAGGACGGCGTATTCCTGCTCGCTCAACCACACGGGCACCGGGCAAACGTAGCGTGCGCCCAGCCCCAATTGCTGACGCTGCTGTCAGGTTAGGATCGAGCCTCACCCGTCCCGCCGGGGGGCGGGCGGGGAGGATGGGCATGGCGCAGGGTGGCTACCGGGTGGGCGTCGACGTGGGCGGCACGTTCACCGACCTCATCTGCATCACGCCGGACGGCCAGGTCGTCCTGGACAAGACGCCGACCACTCCCGACGACCAGTCGAGGGGGGTCCTGACGGGCGTCGAGCAGCTGGCCGAGGCCTTCGGCCTGGACACGAAGGCGTTCTGCGGCGCCATCGAGGCCTTCGTGCACGGGACGACGACGGCCGACAACACCATGATCGAGATGAGCGGCGCCCCCACCGGACTCCTCGCCACCGAGGGCCACCGCGACGAGATCGAGCTCCGGCGGGACCACAAGGAGGAGATCTGGGACCCGACCGCGCCGCCGCCCGAACCGATCGCCCGGCGGCGGGCCCGCATACCCATCCCGGAGCGCTGCGACTTCGAGGGCAACGTCGTCCTGGCCCTCGACGAAGGGGCGGTGCGCCGCGGCGTGCGGCGGCTGCAGAAGCTCGGCGTGGAGTCGATCGCGGTGTGCTTCCTCTTCAGCTTCGTCAACCCCGACCACGAGCGGCGCGCCCGCGAACTGATCCTCGAGGAGTTCCCCGACATCGGGCACATCTCGCTGTCGCACGAGGTGCTCCCTCGGGCACCCGAGTTCGAGCGCACCTCGACGACCCTCGTCAACGCGTACGTGGCGCCCAAGATCAGCGTCTACGTCGACCGTCTCGTGGAGAAGCTGCACCGGGCCGGCTTCGACGGCCAGGTGGTGCTCATGCAGTCGAGCGGCGGCGTCATGCCGCCCCAGTCCGTGCAGCGGCGCGCCGTCGCCCTGCTCGGCTCGGGGCCCACCGGCGGCGTCATGGGTGCGGCGCTGGCCGCCGGGCGCAGCGGCGTGCACGACCTGGTGGCGGCCGACATGGGTGGCACGTCCTACGACGTCTGCCTGGTGCAGCACGGCCAGCCTGCGGTGACCACGGACTGGAACTGGCGCCACCGCTACTACGTCAACCTGCCGATGGTCGACATTCACAGCGTCGGCGCCGGCGGTGGCTCCATCGCCCGCGTCCGCCAGGGCGCGCTCCTCGTCGGCCCCGACTCGGCCGGGTCGGTCCCCGGGCCCGTCTGCTACGGGCGCGGCGGCTTGCGGGCCACGGTCACCGACAGCGACGCCGCTCTCGGCTACCTGCCCGCCAAGGGCTTCGCCGGTGGGCGCATGGAGCTCGACGTGGAGGCCGGCCGGGCCGCGATCGCCCGAGACGTCGCCGACCCGCTCGGCCTCGACGTCGACGACGCCGCCTGGGCGATTCAGCGCATCGTCAACGCCAACATGGCCAACGCGGTACGCAAGGTGCTCTCCCAGCACGGCGCCGATCCCCGCACCCTGTCCCTGGTGGCCTACGGCGGCGGCGGGCCGGTGCACGCCTGGGCGCAGGCCCGCGAGCTGGGCATCGGGCGCGTCCTGGTGCCCAAGGCCTCACCAGCCTTCTCCGCCCTCGGCCTGCTGGTGTCCGACTACGTCGTGGACCTGATGCGCGCCTACGTCGTCAAGCTCTCCGACATCGACCTGTCCCGGGTGCGGGCACTGGCGGCCGAGATGCACCGCGAGGCGGCGGCGGAGCTGGCGCCGGCGCGGCTCGGCGAGGGCGCCGTCCAGGCCGACCTCTTCGCGCAGATGTGCTACCAGGGACAGAACTTCGACATCTCGGTGCCGCTGCCCGAGGGGGAGTCCCTGTCGGAGGAGCGCCTTCTCGACCTGGCCGACCGCTTCCACCACCAGCACGAGGCGGCGCGCGGCTTCGCCTTCCCGAACCAACCCCCGCTCGTGCGCGGCATCCGCCTGGTGCACCGCGGCGCCACTCCGAAGCCGCCCGTGCTCGCCCGCATGGGTGAGGTGACCCACGCGGCCGAAGCCCGCACGGGCGCGCGGCCCGTCCACTTGGGCGAGGGGTTCATCGAGGTGCCGACGTACGACGGCACGTCACTGGGGGCCGGCGCGCTCATCGCGGGGCCCGCGCTCGTCGAAGAGCCCTTCACGGTGCTCGTGCTCGCGCCAACCGATGTGGCGGTGCTCGACGAGCACGGCAACTACGACATCACCATCGGGCGGGGTTGAAACGACGCGGGTCCCGTGCCGTGCGTGACGACGGCTGGCACGCACAGCCGTCCCGGTACGAGGCGAGGCGCCGCGTGGGAGGGGACGTAGACGACGCCACCTCGTGCGGCGACGAATTCCCTGGCCGGCTCGGAGACGACGAGTCCATCGATTCGAGGACTTCGAGCGCCCGAGGTGCGGCAGTCGCTCTCGGTGTGTCAGTCGCCCTCGGCGCCCGTCTCCGTGTCGGGCTCCGGATCGGTCGCCGTACCGGTCCCGCGCTGCGAACCCGACTCGGGAAGGGCGCCGAGGCGGTGGGCGACGCACATCAGCGCCCGCTCGCTCTCGTCGAGTGCCTGACAGACGAGATTCCCCGTCTCGCTCGCCCCGAGGTCGACCAGGCGGCACCAGTTCACGAGCAGCCGGAAGCCGGGGCCGCGGTAGTGCCGCCCGGCCATGCGCACCGGCACCGCCGGCATCCGGAGGGCCCAGGTCACCAGTCCCCCGGCGATCTCGGGGAAGGCGAGTCGGTGCCGAACGACCTCGGAGTACTGGCCGGTGACCACGTCGGCCATGTTCTCGAGCGCCTCTGACCCCTGTTCGAAGTAGCCGGAGTGCGCCTCGACCGTCGGATGATCGGGCGCGTTCGTGCTCATCCTGGTTCCGCCGAAGGTCGGCGCGCTCGGCGCAGCTCCGAAGATGCCGAGCTCGGCGACGACGTCGCCCGGCGCCTGCTCGGAGAAGAAGTGTGACTGATCAAGGTGCAGTTGCCGGAGCTCGTCCACCGTCATGCCCGGGCTCCCCGCCACGACGACATCGGTGACGTGCAGGTCGCATTCGGCCAACGCTGCCCCCGCCACGATCGACCCGAAGCTGTGCGCGACCAGGGTGACGGATTGCTCGGGATCGAGCGAGAGCCATTCGACGAACGCGGTGAGGTCGCCCGCCGCCGTCAACAGATCCTCGTTGCATTCGATGGTGTCCGTGGCGGCGGCGGCGATGTCGGCCGGGTTGTCGTAGCCCTTCCACAGGACCACGGCGGTCGACGGCGCAGCTTCGAAGAGGTTGCGGGCCTCCGGGATCCAGTCGTCACACAAGTTCGTGCCGTCTCCCACGCCGGGGACGAAGACCGCCACGTGCGCCGCCGTCTCGATGTCGCCGAAGAGCACGGCATAGTGCTGGAGCTGAGGCCTGTAGAGAAGGATGTCGCCTCCGCTGTCGATCAGTGTCTGCAGCAAGGTCACCCGGTCGGCGTCACCTTCGAGGATGGCGCTCGCCAGGTCCATCTTCACCGCCGCGATGTTGCTCGCGGCCCGACGGGTCAGCATCTCCTTTCCGCGCATGCAACAGGTTACGCCGCACCCACCACACTCCAGTGTGACCTCGGTAACCTGTTCGGGCATGGGGGCGTCGCTCGCCATCGTCGCTGCCGTGCTGTTCGCGCTCGGCACCGTCCTCCAGCAGAAGGGCACTCTCACCACCGCGGCGGCGGCGGACGACCCGCGGTTCTTGATCCAGATTCTGCGGCGGCCCGTCTGGTTGGCCGGCGCCGTCCTCCAGTCCACGGGCTGGGTCGTCCAGGCGATGGCGCTCGATCGTGCCTCCCTCGTCGTCGTGCAGTCACTGACCGCTCTCAGCCTGGTGATCGCGCTGCCGCTCGGAGCTGTGTTGACCGACCAGCACATCGGACGGCGCGAGCTGACCGGTGCGTCGCTGACGCTCGTGGGGATCGTGTTCTTCGTGTCCGCGGGCCAGCCACAGGGCGGCACCTCCCACCCCGGCGCGGGCGCCTGGTGGTCCGCCTGCCTGATCACTGCCGCGCTGGTCCTCATGCTGTTCGGAGTGGGCCGGCACTTCACCGGTGCCGCCAAGGCATTGACCTTCGGCGCCGCGGCGGGCCTCGGCTATGGATTGCAGGCGGCGGTGACGAAGACCTTCGTCACCGAGCTCGGCGGCGGGGTGCTCGGGCTGCTGAGCAGCTGGTCGGTGTACGTCCTCATCGTGTCCGCCGTCAGCGGCTTCGCGTTGCAGCAGTCAGCCCTCAAGACAGGCGTCCTGGCTCCGGCCATGGCATCGAGCAACTCGGTGACCCTCTTCTCGAGCGTGATCCTGGGCATCGCCGTGTACGGTGAGACCCTGTCCAAGACCGGGTCCTCCCACACGGCCTCCACCGCCATGGGCCTGCTCGTCGCGATCGTCGGGATCGCCCTCCTCGCCGGCTCCGCAGCACCACACGAGGCGGCGCCGCGCGCACCTGGCCCGTCGCCGGCGACGTGACGGGTCACCGGGTCTGTCCGCCCGCACGGGGCACGCGCCCGCCCGGCCCGAGACCGTAGGTCCGCCGCTGTGCCCACGCTGGCGTCGATGACGATTGCGGGTACCTGGTGGGAGTACGTGGCGCTCTTCGCCGCGGTGGCGGCGTCGTGGGCCGGCGTCCCCGCCATCGGCGCCACCGCGCTGGGGCTGGCCGGCGTGGCGGCCAGTCAGGGCAAGCTCAATCTGGCCGTGGTGGTCGTCGTGTCGACAGCGGCCGGAGAGGTGGGCGGGCTGGTCGGCTACGCCATCGGGAATCGCTGGGGACGCGAGCTCCTCGAACGCCCGGGGAGGCACCAGGCGGGACGCCGTCGGATCATGCAGCGGGGGGAGCGGGCATACGCCAGGTGGGGCCGCGTCGCGGTGTTCTTCACGCCCTCGATCGTCTCGGGGACGGCCAAGATGCAGCACGGACAGTTCGTCCTGTGGAATCTTGTCGCGTCCTTGGCCTTCTCGGTCTCGGTGGCCGCAAGCTCGTACGGAATCGGCCGGATCTTCACCGGCCACCACTCGCCGCGCGATATCGCCACACTACTCGTCGGTCTGACCCTCGGCACCCTGGTGACCGTGTTCTTCGTCCGGCACCGCCGCCGAACCGGTACCACCCGACGGCCGTCAGCCCCACGGCCGTCAGCGGGGTAGGCCCAGGATCCTTCCCGCGATGATGTCGCGCTGCACCTGCGACGTCCCTCCCGCGATGCCGGCCGCCTTGCTCCAGAGCCACTGGCGCGCCCACGGCCCGGCAGCGGCGGACGCGGGGTCGCGCCCCGTCACCAGGAGCGCCGCTTCGGACAGACCCTGCGTCATGGCGGTCCACGTGAGTTTGATCCAGCTCGACTCGGGACCCGGTTCCTCGCCGCGCCCCAGGCGCGTCAGCGTGCGCAGGTTGTGGAGACGGAGGACGCCGAGATCGATGAAGGACTGCGCCAGCGCGTCGGCCACCAAAGGGTCGTCCAGCGCGCCGTTGCGCCGGGCCTCGTCGTAGAGCCGGGCGAGGTACGTCTCGTGGACGACTTGCTCCTTGAAGGGAAAGTTCGTCCCGCGCTCGTGAGCCAGGGTCGAACCGGCCACGGTCCAGCCCTGGCCCTCGGTCCCCACCACCTCCTCCGCCGGCACGAAGACGTCGGTGAGGAAGACCTCGTTGAACTCCGCGTCGCCGGTCATCTGGACGAGCGGGCGCACGTCCACGCCGGGGTCGGACATGTCGACGATCAGGGCGGTGATGCCCTGTTGACGGCGCGGTTCGTCCGGATCGGTGCGCGCCAGGCACAACCCCCACGAGGCGAACTGTGCGTAGGACGTCCACACCTTGCGGCCGGTGACCAGGTAACCGCCGTCGGTCGGCACGGCAGCGCGTCGAGAGGGACGCGAGGTCGCTCCCGGCATCCGGCTCGCTGAAGAGCTGGCACCAGATCTCAGCCGCCGAGAGGATCGGCGGCAGATAGCGCAGGCGCTGGTCCTCGGTGCCGTGCGCGAGCAGCGTCGGACCGACGAGGTTGATCCCCACCCGGTTCACGGGCTGGGGGGCCTGCGACCGGGCGTACTCGCTCTGGTAGAGAGCAACTTGAACCGGCGTCGCACTGCGACCGCCGTAGGTGCGGGGCCAGTGCACGCCCACCCAGCGGTCGGCGGCAAGGGTGGCCTGCCACTCTCGGCCCCAGGCCACCTCGTCGGCCAGGTCAACGAATGCCGGCGGGCGATGGTCGTGCCCCGCGAGCCACTCTCGGAACGAGGCCGCGAACTGCTCGTCCTCCTGCCTCAGCGAGAGGTCCACACCGGCCCCGACGACGACCTTGACATCGGCGTCAGGTTAGTGGGGCCCGGGTATGGTGCCCTGCCGTGACGACCCACCTGCGACCGACCTGGGTGCCCAACCTGGCGCGCAGCTATCGCCGACCCGGCGGGTCGTGGGACGTGCCGACGCTCGACGCGCTGATCTCCGCCCACGGGGGCGAGGTCGTCGACGGTGACACCCGCCTCTCCGCCGTCCAGGCGGAGGAACTCGTCGCTGCGATCGCGGGGGGCCTCAAAGTGCGGGGGGTGGCAAGGGGCGACGTCGTGGCCTGGCAGGTCCCCAACAGCCTGGCCGCCGCAATCCTGCCGCGGGCCTGCTGGCGCATCGGCGCGGTGGCAGCGCCGGTCCTCCACTCCTTCGGCGCGGCAGACGTCGAGGCGGCCCTCGGGCAGATCGACCCGGCGCTCGTGCTCGAGCTCACGCCCGACACCTTCTCCGACCCCGCCGCCTTGGTCGGCGCGGTCGGGGGCCCTCCCGTGGGCGCCGGCACCTGTCCCGGCCGGGCCTCCGACGTCGCGCTGGTCCTGTTCACCTCCGGCTCGACGGGCGTCCCCAAGGCCGTGCTGCACACGCAGCGCGGCCTGAGCTGGAAGGCCGGCCTGATGGCGCGCGTCCATGCTCTCGGCCCATCGGACGCCGTGTTGATGCCGGCACCGATGGCCCACATCTCCGGCTTGCTCAACGGCGTGCTCGTCCCGGGCGCGGCCGGGATGCGCTCGGTGGCCGTCCGCCGCTTCGATCCGCAGCAGGCGCTCGGGTTGGTGGCGAGCGAGCGGATCTCGTTCCTCGCCGGGCCGCCCACCTTCTTCATCGCGATGGCGCGTGTGCTCGCCGAGGGCCCGCCGGTCGACGTGTCATCGGTCCGGTTGATCTCCAGCGGCGGTGCCTCGGTCACGCCGGCCTTCGTCGAGGATACGGCGCGCACCTTTGCCTGCCGGGTCAAGCGGACGTATGGATCCACCGAGGCGCCGACCGTGACCACCAGCACCGACGACGACCCCTTCGAGAAGGCCCGTGACACCGACGGGCGTGCCGTGGGCGAGGTCGAGCTGCGGGTGTCCGACCCTGAGACCGGTCGGCGGCTCCCGACCGGTGCCCCAGGGGAGCTCTGGGTGCGCGGTCCCGAGATGTTCGCCGGCTACGCGGACAAGGCGCAGACCGCTGCGGTCATCGCCCGGGGTGGGTGGTTCCGCACCGGTGACCTGGCGACGGTCGACCACGAGGGATGGTTGCGCATCGTCGGCCGGCTCAAGGACGTCATCATCCGCGGCGGCGAGAACATCTCGGCCTCCGAGGTCGAGGCGGCCCTCGAGGCGCACCCGGCCATCCGCCACGCGGTGGCGGTCGGGTATCCGGACCCGCTCATGGGCGAGCGGGTCGCCGCGTTCGTCGAGTCCGCCGCCCCTTTCGACCTCGAGGAGTGCCGGCGGTGGTTCGCCAGCAGGGGCATGGCGGTCTTCAAGACACCCGAGAAGGTCGAGCGACTCGACCGGCTGCCGCTCCTTGGCTCGGGGAAGGCGGACCGGGCCGAGTTGCGGCGCCGCGCCGCTGCGACCTGAGGCGCGCGCATGTGTGATCCGTCCTGACCGTTCCACCGGTGCTGCCCACGGTCCGCACTAGCGTTGACGCGTGCCCCGCCGCAACCTGATCCCGCTCGCGCTGCTCGCTGTCCTGCGCTGTTGACCATTCTCTTCGCCGTGCTCGGTGCTTCGTCCGCACCGAGCGGGGCGACGCTCGCCGTCCAGAACGCCTCGGGGAAGACGTTCGGCTCCCCCAGCGGGTCGACGTCCTTCGTCATGGACCTGGTCGACACGGTCTCCGCCGGCGCCGGTACGGGAACACTCACCCAGGTGCGCCAGATCGACTACGTGCCACCGAACCGCATGGTCGTCTACCAGCTTGGCTCGACGGTACGGCGCTTGGCCGTGCTCGACCAGGCCGCGATCACCTGCACCCTGAGCGCGTACACGACCCTCGTCAGCGGCTCCACACCGTGGACGGCGAGCGGCGGCGCCTACACCCGGACCGAGAGCCTCGCCGACTACTCCGCCCGAGTGCCCCAAGTCACGCCCAACTCGTGCGAACCGCGTCCGACGACGGTGCACGGCCAGGTCCACGAGAGGGCGGTCATCCGGTCCGGGTATCTCGTCGGCGTGCGCCTGACGGTCGTCGTGCCACCGCAGACGCTGCCCGGCGGCGGAACGGCGGCACACGGGGTCGAAGGCGAGGCGGTGGTGATGGTTCAGATCAACGGCACGCGCGTGCGCTCACTCGGCTCGTAGCGCGGGTCGCGCCCGTCGTCAGGAGAGCTCCTCGCCCGCTTCCAGCCGCTCGACGCAGGATGGCGGCGATCCGGTCCCGGTGGAAGGCCGCATCTCCGTAACTCACCTGGTCGAGCTGGGCTCGCTTCACGTACAGGTGCATGTCGTGCTCCCAGGTGAACCCGATGCCGCCGTGCACCTGCAGCCCGGCGGCCATGACGCGGCGCGACGCGTCCGAACACCACGCCTTCGCCATGCTGGACGCCAGCGAGCGGTCCCGGTCATCGGCTGCGGCGCACCAGGCTGCGTAGTACACGGTTGACCGCATCCCCTCGACGTCGACCAACGCGTCGGCCAGCATGTGCTTGACGGCCTGGAAGGAGCCGATGGGCTTGCCGAATTGCACGCGGTCCTTGGCATAGCCGACCGTCATCGACAGCACCTGGTCGGCGGAGCCGAGCATCTCCACGCTGGCGAGCGTGGCGGCGCGGTCCCAGAGGAGCTCGGCCGTGTCGGCGCCACCGAGACACAACGCCGGCGTGGCATCGAAGGCCAAGATGCCGAGCTCGCGCGTGCGGTCCATGGCGGGGACCGGGTCAGGCTGCCCTTCGCTGCGCACGTCGACGGCGTAGACGCTGCCACCCGCGACCACCACGGCCACGTCGGCCGAGGGCGCGAATGCAGTGGGCGGCGTCTCGCCGCTCAGGCGCACGCGCCCGTCCGAAGCCGGGACGACGGTGATCCCACCCGCTGCCGGCGCAAAGGCGACACAGCCCACCGCGGCGCCCTCCCCCAGCGCCTCACGCCAGTCCTTGGTCGCCGCGTCGGCCCGCGCCTCGTGCGCCGCTGAACGCCCCGAGCGCCAGGATGGAAGGGAGGAAGGGTGCGGCCACGAGGCGGCGCCCGATCTCCTCGCAGAGCACAGCCACCTCCACCGTGCCCAGTCCCAGGCCGCCATCGTCGGCGGGCACCTCGATGGCGAGCCATCCCTGGTCCGCCATCGCTGCCCACACTCCGGCGTCATAGCCGTGCGACGCGTCCGGCGCGGTGGGCCCGGTTCCGGTCGTCGCCGCGTCCACCGCGCCCACCGTTGCCGCATCACCGGCGCCGGGCAGCGTTCCCACGACCGACCCGGTCCCCACCCGCGCCCGGAGCGCATCGTGTCCGGCCATCCGATCGAGCAGCGTGGCCGCGGCGGCGCGCAGCGCCTGCTGATCGGTCGAGAGGTCGAAGTCCACGGCGGCGCAGTCTAGGTTCCTCCCTGACACCGGTGTCACACGCCGCGGCGACTGTGCCATGCTGCGAGCCGATGGATCTGCACACCACCGCCGAGCAGGAATCGCTGCGTGACGCGTTCCGGGCCTGGCTCCTGGAGCATCTCCCGTGGCCCTACGGCGTTGGGCTGCCGCCCCGCTTCGACGACCTGGCCGACGCGGTTGCGTTCGGGCGGCGCTGGCAGGCCGACCTGGCCGCGGACCGCTGGGTCGGCATCACGTGGCCCGACGAGTATGGCGGCCGCGGCCTCGGCGCCGCTCGAGAACTACGTCGTCATTGAGGAGCTGGCCCGGGCGCGGGCCCCCGAACTCGTGGGCCGTATCGGCATCAACCTGGTCGGGCCCACGCTGTTGGCCCACGGGACACCCGGGCAGAAGGAGCGCTACCTGCCACGGATCCTGTCGGCGGACGAGCTCTGGTGCCAGCTCTTCAGCGAGCCCGACGCGGGGAGCGACCTGGCGTCGCTCTCGACGCGCGCCGAGCCAGTCGACGGCGGGTACCGGGTGAGCGGTCGCAAGGTGTGGACGTCGTACGCGCAGTTCGCCGACTGGGGGCTCTGCCTCACCCGCACCGACCCAGCGGCGCCCAAGCGCCAGCTCGGGATCACCGCGCTCATCGTCGACATGCACTCCGAGGGCGTACACGTGCACCCCCTCGTGCAGTCGACCGGGGAGGCGGAGTTCAACGAGGTCGAGCTGGACGACGTCTTCGTGCCGAAGGAGCAGCGGATGGGCGATGAAGGAGCCGGGTGGACCGTGGCCGGCTCGACCCTGGCCCACGAGCGCGGGATCAACCCGCGCCAGCTCGTGATCCATACGCAGCTGATCGAGGAGCTGCTCCGCCTGGCGTTCGCCAACGGGAGCTTCGACGACTGGCGCCTGCGTCAGCAGCTGGCGCAGGCGGCCACCGAGGTCAGACTCTTCCAGCTGCACAACTGGCGCTCGCTCACCCGCCTGTCCAAGGGCGAGTCGCCGGGACCGGAGGGCAGCGCCCTCAAGCTGTACTGGAGCGAGATGTCCAAGCGGCTCCATCAGACCGCGCTCGACGTGCTGGGGCCGGCGTCGCCCCTGTGGGAGGGTGCGCCGGGGAACCCCGCCGATGGCGCCTGGCAGCGCTCGTGGCTGTACTACCAGGCGTCCTCGATCTTTGCCGGCACCAACGAGATCCAGCGGACGCTGGTGGGCGAGCGCGTCCTCGGGCTGCCGCGGGGCTGAAGTCCCGCGGTGGCGGACATGGCGCGACAGGATGGGTGATTCAGGGAGGATGGGCGACATGGAAGAGGGTTTCGAGACGATCCGCTACGAGACCGACGGGGCGGTGGCGACCATCACCATGAACCGGCCCGACGTCGCCAACGCGCAGGATTCGGCGCTGATCGACGAGATCGACGCTGCCTTCGACCTGGCCGACGCCGACGACGCCGTGCGTGTCGTCATCCTGGCGGGCGCCGGCAAGCACTTCTCTTCGGGCCATGACCTCAAGGCTCTGGTCAGCGGAGACGGGTCCGACCCGTGGGTGGCGCTACGGGAGACCCCCGAAGGCAAGTTCCATCACGAGAAGACGATGTACTTCGACCGCTGCCTGCGCATCCACGACTTCCGCAAGCCGACGATCGCAGCCGTGCAGGGCAGCTGTGTCGCCGCCGGCCTGATGCTGGCGGCCATGTGCGACCTCATCGTCGCCGCTGACGATGCGGTCTTCTCCAATCCGGTGCTCCGTCTCACCGGGGCCGGCGTCGAGCTGCTGGTCGAGCCCTGGGAGCTCGGGATCCGTAAGGCCAAGGAGTTCCTGCTCACCGGCGACACGATCGACGCCCAGGAGGCATGGCGCCTTGGCCTCGTCAACCGCATCGTGCCCCGGGCCGAGCTGACCGAACGGACGCGCGAGCTGGCGGAGCGGATCGCCCTCGTGCCGCCGGTCACGGCCCAGACGGTCAAAGACACCCTCAACCACACCGGGACCCTGATGGGGAAGCGGGATGCCCTCAAGTACCACTTCATGGCGCACCACTGGGTCCACAATTCGGCCACCGCACTCGACACGCTGGCGGCACGCAAGGCGAAGGGCTCGATGCGCGAGGTCATGGCCGAACGGGACAAGGGCCACCCGGACGCGGGCACGTGAGCGACCCAGCAGGCGGGCCGCTCGCCGGCATCCGTGTGATCGACGTCGGCACACGGATTTCCGCGCCGTTCTGCGCAGGACTGCTGGGCGAGCTCGGCGCCGACGTGATCAAGGTCGAGCTGCCCGGCGAGGGCGACTTCATGCGCAGCATGGGGCCATTCGTCCCCGTGGACGACGGGCCCGGGTACTCGCTGTCGTGGGCGGTCGAGGGCCGAGGCCGGCGGGGCGTCACCTGCGACCTGCGGCAGCCGGACGGGAAGGACCTCTTCAAGCGGCTGGTGGCGACGGCGGACGTCCTCTGCGAGAACTTCCGGCCCGGCACCATGGAGCGGTGGGGCCTCGGACCAGCCGACCTGCCAGACGACCTCGTGTACGTGCGGATCAGCGTGTTCGGGCAAACCGGGCCCTATGCGCCCCGGCCCGGCCTCGACCGTCTGGGCATCGCCTTCGGAGGGCTCCTGCACCTCACCGGCGACCCGGATCGGCCGCCGGTGCGGCCCGGCGTGACCGTCTCGGACTACCTGACCGGCGCCCTGGCAGCGTTCGCCGCGGTGGCGTCGCTCTACGGGCGCGATGCGGGCGGCGGCCAGGGCCGGGCGCCGGCCTCAGCGGTGGAGCGGAGGCGGGCACGGAAGCGGCGAGGTCATCGACGCCCCCTTGTACGGGTCCATCCTGCGGATCCTCGAGTGGACGCTGGCCGGCTACGACAAGTTGGGGCTCGTGCGTCAACGCGAGGGCAACCGGTTGTCGCACTCGGCCCCCCTCGACAACTACCCGACGGCCGACGGGTTCTTCGTGTGCATCGTCGCCGGCTCCGATGCCAACTTCGCGCGACTGTGCGCCGCCATGAGCCGGCCCGACCTCGCCGCCGACCCGCGCTTCGCCACCCTGGCCGAGCGCGCCGCCCGCGGCGACGAGATCAACGGCATCGTTGCCGCGTGGACGGCGGGACTCACCGCCGACGAGATCACGGCGCGCTGCGTCGAGCACGACGTGCCGATCGGGACCGCCTACAGTGCGGCCGACATCTTCGCCGACCCCCACATGACCGCCCGGGGCGACCTCGTGTCGGTCGACGATCCGGTCATCGGGCCCGTGCGCCAGCAGGCACCGTTTCCCCGCCTGACCAACCATCCGACCCCCGTCCCGGCCGGCGCACCGCGGCTCGGCGAGCACAACCACGAGGTCTGGTGTGGTCTCGTGGGGCTGAGCGACGCCGAGCTGGCCGACCTCACCGCGCGCGGCGTCGTCTGACCTGCCCGGAGGACCTGCGCCTCGCGAGCTACCTGACGGTGGCGGTGGCGGTGGCGGTGCCTACGCCTGCGTGCTGACCAGACGCCCCAGGTAGGAGGCGCCGCCGAAGGTGAAGATCCCGCCGTCGGCAGCCGCCATCCAGTACCCGTTGGTGACGTTGTCCGGCGCCATCCCAACGACCGGAGCGGCGAGGGTCAAGCTGCCCGTCGAGCCCTCGAAGGGGGCCTGCCCGAAGGTGAACACGCCGCCGTCGGAGGCCACGAAGCGGTAGCCCTGGCCATTGGGCGACGCCTCCATGCCCACGATCGGCTTGTTGAGGTTGAGACCTCCGGTGCTCCCCAAGAAGGGTGCGTTGAAGCTGAAGATTCCTCCGTCCGAAGCGACCTCCCAGTAGCCACCCGTGGCGGGGTCCGGTGCGATGCCGACGATGGGCCGGTTGAGCGGGGCGCCACCCATGGACCCGTAGAACGGCGCATCGCCGAAGCTGAAGATGCCGCCGTCGGAGGCGACCATCCAGTAGCCGTCGCCGTCGGGCGTGGTGGCCATGCCGACGATCGGCTCGTTGAGCCGCAAGGCGCCGGTCGACCCGTAGAACTTCGCGTCGCCGAAGCTGAAGATGCCGCCGTCGGAGGCCACGAGCCAGTAACCGTCGCCGTCGGGCGTGGCGGCCATGCCGACGATCGGTGAGTTGAGCGGACCCGTCACCGAACCGTAGTTCTGCGCCGAACCGAAGGCGGCGACTGTTCCGTCCGCCTCGGCCTCCCAATACCCCGTCCCGTTGCTGACCGGCGCGATGTCGACCGTTCTCGAGGCCGACTGGACCGCAGCGGCAACCTGGCCCCATGTCATGGTGATGTCGCTGGGCGCGGAGCACGAGCTGACCATGATGGCGGCGATCGAACCGCCCGCGTACCCAGCCGGGGAGAACGCCGCGCCCATGGAGAGGACGGGCGGGCCGGTCGGGCAGTTGCCGAACTGGTGCAGCACGATGTCGCGGTGACCCCAGCAGCCCGACAGGTTCGCGAGGCTGCACGCTGCGTTGGACGTCGACGAGCCGCCCCAACCGTCGTCGTACATCCAGTAGTAGTCGGCCTCGAGGACGGACGTCAGACCCCCGGCCCAGATGGAGCCCCCGAACGTGATGGGAGCACCGCCGCTCAGCGACGAGGGGAACGTGGGGTCCGTCGCCGCGTTCGCCCCGCCCTGGGCGTATGTGTTCAGTTGGTTGGTCATGTAGTCGATCGGCGGCAGACCACGGTCGATGCGCTCGTCGTTGACGACGGTGAACACCTGCTCGGTGAGAGGCAGGCCGGCCAATCCGGACTCGGAGAGGTTCATGGCGCCGACACCCTCCTGGGCGCGGGCGTCGTTGACGGCGGTGAGCCAGTCACCGTTGTCCGGTGCGATGTTCGCCGGTGGATTGGCCGGCGGGAGGATCCCGGTGGCGGCGGCCGACGTACTCGTCAGCCCCGCGGCAACGGAACCGATGATCATGACAAGGACCGGCAATAGAAGCGTCGCGACACGACGACGGGCATGGTGATGCACGTTGTCTTTTCCCCCTCTTGACTGCTCTTCCCGACAGAAGTCAAGTATGGGGATCGAAGGTCACGAATTGAATGGGACCTTTTGACTATATGCATCACGCATGCGCTGGCAGAGCCCTATGTACGCGTATCGCTGCACCGGTTGTCCGCGCATAGTCGCAACCGTGTGGTGTCGTTGTCTCCGAGAGCCAGATGTGCTGTTGTGACGCACTTGTCCTGGGCGTATCCGGTGCGGCACGTCGCATGCGCGGCCGGACCGACGCCTCGGCGCAACTGGCTCGCCACGTCGGCGCAACGGGCGAGGGACGAGCAGCTCCGGTGGCGCCGCAATTGTCAACAGACACACAACAGATGGCCGCTGGGGCGTTTCCGAAGGGGCGCCGCCGTCAGCTGGAGGCGACAAGCCGCTCGAGGGCGCGCCGATCCACCTTCTCGCCGGCCGTCAGCGGCAGTGCGCTGAGCACCACGACATCCTCGGGAAGCTTGTAGCGGGCGAGGTGCTGCGAGGCGAAGTCACGCAGCTGCGCCAGTTCGGGCGTGGGCGCATGGGGCTGCGGGACGACGACCGCCACGCCCACCTCGCCCATGACCGGATCGTCCCGGCTGACGACGGCCACGGCCGCCACGTCGGGATGGTCGGCCAGCACGCCCTCGACCTCCATCGGGTAGACGTTGTAGCCGCCGCGCACGTACCGCTCGCGACTGCGACCGGCCAGGTGCAGACGGCCGTGCTCGTCGACCCAACCGAGGTCACCCGTCCGTACACTGCCGTCCTCGGTGAAGACGTCTGCGTTGGCGCCGCTGTTGCGCCAGTAACCCTCCATGACGGCCGGCGACCCCAGGCACACTTCGCCGATGTCACCTGCTTCCACCGGCGCCCCGGCCTCGTCGACGATGGTCAGCCGCACGCCGGGCTGGGGCCGCCCGACACTGACCTCCGCGTCCTCGTCCGGATCGGTGAACGAGGTGCCGCACCCGATGCCGGCTTCGGTGCACGAGTAGCGGACGGCCAGCGGGGCGCCGATGCGTGCCCGCGCCTCCCGGATCAGCGCGGGTGTGGCCGGGCCGCCACCCATGACCACGGCGCGCACCGAGGAGAGGTCGGTGGTGTCGAAGGCGGGGTCGCGCAGCATCAGGGCGATCTGCGTCGGCACGCCGCCGAGGGCCGCGATCTTGAGCTCCGCCACCATGCGCAGCGCATCGGCCGCCTTCCACGGCTTCTGCGAGAGGTGCTGGGTACCACCCCTCTTGAGGTTCCCGGCCAGCTTCGTGGTCGGGCCGAGGTGGGCCAGCGCGGAGCCGGCCATGGAGTGACCCCCGCCGCCCCAGGTCTCGCCGACGTCGCACTGGGTGATGAAGGCGATCTGGCGGCCGCCGAACACCGCCCCCTTCGGCGTGCCGGTGGTGCCGGAGGTGAAGACGATGGCGATGGGCCGGTCGAGGTTGGTCGCCAGTGGCGCGGGCCGCTCGCCGACGACGACGCAGCCCCTCGAGCACGGCGGCCGGTCGCGTGGCGGGTTGCACCGAGACCGTCCTGAACCGGCCGTCCGTCTCGATCGGCGCCAGATCCTCGGTCGTGACCACGACGGCCGGGTTGGCCGCCCGCAGCACCGCGTTCCGCTCGGCCTGCACCAGCTTGGGATTCACCGCCGCCGTCAGCGCGCCGAGCTTCGCGGCGGCCACGTAGGCGACGAAGTGCTCGGGCACCGAGGGGAGCAGCAGCCCCACCACGTCCCCCTCCCCCACGCCCAGCTCGGCCAGCCCCACGGCGGCCTCGTCGGCCAGGGTGTCGAACTGGGCGTAGGTGAGCGTCAGCCCCTCGTCGGTGACGAAAGCCGGCGCGGGCCCGAAACGCTGGGCCGCCTCGGCCGCGGTCTCTGCGAGCATGCGAGCCGGTCCCTCACCCCCGAGGAAGGCCGAGCACGCGCTCGGCCACGATGTTGCGCTGGATCTCCGACGTGCCGCCGGCAATGGTGACGGAGAAGGAACGCAGGTACTGCACCGCCCAGGCGCCGTCGTAGAACGCGTTCATGGCCGCCAACTCCACCGTGTCGCGCCCGAAGGTGGGCCAGGTCCCACTCCAACAACCGGTTCGGCCCGGGCCCGTCGAGGTCGAGTCCCTCGAGCCCGAGGGACTCGGCCGCCAGGAGGTTGGCCCGCTGCTCCGCCTCGCTGCAGAAGAGCTTGAGCACGAGGTGCTCGGGCGGCATCTCGCCGCGGGTCGCCTTGGCGAACCCGCGGTAGCCGAGGCAGCGCATGGCTTCCGTGTCGGTGGCCAGGCGGCCGATCGCCTCGGCGATGCGGGGATCGTCGCCGATCTTCCCGCCGCGGGCGTCGGGGCGTCGGGCAACGCGCACGAGTCCGCTGAGCGTGCGCTCCATCCTGCCCACGTTCATGATCCAGAGCATCCCCCGCTCGTGGCGCAGGGCCCCTTGGCTCACCGTCCAGCCGTGGTTGAGCTCGCCGAGCAGGTTCTCCGCGGGAACCTCCACGTCGGTGAAGAACACCTCGTTGAAGTCGACGTGATGCGGGTCGGTCAACTCCGGCAGGGGACGGCAGGTGATGCCGGGCGTGCGCATGTCGATGATGAGCACGCTGATACCGCGGTGCTTGGGTGCCTCCGGGTCGGTGCGCACGTAGCACATGCAGTAGTCGGATTCGTGCGCGCCCGAGGTCCACACCTTCTGCCCGTTGACCACGAAGTGGCCGTCGCGCCGCTCGGCCTTGGTGCTCGAGCGACGCCAGGTCGCTGCCGGCATTGGGCTCGCTCATGCCGACGCACCATGTGAGCTCGCCCTTGAGCGTCGGCAGCACGAAGCGCTCCTTTTGCTCCTCGGTGCCGAACTCAACGATGGAGGCGGCGCAGATGGAGAGGCCCTGCGGGTTGAGCGAACGGGGCACCATACGGTCGGTGACGACCTCGAAGTAGGCCATCTGCTCCTCGGGCGTTGCGTTGCGGCCGCCCAGCTCGGGCGGCCACCCGGGCACCAAGTAGCCAGCCTCGAACAGCTCCCGCTGGAACGTCCGGCCCCACTCGGGCAGGTGGGACGAGCTCCGGCGAGGGTCGGCCTCCATCACGTCCTTTGACGGCAGGTGCTCGCCCAACCAGATCTCGAACTCCCGGCGGAAGCGGACGATCGCGTCGTCAGGACCGAGGCGCATTGCCAACTATGACACGGGCGTCAATTTGCGGGCGAGTCATCGTCGTCGTCTTCTTGGAAGCCCGCCGAGCCCTGCTTGAAGCCGCGCCGGGCGGCGGGCAGCGCTTGAATGGCCAACACGATGCCGAAGGCGGGCTCGGTGAGGAGGATCGATCCGGCGATCTCGTCCCACGTGGCGCCGACCTCGGCGGCCAGCCGGGCGTGGCGTTGCACACCACCGGGCTGACGGGCGATGACGGTGCACACCATGCGGATCAGCTCGTGGGTCTTGCGGTCGGGGGCACGCAGTGAGTCGATGGAGGCCATCCACGCGTTCTGCGCCTGCAGGACGCCCGGGGCCCACTCGTGGAGGAACTTCTCCGAGGGGAACGGCCAGACATCCTCCTCGACATCGATGTCGAGCGACTCGTCGGGATCTTCTGGCTTCGGCTTCGGCTTCGGGACCAGGGCTCATCGGAGGGCCATCGTACCGGTGCGCCCCGGTGCGTACCGGTGCGTCCCGGTGCGTCCCAGCCGGCTCAGGAGCCGGGCTCGGGATCGCGGGGCTGGCCGAGGATGCGCTCCGCGATGACGTTGCGCTGCACCTCGCTGGTGCCGCCCGCGATGGTGAGGCAACGGGTGGAGAGGAAGCCCTCCTCCCAGCGTTGTGCCTTGCCGTCGAGCACCGCGCCATCGGCACCGTAGAGGGCCATCCCCATCTCCTGCACCCGCTGCTCGTGCTCGACGCCGAGCAGCTTGCGGACGCTGGACCCGCTGCCGGGGTCGACCCCCGAGAGGGTCCGCAACGTGGAGCGGTGGCCGAGCAGGGCGACCGACTGCGCCTCCGCGATCAGGTGCCCCAGCCGGCCCTCCAGACTCGGCGGGCAAGGCCGGCCGCGCCCGGCGCGGCGGGCGACGGTCCGGATCAGTGACTCCACCCCGTTGCCGAACGAGGCGCCCGACGACATGGAGACGCGCTCGTTGGCCAGTGTCGTCCGTGCGATGCGCCAGCCGTCACCCGGGACGCCCACGACGGCATCGTCGGGAACGAAGACGTCGTCGAAGAAGACCTCGTTGAACATGGCGGCGCCCGTGAGCTCGCGCAGCGGCCTGATGTCCAGGCCCTCCGCGTGCATGTCCACGATGAAGTAGGTGATACCCGCATGCTTGGGCACATCGAGGTCGGTGCGCGCCAGGCAGATGCCGAAGTCGGCCGTCTGAGCCAGCGAGGTCCATACCTTCTGCCCGTTGAGCATCCAGCCGCCCTCGACCCGTTCGGCCCGCGTGCTCAGCGCGGCGAGGTCGGAGCCGGCTCCGGGCTCGCTGAAGAGCTGGCACCAGCTGAGCTGCCCGAGCAGCGTCGGCCGGACCCAGCGCTCCTGCTGCTCCTCGGTGCCGTACGCGATGAGGGTCGGCAGCGCCCACGCGCCCACGGCCAGGTGCGGACGGGCGACCGAAGCGGAAGCCAGCTCCTCGTCGATGACGAGCTGCTCGAGGGGTGAGGCGCCACGGCCCCACGGCGGCGGCCAGTGCGGCATGATCAGCCCCGCCCCGGCCAGGGCGGCGCGCCGCTCGGGGTCTGCGGCATCGACAGCCGCCACCCCGGCCACGACGGCACGAATCTCCTTGCGCAGCGACTCGGCCTCGGGCGGGAGATCGGCAGCGAGGTCGCGGCGGGCGCCGGCCACGGCGAGCGAGGCGACGTCGTGTTCGAGCCCGCCGACGTCGCCGCCCGCTGCCAGCTGCAGATTCGCCATGGCCCGCTTGAGGTAGAGGTGCGCGTCGTGCTCCCAGGTGAAACCGATGCCGCCGAGGATCTGGATGCACTGCTTCGCGCAGTGGGCGGCGGCCTCGAGCCCGATCGCGCCGGCGATGCGCGCGCTGAGGGAGCCGGCCTGGGCGTGCCCATCCTCGTGCTCGGGCTCGCCCGCGTGCCCTTCGCTCCACGCCGCCGCGGCGTCCCAGGCCACCGCGGCACATTGCTCGACCGCGACCAGCATGTCCGCCAGCGCGTGCTTGACCGCCTGGAACTGGCCGATGGGCCGCCCGAACTGCACCCGGACCTTCGCGTAGTCAGAGGCCGTCTCGAGGCACCAGCGGGCGATCCCCGCGCTCTCCGCCGCCGCGAGGGTCAGCGCGAGACCGAGCACCTCCCCGGCGGACGCCCACACCTGCTCGTCCGCCGGAATGACGATCCCGCCCCCGCCGATCACGAGGCTCCCGACAGCGCGCGTGCCATCGAGCGCGGCCAGGGGTTCCACGTCGACCGCATCGCCCCAACGCTCCCGGTCGATCACTATCCAGCGGACCTCTCCGTCGCCCTGCTCGAGCGGCACCAGGACCAGCCGGGCGCTGCCTTGTCCCAGCAAAGGGCGCACCGTGCCGGAGAGCCGCACTGCATCGGGTCCCCCGGCCGCCTCGGCCCCCTCTGCTCCCCGGCCGTCGACGGGGGCCGGGGAGAGGGGCTCGGCGCCCAGCGCCACCGCAGCGGTGATGGAGCCGTCGGCCAGTCCCGCCAGCAACGGGCCCACCCCGCCGCCGGGGTGACGGGCCAGCACGGCGGACACCACTACCGTCGGCAGCAACGGCCCGGGCAACAGTGCGTGGCCTAGCTCCTCGAGCACGACGGCCAGCTCGGCCAGAGTGAAGCCCTGGCCGCCCTCGCGCTCGGGCACGTGGAGCCCGAGCCAGCCCTGCGCGGCCATCTTCTCCCACACCGGCGGCGGTTCCGCCACCGCCGGCGCCTCCGCCACGGCCCTGGGGACACTCGGCGGGCAGTGCGTCTGGGCCCACCGCTGTGCGGCCTGGCGGAGGGACTCGTGGTCCTCGGTGACGGCGATCGGCACTAGCGGCTCTCCTCTATCGGTATCTCGGCGCCGCCCCGCCAGAGCGAGATCGCACCGACGGGGCATCCCTGCGCGGCGATGTGCAACCGCTCCTCGTCCGTTGCCTCCGGGTTGGTCACCACTGCGTGGCCGTCGTCGCTGAGGTCGAACGTGTCGGGAGCCCAGAACACGCAGTTGCCCGAACCCATGCATCGGTCCCAATCGATCCTCACCTCGAGGGACCCGCCCATCGTCATGCCGCCCGCAGGACGATGGCGCTCGTGGGCACACCTTCGCCGGAGGTGACGAGGCAGGTCCGCGCACCGGCCACCTGGCTGGTCGAGGTCCCGCGAAGCTGGCGGACGCCCTCGGTGACGAGGTTGAACCCGTGGACGTACGCCTCGGAGAGCCCGCCGCCCGAGGTGTTGGTCGGCAGGGACCCTCCCTCCCAGCGCAGGTTCCCGTCGGAGACGAAGTCCGGCGCCTCGCCGCGCTTGCAGAACCCGTAGCCCTCGAGGGACAGCAGGATGAGCGGGGTGAACGCGTCGTAGATCTGTGCCACGTCGATGTCGTCGGGACCGATGTCGGACTGCGACCACAGCTTCTCTGCGCAGGCCCAGGCCGGGCCCGTCAGTGGGTCGTCGCAGTAGTAATTGACCATCGACTCGTGCTGGCGGTGCAGCCCCTGTCCGAAGGAGTGCACCAGCGCCGGCGGGTGCGGGCAGTCCCTGGCGCGCTCGGCCGAGACCAGCACGGCCGCCAAGGCACCGTCGGTCTCGAGACAGTTGTCGAACAGGCACAGGGGCTCGCTGATGTAGCGCGCCGCCATGTAGTCGTCGACCGACATCGGCTTGTCGTACATCAACGCAGCCGGGTTGCGGTTGGCGTGGGCGCGCACGGCCGTGGCGACCTCGGCCAGATGCTCACGCCCTCCCCCGTACTCGTACATGTACCGACGGGCCAGCATCGCCACCTCGTCCACCGGGCGCAGCAGGCCGAACGGCCGGGTCCACTGCGCCTGAATCGGGAGGCGCGACGGCGCCACCGCCCACGGACGCGCCGCGCGGGCTCCGCGCTTGCGCGAGCGCCAGGCCACCACCACGTCGGCCTGACCGGTGGCGATGGCCATGGCGGCGTGCCCGATCGTGGCGCAGCCGGCGCCGCCACCGAAGCCAACCTGGGAGAAGTAGGTGATGTCGCCCGCTCCGATCGTCTTGGCCAGCGTGACCTCGTCGGTCGTCTCCATCGTGAACGAGGACAGGCCGTCGACCTCAGCGGGCGCGATCCCGGCGTCACGCAGCGCCGCCACCACCGCCTCAGCCGCCAGCTGGCCCTCAGGCCGGTCGATCTGCTTGGCGAACTCGGTCTGCCCGATCCCGACGATGGCCGCCGCGTCACGCAGCGGGTTGGCTCGGCCGCCCATGTGCCCGAACCTACCTCCCTGCTCCGAACACGACGGGAAGCGAGAGCGGGGATCGGAACGCCATCCCCTCAATGTGGGGGGGTTCCGCCTCGGGATCGAGGGTGAAAGGCCCGAGGCGCTCGAACAGCGTGTTGACGGCCACCCGCGACTCCATGCGGGCCAAATGCATCCCGAGGCAGACGTGGACGCCGAAGCCGAACCCGACATGCTGGCGCTGCTCGCGGAACAGGTCGTAGCGGTCGGGGTCGACGTACTTGCGCTCGTCGCGGTTGGCGGCGCCGATCAGGAGTGCGATGTCGGCTCCCTCGTCGATGCTCACACCGGCCAGTTCCGTGTCGCGCGTGGCCCGCCGCAGGATCACGGTCACCGGGGGCTCCCAGCGCAGCACCTCCTCGAAGGCCTGCGGGTACAGCGAGAAGTCGTCGAAGAGTGCTCCGAACTGGTGCCGGTCATGGAGGAGCGCGAACAGGAGGCTCCCCGAGGCGCGGTAGGTCGTCTCGACACCGGCCGGCAGGAGCAGGCGCAGGAAGGAGTAGATCTCCTCGTCACCCAGCTTCTCCCCGTCGACCTCGGCCCGGACCAGGTCGCTGATGAGGTCGTCACCCGGTCTGGCCCGCCGCTCCGCCATGACGTCGGCGAAGTAGTCGCGCAGCGCCGACCGACGCAGCAACCCCTCGGTCCCAGTTGGCAGAGACGCTGGTGAGCTCGAGGGCCCAACGCTGGAACCTCGGGTAGTCCGCACGGGGCAACCCGAGGATCCGCGCAATGACCTGCACGGGGTAGTTGAAGGTGACGGACCTCACGAGATCGGTCCGGCCGGTCTCGATGAACGAGTCGATCAATTCGTTCACGACGACGGCGACGAGGCCCTCCTCCCACCGTTCGAGCATCTTGGAACGGAAGCTCGACGCCACGAGGGCCCGGATGCGGCGATGCTCCGGTTCGTCCATCTGCAAGATGGTGCGGCCCATCACCACCTCGGTGACGTCGGCGTAGACGGCCGACGAGTACGTCTCGTTGTCGCGCAGCACCTGGACGGCTTCGTCGAACCCGAGCACGGTCACCGGGGGCGGCTTGGTGGGGTCGGCGATCTCCGCCCCCTCGCCGAGGTCGATGGGACCGGTGTGGACCGGCGACTGACGGCACAGCTCGTGCAGCATCGGATACGGATCACGGATGCTGCCGCCCACCACGTCCTTCAGCTCGAAGGGGTCGAAGGCCACCTCCGTGAAATCCGCAGCCGCAGAATTAATCCCTGGCATATACCCCACTCACCCCCTAGATTCAGGGTGTCGGTATCCGGTCGTTATGTGACACCGGTGTCATAGTACGCAAACGAACGTTGGAGCGTCGAGAGCACTCCGTGCGGTGCCGGCAGCAGGGGAACGGGCAGGGGGGGCATTTCAGCCAGAATTTTGGGATTCCCGGATCGATGGCGGAGAAATGGGAACGGCATGACGATCGACCACCCCACCAACGGTGCCGGCCGTTCGGAAGCTGGCAAGGTGGCGCACGGGCGAGGGCTCGTCGACGAGGCGGCGGATCCTGCAGATCGCTCTCACGCTGATGGCGCAGCGTGGAGTCGACGGAACGAGCATGAGGGACCTGGCCTCGGCGGCCGGCCTGAACGTGGCCTCGCTCTACCACTACTTCCCCTCCAAGCGAGATCTCCTCGAAGCGGTCCTGGTCGAGCAGGGATTCATGCCGATCCGGCCGATCCGGGTGCCCCGTTCCGATCCCGACGGCAATGGCCAGCACGATGGCGCTGGCATGGCGACCTTGGAGCAGCTCCTGGCGGGCACCCTCGTCACCATGTTCGAGGTCCAGGACTTCATCCGGCTCATGATGGGCGAGGCAATGCGAGACGAGTCGACCGCCCGAGCCGTCGGTCTCGACCTCTTCACCTCGTTCCAGTCCACCATGGAGGATTGGGTCCGGACGAATCGCCCGGACCTCGACGAGCAGTCGGGCGCCGCCCCCGTCGCACGGCTCCTGAGCGCCATGGTGGTCGGGATCTTCGTCCAACACGCCGCCGGGGTGCTCACTGACGACGGGAACGACCTCGCCGCCTTGTCCCGCCAGCGCGCCCGCGAGGCAGAGCAGATCCTCGGACCCCCAGATTAGGGGGTCCGCACCTCGGGCTGTCAGCGCTTGGGCTGGTGGTCCGTGGTGCCTCGAGCCCTTCTGGCCACGTCACTCGGTCCGGTCGGCGAATCCGTCCGGTGCATCCGACTGACTCTCGCTCGCAGGCGGAGAGATCGACGCCTTCGGCGCAGTCTGCCGGCGGCCGCGCAACTTGGACACTCTGGACCCTCGGGAAGGGACACGCCACCTCAATCTCCGCGTACTTGCCCGCGCACAGTACGGCGGCACACACTTGCGACGTGCCTACCGCCACTCCCGACAGAGCGCCGACCGCCGTCGCGACGGAACGTTTCTCGGTGCCGGCCGATGCCGTGTGGAGCTATCGCCTCGACTTCGCCAACCTTCCCGAGTACAACCCCGACGTCTTCGGCGTGGAGCGAGTGCACGACGGGGCTGACAACGGGGTCGGTGGCGTCTGCGGCCCCGGTGCCCGCTACACGTTCCGCCTCGCCGACGCTCGGCAGTCCGGTGTCAGCCATCCAGTCGAACTGTGGACCGTCGACGCGGTGCAGCCCACACTCGTGGCGGCCGGCATGGCAGGTGGCAGCGAGGCCTACGAGGAGTTCGTGGTGCAGCCCCGTGAGGACGGCGGTTGCGAGGCGATTCTGACGCTCTGGGTCACGCTCCCCGACGGGCTCTCCGACGACACGGTCGCCGCAGCCACCGCGGGCAGCTTGGCCCAGATCACCAAGGAACTCCGCCTGATGAAGGAGGTCCTCGAGCGTGGGGCTGCCGCGCATACCTGAGGGCGACCGCGGCTGGAGCCGCCTGGGGCGCCATCGTCTCTTTCAATGTGCCTGGGTCGGTGAAGACACCTCCTCGGTCTCGGGCTCGAACTCGTCGAAGCAACCGCACATCATTGCCTGACCAAGGCAGAGGGGGCACTGTTCGAGATCGCAGCCGTGGTGGTGGACGCCACCCCGAGGCGTGCCGCAGTCTCCGCAACGAGAGGTCGGTTCCGCGATGCGGTATCCCTTCTCGTCACCCCATCGAATCGGCGCGTAGGCGACGCCGGCGACGATCAACGGTGACTCGCTGCAAGTCGTCCCATGGAACATCTCTTTGCCGCAGAACGCGCACCGTGCCAAGACGAGATGACCTCCTCTCCGTTCCGACTCTCGTGCACTCGAGGTCTTCGCTCATGGAGAACGGTCTCTCTGCAGTGTGAAGTTGTCCGGTTTGTCGAGATCTTTCTCTCGGTTCCACGGTCGGCATCGTCCGATCGTTCCGACAGGTGTCACAACGCCGTGCTTTCATGTTGGTCGGTATGGGTTCGCTTGGAACTGGAACCTTGGTGCAGAACGTGGTCGACGCGATCGACCTACTCGTCGACGCCGATGTGAACAGCCTGGCTGACGCCGAGTCGATCAAGCTGCTCGAACGGGAGCTCTGCCGGTTCGAAGCAATCGTGACCAAGGCCGTGGCAGCTTTCGACGCGTCCGGGGAATGGGCGAACGACGGTGCCAAGGGCGCGGCGCCGTGGGTCGCCACCGCCTGTCGGCTGCCGCGGGCCGCCGCCCGTCGCCAAGTCCGCAGGGGAAGGATGATGCGTCATCTCCCGGAAGTGACCGAAGCCTGGGAACGCGGTCACCTCTCCTCCGCCCATCTCGACCTGGTCGCCTCTGTCCGGCGAGAGGGTACCGAAGAGGCGCTTTGTCGGGACGAGCGTCTCTTGGTCCGTCAGGCGAAATCGTTGCGATTCGAACAGTTCGCCCGAGCGGTGGCGTACTGGGACCAGATGGCCGATCCCGACGGGACCGAAGAGGCCGGCCGAGGCTTACAGGGAGTTTGCCGGGGGAACTGCGTCGGCTAGGTGGGATTGCCGTTGCCGTCGATCAGGCGGTGGCTCAGAGCCGAGAGCATCTGATTCGAAGTCAGTTCAACGGGAGTTGAACGTGAGGTCGCTCCTGGTACGAGAGCAAAGATGAGCACTCGACCTTGTCGCCGGCGATCGTGAAGGCGACAACCGACATCGAGTCTCGGCTAACGAAGTGAACAAGTCACGTTCTTCGAGGCCGACTGCCCACACAAATCCGCCCATGATCTGAGAGGGCCTTCGACCCAAAGTGTTGGTGCCCCCGATTGACGGACCGCATGTTGGTTGGCCCGTGCGTGAAAGTCGGTACGGGGAGACATCTGTCAGATCGCCAGCTTCAGAAGAGATGACCCCGTTCCTGAGAGGAGGCGCCGATGAAGAAAAATCGTCGTGAATTGGAATCGCTCTGCTCGGTTTGCTCTCCCCGCAGTTTGGCTCACAGTTGCCGCATCGCGTACCGACTGCATCAGCCGTCGAGCTGCTCGAACAGACGGCGGCGGGAGCGTCCGCACCCGGATCCGTGGCCTACGTCGCCAACAATGGGGATCGGCACCGTGACCCCGATCGACACCGCCACCAACACCGCCGGGACGGCGATCACGGTGGGCAGCGCGTCCGGTCGGCATCGCCATCACCCCCAACGGGCAGACGGCCTACGTCGCCAACAGTATGGACGCCACCGTGACCCCCATCGACACCGCCACCAACACCGCCGGGACGGCGATCGTGGTGGGAGGTGATCCCGATTACATCGCCATCACCCCAACGGGGCGACGGCCTATGTCGCCAACGAGATCTCGACGGCACCGTGACCCCCATCGACACCACCACGAACACCGCCGGGACGGCGATCACGGTGGGCAGCGGCCCGATCGGCATCGCCATCACCCCCGACGGGCAGACGGCCTACGTCGCCAACAATGGTTCGGTGACACCGTGACCCCGATCGACACCGCCACCAACACCGCCGGGACGGCGATCACGGTGGGGCAGCGAGTCCAGGCGGCATCGCCATCACCCCCGACGGGACAGACGGCCTACGTCGCCAACACGGGTCGAGGCACCGTGACCCCCATCGACCACCGCCACCAACACCGCCGGCGACGGCGATCACCGTGGGCGAGTGTTCCCACCGGCATCGCCATCACCCCCAACGGACAGACGGCCTACGTCGCCAACAATGGCAGTGGCACCGTGACCCCCATCGACACCGCCACCAACACCGCCGGGACGGCGATCACCGGTGGGGAGTGATCCCCGGGCATCGCCATCACCCCCAACGGACAGACGGCCTATGTGACCAACGAAGGCTCGGCGCCAGCGTGACCCCCATCGACACCGCCACTAACACCGCCGGCGCCGCCATCACCGTCGGGACTGATCCCATACGGCATCGCCATCACCCCCGACCAGGCACCGACTGCTGCGTTTAGCGTGTCGGCCGGTCCTGCCGGCTCGGCCACCTCGTTCAACGCGCTCGGCATCATCCAGCCCGGTCGGCACCATCGTCTCCTACACCTGGAACTTCGGTGACGGAAGCCCACCGCACTGTGACATCGAGCCCGTCCACGACCCACACTTATGCCAAGCCGCGGGCCTTACACGGTCACCTTGACGGTGACCAACTCCCAGGGGACCTCGACCTCTCAGGTTTTTACCGGCCAGACGGTGTCCAACAACGGGGGGTCACTCGGCCACCACGTCCCAGTCAGTGACGGTTCTATCCCCGGTTCCGACCCCGGTTCCGACCCCGGTTCCGTGCCTCGGGCTACGACCTCGGTCGGCAGTGACGGCGGGGTCTTCGTCTTCCCCACCACATCGAACAGCTTCTATGGCTCGCTTCCCGGTCTCGGGATCCACGTCCACAACATCGTGGGGATGCAGCCCACCAACAACTACCAGGGTTACGACCTCGTCGGCAGTGACGGCGGGGTCTTCGTGTTCCCCACCACGTCCAATGCCTTCTACGGTTCGCTTCCCGGGCTCGGGGTGCACCCCGCATACCCCATCGTGGGGATCGCGCCACCGCAAATGACCAGGGCTACTTGTTGGTCGGGGCCGACGGTGGAGTCTTCGCCTTCGGGAACGCCTCCTACATCAACTCCCTTCCGGGGGAAGGCATTCACGTCAGCGACATCATCGGGATCGCACTCGCTCCCTCCGGAGCCGGTTATTGGCTGATCGGGGCCAACGGCACCGTGTACCCGATCGGAGGCGTCGCCAACTTCGGCTCAGCCACCGGGACATCGTCGCCGGTCAGCGGCATCGAATCCACCCCCGACGGTGGGGGGTACTGGATCGTGACCCAGAACGGCACGGTGTACACGTTCGGTGACGCCCACAACATGGTGACCTGCCCAACATCGGCGTTGCCCCTGTTCGCCCGGTAATCGGCATCGTCCCGACGATCAACCAGAGTGGCTACTGGCTCGTCGGCTCCGACGGCGGGATCTTCGCCTTCCCCAGCTCAACTCCCTTCGTCGGATCGCTGCCAGGACTGGGCATCTCGGTCAGCGACATTGTGGGGGCCGTGCCAACCAAGGTCAGTGGATGATCAGTTCACTTGGCAGGGCGTGATCATCCCGTGGGGGGAGTACATCTCGACAGAGGTGATCTCGATGTCCTGAGCGACGGCCTCGTGGGCGATGGTTGAGATTCGGGCCCAGGAACCCGTCCGTTCGAACTCAAGTGCAGTACGACTGATGATTCGACACTGAATATCAGTTAGGTTCAGTTCTTGGGCTGGATCATTGCCCTCCAACATCATTGCTACCGCCCCTTCCAGTCATAATCACCGTCAGGTTGTGAGGTGACGCTAGATCGTCTTCCTGCTCACCCCAGTCGTCTTGGCGATCTCTACGACGGTCAGCTCCTGGGCGTCGTAAAGCTGCCGGGCCACCTTGATCTTCTGGGACGTCATGCGGCATCACCCAATCGGTCCAGCACTCGTTTCACCGCCATTGGCTGCCAGCTGTACCTCCACGCTTGCTTCGATGGCCTTCGGATTCCAGGGTGGAGCAGATTGCCCTAAGGGACGCACCAGATGCACGAAGATCGCAGATGCGCTTGACGGTGACCTGTTCTTCCTCTAACTCAACAAGGTCTCCGTCTCTCGCTTCATATCCGAACGCTGGCGCACCCGAGGAATACCACCCATCTGAGCCTTTGCGCCGCCGCCCATTGCGAAGCCGAAGGACAACCATGGACCGCTCGTACTCAGACACAGCACCAAGCACCTGTCGGATCATCTTGCGGCTCGGGTCGTCGGGATCGTCCGTGAGGTAGCTGGCTTCTGCGGGGCTGGTGGAGAAGACCTCTCCGCCAATCCGGCGAATCTCCGCAAGAATGGTCTCCTGGACGATGAGGTCACGGGCCAATCGGTCGAGTCGTGGCACCACGATCCCCTGAGCCGTCCGGCTCGGATGATGTCGAGGGCTTCGGCAAGGCCAGGACGATCTTCCAGTTCCTTCGCCCCCGAGATCCCCTCGTCGCTGAGGATCGAGGTCAGTCGGTGGCCGTTCGCCTTGCACCAGGCTCGGATCGCCGCCTTCTGCACGTCGAGTCCGAGGCCGTCCTCAACCTGAGTCGCCGTACTGACCCGAACATAGCCAACGACTTTCACCAGAAACCTCCTGACCTGCTGTGTAACAGTATCTGAAGATAGTGATACAATAAAGAGGAGTCATGACTCCCGGTTTGGCGTGGGAGTCGCCAGGGCGGGGGTAGACAAATCAGTTCCGCAAGCCTGCGCAAGGGTGGCTCTCCATGGTGGACAATTGGGATCATCCAGGGCGATCGCTCTTTCCGACCTATCCCCGGATCGAGAGACGCAACACCTTGACTTGGACTCAGAGGGAAAGATGACCCATACCAGTCACTCGGCGGAGGTTCATCGGTCGATGGCATCACGGTGTTCCGAGCAAGGCCATCCACGATGAGGTTGGTGCCTGGTCGGCGATGCATGGAACGTTTTGGACTTGGTAATACGTCCCCGGACCTGGAAGATGGTCCTCGGCGATCAAGGGGTCGGAGCTTGAGGTCACGCTGAGGCCAAACGAACACAAGCCTGGAGCGGGTTGAACCGCAGTCTCGATATCAGTCCCGACGATGTTCACTCCGACGATGGATCGCTTCAATGATGAAGAGGGCACAGCTCTGGCGCCGTCGACCCATTGGTACTTGGGGAGCTGCAACGTCGAGTGCGGGCGCACTCAACGAACCAGGCGGCTGTGAAGCTGCAACGCTTGCCGCCGCATCAGCAGTGGTACCACCGGATTTCGAACACTTGCGCATGCTTGTTCGAACCCTTGGCCAATGCTGCTGAGGCTTTTGCCGACGGATTGCACCCAGTTGAAAACGATCATCACGCCGACGTAGCAGACAGCAACAATCACGAGACCACAGGCACAAGGGTCACGACCCACAACCGGACTCTGTCGGCTCTGGCCGGGGAAATCACCAGGCTCAGATGTGACTCTCGACCGGTGCCTTCTTTGAAGTTGCCGTGCATCACACCACCTCCGTCTCTTACATCAAGGAGATCCACGAGAAGCCGTTGATGGGCTACGAGTGCTGGATGAGTCCCAGGGAACACTCTGAGGCCAGGAAATCCACCCTGAGGTTGGCGCCTGGTCGGCGGCGCATTGAGGGGCGAGGAATACGGACTGGTAGTAAGTGCCAGGACCCACAAGGCGGTAGTACCTACCAAGACCCAGGAGATGGTCTTCGGTGGTCAAGGGGTCTGTGCTTGAGGTGATGGTGAGGCCAAAGGAACAATCGCCATCCATGTCTTGGACAGCGGTCTCGATATGTGTCCATGGCGGGTATGCCGAGGATGGGTCGCTTTCCCGAATAGGGAACGTTCGTCGCACTGTCGACCCACGGATACGTTGTGGAGTCCGGCGTTCAGGCTCGCAACAGGTGAGAGATCCAGCTGGCTGTGAAGCGGCAACGCTTGCAGCTGCATCGGCAGCTGTACCGCCTAGTTCCATCGATTGCTCCAGACTGTTCGAAGACCTGGCCAAGCCAGTTCAACGTTTTGCCGAGGGACTGCGTAAATGCCCAGAGTCGTACGCGTGCGACTGAGGACACATCACGACACAACGCCGAGACCGCCAGGCCGTCAGTTTGTTCCGACGTCTATCGGGATCTCCGGGTAGCAAAAGCAGCAGCGTCTGGACTTCGAGCGAGGTACGCCCTGCCAGACGTTTGCCATGGCTGAGCCCAGCCGCGGCGACAACCGTCATGTCGGAGTCAGAGAGGTTCGTGTCTCTGTGCCGTATTTTTGCCACTCTTCAGTTATTACAAATATGACGGAAATATGTCAATAGGGTGACGGAATCTCGGAATCAGCTGAGAACATGTGAAATCAAGCACGAGGCGGGACTGGAGTGTCCAAGACTGTTATTTGACTGAGCGGTTGACGGACTTTCGAGACCGCTGGAGTGGGCCCCACCTGAGTCCGAAGAACCGCAAATCACCTACAACATCGCCGCCACCGGCGGGGCGACCCTGTACGGCACCCAGTTCTATGCCCCGCACGCCGGCGACATCTACATCGTGACGTTCACCGACGCCAACAAGTCAAAGGGAACGAAAGCCGCCGCGGCCGCCATGGCGTCCTGGCGCTACACGAAGCACGGCTGACCCACAGCTCCGACTCCAGACCGCGGCTCCGGTCGCGGACGCGGACGAGGACGACGGACGCGGACAGGACGTGGACGAGGACGCGGACGACGGACACGGACGCGGAGCTCAGTCGGTGTACTGGGCGTCCGCCTCCGCCAGCCGCGCCGCCACATGTGCCAGCATCTTCACGCCGATCTTCGGCGTCGTCATCAGCATCGAGCGGAACTCTCTCGAGTCGAGCACGAGCAGGACCATGGGGGTCACCGCGACGACGTCAGCCGTACGCGTGCCACCGCTGAGCAGCGCCAGCTCGCCGAAGTAGCCACCCGCACGGAAGCGTCGCACCTCCCTCTTGCGCACCCGGCACGAGGCCACCCCGTCGAGCACCAGGAAGAACTCGCGCCCCGGCTCTCCCTGTCGTGTGAGGTAGGCGCCCTCCTCGACGTCGACGGGCGTCCCGAGCTGGGCGATGGACCTGATCTCGCTCTCGGAGCAATTCGAGAAGAGGGGCACTGCCCGTAGCAGCTCGATCTGCTCTTTGGGGATGCGCTTGCGCATGGTGACTGCCCTCCCTCTCGGGCCCGCCATGACCTCGATCGCAGGAGCGTATCTTCATCCCCCGTTGCGGGCCTGGCAAACGAGCTGCACCCGCCGGAGTCCGCCGGGGTCCGCCGGCTTTCGCCGGTCCCGCCTATGCGCCGGCGCGCAACTGCTCCCGCAGCACGAACTTCTGCACCTTCCCAGACGCGGTCCTCGGCAGCTCCTCGACGACCCGCAGCTCCTCGGGCCACTTCTGCCGCGCCAGGCCGGCCTCCGACAGGTGCGACCGCACCGTCTCGAGGTCCGGTGGCGCACTGCCGGGCTGCATGCGGAAGAAGGCACACCCGTGCTCGCCCAGTCGTTCGTCGGGAGCGGCCACCACGGCCACCTCCGCCACGCCCTTCATGTGGGCCAGCAACTGCTCGACCTCGGCGGCGCTCACGTTCTCGCCCCCCCGGATGATGATGTCCTTCACCCGGTCGGTGATGGTCAGGTAGCCGTCCGCGTCGATCACGCCGACGTCGCCCGTGCTGAACCAGCCATCCTCGTCGATCGCCGCGGCCGTGAGGGCGGGGTCGGTGTAGCCGGCGAAGCGATCCGGCCCCCGGGTGAGGATCTCGCCGGGCTGGCCGACCGGGACGTCGCGGCCGTCTTCGTCGACGGTGCGAATCTCGACCCACTCGAGCGGGCAGCCGTCGGTATGGATGCGCTTCTCCCGCGGCGCGGTGTGCTGGGAACCCGTCACGGAGGGGTGCTCGGTGCAGCCGTAGGCGCGCACGAGCGAGATCCCGAGCTCGTCCGCCCGCTCCGCCACCGCGTTGGGGATGGGCGAACCGCCGAGCCCGATGAAGCGCATGAGCTCGACGTGCTCGGGCCCGAACCCGGGGCAGTCCAGCAGGCTGGTGAAGAAGTACGTGGAGCCGCTCCCGGCCGCGATCTGTTCCTCGACCATGGCGCGCAGGACGGTCGGCGGGTCCCAGCCGTCGATCAGGAAGATCGGCTTGCCGCCGACGAGCGGGCACAGCAGGCCGCCCAACATCCCGATGGCGTGGCCGACGGGGGCGCCGACGAGGCTCGGTCGGTCGCGCATGGCCTGGTGACCAGTGAGCTGGCGCACCTCGCAGCCGATCGTGCGGTGGGTGTGCACGACCCCCTTGGGGTCGGCGGTGGTCCCCGACGTGTAGGCGATCAGGGCAGCAGTGTCGGGGTCGACCGGAGCCGGGCCGTCGATCGGCTCGGCATGCCGCAGCTCGTCGAAGGGGATCAGCCCGGTCTCGAACGAGGCCTCGCTGTCGTCCTCGGGGTCGCCCACGACGATCACGTGCTCCAGGTCGCTCAGCCCGTCGCGAATCGTCGCCAGCTCGGCCAGGTAGTCGCGCTTGCCGAAGCGGGACACGATGATGAGCGCCCGGGCCCCGCTCTGCCGCAGGATGAAGCCCACTTCCTTGGGCCCGTAGAAGTGCACGATCGGCACGAGGGTCACGCCGAGCATGGCGCAGGCGTAGAAGGTGATCGCCGCCTCCACCCAGTTGGGCAGCTGGAAGGCGACGACGTCACCGGGACCCAGCCCGAGGACGCGCAGGCCGCCCGCCACGCGGAGCGCGTCGTCGTAGACGTCACCGACCGTGCCGAGGTAGGGATGGGTCGGCGACCAGATGCGGAGGCGCCGGCTCGGGTCCTCGAGCAAGGCGTCGCTCAGGAACTGGCCGAGGGAGCGGTCGTCCCACGCGCCTTCGGTCCGGTAGCGCTCGGCCAACGCCGCCGGGACCGGGCAGAGCTCGAAGCGGGCCCCGGTCACGCCGACTCGATGAAGAACGCGGCCAGCCGCCGGTGCTGAGCCCCTCTGCCGCCGAAGAGGATCTCGTTCTGCTTCACGCGCTTGAAGAGGAAGTGGGCATCGTTGGCCCAGGTGAAGCCGACGCCACCGTGCAGCTGGATGTCGTCCCCGGTCACACGCACGCCGGCCTCCGCGGCGTAGCCGGCGGCCATGGCCGCGGCCTGGGCCCGCTCGGGTGCCTCCGTGTCCGACGCCCAGGCGGCGAACTGGAACCCCGCCCGGGCCATCTCGACCTGCTGGAACATCTCGACGAGGCGATGGCGCACCGACTGGTACGTCGCCACCGGCTTGTCGAAGACGATGCGCTCGGACGTGTAGGCGATCGCCTCGGACAGCGCCCGGTCGGCCGCGCCGACGTTCTCTGCCGCGAGGGCGACCGCCATGTCGTCCTGGACGCGTTGCCACAGACTCGTGTGGTTCCCGGGCGGCCCGAGCGGCACGACCGGTGCGTCGTCGAGCACCAGGCGGGCCAGCTTGCGGGTGGGGTCGAGCGACGGCACGAGCTCGGCCCGGGCGCCGGGTGCCACGCCGGCGGAATCGAACTCGAGCAGGTACGAGCGCAACCCCTCCTCGCTCCGGGCCGCCACGATCGCCCAGTCGGCGGTGTGACCGTCGACCACGGCCGGCTTCTCGCCGCTCAGCACCCACCGCGCGCCCTTGCGACGGACCCGCGTCCGCACCGTGCCGAGCGGCTCGCCGTGCCCCTCCTCGCCGAGCGCGATGGTGCCACGGCGGGTGCCGTCGGCGAGGTCGCTGAGGAGCTCGGTGGCGCCGAGGGCCCGGGCGGCCAGCGGGGCGGCCACCGCGGCGGAGAAGAACGGCCCGGGCACCGGGATCCGGCCCATCTGCTCCAGGACGATGCACGTCTCGAGCAGGCCGGCGCCGGTGCCGCCGATCTCCGCCGGCACCAAGAGGCCCGTCCACCCGAGATCGACGAGCGTGGACCACAGCGCGGGCGTGATGCCCGCCGGGTCGTCCGCCAGTTGGCGCAGGAGCTCGGGCCCGCACTCGCGCTCGAGCGCCGTGCGCGCCACCTCCTGCAGTGCGAGCTGCTCCTCGTCGTACGTGAAGTCCACGGCCTCCCCTACTCCAGCGTGCTGCTACTCCGGCGTGCTGCTACACCGGCGTCCCGGCGACTCCGGCGTCCCGGCGTCACCTGAACCTGACACCGGCGTCACAGTACACGTCGGTCCGCTACCCTTCCCCCCGTGGATTTTGCCCTGTCGCCCGAGGACGAGAAGTTCCGCGACGAGCTCCGGTCGTGGCTGGACGAGAACCTGCCGCCGTTCCTGGAGGCCGAGTCCCTCGGGGACGATGCAAGCCTCTCGGGCGAGGCGAGCCAGCTACGGCGCCAGAAGTGGCAACGCAAGCTGCACGAAGGTGGGTGGGCGGCCATCCACTGGGGCCCCGAGTACGCCAACGGGCGCACCATCAACGCCATGCAGCGCCTCCTCTACTCCGAGGTGATGGCCGAGTACCGGACGCCGGGCATGTTCAACACGAACGGGATCTGGCAGATCGGGCCAATGATCATCGCCTGGGGCACCGAGGAGCAGAAGGCGCGCTGGCTGCCTTCCATCCTCGAGGCCGAGGAGCACTGGTGCCAGGGCTTCAGCGAGCCCATGGCGGGGAACGACCTCGCCAACCTGCGCACGACGGCCGTCTACGACGCGGACGCCGACGAGTACGTCGTGAACGGCTCGAAGATCTGGATCAGCTCGGCGCACCTGGCGACGTGGGGGCTGTTCCTGTTGCGCACCGACCCGACCGCCATTGAGCGGGGGAAGAAGCACGAGGGGATCACGGCGTTCATCCTCAACCTGAAGACGCCGGGGATCGACGTGCGGCCGATCCGCGACATGGCGGGAGAGGAGCTGTTCAACGAGATCTTCTTCACCGACGTGCGCATCCCGGCGTCGTGGCGCCTCGGCGACGAAGGCGCCGGCTGGATGGTCGCCATGGGGACGCTCGGCTACGAGCGGGTCGGCATCGCGTCACAGATCGCCATCCTCGCCGCCGACCTGCGGGCGGTCGTCGAGGCCGCCCGCAGCGTCAACCCGGGCGCGCTCGAAGACCCGTCACTGCGGGACCGCATCGCGAAGATCTGGACCGAGATCGAGCTCGCCCGCCTGCTGTCCCTCCGTGCGCTGTCCAAGATCATGAAGGGCGAGAAGAACTGGCCCGAGGTGCCCTTCGCCAAGCTCTCGTGGTCGTCCATGGCCCAGACCCTGGCCGAGCTGGCCGTCGACCTGCTCGGCCCCGCGGGCGCGCTGGCGCGGGGCGGACCCGATTCGGTCGACCGGGGCAAGTGGACCCGCCTCTACGCGTTCCAGCGCTACTCGACGATCGGCGGGGGCTCCACCGAGATCCAGAAGAACATCATCGCCGACCGCGCCATTGCCATGCCCGGCAAGTCCCGCGCCTGACGACGCATCGTTGAGCGCCGACCCCCGCGCCGCCTGCATCATCGGTGTCGCCCGCCACACCTGGCACCCCGACGACGCCGACGTCGTGTCCGGCGGCGGCGCGGCGCCCGAGCCACTCGACATGTGGGAGCGGATGGCGCGCGCGGCGGCGGACGATGCCGCGGCGACGGCGGCCGACGGGACGGGCATCGTCGGCGCCCTCGAGAGCATCGACGTCGTCTACTCGCAGTCCTGGCAGTACGACGACGCGGTGACCCGGCTCGCCGAGCGACTGGGCGCGTCGCCGGCGCGGCGGCGCTACTCGGGCATCGGGGGATCGGTGCCCCACGTGCTGGCCACCGAGGTGGCCCGGGAGATCCGGGCAGGCAGCCTCGACCTGGCGCTGCTCGTCGGCGCGGAGGCGTTGGCCACGGTCCGCCGCCTGAAGAAGGCGGGCGAGCGGCCGCAGTGGTCGTACCGGCCGGCGGAGAAGCGTCCGTTCCCGATGGACATGGACTTCCACCCCTCCGAGATCAGCCACTCGGTCTTCGAGGCCTACCTGACGTTCGCGCTCTTCGACAACGCCCGGCGGGCGCGGCTGGGCCGGGGGCTCGACGCGCATCGAGCGGCGCTGGGGCGCCTGATGGCGCCCATGACCGCGGTGGCGGCCGCCAGCCCGCACGCCTGGTTCCCGGTCGCCCGCAGCGCCGAGGAGATCGTCACCGCGACGAGCGACAACCGCATGGTCGCCTACCCCTACACCAAGCTGATGACGGCGATCATGGACGTCGACATGTCCGCCGCCCTCGTGCTGGCCAGCGCCGAGCGGGCGGACGCCCTCGGCGTGCCCGAGGAACGGCGCGTCTACCTGCGCGGGTGGGGCTACGCCGAGGACCCGCCCCACGTGGCCGGGCATCCCGAGCTGTGGCGCTCTCCCGCCATGGCGGCTGCGGCGCGCTCCGCCCTCGACGGGGCGGGCATCGGCGCGGACGACGTGGCCCATCTCGACCTGTACTCGTGCTTCGCGTCCTCGGTCTGCTTCGGGCTCGACGCGCTCGGCATCCCCGAGGACGACCCCCGGGCGGGCGCGGTGACCCAGACCGGCGCGCTGCCCTACCACGGCGGCCCGGGGTCGAACTACATGACCCACTCCCTGGCCGCCATGGCCGAGACGTTGCGCGGCGACCCCGGCTCCTTCGGTCTGGTGAGCGGGGTCGGGATGCACATGCAGAAGCACGCCTACGGCGTGTGGTCGACGACGCCGGGTGCGCGGCCACCGGGCGACCCGCCGCTGTACGCCGCCGCTGCCGAGCCGGTCGGGATCGTCACCTCCCCGGAGGGACCGGCCACCGTCGCCACCTATGCCGTGCTGCACGGGCGCGACGGGGAGCCGGAGCGGGCCCTGCTGCTCTGCGACCTGCCCGGGGGCGGGCGCTGCTACGCCGAGCTCGACGGCGGGGCGCCGGTGCTGGCGCACGTGGAGGTCGACGAGCTGATCGGGTGCACGGTCACGCTCACTCCGCACGACCAGGTCAACGTGGCCCGGCTGCCCTGAACCCGCGGTGAGGCGGGTGGTGTGACGGAACGTGTCGTCGGTGGCCTCGACGGCTGCCGGGCCGGGTGGGTCCTCGTCACCGTGCCGGCCGACGACGCCGCCGGGGCAGAGGTGCTCGACGTCAGCGTCGTGGCCAACGTCGACACCGTCCGCACGGATCTGGAGGCCGGCCGGCTGGTCGCTGCCGCCATCGACATCCCGATCGGGCTTCCCTCCCGCGAGCCGCGCGCATGTGACCGCGAGGCGCGCCGGCTGCTCGGCCCGCGACGCAGCTCCGTGTTCCCGGCCCCGGTGCGCAGCGCGCTCGCGGTGGGGACCTACGCCCAGAGCTGCGCCGCGTCCCGCCGCACCTGCGGCCGGGCCCTCTCGAGGCAGCTGTACAACATCTTGCCCAAGATCCGCGAGGTCGATGCGCTGCAGTCGTCCGCCCTCCAGGCCCAGCTCTTCGAGATGCATCCCGAGCTCAGCTTCACCGTCCTCGCCGGCACCCCGATGCGGTTCAACAAGCGCACGGCGGACGGCCGGGCCGAACGGGTGTCCGCCCTGCGCACCGCCTTCGGCGACCTCTCCCCCGTCCTCGGCACGCCGCCGGCCGGGGCAAAACCGGACGACGTGCTCGATGCGCTGGTCGGCGCCTGGACGGCCCGCCGCTGGTGTCCGCCCTGCGCACCGCCTTCGGCGAGCTCTCCCCCGTCCTCGGCACGCCGCCGGCCGGGGCAAAACCGGACGATGTGCTCGATGCGCTGGTCGGCGCCTGGACGGCCCGCCGCTTCGTGGCGCGCCGCGACTGCGGCTCGGCGACGAGGCCGGACGAAGGGGATGCCGCCCTGCGCACCGCCTTCGGCGACCTCTCCCCCGTCCTCGGCACGCCGCCGGCCGGGGCAAAACCGGACGACGTGCTCGATGCGCTGGTCGGCGCCTGGACGGCCCGCCGTTTCGTGGCGCTCGTGATCTGCGGCTCGGTGGCGCGTCTGCTCGTAGTTGGCTTCAGCAACTCGACGGCCCGCCGTTCATCACGCCGCCATCTGCGCTCGGTGGAGCGCTGGACCGACGGGGACTGCGGATGGAGATCATCGCCTGAGCCCGCCACGAAATGGTCGAACGCCTGTCGGGACCGGGTCTGACCGCCGCGGGCCTGCATCACTGCCTCAACCCCCCGCACGGTCCAAAAGGTTGCCCCGACCCGCCAAGATCGTCCTCACCAGGGAGTTTCCATGCCCGGGCGAGCGAGGCGCCGCGCTAGCCGGCGCGGCGGAAGTCGAGGAACTCCGAGACCCGCAGCAGGCGGAGGAAACCACGGAGAAGGAGTGGGACGTGCTGGCGGTGCGGGTCGGTCACCAACTCGGGCTCGGCGAGCTCGTACTCGCGGCGCCGTGTGACGAGCCGGACCGCGCCGTGGGCGAGCGCGTTCTGCACCCAGTCCGACGCCCGGCCGTAGGTCAGGGCGATCCGGAACCCGTCCTTCGTGCGGAACACGATGACCGGGGTGCGATAGACGTTCCGGGTGCGGCGGCCCACGTGGATCACGATGCCCAGGCCGGGCACGAAGCCGGCCAGGTGGATGGAGACCTTGTTCGTGACCGCCCGGTTGAGGCGGGCCGTGCGCCGGCCCAGCCGCGGCGACGGAGGCTGCCGATGCGCCGCAGACGCCCGATGGCCGGAGTGGGCGCTCATACCAGTGTCAACCCGCCGTCGACCGCGAGCACCTGCCCGGTGACGTAGCTGGCCTCGTCCGAGAGCAGGAACACCGCAACTGCCGCCACCTCCCATGCCGTGCCCTGGCGGCCGAGCGGCACCGGCGTGCGGGTGCGGGAGGGCCGGCCGGCGGAGGCGGCCCGGCCGAGCGGCGTGTCGATGAGCCCCGGAGCGAGCACGTTGGCCCGGATGCCGCGGCGGGCGCCCTCGACTGCAACGTGGCGGCTGAGGCCGATGAGCCCGGCCTTGGAGGCGTCGTAGGCGGGGATGCGGCTGCCGGGACGGAGCCCGGCCACCGAACCCATGAAGACGATCGACGCGCCGTCGCGCAAGGTCACGAGAGCGCGGCGCACCAGCATGAAGTGGGACCGCAGGTTGAGGGCGAACGTCCGGTCCCACTCGTCGGGTGAGGTCCCGGCGACACCCATGCCGAAGCCCGTGCCCACGTTGAGGACGAGCCCGTCGGGAGCGAGGCCCGGCTCGTCGGAGAGCGCGATGCGGCAGCCCTCCTCGGTCGTCACGTCGGTGACCACCACGGCCGCCTGCCCGCCCTCCTCCGTGATCATGCGCCAGGTCTCCTCGGCCGCCGCCTCGTCGCGGTCGACGCACACGACGGACGCCCCCTCCCGCGCCGCGCGCACCGCGATGGCGCGGCCGTTGCCGATCGGCGCATCGGGATCGCGCGAGGGCTGGGTGCCGGCGCCAACCACGGTGATGCAGCGGCCCTGGAGGAGCGGGGTCACGGCGCCAGCCCCTACGCCGCCGGGCCGCCCGGCACGCGCCCGGCGAACACCTCCGCCCGGGGCTCGAGCTGGATCTGCAGCGAGCGCAGCACGGTCGTCAACATCATGTAGTGGGCGATCAGCATGAGCAGCTCGATCAGCTCGCTCTCGGCCAGCTCGTCCGCCAGCGCAGCCCAGGTGGCGTCGGACACCGCTCCCGCGTCGGCTGTCTCGTCGACCGCCCGCAGTGCGGCGCCCTCCAACGGCGTCCACGCCGCGGTCTGGAGGTCGCCCCCCAACGCGGCGAGCTCGGCCGGTGTGATGCCCGCTGCCTCGCCCATCTCGATGTGGTGGGCCCACTCGTACCGCCCGCCGAAGCGGGAGGCCGTGCGGAGGATCACCAGCTCGCGGAGCCGGCCCGGCAGCCGACCCGACAGCAGCGCACCGCCGAAAGCCGAGCCAGCGCCGGAACAGCTCGGGATCGGCCCGGCCCAGGGTGGCGAAGATGTGCATCGGCTCCTCGGTCCCGCCGGGAGAGAGCTCCAGCACCCTCGTCAGCCGCTCGTCCCATTCGCCGGCCGGGAGGGGCGGAAGGCGGGGACCGGTCTCTGGCATCGCCGCATCGTAGGTCCGCGGTCCGCGCCGGGTCTTCTCACATGGCCCCGCCGCCCGGCCGTCAGCGGAGCGGCCGGAACCCCATGGGCGGTGACCCCGATCCGGGCAGGCTGTGCACGGCGGCGTCCGGCCGGGACACTTCGTCGAGGATGCCGTACTCGACCGCCTCCGCCGCGCTGAGGAACCGCCCGTGCTCCATGTCCCTCTCGACGGCGGCGGGCGGCTTCCCGGCGGCGACCCCGACGCGCTCGCAGAACCGGCGGCGCTCGGCCGCCTGGAGCTCGGCCCATTGGGCCACGTTGCGGACGTGCCCCTCGTGCTGCGTCGTGGGCTCGCACAGCGAGAACCGGGTGCTCGGCATGGCCGAGCGGTGGGCGCACACGGCCACGACCCCGATCGCGCCGGCGCCCACCTGCCCCAGGCACAGTGCCCGTACCGGCACGCCCATCAGCTCGATCACGTCCATGAGCGTGAGGGCGGGCGCGAGAGCGGCCTCGCCGCAGTCGACGCGCAGCGTCACGGACTCGTCGCCCTCCGCATCGAGCGCCATGAGCTCTGCCGAGACCCGGGTGACCGACAGGTCGTCGAGGGGTCCGTGGAGGAGGACCACGCGCTGAGCCAGCAGCCGGCGCGCCAGCGTCTCGGAGAGGGGTTCGGGCCCCGCCCCGGCTCCGCCGCCCCCCGGGCCGGGGGGCGGCAGCCACGGCCACTCCTGCACACGATCACCCATGCTCGATCCTCCATTCCAGCCGCGCCCCGAGCGCCGTGGTGTACCGCTCCACCGTCGAGAGCCGCACGTCGAGGTCCCCGGCCTCGAAGCGGGCCACCGCGGACTGCGAGGTCCCCATGCGGCTTGCCACCTCGGCCTGGGAGAGTCCGAGCTCCCGCCGAAGCGTGATCAGCTGACCCGAGACCGAGCGCCGGCGCTCGGACATCTCCTTGAAACCTGGGAACACGGTGGGATGCCGGCGCTCGCTCACGTGACACATTATCTCACATTTGATATAACGTGGGAACGACCCGCAGAGGGCACGAGGCATCCGAGGTACACGAAGCATCCGAGGTGCACGAAGCATCCGAGGACACGAGGAGCACATGCGATGAGCCCGACCACGACCAGCCACCAGGACCGCCTGCACCAGGTTCTCGTCCCCACCGTGATCGAGGAGGGGAACCGGGGCGACCGCGCCTTCGACATCTACTCGCAGCTGTTGCGCGAGCGCATCGTCTTCTTGGGCCAGGAGGTCGACGACCAGGTGGCCAACCTCATCATCTCGCAGATGCTCTTCCTGGAGGCCCAGAACAACGAGCGGGACATCTCCCTCTACATCAACTCGCCGGGCGGCGTGGCCTACGCGGGAATGGCGATCTACGACGTGATGCAACACGTCGAGCCCGACGTATCGACCATCTGCGTCGGGATGGGCATGTCGGCCGCCGCCATGATCCTCTCGGGCGGGGCCTCCGGCAAGCGCTTCGCGCTGCCCAATGCGCGCATCATGATCCACCAGGGATCGGCCGGCACACGGGGCGCGCCGTCGGACATGGAGATTCAGCTGCGCGAGGTGCTCTCGCTCACCCGCCGCATGTCCGAGATCATCGCCCACCACACGGGCCGTCCGGTCGAGCAGGTCGCGCAGGACATCGAGCGCGACCGCTACATGACCGCCGACGAGGCCCGCGACTACGGGATCATCGACGACATCATCCGTCCCCGCCGTGGCCTGTGCGCGCCGGAGCCAGAACTGCAGGTAGCGAGCGCGTGACGCCGAGGTGAAATTGAAGACGCTCCGGGCGTCGGCCGGACCCTCCAAGCCGGTCTGCCCGACGGGTTCCTGGTAGAGCCACTGCCCGGCTGACGAGCCCTGGATCTCGGGCACAGGGCGTCGAAGAGGAAGTCCTGGCCGTTCCTGCTTCGCACCGCACCCGGGGCGGCGCATAAGGTAGGTGACACGGGTGTCAGGAAAGTGACGGCACCGCAGGGCAGAAGGGGAGGACGCAATGCGCACCGAGGACCTGATCCTGGTCAGCGTGGACGACCACGTCATTGAGCCACGTGGCATGTTCGACGGGCTGTTGCCGGCCAAGTACCAGGACGCGGCGCCGAAGCTGGTCCGCCGCGACGACGGCACCGACGTCTGGGTCTACGACGGCAACCAGATCCCCAACGTCGGCCTCAACGCCGTGGTCGGCCGGCCGCCCGAGGAGTACGGGATCGAGCCCACCTCCCTCGAGGACATGCGAGTCGGCTGCTACGACGTGCACGAGCGCGTGCGCGACATGTCGGTCAACGGCGTGCTCGGCTCCATGTGCTTCCCCTCCTTCCCGCAGTTCTGTGGCCAGCTCTTCGCTCGGCGCGAAGACAAGGACGAGGCTCTCGCCATGGTGCGCGCCTACAACGACTGGCACATAGACCGCTGGTGCGGCGCCGAGCCCGGTCGTTTCATCCCCCTCTCCATCCCGGTCATCTGGGACCCCGAGCTCGGCGCGGACGAGGTGCGCCGGGTGGCCAAGAAGGGCTGCCACGCCGTCACCTTCTCCGAGAACCCCGAGAAGCTCGGCTGGCCCTCCCTGCACAACGAGCACTGGGACCCCTTCTGGACTGCCTGCGCCGACGAGGGCACCGTCGTCTGCATGCACCTGGGCTCGTCCTCGCAGATCCTCATGACCTCGGTCGAGGCGCCGATCGACGTGATGATCAGCCTGCAGCCCATCAACATGGTGCAGGCGGCCGCCGACCTGATCTGGTCGCCCATCCTGCGCAAGTACAAGAACCTGCACTTCGCGCTGTCCGAAGGCGGGATCGGCTGGATCCCCTACGCCCTCGAGCGCATCGACTACGTGTACCAGCACCACCACAAGTGGACGGGCCAGGACTTCGGCGACCAGCTGCCGAGCCAAGTCTTCAAGGACCGGGTCATCACGTGCTTCATCGACGACGCCTTCGGCGTGCAGAGCCGTCAGTTCTTGAACATCGACAACATCACGTGGGAGTGCGACTACCCACACTCGGACTCGACGTGGCCGCAAGCGCCCGAGGCGCTCATGAAGTATCTCGAAGGCGTGTCGGACGAGGACATCGACAAGATCACCCACCTCAACGCCATGAAGCACTTCCACTTCGACCCCTTCAGCGTGCGTCCGCGCGAGAAGTGCACGGTGGCGGCGCTGCGGGCCGAGGCGGCCGACGTCGACACCTCGCTCGTCTCGCGGGCGCGCGGGCAGACGAGCGTCAACGAGAAGGGCATCGTGAGCGTCAGCAGCTTCACCACGCGCCTGAGCGACGACGGCTGAGCGACGACGGCTGAGCGACGACTGAGTCCGGCGCAGGCGTCGCCCGGCGTCGTCTCCGCCGCTGCGTCACATCCCACCGACCCGACAACTGGAGCCCATGTCCATCGACTACACCCTCGGTGACGACCACGTCGTCACCATCACCATCAACCGCCCCGAGGCCCGCAATTCGCTGGACATGGAGCACTTCTTCCAGCTGCGGTCCGCCTGGGACCGCTTCGGCGACGACGACGACGCCTACGTGGCCATCGTGACCGGCGTCGGCAGGGACTTCTGTGTCGGCGCGGACCTCAAGACCTACATCCCGCAGATCACCGAGCTGCAGCAGAAGATGCAGGCGGGCGAGGTCACCGAGATCGGGGGCTACCGCCTCGACGACGGGGTCAGGGCGGTGCTCCGAGGGACGAAGCTGTACAAGCCGATCATCGCCGCCGTCAACGGCACCTGTGTCGCCGGCGGCATGGAGATGCTCGGGGGCACCGACCTCCGGGTGGCGAGTGACACCGCCACCTTCGGTGTGATGGAGCCCAAGCGCGGCCTGTTCGCCGGCGGAGGCACCACCGTCCGACTGCCGAGGCAGGTCCCCTACCCCGCCGCCATGGAGCTCCTGTTGTGCGCCGACCAGGTGCCGGCGCAACGCGCCTACGAAATGGGCCTGCTGAACGAGGTCTGCCGGCCGGCCGACCTCATGGAGCGGGCCTACGCCTACGCGTACCGCATCACGGCCAACGGGCCCTTCGCCATCCGCAAGACGAAGGAGTCGGTGCTGCGCGGCATGGCCACCGACATGAAGGAGGCCTACCGGATCGAGTCGGAGATCTCAGGCGAGGTCTTCAGCAGCGAGGACGCCAAGGAGGGGCCGCGCGCGTTCGCCGAGAAGCGTGCGCCCAACTGGCAGAACCGCTGAGGCGGCGGCGGACCTCAGGCGAGGGCGGCCATCGCGGCAGCGTCGAGTTCGACCTCGACTGCCGCCAGGTTCTCTTCGAGGTGGCCGAGCGATGACGTCCCCGGGATCAGCAACACGTTGGGCGAGAGGTGGAGCAGCCACGCCAACGCCACCTGGGCCGGCGTGCAGCCGAGGCGATCGGCCGCGGCCCGCACGGCCGGATGGCTCAGCACGGGCTTGTCGGGCATGAAGGCGGAGCCGAGCGGGAAGAACGGCACGAAGGGCACGCCATCGGCCGTGCAGGCGTCGAAGACGTCCTGCCCCGAGCGGTCGGCGACGCTGAACGAGTTCTGCACGCAGGCGATGGTGGTCGTCGCCACGCCTTGGCGGTACTCCTCCCGGGTGACGCTGCTCAGCCCGATCCCCCCGATCAGGCCCTCGTCACGCAGGGCCACCATGGCGGCGAGCTGCTCGTCCAAAGGCACCTCGGACCCCGGGAACCGGCGCAGGTTGACCACGGGCACCTGGTCCACGCCGAGCCCGGCCAGGTTGGCCTCGACGCCGACCCGGAGGTCTTCCGGTCGCTGCGCCGGCAGCCACTGGCCGCTCCCGTCGCGCGTGCCGCCCACCTTCGAGACGAGCACGAGGTCGTCGGGATACGGATGCAGCGCCGTGCGGATGAGCTCGTTGGCGACGTCGGGGCCGTAGTACTGCGCGGTGTCGATGTGGTTGACCCCGGCGTCCGCCACCCGCCGGAGAATGGCCAGCGCTGCATCACGGTCCTCTGGTGGCCCGAACACGCCGGGCCCGGGAAGCTGCATGGCCCCGAACCCCATGCGGCGGACCGGACGTCCGGCGAGCGAGACGGGAGCGGTGTCGGTGTCGGTGTCGGGCATGCCGACAGCATGCCGTGCGGCCCCGGGGCGTCGCCGCACCCGAGGGCCACCGGACTCCTGGCCTCAGGCGGCCCCGGCCGCCCGGCGCAGCGCCCGGAGCGACGGAAAGCCGACGATCAGTGTCTGCAGCCGCCAACCCCGCGCCGGCAGGCCGCGCCGCCGGGCCATGCGGCCCGCGGCCAGCGCCTCGGTGGCGTGGATGAGAGCCGTCCCCGCCAGCATCACCTGCAGCACCTCGCGGGGCGGGAGTGCGTCGCCCGTCATCGCGCCCGCCCTCTCGTAGGCGGTCTTGCTCACCGCCAGCCTGGTCAGGACCACGATGCCGCCGTCGAGCAGGAGGAACCACCACCATGCCGGTCGGACGACGCCGGGTCGCCTGGTCCGTGCCGGGGCCATTGCCTAGCGACCCCGGACGCCGTGGAGCAGCCGCACAGGGCCGGACATCGACGCCGCCGCGTCCGTCTCCACGGCGGGCGAGGCGGCGGCCAGCTGACCACAAGCAGCGTCGATGTCCGCCCCCCGGGTGGCGCGGATCGTGGCGTTCACGCCCAGCGCGACGAGCTGGTCCCGGAAACGCCGCACCCGATCCGGCGGTGACCCGACCACGGGATAGCCGGGGGTCGGGTTGAGGGGGATGAGGTTGACGTGGGCGCCGAGCGGTCGGGCGAAATCCGCCAACTCGGCGGCGTCGCCGCCGCGGTCGTTCACGCCCTCGATCAGGGCCCACTCGATGGAGAGGCGGCGCCCGCTCGCCGCCACGTACTCGGCACATGCCGCGGCGACCGCCGCCAGCGGATAGCGCCGGTTGATCGGGACCAGCTCGTCGCGCAGGGCGTCGTTGGCGGCGTGCAGGGAGAGGGCGAGGTTCACCGGAAGGGCCTCGGTGGCCAGGCGGCGGATGCCGGGCACCAGACCGACCGTGGACAGCGTCAGGTGGCGGGCGGAGAGGCCCATGTCCCCGTGCAGCCGGACGACGGCGCCCCACACCCGGTCGTAGTTGGCCAGCGGCTCCCCCATGCCCATGAAGACGACGTTCGAGAGCCGGCGCGGCCTGGCCTCGCGCGTCGCGACCGCGACCTGCTCCACGATCTCGCCCTCGGTCAGGTGGCGGCGGAAGCCGGCTTGGCCGGTGGCGCAGAACTGGCACGCCATGGCGCAGCCGGCCTGGGTGGAGACGCAGACGGTGACCCGGTCGGCATAGTGCATGAGCACCGTCTCCACCCGCGCGTCGTCGTCGAGCGCCCACAGCCACTTCGTCGTCTGGCCTCCGTCGGCCGTGCGCCGCGAGATCTCGCGCAGGGCGGGGGGCAGCGCGGCCTGCGAGCGTCTCGCGCATGGCCGCCGGGAGCTCGGTCATGTCCTCGGGACGCTGCACCCGCGTGTGGAGGCCCTCCCACACCTGTCGGGACCGGTAGGCGGGCTCGCCGTCGAGGAGGGCCGCCAGCTGCTCCCGCGTGAGGTCGTAGGGCGCGGGCACCGCCCCAGGCTAGGGCGAGGCGGCGTTGTGCCTAGTCGCGCCCCAGGATGACGGTGCCGGCAGCGGTGAACCAGCCGCTCGTACCGTTGACGCAGGCCAGCCGGGCATCGGACACCTGGCGCGGGCCGCATTCGCCCCGCAGCTGCTTGACGGCCTCAATGAGCAGGAACATGCCCCGCATGCCCGGCTGGCAGGCGGAGAGACCGCCCCCGTCCGTGTTGGTCGGCAGCGCGCCGCCGACGCGGAGCTTGCCGTCCTCGACGAAGGGGCCGCCCTCCCCCTTCTTGCAAAAGCCCAGCCCTTCGAGCGTCAGGATCACCATGGGCGTGAAGGCGTCGTACACCTGCACGGTGTCGATCTCTTCGGGCGTGACGCCGGCACGATCGAAGGCCAGCTGGCCCGAGCGCACGCACGGCGACTCCGTGAAGTCCTCCCACTCGCTCATCGTCGTGTGTGAGACGGCCTCCCCGGTGCCGAGGACCCACACCGGCGCCTTGGCGCAGTCGCGGGCCCGCTCCTCGTGGGTGAGGACGATGGCACCGCCGCCGTCGGAGCGGATGCAGCAGTGCAGCTTGGACAGCGGGTCCCACACCATCGGCGAGCTCAGCACCTCGTCGATCGTGATGGGATCCTGATAGTAGGCGTCGGGGTTGAACCCGGCGTTGTAGCGGGTGGACACCGCCACCTCGGCCAGCTGCTCGATCGTGGTGCCGAATTCGTGCATGTGGCGCCGGGCCACCATGGCGTAGTGCGACCCGACGGGGTGCCCGAAGGGAGCGGCGAACTGAATGGGCCCGCGGGTCCCGAACGACAGGTTCGCCATGCGCAGCTTCTTCTTCAAGTCGGCGCGTTGGGTCGAGCCGTAGGTGAGCACGACGACCTCGACCAGACCCTGGGCGATGGCGGCCGCCGCGTGTTCGACCATGAACTCCCAGATGCTTCCACCGTGACCGGTGGAGTCCACCCAGTTGGGCCGGATGCCCGAGATACTCCGCCAGCTCGACCGGGGGCAGTGCGCCCGTCAACGACATGAAGCCGTCGACCTCGGACTTCTCGATGCCGGCATCGGCCAGCGCACGCGTGGTGCCCTGGAAATTCAGCTGGAAGGCCGTCTTGTCGTCGACGCGCCCACAGTCAGACGTCGATGCGCCCACGATCGCCACGCGGCGGTTGGCCATGGTGCTCCTGCTCTCCTTCGTCCGTCGGTGCTGTGCGGTCCGGTGCTCGAGTGCTCGGTGCTGCCTTACGACCGGTGACCCGGTGCTCACCCGCCGCCCATCTTGAGTCCCGGATGGCGGGAGTGGAAGATCTGAGCATTGACCTCGGCCGCGATGTCGGCCGGGTCCCACTTGGCGTCGCCCTTCGGGTTGTCGACGGCCGCCCCGAGCCGCCAGGGCTCGTAGTGGGCGATGTTCGCACCCACGGCGCGGAACACCTGGCCCGTGACGTGGAGCGCCTGGTCTGACGCGAGCCAGGCCACCATGGGCGCCGAGTTCTGCGGGTTCAGCCGGCTGAACTCCTCGTCGCCGTACTCGTCGGGCTCCTTGAGCTCCATGTCCTTGACCACGCCACCCGTCAGGCGGGTGACGCCGCCGGGAGCCACCGCGTTGGCGCGCACGCCGTACCGTGAGCCCTCCAGGGACGTGATGATCGTCAGCGCGGCGATCCCGGCCTTGGCCGATCCGTAGTTGGCCTGGCCGACGTTGCCCTGGAGGCCCGCCGACGACACCGTGTTGACGACGGCGGCCCTGACGCTCTCTCCCGCCTTGGAGCGTTCCCGCCAGCGGATGCAGGCGAACTTCGTCGCGGCGAACGTGCCCTTCAGGTGGACCCGGAGGACCGAGTCGAAGTCGTCCTCGGACATCGACACGATCATCTTGTCCCGGATGATGCCGGCGTTGTTGACCAGGACGTCGAGTCCGCCGAAGGCGTCGTAGGCCGTGGCGATCAGGTTCTCGGCCCCGCCGAAGTCCGAGACGTCGTCGTAGTTGGCCACGGCCTCGCCGCCGCGGGACGTGATCACCTCGACCACCTCGTCGGCGGGACGCTTGTCAGCCCCCTCGCCGCTGGCCGTCCCCCGAGATCGTTGACGACCACCTTGGCGCCCTGGGCCGACAGTTCCAGCGCCTCGCCTCGGCCGATGCCGTGGCCCGACCCGGTCACGATGGCGATTTTCCCGTCCAAAATGCCCATGAGGCCCCCTATCCGGAGAGAAGACTGACACGTCTGTCACCTACCGTAACGGCGGCGGCGGCGGCCCGACAATTCGGCTGAATTCGGCCTCCACCGGGGACGATCGGGCGTCGGCCCGGATCGACACTGACACCGACGTCATATACGGTGAAGGCCCCTGCGGGCCTCGGCGGGCGGGGCCGGACCGCGCCGGAGCCCGACTGGGGGTGGTCACGGCGGCGAATGTGAGACTGCACGGGCGTAGCGGCCCGGCACGAGGGAGGGACATGGCACCTGGGACCACGGCGAACGAAGGCCGGCTGGACATCACCGGCCGCCGCACCGCCCTCCGCTCCATCGATCTGGACACCTTCTTCCGCCCCAGGCGAGTGGCCGTCGTCGGCGCATCTGACTCCAATGCACGACCCAACACCGCGCTGACCCAGAAGATCACCGTGTGGGCGGAGGAACGCGGTGCCACGGTGCACTTCGTCAATCCGAACCGCCCCGTCGTGGCGGGACGCCCCTGCGCCAAGGCCCTCACCGACATAGAGGAGCAGCTGGACCTCGTCGCCATCCTCGTCGGCGAACCGCTGCCCATCCTCCGCGACGCGGTGGCCGCCCGGGCCAAGTTCGCGGTCGTGTTCGCGGCCGGGTTTGCCGAGGTGGGATCGAAGGGTGAACGTCTCCAGGACGAGATGGAGCAGATCATCGCCAGCGGGGACCTCCACGTCCTCGGGCCCAACACCAACCTCAACGCCTTCGAGGTCTTCCGCGAAGACCTGCCCGGCAAGGCCATCGCTCTCATCACCCAGAGCGGCCACCAGGGCCGCCCGGTGTTCCAGGGGCAGGAGATCGGCATCAAGCTCTCGCACTGGGCGCCCGCCGGCAACGAGGCCGACATGGAGTCGGCCGACTTCATCAACTACTTCTCGAGCCTCGAGTCGACGGGCGCGGTCGCCTGCTACATCGAGGGCTTCAAGAACGGGCGGACGTTGCAGCTCGCAGCCGACGCGGCGGCGCGGCGCAAGGTCCCGATCGTCGCCGTCAAGGTCGGCCGCACCGACGAGGGCAAGTCGATGGCGAAGGCGCACACGGGTCACCTCACGGGGTCCGACGACGTCGTGTCCGCCGTGTTCCGTCAATACGGCGTGCAGCGCGTGGACGGGCTCGATCAGCTCCTCGAGGTCTCGGCCGCCCTGGCCCGTAGCGAGGCGCCCGCGCCCGACGCCATCAGGCGCCTCGGCCGCGGTGCCGGTGGGCGCGTCTGCGTCTATTCCATCTCGGGTGGTACCGGGGCGCACATGGCCGACATGGTCGCGGCGGCCGGGCTCGAGCTGCCGCCGCTGACCAAGGCCTCGCAGACCCAGCTGCACGAGTGGATCCCGCCCTATCTCCGCGTGTCGAACCCGGTGGACAACGGTGGAGCCCCGGTGCGCGACTGGCGGGGTCCGAAGATCATCGAGACCATGCTGGCCGACCCCAACGTGGACCTCCTGCTGTGCCCGATCACCGGTGCACTGCCCTCCATGGGCAACAAGCTCTGCGAGGACCTCGTGGAGGCGGCCGGAACGACGGACAAACCCATCTTCGTGGTGTGGGGCTCCCCGGTGGGCACCGAGGAGGCCTACACGAAGACCCTCCTCGAGAGCACGGTGCCGACCTTCCGCACGTTCACCAACGCGGTCATGGCGGCCAAGGCCTATTTCGACCATCACCGCTTCGTCGCCTCGTACCAGTCCGCCTTCGGCCGCCCCGTCCTGCGCCCCAGCCCGGCCCGGAAGGCGGCCCTCCCCGTGATCGCGCCCGGCGGCGCCCGGCGGAGCGGCGGCGAGAGCCTGTCGGAGCAGGACTCCAAGGCCCTGCTGGAGGCCTACGGCATTGCGCTGCCGAAGGAGCGCATCGTCACGTCGGCCGCCGAAGCGGCGAAGGCAGCCAAGAAGGTCGGCTACCCCGTCGTGATGAAGATCGTCTCCCCGGACATCCTGCACAAGTCCGACCTGGGGTTGGTGGCGGTCGGTGTCCGTGACGAGGACGACGCCCGGCGGACCTACAAGCGTCTCGTCGCCACCGCCAAGAAGGCGGCACCCGGCGCGAAGGTGGACGGGGTGTTGGTGGCCCAGATGGTGCAGGGTGTCGAGACCGTCGTGGGCATCGCCCAGGACGAGCTCTTCGGACCCGTCGTGATGTTCGGCCTGGGCGGGGTCTTCGTCGAGGTGCTCCACGACGTGACGTTCCGCGTTCCCCCCTTCACGACGCGCGACGCCACGGCCATGCTGGACGAACTGCGCGGGGCCGCGCTCCTGCGCGGGGTGCGGGGGCAGCCCGCCGCCGACCGGGCCGCCCTGGTCGACGTGCTGATGAAGATGCAGCGCCTGGCCGTCGACCTCTCCGGCGTGGTCGCAGAAGTCGACATCAACCCGTTGCTGGCCGGCCCCAAGGGTGCAGTTGCGGCGGACGCCCTCGTCGTGCTGGCCTGAGCGCCGTACCGACCAGAGGCCGACGCGCGGCCGACCTGAGGCAAGGAGACCGATGAGCGACACGACCGAGGACCCGGTGGGCGACGACCTCGTCCGCCGAATTGACAACGGGATCTGCTGGATCACCCTCAACCGGCCCGAGGCCGGGAACGCCATGACCCAGTTCATGCGCGATCGCATCGCCGAGTGGGTGACCGACGCGTCGGCCGATCTCTTCGTCCGGGCGGTCGTCATCACCGCGGCGGGCGACCGGGCCTTCTGCACCGGGGCGGACCTCCGCGGGGGCCGGCTGCCCCCGCGCCCCAAGCCCGACGGCGCGCCCGACAGTGTCGTGGGCGAGGGGTCCCGCATGATCCGCGACGGCTGGCAGCGTCTGGTCAGCTCGATCCTCGACTGCGAGAAGCCCGTCATCGCGGGCGTCAACGGCACGGCCGCCGGCGGCGGGATGCATCTCGCCCTGGCGTGCGACATCGTCGTGATGGCCGAGGAAGCCAAGTTCGTCGAGGTCTTCATCCGCCGCGGCATCGCCCCTGACGCGGCCGGGGCCTGGATCCTCACCCGCTTGGTGGGCATCCAGAAGGCCAAGGAGTTGTTCTTCTTCGGCGACGACGTGCCGGCCGCCGAGGCCCACCGGATCGGGCTGGTCAACCGCCTGGTGCCGCGGGCCGAGCTCCAGGCCACGCTCGAGGAGCTCGCGGGCCGGCTGGCCGCGGGTCCCACGAAGGCGATCTGGATCGCCAAGTGGCTGACCAACCGGGCCCTCGATGTCGACCGTGCCACCTCGCTGCACGACGAGGCGATGGGACAGGAGCTCCTCACCAGCACACTCGACTCCAAGGAGGGTGTCGCCAGCTTCGTGGAGCGTCGCCCCGCCGAGTTCAAGGGCTGGTAGCCCGGCTCCTCACGGCGGCCTCAACCTGCTGACGACGTCGTCGTCCCGCCGACTCGCGTCGTGGTGGTCGTGGTCGACGGGCTGGTGGTGTCGTGGTCGTCGATGTCCCGGCCGGCGGCCTGGTGGTCGTCGTCGTGCTCGTCGCCGTGGTCGACGTGCTCGTGGTCGTCGACGTGGTCGTCGTGGCCGTCGAGGTCGTCGAGGTCGTCGACGTCGGTGCCTGCGTCGTTGTCGTCGTTGGCGACGGCGACGGCGACGGCGACGGCGTGAAGATGTGTTGCACGCTGGTCCCGGTGCCGTGGTTGCCGAAGATGGCGGAGAGCGGCTGGCCCGAGATCAGCTCAATTCCGGTGATGAACAAGAGGGCGATCACGAACACGATGGCGGCTGTCCCGGCAATCGTCTGCCAACTGAACGACCGCGGGGCGCCCGGCCGCCCATCCCGGGTCGGTCCGGCGGGCTGCATCGGCAGGGTGGTGGCCTCGATCCGCTCCGTGGCGGGGTGCGGCGCCGGGGGCTGCCGGCCGGGCGCCGCCCTCGGCGGCGGAGATCTCCAGGCGATCGGTCTCCTCCCCCAACGCCGTCGACGGGGACGAAGCATCCTCGGACGACTCCGCCTCGCCGGTGGCGACCGTCGAACCCAGCTTGCGCAGCAGGGTGGACGAGTCGGGCGCACGCACCACCACCTGCTTGACGGCTTGCTGACCGCGCTCGATCGACTGGGCCACGAGCGCCGTGCCGAAGGTGGCGGCGGCCGACCCGATGGCCACCCCGATGATGGTGCCCTTGACCCCGAAGGTGGACGCGATGACCGCCGCGATGACCGCACCCACGGCGGAGGCGAGGATCTGGCGGACCGAGAACTTCACGCCTGGAGTGGAGGGCCGACCACCGCGGCTCCGGTTGCGCTCACTCCCCCACGGCGCCGTCGATCTGCTCGCGCAGCAGGTCGGCATGCCCGTTGTGACGTGCGTACTCCTCGATCATGTGGATCATGATCCACCGCAGGGAGAAGGGACCCTTGCCCGCCAACGCCGAGGGCACGTCGAAGTTCTCGGCGTCGGCGACGATGGCCCGCGACACGTCGCACGCGCCGGAACAGGTCGATGTCCGCCATGGCCCGGGCTGGCTCGATGCCATTGAAGTCGGCGTCCCGATCCTCCTCTGTCGAGATCGGCTCGGGTGAGGAGCCCCCGGCGAAGATGTGGTCGAACCACCACCACTCGACGATCGCCATGTGGCGGACCAGTCCGAGCAGGGTCAGCGTGGAGGGCGGCACGCCCTGGCGCGCCAGCGCCGGGCCGTCGAGCCCCTCGCACTTCCACAGCAACGTGGCGCGCTGATAGTCCAACCACGTCGTCAGCATCGTTCGCTCGTCGCCGGTCAGCGGCGGGTCGGGACGGGTCACCGCGGAGAGCATCGTCCCAGGCTAGCGGCGGACGAATGCGCCGATCGGAGGCCGGTAGCATGGCCACGTGCGTGAACGGTGGTTGTCCGGCCGGGCCATCTCGCTGCATGTGGCCGTCCTCGTGGTCGTCCCGGGGTGCGCAGTCGCAGCGTGGTGGCAGATCAACCGGGCCCAGGACGGGAACCAGCTGAGCTACCTGTACTCGGTCATGTGGCCGGCCTTCGGGATCCTCGCCCTGACCTTCTGGTGGATGCTCATCCACACCGACTACGAGACCGTCGGCCTGCGGGGTATGCGGCGACAGGCCATGGACGCCGCCGCGACCCCGACTCCGGGCGAGGCCACCTCGCCTCCCCGCCCACCATCGCTCCGGAGGCACCGGCCTCGGCCGCCACCGAGGAGGACCCGGAGCTGGCCGCCTACAACGCCCGGCTGGCCGACCTGGCCGCGCAGGGTCCCAAGACGTGGCGCCGGCGCGAGTCGGTCGTCGTGCGCCGGGCGCCGTGAGCCGGCTCACCGGGCGCGGCCTGGCGGGGGCGCTCTTCCGCTACCAGCTCATGGCCAACATCGTCGGCGTGCTGATCATCCCGCTGTTCATCTTCACCGGCCTGAAACTCGCGTTCGGCGGCTTCAAGCTCGAGCTCGCCGTCTTCGGCATCGGTCACGGCTACCTCTACATCGTCTACCTGATCACGGCCGGGTTGCTCGCCCTGAAGGCGCGGCTGCACATTCCCTGGATCCTCCTGATGTTCGCGGCCGGTCTGGTGCCGGGGCTCACGTTCGTGGTCGAGTGGTTGGTGGTGACCCGCAAGATCCAGCCGTTGCTCGCCGCGCAGGCAACGCAGCCCGAGGCGATCGTCAGCCCAGCCGCTCAATGACCGTGCCGTTGGCCTGGCCCCCTCCTTCGCACATCGTCTGATACCCGTAGCGGCCGCCGGTCGCCTCCAGGTGGTTCAACAGCGTGCCCATCAGGCGTACGCCGCTCGCGCCCAGCGGATGGCCGATGGCGATCGCCCCACCCCGCGGATTGAAGCGCTCCAGGTCGTAGGAGAACGCCTTCTGCCACATGAGGGCGATGGCCGCGAACGCCTCGTTGCACTCGACCGCGTCGAACTCGTCGACCTTCATCCCGGAGCGCTCCAGGAGCTTGTGCGTCACCGGCACCGGAGCGGACAGGACGATCGCCGCGTCGTCCGCCGCCACGGCGAAGTGCGCGAAGCGGGCGCGTACGGGGAGGCCGAGGGCTTCGGCGACCGATCGCTCGGCGATGAGCATGGCCGCCGCGCCGTCGGTCGTCTGCGACGAGTTGCCCGCGGTGATGTCGGGGGCCGTGTCCGGCTCCCAGTGCTGCGCCGGCGGCAGCGCGGCCAGTGCCTCGGACGTCGTGGTGCGGCGGATCCCCTCGTCGGCCCGGAGGAACTCCCCCGTCAGGCTCCCGTCCTCGGCCTTGATCGGCACTGCCAGGGCCTCACGTTCGAAGTGCCCGTTGTCCCAGCTCTCGGCGGCCCGGCGGTGCGACTCGAGGGCGTAGGCGTCCATCTCTTCCCGCGTGATGCCGTAGCGGTCGGCCAGGACCTGGCTGACCCGGAACTGCGTCCAGAGGCGGCCGTCGACCGCCTCCATGAAGGAGGGCGGGAACGGGCCCGTGCCCCCGCGCGCGTTGGAGGCCAGCGGGACCCGGCTCATGACCTCGACTCCACAGGCGACGACCAGGTCGTAGTGACCCGCGGCCACCCCGGCCGCGGCGAAGTGGACGGCCTGCTGGGACGAGCCGCACTGGCGGTCGACCGTCGTGGCGGGGACCTGCTGGGGCAGCCCGGCGGAGACCCAGCCGTTGCGGGCGATGTTGGTGCTCTGCTCGCCCACCTGGCTCGACGCACCCGCCGATGACGTCGTCGACGCGCTCGGGGTCGAGGCCGGTCCGCTCGAGCAGCGCCGTGAGGGAGAACGCGAGGAGGTCGGCCGGGTGCCAGTTCGCCAGGGCGCCGCCGCGCTTGCCGAACGCCGTGCGCACGACGTCGACGATGACCGGCTCTCTCGCTTGGCTCATGAAAACTCCTCTCTGATGCTCCGACGATCTGTGAGTCTCGGCTACCGCTGCCGCCGTCCCGGTAGTCGGCGGATCCCGTCAGCTGCTCGGACTTGGGGTCCCCCGGGGCGTTGGCGGACCGCCGGGCAGGACTCCGGGGTCCCCGCCGTTCAGGTCGCCCACGACCACGTCGGCTATCTGGGTCGCACTTGCACCTCCCTCGGTCTCTTCGACCAGTGCCGCTGCCCGAGCCCCCGCCTTTTCGCGTCTGAGCGCCGGTCATCACCGTCGCCGCGCCGGCGGGCGTGCCCTCGTAGGCGACGCTCCCGTGGTCGAGCACGAGGGCCTTCCGGCCAGCTTCAACACCCGGTCGATCTGCTGCTCGACCACCAGCAGCGCGGTGCCGTTACGGTTGATCGCCCGCAGTCCCTCGTACACGGTGTCGACCACGACCGGCGCCAGGCCCAGGGAGAGCTCATCGGCCACGAGCACCTTGGACGGTACCACGAGCACTTTTGCCAGCGACAGCAGGCGCTGCTGCCCCCCGACAGCGTGCCCGCCATCTGCGCCGGCGCTCGCCGAGGATCGGGAAAGGCCGCGTAGGCGCGGTCGAGGTTGTCGCTTGAGCGCTGCCCCGGCCGGCTCGCTGGCGGAAGGCCGGGTCAGGTTCTCCTCGACGCTGAGGGCTCGAGAAGACACCTCTGCCCTCCACCACATGCGCCATGCCGAGCCGGGCGATCTTCTAGGCGGGCACTTGGTCACGTCCTGCCCGGCGAAGATGACGTGTCCCGCCGATCGCGGTCACGAGACCCGTAATGGTTCTGGCCACGGTCGATTTGCCCGCGCCGTTCGAGCCGACCAGCGCCACGATCCCCCGGTCGGCACGCTGAACGAGACATCGAAGAGGGCGCGGTACGGGCCGTAGGCGGCGGAAATGCTCTTCACCTCGAGGATCTCGCCGTCAGCGATAGGAGAGGTGTTTAGCCCCGTGCCCGAAGGACGTGCCGGCGGGCACCGCCATCCCGATAGTCCGAGGTAGGCATCGCGCACGCCGGGTTGGCCATGACCTCGTCGAAGGTGCCTTCGCAGAGCATGGCGCCGAGGTCCATGACGACCGTCCGGTCGACCACCTCGGCCACCATGGCCAGATCGTGCTCCACGAGGAGCACGGCGGTGCCCCGATCGCGCTGGACGGTGCGGAGCACGGCGGCGACCTCTGCCGTCTCGTGTAGGTCGAGGCCGGACGACGGCTCGTCTGCGAGGAGGATCTTCGGCTCGGCCGCCAGCGCGCGGGCCAACTCGACCAGGCGGCAATTTCCCAGGCCGAGGGCGTTGACCGACGTGTCTGCCAGGAGCTCGGTGATGCCGACGAGCTCCATGGTGGAGGCGACCCGCTCCATTTCATTCGTCGTGGGCTTGACTCATGTTGAGGAGATCCCGCCACAGCCGGCCCTACGGCGGCCCGGGCGCGCTCGGCCACCAGCAGGTGGTCCCGGACCGACATGTCGGTGAACACCTCCACCCGCTGATAGGTGCGGCCGATGCCGAGACGGGCCCGCTTGTAGGTCGGCAGCCCCTGGCGAACTGCATCCCGCCGAAGACGATGTCACCCGGAATCGGGGCGCAGCTGCCCGCACACGCAGTTGAACAACGTCGTCTTGCCGGCGCCGTTGGGACCGACCAGGCCGACGCTCTCCCCTGCCCCACGTCGAACGTGATGGTGTGCACGGCCTGGATCCCGCCGAACGACTTGCAGACACCCCGCAGGCTGAGGAGAGGGTCGTGCTCAGCCATGGACCGCCTCCTTTCCCAGGCCTCCCGCCATCACTCGTTCGTCCTGCGGGCCGGGATCGGAGTCTCTCCCTGGGAGCGAACGCTCGAACAATCTCTCGAATCGCCGCATCGACCGCGCTTCTGGTATTCGAGCACCCCCTCGGGGTGCTACGCGTACGTCAGGGCTCCAAAGGCGAAGAGCACAACCGTGAGGCTCCGCGAATGCGGGCCGGGAGAACCGAGGAGCTTCTGGATCACGAAGAACCCGAAGGCCGCCTGGATGGCGCCCTCCACCGTCGTCACGCTGGTCGTCACCACCAACACGACGAACGAGCGAAGACGGCGTTCCAGTCCTGGGGGACGCGACTCCTGCTGTATGACGAGCAGGGGGCCTCCGATCGCCGGCGATGGCCCCGGAGAGGGCGAAGACGACGATGCGCTGCCAGGTCGGATTGATGCCGAGACCGGCCGTGGCGGTCTCACTCCCCCGCATGGCCGCCAAGTCGGCCGACCGTCCCCTTGCGGACCATCAGGACGACCAACCGACCACGATGAGAACCGAGAAAGTGGGAGGAACATCGCATGACCGTCGAAATTGAGCAGGCCGACGGGTGCCCCAGTCGACATTGTTCGTCGGCCCGAGGCCGCCCGAGCCGCCACAGAGGTCTACGTTGAAGAAGATGGCGTCAAAGAACAACGCGGCCGCCAACGTCATGAGGGCGAGTCCGAGGCCTCGGAGACGCAGGGACAGCAGGGCCAGCACGACCGCCACCCCCGCCGCAAACGCCGCACCCACGAGACCCCCCATCATGGAAAGGCCGAGGTGGTTGGCCAGCTGGGCTGCGGTGAAGGCGCCGACCCCGGCCAGGGTGGCCTGAGACAGGGAGAACTGACCGGCCATGCCCGTGATCAGGGTGATCGAGAGCAGCACGAGTGGAGACGTCGAGCCGTTGTTGAAGAACGCTGGCCCAGTCGACGGGCATCCAGGTCAACATGGACACGATGAAGAGCCCGAGCAGGACATACCACAGGACCCGGATGATCCGGTCCATGGTCGGTGCTCGTGCGGCCGCAGCGAGCGGCGGTGGGGGTGGATCGACCGTCGCCAAGGGGTCGTGGCTGGGTCCAGGCTGCGCATGCCCGGAAGGAGGAGCAGGGCCGCCACGAGGAACAGGAACGGCAGGCAGGGAACGAGCGGCGTTGAAGAGGCTTTCGGCGAGAGGTATCCCTGCAGTGTAACGTGGCCACCCCGATGATGACGGCGACGCCGGCAGCGATCGGCATCGAGCGGAAGGCGGCACAGGCCGCGGCGGCAATGGCCGTCACCGTCAGCGTGAGGTAGTCCTCGGGGTTGAACGCGACCGAACACCGGTGCCAGGAGCACGCCGGCGAGGCTTGCCATGAAGCTGGAGACGACCCAGGCGATGGCGACGACGCCGTTGGCATTTACGCCGTCGAGCTGGACCAGTCGCCGGCTCTCCACCGCACCGCGCATCTGCAGCCCGAGAGGCGTGAATCGCATCATCACCCCCATGGCGAGGAGCACCAGGATGTAAACACGACGGCGCTCATGTCGATGCCGTTGAAGGGTGCGCCCGCAATGGTGAAGTACACGATGTTGGGGTTGAAGACGATGGTCGAGGTGCGTCGAGGTTCTGCGGGAAGAAGACCGGGATCAGCGACGGAATACCAGCAAGGAGACTGAGCGCTGACCATCTTCGCCATCGAGTTGGCGTTCGGGATCGTGCTGAACAGGAGGCGATCGAAGGCCAGCCCAGGACCGGTGACACCACGACCACCGAAATGAAGAAGGCCAGCCACGCCGACAGATGTGCGCTCTGGGTCAGCCAGTGAACAGCAGGGAAGCCACGTAGGCCTGGGCGCCGAAGGCGAAGTTGAAGACCCCGGTGGCCTGTAGGTGAGGACGAGGGCAGACCGCCACTATGGCATAGGTGCAGCCATAGGGGATGCCTGGAATGGCGAAACCGAGAAACTGCTCCATTCTCGTCGCCCCCTATCCCTGACCCGTTCTCATTTCTCTCTTGCTGTAGCCGCCTAGCCGACAGGCGTGCCGGCGGAGGATTGATGGGGACAGCGGGTGTAAATCGATCCCGGGTTGCTACCCGAACCGTTCAGGATCGAGCCCGCCAACTCGAAGCACACGAAGACGGGCTTCCTCGCGTTCACCGTGACGTAGTTGCTCCCCGGACCTGAATAAAGGCGCTGCAGGTGTTGGTCGTAATGGGATAGGTGTGGCCGCCGCCACGCTTCCAGTTGACCGGCGAGGTGAGGCCGTTGGCAGTGACGGCCGTGATCGTGTTGATCGCTTGATGACGCCGGGCTGGGTCGGGTTGGGGCCGGCGGTTTTGAGACCGGCACCAGCAGCGCCGCCGACTGCCAACCCTGGAGCGCCACCTCGTCGTAGACCCACTTGGGCTGGTACTGCTTCATCGCCGAGATGTACTGGGTCAGCCCGGGGTAGTCCTTCTGTGACGCGTCGAAAGGCACGTGCTGGATGTTGAAGTACATGCCCTGCATCAGGTTTTGGTACTGGTTCAACGTGCTCTGGTCGTTACCGTTCAGCCACAGCTGCTTGGCCTGGATCCCGTACTGCTGCACGCCCGCGCCAGGCTGACGTTGCCGTTAACGTCCATGCAGCTGAGGATCAAGTTGGTTCCGGCCGGCTTCATACGTTGCGCGTCAGGGGTGACGCTGCCGCCGTAGCTGATGCTCGTGTCCACGTAGCTGACCTTGATGCCTGCTTTTTTGAAGGCTGACACTGCCTGGTTGCACGACCCATTCGAAGCGGCGATGTTGTAGGCAAGAATGCCACCGACGGGTTGGGCTCAACCTTCTTCGCCAGATAGATCCACGCTGGGTCGCCCGCTGCGTAGTACTGGACCGAGCCTCCCGCGGCGAAGAGGTTTTGCGGCCGCCCAGTTGCCGGTCACGTTGTACCCGAACGTCGGAGTGCACGTTTGGACGAAATAGTTCGGGGAGAAGAAGGCGGTCGCCACCCCCGCGACTGCGAAAACATGGTCCTGGTTGACCAAGGTGTGCTCCAGGGCCGTGACCTGGCTCGGATTGCCGGTGTCGTCAGTGTTGTAGGTGAGCTCAATCTTGCGCCCGTTGACGCCGCCGTGAGCGTTGACGTAGTCGAAGTACGCCTGGATACCCGGGACGAGGGACTCGAAATTGGACGCAAATGGGCCCGTCAGGGTCGACATCGCACCGGTGTTGATGCTCGTTGCAGTGACGCCCGGCGACTGGTTCGCCGCGGCACACGCGCCGGTGGCGGCCAGCTGCCGCACCGCTGCAGTCGCTCTCGATGCCGGAAGCGCCAGCACTATTCCCGATGCAACAATCAGTAGCGCGCACGCGTAGCAGATACGCGTGCGATTGCTCCGCTGCATATGGTTCTCATGGCCTCCCCATCGTTCCAGTTGGTCATCATCAACCCCCGATCAGGCTCTCGCCTCTACGATCCACCGCCGCCGGTCACTGTAGCTGTAGGGCCTTGGGCCCATTGCTTCACCCCTTGTGTTCTCTATCACTTGTCGGAGCTGCTCTTCCTTCACCCCATCGGGTTTGTTCAGCTTTCACGGTCGTCGCGTTCACGAACCTCGTTTCGTCTCGCCTCAGGCCAGGAACAACCTCTGGCGGTCGAACTCCCGCAGCGCCCGCACTTCGTCGGAGCGGACCGCCGACAGCACCTCCACCTGGCGCACCACATCGGGCTGGTAGCCGCAGGACGACACGAACGGCGCGCACCCTCTCCTCCGGCGTCCCGTCCCCGTCGGGCACCGCGGCCAGGCGCAGCACGCCGTCGTCCCGGCGCAGGATGCCCTTGTCGGTGACGACGCTCACGACTCGTTGGCCCGGTGACGTCACGTAGGCGACCGTGGCCGGCAACCGCTCCGGGCGGGCCAGGGTCACGACGACGCATGCGGTGGCGCGGCTGGCCACGTCGTTGGCCCCGCCCGACCCGACCAGGAATCGCCCACCGGCCAGCTGGGTGGAGTTCAAGCTCCCGTCGCGGTCGACCTCGGCCGCGCCGAGGCATCCAACCGTCGTCGTGCCCGGGCCGCCGATCACCATGCCGAGAACCGCGGAGGCGTCCGACAGGTACGGGGTGGCCGGGAAGACCCGCTGGTTGAAGATGTACGGGTCCGCCGGCGTGGGCTGGTACCCCCACAGCCCGAGCTCCGCGGTCAGCATCACGTTGCGCCCGGCGGCCCGCGCCCGGGCGACGGCGACCCAGGCGGCGAGGTTCGCCACGCCCGCGCCGGCCAGCACGGCGTCGGCATCCACTGCGGCGACGACCCGCTCCACTTCTCGTGCCCCCAAGGAGGCCGCCTGCTCCCACGGCGTGACGGTGGGATCCTCGACGACGGGGTTGGCGTCGGCGTCGGCCTTCCACGACATGGGGTCGGAGCGACCCTCGAGCCACAGGAGCCGCTCCGAGCCCACGCGGCTGAGATAGTCCTCGTGCGTCACCGGACCGAGCACCCACTGCTCCACGTAGTCGTCGAGCTCGTCGTTCGCCGCGGCGTCGGCCACGGCGCTCCAGTGCGCGATGTCCTCGCCGTAGCTGCGGACCGGCAGGCCCGGCGCGTAGCAACCGCCCGGGTGAGCGCCGTAGGGAGCTTCCACCACGGCGAGGACGCGGTGGCCGGGCAGGCGCACCCGGTGCCCGAGACCCTCGAGGTCGTCGACGACACGCTCGACGGTCGCCACGACGCCACGACGAGCGGCCCACGCGCCCCACACGCCGTCGAGGAGGGGCTCGGAGAAAGCGAGATTCCCCGCCGGATCGGCGGCGGCGGCGTGCACCAGCGCGACGTCGGGGGCCAGGGGCTGGAGCAGACCGAGTGGACCGAACGGGGAGTCGACGACGGTGAACGCCTCGTTGTCGGCCATGGACGAGCCGACCAGCGACCCGGTCACCGCCGCGGGCAATCCCCGGGCGGCCGCCTCCAGCCGCTGGGACAACGTGAGGATGGACCAGTGCTCGACCTCGACCTCGCCCGATTCGTAGGCCGCACGGAAGACCGGGTTCGGCGTGTAGGTCGGAAAGCTGTTGCCCGAATAGGCCGTGACGACCTTACGGACGAGACCACCGCGGAAGAAGAGAGCACCCAGAGCGCCCAGACTGGTCATGACGAGCGTGAAGCCCGGGTCAGTGCCCCAGAAGAGACGGGCCAGTTCGCGCCCGGCCGCCGTCCAGCGGCTGTGCCCGAGCATCAGGTGGACGGTGTCTCCGGGCCGGACGCTGCGCGCCACGGCATCTTCGAGCGATGTGACGACCGGGCCGTCCGGTGTCGAGGCGGCAGGAGTCACAATTTCCGCTTCTCGTCGGGCCACACGACCGCGAAATACCTGGTCCAACGTCACTTTTGCCCCCAGACCAAACCTGACCACCGTGTCAGGTTAGCCATTTCGACCGTGGCCGGCACTACCATTCAACGGGCATGGGATCGCCGAGAGTCCAAGGTGACCCGGCACCCGTGACGAAGAAGCCCGGCCGCCCGGCAGCGGCGAAGAAGTCCACGACGTCGCGGGACTCCGCCCGGGCCGCCACGACGTCGCCTCCCAACGGACGCAACCGGCCCGGCGGTCTCTCCTTCCCCGACGCCGACTCCGTGGGTGCTCCGGCCAGCAAGCGAGTCCTGCGCAGCCAGGGCCGGCGCACCATGCGCAAGCTCCTCGACGCGGCGATGGTCGCCTTCGACAAGCGGGGTTACCACGCCACTCGGGTGAACGACGTGGTGGAGATCGCCAAGACATCCCACGGCACGTTCTACCTCTACTTCGCCAACAAGGAGGATCTCCTCCGTGCACTCGTGGCGGAGGCGGCCGGCGAGGCGCAGAGCCTCTACGACGCGCTGAGCACGCTGCCCGCGGAAGGTGGCGCCCCGCAATGGGGGGACGTGCACGGCTGGGTGAAGGCCTACTCCGAACTGTGGACCCGCTACGCCCCGCTCTTCCGGTCATGGACCGACCTGGCCACCATCGACCCCGAGCTGATCGACGTCATACGCCACACCTTCACGGTCATGTCGGGCGCGCTCTCCAATCAGATCGGGCCCGACTCCTCGGGTCACATCATCGATCCCGACGCGGCAGGCATGGCCACACTGGCCATGCTCGACCGCTTTCACTACCTGCGTGAGTTCGTCCGCCAGCCGATCGACGACGTGGCCCTCGAGACCATCACGACCATGGTGTACCGGGCCCTCTTCGACCCGCACGCCTGAGGCCGGCAGCCGGACTAGTCGGGGCGGAACACACGGTCGAAGATCCCGTCGACCCCCGAGCCGTGCAGGGTGAGACCGCCGTCCACCACGATGTTCTGGCCGGTCACGAACCGGGCCAGGTCGGAGCACAAGAAGACGACGACGTCGGCCACGTCCTCGGGCTCGCCGACCCGGCCGACGGGCGTCCCCTTCTCGAAGCGCTCCACCTGGTCGGGCATGAACTCGAACCAGGGGGCCGTCATGGCGGTGCGGATCATGCCGGGCGAGACGGCGTTGACCCGTATGGACGGGGCGTACTCCAGGGCGGCCGACGCCGTCAGCGCCGCCACGGCCGCCTTGCTGGCGGCATACGGCCCTTCTCCCGCAGCAGGTCGGGTCCCGCTGATGGACGCGGTGCTCACGATGCAGCCACCGCCGCCCGACAGCAGGTGAGGCGCGGCGGCGCGGATTCCGGCCCAGACACCGGTGAGGTTGACCCGGAGCACGCGCTCCCACTCGGCCGGGTCCAGCTCGTGCAGCCGGCCGAAGGCGGCGGTGCCCGCGTTGTTGTAGATGATGGACAGGCCGCCCAGTGCGGCCGCGGCCGCGTCCACGGCGGCCCGGAGCGCATCGGGATCGCTGACGTCGACGCCGAACGCGATCCCGCCGATCGCGCCCGCCACCGCCGCTGCCGACTCCTCGTCCACGTCGAGCACGGCAACCCGAGCACCCTCTTCGGCCATGCGCCGGCAGGTGGCCCTCCCGATTCCCGAGCCGCCCCCGGTGACCACCGCCGCCCTGCCGTCAAGCAGACCCATCGTCGGCTCCCGTCCCACGGTCCCGGTTCACCCAGGGGGGCGCCTCGAACGTCAGGGGTTCGTCCAGCTCCCGGATCAGCAGCTCCTGCGCCATGCTCAGGTGCAGCGACCCGTCCTCACCGTGCATCGTGGCCCGGATGGTGGAGCGGCCACCCGCGTTGACGAGCGTCTGGAGATCGAAGATGCTCCAGGCGTCGGCCCGCCACCGGCGGTGGAACCACACGGCGTGATCCAGGCTGGCGTCGGTGTGGGTCCCCCAGGAGCCAAGGCTCAGGGGCCGGAAGGCCGCGCCGGTCATGTCGGAGAAATAGGCCAGCAGGCAGGCGTGCACCGCCGGATCGTCCGGCAGAGGCTCGCGGGTGCGGAACCAGCAGCGGCGGGTGGACAGGTAGGTGCCGTCCTCGCGTCGCTCGGTCGCCCCGAGCTCCCGGATGTCGAAGGGAAAGGGGGCCTCGAAGCCCTCGACATCGCGTGGCAGCGGGATGTCCGGGCCCACCGGCAGCTGGTAGTCGTCGCCGTCTTCGGGGGCGTGAAACGAGCAAGTCATGCGGAAGGTCTCCTTGCCCTCCACCGTGCTCACCACTTCCCGGGTGCTGAAGGAACGCCCGTCCCGGACCCGGCCCACAGTGTGGAGCGCCTGCGACCCGGGGCGCGTCGGACGCAGGAAGTAGCCGTGCAGCGAGTGCACGTCGAGGTTGGCGGCCACCGTCTGGAACGCCGCGCTCAGCGCCTGGGCTACGACCATGCCTCCGAACGTGCGACCTCCGACCCACCAATTGGGGCTCGAGGACGTGAACGTCGCCTTCCCGTCCTCGGGTTCAGACGGTCGAACCGTGACGGCCTCCACGAGGTCGGCGACGCTGGCCGACACGACCTCGGCTTCTTCTGCGTCGTCAAGATCCACGCCGGGCTCCCGTGGTTCCCATGTCGGATCCGACCGTCACGCCAGGTCCACCTCGACCGACAGGCCTTTCGCGGCCAGGTCCACGCGCCGGTTGTCCTCGGCATAGCGAAGCCCCTGGACGTTGAAGAGTCGCACCTCGGGGCCCTCGATCGGGAAGGGCCCCCAGTGCCAGGTGCCCCGATGAAGCACCAGGGGCTCGAGGGGCTCGATCCGAAAGGCGCGGATGGACTCGGCGTCCGCCTCGTCGGCGAACTCCACACGGGCCAGGCGCCACCACGATGACGGCCGGGACGTTCAGGGGCATGAGGGACTGGGTGTGGGTGTCGTGGCGGTAGAGCATCTCGCAGCGCAGGCCCCGAGCCGTCTCGGGCACCTCGCTGCGGGCATGTCCGATGAGGTTCACGTGGGCGTCCCCCCATTCGAACGTCATCTTGTGCTCACCATCCCGAGGATCGGTGTCGGCGACGGGGACCCAGCCGAAGGGAGACCATTCGGCCTCCGTCAACGGACAGGGGACCACCGCTCGTGCTGTGGAGGCTGCGTCTGCGGACATCGCTCACTTTCGTCTGCGTCGACCCAGTCAAGCGGCGGTGCGCCGGGGTATCCCAGCCGCCTAACCTGACACCGAAGTCAGTCTAGGAAATTTGGGAGGCCCTCAGAATGGACGTGCGAAGCATTGAGGCCAAGGCGCCGGTGGTGGAGCACAACGGCACCGTCCCGGTCTGGTGGATGATCGAATCCCGCGAGTTCAAGGACATCACCGACGGGGGCTACCTGGAGCTGGTCAACGAATTCGAAGTCCCCGGTGGTGGCTTGGTCGATCCGCATTCCCACCCCACCCATGAGTTCTATTACGTGATGAACGGCAAGGGGATCATGACCATTGACGGCGAGGATCGACCCATCTCCCAAGGCGATCTGGTCTACATCCCGCCGGACAAGGTTCACTCTCTGCGGCCGATCAGCGACCACGCTCCCATCCACTGCTTCTGCTTCGCCATCGGCGTGAAGGGTGCCGGCGCCATCAACTACACGACGCACTAGGTGGTCCCAGCCCTGGCGCGCCGAGAGCTTCAAGCTCTCCACCGACCCGCTCTACATCGAAAAGGTCAAAGACGTGGTCGGGCTCTGTCTAGGACGCGCCCGAGCACGCCGTCGTGCTCGGGCGTCGACGAGAAGTCCCAGATCGAAGCGCTCGACCGCTTCCAGCCCCTCTTGCCCATGCTCCCCGGAACGCCGAACGAAGGTCCCACGACGACACCCGTCACGGCACCACCTCGCTCTTGCCGCCCTCTCCACCCTCGACGGCACCGTCATCACCTCCTTGCACAAGCGACACCGGGCCATCGAGTTCAAGAAGTTCCTCGAGCGCATCGACAACGAGGTCCCCGCCGACCTCGACGTCCACCTCATCGCCGACAACTACGCCACGCACAGAGCCGAGCCATCAGCGCTGGCTGGCCCGTCACCCGAGATTCATTGCACTTCGTCCCCGCCGGCTCGAGCTGGCTCAACCTCGTCGAGCGGTGTTGAGTTGACTGGCTCGCGTCCTCGTCACCCGCCCGCTGACGGAGGGCGGGACCGATCCCCTGCTGGAGGCGGGCCACGAGATCGTGGAGCAGGGCGACGGCGCTGCACTGTCGCCGGACGAGTTGACGGCCCTCGCGGCAGAGTGCGACGGGATCGTCTGCCACCTCACCGATCGCATGGACGCAGCCGTACTCGAGGTCGGACGAGCGGGCCGGCTGCGGGTGGTGGCGAATGCCGCAGTCGGGTACGACAACATCGACGTCGTCACGGCGCACTCCCTCGGCATCACGGTGTGCAACACACCGGGCGTGCTGGACGACACCACGGCGGACCTCGCGTTCCTTCTGATCCTGACGGCCACACGCTTGGCATCCGATGCCGAGAGGGATCTGCGGGAGGGCCGATGGAGGGGCTGGGGGTTCGGCACCCACCTGGCGCGCGACGTGCACGGATCGGTGCTGGGACTGGTCGGATTCGGACGCATCGCGCGAGCCGTGGCGCAACGGGCGAGCGGCTTCGACATGGACGTCATCCACACCGCTCGACACGACACGGGATTGCGCGGCTTCGTACCGACACTCGAGGAAGTGCTCACACAATCTGACATCGTGAGCGTGCATGTTCCGCTCACCGAGTCCACCCGCCACCTCATCGGCGCGGCGGAGCTCGACCTGATGAAACCGACTGCAGTCCTCATCAACACGGCGCGCGGCCCGGTGGTCGACGAGAACGCGTTGGTCGATGCCCTGGAGGCCGGCACGATCTTCGCCGCGGGCCTCGACGTCTTCGACGGCGAGCCGTCGGTGAACCCACGGCTGCTGAGTGCGCCGAGGACCACCCTGCTTCCTCACATCGGAAGTGCAACCATCGCCACGAGGACCCGCATGGCTCGGCTCGCGTGCCAGGGGGTCTGCGACGTCTTGGCTGGGCTCACACCTCCGAATGTCGTGCTGGCCGCGCAGCAACCCAACTAGCACCGACCGTTCCATCCAGGTCTGGAGTCCCCAAGGAATTCCTGTCGGTCGACGGATACGATCGGTTCACGGCTTGGGGGAACTCCGATCACTGGAGGGAGGTGACGGTGCGCACGGTCCGAGAGATCACCGTCTTCGTGGTCGCGACGGCGATGACTCTCGTCCTCATCGTCCTTCTCGGGAGCCAGCTTTCTCCGTTGCCCGCTTCCGGCGTGACGCCAACATGGCATACGACGGCAAGCTTCCGCCCATTGGCCAACGTCAGCGCCGTCTCTTGCGCCCCGATCTCGACCACTTGTGTCGCGGTCGGCGACGATGGTGGACACGTTGCCTCGGTGATCGTGACGAACAACGACGGGTCCAGTTGGTCCGACGCCACACCTCCCCCAGGCGTCACCAGCCTCTCCACCGTGTCCTGCCCGTCTGCTTCGGTCTGCTACGCCGGCGGGGGCTCCGGGATCATGAAGTCGACCAATGGTGGGTCGACCTGGACCGTTCAGGACTCGCTTCAATAGCCAATCAATCGCTTGCATAACCACTTCTGAATGCACAGCGGTCGGTGGTTCCTCCAATCTCAAGACAACTGACGGAACATCCTGGAATCCCCAGATAGCACCGGCGGGACTGGACTCACTTTCCAGCGTCTCGTGCCCAGGCGTCAATACATGCCTCGCAGTTGGCTTTGCCAACTCGGTTCCCTCGATCGTCGGAACACAAGATGGCACTACGTGGACAACGCTCGAACAACCGGCAGCGTCATCGCTGTCCTCCATTTCTTGTGCCAAGGCGACAAACTGCGTCGCCTCCGGAATTGCGCTTGGTGGCGGAGGTACATCTCTTCGAACAGTCGACTTGTCGACTTGGACCGCTCCGACTCTCATTCCAACTGGAACTCAACTGAACTCACTGGCCTGCCCGATCGAGACAACGTGTATCGCGGTCGGTACCAACCTCAGTTCCACTCCCTACGTGGTTGGGACTTCAAACAACGGTTCCACTTGGTCGTCCCAAAGCGCGCCATCGAACGCCATCGACTTGACCGGCATCTCATGTGCGACCGCGGTGGATTGCATCGCCGTGGGGAACAGCGGCAACACGGGAGCCGGATCAACCATTATGGGAACGACGACTGGCGGGCTGTCGTGGGTCGTCCAGAATCCACCTCCTGGTGCCAGCCGATTGAACGCCGATCTCATGTCCGAGCAGAGCCAACTGTTTCGCTGTTGGAATCAACACGGTCCTGGTCTCGTCAACGCTGGATATGCATGGAACCCTGAAGTCATCCCGACCCAAGTCAGCGGACTGAACGGGATCTCGTGTGCGACAACCTCCGACTGCACGGCAGTTGGATTCGGCATCTTTGGAAGCCCCGTCGCTATCGGAACGACTGATGGCGGTCGCACCTGGACGGCGGAGACGGTTCCGGCCGGGGTCGGCGTCTTGACTGCGAGTTTCATGTGTCAGCGCATCCATCTGTTACGCCGTGAGTGACTTCGACCCCGTTGCCGCCTCACCCAGCATCATCGTCACCACCGACGGTGGGGTTGTGTGGTCGATCGGAGACATTCCCGGGCACCGTCAGCAATTTCACGGCCATCTCCTGCGTCGGACTCGATGCACTGCACGACGGTCGGTTCGTCTTCGGGTGGCCCCGGAGCGGCGATCCTCAGCACAACGAACGGCGGCAGCACCTGGACACCACAAGCTGCTCCGTCCGGGGTCACCCTCGACGGCGTCTCCTGCTCGTCCCAGACAACGTGCTTAGCGACCGGATCCCACGTGATCGGAACCTCGAACGGCGGATTGAAATGGAACGACCTGGGAGCTCCGGCCGGTTCGACCGCCTTGACCTCCGTGAGCTGCATCAGCTCGTCCAACTGCACGGCGGTCGGTGGGGCGAACATCCTCAACACGTCTGACGGAGGAGTCTCCTGGACCGACCTGGGCGCGCCGTTTGGAGTCGGGTCCCTCTCAGGTGTCTCGTGCGTAACCTCGGCCAACTGTGTCGCCGCCGGAGCTGCCTCGAACTTCGGCGGCACCATCGAGACCCTGTCGGCGCCGCCCAGCGTCACCACGACCGCCCTCTCAGTCGGAACCATCGGCGTGCCGTACACGAGCTCGCTGGCGGCCAGCGGAGGTCTGGCTCCCTACTCGTGGTCCGTGGCTGCAGGTGCGCTGCCGCCCGGGTTGGCACCTCGCTCCGAACGGCACCATCAGCGGTATCCCGACGATCTCCGGGCAATACCCGGTCACCTTCGCGGTGACCGACGCGAACTTCCTGTCGAGCGATGCCGCCCTCGTGATCTCCATACGCCCGATCGCCGCGCCCGGTTACTGGGAGGTTGCCAGCGACGGTGGCATCTTCAGTTACGGCGGCGCCCAGTTCTACGGCTCGACCGGAAGCCTGCACCTCAACGCGCCCATCGTCGGGATGGCGGCGACGCCGGACGACGCCGGCTACTGGCTGCTGGCATCCGACGGAGGGATCTTCGCGTTCGGGGACGCCATCTTCTACGGATCAACCGGCGGCATGCACCTCAATGCGCCGATCGTGGCGATGGCACCCACTCCGGACGGAGGCAGGGTACTGGCTCGTTGCCTCCGACGGCGGAGTGTTTGCCTTCGGGGATGCCACCTTCTTCGGTTCGGCCGGGTCCCTCCCGCTTGATCAAGCCGATCGTGGGCATGGCCTCCACCATCGACGGTCAGGGCTACTGGCTGGTCTCGTCGGACGGAGGAATCTTCACCTACGGAGACGCCGCCTTCTCCGGGTCGGTCGGAGGGTTGCCGCTCCAAGCGCCGATCGTCGCCATGACGTCGGCACCGGGCGGGGGCGGGTACTGGCTCGTCGCCTCGGACGGAGGCATCTTCAACTTCGGCGGCGTCACCTACTACGGCTCCACCGGAGGCATGCCACTGAGTGCGCCGATCGTCGGGATGGATCGCACCGCCGACGGACAGGGCTACTGGATGGTGGGAAGCGACGGAGGCATCTTCAATTACGGTGACGCCGGGTTCTTCGGATCCGCCGGCGGCCTGAAGCTGAACCGACCAGTGGTGGGCATGGCCGCCATCCAATCACTCTCGGCGGGACAGATCGTCTGTCGTCCACGCCGCAGGGGCGAGCGACTCCCGGGTTAAGTTCTGACCACCTCGGCGTCGGCCGAGTGGCCATCGCCAGCGGCGCTCAGTCTTCGGCCTCGCGCAACGCCGCCGGACTCTGCCGGGCCAGCCAGGCGCACCATTCGTCCACTCCTTCTCCGGTGCGGGCGCTCGCCATGATGACCTGCGCCTGCGGGTTTACGGCGGCAAGGTTGGCCAGGAAGGCATCGAGATCGAAGTCCAGGTGGGGCAGGAGGTCGACCTTGTTCACCACGACGACGTCGGCGGCCCGGAACATGACCGGGTATTTGAGCGGCTTCTCCTCGCCCTCGGTCACCGCGTAGACCATCGCCCGCGCCTGCTCACCGACCCGGAACTCCGCAGGGCAGACCAAGTTGCCGACGTTCTCGATGATCAGCAGATCGAGCTCGGACAACGGCAGCCGCTCCATCGCGGACTGCACCATGACGGCATCGAGATGGCATTCTCCGCCGAAGCCGGCGCTCGTGTTCACGACTGAGATTGCCGCGTGCTCCTGCCCCCTCGAGACGATCCGCGTCGAGGCTCGTGGCGATGTCGCCTTCGATCACGCCGATGCGCAGCGAGCGCCCGAGCTCCTCCAGGGTCTTGCGCAGGAGCACCGTCTTCCCGGCGCCGGGAGACGACATGAGGTTGACCGCGCACACGCCGGACTCCGCGAAGCGCCGTCCGTTGTCGTCCGCCACCCGGTCGTTCTCCGAGAGCAGGTTCTCCAGGATCGTGACCCTGGTCTGACCCGTTTCCGTGTACCCCGAGTGATCACCGGCAGCGTGGAGGTCCCCACCGTGTGTGGTGATGGTCGTGCACGTCGAGCGCGTGCTCGTGGATGTGCCGCGTGCCGTCGCGATGAACGTGAAACCGTCCCATGCCTAGGCGTCCACCAGATCGATCGAGACGACCAGGAGCTCCTCGCCGCTGAGCAACTTGACGTCGAATCCGCCACAGGCGCCACAGGCCATGATCGGCATGTCGAGGGTGGTCGCTTCGCCGCATTCACGGCACTCGACCACGGCGGGCACCTGCTCAATGACGAGCTCCGCGTCGGCGAGCCCGGTCGTCGTCGTGCTCGAGACGATCTCCCAGCTGAACTGCAGAGCGTCGGGCACGACCTGGCGTAGATGTCCAATCTGCACCCTGACCTGAGACACCGGCCGTCCTTCCGCGTGCTTGGCCGCCGTGGTCGCAATCGCGTTGCAGATCGAGAGTTCATGCATCGCCTGCACCTCGTCTGGAGCATACCGACATGTGCACAACGTCGTCGTCGGGCAGCCTCGCCGTCAGGCCGACACGACCTCATCGGGCTCTTGAACCAGCGCGGAACCCCATCTCTCCTCGACTCGGGCCAAGCGCCAGTACAAGAGGGCGACGGCCCAGGTCGCGACGAACAAGCCCACGATCACGAAGCCGGCGGCATTGATGTTGAAGCGCCGGACGAAGTCCCAGAAGGGCGAGCTGAAGTCGGCCTCCTGCCCGACCAGGCCGAGGATCTCGATGGTCCCGACGAGGAACGCGACGGCGACCGACAACCCCGTGATCGTCAGGTTGTAGAAGACCTTGCGCACCGGGTTGGCGAATGCCCAGTCGTAGGCGAAGTTCATGAAGCAACCGTCGAGCGTGTCGAAGAGGCACATGCCGGCCGCGAAGAGCACGGGCAGGGAGAGGATGGCGTAGAAGGGGAGGCCGCCGACGACAGCCGATCCAGCCAGCACGATGAGCCCGACCTCCGTCGCGGTGTCGAACCCGAGGCCGAAGAGGACCCCGACGGGGTACATCTTCCACGAGGTGTCGATGTGGCGGGCGTAGCCCCCCAGCAGTCGATTCATGAGGCCCCGCTTGTCGAGCTGTCGCTCCAGCTCGGCGGCGTCGTACCGCCCTGATCGCATCTGGCGGTACAGCTTCATGATGGAGACCAGCACGACCAGGTTCACGAGCGCGATCAGGTACAGGAAGGTGCCCGAGATGGAGGTCCCGACGATGTTCGTCGCGGAGTGCAGGCCCGAGGATTGCTGGCTGACCTGCAGATTCAGGGCCCGGATGCCGAAATTCAGCAGGACGGCGAGCACCAGCACGACGCTCGAATGGCCGAGCGAGAAGAAGAAGCCCACGCCCAGCGGGCGTTTTCCCTCGCCAACCAGCTTCCGGGTGGTGTTGTCGATGGCGGCGATGTGGTCCGCGTCGAAGGCATGGCGGACCCCGAGCGTGTAGGCGAGCACCCCCGTCCCCACGCCGAACAGCTTGGTCTGTGAGATGTGGAAGTGATGCCCGACTGCCTTGGCCAACAGGGCCCAGCCGACCACGTTGAGCAGGACCACGGTTGCAGCCATGCCGGCGACCCTGGCCCACTCCCCGGCGGTCAGCCTCGGCTGCGCCGCTGCGGTGCTGCCCGGGGCCATGGCCATCTGTTCACACCTCCCGTCCTCGTAGCCTTTTTCGCACTGTACGGTACTGCGACCTATTCGCAATAGACCCCCCGAGCGGATGTCGGCCCGTTCCACGCGGGGGCCGCGACCGCCGCCGGTACGATCGCGACGTGAGCAGGCACTCCCCGACAGACTCCGGGGGGCCCGCCGAGGCCGCAACACTCGAGGACGCACTCGACCTGGTGCGCCAGCACGGGGGGCGGGTGACCTCGTCGCGGCGCCTCCTCCTGCGGGCCCTCTTTGCCTCGAAGGGCCACCGGACCGCCGAGGAGCTCGCCGGCGAGGTGCAGGACGAGGCACCCGACATCCACATCTCGACCGTCTACCGCAACCTCGACGAGCTGGAGCGGCTCGGCGTGGTCGTCCATTCCCACTTCGGCCACGGTCCCGCCACCTACCACCTGGCGACGTCGGTCCACGGCCACTTCGTGTGCGAGGAGTGCGGAAAGCTGATCGAGGTGCCCGACTCGCTCTTTGACGGGGTGGCGAAGCAGGCCCTCTCCCGTTTCGGGTTCACCATCGACCCGCACCACTTCGCGATGTTGGGGCGCTGCGCCGACTGCCCGTCGCCCAGCCCGGCGCTCTGAGGGCAGCGGGTGGCTGCACGGTGGCCCGACCCCACCTAGGATGGCCGACGCAGAGGGCGGCACCGCCCACGGAGTTGACCAACGTGTGGCGCTCACGGCGGCATCGCCGTTTGCACCGAGACCAGCCGGGAGCTCCATGGGCGCTGTGGGCGACAAGGTGACAGCGGGGAGGACGCCCGGCACCGGCACGTCGACCACCGGACAGCCTCCCCTGCCCGGGAATCCGGCGGACGTAACCGTCGTGACCCGCTACACCATCGTCCCCGACCGCTCCCGGGTCTGGATCGACGCGCGCTCCAACGTGCACCCCATCCACTCGGAGACCAGTGGCCTCGAGGGCTACGTGGACCTCCACCTCGGGCCGGGCGGCTGCCTCCATCCCGCGCTCGGAGCCGCACGGGCATCTGTCACTGGCCGTCGACCGCCTGAAGTCGGGCAACCGCATGGAGGACAGGGAGTTGCGGAGGCGGATCGACGCGCAGCGGTTCCCGCTGATCGAGGGTGACCTGGGGCAAATGGTGCAGAACGGCAGCGACGGGAGCTACCGGGTCAGTGGCGACGTGACGTTCCGCGGCGTGTCACGGCACTACAAGGACCTCATGACGATGGAGATGATCGACGAACGGACGATCAGCCTCACCGGCTCGTCCCGCTTCGACATCCGCGACTTCGGGATGCAGCCCCCCAAGGTGCTCGTGTTGAAGGTCGAGCCCGAGGTCGATGTCAAGGTGGCGATCGTCGCCGTCGAGGACGACGCCGAACGAACGGGCCGAGTAGGAGGCAGCGGACGACCATGTGTCTGGGCATACCGGGGCAGCTGCGGGAGATATCGGAGGCCAATCGGCATCTGGCGCGCGTCGACGTGTCCGGCGTGACGAGGGTCGTCAACATCGGCCTGCTCGAGGACGAGCCGCTCGTCCCGGGCGACTGGGTCTTGATCCACGTGGGCTTCGCCATGTCGAAGATCGACGAGGAGGAGGCCGAGCTGGCGCTCGCCGCGCTGCGGCTCATGGGCCAGGCCTACGAGGACGAACTCGATGCGTTCGGGGAGTCGAAGATTGCCGGCGAAACTGGAGGCAGCTAGTGGGAGTGGTCATCGGAGTGCCGATCGGGAGCGCTGCTCCCTCCACCCGGCCGCGGCCCGCCGCCTAGGAGGATCGGGCAGGGAAGGTAGGCACGAGATGCGCTTCGTCGACGAGTACAGGGACCCGACGACGGCCAGGGCGTTGGTGGCGCAGATCACCGCGCTCGCCGGTGACCATGACCGGTTCAAGTTCATGGAGGTCTGCGGCGGCCACACGCACACCATCTATCGCCACGGGATCGAGCATGTCCTGCCCGCCGCCGTGGAGCTCGTGCACGGCCCGGGCTGCCCGGTGTGCGTCATCCCGATGGGGCGCGTGGACGACGCCATCGCCGTCGCCATGGAGCCCGGCGTCATCTTCACGTCGTTCGGTGACATGATGCGGGTGCCCGGCAGCAAGGGCAACCTCCTCGAGGCCAAGGCCAACGGGGCGGACATCCGCTTCGTGTACTCGCCGCTCGATGCGCTCCAGATCGCCACGGAGAATCCCGAGCGCGACGTGGTCTTCTTCGCCGTGGGCTTCGAGACGACCGCGCCGTCGACGGCGCTCACCCTGCTGGAGGCGAGGGCGCGGGCGGTGCCGAACTTCTCCGTCTTCTCCAACCACGTCACGATCGTCCCGCCGCTGCGGGCGATCCTCGAGTCCCCCGACCTCCGCCTCGACGGGTTCTTGGGACCGGGCCATGTGTCCACGGTCGTCGGGCAGCGCCCCTACCGCTTCGTTCCCGCCGAGTACGGGCTGCCGCTGGTCACGGCCGGCTTCGAGCCGCTCGACATCCTGCACGCCATCGCCATGCTGCTGACCCAGATCCGGGAGGGGCGCTGCGAGGTCGAGAACCAGTACTCGAGGGTCGTGCGCGAGGGCGGCAACCCGCGCGCCCTGGCCGTGCTGGCCGAGGTCTTCGAGTTGCGCCCGCATTTCGAATGGCGGGGCCTGGGCTTCATCGCCCAGAGCGGGCTGAAGCTGCGCCCGGAGTTCGCGGCCTTCGACGCCGAGCTGCGCTACCTGATCCCGAACGTCCGGGTCGCGGACCCCAAGGCGTGCCAGTGCGGCGAGGTCCTCAAGGGTGTGATCAAGCCGTGGGAGTGCAAGGTCTTCGGCACCGCCTGCACCCCCGAGACGCCGATCGGCACCTGCATGGTCTCCTCGGAAGGCGCCTGTGCGGCGTACTACAACTTCGGGCGGATGCACCGCGAGGCGGCGGTGACCCTCGGGCGGCGCAGCGGATGACGGGCGTGACCGGCGTGACCGGACGTGACCGGCGTGACCGGCGTGACCGCGCCGGGGACGGCGGTCCGCCTCCGGCTCCGCGTCACCGGGCTCGTCCAGGGCGTCGGCTTCCGGCCCCACGTGCACCGGCTGGCCACCGAGCTGGGGCTGGCCGGGCACGTCGGCAACGACACCACGGGGGTGTTCATAGAGGTCGAGGGCGCCCCGCCGGCCACCGACGCGTTCCTGACCCGCCTCGTCACCGAGGCACCCGGGCCGGCTCGCATCGCCGCCGTCGAGGAGGAGCACGTCGCGCCGACCGGTGCGACGGGCTTCGCCATCGTCGAGAGCCAGGTTCGGGCGACCGTCCGGACGTTCGTGTCACCGGACATCGCGACCTGCGCCGATTGCCTGACCGAGCTCTTCGACCCCGCCGACCGGCGGGCGCGCTACCCGTTCATCAATTGCACCAACTGCGGGCCCCGCTTCACCATCACGCGCCGCCTGCCCTACGACCGGCCGAACACCACCATGGCGGGCTTCCCGATGTGCCCCGCCTGCGCGTCGGAGTACCACGACCCGGCCGATCGGCGCTTCCACGCCCAGCCCGTCGCCTGTCCGGACTGCGGGCCGCGCCTGTGGTTCGAGGCGCACCGGCGAGACCGAGCCGGTGGAGGGCTCCGACGCGGCCCTCGGCGCGGCCCAGGCCGCGCTGGCCCGCGGCGAGATCGTGGCGATCAAGGGGCTGGGCGGCTACCACCTCGCCTGCGACGCCACCTCCCACGCAGCCGTCCAGCGGTTGCGCGACCGAAAGCACCGCCACGAGAAGCCCTTCGCCGTCATGGTGCGCGACCTGGAGGCGGCCGCCGCCCTGGCCCACGTCGACCCGGTCGGGGCCGGCCTTCTCGCCTCGGCCGAGCGGCCGATCGTCCTGGTGCGCCGCCGGGACGGTGCTGCGGTCGCCGCGCTGGTCGCGCCGGGCAATCCCCGGCTGGGCATCCTGTTGCCCTACACGCCGCTGCACCACCTGCTCTTCACACCGGTGCCGGACGGACCGGGCGCGCCGGGCGCGCCGGACGCGCCGGGCGGAGGATGGGTGCCGGCAGTGCTCGTCATGACGAGCGGCAACCTCACCGACGAGCCCATCTGCTTCGAGGACGACGAGGCGCGGGCGCGGCTGGGGGCCATCGCCGACGGCTGGCTCCACCACGACCGCCCCATCCACGTGCCGTGCGACGACTCGGTCCTCGAGCTCGATGCAGCCACCGGACGCGAGGTGCCGCTCCGGCGCTCACGGGGCTACGCGCCCCTCCCCGTCCGGCTGCCCTTCGCCGCCGAACCGACGCTGGCGGTCGGCGGCGAACTGAAGAACACGTTCTGTCTCGCCTCGGGCCAGGACGCCTTCATGAGCCAGCACATCGGCGACATGGGCAGCCTGGAGACGCTGGGCCGCCTTCGAGCGCTCCGCCCGCCAGCTCGCCGGCCTCTCCGGCATCACGGCCTCCCAGGTGGCGGCCGACACCCATCCGGGCTACCAGACGAGGCGGTGGGCCGACGAGGCGTCGCGGGTCCCGGTCGCGGAGGTGCAGCACCACCACGCCCACATCGCATCGGTGATGGCCGAGCACGGCGTCCCGGCGGATCGGCGCGTCATCGGCGTGGCGTTCGACGGCACCGGCTTCGGCGCCGACGGCACCATCTGGGGCGGGGAGGTCCTCGTCGCCGGCTACGGGGACTTCGAGCGGGTGGCGCACCTCCGGCCGGTGCCGCTCCCGGGCGGCGACGCCGCCATCCGCCGGCCCTGTCCGCGCCGCCCTCGCCCACCTGTGGGCGGCCGGGATCGAGTGGGCGGACGACCTCCCCCCGGCGGCCGCGCTGGCGCCCGACGAGCGGGCGGTCCTGGCCCGCCAGCTCGAGCACGGGACGGGCTGCGTGCCGACCTCGAGCATGGGACGCCTCTTCGACGCGGTGAGCTCGCTGCTCGGGATCCGCCACGTGGCGACCTACGAGGCGCAGGCCGCCATGGAGCTGCAGTGGGCGGCCGAGGAGGCGTTGGGCCGGGGCACCCCGGCACCGCCGTACCGTTTCGGCCTGTCCGGCGGCACCATCGACCCGTCCCCGGTGCTGCGGGCCCTGGTCGGCGGCCTGCGTCGTGCGCGCGGACACCGGGGCCATGGCGGCCGGCTTCCACGCCGCGGTGGCGAGGCTCATCGGCGACGTGGCGGTGCGCCAGCGCGCGCAGACCGGCATCGAGGTCGTCGCCCTGAGCGGCGGCGTCTTCCAGAACGTGCTGCTGCTCGGCTTGGCGCGCCGCGAGCTCGAGGCGCACGGCTTCGAGGTCCTCACGCACCGGGCCGTACCGCCCAATGACGGCGGTCTCGCCCTGGGGCAGGCGGCGGTGGCGGGCTGCCGGGCCGCCGCCCGGGCGGGTGCATAGTGGCGGGTGTGGACACGACCGCAGGGCAGGGCCGGCGCGCCGGGACCGGCCGAGGACCTGGCACTGGCCGCCCTCTCCCTGGCGCGCCGCTTCGCCGCGGGGGCGACCATGTGGTGCGTGGCCCCGCAGTGGCCGGCCCACGCCCGCCACGTGGCGGTGGAGTTCGTCCACCCGGTCGTCGTCGGCAAGCGCGCGCTGCCGGCCGTCAGCATCGACGGTGCCGGGGCGGCCGAATCGGTGCGCCTGCTGGCGCGGCCCGGCGACGTCCTCCTCGTCGCGAGCACGGCAGGTGACCCGGTGGCGAGCGACCTGCTCGCCCGGGCCGACGCCTGGGGCCTGACCAGCCTGTGGCTGGGTGCCGGGCGGCGACCGGGGGCGGGAGGGGGCGGCCCGCGGGCCGACCATGTCGTGTGGCTCCACGACGCCGAGCCCGCAGTGGCGGCGCGATCGGGCGCTCTCGTGCTGCTCTACCACCTCCTGTGGGAGCTGACCCATGTCGTCTTCGAACATCCGGGGCTGCTCAGCGCCCGAGCCCGAGCGCACCGACGAGGTCTGCATCACCTGCTCGGACGAGGGCCGGATCGCCGAGGTCCGCTGCGTGCTGGCGGCGGGACGGATCGAGGTGTGGGCCGGCGGCCACGCCGAGGAGGTCGACGGCCGCCTCGTCGACGACCTGCGGCCGGGCGACCTCGTGCTCGTGCACGCCGGCGTGGCGGTGACCACCCTCAGTGGGGCCCCCGGTGACTGACGAGACCGGGGCCGAGCCCACCGGCTTCCTCTATCCCTTCATCGAGGCAGAGGAGCGCGATGCGGGTGCCCTGTTGACGGACCTCGCAGGCTCGGCAGCGCGCCAAGATCGAGGAGAGCACCGCCCTGCGCATCCGGCACGCTGGAACGCTGCGGCGATCAGGTGGAGGCCGCCGCCTCGGCCATGGCGGACCGCTTCCGGCGGGGCGGCCGCCTCTTCACCTTCGGGAACGGTGGGAGCGCCACCGACGCACAGGGAGCCGCGGAGCTGTTCCGCCACCCCCCGCACGGCCGTCCGCTGCCCGCCCTGTGCCTGGTCGAGGACCAGGCCGTCCTCACCGCGCTCGCCAACGACGTGGGCTTCGAGCTCGTCTTCTCACGTCAGCTCATCGCCCATGCCACCGGCGGCGACATCGCCGTCGGCTTCTCGACCAGCGGGGACTCGGTCGAATGTGTCGCGGGCGTTCGACGAGGCAGCGCACCGTGGACTCCTCACCGTGGGCCTGTGCGGCTACGAGGGATCGGGCATGGCCGTCAGCGACGCCGTCCACCACTGCCTGGTCGTGCGTTCCGAGAGCGTGCACCGGATTCAGGAGGCACAGGACGCGCTGATGCTGGCCCTGTGGGAGTCCGTCCAATGTCACCTCGCGGACGACCCGGCCAACGGGGCACCGGCCAACGGGGCACCGGGGCGTCCCGCATGACCGACACGGTGCACGATCCGGCTGCCGGCAACGACGACAGCACGGCTCGGGCTGACCGGGAGGCGGCGGTGTTCGGGCGTATCGAGGCTTTCCGGCGCCGGCGGCCCCGGCTGCGCGAGGACGTCGTCACCCTCGCCCACGGCGCGGGCGGCAAGGCCTCGGCCGCCCTCCTCGACGCGGTGTTCCTCCCCGCCTTCGCCCAGGCGGCGCCCGACGAGCGCCCCCCGCTGACCGACGCCGCCGTGGTGGAGCTCCCCTCGGGCGAGCGCCTCGCCTTCAGCACCGATTCGTACGTCGTGAAGCCCTTGCGCTTCCCCGGTGGTTCGGCCGGCCATCTGGCCGTCCACGGGACCATCAACGACCTGGCGATGATGGGGGCGCGGCCGGCGGCGATCTCCGCCGCCTTCGTCCTCGAGGAGGGCATGGCCATCGACGTGCTGCGCGAGATGGTGGCCGACATGGCCGAGGCCGCGGCCGCGGCGGGCGTGCCCGTCGTCACGGGCGACACCAAGGTGGTCGACCGCGGCGCGGCCGACGGGATGTACATCACGACGGCCGGGGTGGGCCTGATCCCCGCCGGCCGTGAGCTGGCGGCCGCCAGGGTGGCCGTGGGCGACGTCGGTCCTCGCCTCGGGGACCATGGGCGACCACGGGACGGCCGTCATGCTCGCCCGCGGCGACCTGGCGCTGGAGGCGGACATCGAGTCGGACACGGCGCCGCTGCACGAGCTGGTGGAGGACCTCCTGGCCGCCGCGCCCGATACCCGGTGGCTGCGCGACTCGACGCGCGGCGGGGTGGGAACCGTCTGCAACGAGCTGGCGCGCGACGCGGACGTGACGGTCGTGCTCGAGGAGGCGTGGCTGCCCGTGCGCCCCGCCGTCGCGGCCGCCTGCGAACTGCTGGGGATCGACCCTCTCTACGTGGCCAACGAAGGAAAGCTCATCGCGGTGGTGCCCCCCGAGCAGGCAGACGCGGCGCTGGCGGCCATGCACGCCCACCCGCAGGGGTCCGAAGCCGTGCGGGTGGGCGCCATCCACGCCGAGCCGCCCGGGATCGTCGTCCTGCGGACTTCCATGGGCGGCACCCGGATCGTCGACATGCTCGTCGGCGACCCATTGCCGCGCATCTGCTGATCCCTGCTGATCCACCGGCGCTCACCCTCGGGGAGGGACGGGCAGAACCGCCCGCAGCCCGGGTGCGGGGGCGAGGTCGTGCCCACTGGCCGCGGTGCCCTGCCACGCCGTTGGCGCGCCGCCGCGTTGGCCGGATGGTGACATGCTGAGAAGAACGGCACGCGACCGCAGCGCGGCATCGAGGTGAACGTTGGTGACGGGTCAGGGAAAGCGGGACCAAACTCGGCCCGGCCGCACTCGTCAACCCGGGGTGCTCACCACTGCGTCGAGTGGGCCAGCGTCCGCTCCAGGATGCCCAGGGTGGCGCGCAACGCCGATTCGGGGATCACCGGGAAGATGTTGGCCTCCTTCCACTGCGGGTCGATGCCCGACCAGTCGTAGTAGGAGGTGACGAGCGTCCCGTTCTCGACCGGTTCGAGCGTGTAGCCGTAGACGTGGCCGATCTGAGGCTTGATCTGCCCGAGGATGGTCCAGGCGATCTCCCGGTCGGGCTCGAACGTGGTGATCGTCACGGTCACGTCGTAGCGGCCCATCGGATAGTCGTTGAGGGCCTCGCGATCCATGTGGACGACGAACTCGTCGCCCACCTTCGTGGCCGGTTCGCCGGTCGAGTCCATCAACATGCCCGAGCTGTCGATCGTCACGTGGCCCTTCGGGTCCCGCAGCACGTTGAAGATCCTCGCCGGCTCGGCGGGGATCGTCCGCTGCACCTCCATGCGCTCGGGGGTGGTCGGATCTGCTGTGGAGGCGTCGGTCATCTCCGCATTGTGCCACCGTCCCGACCGATCGGTTCAGGCCTTGGTCACCGCCGACGGCGGGGGGATGGTGCCGGGCCCACTCGAGAGGCACCCCGCCTTGAGCGTCGGGTCGGCGGCGGCGGGGAGCCGGGGAGGCCGGAGGAAAGCCGGCTCGGCGTGGAGGTCCAGCATGTCGAGCAAGCTGTTGGCGTTGGCGTCACGGCGGGTGAGCGCGGGCAGGTTCCACTTCTGCTCGACCGTCTTGAGGATCGAGGTGTGGTCGTACAGTCGTGTGGGAGACGTAGTCCTTCCTGGCGTAGGGGCTGACGACGGCGCAGGGGACTCTGAAGCCATAGCGGTCGAAGCCTCCCGGAGGGTCACCTGCTTTCAACGCCGGTGGCACGTCGTCCGGGGGCACGGCGGCGGGCGGCGGCACGTGGTCGTAGTAGCCCCCGTGTTCGTCGTAGGTCCAGATGAGCATGGTCTTGGCCCAGTTCGGACTGGACATCACGGCGGTGACCACCTTGCTCACGAACTGATCGCCGAACTGGACGTCCTGCGGGTTCTCCTCGGACTGCTTCTGATAGTCGGGCTCGACGAGGCTGAACGCCGGGAGGTTTCCGGCTGCGGCGTCGGCGTAGAACTGGTCGATGTGGGCCAGGCCGCCGGAGAGGGACGGTTCGGAGAGCAGCGGCAGGAAGACCCCGATGCTCGGAACCGTCGAGTAGTAGTCCTTCCAGCTGATGCCGTGCTTGTTGAACTGCTCGAAGATCACGCCATTCGGTGGAAGTTCCAATGGGAACGAGTCGTCGATGAGGCCGAGGGAGGTCCCGGCGAGGAGGTAGCGACGATTCGGGTCGGTCTGCGCCATCGCCGAACAGAAGTAACGGTCGGCGATCGGAAAGACGCCGGCCATGCCGCAGCTGAAGGGAAGGTCGTCCTTCGTGAAGTAGCCCATGGCTTCTGCTGAGGTGCCGGTCACGAAGCCCTGGCAGGTGCCTCCGTCGTAGGCCTCGTGGGTGACCTTCCAGTCGTTCCCTATGCCGTCGGTCTGGCACTCCGTCGGCATGTGGAAGGCGTGGACGAAATCGCCGTGGCCGTCAGGGTTCTTCGCCGTCGGCCGCCCATTGGTTCCGAGGGTGAACCCGTCACCTCTGCCGATCAGCCCCAGAATGTTGTCGAAGGAGTGGTTCTCCATCATCAAGACGACGAAGTGGTCGATCTCGGGTACTTGATCGGTCCCCGGAGCGCGCTCGGGATAGGGCAGTGTTCCGGCTTCGAGGATGCCCCGGCGTCTCAGGACACTCGTGGCGGCCGCGCTCGGGTCGGAAGACGACTGACCGAAGGCACCCAGCAGTGTCGACGTACCGGCCAAGCCGGCGCCGAGGAACTGTCGCCGGTTCAGGTGCACGGTCCTTCCTCCTTCGTTCCGTCCGCTCGCGTTGTCGTGCAGACTAAGGGGGACGGGCACGCGGCGCGCCGGGTATCCGCAGTTCGTTCCGCGACACGAAGAGGCGGCACGGCGCACGGCGTGATCGCCGCCGACCGCGGTGTGCTCTCCCGCCCAAGCGAGGTCTCGGTCAAGACACCTAGGGACCTGTCACCAACGACGCATTCAGCCCGAGCAGCTCCACGGTCGTCGACCCGGATCGCAGCGCCTCGAAGAAGGCGGCCTCCTTCGCCTCGCGCGCCCGTCCCGCCGCCAGCACGTCCCGCAGCGCCGCCCCCGGCACGAACGTCACGCCGTCGACGTCGGCCACCACCCAGTCCCCGGCCGCGACCAGCGCGCCGCCGACGCGCACGGGGACGCCGACGGTCCCCGGCTTGTCCTTCGTCGCGCCGGTGAGCGCGATGGTGGCGGAGAACACCGGGAAACGGTGGGCGGCCAGCGCGGCCACGTCGCGTACGCCCCCGTCGAGGACCAGTCCGGCCAAGCCGGCCGCCTCCGCCGCCGTCGTGAGCACCTCGCCCCAGTAGCCACGGTCGGCCACCTGGCCCACGTCGACGGCCAGAACGCTGCCGCGTGGCGCCTTCGTCACGGCCACGTGCACCGCCAGGTTGTCGCCCGGGGCGCAGCCGACGGGGTAGACCGGGGCGGCCACGGCCGCTCCGGGCCAGGCCGGCCGGAGCCTGCGGTCGGCGGCCCTCCCACCCGATTCGCCGAGGGTGGCCGAGCCCAGTTGGGCCAGTGCCCCCGCAATCTCCTCGGAGCCCGTGGTCCCATCGCTCACGTCGTGTCCTCCCTTGTTCGGCTGTTCACCGGCTCGTGCATTCGACCACCAGACGGGACCGCCGCACCAGCCCTACACTCCCCGCGTGGCCGACAACATGCTGATCGTGACGCAGGTGGCCCCGTACGTCGACGGGCCGGCGGGTGTCCACGGCGTGCTGGCCCAGGCCACGAGCAGGCCTCGTCGAGCTGGCGGAGCTGTCGGGCCTCTCTCCCGTCGTGGTCGCCGACGTGCGCGACCTCTCCCCCCGCCAGATCGCCACCGCCCGGGTGCTGGCCCTGTTCACCATCGGCGAGACGCCCTTCTCCGCCGAACAGAAGGCGGAGGCACTCGAGGCCTGGCACGCCGGCGACCTGCGCGTCCTCGGCGTGCACTCCGCCACCGACGCGTGCCACACGTGGCCCGAGTACGGGTCCGTGCTGGGCGCCCGTTTCGACGGCCACCCCTGGACCCAGGACTTCACCATCGACGTCGTCGACGCGACCATCCCGCCACGGCCCACCTCGGCGAACGCTGGCAGTGGCACGACGAGGTGTACCTCTTCCGTGCGCTGCGACCCGACGCCCGGGTGCTGCTGCGCCTCGCCGAGGACCAGGTCGACCTGTCGGCGCCCGGCGGCCGGGTGCCCGAATGTGGGTTCCCCCTCGCCTGGTCCGTGCGCGAGGGCGTCGCCCGCAGCTTCTACAGCGCGCTCGGTCACTTCCCCGGGGCCTGGGAGACGCCGGCCTACCTCCGCCATCTCTCCGGTGGCCTCGCCGAGCTGCTCTCCGAGCGCCTAACCTGACGCCCATGTCAGGGTCATCGGGGGGTTCGGACACGGGACGGCTCCCGGACGTCATGTCGGCCGCCGTCTACCAGTCGCCGGGGTCGGTCACCGTGGAGGAGCGCCCGGTCCCGCGTCCCGGGCCGGACCAGCTCGTCGTGCGCGTGCACGCGTGTGGCATCTGCGGGTCCGACATCCACCAGCTGCGTGACGGCTGGGGCTTCAAGCCAGGTGCGGTGGCCGGCCACGAATGGAGCGGCACCATCGCCGCCGTCGGCGACGACGTGACCCGGTGGTCGGTCGGCGAGCTGGTCGTGGGCGGCGCCTCCCCCAAGTGCGGGACGTGCCGCCGCTGCCGCGAGGGCAAGCCGTCGCAGTGCGAGAACCGGCAGAGCATGACCGGCGAGCACAACGACGGTGCCTTCGCCGAGTACATCCTCGTGCGGGAGGCCGGTGTGCTGCGGCTGCCCGAGGGCCTGTTGCCACGGCACGCCGCCCTCGCCGAACCGCTGTCGGTGGCGCTGCACGGCATCACGCGCTCGGGCGTCGCCCCCGGCGACACGGTCATGGTGTTCGGGGCCGGGCCGATCGGCGCCCTCAGTGTCGCGGCGCTGCAGTCGATGGGCGTCTCGGACATCACCGTGGTGGAGCCACACGAGGGCCGGCGCCGCCTGGCCGCCAACCTCGGCGTGTCGACCGTCGTCGACCCGGCCGACCTCGAGGTGTTCGCGTCCTGGGAGCCGGAGCGCATGTCGTCACGCGCGGTCCACGTCGTCCTGGAGTGCTCGGGGCACCGGGCGGCGATCGAGACGGGCTTCCATCAGCTGGCGCGCGGGGGCATCCTGGTGATGGTCGGGGCCGGCATCGACCACCCCACGTTCGACATCAACCGCATGATCCTCAACGAGCTGACCGTCACCGGGTCCTTCGTCTACGACCTGGACGGCTTCGAACGGGCGCTCGGGTTGCTCGCTTCCGACGGCTTCCCGGCCGATCTCCTGATCGATCCCGACGACGTCCCGCTCGACGGCATCAGCGAGGCGCTCGAGGACCTCGCGCTGGGTCGCATCGCCGGCAAGGTGATGGTCGTCCCCGAGGAGCGGTCCTGATGGCACACCCCTTCTACCCGTCGGGCAATCCGCGCTTCAACCATGTCGCCATGTCGCTGCCCGCCGACCTCCTGGGTCAGGAGAGCCGGGCAGACGTCTGCCGGTTCTTCCACGAGGTGCTCGGCTTCGAGGAGATGGAGGTGATGACGGAGGACCGCCGGCGCCTGATCCTCAGTTGCGTCCACTGGGACCAGTTCATCTTCCTGATCGCGGAGGACGACCCGATGCGCTGCCCCCGGATGGACCACTACGGCTTCGCCGTCGGCTCACTCGACGAGTTGCGCGGTATTCAGGAGCGAGCCGAGGCGTTCCGCAAGTCGGACGACCGCATGGAGCTCATCGACCTGCACATGGACGACCAGAAGGTGGTCAAGATCCATTCGCTCTATGTCCGCTATCTGCTCCCGATGACGATCGAGTTCCAGTACTGGGAGTTCCCCGAGCCGGCGGTGCCGTCGGCCACCTGATCGATCCCTCGCCGCCCGCCGCTACGGTTCGGGCATGGCACCCTCCGCTTCCGCACCGCAACGAGCCGAACGGTTCCGCTCCCTCCATGTCCCGGGCACGCCGCTGCTCATGCCCAACGCCTGGGACATCGGTTCCGCCGCGTTGTTCGCCGCCCTCGGCTTCGACGCGATCGCCACCACGAGCGGCGGTTTCGCCGCCACGCGCGGCCGCCTCGACGGCGCCATGACCAAGGACGAGGTGCTGGCCCACGCCGGCGAACTGGCCGGGGCGGTCGACATCCCCGTCTCCGCCGACCTGGAGAACTGCTTCGCCCACGACCCCGAGGGTGTCGCCGCCACCATCGCGGCCGCCATCGACGCCGGCCTCGCCGGTGGTTCGGTGGAGGACTTCACGGGCAACCGGGACGACCCCATCTACGGGCTGGCCGAGGCCACCGACCGCGTGCGGGCGGCGGCGGAGGCTGCGCATTCCGGACCGGTGCCCTTCGTCCTGACGGCGCGGGCGGAGAACTACCTGCACGGCCGCGCCGACCTGCAGGACACCCTCAGGCGCCTGCAGACCTACCAGGAGGCGGGGGCCGACGTGCTCTTCGCACCCCGGGTCGTCGAACCGGGCGAACTCCGCCAGCTGCTCTCGGCCGTCGACCTTCCCGTCAGTGTGCTCGTCCTGCCCGGCGCGCCGACCGTCGGCGAACTGGCCGAGCTCGGCGTCAGCCGCATCTCGGTCGGGGGAGCGATCGCGGTCGCCGCCTACGGCGCCGCCATCAACGCGGTCACCGAGCTGCGGGACAGTGGCACCTGCGGGTACTGGGACCTGGCCGCGGTCGCCCGGCCCGTGATCGCGGACGCCTTCAGTCGCTGACGGCGACGGTCACCTCAATCTCGACCGCCCCGTTCCGGGGCAGAGCGGCGACGCCGACGGCGGAACGCGTGTGGCGCCCCGCCTCGCCGAAGACGTCTGCCAGCACCCGGCTGGCGCCGTCCACCACGGCCGGCTGCCCGTGGAAGTCGGGCGCGGAGCAGACGTAGCCGGTGACCGTCAGCACCCGCGTGATGCGGTCGAGCGAGCCCAGCGCCTGCTCGAGCACCGCGAGGGCGTTCAACGCGCACACGGCAGCCGCCTCCTTCCCCTCGTCGATGGTGACCGTGTCGCCGAGGCGGCCGAGGCACGTCAGCTCTCCGGCGATGCGGGGCAGCTGTCCCGAGGTGCGCGCCACACCGTCGTGGACGACGACGGCATCGAGAGGGTCGTGTGGGGGATGCGGCCCGTACAGGGTCAAGCCCAGCTCGGCCAGCCGGGCACGGATGGTGCCGTCGCTCACTGGCGGCTACCGCATGTAAGGGGTAGACGCTGGCGAAGTTCTGGTTGACCTTCTCGGGCAGCGGGAAGATCCCGTCGAGCTGGGTCGCACCCCAGATGATCTTGGCGGAGCGCTCGACCAACGCAGTGTTGTGCATCGCCTTCTGCATGGTCGTCCCGACCGCCACCATGCCGTGGTTGGCGATGAGCGCGGCGCCCCGGTTCTCCAGCGCCTTGACCGTCTGCTCCCCCAGCTCGGCCGACCCGCTCGGGCAGTACTCCGTGCAGCGGATGTCCCCACCCAGGTACACGGTGAACTCGTCGATGCAGCTCGGGATGTCCTGGTGGGCGACGGCGAACATCGTGGCATGCACGGCGTGCGAGTGGATGCACACCGCGATGTCCTCGTAGGCGGCCATCACCGCCAGGTGCAGGTACTTCTCCGAGGTCGGCCCTCGCTCGCCCGAGACGACGTCGCCGGCCGGGTTCACGATCACGATGTCGTCGACCGTCATGATCCGGTAGTCGAGCGACGACGGCGTCACGGCGATGTTGCCGTCCTCCATGCGCGCCGAGATGTTCCCCGACGTCCCCTCGACCAACCCCTTCTCCAGGAGCTCCTTGGCGGCGGCGACGATCTGCTCTGGTGCGTTCTCGATGAAGGTGGCCATGGCCGGGTGCTCCTCAGCGCTCATTGGGCGTGCTCGCCCGGTGGTCGCCCCGATCGTACAGCCCCGGCACTATTCCTGACACCGCTGTCAGGGAAGCGCTCGCCGCACCGGGGTACTGTCTGCCCCATGGGACTTCTGGACGGGCGTGTGGCCGTGGTCACGGGTGCTGGTCGGGGGATCGGGCGCGACATCGCCCTCTGCCTGGCCGCCGAGGGGGCCAAGGTGGTCGTCAACGACGTGGGCGTGACCCTGGGCGGCGAGGGCACCGCCGAGGATCCGGCCGCGGCGGTCTGCAAGGAGATTGAGGCCGCAGGGGGCGACGCCGTGCCGAGTCACGACTCGGTGAGCGACTTCGAGGCGGCGGGCCGGATCATCGCTGCGGCGGTCGACAACTTCGGCCGCGTCGACATCGTCGTCAACAACGCCGGCATCGTGCGGGACCGCACCCTGGTCAAGATGGACGAGGCCGACTACGACGCCGTGATCGCGGTGCACCAGAAGGGCACGTTCAACACCGTGCGCCACGCGGCACCACTCATGAAGGAGGCGGGCTACGGGCGCATCGTCAACATCACCTCCTCGGCCGGCCTCAGGGGCAACTTCGGCCAGACCAACTACGGCGCGGCCAAGGCCGCCATCATGGGCATGACGTTCGTGTGGGCCCTCGAGCTCGGCAGATACGGCATCACCGTGAACGCCGTGGCACCGGCGGGCTACACCCGCATGACGGAAGGGCTCTACGCCGGCGCGGAACCACCGGCCGACCAGGACCCCGCGCTCAATGCGCCACTGATCGCGTTCTTGGCCAGCGAGGGTGCCTCCTACGTGAACGGACAGGTGCTCGGGCGCACGGGCTTCGCCTACACGCTGTTCCAGACACCGCGCCAGGTCGCCACCATGTGGCGAGAGGGTGGTTGGACGCCGCAAGAGGTCGCCGACCACTTCCACGAAGTGTTGGGCCAGCACCTCCAGCCGGTGGGCATGGGTGAGCACCCGCTCCTCGGCAAGAAGGGCTGACGCCGCCGCGAACCCGAGCGGGCAGCCGGGGCTGCTAACCTGGACCTCGACGCGTCCGTGGTGCTTGGTGCACCACAGGCGACCGGCGGGACTTCCACCCTGAGGTTGCGGTGCGTGACCACAGAAATGGAGTTCCACCTTGTCTTCCCCCACGCCGGGCATCGATGTGCCCGCCGTCACCACCTTCGGCGACTTCGCGTTGCCCGACGCTCTGGTCGAGGTCCTGGCCTCCCAGGGCATCACCGCCCCCCTGCCGATCCAGGCGATGACCATCGCCGACGCCCTGGCCGGCCACGACGTGTCGGCGAAGGCGCCGACGGGATCCGGCAAGACCCTCGCATTCGCGCTTCCCGTGGCGGCGACGGTGCGGCACTGCGCCCCGAAGAAGCCCCAAGCCCTGGTCCTCGTGCCCACGCGCGAGCTGGCGCTGCAGATCTCCGACGTCCTCGCCCCACTGCTGCAGGCGCGGGGCCGTCGCGTGGCCGTCGTGTACGGCGGGGTGAGCTACGAGCGCCAGCGCAAGGCGTTGCGGACCGGCGCGGACGTGGTCGTCGCCTGCCCGGGGCGCCTGGAGGACCTGATGCAGGCTGGGACGATCCGGTTGTCCGAGGTGCAGACCGTCGTGCTCGACGAGGCCGACCGCATGGCGGACATGGGGTTCCTGCCGGCCGTGCGCCGGATCCTCGACGCCACGGCGTCCAACCGTCAGACCCTGCTGTTCTCGGCGACGCTCGACGGTGACGTCGACGTCATCGTGCGCAGGTACCAGAAGGACCCGGTACGCCATGAGGTCGTCAACGACGCCGACGACCTCAGCCGCGTCACACACGCATTTCATCACGTCGCGCACGCCGACCGGGCCGACGCCCTCGCCGCACTGGCCGGCGCCGCCACGTCGTCGATCATCTTCGTGCGCACCAAGCACAGCGCCGACCGGGTGGCCACCAAGCTGGCCCGCGCCGGCATCGCGGCCCAGGCCATCCACGGAGGTCGCTCGCAGGCCCAGCGCGAGCGGACCCTCAAGGCGTTCCGGGCGGGCAGGGTCCATGCCCTCGTGGCGACCGACGTCGCGGCACGGGGCATCCACGTCGACGACGTGTCGACCGTGATCCACTACGACCTTCCCGAGAGCCCGAAGGACTACGTGCACCGCTCGGGAAGGACGGCCCGGGCTGGTGCCGACGGGACGGTCATCGCTCTCGTCACTCCCGAGCAGCGGCAGACGGCAGCCAGCCTGCTGCGCACGCTCGGCCTCGACGTCACCGACGCCGACGGTGCCCGCATCGCAGTCGACGCGGGCGGTCGAGGTGCACGGCCGCCCAAGGACGGCCAGCGCCGCGGGGCCCAGGTTTCCGGCGCCCGCAGGCATCGGCGCCGTCCGGCCCCGACGGCCGGTGGCCGGCGATCTCCACGGAGCCGCTGAGGCGCCCGACGAAAGGGCGGCGCCGGGTCCCGACCCTTCCGGGGCACAGCATCTCGGGGCCTCTGTAGGGTAGGAGGAGCGCAAGTGCATCCGCCGTCTGATCAGGGAGGGACCACCATGGACGTCCGAGACAAGATCTACATCAACGGGGCGTGGGTCCCCTCGACCGGGACGGGCACACTCGAGGTCATCGACTCGGCCACCGAGGAGGTCTTCGCCACCATCCCCGAGGGCACGCCCGAGGACGTGGACAAGGCGGTCGAGGCCGCGGCAGCCGCCTTCCCCGGGCTGGGCGGCGACCTCGACGGAGGAGCGGGCCAAGCTGCTCACCCGAATCGGCGAGGCCCTGGCCGCCCGCACCGACGAGATCGCGCAGGTGATCAGCCACGAGGTCGGCATGCCGATGACGCTGTCGGGCTCCATCCAGGTCGGACTCCCCGCCGGTGCGTTCGCCGACGCCGCCAAGGCAGCCGAGGCTTTCGAGTGGGAAGAGGAGGTCGGCAACTCGCTCGTCGTACGCGAGCCCGTCGGCGTCGTGGGCGCCATCACGCCGTGGAACTACCCGCTCTACCAGGTCGTCCTCAAGGTGGCCCCCGCACTGGCCGCCGGCTGCACCGTCGTCTTGAAGCCGAGCGAGGTGGCACCCGTCAACGCCTTCATCCTGGCCGAGGTCATCGACGAGGTCGGCCTCCCGCCCGGCGTCTTCAACCTGGTGAGCGGCGTCGGGCCGGTTGTGGGCGAGGCCATCGCGGCCCATCCGAAGGTCGACATGGTCTCGTTCACCGGGTCCACCCGGGCCGGGCGGCGGGTGATGGAGCTGGCGGCCCAGGGCATCAAGCGTGTCTCCCTCGAGCTGGGCGGCAAGTCGGCCAACATCTTGCTCGACGACGCCGACTTCGCCACCGCCGTCCCGGCCGGTCTGTTCGGGTGCTATCTCAACTCGGGCCAGACCTGCTCGGCTCTGACCCGGATGCTCGTTCCGCGCGACAAGCTCGCCGAGGTGGAGGAGCTGGCGGCCGGCGCGGCGGCGGGCTTCGCACCGGGCGATCCCTTCGAGGCCGGCAAGCTGCTCGGCCCACTCGTCTCCTCGGTCCAGCGCGACCGGGTGCGCAACTACATCAACAAGGGGATCGAGGAGGGCGCCAAGCTGGTCGCGGGAGGGCCGGACGCCCCGGAGGGCCTCGACAAGGGCTTCTTCGTGCAGCCGACCGTGTTCTCGGAGGTGACCCCGGACATGACCATCGCCAAGGAGGAGATCTTCGGGCCGGTCCTGTCCATCATCCCCTACGACACCGAGGAGGAGGCGATCGAGATCGCCAACGGCACGCCCTACGGGCTGGCCGGCGCCGTCTGGAGTGGCGACACCGACCGGGCCGAACGCGTGGCGCGCCAGATGCGCACGGGCCAGGTCGACATCAACGGCGGGCAGTTCAACCCGAGCGCTCCCTTCGGTGGCTACAAGCAGTCGGGCATCGGTCGTGAGCGCGGCAAGTACGGTCTCGAGGAGTTCGTCGAGACCAAGTCGATGCAGCGCTGACAGGACGCAGGCGGCGCCGCGCTCGCCGCGTGCGTGTGGCGGCGGTGGTCGCCGGCGTCGCCGCGGTGGCGGCTGCCGTCCTCTCTCGTCGTCCTGCCGTCGCCAGTCGGGTCCGCGTGCCCGTTCGGCGTCGCCGGCGACCGCGCCCGCAACCGCCCGGCGCGGCATCACGACCTCGACCACGACCGACCACCACGGCGACCACCACCACGACGACCACCGACCCGGGGACACTTGCCCCAGACCGTCCGAGTTCCCGGCGTCGGGGACGCCGCAATTCAATGCCGAGATGGCCGCGCTCTGGCAGGGAATCGTCACCGGCACGGTGACCCCGGCAATGCCCGCGTTCTTCCCGCGCAGCGCCTACGTACAGCTCAAGACGGGGATCGGCAACCCCGCCGGGGACTGGCAGAACCGCCTCGTGGCCGACTATGCGCTCGATATCGAGGCGGCCCACGCGGTGCTCGGCCCGGACCCGACGCAGGCGTCGTTGGTCACGGTGTCGGTGCCCCAGCAGTACGGCCACTGGATCCCGCCCGGCGTGTGCGACAACGGGATCGGGTACTACGAGGTGGCCAACTCGCGCGTCGTCTACCAGCTCGACGGGCAGGCGCGCTCGTTCGGCATCGCGTCCATGATCTCGTGGCGGGGCGACTGGTACGTCGTGCACCTGGGCGCCATCCTGCGCGGGTCGGCGGGCGGCGTCGTCGACGACCCGGCCACCGGTCCGGGCACGTCGGCGCCCTCGAACACCTGCTGAGGAGGCCTCCGGCGGATCGGCCGGCGCCGGGCGCGCAGGGACCGCGCCGCAGCCCCGCCTCAACCGCCTCCTGGCACCACCGGTGGTGCTCCGCCCGGGGTCAGCACCTCGATGCCCGACGAGGTCGCCGACGCAGTGGTCCCCGACGCCGAAGACGAGCGGCGTCGCCCACGGTGGCGATGCCGGACCAGTTGAAGCTGGTCGCAGGGCGACCTGCGCCAGCAGGCGCCCGGTCGGCCGCGTCGCGCACCTGGATCGCCTTGGCGGCCAGGGCGAGGCCGCTGAACATCATGCCGCCGGCCACCGTGGTGGCCGAGAACGACGCCGTGTTGTCGGCCTGCCAGAGCACCGCTCCCGTGGCCGCGTCGAAGGCGTGATCGGCAGGGTTCTGGTTCGACACGTCGCGGGGGTCGGAGGGGTCGCAGACCGGCAAGGTCCCGTGTGAGGTCGGGAGGAAGTCGCCGAGCCCCGTTGCGCCCAGCACCCGAGAGCCGTCGTAGGCGGTGGTCCCGATGAACCCGCCGGACGTACCGCCGAAGACCACGTTGGTGGACCAGCGCAACGCGGCCCGTGCGCGGGTTCAGCGAGTAGTAGGTGCCGTTCTTGCTCCCCTCCCCGAGAAACGACGTCTTGCCGCCCGCGGTGAGCCCCGCATTGGCGCTCGCCCCGAAGTCGTCGTCACAGACTGGCGCGTGGCCGAGAGGATGGTACTTCCACGCCAGCGTGCCGTCGGCGATGCGCAGCGCGATGACCGAGTCCGCGTAGGGCGCCGAACCGCCGAAGTTGCAGTCGGCCGTGCCGAAGACGACCAGGCCGAGGTCGGGCAGGACCGTGCCCGACGACCAGACGCTGCCGCAGCTGTCGTAGAGCTTCTGCGTTGACCCCGGCGCTGCGCACGTCGGTCTGGAACTCCCAGATCGGGCTTGCCGGTGTCGAGGCTGGCCGCGACCACGTAGCCGGCGGACTTCTGCTGGCCGTCTTCGTCGACGCCGACGATGACCTCGGCCGTCCACGACGACGGGCGACGAGAAGATCCGCGTGCTGTCGTTGTTCGGATCGGGTGGACCGGGCAGGCCCGGGTAGTCGTGGGTCCAGTACACCGCTCCCGTGGCGGCTTCAGCGCGTACAGCGTGTAGCCACCCGGGACGATCACGAGCGCCGGCCTCTTGCCCGACGCCGGCTCGAACCAGGCGGACGAGGTGACGAGCCCGCCGTCGGACGTGGCGTCACGGGGAACCTGTCCCGGATACGGCGTGATGGCGTTCTGCGAGGCCAGCCGGACCTTCCAGCGCAGCGTCCCCGTCCGGAGGTTCACCGCGTAGAAGTAGTCGTCCCACGAGCCCACGTACACGGTGTCGCCGACCACGGTCGGCGTCGCCGTCACGGCGTCGCCGGTCGGGAAGAACCAGGCCTGCTGCAGCGTGCGGACCGAGGACTGCGTCAGCGTCGTCCGCCCGTGGAAGGTGTGCTGGGCGTCGTGCCCGTACCCGGGCCAGTCCCAGGGGCTCACGGACACGGGGACGGTCCCCGCAGCGGGGCGGGCGGCTGCCCCCGCGGGTGCCGCCGCGCCGGACACGGCCAGCAGCGTCGCGCCGAGCGAGAGGGCCGCCACCGCCCGTCGGGTGCACCCGGCCGTCAGTCCCGATGGCAGGCGCCATCCGGGCCGCTGCGCGCGCAACGCCCTCAGCCGAAGCCGGCTGTCGCCGGAGCGTTCGAGGAGGGACCTTTGTCCGGGGCGGGGTTCTCCGACGGTCCCGACAACGGCGCCTTGATCTTCCCCGACGGGTAGGGACAGCGCGTCCGCGCCGGGACGCACACGGTCACGCTGGTCGGGAAGTCGAACCCGCCCGCCACGGTCACCGGCGCGGAGGGTTGGCCGTTGGTGAACGTCACCCGCATCACCCGGCCCCCGTAGTCCGCCGGTCCACAGCCGGTGAGCGGGCCCGTGCACGCGATGTGGATGTCGACGAAATACAGCGTCCCGTCCGGGGCGAAGGCCATGCCGAAGGGGTTGTACTGGTCAGGGCTCTTGCCGAGGTTCGCCACCGTCGTCCCGGGCACGGAGCCCCGCCCGGGTTCGGGTTGGCCACTGGCACTCACCCAGACGATGGACGGATCACCGATGTAGCTGCTGACCGCGTAGCAGCCGCACGTCGGGTCCTTGGCGATGCCGGCGGGAAAGGACACCTTGGCGAACGTCGACACCTGGACCTTGGCACGCGGGTACACCCCGCCGGGGCACTGGGACGCGCTGGTCGGGAGCGAGGAATGGGCGAAGCGGAGCACGCTGGAGGTGCCGACGTTGGGGACCAGCAGGTCGTCGTTGGCCGCCACCGCCATGGTCCCTGGTTGGGCCAACCCACCGGTGCCGTCGGTGTGATGCGGCCCCACTCCCCCCGCGTCGGGGCCGTACACGATGCAGTCGGTGGTGTAGTTGGGCGCGAACCACTCGACCAGCCGTCCGCTGCTGGGCGGCGGGAAGTCGCCCTGCGCCGTGGCGATGTCATTGCCGAAGATGTTGTGATGGCGGTCGATCGCGCAGCCGGTGTAGGTCTGGTTGTTGTTGAACACCCCGTTGGCGGTGGGCGGTGAGTCGCTCCCGATGGACTCGCCGGGCAACTTGTACGGGCCCGGCACATAGAGGGTCTGGCCGCTGAACGATCCGTTGGGCTCGTCGAGCTCTTCACCGTCGGGGGGTTGCTTGTAGGGCTTCAGGCCACCGAGGTTGTGCTGGCTCGGGAGCGTGGGGTCGTAGCCGCCGACGAAGCGGCCGTCGGGCAGGACGCACACCTGCCCGTTGAGGTCCCAGGCCGGGAGGAGCTGGCCCTGCGTACCCGTGGGCATGGACAGGAAGTCGACTTCCTCGTTCTGGTCCCAGTAGACGAGGTACCCGGGCTGTCCCTTGACGCCTCCGGCGGGCGTGGGGACGCTGCTGCCCGGCGTGGACGGGGACGGTGCCCCCGACGGCGAGGTACCCGAGACGAAGGTGGTCATGAGGGCGCCGAGGCACAGCGCAGCCCCGAGCCGCGCGACACCTGCATTGACGTGCCTCATCGAATCCCCCGGTACCAAGCCTGACGCCGCCGTCATAGTACGCGCGCCCGCCGCCCACGTGCAGGACGCCGCCGCAGCCGTCCGGGGCCAGCGGCACCCGGAGCGCCTAGGTCAGCGGCTCCTTCCACCCGGGCGACCCGGTCCGGGCCCCGGCCGCGACCCGCAACCCGATGAAGTTGCGCTGGGCCTCCACCGTGCCCGCCCCGAAGCACAGGCCCCGGATGTCGCGGTAGGCCCGCTCGAGCGGGTACTCACGCGAGTAGCCGTAGCCGCCGTGGATCTGCATGGCCTCGTCACACACGAACTTGGCGGCCAGGTTCGCCGCCGTCTTGGCCAGCGCCGTCTCGAGCGGGGGCGGCGTGCCCCCCGGCCCGGCCAGCCGCACCGCCCGCGCCAGCAGCAGCCGTGCCCCCTCGAGCTGCACGGCCATGTCGGCCAGCTTCCACTGCAGGCCCTGGAGCTCGGCCAGCGGTCGGCCCCCGATGACCCGCTCGTTCATGTAGCGCACGGCGTGCTCGAGCGCCCCCTGGGCGGCACCGACGCACATCGACGCGTTGCCGCAGCGCTCGTGGTTGAGGTGTGACAGCAGCACCTTGAACGCGTCGGTGCTCGAGGGGTCCCCGGCGATCAGCACGTCGTCGGCCGCGATCTCCACACCGTCGAAGGCCAGCTCGGCCTCGGTGGCGGCGTGGATCCCCATCCCCTTGTGCCGCCCGGTCACCGACACGCCGTCCCGGTCGGTCGGCACGATCACCGCGCCGATGCCCTTGGCCCCCTCCCCGCCGGGCCAGCGGCACCAGACCAGCACGCCCTCGGCCACGTCGCCCAGCGTCGAGTAGTTCTTGTAGGCGTTGAGGCGCCAGCGCCCCGGCCCGTCCTCCACCAGCGACGCCCGCATGTTCTGGACCGCGGAGCCGGCATCGGGCTCGGTGATCCCGATGCTGATGAGCGCGTCGCCGTCCGCCACCGCGGGCAGCCAGCGCTCCTTCATCGCCTCCGGTCCGAGATGCTCGATGCCCCGCGGCGGCCCGTTGAAGTTCAGCTGGCAGCAGATGGCCGAGGACACATCGGCACGTGCGATCTCCTCCAAGACGATGGAGGCCTCGACGTCACCCAGGCCCATGCCGCCCCAGCGCTCCCCCACCGTGATGCGGAACAGGTCGGCCGCGGCCAGCGCCTTGCGCAACTCCGCCGGCACCACCCCCTCCTCGTCGGCCTGGTGCGCGCGGGGCGCCACTTCGCGGGTGGCCACGTCGCGGGCCAGCTGGCGCAGCGCCGCCTGGTCCTCGCTCTCGGCCAGCAGGTCGACGCCCGGCCCCGCTCCCTCCGATCCGCTCATCAGCCGAGCTCGGTGCCGACGATGCCCACGAAGCTGACGCCCTCGCCCGGCGCTCCCCCCAGGTTGTGCGTGAGTCCCAACGTCCGGCCCGGCCCGACGGTGTTGATCTGGCGCTCCGGCGGCGCCTCGCCCCGCAGCTGGAGCCAGCACTCGAAGAGCATGCGCAGGCCCGAGGCCCCGATGGGGTGGCCGAAGCTCTTCAAGCCGCCGTCGGGGTTGACCGGCAGGTCCCCGTCGCGGTCGAAGGTGCCCTCGAGCACCTCCTTCCACGCCGTGCCGCGCTCGGCGAAGCCCAGGTCCTCCATCAGGACCAGCTCGGTGGGCGTGAAGCAGTCGTGCACCTCCGCCATGGCCAGCTGCGCGCGGGCTCGGTGATCCCGGCCTGCGCGTAGGCGTCGGCCGCGGAGCGCACGACCTCCTCGAAGGTGGTGTAGTCGTAGGCCGGGTCGATCGGCCCCGCCGCCGGTCCCGCCACGAAGGCGAGCGCTTTCACGTACAGCGGGTTCTCGCAGTACCGGTGGGCGTCGGAGGCCCTGCAGATGATGGCCGCCGCCGAGCCGTCGCTCACTCCGCTGCAGTCGAAGACGCCGAGGTCGCCCGCCACCAGTGGCGCCTTGGCGATGGTCTCCATGGAGACTTCCTTTTGGAACTGCGCCCGCGGGTTGCGCGCCCCGTTCTGGTGGTTCTTGAAGGCGATGCGGCTCATGACCTCCTTCAACTGCTCGCGGTCGACGCCGTACTTGTGGGCGTACGACGGAGCCAGGAAGGAGAAGGCGGCCGGTGACGACAGACCCGGGTCGGTGCCGTCGCCCACGGCCCGGATCCCGGTCAGTCCGGAGTAGCCGGTGTCCTTGAGCTTCTCGACCCCGATGGCCATCGCGGTGTCGTAGGCACCCGACGCCACCGCGTAGCAGGCGTTGCGGAAGGCCTCGGATCCCGTTGCGCAGTAATTCTCCACCCGGGTCACCGGCTTGTAGTCCAGCTTGAGCGGCCGTGACAGGGTGACGCCGCAGACGCCCGAGGTCATGGTGCCGAGCCAGAACGCGTCGATGTCGTGGAGCGGTATCCCGGCCGAGGCCGCCGCGTCCGTTGCGGCGTCGGTCAGCAGGTCGTCGACGCCCTTGTCCCACAGCTCGCCGAAGCGCGTGCAGCCCATGCCGATGATGGCCACCTGGTCGCGGATCCCGCTGCTTCCCATGGCTACTCTCCTCGCTCCGCTGGTCGGGCCGTGCCGGCCGGACGGGCCTTCCAGAAGTAATTGTGCACGCCCTGCGCCGTCCAGACGCGGCGGAAGGTCATGGTGACGCGGTCGCCGATGGCCAGCTCCGACGCCACGACGTCGGTGATCTCGCAGCGATAGCGGCCGCCGTCGTCGAAGTCGACGATGACGCCCACCACGGGCGGCGAGAGGCTGAAGGCCAGGTGGTCGATGGTGAAGGTGGCCACCGTCCCCGGCACGTCGGCGAGGCGCTCGGCCTGCATCTGGTCGATGGCGTGGCAGGACAGGCAGGCCCGCGTGGGGGGCATGTGGCGGAAGCCGCACACGAGGCACCGGCTCCCCACGAAGGCGTACTTCCACTCCTCGGAACGGTGCACCGTCGGTGCACCCGGTCGCTCCGGATCGGGCCGGCGCGGCGGCTCCCTGCGCAGCTGACCCCGCCAGGTCAGGAACGTCGCGTACGAGAGGTCGTCGCGCCCCGCGGCTACTTGCTCGCCCACCGAGGGCACACCGGCCTCGACCCGCGCCCGCTGTGCGGCGTCCAGCGCGCCGGTGGTGCGCAAGACCAGTGCGTCGGCGCCGTCCGCCAGTGACAGCACGACGATGACCTGCCCCGGCCGGGCCCGCTCGAGGACGTCACACAGGGCGACGGCCGCATGGGCTGCGCCGAGGTTGCCCACCACCCCGGTCAGTTCCGGGGCGAGCACCCCGTCGCGTACCCCGAGGCTCGCCGCGGCGGACCGCACCGCCCGTACGTGCAGGCCCGTGACGACGGCGTGGTCGACGTCGCCTTCCGCCAGCCCGGCGTCCTTCAGCGCCGCCGCGAAGGCCTCCCGGGCCAGGGGCACGTAGAGCTCCTCGCCGAAACGTTCCTCCCAGACGTGCGAGTCCGCCTCGCCGGGCACGCGCCAGCGGTCGAGGAACTCGTCGCTCGCCGCGCCGCGGCCGACCAGCTCGGCGACGCCCCCTTCCGGCGCGCACACGAAGGCCGCCGCTCCGTCCCCGCTGTCACGCTCCTCGGCCGAGCCGGCCAGACCGGTGCGCAGGTCGGAGAGGACTGCCAGCGTGGTGCGGCCGCGACCACCGCCGCTCCCGGCGGCTCCCAGACCCTGCAACAGCGTCCCGACGGCCGAGCGCGACGATCCCGCGAAGTCGTACGCGCCGCAGGCTCGCGCCAGACCGAGCGCCGCGTGCACCGTCGTCGCGCTCGTCTTGTCGAGGTAGCCGGGGTCCGGCGTGGAGAGGAGCAGGTCCTGCACCGACCCAGCGCCGGGGCCGACCGCCAGAGCCCGCCGCCCCGCCTCCACCGCCAACGTGGTGGTGTCCTCGTCGTGGGAGGCCACCGTTCGGGTCCCCTTCCCGCCGCCGCTCCCCAGCACAGCGGCGATGGCCGTTCGCCGGAGGCGCCAGAAGGGCAGGTACGTGCCCCATGCCGCGATCCCGCTGCTCATGGACCGATCATGACAGATGTGCCCGGGACCTCGACCCGGGTCGACGCGTTCAAACCGCGGACGCCGGCCGCTCGGCCCGCATCTCGGCCCGCATCTCGGCCCGCCGGGCCTCCGTCGCCGCCACGTCCACCTCCAGGGTCAGCTCCTCCAGCGAGCCGGTGAGCACGACGCCGTAGTCGCGCCGGGCGCCCTCCACGCTCACGTACTCGTCCAGCACGTCGTCCAAGACCGCAGCGGCGGGGCGCTCCAACGGGTCGCCCCAGCCGCCGCCGCCCCCGTAGTCGAAGTTGATCCGGTCGCCCGCCTCCATCGGCACCCAGTCGGCCGTGTGCTGCACCAGCAGCTCGCGATCCGAGCCGTAGCGCAGCCGCAACTGGTTCGGCGCGCCCGGGCGGCCGCCGGCGATGCCCGGCATCGGGTACTTCATGCCCACCACGTAGGTGTAGACGTGCGAAGGGACGCGCACTTCCTTGATGTAGTGAGACCCGCAGCCGCCGCGCCACTGCCCAGCACCGCCCGAGTCGGTGCGGTAGTCACGGCTCCACTGAATGTGCGGGTACAGCGACTCGTTGATTTCCGCCGTCGCCTTCCACAGGTTGCCGAACGAAGCCGAGACGGCACCCCAGGCGTCCATTCCCTTGGCGGCGTTGCACCAGCCGGCGTACACCTCGGCCGACCCGTCGACGAACATCTGGCCGCTGCGGGGGTCGACGCCGCGGATCGTGGTCGGGATCCCCGTCTTGTAGGTCTGGGGCACCGCACGCTCGGGCAGCACGCCGGACATCGCCACCGCGATCACCTCGCCGACGTCGGCGCCCGGGTGGTGCGTCCCGCCGGAGACCGGCTTGCCCGGCTGGGGGTTCATCACGCACCCCAGGGGCACGATCAGCTCGATGGAGTTGAAGAACCCCTCGTTCTTCGGGATCTCGGGGTCCATCATGGCGGCGATCTGCGCCACCGTGTAGCCGCGGGTGTTGCCGTAGGTCGACCAGGACTGGAGCTCCTGGCGCTCGTCGCTCCCCGTGTAGTCGATGGTCAGCTTCGGCCCGTCCACGGTGATCGTGACGTGCAGATGGATGTCGGGGTTCCCCAGCGGGTCGTGGTCCACGTAGGCGTCTCCCTCGTAGACGCCGTCCGGCCACGCCGAGACCTCCTCGGCGAAGCGCTTCGCCGCGTAGTCGATCATGTGGTCGACCGCGGACTCAATCATGTCGACGCCGTATCGCTCGACGAGGCCGACAAGGTTGTCCGCCGCCTGCTTGGCCGCCCCGATCTGGGCCCGGATGTCGCCGAGATACCCGTCCAGCCGGTTGTTCACCTGCAGGGCGTAGAGCACGTCTCGGCGCTCGACCCCGCGGTCGAGGACCTTGATCACCGGCCAGCGCACGCCCTCGCCCCAGATGTCCGTGGCCGTCACGTTGTACCCGCCGGGCACGGCGCCGCCGGTGTCACCGTGGTGGCACTGGATCGACGCGATCAATACCAGGTGCCCGTCCACGACGACCGGCGCAAACACGTTGTAGTCGGGTAGGTGCCCGCCGCCGTGGTACGGGTCATTGGCCACGAACACGTCGCCCTGGCGGAACTCGTCCACGCCGAGGAAGTCGAGGGCGAAGCGAACGGGCAACGTCGAGGTGAGCATGAACTGCGGGATGCCGACGCTCAGCGCGGCGAGCCGACCCTTGCCGTCGAGGATGGTGGCGTTGCGCTCGTTGGACTGGTTCAGGATCGGCGTGGTGGCGGTCCGCGAGACGTACATGGCCATCTCGAAGCAGACCGTCTCCATCGTCCCTCGGATGACCTCGGCGGTCACCGGGTCGACGGCACCGTCCAGCATGAGGCGGCCCCTCGGTCCTGCCAGTGCCTGCAGATCGACGTTCATGGCCCCTCCCTCGGACCTCGCCCGGCGGCGGGTCCAGCGGCGCGTTGGGTGTCATCTCGAATGCCCGCCACCGGCCGCGGCCAGGGCATTCCGGGCGACCGATTGCTGACAGCCGTGTCACCTTTCACTGTACACGGCCCCTACCGGGGCGCCCCGTCCCGGGGCGCGCCGCCCCGCGCCGATCCCGAGCCGTCCTGGCGGCCCACACCGCCCGGCGCCGAACCCCCGGGACCTAGCCGGCGATCCCCACGATGGGCTTGTTGAGCACGATGGAGCCCGTCGAGCCCAAGAAGGGCGGTCCGCCGCTCGTCGGGTAGGTGAAGACCCCGCCGTCCGAGCCGCTCAGGTAGTAGCCGCCCGGCCACCGTTGTCATCCCCACGATGGGCTTGTTGAGCACGAGCGAGCCCGTCGACCCGAAGAACGGCGGACCGCCGGTCGTCGGGAACGTGAAGATGCCCCCGTCGCTCGCCACGAGGTAGTACCCGCCGACCGACGGGCGCGGCCATGCCGACCACGGGCTTGTTGAGTACGAGCGAACCGGTCGAGCCGTAGAACTGGGCGTCGCCGTAGCTGAAGATGCCTCCGTCGGAGGCCACCAGCCAGTAACCCTTTCCGTCGGGTGTCGCCGCCATGCCCACGATCGGCTTGTTGAGCTTGATGAGCCCAGTCGATCCGTAGAACTGGGCGTCGCCGTAGCTGAAGATCCCGCCGTCGGTGGCGACGAGCCAGTAGCCCGCCCCGTCCGCGGTGATCGCCATGCCGACGATCGGGGGCGTTGAGGTGGATGATCCCGTGGAGCCGTAGAACTGGGCCGAGCCGTAGTTGAAGATGCCTCCGTCGGAGGCCACGATGTCGTAGCCGTCGCCGCCGGGCATGACCGCCATGCCCACGATCGGCTTGTTGAGCATGAGGGAGCCCGGTCGACCCGAGGAAGGGCGCGCCCGCCCCGTAGGCGAACATGCCGCCGTCGGTGGCCACGAAGCGGTAGCCCGAACGCGCGATCGGAGCGGAGATGGCGAAGCTGGACAACGTCGTCGGGCTCGTCTTGTAATTGCCCACGGCGACGCAGGCCCAGTCGGTGACGCACGACTCGCCCGCCAGCGTGGTTTGCCAGCGTGCCCTGGTTCGGCGTGCCGCTCACGATCGACCACGACGTGCCGTTCCAGCTGAGGGCCGAGGTCGCGGGCGAGACCCCCGAGGCGGCGCCGCCGAGCCGACCGCGCTGCACGTGGTCTGGCTGAAGCAGTCGACGGCCATGAGGCCTTGGTTCAGGGTCGGCGAGGTGTCGGGGACGTTCGGGATGATGCCCACATCGAGCCGTTCCAGGTCTCGATCAGGTTCTGGTTGTGGGTGGCGTTGATCTGGCCCGCGGCCTGACAGAACGAGGCACCGGCGCACGAGACGGAGGCCAGGAAGCTGCCGGTCACGCCGGCACCGCTGGGAGACGGCGACGGTGACGAGCGACCACGACGATCCGTTCCACTTCTCGCTGAACGGCGTGGCCGTCGCAGTCCCGTCGTTGGTGGTCCCGACGGCGATGCACGAGGTCGTCGTCACGCAGTCCATGCCCGTCGCTTCGATCAGTGGAGGGCTGCCCGATGCGGTCGGGGTCGCCGCAGGTACCGAGCGACAACGCCTTCCCGTTCCACTGGTTGCCGAACACCTCCGGGGTGCTGACGTTGTATCCCGTTCCCAGCGTCTCGCACACCGTCGTCGAGACGCAGGAGACCGACTAGAGCGCCGCCCCTCCCGTGACGTCGGACGGGATCACCGGGGTGGCCAGCGTCCACGACCGTCCCGTTCCAGGTCTCGGCCACCGCTCCCAGGCCGGACGAGCCCACCGCCATGCAGAACGACGGACCGACGCAGGACACGGACACGAGGTTGTCGCCAACCGTGGCGGGGACGTTGACGCTCGGTACGACGGCCCACGACGAGCCGTTCCACTGCTCGACGAGGGTTCCCGCCTCCCGCTCCGCCGTTCTGCTGTCCGACCGCCATGCAGAAGGACGCCGTCGCGCAGGAGACGTCGTTCAGAAGGTTCGACCCTGATGCCGACGCCGCGTTGGCATTGGTCCAGTCGAGGCGCTCACCGTCGGGGGCGACGTGAGGGGCGTGGTCCCGCCCGATGCGACGGGTCCCGTCACGAGTCCCAGCCCGACAACGACGGCACTGGCACCAACTGCGGTCAGCGTTCGGATCATGCGACGCATCCCAGCCTCCTAGCATCCACTCTCATATCCCGTCCGGCCGGACAGCGTAGGACCATGGGCCGGCGCCGTCGAACGCCTCGCCTCAGGCCGTCGCGACGACCACCAGCTCCCAGCTGTCGAGCTCCAGTGGGCCGCCGCCCCCGGCCTGGAACCGCACGTCTTTGAAACCCGCGTTGTTCGAGCCACACGACCCACTCGGGCGGGGTGGGGAGCCGGACGAAGTAGGAGGCGCGCCGGATCTCACCCTCGCGGTGGACCGTGCGCTCGATCGCCATCCGGCCGCGCACGGGATCGAACGTGGAGAGCTCGACCATGGTGTCGTCACCGCGCTGGACGACCACGGCGTCGGGTGCAGGGGTGAAGTGCCGGACGCCGCCGTCGTGGTGCATGGTGTCGATGGCCACCTTTCCGCCGGGCCGCAGGACTCGGTGGAACTCCCCGAGGACCCGGTGACAGTCCGCGTCGTCGTAGTAGCCGAAGGAATTCAGCCAGCACACCACCGCGTCGAAGGGCCCCTCGACGGGCAGGTTGCGCACGTCTCCCACCAGGTAGTCGGCGGCACCGCGCGGCGGTTGGGCGCTCCGCACGGGCCTGCTCGACGTATGCCGGCGTGATGTCGACGCCCGTCACCAGCATCCCCGCCGCGGCCAGGCGGCGGGCGATCCGACCATGGCCACACGGCACGTCGAGGATCCGTGACCCGGCCGGGAGGTCGAGGAGTCCCAGGATCTCCGCGGTGTCGGAGTCCGAGTGCTCGTCGTCGATCGAGTCCTCGTAGAAGTAGAGGTAGTCGTCACCGAACGTGCTCTCCAAGTCGAACGTCATGCGTCATCATCGTCGCCGGTAGGGTCGGGCTGCATGCGGGATCCCGACGACCTCTCCTTCGAGGGGGCGACGGCGGTGCGGCCCACCGCCGATCCGGGCCTGTTCGAGGCGGACGTGCACGAGCACTGGACGGTGGGCGACAAGCCGAACGGCGGCTACCTCCTGGCGCTCCTCGGGCGTGCGGCCCGCCTCAGCGGTCGGACCGGCGGCGGCCCGGACTGGGAGGTCGTCGTCCTCCGCCATCACCTACCTGCGGCCGCCCGACCCCGGGCCGGCCACCGTCCGCACGACGCTCCTCCGGCAGGGCCGCTCGGCGTCACACGTGCATGCCGTCATGGCCCAGGACGGCCGCGATCTGGTCGACGCCGTGTTCGTGCTCGGTGAGCTGCCGGCCGAGCCGACGTCGCGCTACGACGGCACCCCGCCGCTGCACGTACCGCAGGCGGATGCGTGCGTGCGCCTTGGCCCCCGTCTTCCCGGCGGTGTCTACGTGGGGATCATGGATGTCCTCGACCTCAGGCTCAGTCCGGACACGCTGCCCTTCACCGACTCACCCCCGCCTGATGATGCCCGGGCGGAGTTGCGCGGGTGGACCCGCTTCGCCGACGGCCGGGAGCCCGATCCCCTCTCACTGCTCTTCTCGGTCGACGCCATTCCGCCTGCCACGCTCATGATCGGGTCGACCGGTTGGGTGCCCACGCTGCAGATGTCGGTGTACGTCCGCGCTCGCCCGGCACCGGGCTGGCTCGGCATTCGCATGTCGGCCAACCTGGTGAGCGACGGCATGGTCGACGAGACCTGCGTCCTGTGGGACAGCCGGGGCCTGGTGGTGGCGCAGTCCACCCAGTTGGCGCGGCTCCGCTTCCCCGACGACCCCGGCTAGAGGGCGTCGCCGGCTCTAGCCTGTCGCCGTGCTCTCGAGCGCGGCAGGCGCCGCTCGCCCATCGCCGTGACCGAGTTGGCACGACTCGGCCCGTCCGAGCGGGAGGGCATCGCGCAGCTGTGCGGCCGATCGATGGCGGACCCGCCATCGATCGACGAGCTCGACGGCTCCCTGTTCGCGCCAGACCAGCCCGCCGTCATCTTTGGCGAACCTGCAACCGGGGTCGTTGCCGCGGTCGCGTGCGACGACGGTGCCCACATCCGGCTCCTGGCGGTCGACCCGTCGCACCGGGGGCGTGGACTCGGGCACAAGCTCGTGCAGGCAGCGGAGGACTGGGCGGAGGCGGCGGGACACCGGAGCCTCACCACCGGAGCCGACCCTCCCTACTTTCTGTGGCCCGGCGTCCCCAGTGGTGAGACGTCCCTGCTGTGCCTCTTCGAACGCCGGCACTACGGCCGCACCGAGACCAACTTCAACATGGACGTCGACCTTCTCGCGCTCCCGGACGACCCGGGGGGCCACCTCATGGCCGGGCCCGAGGACGCCGCCGAGCTCGACGAGTGGTTGGCGACGCATTGGTCCAACTGGCGGCTCGAGGTCTTGCGCGCCCTGCACAAGGGCAATCTCGTCATCGACCGCGAGGATGGCGGGGCCGGCCCGGTGACCGCGTTCTGCGCCTTCGAGGTGAACCGTCGCGGTCTGCTCGGCCCCGTGGCGGTGCGCCCGGACCTGATGGGTCGCGGGGCGGGCAAGGGCGTTCTCCTCGGCGCCCTGCACGAGCTGCGCCGCCGGGGTGCGGGCCGGGTGGCCGTCGTCTGGGTGGGACCGGTCGCGCCGTACGCCAGGGTCGGCGGTCGGGTGGACGACGTCTTCTTCGTCTACCGCAAGGAGCTCGCGTGAACCTTCTGCCTGTGCCCCGGAACCTCGAGCTGGCCGAGGAATTGGCGCCGAACCGGCCACCGCGCCGCCGCATCGACGGCTCGCTGCCGGCGCAGGGCTACGAGCTGCACATCGGCCCATCGGGCGTCGAGCTCGTCGGAGGCGACGACGCTGGGCTCTTCTACGGCGAGGCGACCCTGGGACAGCTGGCTCGGCTGCACGCCGGCGCACTGCCGACTGGCCTCGTACGGGACCATCCCGACCTCCCGGTGCGCGGCGTCATGCTCGACATCTCCCGCGACAAGGTGCCGACGATGGCCACGCTGGAGGCACTCATCGACCGCCTGGCCTCGCTGAAGGTCAACCAGGTGCAGCTCTACTCCGAGCACACGTTCGCGTACCGCAACCATCCAGAGGTCCACGCCGCCGCCAGCCCCGTCGGTGCGGCGGAGATCCGGGAGCTCGATGCGTTCTGCCGCGCGCGGCACGTCGAGCTGGTGCCCAATCAGAATTGCCTGGGCCACATGAACCGGTGGCTCTGCCACGACCGCTACCGGCCACTGGCGATCGCACCGGACGGCTTCGTCGATCCGTTCGGCCTCACCCGCCCGCCGATGACGATCGAACCGGCGAATCCAGGCTCGCTCGCGCTTATCCGAGAGCTCCTGGCGGAGCTTCTCCCGCTCTTCACGAGCCGCATGGTCCACGTCGGGCTCGACGAGGCGTGGGAGCTGCCGGCGGGGCGCATGGACGACTTCTTGTCCTGGGTGGCCACGCTGCGCGCGCTGCCGGAGCTCGACGAGCGGGAGATGCTGATGTGGGGCGACATGGTCTCGGGACGTCCGGACCTGGTGGCCTCGCTCCCCCGCGGCGTGACGGTGTGCGAATGGGGCTACGACGACTGGTATCCGTTCGACGAGCGCTGTGCGGTGCTGGCCGGTGAGGGGGTGCCGTTCTGGGTGGCACCCGGAACCTCGAGCTGGTCGAGCATCCTGGGCCGCATCACCAACGCCCGGACCACGTGCCGCCGCGCCGCCGCCGCCGCCCTGGCGCACGGAGGGGTGGGATACCTCAACACCGACTGGGGCGACATGGGCCACCTGCAGCAGTCCGTGATCAGCGAGCCGGGGCTCGCCTACGGCGCCGCCGTGTCCTGGTGCCTCGCGGCCAACGGGGACCTCGACCTAGGAGCGGCGCTCAGCACGCACGTCTTCGGCGACTCCACCGGCGCCCTGGCCGATGCCGTCCTGGCGCTCGGCGACGCCCACCTCCTGGTCACGCCGCAGTTCCCCAACATGTCGGCGCTGGTCATGAACCTGTACTACCCGCAGCTCCCCGTCGGCCGCGGCCTCACCGCCGGGCTCACCGCCGAGGAGCTCGATGCGGTCGACGGGTGCCTGGACGGGGCCCGTGCCGCCGCCCGTCGGGCCCGGCCCGACCGCGGCGACGCCACGCTCCTGATCGACGAGGTTCTCTTCAGCACCGACCTCGTCGCCCTGTTGACCGACGACGCGCGGGCACGCCTCCGTGGGCGACGGGTCGCTCGGCTCGGTGGCCGTGGACGAACGGGCCCGCCTGGGCGCGCGCCTCGACGCCCTCGTCGAGCGCTACCGCGTGCTCTGGAACGGCCGCAACAGGCCGGGCGGGCTCAGCGACAGCCTCAACTGGCTGGCCAACCTGCGGGCCGCCTACGCATCGGGTCGCCCGGATCCGCGGTGGGGCGGCCTGCCGGCGCCGGCCGGCGGGTAGCAGGCTCCGGGCGCGGGCAACAAGACGGGCGTGGGCGCCAAGAGGGTCGCGGACAGACGGGCGCGCTCACGCCGCCTTGTCACCCTCCCCCTCGTCGGCATCCTCCTCGTCGTCGGCGTCGTGGCAGTCCCACGAGCAGTAGCCCGCGATCCGAGGAGACGCCGGGTGGAACTGGCAGCGCCGGCACAGCTGGGTCGTCATGGTGGTGCTCGCTTTCGAACTCTTTTTCTCGGGCATGGTTGGTTTCATTCGGTCGAATCCCGCCTCAGGGTCACATCTCGGACCTGGCGTCACCCGGCGCCCCGGCTGTCCACCAGCCGGGCGCCGGGACAGGCACCGGTCCGGCGATCCCCCGGACGCAAAAGAGCCGCTTCCCTTGGGAAGCGGCTCCTCGACGTCTGGACTTTGAAGTCCTTCCTACAGCGTCGAGGCCACCTCCTGGATGCTCAGCTTGGGGATCCCGCAGATCTGTACCTCTGCCATGGCGGCCGGCGACTGACCGAGGGAGCTCCCTCCCTGTCGACGGAGTGAAAGGCGACCCTTGGTCGTGCTCCGGGGGTTCGTGCTCGGGGTGGTCATGGTCCCTGCAGTATACGACGGACCACGACCGCCCCTTGACGGATCCGGGGCAGGTCTTGAGAGTTCATCGGCGCGTCACATAGGGCCATCCGACGCCTCGCGCCGATCCCCCGCGTTCTGCACGTGAGACGGCATGCGAGAGGCAGCAAGCGTGCGGCTGCACGTGAGCGCGGGGGCCACCGGGCGGATACGTTGCACGCATGGCGCTCGCCCTTGGCATCGTGACGCCGGTGCTGCACATGAACCCTCGCTTCGACCCTCCGGAGTGGGAGATCACGGCGGGAGTCGACGACGCGGTTTGGGTCGTGCAAGAAGCGGAGAAGTTCGGCTTCGACTGGGTGTCGTGCTCGGAGCACATCGCGATCCCGGCTGCGGCTTCCTCGGTGCGCGGCGGTCGCTACTTCGACCCCTTCTCGACCCTGGGCTACTTCGCCGCCAAGACCACACGGGTCGGCCTGCTCACCCACATGGCGGTCCTGCCCTACCACCATCCGCTCGAACTGGTGAAGCGCCTGGGAACCCTGGACGTGCTGAGTGGTGGACGCGTCATCGCCGGCGTGGGCGTCGGGTCGCTCCAGCCCGAATTCGAGGTCCTCGGGCATGCATTCGACGGACGGGGTGAGCGATCCGACGACGCCATCAGGGCCATCCGTGCCGCGTGGGGCCAGCGAGTGCCCGAGTACCACGGGACGCACTACGACTTCGAGGGGTTCATCGTCGAGCCGTCCGGCCTGCCGCGGGAGATCGAGATCTGGGTCGGGGGCCGGACGCGCCGCTCCCTGCGCCGGGCGGTCGAGGTCGGCCACGCCTGGATGCCTTTCGGCCTCAAGCTCGAGGAGCTCACCGACCTCCTCACGAGCCCCACGGTCCGAGACGAGCTGTCCGCGTACTCCGAGGGGCGCGGGCGACCGCTCAAGGTGATCCTGGCCCCGGAGCCTCCCGTCGACCCCCTCGGCCAACCGGGTCGGACGACCGATTTCCTGGCCTCCTACGTCGCCATCGGCGCGACAGGCTTCAGCGTGCGCTTCGACCACCACTCACCGGCGCACTACTGCGAGCAGATGGCCGCCCTCAGGTCCGTGGTGGACGCCGCGGGACTCTGAGGCGCCGGACCCTCAGGCGGGTGCGCCGGCCAGGCGTGCCCGGAGCTCGGGCTTGACCACCTTGCCCGTCGGATTGCGAGGCAGCTCGTCGACGAAGACGAACTGGCGCGGCACCTTGTAGTCGGCGAGGTGCTCGAGCCCGAAGGCCCGCAACGCCTCGGCGTCGGCCCGGGCACCCGGTTGGAGAACGATGAACGCCACCACGTCCTCGCCGAGCACGGGATGCGGTGCTCCGACGACGGCAACCTCCTTCACTGCGTCGTGCTGCACGAGGACGTGTTCGACGTCGGTGGCGTGCACGTTGTTGCCACCGCGGATGATCACATCCTTGGAGCGGCCGACGATGTAGAGGTAGCCGTCCGCATCGAGCTTGCCGAGGTCACCGGTGACCAGCCAGCCGTCGCGCCAGATCTCCGCGGTCGCTTCGGGGTCGTTGTAGTACTCGCGCTGGCGGCCCGGCATCTGAAGCCGCACCTCACCGACGACATCTGGTGGCAGCGCCTGGCCGTGCTCGTCCACGATCTGCACCACGGCGGGCGGCGCGATCTGCCCGACCGAGCCCGGACGCTTGACCGCCTCGCCCTTCGGCATGATGCAGTAGGCGGAGCCGGCCTCGGTCATGCCGTAATTGTTGGACACGAGGGCGTCGGGCATCTTGTCCTGCAGACGCTCGAGCACGTAGGGGGCGAGCGGGGCGCTGCCCACCGAGCACATCTGCACCGACGAGAGGTCGGCCTCGACGAAGCGGGGGTGGTCGATGAGCAGGTGCGCCATGGCCGGGACGAGGAAGACGGCCACGGGGTGCTCCTCGGCGACGACGCGCAGCCATCGCTCGGCCTCGAAGCGAGGCTGGTAGATCACCTGCAGGCCCAGCTTCATGGGCGTGTAGACGAGCGCGATGCCGGCGAAGGTGAACAAGGGACTGGCGTGCAGCCAGCCGCCGCCGCTCCAGTTCGGCTCGACCGCCCCGATCATGGCGCCGTTGGAGTGGCGGACGGCCACCCCCTTGGGCCGGCCGGTGGTGCCCGAGGTGTAGAGGATGTCGGCCAGGTCGTCGGGCTCACGCGGGGCCTGGAACGGCGAGCGGTCACCGGCGACGGCCTCGGTCCAGCTGAGCACGGGACCCGGGGTCTCGGGCGGCGTCGCGGTCCCGCCCTCCGTCCCGGCGTCGATCACCGCCACGAGGCGGCCAGCCGACGCCTCGAGGTCCCTGCCGACCAGCTCGCCGTCGGCCACCACCGCGGTCGCGCCCGAGTGGGCCAGCACGTGCGCAACCTCGGCCGGGGCCAGGCGGGGGTTCATCGGAACGGCCACCCCGCCCGCCCGATGGGCCGCCGAGTACGACACGAGCCAGCGCAGGGCGTGCTCGGGATGCAGGTGGATGCCGACGCGGCCGCCCGGCTCGAGTCCGGCCTCGAGGAGGCGGCGCGCCAGGGCGCTGGCGGCGCCGTCCCACTCGGCGAACGTCATGGACCCGACGTCGACGACCGCGAAGGCCGTCCGGTCGCCGAACTCCCGGGCCATGCGGGCCAGGTGGTCGTCCATCAGCATGGATGCGGATCCCCCAAAGAGGCTGGTCTGGTCGGTGCAAAGTTGACGCCGGTGTCAGGTTCGTTGCAGCATGGCCGACGCGACTCCCGGGGGTCAATCCCCGGGGGGCCAAGGAGTTTGCATGCCAGGGGGCGCGGGCCGCCGGGGCACGACCTAGGAAGAGGCGCCATGACCACGGTCCGTTTCGACCTCCCGACACCGGAGGGCGACACCATCGAGTTCTGGGAGGCCGCGAGGGAGGAGCGCCTCCTCATCAAGCACTGCCTCGACTGCGGCGCCTTCTCCTATTACCCGCGTCCCTTTTGTCCGAAGTGCTGGAGCGAGCGGGTGGAGTGGTACCAGGCCAGCGGGGACGCCACGCTCTACACATGGTCGGTGATCTACAACAACGACCAGCCGCCCTTCCGGGACCGCGTCCCCTACGTGGCCGCCATCGTCGACCTGGCCGAAGGGCCCCGCATGATGACCAACGTGGTCGACTGCCCCTTCGACGAACTGGCCGTCGGCATGCCCCTCAAGGTCACGTTCGAACCGATCTCTGACGAATTCACCATCCCCGTCTTCGTGCGGGCCTGAGGAGGCACATCATGAGCGATGCCACCGACGCCGTCATCGTCGCGGCAGTCCGAACCCCGATCGGCCGTTCCGGCCGGAGCCTGGCGGGCCTGAGCCTTCAGGACATCGGCATGCAGACGGTGGCGGGCGCCATCGCGGCGGCCGGGCTCCAGACCGACGACGTCGACGACCTGATCCTCGGCGAGGTCCTCCAGGGGGGCGGGTGCACCGCCCGCTACGTCGCCAACGCGCTCGGCCTGCCGCCCGACACGCCGGGCGGCACCGTGCAGCGCCAGTGCGCCACGGGGATGATGGCGGTGCAGGAGGCGGCGGCCAACATCCGCTCGGGCATGGCCGAGGCGGTCATCGCTGGCGGCGTGGAGTCGATGACCCGGTCGCCGCTCATGTTCGAGCGGTCGGCCTTCCCCTTCGGGGGCGTCGAGCGGTTCATTCCGCCCAGCCATCCGGACTCTCCCGAGGCACCCAACATGAACATGCTCATCACGGTGGGCGAGAACACGGCCCGGGAATGCGGCATCACCCGTGAGGAGTCCGACCACTGGTCGTACCACTCCAACATCCGCGCCGTCGTCGCCACCGACGACGGGCGCTTCGCCGAGGAGATCGTGCCCGTGACGGTGCCGGCCGGCCGGGGCGAGACGGTGACGGTGAGCGTCGACGAGCACCCACGGCGGGACACCACGTTGGAGAAGCTGGCCGCGCTGCCGTCGTTGACCGGGCCGAACGGGCAGATCACGGCCGGGAACTCGTCGGGCATCGCGGACGGCGGCGCGGCCCTGGTGGTGGTCGCCCGCGCGTATGCCGAGGAGCATGGGATGGCGCCGCTGGCGACGGTGCGGTCGTGGAGCTCTTGTGGCATCGAGCCGGCCCGCACGGGCCTGGCACCGACCGTGTGCGTGCCCCGGGCCCTGAACCGGGCCGGCCTCAGCGAGCCCGACGTGGATCTCGTGGAGATCAACGAGGCCTTCGCGACGATGTCGGTGGCCTGCGCTCGCAAGCTCGGGTTCCCCCACGACATCGTCAATGTCAACGGCGGGGCGGTCGGCATCGGGCACCCCGTCGGCGCTTCGGGGGCGCGGATCCTCGTGACCCTCATCCACGAGCTGCGCCGCCGCGGCGGCGGCATCGGCGTGGGAACCTTGTGCGCCGGCGGAGGGATGGGGTCGGCGACCGTGCTGGAGGTGCACCCGCCGGCCTGAGATCCGGCGGGCTCACCTATTCCTTGTCGTCACCGCCCTCGCCCATGTGGTCCTTGATGGAGTTGACGACCGTCGGGTCGAGCAGCGTGGTGACGTCCCCGAGCGGACGATCGTCCGCGACGTCGCGCAGGAGCCGTCGCATGATCTTGCCACTACGCGTCTTTGGCAGCTCGGGGCTCAGCATGATCTGGCGCGGTTTGGCGATCGGCCCGATCTCGCGCGCCACGTGGTCGCGCAGCTCGCGCACCAGCTGCTCCCCCGCCTCACCCTCGGCGTCGCTCGCTCCCTTGACCGTGACGAAGGCCACGATGGCCTGGCCCGTCGTGGCGTCGCTGGCACCCACGACGGCCGCCTCGGCCACCGAGGGGTGGCTCACCAACGCGTGCTCGACTTCGGTGGTCGAGATCCGGTGTCCCGAGACGTTCATCACGTCGTCCACGCGGCCGAGCAGCCACAGGTCGCCGTCCTGGTCCCGCTTGGCGCCGTCGCCCGCGAAGTAGCGACCGGGAAAGCGGGACCAGTACGTCTCCTTGTAGCGCTCGTCGTCCCCGTAGATCCCGCGCAGCATGCCCGGCCAGGGCTCGGTGAGAACGAGGTAGCCGCCCTCTCCGTTGCCCACGGAGCGGCCGTCGTTGTCGATCACGTCCGCCGACACCCCGGGGAACGGCGTCATGGCCGCGCCAGGCTTGGTGGCGGTGACTCCCGGCAGCGGGGTGATGAGGATCCCGCCCGTCTCGGTCTGCCACCAGGTGTCGACGACGGGGCAACGGCCGCCCCCTATGTGGGTGCGGTACCAGATCCACGCTTCGGGGTTGATCGGCTCGCCGACGGAGCCCAGGAGCCGGAGACTGGACAGGTCGTGCTTGGCTGGGAGGTCCTCGCCCCACTTCATGAACGTCCGGATGGTGGTGGGAGCGGTGTACAGGATGTTGACCTTGTAGCGCTCGACGATGTCCCACCAGCGCTCACGCGTCGGCGTGTCCGGTGTGCCCTCGTACATGACGGACGTGGCGGCATTGGCAAGCGGGCCGTAGACGATGTAGCTGTGCCCGGTGACCCACCCGATGTCGGCAGCGGTCCAGAAGACGTCCTTCTCGGGCTTGAGGTCGAAGATCAAGGAATGCGTCGCCGCCACGTGGGTGAGGTAGCCGCCGCTCGTGTGGAGGATGCCCTTCGGCTTGGCCGTCGTCCCGCTGGTGTACATGATGTAGAGAGGGTGCTCGGCGTCGAAGGCTTCCGGCTCGTGCTCGGCCGGCTGCCGATCCACCGCCTCGTGCCACCAGACGTCGCGCGCGTCGTCCCACGCGACCTCCTGCCCGGTGCGCCGGACCACCAGCACGCGCTCGACGTCGGGGCATTCCCGTACCGCTTCGTCGACCGCGGGCTTGAGCGGGCTCGCGGCGCCGCGCCGATAGCCCCCGTCCGCCGTGACCACGAAGTGGGCGTCACAGTCGAGAATGCGGCTCCGGAGGGCGTCAGAGGAGAAGCCACCGAAGACGACGGTGTGGGGCGCGCCGAGGCGGGCGCAGGCCAGCATGGAGATCACCGCCTCCGGGATCATCGGCATGTAGACGGCCACCTTGTCCCCCGCCTTCACACCCAACTCGGTCAGGGCGTTCGCCGCTCGGCAGACCGATGCCAGCAGTTCGGCGTAGGTGATGGTCCGCCTGTCGCCCGGCTCCCCCTCCCAGTAGAAGGCGACGCGGTCGCCCAGCCCGGCCGCGACGTGACGGTCGACGCAGTTGACGGCGACGTTGAGCTTGCCGTCCACGAACCACTTGGCGTAGGGGACGCGCCACTCCAGGACCCGCGACCACCGCTCGGACCATGTCAGCCGCTCGGCCTGCGCCTCCCAGAAGCCGAGGGGATCGGCCTGCGCTTCGGCGTAGATACCCGGCTGTGCGTTGGCATCCTTGGCCAGATCCTCGGGGGGCGGAAAGATCCTGGTCTCGTTCAGCAGGGCCGACAGTCCCTGCTCCTGGCCCTCGCTCATGTGGTCTCCTCGTGCGCGTCCGGCGAGCCCTCTCTGCCTAGCAGAAGGCCGAGGCAACGGGCACGGCTCAACTCGTACCTCGGAGCTCGAATCCCTCGAACGTGAACGCCGGGGTCACGGTCGCCCCGACGAGCGAGTAGCCGCGCAGCGGGCGGGCCGACTGCCACACACCCGCTTCCACCACCGTCTGCGGTGACTGTCCGGACGCCACGTCGGGACCGACAACACGCACGGCGTGCCTCCCGTCCGGCCACTCGAGGGTGAGCTCGAGCGGGTCGCCCGCGTAGAAGTGCCACAGCTCGGTGGCGTCGATGCGGTGCGGTGCCGAGACTTCGTCGTGCAGCAGGAGGTAGTAGATGGCGCTTCCGCCCGGCCGCTCCCCCTGCTTTGCCTCGGCCGCCCAGGTCCGGCGGAACCACCCTCCCTCGGGGTGGGGAGCCAGGTCCAGGGCGGCGATCAGCCATTCGCCCGGTCGCACTCCCCCAGTCTGGCCGCTCAGCCGGCGTTCACCCGAGGCTGGCGGCGACGGCAATGGAGTGCTGGGCGGAGCCACCGAGGAGGATGGCACTGGTCTCGGCCCGCTTGATGAAGAGGTGCGCGTCGTGCTCCCAGGTGAAGCCGATGCCGCCGAAGGACTGGAACGATTCACGGCACACCAGCCGCTGACAATCGTCGCTGGCGGCCTTGGACATGGAGACGGCGGTGGCCCGGGTGGGCGCGTCCTCGTCGATGGCGGCGACGGCGAAATAGCAGAGGGAACGGGCACGCTCGAGGGCGAGGAACATGTTGCTCATCTTGTGCTTGACCGCCTGGAAGGAGCCGATGGGCACCCCGAACTGCTTGCGGTCCTTGACGTAGGCGAGAACCATCCGAAAGAGCGCGTCGCAGGCGCCGACGGTCTCGAGAGCGAGCGCCACGGTCGCCTCGTGCAGCGCCCGGGTGATCCCGATCGTGGAGGCCGAGCTCCCGGGCTCCCCGAGGGCGCGGTCGTCGGGGACGAGGACGCGGTCGAGCGTGGCGGTGTGCAGGGGACGGCTCGCATCGAGCGAGTGGACGGGGGCCAGTCGGGCCTCGGCCGCGGGGACGACGAACGCACCCATGCCCTCTCCGACCCGAGCGATGACGGCGATCTCGTCCATCCCGGCGTCGGCCAAGAGTCCCAGTTTCCTGCCGTGCAGGACCCAACCGCCCTCGGCGCGCTCGGCGGCCATGGTCACGTCGTCGAGGGCCCATCCCCGCGGGTGGTCGGCCAACGCCACGGCGCCGGTGACCGAGCCGGAGGCGACCTGTGTCAAGAAGCGCCGGCGCTGTTCGGGAGTGCCGACCTCGCGGACCATCGGTGCGAACTGGGTGACGGTGGCCAGCAGGGGTCCCGGCGCGATGGCTCGGCCCAACTCCTCCACGACGACGGCCATCTCGACGAAGGAGAGGCCGATGCCGCCGTCCTCCTCGGCGATGGCCAGGGCGGGCCAATCGAGCGCGACCATGGAACCCCAGAGCTTCTCGGGTGCCTCGCCCGTCTCCACCACGGCTCGGACGACCTCGACGGGGCACTCCTTCTGAAGGAACGAACTGACCGAGGCGCGCAGCTCCTCCTGCTCGGTCGTGAACTCGAGCTCCACCGCCCTCCTTTCGCGGCATTGCCGGTTGCCGGTTGACCGCCGTTCAATGACTGCCGCACCCGGCAGATCGGGGCCGAGTGTACCTGACGCCCATGTCAGCCCCCTGCCCTGTGCTACCTTCGCGGCGCTCCGTTTTCTGGGAAGCTGGGCATCGGGTGCCTCCGGGGGGGTCGCCGGTCCGAGGCGCAAGCCCGGGCCGGCGATTTCGGGGGTCCAACGGTTGGACGCACGATGTCGCGCGTCCGTGCTGAACCCGCGGTTGTGAGATGGCCACTCGCCTACACTCTGCGGTGCGCCTCTAGCTCAACGGCAGAGCAACGGACTCTTAATCCGCAGGTTTCGGGTTCAAATCCCGAGGGGCGCACTGTATGGGCTGATGGGAGGCAGTGTCCGACTGCACTTGCGATTTCTCTTTCTCCAGTTGGACGCGAGTGGACGCGAGCCTTCATCGGCATGCTGGGATTTCGGCACGCGAACAAGGTGCGCCATCTGTTCTGCGATCTTACGATCCGGCTGTCAGATGTGTGCATGTACCTAAGCGGCATCCTCTCGCTCGACCATCCCGCACGCGCCATCGGGTCGCGCAGAGTGGCTCCGGCATTGGCTGCTCTCTGTAACTGCGAAATGCCTCAGGTCGTGGACGTGAAGCCCAGAAAGTCCCAACTGCGAGCAGACCTGATTGAAGGCTCTCCAGAGAGCCTGAGGTCGCACTGGAGCGCCTGTACGGCTTGTGAAGAGGAAGTCATCTTCGTTGGGACCTACGAACTTCCCTAGATGATTCGCCAGCATGGGAAGCAGCGGAGCCGGGAGAACAATGGCCCTCTCCCCCGCACTCGACTTTGGTGGGCCTGTTTGGGGTCCACCATCCTTCGCGAGAAGTTCCTTGAGGGTCCGGCGAACGCTGACAGTCATATTCTCTAGGTCAACGTCCTGAGAAGGAACGGAAGGTTTACGGCCTACTGTGCGAATCCAAATACCGGCGACTTGCAGTTTTGCGTGAGCAACACCACCCGCTGGAGTCGTGTGGCGTTCGAGTCCCGAGGCGTCGAAGACTCGACGATAGAAGTCGATTGCTTCATCGCCGTTGCTGACAATGAGGTACGGATGCACGGCCCGCAGACCTATACCCTCGTACTCAGATTTGGGACCCTCGGCTATTCACCACCTCCATCGAACTGTTCTCTGCTGATAGCACTTGGAGACCGGGTTCGAGTCGCAGTTTGGCATGGTGGACAAGCGTGTGGCGGGGTCGTGGTGCCGACCTGTCCCACCAACCCGGCGAACTGGGTCACCCCAACGCAGTCGAGGGTGCTTTGAAACCTTCGTCGAATACTCCGGTTCTTCGGGTCAGCGATTTGCTGGGAATTGGTGGGGACTGTCGGACTGCGCGCCAGGAGAAATGACGGCCAGAGGTGACGCGCTCCCGACGATGGCCGGGCGGACGAAGGGGGGAGCCTTGGGGAGCTCCGTGTGTTCCAGAGCGGTGACCCGGAAGCCGGCCTCTTCAATCGTCTCGAGCGTCGGCCGGTTGCAGTCGCAACACACGACCACCCGGTTGAGCGAATTCATCCGGTCCTGCTTCTTCGCCGCGGTGGGGTCGGCGGCGCGCACGTGCTCGAGGAAAAGGAACCTGCCTCCAGGACGAAGGACGCGGCTGATCTCACGGACGGCACGGGGTTGGTCGTCCACACCACAGAGCACCAAGGTGGAGACGACCACGTCGAAGGTCTCGTCCTCAAAGGGCAGATCCTCGGCTGGGGCTCGCAAGACCATGGTGGAGGGCGCTTCGGCAGTGGCGCGGCGCTCGAGTCGCTTGAGCATGAAGACGTCCGGCTCGGTCACAGTCAGCGAGGTCACGGCCGGCGGGTAGTGGCTCAGATTGGCTCCGGTTCCCGCCCCGATTTCAAGCACGGTTCCGGCCGCTTGTGCGACCAGAGCGTGGCGCATGGCGGTTAGACCGGCCCTCTCGGACCGGCGCATCTGGCCGTCATACATGGCGGCGAAGAACCTGCTGCGAAGACTCATCGGGACCTCCTCTGCTTGCCTGTTACCGGCAAGGTACGGGAGAACCTCATCGCGTTCATGGGGCGATTGCCCCATCTTTTGCGACCTATCCGAGTGCGAGCTCCTGGTCGGGAAGGAGGCCGTGTTGGAGGGCGAATAGGCTGGCCCCGGCCCGGTTCGAGACACCGATCTTGGCGTAGATGTGCTCGATGTGGTTCCGGGCCGTCTTGGGTGAGATCACGAGACGCGCCGCGATCTCCTTGCTTGGCAGGCCGCGGGACACGAGGCGTAACACGTCGATCTCGCGGGGAGTGAGCCCCGCCGGGCCCTCGCGGCGGCGCGCGACCCGATGACCGGCCGCGCCGAGCACGGCTTCGACCGCGTCTCCGTCCATCCGGCCCGCCCTGACCTCGTCGCGCAGCGTTACCGCCGCCTGCTCGGGGCTGAGGGCCTCGCGGTATGGACGCGGCTCGCCCATCGCCTGGTAGGCGTCGGCGGCGCCAAGAACCCGAGCTGACAATGGGATCGCCACGCCAGAGAGGCGACGGGGATAGCCCGAACCGTCGAGCCGCTCGCGGAGCATGCCGGCGGTGGCCCCGAGGGGCGCCAGGGCCTCGGACTGACTCAGCATGCGCTCGGTGAGATAGGGATGCATCCGCACCCGCTCCCACTCGCCGGTGCCGAGGGCTCCCTGCTTGTCCCAGATGGCGTTGGACACGCCGAGGCGTCCCAGTCCGTGCACGACGCCGGCACGGCGAAGCAGTGCCACCTCTGCGTCATCGAGCCCGACAGCCGAGCCTGCCGTTCCTGCGAGCTCCGACACGCCGCGAGCGTGCCCGAGCATGTACGGCGACTTCAGGTCAACGAAGTCTGATATTGCCAACAGGGCTGCGTTGAAGTCGGCGGGTGACAGGTAGACGCCGAGTGAGGGCTCCGCGCCGATTACTGCGTCCCAGGTCTCGTCGGCGTCGAGCCCGTCCAAGATGACCTCGGCGTGGGTGCAGAAGGCCGCGGCCAATTCCGGGTCGAACTGGGAGCCGGCCCGTTTCTCTGCCAGCGAAACGGCAGCAGCGATGCCGCCGATGCGGTGGGCCACCTCGGTGAACTCTCCGATCTGGGCCAATCTCGACGCGATGGGGATGGCGTCGCCACGAAGATCCCCGGGCCAGCCCTTGCCGTCCCACTGCTCGTAGGATGCACCGACCGCTTCCTGCACCGCCTCCGAAAGACCAAGCTGCTCAGCGAGCCGGCGAGCCAGGGCCGAGTGCTGGGCAATCATGTTGTTCATGTCGCGGTGACCAGAGACGGCGAACTCGACGCCGACTCGGAAGCGGTGCAGCGGTGGGTTCCCGCTGCCCAGCAATCGCATCATGGCCAGGGCCCCACTCAGGTTCCGCTCGTCGTACTTGTGGGACTTGAGCGCGATGTCGTCGCCGAACCACTTGGCCTGCTCGTGCGCGTCGGAATGACAACCCACATTGACCATGAGGGCCGTGTAGTAGACGATGGATCGATCGTCCTCACCCAACTCGAGCGTTTCGGCAAGGCGCAACGAGATCATCGACTGGCGCAAAACGTGCTCCATCGGCTGGCCGAAGCCGAGATCCACACCGAGGGACAGGGCGGCTACCAGCTCGGCCAGCCGCACCCGGGCTCGATCGGGGGCACTGTCGCCCTTCACGACCTGGACACTATCCGCGACCGCCATCCGAGGATGGGCCCTGGTGTCGGCCTGCTGCACCTGGTGCTGTCCTCGTGGAAAGGACGACATCGTGGCACGCCTTCAGGAGCAGGCAGGTTGAGGACGCTGGAATTACAGTGATCCAGCCGAACGCCCACAGACGAATGGCGTGCGTATCCCAACGAACAAGGAGCCCGCTGCCCGTGATTGCCATCTACATCGTCACCAAGAACATGACTTCTCAGCAGCACGCGACGGGGCGCGACCGTCTTCGTGAGGCCGGGGCAGACGAGAGCGCCATGAAGCTCCACGCATGCTTCGGTGAAGAGGGCAAGCTTCAGGTCTTCGACGTCTGGGAGAGCCAGGAGGCGTTCGATGAGTTCCTGACATACCTCGGGCCAGTCATGGAAGAACTGGGGATCGAGTTGGCGCAGGCGCCCGTTGTCATGCCGATTGTGGACCTGGTCCAGCAATAGCGTCCCCCCATCCCGGCGAATCGGGGACACCCGCTCGCATGAAGGATGTTCGGGGAAGCACCGGTCGTGTCGCGTAACTGTCACTATCGGCCTGCGGTGTCGCGAACCGTTCGCGGACCCCGCCTCACGCCCAGGCCGCGCCCGTAGGCTCGCAACTGCGGCGAGACGACCGGTGCCTTCCTCCCACACCTGGGATGGACGCCGGTCGTCTTCGCGTCCGGACACTCCCGGCGAGGTGGGATACCCGCCTCGGCACGGGGAGCCGGCCGTGCCAGGGCGGCAGGAGGGCTCCCCTTCTCTGCGATCATCGAGCTTGACCGCATTCGAGTTAGACCAAGGAGAACCATGGGGGTACCGACGAGAGAAGCTCGACTCGCCCACGCTCGCATCCACTGCGATTACTGGAACGAGGGCCGCAAGGATGAATGGGTTGCGTCATGGCGAACGATCGCCCAGGGCGACATACGTATGTTCGATCCCGTCGGCACGAAGGAAAAGCATGGTCTCGACCACGCCACGCTCGACGCGTGGGAGATGTTCCAGTCGATCCTGCGCTTGCGGCAGATCGTTGTGCATGTCAATGACAATGAGATGGCATGGGCGAACCGAAACATTGTGACGATCGGCGACGAGACCCATTCAATGATCAGCATCGAGATCTTTTCTTGGGAACCAAACGGAGATCTGACCATCAAGACCTACTACGACATGCAGGAATCGGTTGGAGAAGACGACGACCTGTACGAACATCTCTTGGGGGCTGACAATGTCATTCTCAACGCGTAGTTGTTATTGCCACCGTCCCGGCAATGTGGTGGGGCACCCCTACCCGCAGCGAACTGGGATCCACAGATACGAAAGGCAGAGGTACTCGTCCCACGTTCCCGGCGGAATAGGGAGGGGTGCCCTGCCCCATGTTTCTGATGGGTCAGAGTTCCAGATTGGTGTTGCTTCTGGTGGTATTGGACACTCTTCCCGCACCCAGGTTTCTTTGAGGTGCTTCAGCTAACAATTCAATGCAGAAATTGAATTCCGATGTCTAGAGGGGTCGCAACGTCGAAAGGAGACCAACATGGCGTTCGTTCAGATCATCGAGGGCCGAACAACAAAGTTCGACAAGATCCAGCGGCTCGAAGACGAGTGGCGAGCAGCGACGGAGGGAAAGCGCACTCTTCGACGCTCTATCGTCGTCCGAGACCGCACAGACCCAGAGCGACACCTGATCCTCGCGTTCTTCGACTCGTATGAGGCCGCCATGGAGAACTCGAATCTGCCGGAGACATCCGAATTCAGTGAGAAGCAGGCTGCTCTCCTCGAGGGGCCGATGACGTTTCAGGACTTTGACGTGATCGAGGACCGCTCGTAGGAGCGAAACGCATCCCAGGGCTCGTCGTCATTTCGATGGCAGTCCTACGACACTCGGCAAGTCCCGCGCTTGGCATCTTGTTTTCGTCATCCCACAAGTGCCGGACAAGGTGGATCACGTCGAGGCGCGTTCATCGGTCGCAAAGACTGACGAAACACCGCAGACGATGTGGAAGCGGCGGCGGCGGGTCGTTGATCCGAGATGGACTTTCGGGGACTGTCTCGTTGTGGTGCGGCCTCAAGGGATCAACGCAACGCCACGGCGAACGCCTGAGATGGTGGCATCCAGCCCAGCGTCTGTCGAGGGCGTCCGTTGACCGTGCAATGGCGTTGAGCTGCTGCTGTGAGTACAAGGACAGGTCGGCGTCCTTGGGGAGGTATTGGCGCAACAGGCCGTTCGTGTTCTCGTTGGTGCCGCGTTGCCAGGGGCTCTTTGGGTCGCGGAAGTAGACCTGGACTCCGGTGTCCACGCTGAAGCGCACGTGTTTTGCCCTGATCCCAGGGCAGTGAGTGCCGTAGGTTGGCCGGCAGGGTCAGGATCCGTTTGGCCGGGGCGATGCGCACGGCCTCGGCTCCGTGTCCGTTGGGCAGCTTGCACAACACGACGTAGCGGCTGTGGCGCTCGACCAAGGTGGCGATGGCGGTCATCTTCTTTCCGAAGATGAGGTCCCCTTCTCAGTGACCGGGCACCGCCCGGTCGGCGACTTCGGCGGGGCGCTCTGAGATCATGACCATGTTCTTGAGTTTGCCTTGGCGAATGGCGGCACTTCGTGTGTAGGCCTTGGCCCGGCGCAGGGCCCGACTACCTCTGAGGCACGCATGGAGCTCTTTGCGCAGCGCACCCCTTTCCTTGGACGAAGAGTGACTGGTAGATGGTCTCGTGAGACACCTGCATCTCCGAGTCGTGGGTGTAGGAATCAGCCAACCACGACGAGATCTGCTCGGGGGACCAGTTGTCCTCGAGCTTGGCCTCGATGGCCCGGCGCAGCCGTGGACACTGTGCCAGCTTGGTGCGCTTGGGCCGCAGCGCCCGCCGGCACGCTGCCCGATCCGCGATCAGGGCCCGATACCCCCGGCGACCCCCATTGGCGTTCACTTTCCGGCAGACCGTCGAGGGGGCCCGGCCCAGTTCAAGGGCGATCGCTCGGATCGACCATCCGGCCGCCAGGCCACGAGAGATCTCTTCTCGTTCGCCCCAGGACAGCCGGAGCTCAGAGCGTTCCCGGGGAGCAGGTCGAGTCCGATCGGCATCGGCAATGAACCTTCGCACCGAGAAGTTCTGCCGGCCCAGATGCCGGGCAATGCGTTTGACGGGTACCCCCGCCTCCCCGCATGTCTCAATTCGTCGTCCTCTAGGTTGTCCTCTCTAGGTCTCGCTAAATCGCCTTCCCATCCGCACACCTCCCGATCGACGACATCACCGTCCGCCGATCAGGCTGGTGTTGCAACGACCCCTTGAGGACACAGCCGTTCATGGGCAGTTAGCGGACCACGAGTAGCTCCCGCGTCCAAATGTAGATAACGCGACCCTGAGCCGGTGAACTGGGACAGCATCGCCTGAGGCGCGCGACCTCCCACCATCCCCCATTCAGGGGGGCGGCGTGGGCACCATGGGTCTCGTGACGCAGCACGAGTCGGCGAACGGCAGATGTTCGCTTTGTGGTTGTAAGAGCGAAGACGTCACGACCGCTGAGCTCGGTAACTGGATCGTGCAGGACGGCGGGGTTTTGGTCTGTTCAGGATGCTCAAGCGATGCCGACAAAGCCGCCGCCGCTCCGGAGGCGGTCAGCAGACCGGAACGAGTCGAAAAGTTGCCGGCCAGCACCCCCCAGCCGCGGAGATGAACCCAGGGCATACTTCGACGTGCTGATAAGACATCGTCATTTGGGCGAGGGTAGACTGCCGATGCACTCCGGCCTTGTTGCGCCCTGTCCGGCGCGCCCTGTCCGGCGTTCGGGGGCATTTAGCCCCTAGGATCTCGTGTGAATCGGTCACGAGAATAGTTGCAGGCTCACATTGGCGCTCGGTCAAGTAGCGGCGCTGCTGATCCGCGCCAACCACGCTTCTGCTATGGGTGGCTCAAGATTGGTGTGGAACCGTACTGGTTCGATCGATTCAATGAGCCAGCCATCAGTAAAGGCATCTCGCAGTTCGGCCTGCCGGACACGGCGGGGCCCCCAATCGCCGGGTTGGCGATCGCTGAAGCAAGCGAGCAACACGCGCCCTCGGGGCTTGACGACAGCCGCGAGTGAGGTGACGTAACGCGCACGCCGTTCGTCGTCGAACACGTGAAAGAGTCCGCTGTCGAGGACAGTGTCGAACTTTTCGTTGAGATCGGCCAGCGCCAACGCGTCCGACACCACGAAGTGTGCCGCGACGCCTCGGTCGGTCGCCTTGCGCTTGGCGATCTGGATGGCCTTGGGCGAGGCGTCGATACCCGTAGCATGCTGGCCGCGAGCGGCGACCATGAGCGTGTGTTCGCCCGTCCCACAGCCAGCGTCAAGGACGCGACCACTGATTGCGCCCTCCTCCGCGAGCACGGCGAACACCGGCTGGGGGCGGCCGATGTCCCATGGTGGCGTCCCGACGTAGCTCTCATCGAAGTCTTCGACGCTTCGGTCGACGGCCCGACCAGGAATTGCCCCGCGCGGCAGGTCACTCATCACCCTGACGATACTGGCGGTCTTGGTCAGGCGCACCGTATCTCCGCGCCGCAGGACCCTCGTCCCCACTTATCGGGACCAGGTTGTGTTGGCCACCTCCACGTTCCGCTCAAGCAGGGCAGTCCGGCTTACGTGATTCGGCCCCAACCCGATTGGCGTACGGGGATACCCAGAACCAAAACTACCGGCACGCGGCTGATTGCGATTCCTCTAACCCGCTGGGGGAATGTTCTGGTTGTTACGGAACAGATTGGTCGGGTCCCACTTGGCCTTGAGGCTCCGCAATCGAGCGTACTTCTCGGTCCCGAATCCTGATTCGACCCGGTCTTGGCCTTCGTCTCCGAGGAAGTTCAGATACACCCGCCCGGTACTCCACGGCTTCATGGCGCCTGCCAGCTCTCTGGTGAAAGCGATGTTCTTCTCGGTATCTCCAGTATCGGCCCACATCGATAGATAGTGAATGTTCCAACGCGTCTTTGCGCTGGCCAAATGCCATCGCGTCATCGTCAACCCGCGCGATTGCGCCCCCGCCGGCTATGACAATGATCTGGGTAAGTGGTGAGACCGGTTGCGTTGCCTTGTCCACCAACGTGTCGACCGCTGCATCCGGTAACTCGTCGTAGAAATCTCCGGTCCAGTAATTGAGCATTCCTTTGGGATTGGCGGGGTCGAGAAGCTGTTGGACAGCAACATATGGCATCGGTTGCACCATGCTCATTGCTGGGGGCCCGAATTCCAGGAGCGGTGCGAGCACTTTCGGGCCGTCTTCGACGTCGCCGGAGTAGCAGAGCACGACGCCGACCACCGGCTGGCCTCGGACCGGCTCGGGCACGAACTCCTCGGGTGGGGCACAGATGAAGGCCAAGCCGCTCCCGACTTCGTCTGGTGCCGCCAACATGAAGTCACGCCAGAACCGGAAGAGATCCCGCCCCGCCTCGGCCGGATACATGAGCAGACCACCGAAGACGATCGGACCGATTGGATGGAGCTGGAAGTGGAAGGCGGTTACCACGCCGAAGTTCCCGCCCCCTCCACGCAGGGCCCAGAAGAGGTCGGGGTTTTCGGTGTCGGACGCCACGACCTGACGCCCGTCCGCCGTGACGACTTCGGCCTTGATGAGGTTGTCGCAGGCGAAGCCCAACTTCCTCTCGAGCCAGCCGCTACCACTGCCCAAGGAGAGCCCACCAATCCCTGTAGTCGAGACTCGCCCACCAGTGACGGCAAGTGCGTGCTCTTGCGTCGCTGCATCCAACTCGCCCCAGGTCAAGCCACATTCGGCCCGAACTGTGGCGGCCTCGACATCGATGTCGATGCCCTTCATTGCTCGCAGGTCCACGCACACCCCGTCGTCACAGACCGCCGCGCCAGTCACGCCGTGTCCCGCTCCGTAGACCGACAAGGGCAGGTCTTCCGCCCGGGCCAGGTTGACCGCGGCAGCCACATCATTGGCGTCCGAACACTGAGCTATCACCGCCGGCTCCCGGTCGATCATCCTGTTGAAGACCTTCCGAGATTCGTCGTAGCCGTCGTCGCCCGGGTGCAGCAAGGTGCCTCCGAAGCCCTCCGGAGCGTAACGATTCCTGCCAAGAGTCATGATGACCTACCTCTATCCAGGCTTTTACCAACGATCTTGACAGGGGTGATGCGACCGTTCCACCCTCACGGCATCGCTACCCGTTCTTTCCCGGTCACTGAGGCGAGAACATTTGGCTCACCGCCCATCTGCATAGTGACGAGCTGTCCCCCTTCCGGGCGAAGTGGGACAGCCTCAAATTCTGGCTGCTCACAGAGTGACAGCTTGTGACCAGCACGTCGCATCCCAGCTCAAATTCAGAAGAGGCACAACAGCATCCACCGCATCGGAGTGGTGTGGCCTTAGCGTTGTATGCCTAGACCTAGGTCGCACATGGGATGCGATCGAACACCCGAGCAATCGGGGGGAGGGTGAAACCATGGATGAAAAAGGTCAAGGCTGGCTCGTCTTCGCAGCGGTAGTGCTCGGAGTTGCGGGCATCATGCGAATCTTCGACGCCATCTGGGCGTTTCGCTATCACGGGGTGCTCCCCCAGAACTTCGAAGACGCCATCTTCGGGCACAGCCTGAAGACCTACGGCTGGGTGTACCTCATCGTGGCTATCGTGCTTATCCTCTGCGCATTCGGGGTCATGGCACGGTCACAGTTCAGCCGATGGATCGGGATCTTCGCCGGTGCGGTCATGGCGATCAGTGCGATCTGGTGGATGCCCTTCTACCCCGTGTGGTCGCTCACGTACATCTTCGTCGGCGTCCTCGTTATCTACGGACTGTCCGCCTATGGCGGGCGCGAAGTGACGACGTAGTCTCCGACGACCCGACTGTCCAACAGCGGAGTTGGCCGGGCGCCCGGCCTCGATGCCTGAATAGGGAGGGGTCAACGGGAGCCCGTGAACTCCCAGCGTGACGGAATGTCCGTAGAGGATGGTCTCCATCCCGAAGAACTGGCGCACCGGGCGCCGGGTCAGCGCCTCCCTCAAACAGCGTCGGTGGAGATCCTGCCAGCGGATCCAGGATGGCCACGAATTCCCATGCCGAAGGGCAGCGGGAAGATCCTCGCTTTCGCTACCGTCCTGAAGCGCGTGCGCTTTGGCGCTCGTGATCCCGCTCGCTGGCACTGATGGGCAGCATCTCAATCCGGTGGCCGTCGGGGTCGGAGATGAACACCGAATTACGTGGTGTCATTTCGAAGGCCTCGATCCCAGCCTCAGAGAGACCAGCTACGAGAAGTTCAACATCGGCTGTATCCACGTTCAGGGCCATGTGGTTCATCTCCTCGCCGCCGTGGACGTTGCCGTCAGCCATTTCGAAGAGGTCGAGACCCTGCATTCCACAGCGCAAGAAGGAGGCCTTCATACCCGGAACGGAGATGCCGCGGTCATCGAAGCCCAGAGCTTCCATGTAGAATGTCCGGGAACGATCAAGGTCTGCGACGTGGAGCACCACATGATTGATGCCCGTCACCTTGAGGTTCGATGTACCCATTCGTGCCCTCCTTGATTGTCGCCGCGCCAGCCTAAGGCCCAACGCCCGAGAACCTGTGCCGCACATCCGGCGGCAATGTACGGGGATATCCTGGGCCCGTCGACTTCGGCACCTCCAAAATGGACGGCGCGGTGATCTGGAAGCCGTCCAAGCGGCCAAGCCGAGACCGATCCCTCGCCCCGTGGGCGAGCTGAAGCCGCTTCTACCTCATTCTCTGGTCGCCCGGCTCCTCGACCTTCGCGTAAACGACATTGAAGTCGAGCTCCCAGACTTGGCCGTCCACCGATCGCTCCCAACGACCATCAACCCTCTCGTCGTCAGGACCCGACTGACCCAAAAATCTTCCACTCTCCGGCGCCCATGCTCATCTTGCAAACGCGATGGACGCCGCGAGCGTCGGTGTAGGCATAGACATATGTATCGCTTGCATCATCGGCGGCGATGATGGTCACCAGCGGGAAAGGCGAGTCTCGAATCAACTCAGGAGGCATCGATTCGGTCTGGGCCACGGCGTCGGCGTGTTGGATGAGAAATGCCCCCCCTTCAAGCCACTCGAATACGGCCTCGGCGCGGTCCACCGGCATACCCGGTATTCGTGCTTCCATTGACCACGTTCCCACGAGAGTCTCCAGGCGATGGAGAGCTGGACTTCGTGCTTGCTGCATGGTGTCCTCTTTCTGGCTCGGGGCAGTTCCGAGTAGTCAATGCCCAATCACCGCAGCGGCCAGGCGTGTCAACTCTCGCCAAGTTCAAGGTCATTGGCCGAATGACCCTGTACAGCGGGGATTAATCACCGGGGACGAGAACAGGGGCGCGATTCTCGTCGGTACTCAGCCTCCGCCGGGGCGCGAACACACCTCTTTGAGCACCGCTCGGCTCAGCCGGTTCGCCGGAGTTGGCACCCCTTCATGTAGGGCGTTAGGGGACATCACCAAAGAACGGCGAGTGTCGGCGTTTCCCGGACGGTCCAGGTGCTTACTTCCGATGAAGTGCCAGATCCAACATGAACGGGGTCGAGACCCAGCCGGAGCCACCGGACGCGGCCTCTCTGAGGGTCTGCTCGATATCGTCAACCTCTCGATCCGTTGCGACTCCCGTCTCCGTCAGTCGATCTCTCAACGCCGAGACCGCGCCAGCATGGATCATGAATCCGACTGACGGATCAGTCACGTTAAAGAACCCACCCTTGGTCACTAGCTCGAATCCAGCGTAGTTCGCCGCATCCATGAGGTTCTCAACCGCATCCCTCGCCACGCTCGACCCTTCAGCCGCTTGGTGCATCAGCTCCCAATAACGGGCGAGTGCCGGGACTTGGGGATGACTCGTGGGCGGCGGTTCACGGAGCGGTTCTTGGGCGATTAGCCAGCCACCAGGGCCGAGCAGCTGTGCAATCTGTAGGAGTGTTGCTTTCGGATCAACCTGGTGCATCAGAAACGCTCGGCTGTATGCGGGTCAAATGGACCCGCGAACACCGATGTGTCCAGAGCGTTGAGGTCCACGATGACGACCTCGACGTTCTCGACGCCCAGCATGGTGAGCACCCAGCGAGCCCGCTCAACGGTAGGAGCGCTGAAGTCGATACCAACGACATGTCCGTTAGGGCCAACCAGCTCCGATAGGACGGCAAGTGAGCCAAGTGGCCCACACCCGCACTCGACGATTTTCCAGCCCGTCACGTCTCCGAGCCGGACGATAGCGGTGCGGGCTGATTCCGCTTGGACCTCAGCAATCAGCAACAGTCGGGCCAAGTCTCGGTCGCTTCCATCCAGGACGTAATGCTGCATCCGATTGTGCAACGATTCGGTCACGCGCCGCCCTCCTGTCCAAGCCCATCCAAGGCTAGGTCGCCGGAGATCGAGGGATGGCAGGCCATTGTGGTTATCTAAATCCACCGACCCGGCGACGCTGGGGACGCCCGTGCCGGACCCTCTGGCGATCACAAGGGCCACCCGAAGGGACGCATGGCGAAGGGCCACCTGCGCGGAGAACCCCTCGCTGCTGGCGATGTCCCTACGGGGGGGGTCGTTGTTCAGGAGGTCCAGTCGACCAGTACGTCGGGGGGCCGGCTTTCGGGTGGAGCGCCCAGGTCGACGCCAGTCAAATCTTTGACCTGGCCACGAAACCAGATTGAGAACTCCTCGCCGGAGGTAGCGAGGTCCGCGAACGCCTTCTCGATGTCGGGAGCCTCGAACCACACCAACATGAAGCTCCCCATCGGAGTCTCTTGCAGAGCCCAGGTCTCCCGGATAAGTCCCGACCTCGCCGCCTGAGCCTCAAACCCCTAGCGGCGGTCCCCCATGCACGCGGCAGCAAAGTCCTTTCCTCCTTGTTCTTTACCGGGAAGGATCGGGAACGCGCCATTGAACACTGCCATCGTGCTCTTTTCCTTGATCGTCCGCCGTAGCACCGGAGACAGTATCAGCGAGCTTCGAAGATTGCCGCAAAATCCGCTGACCCCCAGCATGGTGGCAGCTGATCACAACACAGATGGCGGACACTTCATCCAAACGGAGAATGCCGCGCTAGTCATTGCCCAGACAACGACGGTACCGACTGCGTTGAAGAAGGAGCAGAGCGGCACTTGAACTAGAGCGATGCCGAAGATGAGACTCCCAGTTCGATTCCGGTATGCCTGAGCCACACTGTCGCCGAACAAGACCCAGCTAGGGGTGCCTGCGACCGACGGTAGTGCCGAGCCGGTCGGGGGTTGCTTGGCTGTGGAGGGCATCCCCGAAGTGCCTGATTCGTACGGTGACACCTTGAGGGCAAGCTTCATTCGGACGCGAACGGGACACGACGCCCTTACAACAGGCCCCTAACGGCTGTCGATGACTGCCAATACTTTCTTGGCATCTATCAGGCGCTATCCGAGTTCTTCCTGGTCATGAGCTTCCTCTGAATCTTCTCCGCAGGTTTCGGGTTCAAATCCCGAGGGGCGCACTCGATGCGCGTATTGGTCCGGGTGGTCCTGAACGAAAGAGGTTCGCCTGATCCTGAACACCGGTTCGGGTGATGCTTGACACAGTTCCGGTTGATGATTGACACCTCGGCCCCACCGGCCCTTGCTCGTCGAGCCAGGGTCGTGCCGCGTCGCCCGCGCCCTTCATCTTCGACGCCAGCACGAAAGTACCCTCGTACGCCATGGGGGCATTCCCTTGGCCAGGCCGTGTCTCACCCCGCGGGTATAAGGAGATGAACGCACCTGAGCAATACTTCACGGAGGTGGAACCGATGAACGTGCAGTTCGTAACGAGTGTCGCCCCGATCGTGCGAGACACTGAAGCCTCGCGATCGTTCTACCGGGACGCCTTAGGCCTGTCCTTTGAGGGTGAAGAAGGCGACTACCTGTTCACACACGAGCTGGAAGGGACCAAACACTTCGGCCTGTGGCCTATTTCGGAAGCGGCAAACGCCTGTTTCGGCACAACCGAATGGCCTGCCGGCATCCCTGCCCCACAGGCCAGCATCGAATTCGAGGTCGCTGACGTCACAGCCGCTGCCGATGAACTCTCTGCCAAGGGGTATCGGCTGATCCACAAAGCCCGCACGGAGCCGTGGGGCCAGATCACCGCTCGGCTGTTGAGTCCGGAGGGATTGCTCGTCGCGGTGTGCTACACGCCGGCGTTCCAAGACACACAGGACAGCTGAACGTCGTCCCCGACTGACCAGCTCGATGGAATCTCGCGACCGGTGAGCAGACATCTACTAGCGACCCCGTACGCCAATGGAAAGTGGGCGATCGAGCAGCGGTCACAACTACTTGATGTAGTCGGAGCCAGCCTCCCCTTTGAAGCCCTACACCTTCAGAACGAGCTTGCCAATCCGACTCGGCCTCTTGCGCCGTTGAGCCTCCATGCTTCTCGTTCGTGACCCTTGGTCACATGGACGGAGAAGTTGTAGCCCTTGGGATTTGCTTCACCGGAGTTCACTGTAATCACCCGGAGGGTGCTTGTCCCTGTCTCGCATCAGTCGCCGGAACGGTGTGGCGGTTCGGCCTTTGGGCTATGGCTGGGCAATGGCAGATGGGATTCCAGCAGAGCGACTGGCTCGTGCGGGATGCTTTGTGCAAGGACAATGAGACAACCTCTACGGACTGCTTTGTCTGCTCCAAACATGCGCTGGGCGATGCTGCCGTGGGCGGCGTCCTCATCGAGGATGAGCTGTCCTATGCCGGCAAGTAGCGCATATATGGGACTTCGGATTCGCTGGGGGTAACGAGGGTCCGCGATCCGCGGTGATCACGCTGCCATCGTCCGGCAATGCCGCGTGCCCGCAAGTTTCCAGCTGATCTCGAGACCGATCCGAAGAAGGTGTTGGAGATGCTCGTCGGGCTCCCCGAGGTGTCCGTGCTCGGCGTGGACACCAGCGGTCCCGTCGTCCACTTACACGTCGAGAAGTGTGCTCGACCCGTTGGCTGCCCGACGTGCGGTGTGGTGGCCCAGTTCAGGGTTGCCCACTCGATCCCCGCGCAGAACTCGAGCCCTTGGTCATAGAGCCACTGCGCCGGCCCGCTGGAGCGTCGACCAGGGACGACATCGAGGAGCTGGCCGGCTCTGACATCCGCGATCGAGGTGGCGAACTCTTGACGGCGATAACGGCCCCGTCGCACGAAGAGCACCTCGTCGAGCCCGAGCGCACTGACGTCTCCAAAGCGCCCGGGGTGCTCGACCAGCGCCTCGCCATAGCGCACCACGGCGTCGTTGACGGTATGCCAATCACACCCGAGCTCCTTGGCCACCTCGGCGACGCTCCTCGCGCAGCGTCCCACCTGGGCGGTCACCCAGCGTCCGGCCCGGTCGGTCATCGCCATCCGCGGAGCTGCGATACGCGGGTCCTGCTCGGTCCAGCTGCCCATCGCACAGTCCGGGTCATCACAGCGCCACCGCCGCTTGTGCCAGTGCAGTCGAGTGGGTTTGCCGAAGGCCGGCAGATCGATGAGCACCACCTCGCGCCAACCCTCAGACATGGGAGCGGTGCCAGGCAACGATCTGGTCGCGCCAGCGGGCCAGGGTCCGTCCGAGGGAACGCACCTCGATGGGGTTGTCACGATCGGCCATGTCGACGATGAGGCGCTCGATCCACTCGCGTGCGGTGGCCTCGTCGCCGTGTGCGTAGAGCTCCCGGACGGCCTCTTTGGCATGCCAGGTGGTGGCCACCTCTCCGCGAGGGTCTCCGGCCCGCAGCAAGCCAACGAGCTTCTCGCGACCGGAGTCTTCGAGCCGTTCCTCGGCCTTGGTGAGCAGAACCCGCTCTATCGGATCCGGCGCTTCGAACGGCCCGACCGAGGCAGCCAACAACCTGATCAAGCGCGTGAAGCGGGCTGCCTTCGGGTTCTCGTCGTTTCGCAATTTCCGGGTGCGCGCCCTGCTCTACGCCGGCAAGCCCGACTGGTCACTTCTCGAGACGATCACGCCAGTCTGAGGGGGGCGAGGACACCGCTTCGAGCGGGAACCGCGCCTTCGCCGCGGCCACCCGCTCGTTGAACGCATCGACCCCGACGTCGTCCTCACTGAAGACGTCGATGGGACAGTCCTCTGCGGGACAGTGCCACCGGCGACGGCGCCAGGTCAGCCGAGAGACCCGTCCGACGGCCGACGAGGGCACCAGATCCTCGAGCTCGGCTCCAGCGGGTTTGACGGCACCGCCACAACGCGGGCATCGAGGCAGACGCAGCTCGGTCTCGACGAGCACGTCCAACGTGTCGGCGGTGGTGCGAGCCTCGATCACGGTGACCCCAGGGATCCCGATCAGCGCGGCGAGCATCCCTTCCGGATCCGTCTCCACCACCGGAGGCTACATCAGGGCTTTCATACCCCCTGGAATCCGAAGCGCCGCATATATGCGCCGATATCGAGCGAGCTCAGATAGCCCAAAACGCCGGGACAGAGCGGGCCTCTTCGGGAAAACACTTTGGGAACGGGAACCGACGTCGGAAGCGAGTGGTCAGGGAGTAGTGGCCCCGTTGGTTCCCGGTCCGAGCGAGCTCACAACGGTGACCACTGATCCTGCTGGGACCCTTGAACCTGGTTCCGGCGCCACGCGGATGACATGACCCGCGCTGACCGACGACAAATGCACATAGCTGATATTGGCCGCGAGGCTTTCGCCGCTCAGCTGGCCCATCGCAGTTGGCAGGTACGATCCGATGACGTTCGGAACGGTCTCGACCGTCGAGGGACAGGCAATGGTGCTAGTCGTCACCCGGTCGTCTGCGGCCTGTGCGAAGGTAGTGATGGGTATGCAGGGCTGTGAGGCGGGAGATCTTCCGATAGCGACGAAGCCGACTCCTGGATACATATGACCAACAAGAGTCTTAAGGTTGCTCGCATAGACTGGGGCGACGCTTCCGATCTTGGAACCAAGCGGATCATTTGCCAGCGGGGGAACCAGATACGCCCTCGGGATGTAGCCCACGATCTTGCCGTCTCGCCCCAGGGCGCTGATGAAGTCGGGGACATTCTTGGAATCGATGGTGCCGTTGGTCGATGAAGGGATCGTGCCTTTGGTCAGGTCAACCGTTGTACCGCTCGGGTGGCTGGGCCCGGAGGCGTTAAGGACAATGACGAGCGTTGCGACCAGTCCGATCACAGTCCCGCAAACAGCGAGACTTCTCCAGGACCATCGCCACGATCGGACTCGCTGAACCAAGGCCGCCGCGACGAGACCCGAGGCCATTCTGAACTTTGAGAACTCGCTCTTTGAAGAGAGCTCTGCCACCAGATCTCGGACCTCGTCGCCGTACCGGTCCCGCCAGCCGCGGGGGTACAGGCGAAGGATCCGATCGGCAAACGAATGACGGATCATGTCGCACCTGCAAGGCGTTTCAGACCAAGCTTGGCAATCCGGGCCGATTCGGACAACCGTTCTCCCAAAATCGCCGAGCCTTGTGACGTGATGCAATAGGGATGGCGGCGATTTTGAGCGGGGAGAGCTTTGATGAGGCCCGCCTCCTCAAGTTTCGACAAGCAACCGTAGAGAGTTCCTGGTCCCATTTTGACGCCCGAGAACTCTTCGATGTCCTTGAGCAGCGCATAACCATGCTTGGCGCCACTCGCCAGACTCGTCAACACGAGCACGCTTCGGTCAGACGAACCTCGAATGCCTTCGCTGCTCATGCTGGCCTCCAATCCTGATGCCTCCATCAAGGATACATCGGAAAGTGTAAGAGTCAAGGGCTGGCACCCACGAGGGTGTTCCCATACGCCGTCAGATCCGTGAGCACAACGGCACGAGTTAGGACAGCACCACCCCGGTAGCTTCGCTCGCTCGTCACGTTCGGCGAGGAGGTGGGTCTACTCCTCGACCGACGAAGCCGCCATCGCGGTCCTCGTCGGGCCCTCCAGGCGCCTGTGCCACACCGTCGAGCGTCACGAACTTGGTGACGATGAGCTTGCCCCTAGTGCGCTCCTTGTTTGGTAGCGGTGCGTCCCTGTGTGAAGACGGCGCCGTCGTGCCGGACTCACAATGTAGGCGGTGCTCGATCCTCCGCCTGGTACCCCGTCTCACACGACCAAGCTGGCGCTTCGGTACTGCCCCAGATCGCCGACTCAGGCGCATCTGAAACCTGGAGCAGTCGGGCTGCCATATCGATGGTGACAGGCCGCCAGCAGCCCGACACTCGGGAGGGTCAGATTTAAGGTTCGATCCTGCCTGCCCCGTGCGCCGACGAGGGGTGGCGTTCTTCGTCGGTCAACCAAAGGCACCCAACAGGCTTTCGGCTGAACCGAGCTCAACCTCGCTCGGTTCCGAGGTGAAGTCGTGTTCGGTCTTGACCTCGTACATACAACGCAGCCTCGTTGATTCGATGACCGTACTGATCCGATCGTGCCTCACAGCCTCCGGAGCCGCAAGAGTGGCAAGGCCCTGTTTCAACTCATCGACGGTCACCGCGACAAAGCCGATCGAAATTACGTCCCGAGGATCATCGAGACTTTGAGCGTTGAAGATACGCGTCGGTACCCCGAAGCCCTGGTCTGCCTCCCACTCGTTGACGAAGTCCTGGAACGTGCATCCTTCCTTGAGATGCCTTACAAACACGCTAACGATCATGAACTCTCACCTCATCCGGGATAGGGATGTCATAGGTGTTCCATTATGTCCAGCGGTTCACGGCCCCCGCATTGTTCTCGAACGCCGGATAGCGGCGCAGTCTCGTTCACTCCGGCCGCATGAGGGCGAATTGCCGAGGACACCGCTCGCTTCCGCTCACGAGAGGTAGCACGCCTCGTCACTGTCCCCTTCTTGTTTCGGGCCAGGTCTCGACTGGTTTGTCGCGTGGACCGTTACTGCTTGCTGACGTGTTCCCTACCGAACCGGTTGACCAAGCCGAAACGGGGACCTCTAACGTCTCTGTCGAGGATGAAGCTCTGAGACCTCGATCAGCGCATCGATCCATCCAACCGCACCAATGGACCAAAACTGCAGAACCGGACACCTTCGGTCGAGTGAATAGCACCACTCAAAAACTCTGTCAGCCGAGGTGCTCCAGTCCTCCGGGTAGGCAGCACCCGCGGTTGTTAGAGTTTGGTCACGATCACGCTGCACGGCGCATTGCGGACGACATGATCGGAGACTGAGCCAAGGAGAGCGCGCTTGAGCCTTCCTCTGCCCCTAGAGCCAACCACGATTGCTCGAGCAGACAGATCGGTTGCGAGTCGACAGATCGCCACGCCCGGGTCACCTCCAAGGATATGAACTTCGGCTCCCATGAGTGCGAGCTCGCTCTGAGCGTTGGTGATCGCGGATCTAGCGGTGTCGCGAGCACGCGCGAGCAGGTCGTCGTATTGCTTGGGAGTCAGTTCGGGTCCAGCGTGCCCAGATCCCGCGAGCGATGCCTCGTCGGGTCCGTCCATCACCGTGACCAGAACAAATTCGTGATCGCGGCCAAGCAAATCGAGACCAGCTGATATTGCCCCCAATGCCTCATCAGATCCATCGGTGCACAGCAGGATTGGGGATCCCATGGGCCCACCGTAGCCACTTTGATCCGCTACTCACCTGTGCCAGGCCGAGACCCGCCGCGTGGACCCTCAAGCATTAGCCGGGTAACCCGATCGCTGCCGAGAGGAGGCGTGCGACAAGGCATGATCGTGGTTGCAGATGACTTGTGGCACCGCCAGCCCTTTCCGACCTTTCGACCGGGACCAGATGTCGAGGACTGGTCGGGCACGCTGAAGGTTCGTGACGCCCGCTCGAGCAGGTGCCGACACCCCTCTTCGGTGGGTGTGCCCGTGCCTCAGAACGCCGCGTCGGTGAGACAGTCGGGACGTCAGGACACTCGACATCGGGGTCATAGACACGCTGCTCCGTCCGCCCACCTCGAGCGCCAGGTTCAAAGAGTGAAGGTCAGGACCTTGACCTGATCACCGAGCCAATGTCCAGTAGATCGACGATGGAGCGCTCGGTCTCGGAGAGGGCTGCGAATTCGATTCCTACCCTCACGATTCCATCTGGGCCGGCCTTAGCATTTCGCACCTCACCCCTGAGCGTCACTTCGATGGAAGCACCTACCGGAAGACGAACGGAGACACGACGACCCACGAGATCGGTCGAACCAGGGTGGCGAAGGTCCAACCCCACACCGAGACTCGAGAAGTCGAAAATCCCGCAGTCCCGCCATAGGTGGGAGGGTTCGCCCTCGACATGGCAAGAGCCCATCCGAACGGTGGAATTGCGTTGTGCCCGTCGGCGATTCTCCACGGTCCATCCTCCAGATACGGAGCAGCGTCAGTTGTCGGGCGCGGCCCGCCCGTCGATCAATGTCGACCAAAGCGCCGGTCGACTTGACCACATCCGCACGGTTCAGGGCTTCTGAGTGGCCTGGGTTAGGAAATGAGCGCTTCAGCCCGTCGTCGGGTGCCACGAGGTGAGCCGACCACATTCTGAAGAGTCCAGCACAGCGGCCTTTGCTAGGTTACCTCTCCCGATAGCCGAGCCTGGGAGACGAATCAGGTTATGGCAGTTCAAGTGGACGCTGGCAGCATCGAATCGGCAACCTCGGCGCCTGCCCGTGAAAGCTCGACACGCAAGCGGCTCGGGCGCTGTTGGCCCGGTGTGGTCTGTTGTGCGCTGTACGTGGTTCTCGCCATGGCGATGTATGGCCACTTCGGTTCGCTTGGTCCGGGCCACATGACCGGAGACCTTTCTCCGGACGCAATCGAGCAGGTTTGGTGGCTCGCGTGGACCGCATTTGCTCTCCCTCACGGCCACAGCGTCTTTTTCACCCCGTGGCAGAACTATCCAGCGGGTCAGAACTTCGGGGTGAATGCCTCCATGTTGGCCCTCGGTGTGCTCTTCATGCCGATTACCAAGTTGTTCGGCCCGGTCGTCACCTGGAACATCGCGCTCCGTCTCGCCGTTGCCCTCTCAGCAAGTTCGATGTGCTTCGTGCTCCGCCGCTGGACGACGTGGTGGCCTGCCGCCTTCGTCGGAGGACTGCTCTACGGCTTTTCCGCCTATATGGCGTACAACGGCGGCAATTACCTGTTTCTTATTTTCGTGCCGCTGCCCCCCGTGATCTTCCTTCTCCTCCACGAGATCTTGGTGCGCCAGCAGTGGCGGCCGGGAAGAACCGGGGCCCTCCTCGGAGTGGTGTGTGCCCTCCAGTTCTTCATCTGGTCCGAGGTCCTTGCCTCGACGGTCGTCATGGGCGCCATCGCGGTCGTTCTCTTCCTCCTCGTGAGTCGCCACCAGCTGGCCGAGCGCCGGCACTACGCAGTGGCCGCCTTCGCCTACAGCCTCGGTGTGGGCGCCCTGCTGCTCTTCCTGCCCGTGGTCTTCACATTTGCCGGCCCCCAAAGCGTCAAGGGACCGCCGGTTTCAGCGAGCACCGTGAACCTGTTGTTTCCGAGCGACCTGCTCGGCTCGATCGTACCGAGCTCCCAATGGCTCAGTACGAACCAGCTGACGGCCATAGCAAGCCAACGGTTCGCGTTCGCGTCGGACCTCTATCTCGGCGTACCCCTGGTGGTCGTCCTGGCGTCGTTCGCGGTATTCCTCCGCAAACGACGGACGATCCTCTTCGCGGGGACCCTCGCGCTCATCGCCTTTGTCCTGTCGCTGGGTCCCCGTCTGCGCGTCGACGGGCACGACACATCGATCAGTCTCCCTTTCTTGGTGTTCGAGCACCTCCCCCTTGTCAAAGGCTTTGACCCGGGTCGGTTCTCGCTCTACACCGCATTGTTCGCAGCGGCGATGTTCGCCATCGGACTCGACGAGCTCCGGCGACGGATGATGCGATCACGTCGTCCCCCATGGCTGTCCCCGCGATGGAGGCGTGTTGCCACGGTGGGAGCGTTGGCAGCTCTCACCGCAGTCGTGGTGATCCCGTTGGCACCCCGCCACACGCAGCAGACGACCCCGACGAATGTTCCGTCCCTTTTCACGTCGGCAGCCGTTGCGGCCATTCCGGCTGGGAGCGTGGTCCTTGTCTATCCCTACCCTGACTCCTCAGGTGGAGCGTACTTCTCGCACGGCATCATGCTCGATCAAGCCGTGGCCGGCATGCCCTTCAAGCTGATCGGAGGCTGGGGCTGGTTCCCGTCGTCGACAGGCACCCAGGGCACGACCAGTCCCTCCTTCCTGAAGCCCGAGTCTGTTCAGGCCATCTTCGACGCCGCGTTCCTCGGCGACGCCACGGCACAAATGGAGCCCCTCTCAAAGAGGAACGTCACGGCCCTCCGTGTGTTTCTTCGCAAATATGATGTCCAGACGGTCATCGTCTCGCCGAGTGGCGGATACCCCGCGGCCGTCATCAGCTATGTCAGCGCCGCGATCGGTTCCCCGGTCAAGTCTGGTGGCGTGACGGCCTGGTTCCATGTCAAAGAGCGTCTTCGTGTTGACCAGGTCCACGTCGCCCCCTTGGCGGGTGGCAATGGTGAATCCTTTCTGATGCCGGTCACCGACGTGCTCACACCTGCGAACGGCGCCAAGTTGTCGGGCCCTACGTTTCTTGTTGCCACGGCGACGAGCTACTTCAGCGTCACCAAGGTCGAGTTCTACCTTACGGGCGGCTCACAACACGACACGCTGATCGGTACGGGCAGGCCAACCAGCCATGGATGGATCACAGGGTGGAACACGACCACCGTGGCCAACGGCACGTACACCCTTCAGAGCGTTGCCTACGGCGCTGGCGGGATCAGCGGGACGAGTGCCAGTGTTTCCATCACCGTCTCAAACTGACGACTACGTCTGCAAGTCACCGGGATCACGACCGCGTCGATGAGCGCAATCCGTATCGTCTCGGGAGCCCACGGGTTGGCGCCTTCTCCTTGCTCCCAGATAGGTGACGGTTGGGTAGCCCGGCGGTGGGCCCTCTCGAGACCGGTGGTCAGGGCAACAATGAGCCCCGACAGCCCCTCTGCAACGACACGATCTCTCTGAAACCCGGAGGAACCGTCACCTGAAGATCCGAAAGGTTGGCCTGGTCGGTCTGAGAAACGAGTACTGGTCAAACGTCACAGACAGCAGGTTCGCACCTCACCGAGGGACGGATCGAAGCTCTCTCTCCGCCGGAATGCCACGGCAAACGTTTCGACAGCAAGGTCGTCCGCGAGTGCACTTCCGACTCTCCGAGCGAGAAAACGGTGGAGAGACTGAAAGTTTGCTGTGAAGGCAACCTCGAACGACCGGGATCCTGAAGCGAGCTCCCCTGTGGCGCTGCGATGTCCGTCTGGTCTTCTCGCTCCATGCTGTGTTCTTGTCTGAGAATCTCTTGACCGTTGCACGAAGATGCTGGCAGGCGTCCCCCGGCTGCATGCTCGGCGTTGATGACTTCCGGTTGTCGCCTCTACGACGACCGGTACTTCGAGACCGGAACGAGGAGTTGAGAGACCCAGGACTTACGGAGTTCGATCACTACACCGGCCAGCGGCCGGCTTCGAAAGTGCCCGTGGTCGCCGTGAGTGGGCGCTCAATCGTTGAGATGGTCAAGTGGACGTCCTCGTTGGCCGCCCTCGAGAAGGCGTCCAATCTCGGCTACCTCGGCCCTTACCGACTGAGCGAACCATCTTCCGGCAACCAGATCATGGAGCACCCCAAGGATTCCATGTCCAAGGTCAAGCTCTTCGACGTGTCGAATTCGAACGCCGTCGGGTACGTCTTCAATCTCAAACCATGCGTGGAGGCTTCTTGGAACACCATGCTCGAGAGTCACATCGATATGATTCGGCAGGTCCCATCGGCATCTGGTGATCACCGAGCCCTTGAAGCGGCCGAGGAATTTTCCATCTTCGCGAGCCAACATGCCGTTGGGAAGATCGGCGAGCTTCGTTACCCACACCATCTTCGTATCAGCCTTGGTGTATTGGGCAGGATCCAGAACGAAATCAAATGCCTCGATGGCACTGACTCCTCGAATGACCGCAATTCCTTCACCTCTCACCATCGTTTCCTCAAAATACATCTGCCAGGCGTCGGTCAGGAGGGCATGGATGCGGTGAGGCGATGCGACCCACGCAGTATTGCCTGCCCCCACAGGTTGCCTGCCTGGAAGGTCGCTTTCGACGGGTCGGGTGGACGGCGGGGATGACTGCAACCCCGATCAGCCTGCGCTCTGTTGTCTTCGACGCGCACGGAGCCGATGCAGGTGGCCTGACCCTCCTCTTGCCCGTGGGTCCCGACAGGCCGGAGGTACCCGGACAATTGGAGCCGAAGGTCCCTGGTCTGCACCCGTGACCGGGCGGAAACTGGAGAGATGGGAGCCACGAGCCGCGTCGTGGGGCCGGTCAGTTGGATCCCGGGAGAGGCAGCTCGATGAGGTTCTTCGACCTCATTCTTCGCAACCTGTGGCGGAAACCGGCGCGGTCGCTCGGACTGATACTCGCAGTTGCCATCGCGGTGATGACCGTGGTCACGCTCGACGTCACCAGCAGCGGTCTCGAGCAGTCTGCTGCTGCCATCATCTCGATCGGCAAGGCCGACTTCACCGTGGTGCAGAAGGGGGCCTCGAGCACCCTGACCAGCACGATCGACAGCGAAGAGCTCGCTCGCATCCGCCACACGCCGGGTGTCGCCAGTGCGATTGGCGTCCTGGTCGAGACCCAGCACATCAACGCCGACAATCCGGTGTTCATTGAGATCGGCATTGACCCCGGCGATCTCAAGGCATTCGGCGTGACCGTCCAGACAGGGCGACCCTATTCGGCGACCGCCGCGAACGAAGTGATGCTCGGTTGGAGGGCAGCAGCGAACCTGGGCTTGCAAGTAGGCGACAGGTTCAACGCCAACGGCACGTCCAACGTCGTGGTAGGTACCTATTCCACTGGGAACGCGTTTGGGGATGCGGGAGCGATGTTTCCGCTGCCCGCCATCCAGGGTTACAACCGACTCGCCGGGATCGTGACGTTGGTCTTCGTCAAAGTGACGCCCGGCAGTTCCGCGTCTGCCGTGGCAGCCCGGGTCGCCTATGCCCAACCCGAGCTGACGACGATCCGCACCGCAACCCAATTCGGTCGGGCTGACCAAAACTTGGTCTATCTCCAGGCCGCCGTCAATGGCAGCACGGTATTGGCCATCTTGATCGGTGCGGTCATTGTGGGCAACACCATGCTGCTATCACTGTTCGAACGGACGCGTGAGTTCGGACTTCTCAGAGCCGTCGGTTGGACTCGCCGACGAACGGTGGGCCTCCTCCTCAGCGAGAGTCTGCTGCTCGCTTTCGCCGGCGCAGCCGTCGGTGTCGCATTGTCGTTCGTCGTGGCCGCCATTTTGGCCCGGCTTCCAGCCCTCAAGGGCATTCTGCATCCCAATTTCACCGAGGGCGCCTTCTGGCGGGCCTTGATAACGGCATTCGTGATGACCTTCCTCGGCGCGCTGTACCCGACGACCCGCGCTGCGCTGCTGTCTCCGCTCAAGGCTCTCAGCTATGAGTGAGCAAGCACTTGCGGTCGAGATGAAGCAAGTCACCCGGGTGTACCCAGGTGAGGTCAATGCCCTGGCGGGGGTCGACCTGACCGTGGTCTACGGCGAGTCGGTCGCCATCATCGGGCCTTCCGGATGCGGGAAGTCGACCCTCCTGCACCTTTTGGCCGCCATCGACGTCCCCACGTCTGGATCGGTCACGATGGCCGGGCGCGATCTGGCCGAGGTGCACGACCTGAGCTCCTATCGGCGGAGTGAGGTGGGTCTGGTCTTCCAGTTCCACAACCTCCTCCCGCAGCTCTCCGCCATCTCGAACGTGGAGATCCCCATGTTTGGAACCCACATGTCGGCCCGTCAGCGGACGGACCGGGCGCGTGACCTGTTGGCGGAGGTCGATCTAAGCGGATGCGAGCACCGGCTGCCGACGGAGCTCTCCGGTGGGGAGCGACAACGTGTGGCGATTGCCCGTGCCCTGGCCAATGACCCCAAGATCCTGCTCGCCGACGAACCCACGGGAAGCCTGGACTCGACGTCGACAAGACGTTTTCTCGATCTCCTCGACCGGCTCGGGTCGGGAGGCATGACCATCGTGATGGTGACGCACTCACCCGATGTTGCCGCTCATGCCGACCGAATCATCGAGATGCGCGACGGGACGATCATCGACCGGAGCCATGGCGCCGACGACGAGCACTCCGATCTCAGCCGTTCGACACCCCGATGAGGCCGACGGCGGGCGAGACTGCACACCAGACAGGCTGGGCGGCTAGGTCAGAATCCAACCCCCCCTCCACTGGGTGACGTCGTCGGCGTGACCGGCGGCGAGGTCGTCGGTGCCGTGGCCGGCGGCGTCGTGGCCGGCGGCGTCGTGGCCGGCGGCGTCGTGGCCGGCGGCGTCGTGGCCGGCGGCGTCGTGGCCGGCGGCGATGTCGCCGGTGTGTTGGAGCTCGACGAGGGGTTCGGACTCATGGTGCTGGGCGTCGTGGTCTGCGGCACCGTTGAAGCGGTCGCCGGGGCCGTCGCGGCCGGCCTCACCGTGACCACGACAGACCACGCGCCCCATTTGTCGGTGATGTTCCCGTGCACCTGACCGGGAGCGGTGTCCCCAATGAACCAGTAGAGAGGTTTGCCGGAGTACGTCACCTGGCGGTGTCCACCTCTGTGCATCACGGTGCCGAGGCTCGCCGCGTTCACTCCTGGTCCGGCGTTGGGCGAGGTCACACCCTTGGGCAGGAGGAGCGCGGGCCAGATCTTCAGACACCGGGCCGCGCACGGCACCTTGCTGGCCTTCAGGGTGTACACGGTCTTACCGCTGACGAGGATCGTGCCGTACTTGGTCGTCACGGTCGTCGAGACGACGACGTGCTTCACCTTGTGACTCGAGACCGCGGCAGCAATGCCGCCGATGATGACCGAGGACGAGAGTGCTCCAACGGCCAGAGTCACCGCAGCCGTCCGAAAGGAACTGCGGCGAGTCGGGAATGGGCCACCTTGCCGGCCAGTGTGCATACTCCGCTCCAGTCTGCTCTCAATCGGGGTCGAGCCAGTTCTACGGATGAGGCTGCCGATTGGATTCCAATACCCCTTTCGGCACTGTCGCTGGCTGGCAAGCACCTCGCTCCTGGGGAAAGGCGCGCCACCGGGCGGCAATCCCTCCCGCCACCTGGGCCGTATTCATTGCCGACGCCACGGGAGAGAGCAGCCAGGTCGGGACACCCAGTCCGGCGAAGCGTTACTCTCGGGACCTGTCCGGGCACGAACCGGCCAGCCTCATCCCACGGCGATACGAACAATCGAGGAGATGAGCAGACATGAGCGGTACGAAGCAAACGATCGAGACCACGGAGACAGCGAGAAGGGTCCCACTTCTGCGGATGGTGGGCGCGGTCCTGGCCGCTGGCAGCCTGTCTGCCGCCGTCGTGGCGGCCGACACAGCCGGTGCTGCAACGAGCACAGTTGTCACGACCAAGACTTCCAAATACGGGACCATCCTCGTCAGCGGCAAGACGGTGTACACCCTGAAGGCCAGCAACGTGGCGTGCGGGTCGAAGTGCTTGAAGGTGTGGCCTGCGCTCCTGCTGCCCAAGGGGGTGACGATGCCCTCGGCCGGGCCAGGAGTGAGCGCGGCCAATCTCGGCACCGTGGCGGCCGGCCGAGGAGCTCTCCAGGTGACCTACGCCGGTAAGCCCCTCTACTGGTTCATCGGGGACACCGCTCCGGGTCAGGTGCACGGGAACATCACGGACAAATGGGGCAAATGGTCTGTCGTCGTGACCGCGAAGCCGTCCCATGCCAGCTCTGGATCCGGAGGGACGCCGACGACGAGCGCCGGATCAGGAGGAGTCTCCTTCTAGTGCCACGGCGCGAGCGAGCGCCACGGCAGACGACTGGGCCGTGGTCATGACAACGACCCTCATCGGACCCTCGCGGCCTGTCTCCGATGGAGCGAAGCGGACGAACCTGGGAGTGCGCGATGTGCGCGCCGCCCTCTCGTCGAAGATCTACCTCCCGGCGCTGGGCATTCCGGCGTTGGCCGGGGTTCTCGTAGGTATCGGGTGGTCGAGTCGGTGGGGGGGTCGGCGTTCGGCGGGTCCCTGACGAGCCTCCGCGTTGTCGTGATCGGCCCGTTGGCCCTTGGCGTCCTCGGGCTGATCCTCGTGGCGGAACGGCTCTGGCCGGCGCAACAACGACCACTCATCGCTCGGGGCCACCGACACGACCTCCTCATCGCCGTCGTCCACGCGACCCTGGTGCTGCCGCTCGTGACGGCATTGACGCTCTCCTTCGTCGAGGTCATTCGCAGGCTCCTTCCGTGGATCGTCTTGCCGAGGATGGACACCGTGCCTCACTGGATCGCGATCGCCACCATCATCGTCGCGATGGACGGGTGCAACTGGGCCGTGCATCTCGCCAATCACCGGGTCCGCCTGCTCTGGCGGTTCCACGAGCTTCACCATTCGCAGGAGGACATGAACGCACTCACGGTCTTTCGCACCCATCCGCTCATTCATGTCTCCTACCTGTTGGCCCTCGTGCCGGGAGTCGTGCTCCTGGCCAACGGTGCACTCTCGCTGACCGTGTTGGCTCTCTACGGCTGCATCGTGGCCTTCGCACACTCGAACACCCGACTCGGGTTCGGGCCCGTCGGTCGGATCGTGGTGAGTCCGAACTTCCACCGCATCCACCACAAGCTCGATGGGCCACAGGATGTCAATCTCGGTTTCGCGCTGACGATCTGGGATCAGCTGTTCCACACTGCGGTCTTCCCGACGAAGGAAACGGTGCGGATCGACACCGGGCTCCCCGGCCGGCCCCTGACCGTCGAACAAGCAACGCCGCGTTCCCGACACCTGGCCGTCTTCGCCGCGCAACTGGTCGCGCCCTTCCGCCCGCTCGGTGAACCCGAGGGGCCCGTCGCGGCGCATGGCGCCCTGGAAGATTGCGGAGTGGTGTGATGGTCACGACGACGGCCGAGACCCCGCGGCGCGCCGGCGGACGTTCCGGTCGTTCGGTGCTGGCGCTCGTCGTCGCGACGCGGACGGCAGAACTTCCAGCCAGCTATGCGTTGCTCGCGGCCCGCGTCGCGCTCGCCTGGATCTTCGTCTACTACGGCGCTGGAAAGCTGTTCGGAGCCTTCAATGGACCGGGCATCCACCGGACTGCCATCTACTTCTCGGAGACCGCTCACCTGCATCCGGGCGGATTCTTCGCAGTGCTGGGAGGGATCATCGAGTTCGGGGGCGCCGTGGCACTCGCACTCGGTCTCCTCTCACGCCTCGCCGGGATCGCCCTCTTCGGGGACATGGTGATGGCAATGATCACCGTCACGTGGGCTACCGGTATCAATACGGCGTCACCTCCTCCCGGTTACCAGTTGAACATGGCGCTCGGAGTCCTCGCGCTGGTCGTTGCCGTCTTCGGGTCCGGGCGGTTCAGCCTCGACGCGCTGGTGGAACAGCGCCTCGGTCCCGCCACGCTGTCCGGCGTCACCTGATCCCGGCGGCCGTCACCTTGGGTACGGTGGGGTCGGTGACACCAAAGGCCTCCGAGAAGGGCACCGCCCGGAACGCGGAAAAGCTCGACACGTACCGGGCCAAGCGGAACGCACGGAAGACTCCCGAGCCCATGGGCCGCCAACGCGCGACGGGGCAAGGGAGCCAGAGGTTCGTGATCCAAGAGCACCATGCCGCGCAGCTTGCACTGGGACCTGCGGCTCGAGCGTGATGGCGTGCTGGTCTCCTGGGCCATCCCCAAGGGCCTCCCCGAGTCCCCCGACGAGAACCGACTCGCCGTGCACACCGAGGACCATCCCCTCGAGTACGTCACGTTCGAGGGGGAAATCCCCAAGGGAGAGTACGGGGGCGGCCGCATGACGATTTGGGACAGGGGACACTACGAGGTGGAGAAGTGGTCCGCCTCCGAGGTCAAGTTCGCCCTCCACGGCTCGAGGGCCAAGGGCGACTTCGTGCTGTTCCAGACGAACGACCGCAACTGGATGATCCACCGCCACGGCCCGACGACGCGCACGGATCCCTTGCCGACGTCCATCAAGCCGATGTTGGCCGTGGCCGGCGAGCTGCCGCAGGACGACGAGAACTGGGCCTTCGAGATCAAGTGGGACGGAATTCGGGCGATCCTCTTCGTCGAAGGCGGAAGGGTGCGCGCCCAGAGCAGGAACGACCTCGACGTCAGCGCGTCCTTCCCCGAATTGGCGGAGATCGGAGAATTCCTCGGAATGACCACCTGCGTGCTGGACGGAGAGATCGTCGCGCTCGGTGAGGACGGCCGCCCGAGCTTCTCGACGCTACAACACCGCATGCACGTCGCAAACCAGAGGGAGGCGCGCCGGAGGGCGACGTCGGACCCGGTCAGCTTCGTGGCGTTCGACCTGTTGTACATCGACGGACACTCGCTCCTGGCGCTGCCGTATGACGAGCGCAGGGCCCAGCTCGAATCGTTGCACCTCTCCGGCGAGACCTTCACGACCACCGAGACCTTCCGGGACGTGCCGGGGCACGACATTTTGGCGGCCACGGTGCAGAACGGTCTCGAGGGTGTCGTGGCCAAACGGCGCGACTCCCCCTACCGGCCCGGTCGGCGACACGCGGACTGGACCAAGGTGAAGACTTTCCGCACGCAAGAGGTGTTGATCGGGGGGTGGACCGAAGGGCGGGGCGAGCGGGAGGGGAGTCTGGGTGCGTTGCTGCTCGGCATCCCCGACCCCCACGGGCTGCGCTACGTGGGCAAGGTGGGGACGGGGTTCAGCGCCAGTGCACGCCGAGCCCTCCTCCAAGACCTGCAGCCGCTCGTGATTCAGCACAGCCCCTTCGGGTCGCCCCTGCCGGCGCGAGAAACCGCAGCGGCCCGCTTTGCCCGGCCGGTGCTGGTCGGAGAGGTCGAGTTCGGTGAGTGGACCACGGCAGGCCGGCTCCGACATCCGATCTGGAGGGGTCTGCGTCCCGACAAGGCGCCCGGCGACGTCGTCGTGGAATGAGACCGGGATCTCAGATCGGACGGGGTAAGAATCGGTCGATGGCCGGACCCGAGAGGAAGAGATGATGGCGACGGGGACGTCGACACGGACGACCATCCAAGGGCGGCAGCTCTCCGTCTCCAACCTCGGCAAGGTGCTCTTCCCTCAGCGAGGTTTCACCAAAGGTCAGCTCATCGACTACTACGTTCGAGTCGCCGAGGTGATGCTGCCACACATCCGGGAACGGCCCCTGACGATGAAGCGGTTCCCCGACGGCGTCGAGGGCAAGTCGTTCTTCGAGAAGCACATTCCCTCCCACGCCCCCGACTGGGTGCACTCCGTCGAAGTGCCGTCCAACGACGCCCAGGACGTCATCCCCTACGTGATGGTCAACGACCTCCCGACGTTGGCGTGGGCTGCCAACCTTGGGACGATCGAGATACATGTGCCGCTCTGGCACGTCGGCCGGCGTCGCAAGCTGCCAGCTCGGCCCGACTTCATGGTCTTCGACTTAGATCCGGGCGAGGGCACATCGGTTGTCGAGTGTTGCGAGGTGGCTGGCCACGTGATGCACGAGCTCGACAATGAAGGCATGGAGCCCTTCGCCAAGACGAGCGGGTCCAAAGGACTCCAGCTGTACGCCGCCGTGGGGCCGAAGACGACCTGGGACGGCCTGCGCGCCCATGCATTCGACATCGCCCGCAAGCTGGAATCCGAACATCGTGACCTCGTCGTCTCCAACATGCGCAGGTCGTTGCGCCGGGGCCGGGTCCTCATCGACTGGAGCCAGAACCATCCGGCCAAGACCACGGTGGCGGTGTACTCGGTCCGGGCGATGCCCGCGCCGACCGTCTCGTCACCGGTCACGCGGAGTGAGGTGCACCAGTGCGCCGCCAAGAAGGACCCGGGCTTGCTGAGGTTCGAAACCGAGGACGTGCTGCGTCGCGTCGAGAAGGACGGCGACCTGTTCGCTCCGCTCGGCCTCGGCTGACGGGCGCAGCTGCGCCCCGACGGACCGGACGTCCGTGGGCGGTCGTTCCCTCCGGGGGTCGCCCGACCCCTCGTCGGGATGTCAACGCACGGCGTCGGCGCGCACACGGGTCAGGACCTCGTCGACCACCCCCGAGGTGGAGGCTTCGCCTCCGAGGTCAAAGGTCCTGATCCCGTCGGCGGCGGCACCGAGGGTGGCGCGACGGATGGCGGCGGCCCGGGCCGCGACCGCCGTATCGTCCCTGGCTGCGTAGTCGAGCACCGCGGCACAGGCCAACAACATCGCCATGGGGTTGGCGACGTTCTTGCCCATCAGCGAGGGTGCTGTCCCGTGCGGCGCCTCCGCCATGGCCACGACGGGTCGCATGTCGTCGTCGAGCGCCAGCAGCACGGACTCGGCGCCGGCGATGGAGCCGAAGAGGGCCAGCACCAGGTCCGAGAGGCAGTCCCCGTCGCGATTCAGGGCTGGCACCACGAGGGCGCTGCCGCTCGATTCGGTGAGTAGCCCGGCATACGCGGCGTCGATCAGCGTTGGACGGTACGAGACGTCGGGGTAGCGGGCCGCTGCGCCGTCCATCTCCTCCTTCAGCATCCCCTCGTAGAGAGTCGAGACCGTCCACTTGGGGCCCCCGTAGACAGATGCATCGAGCTGGACGGCGGTTCGGAAGGAGTACTCCGCGACCGAACGGCACACGGAGCGGTCGATGCGCTCCGTGCGCCAGGCCTGCTCGCCCGCGCTGCCCGCGTCGCCGACTCGACCCTCCTCCGCACCATACGCGTCTCCCACTGCCATGCGGACCACCACGATCGGGTGGACGACGGGGGCTGGCGGGGCGACGCCGGGAATGCGCCGTCCCGTCCGGACGATGACGGACCCACCGACGCCCTCCCGCAGGATCCTGTTGGGGCTGCCGACGTCGCCCGTGTGCTCCGGGGTGATCGTGGCGGCCTTCAGTCCCAAGCCCGTCTCCCGCATGGCGGCAGCGGCGTCGCGGACCACGGCGTTGCCCGTGGCACGGCGGTTCGGCAGCGAGAGGTCGAACCGCACCAGCTCGAGGTCCAAGCCCAGTACCTCGGCGTCGAGGACCCGCAGCGCCTCATCGAGCAATTCCTGGCCCGTCTCGTCGCCGTCACACACGACGATCTGCCGCCCCGGGGACATGCGGTTCAGGGTCGCACGAATGGGTTGACCGGTGCCAGCGCGGGGCGCCCGCCCAGCTGAGGAGGGAGCCCTGGGCCGCGGTTAGAGATCGGGGCGAAGCGGGAAGAATTGCGAGTGGAGACTCCAATGACGGATGAGCAGGCGCAAGAGACACACGAGGGCATGCGCGGTCGGCGCGCGCTCGGGGCCATGGAGAGCGCAGTCGCACGGGCGCGGGCATCGCAGGGCGGCCTTTCCTCACCGTTGCCTCCCCGCCCCACGCCCGCCCCGACCTCGCGCCAACACTCCCGGGTCACCGTCCGAGCGAGCACCCCGACCGGGGCAGTCGACTCCGCCGCGGCCGGACCGTTGGCTGATCATCTCGGTGGTCGTCGTGGGCGCACTCGTCGTGGCGGGGGCGATCGCCCTCGCCGTCTCGCTCACCGGGAGCTCCGGTCCGACAGCACTCCCCGCTTCGACGGCAACGAGACCCGCGCCGACCCATGCCGCGGCGCCACCGACGTCGGGAGGGTCACAGGTGAAGCGTCATCACAGGCCCGCGGGCACCTCGGGCACGACCACGAGCACCTCGACCACCACGCCGGTGTCGGCGGCGGTAGGCGGGCCGCCGGTCATCAGCTCGCTGACTCCGTCGAGTGGGAGCGCCGGGCAGAGCGTTCACGTGGCCGGTGCGAACTTCCTCAGCTCGAGCGGCCAGATCGTGGCCACCTTCAACGGCCAGGTGGCGCCGACGAGCTGCCCGGCGCAGAACACGTGCACCGTGACGGTCCCGCCGTCATCGGGCGATCCCTCGGCGCAGGTGACGATCACCACCGCCAGCGGCACGTCCAACGCCGTGACCTTCACCTACCGTTAGGACGTGGAGGTCGCCAAGCCGGCCTAGGTGTCACTCGGCCACAGGGACTCGGGCTCCCGGCCCATCGTCTCGGGCACGAACCAGAACAGGGCGGCTGCGGCCGCAGTGGGGAGGAACACCAGATAGGCGGCGGTGGCGAACCGGTTGCCGACGTCGGCCACCGCCCCGAAGGCCACCAGACCGCCGACGGCCCCGAACACCCCCGCCGTCACACACCACCCGGTCGCCGACGCGCGCACCGACGTCGGGAACAGCTCGGAGAGCAGGGCGCCCGCAGCCGGAGCGAGCAGCGAACCGCCGCAGACCCCGAACACGTACCCGACGAGCAGCGCCGGACGTGAGCCCGAATAGGCCAGCGTGCCGCCCAGGGCGATGGTGACCATGGCCACCGAGCACGTGGGCCGCCGGCCGACGTGGTCTGCGAGCCAGCGGCCAGCCAGCAGCGCAGGCAGTCCCACCACGCCGGCGGCGGCAACCATGAGGGCGGTCACCCATCCCGGCTGGTGCACGACATCTTCCGCGTAGAGGAAGACGAAGCTGTTTGCAGGACCCGTGATGACGGAGACGGCGAACGTGACGAGCGCCAGGACGACCAGCCTCCTCCGGAAGCGGGGCCCGACGGCGCCGAGGACGGGGGTCGGGTGGTCGGCTGCCGCCTCCGCCACCAAGAACCGGCTCGGTTCCTCCACCCACCCCCGCACCGCGAAGACAACGGCCAGCGGGATGACGGCCAGCGCGAAGATGCCTCGGAAACCCAACGTGCCCGAGGCAAGGCTGTGCACGATCGCGGCGAGCCCCGCCCCCAGCGCGTACCCGGCCGCAATGAGCGCGATGGCTGCCACGCGGTCCGATGATGCGGTCTCCTCCGCCGCCATCACCTCGGCCAGCGCATTGGTGGCGCTGAGCAGGGGGCGCCCGAAGGCGAAAATCGCCACGAACCACCAGTAGCCCGGACTTGCGGCGGCAGTCACGGTCAGTATCAGGCCCGCGAATGTCACGGCCAGGATCATGCGCCGGCGGCCGAAGCGGTCGGCGATACCGATGAGCGGGAGGCTCGCCAGCGAAGCGAGGCGGATGATCGCGAGACCGACGCCGAGGCTCGTACCCGACAGCCCAACCTTGTCGGCGATGGAGCCGCCTGTCGCAACGTGTCCCAGCTGTGTGGACACATCACCCAGTGCGGCTACCACGCCGAATTGCCCGAACCCTGCGGCGAGCGCGGTGATCGCGACGGCGACGACCGCACGATCGGTCCAGTGGTGGAGGCGCAGCCGCCGCACCGCATCCGGGGCGGACTCGTCAGGGACTAGCGACGACATCGACTTCGAGTCAGACGAAATGGGAACAGAGATGGCTCCGTAGCGGTCGAACCGGGCGGGTCGCGGGCGTCGACCCAGAACGAGGTTGGTAGTGGCGAAACCAAACCTAGACCTCGAATCCGGAGGCTGAACCCAAAGAGGATTGCGTCGAAGTTCGGCGCGGACTCAGAGTAGTTGGCAGGCAGCTCAGAAGGGTGGAGGCGCTGCAACGGAACAGGGCTCGTGCGGCCCGGTGAGTTTCCACCCCTCCGTGGTGATCCCTCCGGAACAATTGAGGTGACAATGGGAAGGGCGCCCGTTTCCTCCTCCGGTGCGACGGGACTGACACCTTTGACCTTCCCAGGGGTCCGGCACACTGTGCCGCCGAGGCGCGATCACCTAGTCGGACGGGACACCCAGCTTGGTCGTGAACCAGTCGCACGCCAATTCGGCGACCGTCTGCAACGTGCCGGGCTCCTCGAACAGATGGGTGGCGCCGGGGACGACGATGAGCCGGCTCTCGCAGCGAAGCTCTGCCTGCGCCCGCCGGTTCAAGTCCAGGACCGCCTCGTCACAACCTCCGACGATGAGAAGCGTCGGAGCGGCCACCGCGGCCAACAGCGGCGCCGCCAGGTCAGGCCGCCCACCTCGCGACACGACGGCCGAGATACCACTGTCGGGCTGCGCCGTGGCCCACAAGGCGGCGGCCGCGCCCGTGCTCGCTCCGAAGAGGCCGATCCTCGTCGAGGACACTTCCGGCACCGTTCTCGTCCACCGCGTGGCGTCACCCAGCCGGTCGGCCAGCAGGCGGATGTCGAAGACGTACGATCGCTCCAAATTCCTCCTCCGCGCTCAGGAGGTCGATCAGCAACGTGGCGAGACCTGCCGCGTTCAAGACGCTGGCGACGTAGCGATTCCTCGGGCTGTGACGGCTGCTGCCGCTCCCGTCCGCGAAGACGACCATGCCGAGAGGCCCACTCGGGATGGTGAGGCGTCCGCACAAATCGACCCGGCCAGTACGGACCTCGATGTCCTCGTCGCGCATGGGTGGGTCGGCCTTCCTCGGATCGGAAGCGTCCTCGTCTCCCGTCGCCGCAAGGCGGAGGAGGTCGACCACTTGCTCGTCGGACGTCTGGGAGAAGTCGCGATACCACTCGCCCACGGCGTAGAACGGTTCGGGCGTCTCGACACACAGGACCTGGTCGCACACGTCGGGCAACGCGGCGGACGCCTGCCGCGAGGCGACCGGCACGGCGACAACGATGCGAGCCGCTCCGAGTGCACGCGCAACCTGACAAGCGGCACGTATCGTGGAGCCCGTTGCGATCCCGTCGTCGACGATGACCGCGCACCGACCCCGGAGGTCGAGCCGCGGGCGCCCATCTCGATATTGCTCGGCACGTCGTTCCAACTCAGCGCGTTCACGCGTCTCGACTGCATCGAGCTCGAACGAACCAAGTGCAGCGGACTGCAACACCTCCCGGTTCTCCACCCGGACCCCGCCCTCACCGATCGCCCCCATCGCGAGCTCGGGCTGAAACGGGACGCCGAGCTTTCTGACCACGATGACATCGAGCGGTGCGCGCAGGGCACTGGCAATCTCGAAGGCCACCGGCACCCCGCCCCGGGGCAACCCGAGCACGACGACATCGCCCCCACCGAGGTCTGCTCGCCTGACCACCTCAGCCAGGTGACGACCGGCATCCCTCCGATCGCGGAACCTCATGTCGACCTCCTCGGCCATCTGCAGTGTGTCCCAACCCCGTGCTCACCACTAGGGCCGATGGTCCCGTTGACGTGCCTGGCACCGGACCAGATCCATTCGTGGCCGGCGCACGACCCACGAGCTGTTCGACCAGCCTGGCGGCTCGGTCGACGGCAGCGGCTACGGACGGGCTGAGGCCCACCCCGGGCGCGAAGTCCGCGCCCACGATGCCGACCAGCACCGCGCGCCTCGGAGCCGTGCCTCGCACGTGGGCCAGTCTGAACGCTTCGACCGCGCCGAAGCCGTGGCTGCTCGTTCCCGGCGCCCGAGCGCCGATCGCCTCCGGGAACAGGTCATCGCCGAGCTCGACGGCGAGCACGGTCCCGGGCTCACCCACGCCGAGAGCGTCGACCACGACGGCGAGCCCCGCACCGTCCCACAGGTCCAGGAGGTCGAGGGGCGCGGCCATCGTGGCCAGCACCGCTTGCGGTCAGAATCGAGCCGCAACTGCTGCAGCACCGCCGTACCGACGCCGTCGTCACGTCGGAACTCGCACCCGAGCGCTGCCACAACAACCGGAGCGGCGGCGCGGTCGTTCACTGCCGCGTGACCGTGACGTCGAGGAAGTGTGTGGCGCACGAGATGCAGGGGTCGTGGTTGCGCACCGCCTGCTCGCTCCTCCACGTCAACTCGTCGTCGGTGAGGTCGAGCGAAGCCTGCACGGTGCGGCGGATGTCCGCCTCGATCGTGATCTGGTTCTGCGACGTGGGGGGCACGATCCGCGCCTCTGCGATGGATCCATCGGGATGGATGTGATAGCGATGGAACAAGAGCCCTCTGGGCGCCTCGGTGGCACCAGTGCCGACGCCACCACCCTCGGGGACAGGGGCGTGGGCAGGTTCCGGCGGCTCGTAGCGCTCGACGAGATCGAGCGCCTCGCGGCAGGCAAAGACGATCTCGACCGCGCGCACGATGATGCTCTGGAAGGGATTGGTGCACGTGGGACCCAGACCCGCCCGCGCCGCGGACTCGGCGGCCACGTCCGGCAGCTCGGCCGAATTGAGCGCGTAGCGGGCCAACGGTCCGGTCAGGTACTCGAGCCGGTTCTCAATGCGGGCGTGCAGTGCGGTCGAACGGGCCACGTGCTCCTCGACCACCAGATCGGCAAAGCCGGCCGGAGTCGTGTCCAAGCCGTCCGACGAGGCAACTCGGCCCGACTCGAGGGGATAGCGACCAGGCTCGCGCAGCGCCACGAAGCGGTAGTCGCCATGCACGTCGGGGAAGTCGAACCCCGCCACCCATTCGACGGTGGCCAGCGCCTTCTCGAGGGCATCGAGGAGAGGACCCGCCAGGGCGGCCACCTCGGCCTTGGCGGGAGCACGGTAGAACCCGCCGACCTTCACATTGACGGGGTGGATGGCCCGCCCGCCGACCGTCTCCATGATGCGGTTGCCCATCTTCTTCGACGCGAGGCCCCGCTCGAAGTCCGACCGGTGCAGCTGCGCCATCTCCACCGCATCCTGGCAGCCGAGGAAATCGGGGGCATGGAGCATGTGGACGTGCAGCGAGTGACTCTGCATCCATTCACCGCAATAGAGGAGGCGACGCAGGTCGGCGATTCCGCGGCCGACACGGATCCCCAGGGCATCCTCCACCGCGGAGCAGGCGCTCATCTGGTACGCCACCGGGCAGATGCCGCAGATGCGGGCGGTGAGGTCAGGTGCTTCGGTCGCACGACGTCCCCGCAGAAAGGCCTCGAAGAACCGGGGCGGCTCGAAAATTTGCAGCTCCACGTCCTCCACACGCCCGTCGCGAACCTCGACGCGCAGCGAGCCCTCGCCCTCGACGCGCGCCAGTCCTTCGACCGAGACCGTGCGCCTGCGCTCATCCGCAGGTGTCACGGCGCCGCCTCCGTCGGAGCAGTACCGGCGCACGCGCGGAGCGTGACCGCTTGACGGCCGAACACCTCGTTGCCCGTATAGAAGGTGGAGAAGAGGCGCGACGCATCCACGGGCGCCATGCCCTGTTCGAGCAGATGCTCGGCCAGCGCGTTGCGTGTTCGCGCCGCCGACAGGTCCAAAGCAGCCATAGCAGCCCCGGCCGACCGAGGGACACAATGCGCCGCAACCGGCCCTGGTCACGGGCCCCAGGCACGGCGTCCCGTGGGCGACGAGGACACACACCGTGCCCCGGCCCTTGCACTGCTGGCACACGGTGTGATCCGGGATGACCGGGCGCCGCCCGACGAGTGAGGCCGTGATGACCTCGAGCAGCTGGTGCCGATCGATCGGACAGCCGTTGAGCTCGTAGTCGACCGTCACGTGGGCAGAGATCGGCGTCGAGGTTGCGAGCGACGACACATACTCGGGGTGAGCGTAGATCGCGCCGACGAACTCCCCCTCCTCGGTGGCGTTACGCAATGCCTGCACGCCGCCCGACGTGGCACACGCACCGATAGTGATCAGCCGGTGGGATGCGGCGCGCACCGCTCGGATCCGCTCGGCATCCTCGGCGGTGGTGATGGATCCCTCGACCAGCGAGACATCGTAGGGACCGTCGACATGCGCCCGCGTCATCTCAGTGAAATGGGCGATCCTCACCACGCCGGCGAGGGCCAGCAACTCGTCTTCGCAGTCGAGCAGACTCAGCTGGCACCCGTCACAGGAAGCGAACTTCCACACCGCCAAGGTGGGAGTGGCGTCAGGCGTCACCGGTTTCTCTCCATGAACAGCACATCGGCCAGGCCCCCGTAGCGGACGATCGGGCCGTCGCGGCACACCAGCAGCGGACCGAGCTGGCAGTGACCGCACAGGCCGATGCCGCACTGCATGTTGCGCTCCAGTGAGACCCGGACGCGCCCGGGGTCGACTCCCCGGTCCACCAGGGCGCGGCCCCCGAAGCGCATCATGATCTCGGGACCGCAGAGCAGGGCCAGCGACCCGGGCGCCTCGAACGGAGCGCCTGGCAGCAGCGCAGTGACGACACCGACGAGCCCCCTCCATCCCGGTGACGCCACGTCGACGGAGATCCCCACGTGGACCCCCGCCTGCTCCCAGGCCATGAGGTCCTCGTGAAACAGGATCTGGTCCGGCGAACGGGCCCCGGCGAGCACGAACACACGGCCGCGGCCAACTCTCTGCCGCGCCACGAGATCTCGCACCGCACCGCGCAGCGGCGCCAGGCCTATGCCCCCCGCCATGACCACGACGTCGGCACCGTCCTCGAACTCGTCGATGGCCCACGACGTCCCGAACGGCCCACGGATCCCGACCAGCGATCCTACCGAGGCGTCGCAGAGGGCCGCGGTGACCGCGCCCACCCGGCGAATGGAGTGCTCCACCGGTCCCGGCGCGCCGGGCGCACTCGACATGGACACCGCGACCTCGCCACGTCCGAACGACGTGACCATGTTGAACTGGCCGTGCCGGAAGGCCGGTGCCGACCCCCTCGGCCGGCTCGAGCGACAGCGTCACGACGTCGGCGGCCTCCTCCCGCCGGCCCACCACCACGTACGGCATGGGAACCAGCGGCCCAGCGGCCCAGGAGCCGGCGACGGCCTCAGTGAACATCGCTCTTGCCGTAGATGTCGAGCAACCTGATGCGGGTCGCCTGGAGCCGTTCGAGGATCACCGCCGTCAGTCGGTCCAGGAGCAGGAACCCGACCACGGGGTTCTCCGCAAGCGCCACGCGCAACCGCGCCGTGTCGACAGACACCACTTCCACCTCGTCGACGGCACGAGCGTCGAACTGGTAGCGGAAGGGAGGGGCGGCCCAGGACAGCCCGACCACCTGCCCCGGCCTCAGCGTCTCGACGACCATCGGGCCACGGTTGGGCACGTGGACCTCGATGGAGACACAGCCCTTGGTGATGAAGTACGTGACGTCAGCAGGGCTCCCTTCACGGAAGAGCAGCACGCCAGGGCGGAACGTGGCGGTATCTGCGTGCTCGGCCACGAGCGCGATGGCCGCGGGGGAAAGCCGGCCAGGAACGCGTGGCTCGAGAGGAGGTTACGTGCCGCCTCGCTCATTGGACGTCCAGCGCACCGTCGGTGGCACGGATGGCCGCCGCCTCCTCGGTGATGTCGATGCCGACCGGGCACCAGGCGATGCAACGCCCGCAGCCCACGCAGCCCGACGTGTCGAACTGGTCCCACCAGGTCGACAGCTTGTGGGTGAGCCACTGCCGGTACCGCGACGAGGTGGTGGGCCGGATGGGCCCGCCGTGCAGATAGGAGTGGTCGACGTCGAAGCAGGAGGCCCACGACCTCGTGCGCTCGACGGTGCCGTCGACATCGCTCACGTCCTTGACGTCCGCACAGAAGCAAGTGGGGCAGACCAGGGTGCAATTCCCGCAGGACAGACAACGCTCGGCCACCTCCTCCCAGCGCGGGTGCTCGAGGTTGCGGCCCAGCAGCTCGGCGAGCCCCTCCGTCTCGAGGGAGCGCCCCATGCCGGCCCGGGCCCCGTCCACCACGTCCTGGCGAGCACGGCGGTCGTCCTCCGTGGCCGCGCTCCGGTCCAGCTGCTCCAGCAGCTCCGCCCCGGCCTCGCTGCCCACCCGCACGTAGAACCGGTGCCTTCCCACGAGTCAGCTCGGTCAGGGCGAGGTCGTAGCCCGCGCGCGGATCGGGACCGGTGTCCATTGACGTGCAGAAGCAGGTGCCGGACGGCTTTCCGCACTCCACGGCGACGATGACCGACCCGGCGCGGCGAGCCGTGTAGCGGTCGTCGGGGACATCGCCCCCCGGCGAGGACACGGTCGAGGACGTCCAGCGCCGCGAGCTCGCAGGGACGGGCACCGACGATGGCCACCGGCCGCTCCGGATGCGGCGGCACCTGCAGCGACATGACGCCGTCGGTCACCGACGCCCGCCACACCGTCTCGGCGGGCCGGAAGAACTCCGACTTCCACGACGCCGGCCCGACGGCCCAGCCGAAGAGTTCCGGGTCCCCTCCCTGCTCGATGCGGTACCGGCCCGGGGCCTGGATGTCGTGCCAGCCCGCCGGGAGGTCTGCTGATGCCCGCCACCTCGCCGTGCACGATGGCGCCATCGCGCACCACGGGCCCGATGGTGCGGTACCCGAGCTCGCCGAGCAGCGCGATGAGCTGATCGAACCCCTCCCGGTCGATGACCGCATCGTCTCCCTATGCACACGCCCAACCTATGCCTCGACGGGGCCGGACGCGGCGGATGGAGGCGCGTGCGGCCACCGGCGTCGCGGAGCGGGCCCCGATCAGTGGTCCACCGTGCCGCCGATGACGGTGGCCAGGTCGACCAGGCGGCTCGAGTAACCCATCTCGTTGTCGTACCAACCCAGCACCTTGACCAGGCTGCCACTCGCCATGGTCAGCTTGGAGTCGAAGATGCACGACGCCGATGAG
>CAVSLS010000056.1:0-95596 GCA_963728845.1 uncultured Acidimicrobiaceae bacterium
CAACGGCGGCACCGGAGGTCCCGGTGCCGGAACTCATCACGGAGGACACCAATGGTCGTGTGGCACCTGGCCGATGTCTCGCTGAACCCCAGCGTGAACGCGCTGCCCGGTGGCGGGACACTGCAGGAATTGACCAACGGGCTCGGCGCGTGGGCCCTCATCGCCGCGCTGGCCGGCCTGCTCGTCGGCGCCGCCGCCTGGGCGCTGGGGATCCATGCCCAGAACTACCAGCAGTCGATCGTCGGGCGCCGGGCCGTGCTGGTGTCGGGGCTCGCCGCGCTGCTGATCGGTGCGGCGCCGCCCATCGTCAACTTCTTCTTCCACACCGGCACGAACCTGCACTGATCGTCCGTCCCCCTCCCCGACATGCTGTCCGCCGGCTGCACCGGTCTCGACGCCCTCAACCCCATCTGCCAGGTCGGGAGCATCGGGGGCTCCATCGCGGCCTCGGGGTTCGAGTCGGTCCTCAACGGGATCAGCCAGTGGGTGGCGAGTGGCGCCGAGTGGCTGCTGGGCCAGATCGGCGACGTGCTCGTGTCCACCACGACGGTGGACGTCGGGGCCACCTGGTTCCGCGCGCACTACGGCCAGATGACGGCGCTGGCCGGTGTCGTGATCCTCCCCATGCTCCTCGCCTCGACGCTGCAGGCCGTCGTCCGCCAGGAGCGGACAGCCGTGCGAACGTTCCTCGTGCAGCTCCCGCTCGCGTTGTTGCTCGCGGTGGTGGCGATCCAGGTCGTCATCTTGAGCCTGTCGGCCACCGATGCCATGAGCAGGCGATCGCGGGGGGTTCCGGTGCCGACGTGAGCGCGTTGTTGACCGGCGTCACCACGGGGCTCGTCGCTGCCGCCACGGACCCCACGATCGCGAGCTTCGTGCTGTTGCTCGTCGCGTTCCTCGTTGCCGTGGCCGCGTTCGTCCTGTGGATCGAGCTGCTGATCCGGGCGGCGGCCGTCTATGTCGCGGTCCTCTTCCTACCCCTCGCCCTGGCGACCTGGTGTGGCCTGCCGTGTCGCACTGGTGCCGGCGGCTGGTCGGACGTTGGCGGCGTGATCCTCTCCAAGTTCGTCATCGTCGCCACGTGGGCCTGGCCGCCGGTGCCGTCTCCTCGGGAACCGCCGGGACCGGCGCTCACGGTGCCGGGTTCTCCGCCGTGCTGGCCGGGGCGCGCTCTTGGTCATGGCCACCTTTGTCCCCTTCGCCATCCTGCGCCTCATTCCCGCGGTCGAGACCGGGGCGGTCGCCCATCTCGACGGGCTCCGAGCCAGAGGCACGGCCGCCATGACGCGGCTGCCCCGTTCCGCCGCGGGTCACGTCCTGAACGAGGGACTCGAGGCGCTGGGTGACGCCCGCCTGCTCGCCCAACCGCGCCGCCAGGACGGGCCGCCACTGGGGGCGGCCCTCGGGGGGCGACGCAGACGCAGGGAGCCGGGTCGGCGGACGCCGAGGGCTGGGCGGTCGGCCTCGTCGAGGGCGACCCGACTCGATGCGCGTCTACGACGAGCCATCCCGCGGGATGGTCCCGACCCCCAAGGGACCCAAGCCGATCCTGGGGTCGGGACCCGACGACGGCGCCGCCGGCCGGACGGAGCACGGGGCGGCGGCGACGGGCCCGGCGACACCCGAGGATGCGTGGAAGTGGGAGGGTGTCCCGCCCGGCCGCAGCCTGATCGGGAAGGTCGAGGCGGGACAGCTGCGCTACTACATGGGCGACGACGGCCACGGGCCGCGCATCGTCTCGTTGCCGCCTGCGTGGCCGCCGGGCGAGGGCGGGGACGCCGGGTGAGCGCTGCGTCCGAAGACAGCGCGACGCGCTACCGTTTCGGCCCGCGGAGCACGGCGGCGTGCTGGCCGGATGGCGGGCGGGCCAGATCGTCAGCGTGGCGGTCGGCCTGGTCTTCGGCGTACTGGTGCTGCGCTGGGAGCCCAACGCGGCGGGCGTGGCGGCGGCCATCGGCATCCTCGTGCTCTACGGCGCGCTGGCGACGGTGCCCGTGTCGGGCCGCACGGGTGACGAATGGCTCCCGGTGACCGTGTGCTGGGGCGCCCGCAGGGTCGGCCCGCGCGGTGCCCGGCACATGGGCGCGCTGCGCGGGGTGCGGCTGCTGCGGGCCGACTGGCACGACATGGGTGTCGTGCACGATCGCGGGGCGCGCACCCTCACCGCGGCGCTCTCGTTGCGCGGCCGCGGCTTCGCCCTGCTCGGCGCGGACGAACAGGACCGCCGGGTGGGGGCGTGGGCTTCGGTCCTGACGTCGTTCGCCCGCGAGGGCTCCCCGGTGCACCGGGTGCAGTGGGTCGCGGCGTCGTTCCCCGACGACGGGCAGGATGTGCGCTCGTATGCCGTCACCGAGGCGGTGCCGGGCGCGGCCTCCGCCTGCACCGCCTCGTACGAAGCACTGCTGAACGACATGGACTCACGCACCTGTGCGCACGACGTGGTCCTGGCCGTGCAGGTGCGGCTCACCAAGTCGGTCGAGGTCGGGTGCGCCACGCTGGCCCGCGAGGTGGGATCGCTGGTCCGCCTCCTCTCCGACGCCGATGTCGAGGTCGAGTCCCTGCTCACGGCGGACGACCTGGCCCGTCAGCTGCTCCGTACCTACGAGGCGCACGTCCGTTCCCCGGGCGATGCGCCGGCTCCCGAGGACCCGTGGCCCATGGCGATGGAGGAGAGCTGGTCGGTGGTCCGCGTCGACGGCATGCTCCATGTCACGTACTGGGTGGCGGAGTGGCCGCGGGTGGAGGTGCGCAGCGACTTCCTGGCTCCGCTCCTCTTGGGCTCGGCCCGATCGACCTTCTCCGTGGTGATGGAACCGCTCGGGCCCGATGCCGCGGTGCGCAAGGTGGAGGCATCGAGGACGGCCGACCTGGCGGATGCCGAGCTGCGCCGGCGGGGCGGCTTCGTGTCGACGGCCCGGCATGCCCGCGAGTCGGAGGTCCTGGCTCGCCGCGAGGCGGAGCTGGCCGAAGGTCATGCCTCGTTCCGGTACTCCGGCTACGTCACCGTGTCGGCGCCGAGCGAGGAGGAGCTGGCTGCGGCCTGCGAGGTCGTCCAGCACGGGCAGGTCAGAGCCGGCTCGCGCTCCGCCGCCTCTACGGCGATCAGGCCGCCGCCTACACGTGCACCCTCCCGCTGTGCCGCGGGCTGCGCTGAGGGCCGGCCGACCGCGCCCTCCGCCTCTACCATGACCCGGTGGCTGCACGCACCGGCACCGGACCCGCGGGGAACGGCGACGCAGGGACGGTCGGCCCGGTGCGCAACGTGGTGGTGCTCCTCCTCGACAGCCTCAACCGGCACATGCTCGGGAGCTACGGCGGCGCGGAGTTCGACACGCCACATCTCGACCGTTTCGCCCGCGAGCAGGCGGTCCGGTTCACGTCGCACGTCACCGGTTCGCTGCCGTGTATGCCGGCGCGCCACGACATCCTCTGTGGGTCGCTCGACTTCCTGTGGCGGCCGTGGGGCTCGATCGAGATCTGGGAAGAGCCCATCACCCAGCAGTTGCGACGGGCCGGCGTGACCACCGTGCTCGTGTCGGACCACCCGCACCTCTTCGAGGTCGGGGGTGAGAACTACCACACCGACTTCAGCGCCTGGGACTACGTGCGCGGCCACGAGGGCGACCCTGGCGGACCTACCGCGACCCCAGTTACATCGGTGCGCCCGCCCTGCCCGCCCGCGGCGGCGGGTGGTACTGGGAGCGTCTCGGCGGTCCGGCGGACGACCGGCCCTACGACCGGTCACGCACCTTCTTCCGGGCCGAGGAGGACTTCCCCGGCCCGCGCACGATGCGCGCCGCGGCCGACTGGCTGCGGCGCGGCGCCCCGGACGACGCGCCCTTCCTGCTGTTCGTCGACGAGTTCGACCCGCACGAACCGTTCGACACGCCGGAGCCGTGGCTCGGGCGCTACGACCCCGACTGGGAGGGCGAGATCCTCATCTGGCCCCCGTACGACGTCGGCGCGGTGGCCGCGGGACGCCTCAGCGAACGCGAGGGCCGGCACATCCGGGCCAACTACGGCGCCAAGCTCAGCATGATCGACCACTGGGTCGGCGAGGTCTTCGCGGCGTTGTCCGCGCGCGGGCTGTGGGACAGCACGGCCGTCATCGTGTGCACGGACCACGGGCACTACCTCGGCGAGAAGGACATCTGGGGCAAGCCGGGCGTCATGCAGTACGAGCCGCTGGGCCACATCCCCCTGCTCGTGCACTGGCCCGGCGTCGCCGGCGGCACCGAGTGCCCGGCGCTCACCACCAACGTGGACATCAACGCCACCATCGCCGACGTGTTCGGCGTCGCGCCGGCCGGCACCGCGCACGGGGTGTCCCTTGGTCCCCTCGTGGAGGGCCTGGCATCGCAGGTCCGGGAGTGGGCCATCGGCGGCGTGTACGGGAACTGGGTGCAGGTCACCGACAGCCGTCGCAAGTACGCCCGCGGCGCCGCCGGGGAGAATTTCCCCTCTCCATGTGGTCGAACCGGTGGTCGACCATGCCCGTCCACGGCTTCGAGGATGCGGTCCGGCTGCCACCGCCCGACCGGCGGGCCCGGCTCGACTTCATGCCCGGATCGGACATACCCGTCATCGTGCAGCCCTTCGAGCCCGGTGACCGCCTCCCGTTCTGGGTGGGCCGCAACGTCGTCGACGCGCACTTCCTCTTCGACGTGTCCGAGGACCCCGACGAGAACGAGAACCTCACGGGGACGGCCGCCGAGGCGGACATGGTCGAGCTGCTGCGGGTCGCCCTGCGGGCGGTCGCGGCCCCGAAGGAGCAGTTCGAGCGGCTGGGAGTGGCGTGACCGACGAGGTGCCCTTCGTCCTGCCGCGTGTCCCCGCGTCGGCCGGCGCGCTGATCTTCGACGACGGCGGCCGGCTCCTCGTCGTCAACCCCACCTACAAGGCGCACTGGACCATCCCCGGCGGGATCATGGAGGCGGACGGCGAGACACCCTGGGAGGCCTGCCGCCGCGAGGTGCACGAAGAGGTGGGCCTCGTCGTCGAGCACGGCCGACTCGTCGCGGTCGACTTCCTACGACCCCGGCCCTCGAAGCCCGGTGGGCTGCGCTTCCTCTTCGACTGCGGCATCCTGCCCGAGGCGACGCTGCGGTCGATCGTCTTGCAGGAGGAAGAGCTGTCCGAGCAGCGACTGGTCGAGCCTGCGGAGGCGCTGCGACTGCTGAGCGGCCCGCTCCGGCGCCGCGTCGGCGCCGCGCTCAAGGTGCGGGAGCGCAACGAGTGCGTCTACCTCGAGGACGGGCGCCCGCACTGACCCGGGACCGAGCGCCCGCTCTCTGGCTACTTCGCGATGCCGAGCTCGAGGGGCGCCTCACGGGCGAAGTACACCGCGGTGCACACCACGATGCCGGCCGCGACGCCGAGCGCCCAGGCGGGATGGACGTGGATCACGAGGGCGGCTCCCGCGAGCGCACCGCCGAACATGCAGAGGGCGGATGCGACCCGGCGCCCCGCGTGGGGATTGGTGCCGCCGGCGAGCGACGAATCCGACGCCAGCCCGGTCAGCGTCATGGTGAGCACGGTCGTCGTCATGTCGGCCACCCCGAAGTGGCGCACGGCTGCGTTCCGGACGCCCATGGCGAAGGCGAGGAGTCCGATCACGGTGAAGCGCGGCCAGCCCGAGCTGATGGCAGCGGCTCCGACTGCTGCGACCATCACGGCCGCAACGGCCGTGAAGGTGGCTTCGAGCGTGAGGGCGACCAGGAGCAGCATCCGCTGCGGGCTGACATGACGTGCGAGGCGGCCGCCCACGACCGCGCCGACCAGGAAGGCGCCGAGCGCGCAGAGGCTGGCCGGGACCGAGAAGCCCGGCGCGCCGGCGACGGCGAACCCGATGAGCACGACGTTGCCGGTCATGTTGGCGGTGAAGACGTGTCCGAGGCCGAGGTAGCTCACGGCATCGACGAAGCCGCTCACCACGGTCAGCGCGCCGAAGGACACCAGGAGAGGGTGCGGCGGAGGATCGGGCTCGCTCATCTGCGTTCCACCTTTCCCGCGCCCCGAGGCGGTCGCGGCTTCCGTCAAGGTAAAGGAGGGAAGGCCCCCCGCTCAATCGGCGTCGTCCGCCATCTGCCGGAACCAGCGCGAGACGCTGCTGGTCCGGGTGGCGGCGCGGCCGATCCACATGGAGGCGGCGGCGACCCGCCGGGCCCTCCCCGGTGCCGCCCCCACGAGGAGCTCGTTCCAGAAGATCCCCCACCCGCCGGCGAGTGCCTTGCCGATCCCGGGCGCAGTCAGGACCCGCCCGACCGCCGCCACGGCGCGCGGCCGGCCGACCAGCACCGCATGGCCGGTGGCGGCCACGCGCTGGTAGGGCAGGTGCGACCGGGCGAGGGTGCGGCGGTAGTGCGCCGCGGCGCGCCCCGGCCTGGCGAGGATGGCTTCGGCGGCCGCGCACGCGCTGGTCATGGCCGGCGCGATGCCCTCACCCTGGAGGGGATTGACCAGTCCGGCGGCATCGCCGACGAGCAGCACGCGCCCGGCGGCGGGCGTCGTCCCCACCATGCCCATCTTGAGCCAACCCCCCAACCGGCGCGGCAACGGCGACGCCGACGCCCCGTCGAGGAGCCCGAGCCTCACCAGATGCTCGACGAAGGCGGGGAGCCGTTGCACCGCCGCGGCCCCGGCCCGGCGGTCCGCCAGGGTCCCGACGCCGATGCCGAGATTGGCGCCGCCGTCGGGGCCGGGGAAGATCCAGCCGTAGCCGGGAAAGGCGCGCCAGCGGTCCTGTTCCCACAGCGTGATGGCCGGCAGGTCGACGTGCTGGTCGACGTAGCAGCGCACGGCGAACCCCCACAGGACGCGTGACTCCTCCACCAGGGAGGCCACCTGCGCAACACGGCTGGTCGCACCGTCCGCCCCGATGACGAAGTCGGCGTGCAGCGCGACGCCGCCGTCGACCACGAAGCCGTCGAGACCGGCATCGGACCAGAGGGGGACGTCGGCGCGGCCCTCGACGGGTTCGGCGCCGGCGTCGAGCGCGGCCGTGCGCAGCGCATCGTCGAACACGCACCGGGTGACGGCGCGGGCTCGCCCCGGGTAGGTGGCGCCGTCGAAGCACGGGAGCACGACCCTCCGGTTGGTCGGCCCGACGACGACCATGTCGCCGACGTCGAGCCCGGGGGTCTCGGGCACCCCGAGGTCGGCGAGCACCTGCAGGCCCCGCGGCCCGATGAGGTCCCCGCACGCCTTGTCCCGTGGGAAGCGCGCCTTGTCCACCAAACCGACCCGGGCACCGGCGCGGGCGAGAACCAGAGCGGCGGTGCTCCCCGCCGGGCCGGCCCCCACGACGAGCACGTCAAAGCGCCTCGCACCCACGTCGGCTCCCTTCGAACGTCGACCGTCTACGGTGAGATCCTCACACCTGAGGAGGCGGAATGGAGACCCGGGCGCCGAACGAACTCAACCGGTTCGCCCAGCGCCTCTTCTCCCCGCTCCCGGCACGTTACGACCGGCTGGCCGAGGTGTTGTCCATGGGCCAGAACGGCCGCTGGCGCCGCGCCATGATCGATCACATCGTGCCGGAGCATCCGGCACTCGTGTGCGACGTCGCGTGTGGGCCGGCCGGTGTCTCCCTGCAGATCGCGCGAGCGGACGTGCGCCGACGTTGTCGGGGTCGACCTGACCCTCGAGATGCTGCGCCAAGGCCAGCGGAACGTCGCCGAGCGGGCCATGGCCGACCGGGTCCGATTGATCGCCGGCCGGGGTGAGCAGCTGCCGTTCCCGGATGCGACCTTCGACGCACTCACCTTCACCTATCTGCTGCGCTACGTCGACGATCCCGCGGCGACGCTGCGCGAGCTGGCCCGGGTGGTGAAGCCCGGAGGCGTGGTGGCGAACCTGGAGTTCCTGCTCCCGCAGAGCCGCTTCTGGCGGTTCTGGTGGTGGGGCTACACGAGGCTCGTCCTCCCGGTCGGTGGGCTCGTCACGGGGGGCAGGGAATGGCTCGAGGTCGGCCGGTTCCTGGGACCCAACATCTCGGCGCACTACCGGCGCTATCCGCTCGACTGGACGGTCGGGGCTTGGGGCGAGGCCGGACTGGTCGACGTCGGCGTGCGGCGGATGAGCCTCGGCGGTGGGCTCGTCATGTGGGGGCGTCGCCGCGGTGGCTGAGGCAGCGCGCGGGGATCGGCCGTCCCAGGAGCGTCCGGCCTACTACGCGGCCCGCCCCGGTGGCTGGCGCGACTGGTGGACCTTGCTCCACCCTCCGTACACGGCATGGCACCTGGCCTACGTGGTCATCGGGGCGTGCCTGGCGCCGGTGGTCAACACGACGCGACTGATCGCCACGCTCCTCGCCTTCTTCCTCGCGGTCGGCGTGGCGGCGCACGCGGTCGACGAGCTGCACGGCCGGCCGCTCCGCACCCACATCCCCACGCCCGCTCTCGTCGGCGCGGCCGCGGTGGGACTCGCGGGTGCCCTCGTCCTCGGCGTGGCCGGGGTCGTCCAGGTCGGATGGGTGCTGGTCCCGTTCCTCGTGCTCGGACCCGTGCTCGTGGTCGGGTACAACTTCGAGGTCTTCGGAGGGATCATCCACAACGACGTCGGGTTTGCCGCCAGCTGGGGTGCATTCCCCGTGCTGACCGCGTATGTGGCCCAGACCGGGACGTTGGCGCTCGCGCCGGTGCTCGCTGCGGTCGGGGCGCTCCTCCTGTCACTGGCGCAGCGCGCCCTGAGCACCCCCGCCCGGATGCTCCGCCGGCGCGCCGTCGACGTCAGCGGGGTCGTGTCCTTCTCCGACGGAGCGCGGCAGGCGATCGACCGGCGGACGCTGCTGGCCCCGCTCGAGTACGCGTTGCGGGCCATGGCCTGGGCCGTGGTCCTGGTGGCCGCCGGCGCTGCGCGCGGCTCGGTTAAGCGCGTTCGATCCGGCGTCGGAAGCCGGCCACGGTGATCTCGACCACCCGGTCGTGTCCCCACTTCAGGAGGGGATGGCCGAACCGGCTGGCCAGCCGCATGGCCGGCTGGCGCATCTCGATGTTCCACCACACCTCGGCCCAGGTGCCCTCCTCCCTGGGGCGCAGACTGAGCCCCGCCACGCCGGTGAGATCCCCCCCGACCGTGGCGTCGATGGAGTGCGGCCGGACGCATTCGCCCAACTCGACGCGGAGCCGCATGCGATAGGGAAGGGGCGGCGCGACCACCCCGTGCAGGACCGACCCCTGGGTCAGTCCGCTGCCTTCGAGCTCGCATTCGGAGAGCCAGGGCCACCAGCGCTCGAACTGGTCGACCTCCTCGATCCGCTCCCAGAGCTGCTCGGGGGAGAGGTCGAAGTGAAAGCCGTGTCGGTAGTCGATCACCGGTGCCGCCACGCTCATCACGCTATGAGCTCGTGCGCTCGGACGGGCATGCGGCCGGCCCGACCGTTCCCCTGCGTGTCCGTTCGCAGCCCGCGCCTGCCGGCCCACCAGGTCACCACGCGCAACCTCGGGGCGGCATACCCCTTCATCGCCGAGGCCGGCCTGGGCCGGCGCGGCGTGGTCATCGGGGACGACCTGCTCGGGGGCTCGTTCGTGTTCGATCCCTTCGAGCTCTACGACGCCGGCGTCGTGTCAAACCCGAACATGGTCGTGTTCGGCCAGATCGGGCGGGGCAAGAGCTCCTTCGTCAAGACGTTCCTGTGGCGACAGGCCGTCTTCGGCCGCCGGGCCTGGGTGGTCGACCCCAAGGGCGAGTACGCAGACCTGGCCGATGCCTGGGGTGTCCGACCGGTGGCGCTGCGCCCCGGCGGTGCGATCCGGTTGAACCCGCTCGACCCGGGACCCGACGACGAGCACAGGGGGCCCGACGCGACAGGGCGCCGCCGGACCGAGCTCCTGGCGTCGCTGGCCAGCGCCTGCCTGGGACGGAGCCTGGTGCCGCGCGAGCGCGCCGCACTGGGTGCGGCGCTCCTCGACGCCGCAGCGATCGACGGCGCCCCCACCGTGCCGATGGTGGTGGAGACGCTGCTCTCCCCGAGCGAGGAGGCCGCGCGGTCGCTGCGCACCGAGCGGCGTGCACTGCTCGAGGACGGGCGCGACGTCGCCCTCGAGCTGCGCCGGCTGGTGCACGGCGACCTCTGCGGCATGTTCGACGGTCCGACGACACCGGGTCTCGACCTCTCTGCACCGCTGGTCGTGCTCGACCTGTCCGCGCTGTACTCGTCGGCCGCGCTCGGCGTCCTGATGGCGTGTGCCACCGCATGGCTGCAGGCCGCGCTGACCCGGACGGCGGTGACCGACTGCGCCACGCCGAGCGGCCGGGGTCAGTTCTTCCTGGTGGTCGACGAGGCGTGGGCGATCCTGTCGAACCTGGGCGTGGCCCGCTGGTTGCAGTCCTCGTGGAAGCTCTCCCGCGCCTTCGGCGTCTCCAACGTGGCCGTCCTGCATCGGGTGTCGGACCTGCGCTCCGTCGGCGCGTCGGACTCCGAGCAGGTGGCGCTGGCCCAGGGACTGCTCTCGGATTCCGAGACGCGGGTCGTCTACGCGCAGTCGCCCGGCGAGCTCGACGCCGCGACCGAGTTGCTGTCGCTGTCGCACACCGAGGCCGACCTGCTGCCGCAGCTCCGGCGGGGCATCGCCTTGTGGAAGGTGGGCCAACGCTCGTTCTTGGTGCAGCACCGCCTCAGTGCGCTCGAGCGACGCATCGTCGACACCGACGCCGCCATGACGGGCCGCTAGACGGTGGTGGACGTCGCGGCAGCTGCCTTGCCGGTCGCCCTCGCCGGCGCGCTGCTGGCAGGCCTGTCGTACCGAGAGGGCGCGCGGCCGGGGACGAGGCCGGGACGCCGCCCCGCGCCGGCGGGGCGCCCGCTGGGCGACGCGGCGAAACCTACGTCCGCTCCTCGTCAAGGCGGAGGCTCCGCCGACCGGCCGGCTCCTCCTCGGTGTGGTCCCGGGCGTGGTCCGTCCCGCCGGTGTCGCCGCCGAGCGGGCCCAGTCCCTCGTCGTCGTCGGCCCGACCCAGAGCGGGAAGACGACGAGCCTGGCCGTGCCGGCCATTCTCGGCTGGCGTGGCCCGGTGGTGGCCGCCAGCGTCAAGAGCGACCTCCTGCGCCACACGCTCGGTGCCCGGGCGCGCCGCGGCCGGGTGTGGTGCATCGATCCGACCGGCTGCACGGGTGCACGGGCCAGCACGTGGTCACCACTCACCGGCTGCGCCGAGTGGCATCGGTCCTGTCGGGTCGCGGCCGACCTGTGCGACGCAGCCAAAGCGGACGGGTCGACCCCCGACGGCGACTTCTGGTACGCCACGGCGGCCAAGATGCTGGCACCCCTCCTCCACGCAGCGACGCTCGATCGTCGCACCATGGCCGATGTCGTGCGCTGGGTCGACACGCAGGAAGTCGGCTGAGGTGGCCGGCATCCTGGAGCGGCGGGCGACACCGGAGGCCCTCGACGCGGCGCGCGCCGACCTGGTGCCGCGACGAGCGCACGCGCAGCTCCGTCGCCACGACCGCCGAGACGGTGTTGGCGCCCTTCACCCTTCCGCCGCCCGGTGCGAGGGTGCCCGACCTCTTCGAGCCGGATCACCTGCTCCATGGTCCCCACACGGTGTACCTGTGCGCCCCCGCCCACGACCAGCGCCGGCTGCGCGGTTACTTCTCGGCCCTCACCCAGCAGGTGCTCGCGCACGCATTCACACAGGCCACACGCGCGGGGAAGCCGCTCGACCCCCCGCTGCTCGTCGTGCTCGACGAGGCGGCCCACATCGCGCCGCTGCCCGAGCTCGACGGGCTGGCCGCCACCTGCGCGTCGCACGGGATCCAGCTGGTGACCATCTGGCAGGACCTGGCCCAGGTCAGGGGACGGTACGGTGCGCGGCGCGCCGACCGTCCTCAACAACCACCGGGCCAAGCTGTTCCTGCCCGGCATCGCCGACCCCGACACCCTGGAGTATGCGAGCCGTCTCATCGGCGACGAGGAGGTCACCCTTCCCTCGGTGACCCGCGACCCCTCGGGACGGCGCTCCACGACGTCGACGACCGGGCCGCGCCGGCTGCTGCCCCCCGAAGAGCTGCGCTGCCTGCCCCAGGGCCGTGGCGTCCTGGTCTACGGCACGCTGCCGCCGGCCCGCCTTCTGCTGCGACCGTGGTTCTCGACGAGTCGGCGGAGCCGGCTCAGCCGGCGACGCCACCCGTGACGGCCTGGGCGCCCGTCGCGCCCCCGGCGGCACGGGCGCGGCTGGCACGGGCGCGCTGCTCCGAGAGGTCCCGCTCCGGCATGTTCGTCGCCAGGCGCGCCGCTCGCTCGAACTCCGCGGCCGCCTCGGCGGGGCGCCCCAGCTTGTCCAGGAGGTCGCCCCGCACGCTGTAGAGGAGGTGGTAGCGCTCGAGCGTCCCGGTCTCGACGAGCTGGTCCACCAGATGGAGCGCGGGACCGGGGCCCGAGGCCATGGAGATGGCGACGGCCCGGTTCAGTTCGACGATGGGCGACGGCGCGCGGCGAGCCAGCTCGCCGTAGAGCGTCACGACCTGCGCCCAGTCCGTCTCCTCGGGCCGGAACGACCACGCGTGGCACGCCGCGATCGCGGCTTGCAACGTGTAGGGCCCCTTGGTGGCGCCGAGGGCCTCCGCCCGGGCCAGCGCCGCGCTCCCCCGGTTGATGTGGAGGCGGTCCCACGTGCGGCGGTCCTGGTCCAAGAGGAGGACGGGGGCACCGGTGGGGCCGGTACGGGCGCGCAGGCGCGAGGAGTGGAACTCCATCAACGCAACCAGCCCATGGACCTCGGCCTCTTCGGGCGCCAGGGAGGAGAGGACCCGGCCCAGCCGGAGGGCTTCCGCGCACAGCTCGGGGCGCAGCCAGTCCTCGCCGGACGTGGCCGAGTAGCCCTCGTTGAAAATGAGGTAGATGACCTCGAGCACCGCGCCGAGCCGGGCGGCGCGATCGTCACCGGTCGGCACCTCGAAGGGGACGCCGGCCTTGGCGACCGTCTTCTTGGCGCGGACGATGCGCTGGGCGATGGTGGGCTCGGGGACGACGTAGGCGCGTGCGATCTCGGGCACGGTCAGGCCCCCGACGAGGCGCAGGGTGAGCGCGACGCGCGCCGGCACGGGCAAGAGCGGATGGCACGCGACGAAGATGAGACGGAGTTGGTCGTCTTGGATCTCCTCCTCCGATTCGACGTCGGCCAGCGCCTCCACTCCGGCCGGGCCCTCGGACTCGAGCGCACGACCCACCTGCGCGTACTTTGCCGCCAGCGTGCGGTCGCGGCGGAAGAGGTCGATCGCCTTTCGCTTGCCGACGGCGGTCAGCCACGCCCCCGGGTTGGCCGGGGTGCCGTCCCGGGGCCACTGGCGGAGGGCATCGACCAGTGCCTCCTGAGCCAGGTCCTCGGCCAGCCCGATGTCACCGACGCTGCGGGCAAGGGTGGCGACGACACGCGGGAACTCAATCCGGTAGACCGCCTCGATGGCGGCGGTCGAATCGGTGGCCGGCACGCCACCGATTCAACCACCCCGACCGGTCGAGCGGTTCCCGGTCTGCCTCACATGCAGGGGCGGACGCGGACCTCACCCTCGCCCAGCACGCCGAGGAAGCGCTTGGACCACTCGATCGCCTCGTCCCTGTCGCGGCACTCCATGAGCGCCCAGCCGCCGACGAGCTCCTTGGCCTCGGCAAAGGGTCCGTCGACGACGGTGAACTCGCCGTCCTTGAGGGCGATCTTGGCGCCCTCGGACGTGGGGGCGATGCCGCCGGTGGCGACGATGACGCCGGCCTTGGTGGCTCCCTCCACGAACGTGCCCATCCTCTCGTACAGGTCGGGGGGCGGGGGCTCGGTCGGCTGCTCGGCCTCGTTGGCGAGGGTGTATCCGAGGAATCGCATGATGGTGCTCCCTTTCTGCTCCGTGAGGCGTCCGTCGCCTCACTCTGGCAGAGCGTCGAACGGGCGAGGGCGAAATCGACACGGCGGGCGAATTCTCCGGCTTTCTCCGGCCCGTCACCCGGCGTCGACGGACCGCGCGTCTTGACCACCCGAACCGGGAGTCCGTAGCCTCGCCGCCAGGGGGGTTCCAGCGGATCCGAAGGGGGTCGAAGCATGTCCAGCCAGGGTGGTCGCGGTGAGGTCCGCATGCTCATCGGGGGCGAGCTCGTCGAGGCCGCCTCGGGGAAGCGGTTCGACAACGTCAATCCCGCGACCGAAGAGGTGCTCGGCGAGGTGGCCGACGCGTCGGCCGAGGACATGGGGCGGGCCATCGCGGCGGCCCGTCGACGCCTTCGACCGCTCCGACTGGTCGACCAACCGCGCGCTGCGCAAGCGCTGCCTCGAGCAGCTGCAGGCGGCGCTCGAGTCCGAACGTGAGGAGCTGCGCGAGGAGGTGGTCGCCGAGGTGGGGACGCCTCGCATCCTGACCTTCGCCGCCCAGGTCGACTGGCCCCTCGACGACGCGCTGCGGTACCCGGCGAAGATGATCGACGAGTTCGCGTTCGAGCGCGCGCTGCCCGACTCGAATCTGATGGGCACGGCGAGCCGGCGCGCGGTGCGCAAGGAGCCCATGGGTGTCATCGGCGCCATCGTGCCGTGGAACTACCCCGTCGAGGTCACGCTGAACAAGATCGGTCCCATCCTCGCCACGGGCAATACGGTCGTCCTCAAGCCGGCGCCGGACACCCCGTGGAACGCGACCCGCCTGGGACGACTGGTGGCCGAGAAGACCGATATTCCGCCCGGTGTCGTCAACGTCGTCACCTCCTCGGACCACCTGGTCGGCGAGGAGCTCACCCTCTCCCCGGACGTCGACATGATCTCGTTCACGGGCTCGACCGCGACCGGAAAGCGCATCATGGAGAAGGGCGCAGCGACGCTCAAGCGTGTCTTCCTGGAGCTCGGGGGCAAATCGGCCATGATCGTCTGCGACGACGCCGACTTCGCCTCCGTGGTGCCCGGGGGCTCCATGGTGTGCGTGCACGGCGGCCAGGGGTGTGCCATGCAGACTCGGATGCTCCTCCCGCGGTCGCGCTACGACGAGGGGGTGGAGCTCATCACCACCGCCATGGGCACGGTTCCCTACGGCGACCCGACCGACGACGGGGTGCTCATGGGCCCACTCGTGAGCGCCCGCCAGCGCGACCGCGTGCTCGGCTACATACAGAAGGGCCAAGAGGAAGGGGCGAAGCTCGTCCACGGCGGCGGCCGGCCGGCCCACCTCTCCAAGGGCTGGTTCGTGGAGCCCACCCTCTTCGTCGACGTGGACAACGCCATGACCATCGCACGGGAGGAGATCTTCGGTCCCGTGCTCTGCGTCATCCCCTACGAGGACGACGACGACGCCGTGCGCATCGCCAACGAGTCCAGCTACGGGCTCTCCGGCGGGGTGTTCTCGGGGTCGGAGGAGCGGGCCACCGCGATCGCGCGGCGGATCCGGACCGGGTCCATCAGCGTCAACGGCGGCATGTGGTACGGGGCGGACTCGCCCTACGGCGGCTACAAGGACAGCGGCATCGGCCGCCAGTGCGGCCCCGAGGGATTCGAGCAGTACGTCGAGACGAAGGCCATCGCCTGGCCCCTCGCCTGAGGGATCAGCCGACGGGCCACTCGGCCAACAACACGTCGACGGTGACCAGGCGGGCCACGAGGGCCAGGCTGTGGGCGAGGACGGAGGCGTGGTGCTCGGGCGGGGTGCCGACCACGGCGTCCGCCGGGATGGTCACGGCGAAGTCCTCGTCGGCGGCGCCCACAGCCACCAGGACGACGGCGAGGTTGGTCGACACGCCGGCCACCACGACCTCCTCGACGCCCATGTTGCGCAAGACGGCCAGCACCTCGGTGCGATGCACGGGTGAGATGCCCTGGCGTCGCGGGAACACCAGGTCGCCCGGCGCCACCCCGATCTCGGGGACGACCTGGGCCGCGGGATGCGAGTCGCTCCACTCGGCCGTCGAGGCGGTGGCGCGCATGAGGGGGGCCCGGCGGTTCGCCGTGCGCCCGCCGGCGGCCGGGAGGTAGGTCAGGTGAGCCACCTGGACTCCGGCGGCCCGGGCGCCGGCGGCCAGGCGGCCCATGGCGGCCAGCGCGGGGCGGGCGGACTCTGCCAGCGCGGGGAGCACGGACAGATCGCCCACCACGCCGCGCTGGCACTCGACGAACAGCAGCGCAGTCCGCTCCGGTGCGGTCATGCGATCACCCGCGCTCCCGGTTCATCGCGTCAAGAGCATGCATCCGGCGATGGGCCCTCCCCCGTTCGACACGACCGCGACCTCAGGCCGACCGGGCACCTGGCGGGGCCCCGCCTCACCACGCAGCTGCAGGCAGGCCTCGTGGAGCACCCAGTAGCCGTGCATGCGGCCGGCGGAGAGCTGGCCCCCGTAGGTGTTGAGGGGCAACGCACCGTCCAGGGCGATGCGTGACGCGCCCTCGAGGAAGGGGCCGGACTCACCGTCGGCGCAGAACCCCAGGGCCTCCAACCAGGCCATGGTCAAGAAGGTGAAGCCGTCGTAGAGCTCGGCCAAGTCCACGTCGGCGGGGCGGAGATCGGTCGAATTCCACATCTCACGTGCCGCGTCCGTCGACGCCATCTTCGGGTAGTCGGGGCGTTGATCCCACCCGCCGGCGCCATCGGAGCCCCCGACGGCGTCGACGCGCACGGGGTGCGCGCAGGCGTCGGCATGTTCGGCGCCCGACACGACGACGGCGATGGCACCGTCGACCGGCACGTCGCAGTCCAAGAGCCCGAAGGGCTCGGAGATCATGCGGGCCGAGAGGTAGTCCTCCATGGTGATGGGCTGCCGGTAGACCGCGTCCGGATTGAGCGCCGCGTTGCGCCGGCTGTTGATGGCCAGCCAGCCGACCTGCTCCCGGGTCGTGCCGTAGAGGTGCATGTGGCGCCGCAGGTGCATGGCCAACCAGTTCGAGGCCGAGTAGGCGTGCATGGTCAGGATGCGGGAGATGTCGCGCATGGCCGGTGGGATCTCCATCGGGCCGCCCGCCGATCGGTCCATCGTCGCCTCGCCGCCGATCATGTTCACGGTGCGGTAGACGAGGACGTGGCGCGCCGCCCCGCGGGCCACGGCGGTGCAGGCGTCGACGACCGGCGTCAGGAGCCCGTAGTAGCCCATCGACCCGCCGGTCCAGGTCGGGGAGATGCCGAGCGTCTTTGCGGCGACCGCGAGCGGCGTATCGCCGATGGTGGCGATGCCGTCGACGTCCGAGGGCGTGACGCCGGCGTCGGCCATGGCGGCCCGCGACGACTCCGCCGTGAGCTCGAGGGCCTCCATGCCGGTCTTGCGCCCGATGCGGGAGATCCCGATGCCGGAGATGAGAGCCCCCCTCACCCTTTGCTCCTGCGTCACCGGCTCACGTCTGCCCGTCGGGAGCGGGCTCGAAGAGCGGCACGAAGACATCGCCCTGTTGCTCGAAGACGACACGCACCGGCAGGCCGATGGTGACGTCCTCGACCGGACAGTGCACGATGTCGGTGGTGAACCGGAGCCCGTCCTGCTCGGCGAGCTCGACGATGGCGATCACGTAGGGCACCGGGACCTCGGGATGGAACCGGTGGTAGTTCACCGTGTAGGTGAACACGCGGCCGCGGCCGCTGAGTCGGCGCGTAGGCCGCGACACCGCCGCAGTCCGGACAGTGCAGCGAGGGCGGGAAGATCCACCGGTCGCAGGTGGCACAGCGTGGCAGGCGCAGCTCCCCGGCGGCACCGGAGGTCCAGAACTCCCGGTTGCCGTCGTCGAGGGGCGGTGTGACGCGGGGTGCGACGGCCGTCACGAGAAGCCTCGCCCCGGGCTCGTGCGCGACGAGGTCACGGGGTCATGGTAGCGACACCGATGGCGGCGGCTGCCGGCCTCATGCCCCGAGGTCCATCTCTGCCAGCACCTGAACCGTGTCGGCCCCCAGCTGGGGAGCCGGACGCCCCGCCACCCGCGCTCGCGGGTCGGCGACCACCATCGCGGGTGCGACCGGCAAGGTCGGACCGGCCAGGCCGGCGCACACGCCCGCCATCGAGACGTCGAGGAGCCAGCGTCCGCCTCCGGCCAGCGCGTCGAGGCACGCGTTGGCCGCCGACAGCCCGGTGAGCGGATCGGCGACGGCGTCCGCGCAGAACATCGGCGTCGACCCCGCCCAGGCCACCAGACCGCCGGCCACCGCCGCGTCGTCACCGAAGGCGACGCGGTCGGCCGCCGCGCCGGCACGCCCGTGCCCCGTGATGGAGATCCACACCTGCGGGCCCCCGTCTCGGACCACGTCGCGCGCGCTGATCCCGAATTGGGCCAGCGCGCGGGGCCGGCTGGCCTCAATCACGACGTCCGCCCGCCGGACCAACGCGCGCAGGAGACGTGTCCCTTCGCCGCTCCGCAGATCGAGGGCAACCGATCGCTTGCGCCAGTTCAGGAGGTCGAAGAACGCGGCCGGGCCGCGCCGGGCCCCGTCGGGGCGACTGGTCGACTCCACCTTCACCACCGTGGCGCCGGCACCAGCCAGCAGGTCCCCACAGAGCGGACCGGCCCACAGGGCGGAGAGATCGACGACGAGCAGGCCGCTGGCGTCACGGGCCGGCGCAGCGCCGAGGCGCTCCGCGACCACGGCGGGCGAGTCCGCTGCTTCGCCGAGCCGCGCCACCGGAAGGCCGAGCAGCACGGCCCGCTCCACCAGTTCGTCGGGATCCCGCATCCCCAGGGTCTCGCCGACGGCCGACCAGGTGGCGGGGCCTGCCCGAGGCGTGGCATGGAGCTCGAGCCAGGCCGGCACGAGCTCCATGTCGTCGGCCCGCGGGAGCGAAACGGCCAGCCACCCGTCGCCGACCGGGAAGAGGCGGCAGCTGCCGCCGCAGCTCGTGGTGCCGCGCCGCCACAACCCCATCAGCGCGGCGCGCTCGCCGAGCAGGGTGAGCGGGTCCAGTCCCGGGAAGGCGGGCGCCAGGCGCTCGACGCCCTCGACCAGGCGCTCGGGCGGACCGAGCGGTTCGTCCGGGAGCCCGGTCAACGCCATCGCGCCGCTGGCCGCCCAACGCGCCACCCGGTGATCGTCCACGCCGGCACGGTAACGTCATTTGATCCTCGACCTCCTCAGTGCCGAAGCACTCCTCGCCGAGCTGCGCAGCGACATCGGCCCCGAACGCAGTGGCGCCGTGATGGTCGCCCTGACGGAAGGGATGCCCGCACCCGGCGAGGTGCCGGACGAGCGGAGGGCGAGCCTGCCCTTCGTCGTCGTCGGGGTGACCCGTGGTGCGATCGGCGATCCGTGGCTGAGCCTGTGCGACGTGGTCGTCGAAGAGGGCGACCCGGCGCTGGGCCGGATTGAGGAGAACCTGGCCACGCGCCCCATCACCGGCACCACGCTGGCCCTGTTGTTGCGCGGGCAACATCGTCTGTCCGTCGGCGACGGCCTGGTGGCCGAGTCCACCGCCTATTCGGTCCTGCAGTCGGGGCCCGAGTTCGCGGCCTGGCGCGCCGCGCACCCCGCGCGCACGGACCGGGACGGGAGCCCGCGGGTGGCCATGCAGCGCGACGGTGCCACCCTCACCATCACCCTCACCCGGCCTCGCCGTCTCAACGCCCTCGACGCCCAGATGCGCGACGAGCTGGTCGAGGCGCTCACGGTGGCGGGGGCCGACCCGAGCATCACGCGAGTCGAGCTGCGCGGGGAGGGGAGGGCATTCTGCGCCGGCGGTGACCTCGACGAGTTCGGTTCCCGGTCCGACCCGGCGACCGCCCACCTGATCCGGCTGCAGCGCAGCGTGGCGCGCGCGCTGTCCCGCCTGAACAAGGACACGGTGACCTACCTCCACGGGGCGTGTGTGGGGTCCGGCATCGAGCTCGCCGCGTTCACCGACACCGTGGTGGCCGCGCGCGACACGCAGATCTCGCTGCCCGAGATCGGTCTCGGTCTGGTTCCCGGCGCCGGCGGCACCGTCAGCCTGCCCCGGCGCATCGGCCGCCTCCGCACGGCCTGGCTCGCGTTCTCCGGGTGCACCGTCGACGCGGAGACGGCCCACGCGTGGGGACTGGTGGACGTGTTGGAGCGCTGAGCGCCTCAACCGGGTGAGAAAAGTGTCCTCTTTGCGGAAGGAGGGTTGCCACGACGATGGGCGCCGGCGGGACGCCGTCCTTTACGCTCGGGCCCAGACCATCGCAGGAGGACCGACCGAGATCATGCGGAACCGCATTGCCGAGCGTGGACCGGGGCTCCGGCGCGAGCCGCAGGGACAGTCATGACCTCGACGTCGCGCCACGAGCATCAGGCCCCGCCCCACGCGCAACGAGCCCGGGGGGCTGCGGCGGCCAACGACCCGTTCCCCGGGGTCGAGAAGGTGAGGCCGGGGCTCTGGAGCATCCCGGTGCCCCTGCCCAACAACTCGCTGCGCTACGTGCTCGTGTACGTCTTCGAGACGGACCGCGGCCCGTACCTGATCGACGCCGGGTGGAACACCGACGACGCCTTCGGCGCGCTGCAGAGCGGCATGGAGGAGGTCGGCTGCGCCATCGGCGACGTCCAGGGTGTGCTGGTGACCCACATCCACCCGGATCACTACGGGCTGGCCGGCCGGATCCGTGAGGCCTCGGGCGCCTGGATCTCCCTGCACCCCGCCGACGCCGAGCTGATCCACGACCGCTACGACGAGCCCGAGGACCTGCTCAACCGGGTGGCGGCCGCGCTGCGCCGGATGGGGGCACCGGCTGAGGAGCTCGAACCCCTGCGCAACGCCGCCATGCCGGTCCTGCCGTTGGTCGACCCCGTCCTCCCCGACGTGCTCCTCGAGGACGGGGCGCGCCCGGAGGTTCCGGGCTGGGACCTCACCGCCATCTGGACGCCGGGCCACTCGCCCGGGCATCTGTGCTTCTACGAGTCGAGCCAGGCGCTGATGCTCTCGGGCGACCACGTGCTGCCGCGCATCACACCGAACATTCCGTTCCACCCCCAGGCCGGGGCGAATCCACTGGGTGACTATCTGGCGTCGCTCGACAAGCTCGAGCCCTACGAGGTCAGCGAGGTGCTGCCGGCGCACGAGTACCGCTTCGACGACCTGCGTGCTCGGCTCGAAGAGCTGCGCCAGCACCACCGGGACCGCTTCGCCGAGATCATCGCCATGCTGCGTGAGGGGCCGCACACCGCCTGGGACATCGCGTCGCACATGAAGTGGTCGCGGTCGTGGGACGACATCGCGGGCTTCATGCGTCGCGCCGCCGTCGGCGAAACGGTCTCACACCTGCGTGCGCTCGTGATCGAGGGCGTGGTGCAGGTCGAGGACGGTGAGCCGGCGCTGTGGTCGCTGACGGACCGGGCCGCCTCCGCGTGAGCGGCGCCTGCGGCCGACTCCTCGGCGTCAGCCCTGCGGGTCCGCCCCCAATGCGCGCTCGCAGAACGAGCGCACCTGGCGCGCCGCCTGCGCCTGCGACATTGCTGCCTGCCGCGTCGGGTTGAGCCCGGCGGCGGCCCAGGCCACCGATTGAATCAGCGGCGCGTCCGCGGCGGGATCGGCCAGGGGGAACGAGCCGTCCGCCGCACCGTCGGCGAGCAGGCTCACGAGCGGTGCCATCACCAGAGCGGCGGCGCGGCGCATCTCGTCGGCGTAGCCCTGCGCCTTCATGGCGCCGGGAGAGCCGAGCACCGTCGCCCGAGCGGCCTTCGTGCGGTGATGGCCGAAGCTGAGGATCTCGTCGATCCAGGCGTGGAGCGCGGACAACGGGTCGCCGGCGGCGTCCACCTTGGCCTTCAGCCGCGCCGCCGCCGCTTCGGCTTCCCGGCGGAACAGTGCGCACAGCAGTTGGTCCTTGGACCCGAAGTGCCGGTAGAACGAGCGCGTCGAGAGGTCGGCCTCGCACAAGATGTCGGCCACCGCCGCATCGGCGTAGCCGTTGCGCTCCATGACGACGAGCGCCGCATCGAGCAGGATGCGCAGCTCGTCCCCGGACTCGTAGCGCCGCGGCCGCCCGGCCCGGGTCGTGGGTGCGTCGGCGGGGGCCACGGCTTCAGGCCATCCGCGCTCGGGTCATGGGGAGGCTGTCCCCGAGGCGGTGGAACGGTGCGAGCCCGATGCCGATGTCGGCGGTCTCGACCTTGCCAGTCTCGGTCATGGCGTTTCCTCCCTGAGTGACCCCGGGGCGAACCGGCTAGTCGGGCAGTGACTCGGCGAGCACGGGCACCTCGGCCAGCGAGCGCAGCCCATCGTTGAGGTGCGTGCAACAGTCGGTGGCCCTTAGCCGCTCGAGCACGTCGGTACGCAGGGCCCGCAGCTCGGTGCCCGCCAACCACGATGCGTTGGGCGCCGCTCCCGGGCACTCGGCATAGGGGAGCACGCGCGGCACGGCCGTGACCGAGCGCAGTACGCCCGACGCCCGGTCCGCCTGCCCGAGGATCTGGTACTCGTGGACGACGATCTCCCCGCCGTCGGGGTCCCAGGAGCTGTCGCGGAACATGGCGTCGATCTCCAGGACGCCTCCGTCGCCCCACACATCGATGCGACGGGCGCGCCGCATGGCCGGGGGCGCCGGGTCGTCCAGCGCGTGCCAGCCGACGGGGTCGGCCGGATCGCCCAGCGGGCCCGGGCGGGCCGTGTTCTGGCGGTGGACGATGGAGCCGTCGCTCGCCAGCGCGCTCGAGCCGGCGCGGAAGCCCGCACAGATGTCGACCATGCTCCGTCCGGGGACCTTGGTCAACCGCTCGCGCATCTCGGGGATCTGGTCCATCCAGCGGACGAAGACGAAGCCGGAGATGAGCGTGGCGCCGGCCAGGTCGTCGAGGAGGAGGAGCAGGGGTGTGCCGCCGGCGACCTCGCCCGGCAGCTCCTCGGCGATGGCCGAGCGCAGCCCGCCGCCGGCGTGACGCCCGACGAGGCGTTCCAGGCCCTCCGCAGGGGGATCCGCGGCAAGCCGCTGGATGTCGCGTGGCGCGGCCGGTCACCGCGTAGAGGTCCGCATGGTTGACGACCACGGCTGCCCCGGACCGAGGCGTCAGGAGGTCGCGTGCCCGTCCCTTGAGGTGGAGGTCGGTGCCCAGGCCGTCGGGCCAGGACATGAGCATGGTCGAGGTGCGCCGGACGGAGCCGGGGCGGCGCTCCGGGGGCTTGTCGGCGGGGTCCGAGGGAGGGGGACTCAGCGACGCCACGGCCGGGCACCCGCTTCGCAAATCATGTTTTCATGGTACGCCGTCCCTGGGGCGCAACGCACCTTTCGGACCACTCTATTGGCGAAGGCGCAGCTCAAGGGGGCTATGAACCTGCTCGTCCCGGATAGGCTCGGCGGATGACGACGTCCTCAGCCGCAGGCGTCGTGACGCGCCCGGGCGCCGAGGTGCACGCCAAGCGGGCGGCGAAGGTGGCGGACCTCATCGTCGAAGACGTGCTGACATTGGGGTGGCCGGTGGGCGAGGTGCTCGGGTCCGAGGCGGACCTGCTCGAGCGCTACCGCGTCAGCCGCGCCGTCCTGCGCGAGGCGGTGCGGCTCGTGGAGCATCAGCGGGTCGCCCGCACCCGCCGCGGTCCAGGAGGCGGCCTCGTCATCACCGAACCGACGGTCGGCGCGGTCAGCGACGCGGTGGTGCTCTACCTCCACCGGGTCGGCGCCACGCTGGACGAGATCTACGAGACCCGCATCATCTTGGAGGAGATCGCCTGCGAGCTGGCCGCCGAGCGGACCGACGAGGCCGACCTGGCGGCGCTCAGGCGGGTCGCCGATCACCAACCGGTCGAGCCAGGCAGCGATTCCCCCGACCTGCATGCCCTGGTGGCGGCCATCAGCGGGAATGCAGGCCTCGAGTTGTTCGTCGACATCTTCAACGAGGTGGCGCATCTCTACTCACCGGAGCGGCCGAAGGCGGGCCGGGCCCCCAGCCGTGAGACGGAACACGCCCACGCCAGGATCGCGGAGGCCGTGATGGCCGGCGATCCGGGACTGGCCCGCACTCGCATGCGAAGGCACCTTCGTGCCGAGGTCGGCGTCTTCCGCCGGCGCCGCTCCGCGAGGCAGTTGCTCCCGGACTCGGTGGTACTGGCCGAGTCGGCCCAGGGCAAGGGGGCCGAGACCGTCGCCCGCCGCATCACCCGGGCCGTGGTGGCCGAGAACCTCCAACCGGGGGACCTGGTGGGGACGGAGCCCGAGCTGATCGCCCGCGAGGGTGTGAGCCGCGCGCTCTTGCGCGAGGCGGTCCGGCTGCTCGAATACCACCACATCGCCCGCATGCGCCGCGGGCCTGGCGGCGGCCTCTTCGTCATGGCTCCGAGCGCCGACGCCGTCACCGAGACGGCGGCCATCTACCTGGCTCGCCACGGGGTGCAGCTGTCCGAGCTGGCCGAGCTGCGGACCGGCGTCGAGGTCGCGACAGCGGACCTTGCGGCGCAGCGCATCGATACCGAAGGCGCCGAGCTCCTGCACCGCACGCTGGTACGCGAGGAGAACGGCACCGACGCCGCGGGGGCCGAATCGGTCGACGAGCTGCATGCGGCCGTCGCGGCGACCGCCCACAACCGGGTCTTGGGCCTGGTCGCCCTCGTGCTGATCCGCTTGAGCCCTCTGCACCAGCTGGAGCGCCCGGCCCCGAAGGGCCGCCATCGGGTCAGCGCAGAGGTCCTCCGGACGCACGAGGGCATTGCCGCCGCCATTGTGTCGGGCGACCGGGAGCTGGCCCGCCACCGGATGCGCCGCCACCTCCAAACCGTCGGCCCGATGAGCTGATCGCCCGGCTCTCCCGCGCCCACCCTCTGAAATCTCCTCCCCGACTCTTCGAATCTTCTTAACATCCCCTGGCCTGCTCCACATATTTCGCTGCAACAGTGGGCCCATGCGGAACCACAGGGGTGGAGCGATCGCCGCCGGCATCTTGTGCTCCGTTGCGGCCACGATCGCCGTGTGGAGCGGGCCGCTGGCGGCAGCCAGCGGGGCACTGCACTCGAACGCTGCCGCGCCGGGGCAGGTCAGCACCGTCACCCACACGGGCAGGTAGCCGGGCGCCGCGGCGCAGGCTCCCGCGCCCTGGAGCCGGCGGGACACGGCTTCAGCTCTTCGGCCGAGCCTGTTCCCGTTCTTCGGCCACGGCCTGTGTTCGAACTGCACTGGTTCTCGGCCTCGTGGGCGAAGAGCCAGCGCCGCCGCTCCACCTCGTCCTCGGCGGCGTTGAGGTTGTCCTTGACGAGCGCCAGCAGCGCGGCGGGCGTGCGGGCCAGTTCGTTGGCGATCTCGTAGGTGTGGGCGCGCAGCTCGTGCGGCGGGAGGACGGCGTGGACCATGCCGAGCTCCATGGCCCGGGTGGCCGGGATCCTCTCGTTCAAGAGGTAGAGGCGGCGGGCCAGTGCCGTCCCGCCGATGCGCGTCCAGAAGAACGAACCTCCGTAGTCGCCCGGCAGCCCGTTCGGCGTGAAGTTCGTCGCGAACACGGCGTCCTCGGAGGCGAAGCGCAGGTCGCAGGCGGCCGCGAGGCTGCACCCGGCCCCGACGGCCGGGCCGCCCACCATGGCGATCGTCGGCTTGGCCATGAGGTGCAGGAGCATGGCGGCGTGCAGGTCGTGGCGGGACAGGTCACCCGCCAGCGCGTCAGCGGGGACGGCCTTCTCGCTGCCCGCTTCGCCGCGGCCGACGGTGGACTTGATGTCGCCGCCCGAGCAGAAGCCACCGTGACCGCCCTCGGGTGCTGTTCCGGTGAGGACGACCACCTTGGCGTCGGGGTCCTCGGCCATCCGGCGGACGGCGTCGTCGAGGGCGGCGATCAGCTCGCCGTTCAGCGCGTTGCGCCGGGCCGGGCGGTTCAGCGTGATGGTACCGATCTGGTCCGTGACATCGACAAGGATCACGGGCTCTTCGCCGGCGGCCGATGCCGCCGAGGTTGCTGCGACGTCTGCCATGCGCTCCTCGCTCGTCTTCGTCGGACCAACCGATCGCTGGAGCGGATGGCGCATGCTCCGGGCGGGCGTGTGCAGCCATGCCCTACATTGCGATGACGAGAGACGCGCGAGAGAGGAAGGTCGTGGCCTGATGAGCGATACGGAGGAGAAGCCCGAGCCGGTCCTCGTGAAGGAGCGGCGCGGGGCGGTGGCCGTCCTGCGGCTCAACCGTCCCGCGGCGCGCAATGCGCTGAACCCCGAGCTGCTCACGGCCATCGGTCTCGGCATGCTGGAGGCGGAGGACGATCCCGACGTCCGGGCTGTCGTGCTGACGGGCACGGGCGAGAAGGCGTTCTGCGCCGGCATGGACCTGCGCGCGTTCGCCGAGGGCGGCGCACTGGGCGGCGACCCCGAGGGCATGAAGGGCTTCGCCCGCTTCACCCAAGGGGACATCGGAGTCCCGATCGTCGGCGCGGCCAACGCGACGGCGGTGGCCGGAGGCTTCGAGCTGCTGCTCGGGTGCGACGTCGTCGTGGCGTCGGAGGCAGCCTCGTTCGGCGTGCCCGAGGTCAAGCGGGGGCTCTTCGCCGCGGGGGGCGGCGTGTTCGTGAGCACGCGCATCCCGCTGGCCGTCGCCCTGGAGCTGACGTTGACCGGCGATCCCATCGACGCCGGGCGGGCGCTGTCGCTGGGGCTGATCAACCAGGTGGTGCCGCCGGGCGAGGTGCTCGATGCCGCGGTGGCACTGGCCGAGCGCATCGCGCGCAACGGGCCGCTCGCCCTGCGGGCCACCAAGGAGCTCGTGCGCACCGCATCGACCGACCTCGAGAGGGCGCGCGCGCTCGCGGCCGAGTGGCAGCCGAAGGTCTTCGGCAGCGAGGACGCCAAGGAGGGTGCGACGGCGTTCATCGAGAAGCGCGATCCGGTGTGGAAGGGTCGTTGAGCACAGGACTCGGCCGGGCAACAGCTGACCGGCACCGGTGACGGCGATCAGCGGGTAGGCGGGGACGACGGCTGCAGCCGCGGCTCGGTCGACCCCTCCGGTGGGTCGTCGTGGCGGCCGGCGAGGTGGATCGGCATGGTGACCCGGGCGACGACGACGTCGTAACGGCTGCGCAGGGCGTTCGAGAGGACGAGGTCGAGCTGGTTGTGCAGGATCCGGTAGCGCAGCTTGTCGGGCCGGATGACGGGGATGAGCACGACGAGCTGATCGTCGGGGTGCTCGTCGCGGAGCTCGTCGATGAAGGCGACGATCGGCTGGACCACCGACGCGTAGTCGGTGTGGAGCACCTTCAGGGGCACGCCGGGATCCCACCTCCGCCACTGGCGCCGAAGCCTCTCGGCGTCGTGTGCGGCGTCGTCGCCACCGCGGAGGACGACCGTCACCGCGATCACCTCCTGCCCCAAGGACGCGGCCTCGCACAGGGCGTGCTCGGTGAGGAGCGAGACGCGGTTGACCGGCACGATGACGATCGTGTGCTTGGGCGTGGGCTTGGGCGGCGTCCTGTCGATGGCCAGCGCCTTGCCGGCGCGCTCGTAGTAGGCGTGGATGCGGAGGAAGAGGACGATGAAGGCGGGGATGGCGATCACGACCACCCAGGCCCCCTCGGTGAACTTCGAGACCAGGAAGACGATGGTGGCGATGGCGGTGATGCACGCGCCGACCCCGTTGATGACGGCGCGGCGCCGCCATCCGGGCGGCCGGGTCTTTCGCCAGTGCACCACCAGTCCGGTCTGCGACAGCGTGAAGCCGATGAACACCCCGATGGCGAAGAGCGGGATCAGCGTGTTCGTGTTGCCCCCCACCGCGATCAGGAGTGCGCCCGCCAGGACGGCGAGCACCACGATGCCGTTGGCGAACGTCTGGCGGTCGCCCCGCATGGTGAAGAGGTGGGGCAGGTAATTGTCCCGTGCCACCAGGCTGGCCAGCACGGGGAGCCCGCCGAAGGACGTGTTGGCCGCCAGGGCCAGCACGATGGTGATCGTGATCGACACGATGTAGTAGGCCCAACCCCGCCCGACGGACATCGCCATGATCTGGCTCAGCACCGTCTGGCCGCTGCGGGGCCCGATGTGCCAGCGCTTGGCGAGGACGGCCAGTCCGAGCAGCATGGCGCCGAGGATGAGGCCGAGCAGCATCTCGGTCCGCTTGGCCCGGACGGTCCGGGGTTCGCGGAACAGCGGGACACCGTTGGCGATGGCCTCGACGCCGGTCAGCGCGCTGCACCCGGCGGAGAAGGCCTTGAGGACGAGCAGGAACGTCACCGCCTTGAGGCCGGTCGTGGAGAGCAGCGAGTTGCCCAGCGGCGCCTCGTGCAGGCCGAGAGGGTGGATGAGACCGATCGCGATGATGGCGAGCAGCCCGACGATGAAGACCATGGTGGGCAGCAGGAAGGCCCGCGCCGTCTCTCCCAGGCCGCGGAGGTTGAGCAGGGTGATGAAGAGGAGGATCCCCAGGCAGAGCGGGATGGTGGCCCCGTCGAGGGAGGGGAAGGCGGACTGCAGCGAGGCCACGCCGGCGGCAATGGAGACGGCGACGGTGAGGGTGTAGTCGACGACCAGCGCCGCGGCGGCGACGAGGCTGGTGTGCGTCCCGAGGTTGGCGCGGGAGACGGCGTAGGCCCCGCCGCCCATCGGGTAGGCGTCGATGACCTGGCGGTAGGAGAAGACGAGGATCGCCAGGAGGGCGACGATGGCGATCGTGATGGGCAGGACGAGGTGCAGGGCGCCCGCGCCGGCCACCGCCAGCACGAGGATGATGGCCTCGGGTCCGTAGGCGACCGACGTGAGGGCGTCGAGCGAGAGGGCGGAGAGTCCCTCGACGGGAGTGATCCGTTCCTTGCCCGTGCCCCGCGCCGACCGCGGCGGACCGACCAGCAGGTGCCAGACAGAGGTGGCCCGGTCGTTGCGGGGATCTGCCATGGAGAGGCACTCTATGAGGCCCGGCTCCGACAGACGGGTAGGGCACGTTGCCCCCGTCGGTGGCCACGATCGTTGCCGACCAGGGGCGGCGTGAAACGGAGGACCGCATGCAGCTGGACACGCTGGAGTACGAGGAATCGGAAGGTGTCGCCGTGGTGACGCTGAATCGTCCGGAGGTGCACAACGCCTTCAACGAGACGATGCAGCGAGAGCTCAGGCAGGTGTGGCAGTCCCTGCGAGGCAATGATGCCGTGCGGGCGGTCGTACTGACAGGGGCCGGTGAGCGGGCGTTCTGCACGGGGATCGACCGGGGCGAGGTGCCCACCACCGAGGCCGAGTACTACTTCGACCCCTATACCTACGAGGACCCAGGCAAGAACATCGGGCCGCGCAGCCAGGGGTTGTGGAAGCCGGTCATCGCCGCCGTGAACGGGATGGCAGCCGGCGGCGCCTTCTACCTTCTCGGGGAGTCGGACTTCATCATCGCCTCGGAGAACGCGACGTTCTTCGACCCCCACGTGACCTACGGCATGCCGGCGGTCTTCGAGCCGGCTCTGATGGCCTCGCGCATGCCCTTCGGGGATCTCATGCGGATGACGCTGATGGGCACGCACGAGCGGATCTCGGCCCGGAAGGCCGAGATGATGGGCATGGTCACGCAGGTCGTGGCGGCCGGCGAGCTCTCCCAGGTGGCACGCGGGGTCGCCGCCACCATCGCCACCCAACCCCCGGCCGCCGTTCAGGCTTCCCTGCGGACGATCTGGGCCACCCGTGATGCACGAGGCGGTCAGGTCACCGAGCTCGGCAACGTCTTCTTGAACCTCGCCATGAGTGTCGAGGCGCTCGGACAAGGGCAGGAGACCTTCCGCAACCGGCGCCCCGAGCCCCCGACCGTTCGCTAGCCGTCCGGAAGCGAGGTCGGAATCATGGAACTGTGGGAGCTCACCGCCCGCGAGGCCTGCCGGGACACCCTGGCCCAGTACACCCACGCCGGCGATCGGTATCTGCTCGAGGAGTTCGCCGCGGCGTTCTGCGAGGACGGCATGCTCGAGATCCGCGGTGCCGCGCCACTGCAGGGCCGCGCCGCCATCATGGAGCGGTTCGGCGGTACGGGCGAGGCGACGCGGGTGCGACAGGCCGCCGGCGTGGCGGACGACGGACGTCCGCGGCGGGTCGTCCGCCACAACGTGGCCAACGTCAGATTCGAGGCCGTGTCGCCGACGGAGGCCACCGTCGCCAGCTACTTCACCGTCTTCACGGAGATCGGGCTCGACCACATGGGGCGCTACCGCGACCGTCTGGTCCCGGTGGGCGGGCGGTGGCTGATCGCCCACCGCTTCGTGTCCGTGGACTGGCGCTCGCCCGACACGACCTACGCGGCGCCGAGCACGAAGTAGGCCGGGCGGACGCCGCGCCGGTCCCGCCGAGGCCGCTGACGGCTAGTTGATGAGCGGATCCCGCGGTAGGCCGAGGATGCGCTCGCCGATCTGGTTGCGCTTGATCTCCGACGTCCCGCCGGCGATGGACATGCCGCGGTGCATGAGCACCATCAGCGCAGTGATCGCGCCCGCGCCGTCCGCGTAGGCGGTGTCGGGCCCGCCGAGGCCGGCCATGATGGCGGCCGCCTCGTGCCCGATCTCCGAGAGCACCAGCTTGGTCACGTTGCCCTCCGGCCCCGGCCCGCGACCCTCGACGGCGCGGTGGGCGCTGCGCAGGTTGAGCACCGCCATCGCCTCGCTGCGCGCGATGTGACGGCCGACCCGCCCCCCACCGCCCGCGAGCCGCTCGGGGTTGGCGTCGAACGGCGCGATCACCATGTCGACCGGCATGGACGCGCCGCCCTGGCCGCCCCCGATGGACACGCTCTCGTTGCCCAGGGTCGCCCGGGCCACGGTCCAGCCCCGTTGACCGGCCCCACCACGTCGTCGTCCGGCACGAAGACGTCGTTGAAGAAGACCTCGTTGAACTCCGACTGGCCCGTCACCATCTTGAGCGGGCGCACCTCCACACCGTCGGCGTGCATGTCGATGACCATGGTGGTGATGCCGTCGTGCTTGGGGACGTCGGGGTCGGTCCGGATGGTGGCGAGGCCGAAGCCGGCGTAGTGCGCGCCGCTGGTCCACACCTTCTGGCCGTTGACCAACCAGCCGCCTTCGACCCGGGTCCCCCTGGTCTTGACCCCGGCGGCGTCGCTGCCGGCGTCGGGCTCGCTGAAGAGCTGGCACCAGATGACCTCCTGGCGCAGGGCGGGCATGACCCAACGGGCCACCTGGTCCTCGGTCGCGTGCTGAATGAGGGTGAGGATCACCCAGCCCGTGATCATGTACTGGGGGCGCGTGATCCCGGCCGCCCTGAACTCCTGCTCTATCACCAGCTGCTCGACGGCGCCGGCGTCGCGCCCCCACGGCTTGGGCCAGTGCGGCATGACGTAGCCGGTCTCGATCAGGGCGTCACGCTGGCCGGCCGCATCGAGGCCCCGCACCCCCTCGGCGAAGGCGCGCACCTCGGCGCGCATCGGCTCGGCCTCGGGCGGGAGGTCGATGGTGCGCGTGCGGCGTATGCCCCGGCGGACGAAGTCGGTGACGTCGAGCGCGGCGGCCTCGGCGTCGACCACCGCCTCGAGGGCGGTGGCCCGGCGGAGGTAGAGGTGCGCGTCGTGCTCCCAGGTGAACCCGATGCCGCCGTGCACCTGGATGTTGAGCTGCGCGCACTCGTCACCGGCGCCCAACGCGAGTGCGGCGGCCATGGCCGCGGCATAGGAGAGCTGGTCGCCGCCCTCTTCGGCCGCCCGGGCGGCGTCCCACACCGCCGCGGTCGGCGAGCTCGGACGCGACGAGCATGTTGGCGCAGTGGTGCTTGACGGCCTGGAACGTGGCGATGGGCCGTCCGAACTGCACGCGCACCTTGGCGTAGGCCGCGGCCTGCTCGGTGCACTCGACCGCCACGCCGGTGCACTCCGCCGCCACGAGGAGGCGCGCCAGGTCGACGAGGATGCGCCGCCCGCCGGGGATCACCTCGACGGGCGCGCCGTCGAGCGTGACCCGGGCGCTGCGCCGCGTCGGGTCGAGGTTGGCGGGCACATCGACCGTGACGCCGCCCGCGGCCACGTCGACCACGACGGCGTCGTCACCCGCCGGCAGGACGAGCACGTGGGCGAGGCCGCCGCCCAGCACGGCCGACGCCGTCCCGGAGCCTCGCCCGCCCCGCACCGTGACGTCGGACGACACCGCCACGCCGCCGAGCACGGACCCGTCGGCCAGGCCGGGCAGCAGGCGCCCCGCCAACGCCTCGGACCCGACCGCGTCGATGACCGCACTGGCGATCACGGTGGGCACGAAGGGACCGGGCGCGACGGCGCGGCCGAGCTCTTCGACCACGACGACGAGCTCGGGGAGGCCGAAGCCCGAGCCACCCTGCGCCTCGGGCAGGTGCAGGCCCAGCCATCCGAGGGCGGCCAGGTCGCCCCAGAACGGCGGGAGGCCTTCGGTCTCGGCCTCGAGCAGGGCACGGGCGGCCCCTCGGGCATCGCGCTTGGCGAGGAAGTCCGAGGCGGTCTGCCCGAGGGCGCGGTGGTCTTCGGTGATGGCGATCGGCATGTGTAAAAGGTATCCTCTATTTGCCGGGCGGTCCTAGCGACCGGCTGGATGCTACCCGTTGCGAACGGGGCCAGCCGCGCCAGCCGGCCGCAAGTCGCCCGGGTGCTGCCCTTCGCCTCGTGGCGCCGCGCGTCGTGCTCGGACCTTCCCGGCGTGACCGGCGCCGCGTCGGCAGTCGCTCATCGACCAGCCGGTGACGGGAGCAGACTGCTCCTGGTAGAGCGTCGCCCCGAGCACGCCCTGGCGGTTCCGCAGCGAGCCGTGGTACGTGCCCCGCGCACTGCGGGCCTTGACCGGGCGCAGGTCGACGAGCACCCAGTCGTCGGCCCGGATGTCCTCGTGGAACCAGACGAGAGTGGTCGATGCTCGGGCCGCCGCGGCCGATGAGCGACCTGTGCTGCTGGCCGAAGCCCGTGCCGAGGTCGGACAGGTAGGTCAGCCCGGCCCGCTGCATGAGCGGGTCGGCGCCGAGCGAGACCGCGGAGCGCACCCACACGCAGTCGGTGAAGACGCCCTTGAGGAAGTCGGTCGGCGTGACCTCGCGCACCTGGAGCAGCGGGGTCCACCCGGCCTGGGGGGTGTCCTCGGGCTCGGGGGTCGTGCGCCGCGGCGCATCGTCGAAGTGCCCGCCCTCGCCCTCGGCGTGGAACGAGGTGATCATGGAGAAGATGACCTCGCCCTCCTGGACGGCGACGACGTGGCGGGCCGAGAACGAGCGCCCGTCCCGGTCGCGGTCGACCTCGAGGATCACCGGCACGTCGCTGCGCCCGGCACGGAGGAAGTAGCCGTGCAGGGAGTGGGGGAGGCGGCCGGCTCGACGGTGGCCGCCGCGGCGAGCAGGCACTGCGCCGCCACCTGCCCGCCGTAGAGGGTGCGGCGGGGCCCGTAGTTGGCGTTACGCCCCCGGAAGAGGTCGCGGTCGACCCGCTCGAGTGTGAGGAGCGAGGCAGGTCGGCGGCGAGGTCCATGTCCGAGGCAGAGCGCCGCCCCGGATCAAGGGAGCGAGGGCGATCGGCGAGGTCGACGTCTCCATCGTCAGCCCGTCGGACGTCTCCCGCCCCGTCCCGCCCGCAGGCCCAGTGCGCCCCCACGGTCTCGATGCGCCCCAGCCGCCACGAACACGCTCCACGCGTGCCGGCGAAGTTGTGCATGTGCGCCATTCTCGGACAGATGAAGAGGTCCACGCTCGGGGACGACAGGTAGGCCCGCGGCTCGCCACGCGGATCGGGCAGCACGTCGCGCTCTCCCAGGGCCACCAGCACGGGGCAGCGGACGCCCGCCGCCTCCGCCGCCACGCCGCCGGGGGTCACGCACCACAACGCGACCGTCATCGGCACGGTGCCCGAGCCCCACGGCGGGACGTCGCCCAGGCGCGGACGGGAAATCACTGAGGTCACGCCGGACCACATTCGGGGTCGATGTCGTCGTAGTGGAAGCCCCAGGCCATGGCCGCGGGGCCCGCGGCAATCTCTGGGTCGAGCTCGGCCAGCGCCGGCCCGTTGGTGACGACGCCGTCGGAGGGCATGGCGTCGCGGGGCACCCACGCCATCACGAGGGGCGGCGTGCCCGGCGCCGTGGGCGGGTGGGTGTGCACGGCGCTGTAGCCGAGCACGCCGATGCCGTCGTAGCAGTGGTAGCGGCCCTGTTGCACCACCGTCAGGCTGCCGCCCATCGACTGCCCGATGCCGATGGTCACCGGGCAGTGACCTTCGGGAGCCCGTCGATCAGGGTGCCCGCCGCGAGCTGCTGCAGCACCTCTGCTTCGGCGGCCTGACTCGCCGCCACCACCGGCGTGTACGTCAACCGCTCGGAGTTCGTGCTGGGAGCTGTCGCCCACGCCGAGATGGTCGACCGAGACGAACACCCAGCCCCGCTCGGCGTGCCAGCGCGGCCTGGGCCCCCGAGGCCGGGCCCGGCAGGTCCTCGGTGTAGTAGCGCCGCGAGTAGCCCGCCCCCGGCTTGGCGAAGCACACGATCGGATCGGTCCCGAGCGCGTCGGGGACGGTGACCGTGAGCGTGACGTGCGCCGGCTCGCCCAGGCCCGCCGCCTCGGTCACGTCGACCTGGAGCTGGAGGTCCATGGAGCCCACCGCTCTATCGCCGCGACCGGCTACTTCGGCGCGAAGCGCTGCCCGGCGTCCAGGCGGATGCGTCGAGCCGTTCAGCATGGGGTTCTCGACGATCGCCACGGCGAGCCTGGCGTACTCCCCGGGGCGCCCCATGCGCTTGGGGAAGGCGGCGTCCTTCGTCAGGACGTCGGCGAACTCGTCCGGGATGCCCTCGGTCAGGCCGGTGCTGAACAGGCTCGGCGCAATGGTCATGACCCGGATGCCCAGGCTGCCGAGATCGCGGGCCATGGTCAGCGTCATGCCGGCGATGCCGGCCTTGGCGGCCGTGTAGGCCACCTGGCCGATCTGGCCCTCGAAGGCGGCGATGGATGCGGTGTCGATGATGACGCCACGCTCGCCGTCCTCGGGCTCGTTGCTCGACATGTGGAAGGCCTGCAACCGATTGAGGTTGAAGGTGCCGATGAGGTTCAGCTCGATCGTGCGGCGGAACTCGTCGAGCGGGTGGGGCCCCTCCTTGGTGAGGGTCCGCTTGGCCGTGCCGCCACCGGCCGTGTTGACCGCGATGTGCAGGCCGCCGAGCGCGGCCACGGCGTCGGCCAGCGCAGTCTCGACCTGCTGGTCGTCGAGCACGTTGACTTCGTGGAACGTGCCGCCGAGCTCCTTGGCGACCTCGGCGCCGGCCGAGGTCGGCAGGTCGAGGATGGCGACGTCGGCCCCCTTCTGGTGCAGCAGTTCGGCGGTGGCCTTGGCCATGCCGGAGGCGCCCCCCACGATGACGGCCTTCTTTCCCTGGATCTCCACGGCGGTGTTCCTCTCTCTGGCGTGTTCTCTGGGGTGCTCGCGCCTCTGGTCTCTGGCGTGCTCGGGCCTCTGGCGCCGAAAAGTATCCTGACATGGCAGGTCAGAGCGAGCCGGGTCGGACCACCGCCCCGATCGGGAGGGTGACGATGACCAGGGCAGGGCGGGCCTCGTTCGAAGAGATCCGGGGCACGGCGCCGGACATCATGCGGGCCTACGACCTGGCCGTCCTCGGCTACACGGAGACCGAGTATGCCGTCGAGGGGACGGCGACCTCCTACGAGCTCGAGGGTGAGCGGGGCCTGGACGGCCGGTGGGACGTGACCCCGGGGCCCGAGGCAGGCTTCCGGACCCGGTTCGTCGTGCGGCGGCCCTCGGACCCGGCCCGGTTCAGCGGGACGGTGGTCGTGGAATGGCACAACGTCTCCGCCGGCATCGACGCCGCGCCCGACTGGGGGTTCTTCCACCGGCACGTCGCCGCCGAGGGCCACGCGCTGGGTCGGCGTGTCGGCCCAGAAGGTTGGCATCGACGGCGGAGGGTTCGTCGAGGGCATCCACCTCAAGCTTCTCGCACCGGAGCGCTACGGCGAGCTCGAGCACCCCGGCGACGCGTGGTCGTTCGACATGTTCTCCCAGGTGGGTGCGTTGCTGCGGCTGCCGGCGGACGAGAACCCGTTGGGCGCCGGCTTGGCCGCCGAGCACCTGCTGGCGGCGGGCGAGTCGCAGTCGGCAGCCTGCCTGGTCACCTACATCAACGCGATCGACGACCACGCCCGCGTGTTCGACGGCTTCTTCGTGCACGGGCGACCCGGTGTGGGTGTCGCCATCGACGGCGTGTTCATCCCGACCGCCAGCGGCGAGGGCCTGGCGCCGACCACCCGTGCCGTTTCGGCCAAGGGTGAGCGCATCCGCGACGACGCCAGGGTTCCGGTGCTTGTCCTGCAGAGCGAGACCGACGTGATCCTGCTCGGCGGGGGGCTGGCCGAGCAGGATGACTCGGACCACGTCCGTCTCTGGGAGATGGCCGGCGCGGCGCACGCCGACACGTACACGGTCAGCGCCGGGCGTCACGACGACGGCACGCTGAGCGGGGAGCGCCTGGCGGAATTGCTGCGCCCGACCTCGAACCTGATCTTCGGCCGGACGGAAACGCCGATCAACGCCGGGCCCCAGCAGCACTACGTCGCGCAGGCCACGTTGTGGCACCTGGCGCAGTGGGTCACCGACGGCATGGCACCGCCGAAGGCGCCCCGGCTTCGTCTCGACGACGCGGGCACCGGCTATCGCCTCGACGAACTGGGCAACGCACTGGGCGGCATCCGGACGCCCTGGGTGGACGTGCCGACCGCCGTGCTGTCGGGCCTGGGCCAGAGCGGGGAGTCCTTCGCGATCCTCTTCGGCCGGACGGTGCCCTTCGACGAGGCGGAGCTGGCCGCCTTGTATCCGGGGGGGAAGGCCGAATACCTGGTGCGGTTCGAGGCCGCCCTCGACGCCGCCATCGATTCCAGGTACCTGCTGGAGCAGGACCGGGCGGAGATCCTCGACGTCGCGGCCGTCTCCTACCCGTTGCGGCTCGCCGACTAGGTTCTCGGAGCCGTTCACCCCGCCCCTCGAATCTCTGTGGGTATCCGGGCCTATGCGTCAGTGAGCGTCCGGTGGTGCCTCGTCTCGGCGTGCGGGTCACTCCCGTCCTGAGCGGACGGGTCGGTGTGGACGATCGCGTCGCTGAGCCTCGGGAGCTGGTGCAGGAGCTCGTGATACGCCCGCTCTGCGATGTCGTGCGCGGCGACGACGCTCAGACCGCGGTCGACCACGAGGCGGATCTCGGCGTGGAGCTGGTGGCCGACCCACCGGATGCGGACATCGCCGACGCCGATGACGCCGTCGACGTGCCGCAAGATGTGCTCGGCCTGGCTCACCAGTGCAGGGTCGACGGCATCGAGAAGCCGCTGGCCGATGCTGCCGGCGGTCCTGATCAAGACGAGGAAGATGAGCACGCTGATCAAGAGCCCCACGACCGGATCCGCCCACTGCGCACCCAGAGCCACGCCGACGGCGCCAAGGAGCACGGCGAGCGAGGCAACGCCGTCGGTGCCGCGTGCAGACCGTCGGCTTCGAGGGCGCCGAACCGATCCGCCGACCGACGCGCAGGCGGCACTGGGCCACGATCTCGTTGCCGGCCATGCCGACGACCGCGGCGGCCATCACCGCGGGGAGATGCTGCACGTGCTGCGGATGGACGAGGCGCTCAATGGACTGCCACGCGGTCAGCGCCCCCGAGAGCGCGACCACGGCCACGACGAAGACCCCCGCGAGGTCCTCCGCCCGGCCGTAGCCGTAGGTGAACCGCCTCGTCGGCGGCCGTCGCCCCAGGCTGAACGCCACCCACAGCGGCAGGGCCGTGAGGGCGTCCGAGAAATTGTGCAGGGTGTCGCCGAGCAGCGCGACCGATCCGCTCGAGGCCACCACCAGCGCCTGGACGAGCGCGGTCAGCCCGAGCACGGCGAGCGAGATCTTGACCGCGCCTACGCCCTGCGAGCTCGCCTCCAGGGCCTGGTCGACGCTGTCGGCCGCGTCGTGGCGGTGCGGGACGAACAGGGATCGCACGACGCCGGTGGATCCCTCCGGATGGGCGTGGGGGTGACCGGCGCTGCGGTGTCGATCGCGCATCGTGGTCGTGGGCATCGTGGTCATGCGCCGCGTCAGACATGGCCACAGCCTCTCGCCCGGGCCCGTGCCATGCACGTTGCGAACGAGAGGCAACTGCGACGCCGGTGCCTGTGACTGAATTCGGGGACCGGCCCGGGTACACTGTGTGCCGACGCCCTGGTGCACAGCTTGAAAGGAGGGCCGGTCATGAGCTCAGAACCTCATAGTTGCCAGCCCCCACAGCCGTGCCCCGGCGTCGTTTCCCGCCTGATCTAGCTGCGCTGAGTCAGCCGCCCGACGTCGGGGTCACCCGCAGGTGCATCCCACCTGCGCTGCCTGCGTCTTCGCAGGTCCTTCGCCACCTCCGAGCCACCTCGCCGTGCGTGTCTCGGATCCGCTCGACCTTCTCAGAATCGAGACGGAGAACCCTTCCCCGGCCGTCTGCTGACTCCCGTCATGACGTCCGACGGTCGAAGAAGCGTTCTCCTCGCAACAAGGAGACCGCCATGGAGAACTTCACCCACCTCGCACCACCGGGCCGGGACGTCGCCGTCCTCGACGATGCCCACGTCGGCCACATCAACGGCGCCTTGGGCACCATCGCGTACGGCGACACGGCAGCCCGCCCGAGGCTTTCGCTCAAGCTCAAGACCCTGCTCGCCATCGTCGGGCCGGGGCTCATCGTCATGGTCGGCGACAACGACGCCGGCGCCTTCTCGACCTACGGCCAGGCCGGCCAGAACTTCGGCACCCACCTCGTGTGGACGCTCGGCCTGTTGATCCCGGTGCTCTACGTCTGCCAGGACATGGTGCTGCGCCTCGGCGCCGTCACCGGCGTCGGACACGCCCGGCTGATCCTCGAGCGCTTCGGCAAGTTCTGGGGCGCGTTCAGCGTCATCGACCTGTTCCTGTTGAACGCGCTGACCATCGTCACCGAGTTCATCGGCATCTCCTTGGCGGTGTCCTACCTGGGGCTGCCCAAGGTCCCCTCGGTGATCGTCGCCGCGGTGGCCATCGTCGGCGCGGTGAGCACGGGGAGCTTCCGGCGCTTCGAGCGGCTCTGCTTGATGCTCGTCGTCGGCTCGCTCCTGCTCGTACCCCTCGTGCTCATGGTGCACCCGCCGATCGGGCAGGTGGCCCACGACTTCGTCGTGCCCCGCATCCCCCACGGCGCACCACTGTCCTCCGTGATGCTGCTGGTCATCGGCATCGTCGGCACCACAGTGGCCCCGTGGCAGCTGTTCTTCCAGCAGTCCTACATCATCGACAAGCGCATCACGCCGCGGTGGATCAACTACGAGCGTGTCGACCTCGTCATCGGCATCGCCCTGGTGGTCGTCGGCGGCGTGGCGATCATGGGCTTCTCCGCGGCGGCCTTCGCCCACACCCCAGGCTTCGGGAACTTCACCGACGCGGGAGGGATCGCCCACGGGCTCTCCACCTACGTGTCGCGCACGGTGGGGGACCTGTTCGCCATCGCCCTGATCGACGCCGCCATCATCGGGGCCGCCGCCGTCGGGCTGGCCACCGCCTACGCGACGAGCGACGTGTTGAACCAGCGGCACTCCCTGCACCGGCCCGTGACCCAGGCCAAGGGGTTCTACGCCTGCTACGCCGCGCTCATCGCGCTGGCCGCGGCGTTGGTGCTCATCCCCCGGGTGCCGCTCGGCCTCTTGACGCTCGGCGTGCAGGTCCTGGCCGGCGTCCTCCTGCCCAGCGCCGTCGTGTTCCTGGCCATCCTGTGCAACGACAAGGCCGTGCTCGGGCCCTGGGTCAACGGCAGGAAGCTCAACATCGTGACCGGGGTCATCATCTGGGTCCTGGTGATCCTGTCGGTCATCCTGACGGCCAGCGTGCTGTTTCCCGCCATCACGGGCTCGCAGATCCTTGCCGTGATGGCGGTGGGCACGGTGAGCGGCCTGGTCCTCGGCGCCTTCCTGCTGATGCAGGCCCGTCGGCACCGCGACGAGGTCAGGGTGGACGACGTGCTGGCCGAGACCCTGCACCGCGACACCTGGCGGATGCCGCCCCTGGCCCGGCTCGAGCGCCCCGCGATGTCGCGCCAGCGCAAGCTCGGGCTCATCGCGCTGCGCGGCTACCTCGTCGTCGCACTGGCCCTGGTCGTCGTCAAGATCGTCGAGGTGGCGGTCAAGTGACCGCGGGGGGTGGCGGAACGAGGCCCTCCGGCTCGACGACGGCTGCCGGCGTGGGACAATCGGGCCCGTGAGCGACACCGAGCCAGGCCGGGAGCGGGATCACCACGGGCTCGCCGTCCTCACCGAGGTCGAGCGCCTCACCCAGGGTTGATCATGGGGGTTCTCGACGGCAAGGTCGCGGTCGTCACGGGCGCTTCGGCCGGGTCCGGGCTCGGCATCGTGAGGCGCTTCCTCGACAGAAGGCGCCTCCGTGGTGATGCTGGCGCGCAACAAGGAACGCTTGGAACAGGTCGCCGAGGGTCTGGGCCAGTCGGCGTTCCCCCTCGCCACCGACGTCGGCGACCCTGACAGCGTGCGGGCCGCCTTCGACGAGATCGCGGGGCGATTCGGCAAGCTGGACGTGCTGGTCAACCATGCTGCGGTGTACCGCCCCTGCCCGGTCGAGCTCCTGAGCGACAGCGACATCGAGCGGCAGATCGCGACCAACCTCATGGGTCCGGTGTACACGTCGCGAGCAGCCATCCCCCTTCTGCGCTCGGCAGGCGGGGGCGACATCGTCAACACCTCGAGCGAGTCCACGTTGCACCCCTTTCCCATGCTGTCGATGTACGTGGCCAGCAAGGCCGCACTGGAGGCGTTCGGCGTGGTGCTCGCCCTCGAGGTGCGCGACGACGACATCAGGGTCACCACCGTGGTCCAGGGCACGGCGCAGGGGGCGGGCATGGGGTCCACCGACTGGGACTGGGATCCCGAGCACGCTGCGGCCGCCCACGCACGCTGGACGGAGCTCGGCCTCATGAACCAGGCCATCGGGCGCTACGCGGGTCAGGAGGTGGAGGCGATCGGCGACGTCCATCTCTTCATCGTCACGCGGCCACGGACCCAGAAGATGGACACGGTCTACTGCCGCAGCTTCTGACCCGATCGACATGAACCGAGCTGGAGGAGAGACATGAGCGGACGAATCGAAGGGGAGGGTTCTCCATGACCACGTCGGCGAGCACCGAGCTGTACTACGACCCGTACGACTTCGACATCGACGCGGACCCGTACCCGATCTGGAAGCGGATGCGCGACGAGGCACCCCTCTACTACAACGAACAACACGACTTCTACGCCCTGAGCCGCTTCGAGGACGTCCGGCGAGGCCTGGCCGACTGGAAGAGCTACATCTCGGGGAAGGGGTCCGTGCTCGAGCTGATCAAGAGTGGCATGGAGATCCCTCCGGGCTCGATCCTCTTCGAGGATCCGCCCGCCCACGACGAGCACCGGAGCCTCTTGAGCCGGGTGTTCACGCCGAGGGCGATGAACGCCATCGAGCCAGAGGTGCGCCGCTTCTGCAGCCGGACCCTGGACCCGCTGGTCGGTGCCGGGCGCTTCGACTTCATCCACGATCTGGCCGCCGAGATGCCGATGCGGGTCATCGGCATGCTCTTGGGGATCCCCGAGGAGGATCAGGTGGCCATTCGGGACCGCCTCGACAAGTCCCTGCGCCTCGAGGAGGGGAGCGCCCCCAGCCCTCCCAGCAGGACCTCGCGTCCGTCGGCGGTGACGGGTTCGCCGAGTACATCGAGTGGCGGGCGGAGCATCCCTCCGACGACCTGATGACCAAGCTGCTGCAGGCCGAGTTCGTGGACACGACCGGCGCGACCAGGACGCTGACCCGAGCGGAGGTCCTCGGCTACGTCGGCTTACTGGCCGGTGCCGGCAACGAGACGACGACGCGGCTCATCGGCTGGGCGGGCAAGCTGCTGGCCGAGCACCCGGAGCAGCGCCGGGAGCTGGCAGAAGACCCGAGCCTGATCCCGGGGGCCATCGACGAGCTCCTGCGCTTCGAGTCGCCGTCACCGGTCCAGGCCAGGTTCGTGACCAAGGACGTGGAGCACCACGACCGGACCGTGCCCGCAGGCAGCGTGCTGCTGCTCATGAACGGCGCCGCCAATCGGGACGAGCGCAAGTTCCCCGACCCGGACCGCTTCGACATCCACCGCACGGTGGAGCAGCATCTCGCCTTCGGCTACGGCATCCACTTCTGCCTCGGCAGTCACCTGGCCCGGCTCGAGGGCCGCATCGCCCTCGAGGAGGTCCTCCGGCGCTTCCCCGCCTGGGAGGTGGACTGGGACCACGCCGTCCAGGCCCACACCTCGACCGTGCGCGGGTGGGAGAGCCTGCCGGTCACCGTGCCCTGACCGCACGATGGGAGCCGGACCGGCAGCGGGGATCGGGGACGGCACTCTTGTCAGGGTTGTCCTGACACAGTACGGTGAACCCTGACAGCCGGCAGGAGCGGAGGCCGGAACCGAGCGACTGCCACCCGAGGGGTGAGGGCTCTCTGAACACTCTCAACCAGTTTGTTGACAGTTTTGCGGGAGACACCCCTGCGCGGAGGCCGGAAGCGAGTGACTGCCACCCAAGGGGGGTGAGGGCTCGGCACACTCTCAACGATTTCGTTGACAGTTTTGCGGGAGACACCCCCTCCGCGGAGGCCGGGTCCGCGAGGGCCCCCGAGGCGAAAGAGAAGGACGCCATCGCGTGCTGCTCCTTCTGCCTGAAGCCGGACACCGAGGTCAGGACCCTCGTGGCCGGGCCCGCCGTCTTCGTCTGTGACGGCTGCATCGACCTGTGCCACCAGATCATCAGCGAGGCGCCGGGGCGTGGGCGCTCGCCCCGCCTCCTGCCCTGGGAGCTGACCGATTCGCTCGATGCGGCGTTGGCCAACCTCCCCAACGTGGCCCGCGCGCAGGCCCAGGTCGACGAGAGCCTCCTCGGCTGGGTGCGTCGCGCCCGCACGCTCGGTGCCACTTGGGCGCAGATCGGCGACGCCCTGGGCATCACGCGCCAGTCGGCCTGGGAGCGCTTCGCGGCGGAGGAGTAGGCGGGTGCGAATGACCGACGACGACAACTGGCGGCACCTGCGTGCCGCCGACCACGGCATCTTGTGCACGTCGAACCGCCAGCAGCGCATCGACGCCGTGCCGGTCTGCTTCACCGTCGTCTCCAGGCTCATCGCGACCCCGGTCGACCGGGTCAAGCCGAAAGAGACGACCGAGCTGGGGCGCCTGCGCAACCTCGATCATGACGCCACGGCGACCCTGCTCTGCGAGCATTGGGACCCCGACGACTGGTCGCGTCTGTGGTGGGTGCCCGCGCACCTCGTGCGGCGGCCGGATCATGACGTGAGCACCCGGCAGCGCGAGGAGTGCGAGCACGCGCTGCGCGAGAAGTACCCGCAGTACCGTGGCACCGAGTTCGCCGCTGTCGTGTGTCTCGACGTCACGACGCTCGTCGGCTGGTGCGCCGGCACGAGCCGGACCAGCCGGGCCCATCAGGGTGGGGACCGTGCCTAGCCCGGCCGCGGTGGCGGCGCCGGCGCAGCTGGTCGTGGTCTCGGACAGCCACCTGTCCGGGCGGGCGCCCGAGGCGGAGCGCAACTGGTCGGCCGTGGTCGACCACGTCCACCGCACGAGACCCGACCTCGTGGTCCACGTCGGCGACCTGTCCCTCGACGGTGAGAACGACGCCGAGGACCTCGACTACGCACGGGAGCAGCTGGGTCGGCTCTGGCCGGCACCGTGGGTCGCCGTTCCCGGCAATCACGACATCGGGGACAACCCGATCCCCGGGGGTGATCCCGCCGACGCCGTGACAGGGGAGAACCTCGCGAACTGGACCCGAGCGGTGGGTCCGCTCTGGTGGACACGGGACGTCGAGGGCTGGGAGCTGGTCGGCGTCAACGCACAGCTGTTCGGCTCGGGCCTGCCGGCGGAAGAGGAGCAGTGGGGGTGGTTGGAGGAGGCCCTGGCCGCCGCGGCCACCCGGCCGCGGCCCTTGCTGTTCGTCTCCCACAAGCCGATCGACGCCACCGACACGGAGCTCGCCGATGCGCCAGGCGTCCGGTTCGTGCCGTCGCCGGCCCGCGACCGTCTGCGCGCACTGCTCGCCGACGTCCCGCGCCATCCGTTGGTCCTGAGCGGCCACGTGCACCAGTACCGCACCCTCGAGCTCGACGGCACGGCCCATGTCTGGGCCCCGACCACGTGGGCCGCGCTGCCCGACTCGTGGCAGACGACGATCGGAACCAAGCGCTGCGGAGTCCTGCAGCTCGGACTGCCGGGGACCGGCGTGCCCGACCACCGGTTCGTGGCACCCGAAGGACTGCGCCAGTTGGTGGTGGGCGAGGACACGCCGCTGTACTACCCGCACTGAGTCCGAAGCGGGAGCCGACACCGCGGCGCGGCCGGCCTCAGGCTGGCTCGCCCCGGCCCGCCGCCAGCTCGTCGCGTAGCACCCGTCGCAGGAGCTTCCCGGTCGGCGAGTACGGCAACTCGTCCCGGAATTCCACGACGACGGGGGTCTTGGTCGAGCGCAGCCGTTCTCGCACCCAACCCTGCAGCACGTCCTCGGTCACCGATGCGCCGGGCCGCAGCACCACGACGGCCGCCACCGCTTCGCCCCACTCGGCGTCGGGGATGCCGATGACGGCAGCCTCGGCCACGTCCGGGTGCGCCTGCAGCACCTCTTCGATCTCGCCCGGCGAGATGTTCTCGGCGCCCCGCACGATGACGTCGTCCAGCCGGCCCTCCACGAACAAGAAGCCGTGCTCGTCGAACCACCCCGCGTCCCGGGTGCGGAACCACCCCTCCTGATCGAGCACCGAACGCCCCACGTACTCGCCGGCGACCTGCTCGCCCCGTACCCAGATCTCGCCCTTTTCGCCCGGTGGGAGGACGGTTTCGTCGGTGCCGCGCACCTCCACCTCGAGGGACGGGAGGGGACGCCCCACCGACCCGAGCCGCGCCCGCACCGCCGGGTCGGCGCTGGCGAAGGCCTCCCGGTGGTCGTCGGGGGTCAGCATGGCGATCGTCGACGACGTCTCGGTCAACCCGTAGGCGTTGACCAGGTCGACGTGGGGCAGGTCGCGCAACGTGCGCTCCACGAGCTCGAGCGGCATCCGCCCACCGCCGTAGGAGAGGTGGCGCAGCGCGGGCGGCTCCACCCCGGCGTCCTCGACGGCCTGCAGGATGCGCCCGAGCATGGTCGGCACGACCATGGCGTGCGTGATCCGCTCCGCGGTGGCTGAGCGGACCCACGCGGCGGCCTCGAACGCCGGCAGGTACATGATGCGCCGCCCCGCGTACAGGGAGCTCAACACCGCCGCCATCCCGGCGATGTGGTACGGCGGCACGCAGATCAGCTGGGCTTCGTCCGGCGCGCACCCCAGGAACTCGACGCTCGAGATGATGTAGGAGACGAGATGCCGGTGGCGCAGCACAGCAGCCTTGGGTTCTGACGTCGTGCCGCTGGTGAAGAGCAGCACGGCGATCTCCTCGGGGTCGACGAATCGATGTTCGCCCGTGACCGGTTCGGCGATGGCCGCGGCGAACTCGTCCTTCGTCACCACGTGCTCGGCGCCGCACGCCTGCAGGCGCTCGACTTCGTCGTCATCGGCGATCATCAGCCCGCCGGCGACCCGCCCGAGGATCCCATGCAGCTGCTCGTCCGGGGCCCGGTAGTTGATCGGCGAGAACGGCACGCCCGCCAGCGCCGCACCGAACAACGCCACCGGCAACACGTCGGAGTTCAGCCCGAAGTAGCCGACGACCTCGGCCCCGCTCTTCTCGAAGTAGACGGCGGCCCGCTTCGCCCGCTCGAGGAGCTCGGCGGCGCTGATGCCGCCATCGTGGGAGCCGAGGACAATGCGGTCAGGGTCGCCCTCGGCCGCCATCTCGAGCAGCATGGCGATGTTCACGGAGCGGGAACCTCCCTCGGTGCGGGCGCGCTCAGTCCGAGGCGGGCAGGGGTTTGGCGCCCTTGACGGCGAGCGCGGTCTCGCCCACCGAGAGCGAGCCTTCCCCGGCCTTCGTGCACAGCACCTCCAGGCCGAGCTCCTCGTCGGCGTAACGCTTGCCCAGCTGCGTGCCCTGGTCGAAGCCGGCTTCCGTGCTCTGTGGCGTCACCTCGGCGTCGACGGCCACCATGGCGTGTCCCCCGCAGCGCAAGTCGACGGGCTCCTCACCTGGCGTCCGCACCACGACGACCTCGCAGGCGTCGGTTGCGCTGCGCAGCCTCGTTCCTGCCTTCAACTGCATGCCCACCGCACGTCCTTCCTCGCTCACGCGTCCTCGTCCCGAAAAGGAAGTTCAGAATACTCTTCTGCCGGCGTTGCTCCGCCCTCGCCACGGCGGCGGACCTCCTTTCTACCGCCTCACCCTCGCGCCCCGCACAATCAGCCTGGAATTCCCGTGCAAAACTGCATCGGGGGATCCCTCGCGGATCGGAGGAATCATGGACAACGCCCCAGGGTGGCTGCCGGACCCTGAGCGCGCGGAGCAGGAGCGCTACTGGAGCGGGTCCGACTGGACCGACCGGGTGCGTCCGGCCGGGCGGAGGCGCTCCAGCCACGTGCCCGCGCACGTCCCCCAGCTCCAGCGAGCCCTGGCGGCGGCGACCGTCGACATCGAGGCGGTCGAGGAGCGGCTGTCCCGCTTGTTCGAGCGCGCCGAGGGGGACACAGGCCCCGGTCCCACCCCGAAGGCCCCGGTCGTGTGGAGCCCGAGACCGGCCCTCGAGCATGGTCCGGCCGACGCCGATCTGGACGAGCCCATCGAACTCGATGTCGAGGAAGCGCTCGTCGAGGAGGCGGATGGCATGCCCATCCACTTGGAGGTCTCCGGGCCGGCCGGCAAGGCTGGCGGCGAGGACGACGGCGGAGATGACGGAGCCTTCGCCGAGCTCGACGCCGCCCTCGTCGCCGAGGAGCCCGAGCAGCCGGAGGCGTCGGCGCAGCCGGTGGCGACCGGGAAGGCCAAGCGCGGGATTCTCCGTCGCCGTTCGTAGGAAAGAGCCCCGAGCGCCCGGCTACGAGAGGGCCACCACCTGACGGGCCAGCTCCCCCCAGCGCTCGAACGCGTCGGCGTCCGCGACGACGTCGGAACCCGTGAAGTAGCTGACGACCCGGGTCGCGATCCCGTCGTACTTGTCCACGATCGTCTCCGCGATGTCGTCCCACGACCCTTCGGTGACGAAGTGCTTGAGCAGGTCGTCATCGATGACGGCCGCCATGCCGGGGAGGTCACCCGCCCGTTGGCGCTCGCGGATGAGGTCGGTCGTACCCTCCCGGTCGAGCTGCTCGAAGATGAACGCATAGTTGGGTGTTGACCCGTAGAACGCCACCTGCATGCGCGCCCGTTCCCGCCAGCCGTGCCGCTCGACGTCGGTGTCGCCCACGACGAGGAAGGCCGGCACGATGACCTCGAGGTCATTGACCTTGCGTCCCGAGCGGGCCGCGCCCTTCTCCAGGTTGGGCAGCACCGTCTCCTCCAGGTAGGTGGGTGTGTTCAGCGGGTGGACGTGCACGCCGTCGGCTGTCTCCGCGGCCATGCGGAGCATCCAGGGATTGACCGCCGCGACGTCGACAGGCGGATCCGGGCAGTCGATGGGTCCCGGCGACCACGTGGGCGGCAACAGCGAGAGGTTGTAGAACTCGCCCTCCACCGCCAGCGGCGCCCCTTCACGGAAGGACTCGAAGATCGCTTTCACGGCGATCACGTACTCGCGCAGCCGCGGCCCGGGGGGATCGAACTCCGAGCCGTAGCGGCGCTGGATGTGGGCCCGCACCTGCGCGCCGAGACCGAGGCGGAAGCGACCGCCGCTCGCCTCGGCCAGCTCCCACGCCGTGGCCGCCGTGACCATGGGGCTCCGCGGGAAGGCGACGGCGATGCCCGTCAGCACGTCGATGTCGGCCGCCACCACCAGCGCGCCGCAGGTGAGGTACGCCGTGCGACCCGCCTCGGTCACCACCAGCCCCGACAGCCCGGCCTCCGCCGCCCGGCGTCCGAGCTCGGCCGCCTGGCGCAAAGGCTGGGCCGGCAGCATGGCGTCGAATTTCAGTGGCACGGACCGGCGTTCCTCAGGCGGCGTGGGGCACCGTCGGCCGCCCGCCCCGGCGCGCCGGTACCCAGTCGTTCACGGTCGGGAAGTACTCCTCCGTATGGTCGACCGTCCCCGCTGCGGCGTAGTGGTACACCATGGCGGCGCGGATGCCCGCGGACTCGTTGTCCGTCGAGCAGTGCATCAAGTGACTGTCGAAGACCAAGAGGTCGCCAGGGTCCATGAGCACGGACTCGGAGGCCGCCATGTCGTGGTCGACGATCTCGAAGTAGCCGTAGTTGGCACCGGGACGGCGATCCGGCACGTGGGTGTGCACCGGCTCGTTGTGCGAACCGGGCAGCACGCGCAGGCAGCCGTTGACCAGCGTCGCCTCGGTGACGGCCAGCCACACGCCGACGACCGGGCGGGCGGGTTCGAAGGGGAAGTAGAAGGAGTCCTGGTGCCAGGGCTGCCCCCAGGCACCCGCCGTCTTGAAGATGAACTGGGACAAGAACACGTCGATGTCGGGTGCGATGAGCTCCGAGACCGCGTCGACGACCGCGGTGGAGTGCGCGAAGTCGGCGAAGACGGAATCGCGGTGCAGCTTGAAGATCTTGGAGACGCCGTCCTCGGGATTGGCCACCTCAATGCCGGCCTCGTTGCTCTCCGGCACCACCTTGACCCCGAGGGCGGTGGCGAGGTCCGGGTCCCGCACCACTCGGGTCACCCGGGACAGCATGGCCTCGCACGTCTCCGGTGGTGCGAAGCCGCCGATGCGGAAGAAGCCTCGCTGCGCCCATGACGCGCGCTGCTCGTCCGTGAGCACGTCGCTCATGCCATCGGATCCGCGGGCGGTGGGGGCGGCCGGCCGTCGGGACGGGGCCAGGCGATCGGCGTGACGTCGCTGGCGATGACCGCACCCATGGCGATCCCGGCCCGTTCGACCGACGGGTGCGGGAAGCGCCCTTCGCCCCGGGTGGACCCGTCGGCGAAGTAGATCGCGGTGTGCACCCGACGGACGGTAGCGGTCGTGTTCGGCTTGGCCAAGTGGAAGGTGAGGCCGTGGTGGAAGGCCACCGAGCGCGGCGGGACCTCGACGAACACGGGCGTCGTCCCCTCGAGCTCGCGCCGGGTCAGCGGGTCCTCGCCGCGGCCGGAGAAGATGTCGACGAACTCACGCACTCCGAGGCGGTGGCTGCCGGGCAGGTAGCCCATGGCGCCGCTCTCCAGCGTCGAGCCGTCGAAGGGGATCCACGCGGTGATCGTGTCGGTTTCGACAATCGGCCAGTAGGGCTGGTCCTGGTGCGGATCGGTCTCGCGCCCGCCGGGCTCCTTGTAGAGCGCCTGGTCGTGCCAGATCCGGACGGCGTCGACCCCGAGCAGTCGTGCCGCCGTTTCGGCGACGACGGGATGGAACGTGAGCGGGCGGACGTCGGGGCAGTCCTCCCACAGGTTTTGGCACTGCGTGAAGCTCTGCTCGTAGCGCGACTTCTGGGCCAGCGTGCGGGTGTCGTACCGGCCGCGCCGGGCGACGGCCTCGTCGACCGCTGCCCCGAAGCGCACCACCTCGTCGGCGCTCAGGAGATCCGGCACCACCACGAACCCGTCGCGCCGGAAATCCTCCACGAGCTCGGGCGTCAGCGTAGCGATTGTCGTCACGCCGCCTTCACGTCACAGCCTCGCGGCGGATCTCGCGGATGTAGCCCACGAGCTCGTGCACGCTGGGCGAGTCGAGCCAGGCCGTGAGGTCGGCGTCGTACGCCAGTGTGAGCTCGCCGCCTTCATCGAGGAGGTGGGGCTGAGAGGCCATGAACCGCCCGTCGAGCAGGCGTACCTCCGTGAGCAGCTCCGCGAACGGGAGGGCGCTGGCCGCAGGGGACCCGAAGCCGAAGACGCGTTCGGAGCCCAGGACGGCATTCGCGCTGGCCCGCCCCGCGAGATACGGCCGGTAGTCGTTGCGTTCCAGCTCCCCGACATACGCATCGAGGACGTGCAGGGCCCGCTCGAGCATCTTCTGGTCGAACCCGTAGAACACGTTGGGCGCCGGGAGGTCGCCCCACACGCCCCACATCCACCAGCGCAGCGTGGGCGGCAGCAGGGCCATGGCGCGCTGGACGCCGCGGCCGACGGTCTCGTGGCCGTGGTGCACGTCGTGGGGAGAAGGGGAGACGACGATGGACGCGCCGTGCTCCTGCACGATCGCCGGCAGCTCGTTCGCGATGCGGCGAGTGGCGAGGTCCAGGTCGGCGTCGAGGTCGAGGTTGAGCGGCGGGTCGACGAAGACGGGCACGAAGCCGGCCCGGCGCGCGGCTTCCTCGGATTCGGCGCGGCGGCGATCCCACTGCCCGCTGAACCCGAGGCTGGCGATGACGCTGACGACGGTCCAGCCCCGATCCCGGAGATGGAGGAGGGCGCCGGGGCAGCCGACCGCCTCGTCGTCGGGGTGCGGCGCGACGTGGACGACGGCGGGGGCCACGTCAGTGGAGGTTATGCGCCATCGGTGGCACAGTCTTCGGGTGCGGCGATTCGTTCCTTGGGCCCTGCTCGGACTGGTGGCCGCGGGGGCGGGCCTGGGCGCGGTCCTCGGTGCGGCGAGCACACCCGGAGTGCCGGGCATCACGCCCACGGAGTGGGTCGCGAACCTGCTGGCGACCACGGCCAGAGCCGGAACGGTTCACTTCACCTCTTCGTCGGTCACGACGAGCCGTAGCTCGGCCTTCGCCGGGCGGACCGTCGGAAGCGGCGACGTCGACTTTCGATCGGGGGACGTGCGGGCCACCCAAGTCGTGCACCAGACGCAGTTCACGTCCGGCCCATCCGGCCTGTCGCATCCGATGCGGACGGCAACCCGCATCGACGTCATCGGGGTCGGCGAATCGGTCTACCAGTCGTTCGCCCCATCCGGGCTCACCACGTTGCCCTGGACAAAGATGTCGTGGCACCGCGATCCCAGCCAGGACCTCGGCCTGGCGTCGGCGGGGATCGCGTCGGCCCCGCTGGACGAGCTCGGGGGAACACAACGGGTGGTCGGCGTGCGCCCCCTCGGGGCGACGACCGTGGGGGGTGTGGCGACGACGTACTACGAGGTGTCGACCGCCCCCGTCTGCACACCCAGGCAAGGGGCCGGTCGGCAGGGGCACGGGTCCACCTTGTTGGACACGGTGGGTCCGAGCTACGTGTGGGTCGATTCCCAGGGGCGTCTCGTCCAGATCGTCGGCTCCGAGCGCGTCAGCGGCCATCCGCCGCCGGCGCTCCTGCAGCAGAGCCCGTCGATGGCGCTGGCCTATCCGGTCACCACCACCGATACCCTGCGACTCTCGCGCTTCGGCGCAGCGGTGCCGCGCATTCGCGCGCCGGCGATCCTGCGGCTTCGCTACTCGTCCTCCTTCGCCGTCACCCTCCGCCTCACGTGTAAGTCGTAGCGGCTCGTGCCGGCGCCGATAGCCGGGCGAAATCAGTCGGGGCGGACCGCCAGCAGGGCGAGTGCCGGTCCGCGCCGGCCCTCGTGCTCCTCCACGCGCACGTCGGCGAACCCGGCCGCGGTGCAGGCGGCGGCGAAGGCGGCGGCCTGCTGGTCCGTCAAGCCATGCCTGGCGTGGCCCTTCGCGCCCGGGGTCGAGTGGTGCTCCAGGATCAAGAGCCGTCCGTCCGGCCGGAGCACCCGCCGGGCCTCGGCGAGTCCCTGGTCCACATCGGCCCAGTGGTGGGCCGTCGCCAGCGACCAGGCCACCGAAGCCGATCCGTCGGGCAGGGGGAGTGCCTCGGCCGTGCCGTCGACGTAGGTGATGTCGTGGCTCGAGACCGTCCGGCCGAGACGGAGCATCGCCGGCGCCGGGTCCACACCCGTGCACGTGGCGCCGCGGCGCCGGGCCTCGCGCAGCGCCACCCCGGGGCCGCAGCCGATGTCGACCACGTCGTCGCCGGCGCCCACCTCGGTGAGGACACAGGCCAGGCGGGCATCCTTCTTGCGACCGAACAGGAAGCTCAGGCCGACCAGGTAACCGGTGATGCCCTTGAACGGCCCGTTCCCGGCGGGGTGGTGGTGATGCTGGTGGGCGTCGGTGCTCTCCGCAGGGTCCACGTCCTCCGCAGGGTCCACGCCCACAGCCTGACAGGCGTCGGACAGCCGGACCAGGAGCGATGAGCTCGGTTGACGCCCCCCTTGACGACTACGAGCACGCCCGCCATTTCGTCTCAGAGCACTCTTTACAGATTACTCTGAATAGAATACTATGACCCGCATGCCACCTCGCTGGTCCCGCTCCAACCCCCTCGCCCTGGCGGTGCTGGTCTGCCTCTACGAGAAGCCGATGCACCCCTACGAGGTGGCCCAGACCCTGCGCCAGCGGGCCAAGCAGGAGAGCGTCCGTCTCAATTACGGCTCGCTCTACGCGGTGGTCGAGGTGCTCGAGAAGAAGGGCTTCATCAAGGCGACCGGCACCGTGCGGGAGGGCAAGCGCCCCGAGCGCACCGTGTACCAGATCACCGACGACGGCAGCAGGGAGATGGACGACTGGATGACCGAGCTCATCGGCGTCCCCACCAAGGAGTACCCGGCCTTCATGGCCGGCCTGTCCTTCCTTCCATCGCTCGATCCCGACGACGCCCTCGCCGCGCTCCGGGCGCGGGCCGACGCGCTGAAGATGAAGGTGGTCGGCATCCGCAGCGCCATGAAGGCGGCCCGCGAGGCCGGGTTGCCCCGTATCTTCGAGCTGGAGGCGGAGTACGAGGAGCAGCAGCTCGTCGCCGAGCTGAAGTTCGTCAACGGCCTCATCGACGACATGACCGCGGGCACGCTCGAGGGGCTCGACATGTGGCGCATGTTCCACACCGAAGGCTTCAACCCCGAGGAGGTGCAATTCAACTTCGACACGAACCTTGAATGACCCGGGGCCGCGTGTTGCACCACGCGGCCCCGAGCCCACACAACCACGAGCCCGACCCACGAGGGGCCTTCGCCCGAGGCAGCACCCAAGAGCGTAGGCGACCTCCGTCGAGCGGGCTCTCCGACGAAAGGAGGCGCGCCGATGGACGCGCTCATCGAGGCCGACGGCCTCAGCAAGAAGTTCGGGAAGGTCCGGGCGCTGTCCGACCTCTCTCTCACGCTGCCGGCGGGAAAACCCGTGGCCATCCTCGGGCCCAACGGCGCGGGCAAGACCACGTTCATCCGCATGGTGGCGACGCTGCTCCAGCCCGACCGCGGGTCATTGCTCGTCGGCGGCCATGACGCCGTCCACGACCCGATGGCGGTGCGGCGCATGATCGGCCTGGCCGGCCAGTCGGCCGCGGTCGAAGAGATGATGACCGGCCGGGAGAACCTGGTCATGGTGGCCCGCCTCTACGGGCAGTCTGCCGGTGCGGCCAAGCAGAGCCGCGACGCGGATCCTCGAGCAGATGGATCTCGTGGAGGCCGCCGACCGCCAGATCCGGACCTATTCCGGCGGGATGCGCCGGCGGATCGACCTCGGGGCGAGCCTCGTCGGCTCCCCGCGCTCCTGCTCCTCGACGAGCCGACCACCGGGCTCGATCCGGGGAGCCGTAACGAGGTGTGGGACGGCATCCGAGAGATGAGCTGGGCCGGGACCGATGTCGTGCTGACGACGCAGTATCTCGACGAGGCCGATCACCTGGCGTCGTCCATCGTCATCATCGACGGAGGGCGCGTGATCGCCCAGGGCACGCCCGATGAGCTGAAGTCGCGGGTGGGTGCCGACATGGTCGAGCTGCACACCGTCGACCTGCTCACCATGCAGCGGGCGGCCGAGGTGCTCGGGTCGCTCGGCCTGGCCGAGCCGGCCACCGACCCGGCAACGCGGCGGTGCTCCATCGCCGCACCCAGCGGCTCGCGACTGCTGCCCATCGTCGTCCGGGCCCTGGACGACGCCGCCGTCCCCGTGGAGGACATCGCCCTCCGCCGGCCCACCCTCGACGAGGTGTTCCTCGCCTTGACCGGGCACGCCACGACCACCACGACTCCGAAGGAGGACGCAGCATGACCATGGACCTGACTCTCGATCCGCCGCGCCAGGCGGGCGGCGGACGCACGGGGGCGGTGACGAACCAGGGAGCGTCGTATCTCGTCGCCTCGAGCCAGGTGGCCGGCCGGACGCTCAAGAAGTTCGTCCGCAGCCCGGCCCTGATCGTGGCGGGCACCGCCCAGGGGGTGCTCTTCCTCCTCATCTTCCGCTACGTCTTCGGCGGGGCGATCGCCCACACCGGGAGCCTCAGCTACGTGGACTTCTTGGTGCCGGGCTTCGTCGTCACCGGCGTGCTCTTCCAGGGTATGAGCGCGGCGAGCGGCGTGGCCGACGACCAGGAGGGCGGGCTGTTCGACCGTCTGCGCTCCCTGCCCATCCGGCTCCTGTCCATCATCACCGGCCGGGTGGGTGCCGACTCGGCGCTCGTCGCCTGGGGCGTCGTGGTCATGACGGCGGTCGGCTTCGCCGTCGGCTTCCGGATCGGTGGGTCCGTCGGCGAGGCGCTGGCCGCGTTCGGCCTGACCATCCTCTACGGCTTCGCCTTCGTGTGGATGTTCATCTTCATGGGCCTGGCGGCCGGGAGCCCGCAGGCGGCGCAGAGCCTGTCGTTCCTCGTCTTCCCGCTGAGCTTCGTCTCCTCCGCCTACGTGCCGGTGGCGACGATGCCGGGCTGGATGCAGGCCTTCGCCACCAACCAGCCCATGACGCAGATGATCAACACGGTGCGCCTGCTCACCGGCGGTCCCGCGGCCCAGCAGCTGCTCGGGCACTCGCTGTCGTACTACCTGGTGCCCTCGTTGTTGTGGACGGCCGGGCTCGTCGTGGTCTTCGCGCCGCTGGCGGTCAGGAAGCTCAAGAGTTCGTGACTCAGCGGCGGTCGAACGGCTCGTCCGGCGGCTCGCCGCTGCGCAGGACCGCATTGACGGCCTGGCGCAGGCGCTCCTGGGCGTCGATCATCCAGTCGATGTAGAACGCGTAGTCCTCGACCGTGGTGACCTCGCCCTCGCTGTAGTCGGCGATGCGGTAGGCGCCACGGTCGGGGAGGCGCTCCCACGACAGTGGGCCGCCGTAGACCGACTCGACCAACGGCCGCTGCGATTGGAGGACCTCGAACTGTGCGGCGCTCGCCTCGGCGGAGCCGAGGTCGACGTAGAAGTCGGAGCGCAGCCGGCCGCCGGCCGCGAAGGCTAGCCCGTAGTGGGTGCCCTTGATGGGGGAGGGCAGCGTGATGAAGTTCTGCGCCGGCAGGGTGGACATCTGGGTCCAGTGGCCGTGCTCGACGCGGACCTTCTCGAGCCAGCGCGACCAGTAGTCGCGGTAGAGGGCACCCTTGCCGCCGTGGAGCGGCCCGGCGAGCTCGACGAGCGTCCATCCGGCGGGGTCGCGCCACCACTGCGTGCCGAACCAGTCGCGCGTGACCCCGGTGGCCTGCTCGACGATGTGGCGCACGAGGCTCGCCGGCGTGTACACCGTCTTGTCGACGTCCCACACCAACGGGGCGTTGAGGTTGTTCTGCCAGTATGCGGTCCGGCGGCGCCGGGTCGGCGTGCAGCCACTCCTCGAGCTGGCTCCGCATGTCGAAGCTGAGGTCGCTGCGGGGGCTGAGGGTGAAGATCGTCCCGTCCGCCACCGTCTCGGCCGTGACGAGCCGCCGCACGGTGCTGGCGTCCTGCACGCGCCGGCGGGACTCGGCCATCTCCTTGGCCAGCTGGCGCTCGGGGCTGATGGTGAATTCCTCGATCTCGCGCAGCGGATACAGCTGGCTCACCGAGATCATTGGCACGTTGCCACTGCCCAGCTGCCCGTAGACGTAGGAGCGGAAGGCACTGATCTGGACGAGGGAGATGTCGAGGCCCATCTCGCTGAGCCAGACGACGCTGGCTGTGACGACGGGTGAGAAGTCCCGGGCGAGCAGGACGATGCGCGGACGCCGGAGCGACTCCTGCGAGAGGTCGGGGGCGTGCGCCTGGAGGTCGGCCAGCGCCTCCTCGGGCGTGACGGGCATCTGGCGCCGGGCCTGGAAGCGGGCGTAGTGGTCGGCCAGCGTCTCAGGGAGGGTGCGGCTGGCCATGGCGGCGTACTTGATGGCATTGACCTCGGTGTCCGGGGTGCGGCCGCTCTTCAACTCGCCGATGACCAACCGCCCGTCGGCCCCCAGGCCGAGCACGGTGATGCGGTCCCGGCCCCCTCCGGCCGGACCCGGCAGTCCGTCGAATTCGAAGGTGATCACCTTGACGGCGGGACCGAGGATGGCGGGATTCGAGAGCACCCATTCCTGGAGATCCGCGCGTTCCTCGAGGCCCGCCTCTTCCAGCGAGATCATCTGCGCCGGCATCGCGACGGATCCGGCCACTGTGAAGAGCATCTCTTCCGCCATGTGCCTGGGACAGGGTATGACAAACCGTTGTTGGAGCGCAGGTATCAAAAGTCACAGAAAGGGTCAACGGAACCCCAAAACTCAAGGCCAGAGGAATGGTGCTTGCCGACGCGTCGCCACCGGTGCGCCGTTTCGTGCGGGCAGAGGTTGCAGTCGAATTGCGACCTGGTTGCGACCCAAGACCCGTGACGCGGAATGCCGAAGACGGAAGAGGCGCGGAACGTCTGGCTCAGGAGGGGGCGCCGGGCGCCACCAAGGGCCACGGTCGCTCGAGTTCGACGATGCGGGCCAAGTCGAGCAGCAGCTGCTCGGCGTGCCGGCGCCCGATGATCTGCAGAGAGACCGGCAGGCCGTCGACCAGCCCGATGGGGATCGCGACCGCCGGGTGCCCGGTCGTGTTGGCGGGGATGGTCAGGGCACCGTTGTTCCCCACCGCGGCCTCGAACCCGTGTTCCGCGATGAGGTCCACCCCGTCGATCGTCGTCGGCATCGGCCCCTGCGCGCCGAAGGCCACGTCGGGGTTCGTTGCACAGACGATGAAATCGACCTGTTCGAAGATCTGCGCCGTCTGCACGATGATCTGCCGGCGGAAGGCCTCGATGTTCTTGGCGGTGTCGAGGTTGTAGTGGTTCGTCGCGATGTTGGCCGCCAGCATGATCTCGGGCGTGAGCTCGGACTCGCAGCCGGGGTACAGGTCACCCAGGCCGACGAGCAGGCTCGCCGTGCCGGCGAGGGCCCACTCCAGGCCGCCCCGTGGGAGCCCGATGGGCACGTCGACCCGCTCGAGCCCGGCGTCCTTGATCAGCAGGTCCGCCGCCTCCTCGACCTTGTCCCCCACGGCGGAGGCGACAATGGCCGCACCCAGGTCGACCGACACCGCCACCCGCCTGCCCCGCACCTCCTGCTGGCCGAGGCCGGCCTCCCAGCCCTCGACCCGTGGAAGCGACGAAGGGGTCGTACTCGTCGCCGCCGTTGCAGACGTCGAACCAGCGGGCGGTGTCGCGCACCGAGCGCGACAGGCACCCGAGGACGGCGGTGAGGGGCTCGATCTCGGTCTTCGGTCCCTTCGGGATCCGCCCGAACGTCGACTTGAGGCCGAAGAGACCGGTGAAGCCGGCCGGGATCCGGATGGAGCCGCCGCCGTCACCGCCCGTGCAGATCGGCAGGAGCCCGCCGGCGACCGATGCGGCCGAGCCCCCGGAAGAGCCGCCGGGTGTGCGCTCGAGGTCGTAGGGGTTCGACGTCGCACCGTGCAGGCGGGTGTAGGTGCAGTTGATGCCACCGAACTCCGACGCCGTCGTCTGGCCGACCAGCACGGCACCGGCCGCCCGGAGCCGTGCCGTCATGGTGGCGTCGTAGTCCGCGATCCGGTCCTTGAACACCAGCGACGCCTCGGTCTGCGGCCAGCCCTTGACCGGGTCGAGCTCCTTCATGCCGACGGGCACCCCGCCGAAGGGCAGGTTGACGTCGGCGCCGGCCGCCGACTCCCGCGCCCGCTCCTCGTCGACGAAGCAGACGGCGTTGAGCTTCGAGTCGGCGATCGACGCCAGCGACCCCTCGAGGGCCTCGGTGGGCGAAATCGTCCCCTCCCGGAAGGCGTCGACGAGGGAGCAGGCGTCGCCGAGCCATGGATCTCCCGTCACGGTCAGGAGGCTACCGAACGACCAGGACGCGGCGCCGCCTGCCACCGCGTCCCCTTGCTACTCGTTGCTACTCCGTCGTCCGCTTCTTGAAGAAGTGCGCCGCCAACGGGGCGGCCAGCCCGATGATCACCACCGACCAGATCAGCGACGCCTCGATCGGGTGCTGCATGGGCCAGGCATGGATCACCCCGGCGGGGTTCGGGTTGCCCCACAGCACTCGCGTCCCGGCGCACACCGCACTCACCGGGTTCCACTGGGCGATCGCCTGCAGCCACCCGGGCATGTGCTGGGTGGGCACCATGGCGTTGGAGACGAAGGCCAACGGGAAGAGGACGATGAAGCCGAAGGAGGCGGCGGACTCCGGGCTCTTGGCGTTGAGCCCGACGCAGGCAGCGACCCACGTCAGTGCGTAGGCGAAGAGGATCACCAGGGCGAAGCCGCCCAGGACCGAGATGTCGTTGGCCCCCGGCCGCCAACCGACGGCGAGCCCGGTCAGCCCCACGATGAGCGCGCAGAGGAGCGAGGTCAGCAGATCAGCCATGGAACGCCCGACCAGGACGGCCGAGCGCCACATCGGCAGGGCGCGGAAGCGATCGATCATTCCTTCGTGCAGGTCCGTGCTCAGTCCGACGGCGGTGCCCATGACCGAGGTGACCAGGTTCAGGGCCAGGATCCCTGCCAGGAGGTAGTCCACGTAGCTCCCACCTCCGGGGAGGGCGATGGCGCCGCCGAAGATGTAGACGAACAGCACCGTGAAGAGCACGGGCTGGATCGTCACGTCCGACAGCTGCATCGGCTCCCGCGCGATGTGCACGAGATTGCGTCGTGTCATCGCCCAGATGTCCGAAAGTGAGCCGAACACGGCCCCGGACGAGCGGGAGCGATCGACCCCGACCGGTGTCCGCGTCAGCGTGGTCGTCGTCATCCGCGCACTCCTTCCAGCTCGTGACGGCCGCCGCCGTCACTGCCGGGATCCGCCGCCGCAATCGCACGATCCCCGACCCCGTCGACCCCATCCTCGTCGTCCCCTTCGATGTGCCCGCCGGTGAGCGAGAAGAACACGTCGTCGAGCGACGGCTGGCGCACCTCGATGTTGTCCACCAGCACTCCCGCCTGGTCGAGCGCCCGTACGACCGAGGTGGCCAGGCCCGGTGCGGCGTCCACTCCGGCACTCAGGTGCCGGCCGTCTTCACTCACGTGGACCGGACCGGCGACCAGCGGCGCCATCGCGCCAACCGCCTCGGGGTGCGGGGCCGGGAGCGTGACCTCGACGCGGGCGCTCCGGCTCGCCTCCTTTAGCTCCTGGGGGGTGCCGTTGGCGATGACGAGCCCGTGGTCCACGACGACGATGCGGTGGGCCAGTGCGTCCGCCTCCTCCAGGTACTGCGTGGTCAGCAGTACCGTGACCCCTTCGCCGAGCAGCTCACGGATGGCGTCCCACACACGCTGCCGGCTCGTCGGGTCCAATCCCGTCGTCGGCTCGTCCAGAAAGAGAACAGGGGGTCGCGTCATCAGCGACGCGGCCAGGTCCAGCCGCCGGCGCATGCCGCCCGAGTAGCCCTTGAGGATCCGGTCGGCGGCGTCGGTCAGCTCGAACTGGGCGAGGAGCTCGGTCGCCCGGGACTTCGACGCGGCTCGGCCCATGTCAGAGAGCTCGCCCACCAGCACCAGGTTCTGGCGCCCGGTCAGGAGCGGATCCAACGTGGCGTCCTGGGCGGCGACGCCGATGTGGCGCCGTACCTCACCGGGGTGCTTCGCCACGTCGATGCCGGCCACCGTGCCCCGTCCCGAATCGGGCAGCGCCAACGTGGTCAGGATCCGCACGGCGGTCGTCTTTCCCGCCCCGTTCGGGCCGAGCAGCCCGAGGATCGTGCCGGCGGGGACCGAGAAGCCGACCCCGGCCAGGGCCTGGGTCTGGCCGTAGCGCTTCGTCAGCCCCTCGGCCTCGATCATCAGCTCAGGTCCCATGGCTTCCCTACCTGTCGGTCAGTAGACTCTCCGGCTAGAGGCATGGTAGGAGCTTACTTACCTGCCGTCAAGTAGAGTTGAGGCGAATGTCCCAGACCGCGGCGCACGCAGACCCAGATCACGCAGACCCAGATGAAGAGGCCCTTCTCGGCAGCGTCGCAGAGCCGGGCCCGGGCGTGGCCCCCGCGGCCGACCCGACCCCCGACACCCGCCAGCGCATCCTCGATGCGGCCCTCGACCTCTTCATCGAGCAGGGCTTCGATGGGACCAGCCTGCGGCAGATCGCCGAGCAGCTGGGTGTCACCAAGGCGGCCCTCTACTACCACTTCGAATCGAAGGACGACATCCTCATGGCGCTGCACCTGCGCCTCCACGAATTCGGCAAGGAGTCGTTGCGCAGGATGGGAGAGGGCCCGGTCACGCTCGACCTGTGGGGCGAGCTTCTCGACGAGATCGTCGACCAGCTGCTGGCCCAGCGCAAGATCTTCCTCATGCACGAGCGGAACCAGGCCGCCCTCGAGAAGCTGCACCGCAAGGATCACGACGCCGAGCACGAGGATCTCCAGAATCGCTTCCGCACGGTGCTGGCCGACACCCGGGTGCCCTTGGAGGACCGGGTGCGCATGGCCGCGTCATTCGGCGTGGTGTTCTCGAGTCTCTTCCTCTCCGGCGACGCCTTCTCCTCGACGACGGACGAGGAATTGGCGGGCATGCTCCGCGCCGTGATCCGCAACGTCCTGCGAGGATGACGGGACCGGTTCCACCGGGCCCGAATCAGACCGCCTGGCTACAGTTCCTCCGGTGACCGAAACCTCGACCACCTCGGCGCATCGGCGCCCCTTCACGCTGAGCATCGACATCGGCGGCACCGGCCTCAAGGCCGACGTTCTCGACAAGGACGGCGTGTTCGTGGCCGACCGGGTCAAGATCGCCACCACCTACCCCATGCCGCCCGACCGTTTGGTCGAGCAGCTCACCGGCTTGGCGGACAAGCTCCCCACGGCCGACCGAACCTCCGCCGGCTTCCCGGGCATGGTCCGCAGCGGTGAGATTCTCAGCGCACCGCACTTCGTGACCGAGAAGGGCCCCGGCAGCACCGTCCTTCCCGAACTGATGAAGGCGTGGTCCGGCTTCGATCTGGCCCAGGCGCTGGCGCACTCGATCGGCAAGCCCTGCCGTGTCGCCAACGACGCCGACGTCCAGGGCCTCGCAGTGGTGCAGGGCCAAGGCTTCGAGGCGGTGATCACGCTCGGCACCGGTGTGGGCACGGCCTTCTTCATGGGCGGCCGGCTGTTGCCCCACCTGGAGTTCTCCCACCTGGAATTCCGCAAGGGCGAGACCTTCAACGAGCACCTCGGGGAGGCGGCGCGCAAGAAGACCGGCGACGACAAGTGGAACGGGCGGGTGCGCAGGATGATCGCCTACTTCAATGCGCTGACATTCTTCGACCATCTCTACATCGGCGGCGGCAACGCGCAGCGCATCAACCGGCGCGACCTCGGCGAGGTACTGGAGCGGATCACCGTCGTGGACAACACGGCGGGCATCCTCGGGGGGATCAAGCTCTGGGACGAGTCCCATATCGCCGTCTGAAAGGGGATCGCCGTGACTGCGCTCGACATCGAACCACTTGCCTGGGATCCCCTCGATGAGAAGTACAAGGTCGACCCGCACCCGATCTGGCGGCGCCTGCGCGACGAGGCACCGCTCTATTACAACGAGCATCTCGACTTCTACGCCGTCAGCCGCTTCGCAGACGTGGACGCCTTCAGCCGCGATCCGCAGACTTTCTGCTCCTCGCACGGCACGGTGATGGAGATGATCGGTCCCGAGCCGACGTCCATGGAGATCATGATCTTCATGGACCCTCCCGACCACACTCGCTACCGCCGGTTGGTTTCCAAGGCCTTCACACCGCGGCGGATGGCCCTGCTCGAGCAGGACATCCGCCAACTCTGCGTGAGCCTGCTCGACGCGCAGATCGGAAAGAGCTCGTTCGACTACGTGCAGGACTTCGGGGCCCGGGTCCCGGCCTATGTCATCGCCGCGTTGCTCGGTGTGCCGCCCGAGGACCGGGACATGGTCCGGGGCTGGATCGACGAGAGCTTCCACCTCGACCCCGAGCTGGGCATGTACAACGACGTGTCGGCCGAGGCCATGGGCAAGCTCATGGAGTATGTGACGGCCCAGGTTGCCGATCGGCAGTCGTCACCCCGAGACGACATGTTCACGGACCTTCTCAACGGCGAGATCGTCGATGAGGACGGCCAGCTGCGCCGGCTCACAATGGAGCAGGCGGCGAACTTCGCCCTCCTGATCGGGAGCGCCGGGACCGAGACGGTGGCCCGGCTGCTCGGCTGGGCGGCATTGACCCTGGACGACAACCCGGACCAGCGGGCCGAGCTGGCCACCGACGCCAGCCTGATACCCAACGCCGTGGAGGAGCTCCTCCGCTACGAGGCGCCGTCACCGGTGCAGAGCCGGTGGTGCACGGCGGACGTCGAGGTCCACGGGCAGACGATCCCGGCCGACTCGAAGGTCGTGATGATCACCGGGTCGGCGGGGCGGGACGAGCGGGCTTTCCCCGACGCGGACCGCTTCGACATCCACCGCAACATCGACCACCACCTGTCCTTCGGCTACGGCATCCACTTCTGCCTGGGGGCGGCGCTGGCCCGCATGGAGGGTCGGGTAGCCCTCGAGGAGACCTTCAAGCGTTTCCCGGAATGGTCGGTTGACCGGGAGGGCGCGGTACCCCTCTACACCAGCACCGTTCGCGGCTACTCGAGGCTCCCGATCTCCGTCTGACCCAGGTGCGGCGGCGCCTCGGGAGCCGGGACAGCGCTCCGGTACACTGTTCTGTCTCACCCAGCGCTCGTAGCTCAACGGACTAGAGCATCTGACTACGGATCAGAAGGTTGGGGGTTCGAATCCCTCCGAGCGCGCCGGAAACTTCTTGGTAGGAGCCTAATCGGCTCATCGGATTCTGGCGGGGTGACGTCGCGCTCCGAGGGTCCCCCAAGAATTGAACAAAGGTGCTCCAAGCTTGAGATGTGACTCAGCAAACCGGAAGCACCTTTGTCCTTCGCCACCCTAGTGAGATCGTCCAGGCCCTAGCTGGCCTCAAGGAAGTGCGTGTCCTGCACTATAAACGCAGCGGCTCCGACGTCGAGCTCATGATCGAGCAGGTCGTGAGGACCGTCCGTTGTCCGACCTGTGGCGGAGCGGCCCGGGTCAAAGAACGCCCGGTGGTGCGCTACATCGATCTCCCGGTCTTCGGGGTTCCCATGCGCCTGGCGTGGAAGAAGCACCGCATGGTCTGCGTGGAATCGGGCTGTCCCAAGCGCACCTTCTCGCTCGGGGACCACCGGATCGCGGCCAAGAACTGCCTCCTCACGACCCGGGCGGCCAAGTGGGCGACCGAACAGGTGGGCACCGGACGCACGGTCAAAGAGGTGGCCGGCAGAACTCGCCTGTGACTGGCACACCGTCAACGACGCCGTGACCACCTATGGCAAGGCGCTCCTTGAGCGCCGACCGCAAGCGATGAACAAGACGAGCGCCATCGGGCTCGACGAGACCAAGTTCGTGAGGCTCGCTCCCCACAGCCACGCCGACTACGCCACGACCGTCGTCGACGTCGAGCACCACCAGATCATCGACGTCCTCCCCAGCCGCAACTATGTCGAAGTGGCCGCCTGGCTGGACAAACAGCCCAAGGCCTGGAAGGAGCGGATCGACTTCGGGGCATTGGACATGTCCGACACCTACGCCGCGGTGTATTCGGTCGTCTTGCCGAGAGCCCACCAAGTGGTCGACTCCTTCCATGCGGTCTCCCTCGCCAACCGCTGCCTCGACGCCGTGCGCCGGCGGGTCCAGACCGAGCAAACCGGGCACCGAGGCCGGCGCGACGACCCGCTCTATCGGGTGCGCCGGGTGCTGCTCCGGGGCGAGGAGCACCTCGACAACAGAGCCGGCGAGCGTCTGTGGTCGCTCCTCGAGCTGGGGGACCCCGGAGCGGAGGTGGCGATTGCCTACCGGATCAAAGAGCGCCTCCGCGACTTCTATCGGACCGACCGATCCCGATGAGGCCCGCCAGTTGCTCGAAGAACTCCAGGAACACTGTCTCAAAAAGGCCATGCCGCCGGAGGTCCAAAAGCTCGGACGAACGATCCGCAAGTGGTTCGACAAGCTCTGCAACTACCACCTGGCCCGGGTCTCCAACGGTCCCACCGAGGCACTCAACAACCTCGTCAAGCGGATCAAGCGAATCGGATTCGGGTTCAGAAACTTCGAGAACTACCGGATCCGGGCGCTCCTCTACGCAGGCAAGCCGAACTGGCGAGTGCTGGGCTCAATCGTCGTCCGATGACGCGCCTCACCCCGCCAGAATCCGAAGAGCCCCTAAATCTCCGAATAGGCCGAGCCTCACTAACCCTTGTTGCTAGCCAAAGCGGTCGCTGTGGCGCAGGAGGATGACCGAATGAGCCGTGAGATTCACCACCGGGCCCTCGACGCGCCGGGTTCCGTGCGGCCGGGCGGTGTTCAGGAGCTCCTCCCAGAATCCGGGCCACTCGACCCAGGGGAGCGTGAAGAGCCGGGAGCGGTTGCCGCCGTTGAGGAGGAAGAGGATGGTGTCCCCGTGGACACGGCGGCCCCGCTCGTCGACTTCGTCGGTGGCCCGACCTGAGAGCAACATGCCGATGGACCGGAGTTCGTCGTCGGACCATTCAGCCTCGGTCATCTCGGCACCGTCGGACCGGATCCAGGTCACATCCCGGGTGCCGCCGGGAGTAAATGGCTCGCCGGTGAAGAAGTTCCGGTGACGAAGGACCGGGTTGTTGTTCAAGATGCCGGACCAGTCTCCGCGTGTACGCCATGAGGTCGCGTGCCGCGTCGTCGAGGTCCCAGTTCAGCCAGGAGAGCTCGTTGTCCTGGCAGTACGCATTGTTGTTCCCCTGCTGGGTGCGGCCGATCTCGTCACCACCGAGGAGCATCCGCACACCCTGGGAGAAGAAGAGGGTGGCCAGCATGTTGCGCTTGATCCGATCGCGGAGTCGGGTGATGCGGTGCGAGTCGGTGAGGCCCTCGGCGCCCCAGTTCCAGCTGTAGTTCTCGGCCTGTCCGTCTTGGCCGCCCTCTCCGTTGGCCTCGTTGTGTCGCTCGCGGAAACTCACCAGGTCCGTCATGGTGAAGCCGTCGTGGCACGTCACGAAGTTCACGCTGGCGTAGTTGCGCCGGCCGCTCGGAGCGTAGATGTCGCTCGAGCCTGTGAGCCGCGAGGCCAGTTCGGGGACCATCCCGCGTTCACCCCGCCAGAACCGGCGGACGCAGTCCCGGAACGCGCCGTTCCACTCGGCCCAGCCAGGCGGGAAGCCGCCCAGCTGGTAGCCGCCCGGACCGACGTCCCAGGGCTCGGCAATCAGTTTGACCTGCGACAAGACGGGGTCCTGCAGAATCACCTCGAAGAATGTGCTGTGCCGACCGTCCTCGAGTCCTCGGAGGAGCACCGGGGCCAGGTCGAAACGGAAGCCGTCCACGTGCATGTCGGTGACCCAGTAGCGGAGGCTGTCCATGATGAGGGCGATGGTGCGGGCGATGGACGATGTTGAGGCTGTTGCCCGTTCCGGTGAAGTCCACGTAGAACCGTTTGTCATCCGGCTGGATCCGGTAGTACACGGAATTGTCGATGCCGCGCAGCGACAGGGTGGGGCCGAGATGGTTGCCCTCGGCGGTGTGGTTGTAGACCACGTCCAGCAGCACCTCGAGACCGGCCCGGTGGAGTGCCTTCACCATGGACTTGAACTCGCTCACCTGTTCGCCGTGACCCTTTGACGCGTAGCTCACGTGCGGAGCGAAGAAGGCCAACGTGTTGTAGCCCCAGTAGTTGGTCAGGCCCTGCTCGACCAGGTGCCGATCGGCGACGAACTGGTGCACCGGCATGAGCTCGACAGCTGTGATCCCGAGGCCCAGGAAGTGATCGATCATGGCGTCGGTGGACAGGCCGAGGAAGGTGCCACGGAGATGTTCGGGCACCCCGGGGTGCGTCTTCGTCATGCCTCTGACGTGGCACTCGTAGATCACCGTCCGGTTCCATGGCGTGCGAGGTGCGCGGTCGTCCCCCCACGTGAACGCTTGGTCGACGACCACCGACTTCGGCATCCCCCCGGCCGAGTCCCGGGGGTCAGGCAAGTGGTCGTCGTCCGCGCTCAGCGGGTCTATGCCCGAAGATCTCGTCGCTCCAGCGGATGGGTCCGGTCACTGCCTTGGCGTAGGGGTCGATAAGGAGCTTGGCGCGGTTGAAGCGGTGTCCGTGCGTTGGGTCCCACGGACCGTCGACGCGGTAGCCGTAGAGAGTGCCCGGCCGGGCGTCGGGTAGGTAGCAGCACCAGACCCAGTCGGTGGCCGGTGGCATCATCACGGTGAAGGTGGGGACGGCGTCTTCGGCATGCTCGAAGATGCAGAGCTGCACGTCGGTGGCGTGCCGCGAGAACAGGGCGAAGTTGACTCCCTCACCGTCCCAGGTGGCACCGAGCGGGTGCGGCGTCCCGGGCCAGACGCGCATCGTCACGGTCGCGGCCCACGATCTCGCGCCGAAGGAACACCACCGCCAACGGCGGCGCGGTCACGCGCAGGGAGTAGGGCTTGCCTTGGTACGGAACGGGCACGGACTCAACCTGGCCCGGGTTCCCGACGCCGCTCCCCCCGTAGGCCCTGGCGTCGCTGTTGAGGATCTCCCGCCACAGTCCGGCGTCGGGAACCCCGACCGTCATGTGATGGCGCGGCACCGGGGTGAAGTTGCAGATCACCAGGATCGAGTCCCCGGCGGCGGAGCGCCGCAGGAAGCCCAGCGTCGATTGCCCGGCGTCGCCGACCTCGACCCATTCGAAGCCTGCCGGCTCGCAGTCGAGCTCGTGGAGGGCAGGCTCTTCCCGGTACAGGTGGTTCAGGTCGCCGACCCAGCGGAGGAGCCCGCAATGACGCGCATAGTCCAGGAGGCGCCATTCGAGGCAGCGCTCGTGGCTCCACTCCTGCCACTGGCCGAGCTCGTCGCCCATGAAGAGCAGCTTCTTGCCGGGCTGGGCGTACTGGTAGCCGTACAGGAGCCGTAGGTTGGCGAACTTCTGCCAGTCGTCGCCGGGCATGCCGCCGAGCAGGGAGCCCTTGCCGTGGACGACCTCGTCGTGGGAGAGCGGCAGGACGTAGTTCTCCGTGAAGGCGTAGAGGCCGCGGAAGGTGAGCTGGTCGTGGTGGTAGCGACGATGGACCGGGTCGCGCCGCAGGTACTCCAATGTGTCGTGCATCCACCCCATGTCCCACTTGTAGCCGAAGCCAAGCCCACCGACATCGGTGGGTCGGGACACCCCGGGCCAGGCCGTCGACTCCTCGGCGACGGTCTGAACGTCGGGATGGGCGCCGTAGACCCCGATGTTGAGCTGGCGCAGGAACTCGATGGCATCGAGGTTGTCCCGGCCCCCGTGCCGGTTGGGGACCCACTCCCCAGGCGCTCGTGAGTAGTCGAGGTAGAGCATCGATGCCACCGCATCGACCCGGAGCCCGTCGACGTGGTAGGTCGACAGCCAGTGCTCGGCCGAGGAGAGCAGGAAGCTTCGGACCTCGTTGCGACCGTAGTTGAAGATGTAGCTGGTCCAGTCGGGGTGGAAGCCCTGCCGGGGATCGGCGTGCTCGTACAGGTGGGTTCCGTCGAACTCGCCCAGGGCGAAGGCGTCGGTCGGGAAATGAGAGGGCACCCAGTCGAGGAGGATGCCGATACCGGCCTGGTGCAGTTGGTCGATCAGGGCCATGAGGCCCTGGGGCGTCCCGTAGCGGGCGGTGGGCGCGAAGTAGCCGGTGGTCTGGTAGCCCCAGCTCCCATAGAAGGGGTGCTCCATCACGGGGAGGAACTCGACGTGGGTGAAACCGGTCCGGAGGACGTGATCGATGAGCAGGGGGGCCAGCTCCTCGTAGCCGAGGAACCCGGTGGGGTCGTCGGACGGCCGCCGCCACGAACCGAGGTGGACCTCGTAGATTGAGACGGGTGCATCAGCGCGCTCCCGTCGGTCCCGGGTCGCCATCCACTCTCCGTCGCCCCAGTCGTAGTCCAGGTCCCAGACGAGCGATCCGGTCCGAGGAGGGCACTCGGCGGCGAAGGCGTAGGGATCGGCCTTCTCGAGGACAGCTCCGGCGGTGGTGGTGATGGCGTACTTGTAGACGTGGCCCGGAGCGGCGTCCGGAACCACGCCCGCCCAGATGCCCGACGAGGCCACGGGGTCGAGGGGGTGTGCGGCGGGATCCCAGCCGTTGAAGTCCCCGATGACGCTGACCGACCGGGCGCTCGGGGCCCACACGGCAAAGGCGGTCCCTGCCGGGCCCAGGGATGCGCGCCGAGTTTGTCGGCGAGCCCTCGGTGGGTCCCCTCGTTGAAGAGGTAGAGGTCGGCGTGGGAGAGCTCCCACGCTGCGCCGGCAGCCGGTTGGGGTTGCCGGCGCGGAGGAGTCACCCGCCGACCTCCGTCCATGGCGCCTTCATGCTCTCCGGGGGCCGGGTGGTCGCGCGCCGTCGCCCTGGGGGACCTGGCCGCTGCCGGCGGGCGGCATCCACGAGCCTGAGCATGGCCGCCGGGGCACTGGTTCGGGGCGGTGACGTCCCCGGGCCAGCGCCGGGCCCACCGCCGCTGGAAGTTTCCCTCCTCCGTCCCGGTGCCGGGCCGGTTCTGGGGCTCCCGCTCCAGCCAGAGGTCCTCGAGGTCGACCAGCACCAGCCGGGCCGGGCCGCGGGCCAGGTTGAGAAGGATGGCTCGCAGGGCCGGTACGGGCGACGCCCGGCCGGCCGAGGGTCGCGGTGACGGCGGCCCGCAGGGAGGACCGCTCGGTCTCTGCGCCGCCGCGGCGCCGTGCGGATCGAGCGCGCCCCGGCGCAGCCGGTCGTCGATATCGAGGCCGGCCCACCACGAGGCGAAGGGGGGGAGGTCGTGGGTGGCGATCGACGCCAGGGAGTCCGGCGGCGGGATCGGGGAAGGGCTCCTCGGGCGTGGCGGCGAACTCGTGGACATGGGAGCGGAGCATCCCGTCGCGGCGCATGGCGGCTCGGACAGCCGGGGCGACCGTGCCGAGGTCCTCGCCCACCACGGCCACGCCGGCCCGGGCGGCCTCGAGCACGGTGATGGCCCGAAGTTCCTCGGATCGGTAGGCGACATAGGCTCCCTCGGTGGGTGCCATACCCGCGGGGATCCACCACAGCCGGTGGAGACCCATCACGTGGTCGATGCGGACCACGGCCGCGTGGCGCAGCGCGTGGCGCAAGGCATGGCAATCGGGTAGCGGTAGCCGTCCTCGCGGACCCGCTCGGGGTGGAGGGGGTTGACGGCCCAGTCCTGGCCGGCGGGCTGGAAGTGGTCCGGGGGTGCGCCGACGGTGGCGCCGGTGGCGAAGGCGGTGGGATGGAACCAGGGGTCGAAGCCACCAGGGTGGGTCCCGACGGGGAGGTCCAGGTAGAGCCTGGCTCGGGTGGCGGCCTCGGCCAGCTGGCCGTCGGCGACCCATTGGGCGTAGCAGTGGTAGCGGACGCGGCGCTCGTCGAGCGGAACCAGCCGGGATCCGACCCGGCCGGCTCCCGGCCCATTGCGTCCAGGTCGGCCCAGGGTCTCGGTGGCGGCGCGGAAGCGGGCGTAGGCCTCCACCTCGGGCCGCTCGGCCAAGAAGGCCTCGAGGGCGACGAGGCGTGATGAGGGGGACGAGGCCAGGGCGTCGGCCAGCAGCTCGAGGATCTGGCGTTTGGCCGCCATGGTGGCGCAGGGGTCGGAGAGTGGGGCCGGAGCGGAGGCGGGCCAGGCGGCGGCGGAAGCCGGCCGAGGCGAGCAGCCGACGGGCCTCGGGGGCGATCTCGAGCTCCGGAAGCCGCTCCACGTCGACGTAGAGCTCGTTCCAGGCCAGCCGGCTGGCCGGCCGGTACGGGTTGGGCTCCACCACCGGCCCATCGAGGAAGCTGGCGTTGAGGGGCAGGGTCCCGACGAAGCTCCCCCCGAGCTGGCCGGTCCAGTCGCCGAGTTCGGCCAGCTCCCGATAGCTGGCCACCCCCCAGTCGGCGCCGGTCCGCACGGCGTGGAGGGGGGCGAAGACCCCCCAGCCCCGGTCGGGACTCGGGGCCGCGGCGGGGAGCGGAGATGACCAGGGCCGAGGCGGCGAGGCCGGGGCCCTCCACCTCGAGACGGTGATAGCCGGGGGCGGCGGCGACGGAGCCGGAGAGCCGAAATCGGTATCCGGTCACGGTGGCCCCATCGATTCGGCCGGTCCGGGCCGGGCCGTCGAGGAGCGACTGCAGGGGCCGACGGTCGATGGAGCCGTCCTCGCTCCGAACGGTCAGCTGGACCCGGTCGGGGGCGACAGCGGCAGGGAGGGTGAGGCTGTGCACGGCCCGGGCGCCGGGCCGGCGGACCAGAACCGGCTCGAGCACTCGATGGCCGTGCGCGGGGTCGGCCAGCAGCTCTGGGGCCTGGTCGGGACGGCTGATGGGAACACCGAGGGCGGCGAGCACCCCGACCAGGGACTCGTCGTCGACCCAGGCTCGGCCGTGGTCGTGGGTCTCGTAGCTGGTCTCGACCCCGCACCGGCCAGCCAGGGTCAAAAGGGGCCCGCGGCCCCGCGGCCGGGCCGGGCCGCCGGCTGTCACGGGGCGGCGTCCCACGGGTCGAAGATCCCCTGGGCCAGGAGAGCCGCCCCGTCGGGGGCCGCCGTGGGCGCCGGGTCTCGCCGCTTTGGAGCGGCCAACGGTGTCACGGCGGTCAACCTCCGAGCCGCTCGAGATGGAAAATGTGGGCCGGGACGATTTCGGGGTCGAGTCGGATGTAGTTGTCGTGGCCGGCCCAGTAGTAGCGGGCGTCGGTGAGGAGATCGTGGACGGCGAAGGTCTCGGCCGGGTCCAGCCGCAGGGCGGCCAGGTCGAGGTGGACGGCGCCGGCCTGGGCCGACGCCGGGGTCGAGGCTGACGGCGACGAGGACGGTGTCGTCCCAGCCGCTCCCGTCGGGGGTGGACCCTGCCGTCTTCGAGTAGACGAGGAGCTGGTCGTTGTCGACGCCGTGGAACCGCAAGGTGCGGTCCTGCTGGAGGGCTGGATGGGCGAGGCGGATGGCGTTCACCCGGGCCACCAGGTCGGCCAGGCTGTCGGGTCGGTCGAGGTCCCGGTAGCGGACTTCGTACTTGTCAGAGTCCAGGTACTCCTCCGAGCCGGGATGGCGGGGCTCGTGTTCGAGTAGTTCGAAGGCGGGCCCGTAGATGCCGTAGCTCGCCCCCAGGGTGGCGGCCAGGATCAGCCGGGCGTCGAAGGCCGACCGGAACCCGCTCTGGAGGAACTCGTGGAGGATGTCGGGTGTGTTCGGCCAGAAGTTGGGCCGGAAGTAGTCGGTCACCGGGGTGCGGGTCAGTTCGGTTAGGTACTCCTCGAGCTCCCGGGCCGAGTTCCTCCAGGTGAAGTACGTGTACGACTGGGAGAAGCCGATCTTGGCCAGGTGCTCCATGATCCGAGGCCGCGTGAAGGCCTCGGCCAGCATGATGACCTCAGGGTGGTCGGCCCGGACGGCGGCCAGGAGCCACTGCCAGAAGCGCAGGGGCTTGGTGTGGGGGTTATCCACCCGGAAGATCGAGACGCCGTGGCCGATCCAGAACTCGACCACGCCGTGGAGGGCGTCCCACAGCGTGCGCCAGTCGGCCGTCTCGAAGTCGAAGGGGTAGATGTCCTCGTAGCGCTTGGGGGGGTTCTCGGCCATCCGGATGCTGCCGTCTGGGAGCTCCCGGAACCACTCTGGGTGCTCGGCGATCCAAGGATGGTCAGGGGAGCACTGGAAGGCCAGGTCGAGGGCGACCTCGATCCCTTCGGCGGCGGCGGCGGCCACCAGCCGATCGAAGTCGGCCAGGGTGCCGAGATCGGGGTGGACGGCGGTGTGGCCCCCGGCGGCGGCGCCGATGGCCCAGGGGCTGCCCGGATCGACGGGCCCCGCCTCGCTGCCACCGTTTCGGCCCTTGCGGGCCGTGATCCCGATGGGGTGGATTGGCGGAAGGTAGAGGACGTCGAAGCCGAGCCGGGCCACGTAAGGCAGCCGGGCCTCCACGTCGGCCAGGGTGCCGGGGCGGGAGGGGTCAGGGGAGGCGGCGCGGGGGAAGAGCTCGTACCAGCTGCTGAAGCGGGCCCGGGCCCGCTCCACCTCGACCGGGTAGGCCTCGGAGATGGTTGCCGATCCGAGGTCGGGGTAGCAAGCCATGAGCTCACCCAGCCCCGGGCTGGTGGCGAGCTCGAGGCCGTCCTCGGCTCCGCCGGTCACGGCAGCCCCCTCGAGACCCTCCGCGAGGGCGGCGAGCCTGCGCCGGTCTGGGCCGTTGGCCCGCGCCGCAGCCCGGCGGATCAGGTCGGCCCCGACGAGGAGCTCGACGGCGAGGGGCTGGCTGGCGCTGGCCCGGGCCTTGAGGTCCCTGCGCCAGCTGCCGAAATGATCGACGGTGGCCCATACAGCAAACCGGTAGCGGCCGATCCTCCGCACCGGGAACTCCCCCCTCCAGCGGTCGTTGCCGAGGGGTTCGAGGGAGGCGGCGTGCCACCGGGACTTCTCTTCGCGGCGGAAGCGGACCTCGGCCAGGAGCTCGTCGTGGCCGTCGGCGAAGATGTCGGCCACGACGACGACGGTCTCACCGAGGGACCCCTTGGCCGGGTAGCGGCCGTCGTCGACGGCGGGCCTCACTCCGGTGATGACGGGCCTGGCTCGGCCGAACGCCTCGGGGAGCGGCAGGCGCGGCTCAGCCATCGGGGCGGTCGGCGCGCCGGTAGGCCCGGGCCGCATACTCGGCCACCATGCGCTGAGCCGTGAAGAAAGAGCCGTTCAAGGCGATGGCGAAACGGCGGACGGCGGCGAAGCCGTCGGGACGTCCGTAGTAGAGCGGCGCCACCACTTCGGCCAGGAGTCTGTGGAGCTCGGCCCCGTCAGCCGCGTCGACCACGGGGTCGCCGATGCGGCCATCGGCCCCGGCGCCCCGATCGGCGCCGATGGCCCAGCCGGTGACGCCCTCGACATGCCCTTCGACCCACCAGCCATCGAGGACACTGAGGCTGGGCACGCCGTTGAGGGCGGCCTTCATCCCGCTCGTCCCTGAGGCCTCGTAGGGCGCCACCGGGTTGTTCAGCCAGACGTCGACTCCGGCCACGAGGAGGGCGGCCAGGCTCATCCCGTAGTCCTCGAGGTAGACGACGGTGACGTCACCGGCCAGCTCCCTCGCCGGCGGCGTTGATGCGCTCGATGAGGGCCCTGCCGGCCTGGTCGCGGGGATGGGCCTTGCCGCTGTAGACGACCTGGAGAGGCCCGACCCGGTCGACGAGCGCCCGGAGCTCGTCGGGCCGGGAAAGGAGGAGGTCGTTGCGCTTGTAGGGGGTGGCCCGCCGTGCCACCCCAATGGTCAAGGCCTCGGGATCCAAGGTGACCCCCCGGCGGCGGGCCACGTCGTCCAGAAGCACCTGTTTGGCCTCGGCGTGGGCGGCCTTGATCTCTTCGAGGGCGATGCCCCCGGCGTAGCGGATCATGGTGTTGTCCCGGCGCCAATGGGGCAAGTGCCGGTCGAAGAGCCGGGCGGTGCTCGGGGCCGCCCAGGTAGGCAACGTGCACGCCGTTGGTGATGGCGTCGATCCGGTACTGGGGGAACATGGCCTGGGAGACCTCCCCGTGACGCTGGGCCACCCCGTTGATGAAGCGGGAAAAGAACATCCCGAGCACGGTCATGTTGAGGGATCCGTCCTCGAGGCAGCCGATCGCAGCCAGCCCCTCGGCCAGCTCGGGTCCGAGGACGTGTTCCATGACCTCTGGATCGAAACGGTCGTGGCCGGCCGGAACCGGTGTGTGGGTAGTGAAGACGCAACGGTCCCGGACCGCCTGCGATGTCGGCCGGCGAAGCGCCGGCCACCATCCCGTCGAGCCGGTCGGAGAGGAGGGCCACCGGCACCAGCGACGCATGGCCTTCGTTCAGATGGAAGGTGGCGATCTCCTCGTGGCCGAGCTCCCGGAGCATCGCCGGGCCAGCCAGGCCCAAGACGGCCTCCTGAGAGAGGCGCTTCACCGGGACCGCCGTGTAGAGCCGGTCGGTGATGGCCTGATCGGCGGGGTCGTTCTCGGGGAGCATGGTGTCGAGGAAGTAGACGGGAACCGTAGACCCGCCGACACCGGTCAGGAGCCGTCGCCACGCCCCGACGACCACGGACCGATCCCCGATGGCCACTTTGACCCGAGCGTCGAGCCGCTGCAGATGGTCCGCTGGCGTCCAGCGGACCGGGTGTTCGATCTGACGGCCGGCCTCGTCGAGCTCCTGGCGGAAGAAGCCCTGGTGGTAGAGCAGGGTGACCCCGACGGCGGGCAATCCCAGGTCCGAGGCGGACCTGAGGAAGTCCCCAGCCAGCACACCGAGACCTCCACTGAACGTGGGGATCTCGTCGCCCATGGCGATCTCCATGGAGAAGTAGGCGACGGTCGGGGTGGACATCGATCCGAGTCTGACGCATTCTGCTCTGACGCTGCACCTTGGGGGTGCAGGTTCCGCTCACCGACTGCTGCGTCAGCGCGCGGCCCGCTCGGCGTCCGGACCCGGCGGGAGTGTCAGCTCGCCGATCGCCTGTTGGTAGACCAGCACAGCGGTCACTCGGCGGTCGACCCGCTTGGAGTCCGGCACGCGGAGCTTGCGGAAGATGCTGGTGACGTGCTTCTCGACTCCCTTCTCCGACACAGACAGGTGCCGGGCGATCTGGTTATTGGCGTACCCGTTCGCCATCTCGGCCAGCACGTTGAATTCCCGTGACGAGAGCTCGTCCAGCGCCGAGGGTGCCCGACGTCGCACCAGTGAGTTGACCACGGACGGGTCGAGCACCGTCTCGCCGGCATGGGCGCCGTGGATGGCGCTCACCACGGTCTCGAGGTCGCCAATACGATCATCGAGCAGGTAGCCGATGTGGGCGGCCCCGCAGCGCAGGAGTTCGAGGGCATAGCCGTCGCCGGCTTCGGCGATGACCACCACCCCGATGTCCGGGTATTCGGCGCGCAGTCGCTGGGCGGCTGACAAGGCCGCCTCGGCGGTGACCCTGGGGGTGCGGATGCCGACGATGAGCACGTCGGCGCGGTACTGGCGGACGGCGTCGATGGTCTCAGGATGGCTGTCTACCCGGGCAACCACCTCAACGTTCTCGACTCCTCGGAGCAGGCAGGCCAACCCCTCTCGGGTCAGGAAGTTGTCGCTCGCCACGACGGTACGTAGCACGGCGGGTGTGTCGGGCATTCGTGGACTCCGGGGTCGGTTGGCAGGGCACTGTGCTCTCCCGACGGGCGCCATCATGATGCATGCACCGGACCGGGCTCGGCCCCATTCTCTCAGCCCGGAGGATCCGGCACCGGGTTGAGCGAGGGCTGGGGTGCACCCTAGGGATCTGAGGGTCTGCCCCATTTAGCGGGTGTCAGTCCGGACATACGCTACGACCGTGTCCGCTCAAGTGTCGGTTGTGGGCGCGGCGCGGACGCAGAGCGGTGCGGCTGCCCAGGTCGACACCAGAGCCAGCGTCAGCCCCCGACCACTAGTTGCCCTGGAGGAACCGAGAGATGCCCGCCAAGCGAACCTGAAGGCCAAGACCGTCGATGTCGCCTTCAGCCTTCCCGCCGATGTGACGGCCGACACCGTGGCGCTGTGTGGGGAGTTCAACAAGTGGTCGCCCGAGGCGGTGCAACTCCAGCGCGAGGACGACGGGACCTGGCTGGCCACTGTGGCCCTCGAACCTGGGCACGCGTATCGCTACCGCTACCTCCTGGACGGGGAGCGCTGGGAGAACGCCTGGGAGGCCGAGAACTACGTCCCCAACCCGTACGGCAGCGACGACTCCGTCGTCGTCGTATGACTCGGGCACGCCGGTCGACCGGCGCGGGCTGAACGTCGTGGACCAACACTTCCGATGCGGGTCGCCGTGAAGGTCGCCCTGCTGACCAGGGAGTATCCACCCGACATCTATGGCGGCGCCGGCGTGCACGTCGAGCGGCTCGCCGCTCACCTGGCCCGTCTGATCGATCTCGAGGTCCATTGCTTCGGAAACGATCGTCCGGCGCCGCCCGAGTACAAGGTCGTCGCCCACCAGTCGTGGGAGCAGCTCATGGGCGAGGATCGCCGCCTCACGGTGCTTCGCACGATGTCCACCGACCTGGACATGACCGCTGCCTTACGCGGCGTGGACATCGTCCACAGTCACACCTGGTACACCAATTTGCCGGTCATCTGACCAAATTGCTCCACGACGCCCGGCACGTGCTGACCGTCCACAGCCTCGAGCCCAAACGGCCATGGAAGGCAGAACAGCTCGGAAACGGCTACCGCCTGTCGAGCTTCTGCGAGAAGACGGGCATTGAATCGGCCGATGCGATAATCGCAGCCTCGAGTGCCAGCGCTCAGGACATCACCTCCTGCTACCCCGACGTCGATCCATCGCGTATCACGGTGCTCCACCACGCAGTCGACACCGACGACTGGCGGCGCGACTCCGGCACCGACGTGCTCGAAACCTACGGCATCGATCCCGAGCGGCCCATCGTGCTCTTCGTCGGGCGCATCACACACCAAAAGGGCATCACCCACCTGCTCCGTGCGGCCGGCCACCTCGACCCGTCGGTCCAGCTCGTGCTGCGGGCCGGTCCAGCCGATACGCCCGAGCTGGGGCGCCGGGTGGCTGGGCAGATCAGCGAGCTGGCGAACCAGCGAACCGGCGTCCGCTGGATCCAAGACGCCCTCGACCACCGGCAGCTGAGCCAGCTACTGAGCCACTCGACCGTCAGCTGTTGCCCGTCCGTCTACGAACCCTTCGGTTTGGTGAACCTGGAGGCCATGGCGTGCGAGACCCCCGTGGTCGCATCCGCGGTGGGCGGCATACCCGAGATCGTCGAGAACGGCGTCACCGGCACCCTGGTGCCCTTCGAGCCCGTAAGCCCAGTCCTGAGCGATCCGGCCGACCCGGAGAGGTTCGCCCGCGACCTGGCCGGTGCGATCACCGCGCTCGTCGACGACCCTCGGCAAGCGCGCCAGATGGGGGAAGCGGGGCGTCGGCGCGTCGTCGAGCACTTCAGCTGGCCGATGACGGCCCAGGGAGTCGTCGAAATCTATCGCCGGACGGCGTTAACCCCGAAATTCAACACGGGTTGTGGCGACGACGCCCTACAGCTAGCTACTAGCTACGGCCGCTAGCTCATCAATCCTGCTACTAGTTTGCTACTCAACTGAGTGGACGGAATCGTTCTCGGACGACGGGCTGGAACTAACGCAGGATCTGACCTGGCCAAATGGACCAGGTCCTACATGGACGATCGGAATCGCTCTACGGATCAGAAGGTTGGGGGTTCGAATCCCTCCGACGCGCCACGTGGGCTTGACCCCGTCGGCGAGCGGTTGAGCCCATTGGGCGGACGGCTGAACGCAGGCGTGCAGGGCCATCCCCGGCGCACCCGACAGAGGCAGCTGCCAGCTTCGAGCCGACTCGACCCGCATCACGTGCATAGTTGGGGGATGGTGGACGACCACAGCGTCACGCCGGCCCCCGTCGGGTCTGCCCGTGATCCCTCGTTCCTCCGTACCGTTCGACCCGTCCTGGAGCGCTACGCGTCCTACTTCCGGCCAGAGGTGCGGGGGTTTGAGCATTTGCCCCGACGGGGACCCTTCCTTGTGGTCGGGAACCATTCTGGTGGCCAGACACCGCCAGATCTACCGGTCCTGCTGACGGCGTGGTGGCGTGAGCGAGGCGAAGACGAGCCTGTCTACGCACTCTTCCACTCGTTCTTCTTGGGGCTTCCGGGGGTGGGCCCTGTCATGAAGCGTGCCGGTGCCGTCGAAGCCGGGCCAGCCGCGGCGGAGGCGGTTCTTCGCAGCGGAGGGATCCTGATCGACTACCCGGGCGGTGACTCAGAGGTCTTCCGGCCATGGTGGGAGCGAAACCGCATCGAGTTCGGCGGTCGCCTCGGCGTGGTTCGTCTCGCATTGCGAACAGGGGTCCCCGTGATCCCCGCTGTCTCCGTCGGCGCCCACGAGGCACTCGTCGTCCTCGCCCGAGGTGAGCGCGTCGCAAAGTGGCTCAGGCTCGATCGCATGTTCCGCATCAAAGTGATGCCCCTGGTGCTGGGCCCCCCCTTCGGTGTCGTGCCAGGGGGCATTCCCACGTTCCCACTTCCTGCGAAGATCACCGTGGAACTGGGTCCTCCGATGGACTGGTCGTCGCGGTACGCGCCGGACGCGGCTGACGACGAGACGATCGTTCGAGACTGCTACCAGGAGCTCACCGAGACGATGCAGACGACGCTCGATCGATTGGCAGCTGAACGCCGCTTTCCGATCCTCGGTTAGGCGGTCTCTTCACTCCTCGTCCCGGTCTCGTAGCGCCGCTTCGGCGACCGCTTGGGCCCAGGGATAGTCCGCCTTTCCGCTGGGTGAACGAACGATGTGATCGACGACGAGTATGTCTCGGGGCACCTTGAAGCCGCTCAGCCTGGCATGGACGTGCTGGCGGACAGCCTCCGGATCGATCTCGTGCCCGGCCCGGGCCAGTACCAGGGCGACGACACGCTCACCGAAGCGAGGGTCGGGCGCGCCGACGACGACGGCGTCGCGGACGGCGGGGTCGTCCTTCAGGGCGGCCTCCACCTCGTCGGGGAAGACCTTCTCCCCGCCCGTGTTGATGCAGAGCGAACCTCGCCCGAGGACAACGATGCTCCCGTCGGCGTTCACCGTCGCCAGGTCACCGGGCAGCGCCCAGCGCTGGCCCCGTGCCTCCACGAAGGTGGTCGCGGACTTGGGCGGATCGCCCAGGTAGCCGATCGGGACATGACCGCCCCTGGCGAGATGTCCGATCACCCCGGATCCGGGTGCGACAGGCCGCAGATCGTCGTCGAGCACGTCGGTACGGTCGTCAACTCGCAGTCGTGGAGGCCCGAACGGGTCGTCGGGAGGCATCTCACCACCGACCTGTCCAGTCTCGGACGAGCCGAATCTGTCGGCGACGATCCGACCGGGGAGGAGCTCGGCCAGCTGTGCCTTTGTGGACGGTGAAAGCACCGCTCCTCCGGATCCCACGGCCATCAACGATGAGAGGTCGTAGCGATCGGGTTGCGCGGCCAGCACGTCGAGCAGCGGCCGGACCATGGCGTCGCCCACCACGGCGATCGCGTTGACCCGCTCTGCCTCCACCAGACGCCAGACCTCGGTTGCGTCGAAGCCGCCTCCATCGGTCGTCACGACCGTCCCGCCACCGAACAGCGTCGAGAACGCCAACCAATGTCCGGCCGCGTGCATGAACGGAGGTATGGCAAGCGCAGTGATGCCCGGATGCAGGAGCCGCGTGACAAGCTCGCCAGGGGTGGCGATGTGGTTTCCCGAGGAAAATGGGTCACCGCCACCCATGGCCGCGAAGAAGATGTCGTCGTGTCGCCAGAGCACGCCCTTGGGCATGCCGGTCGTGCCGCCCGTGTAGACGCAGTAGAGGTCATCGCTGCGGCGCGGGCGGAACCCGCGGGAGTCGGGCGCTGATGCGAGGGCACGCTCGTAGTCCTCACCCAAGGTCGGGCGATGACCGATCGGCTCACACACTTGCAGCACGGCCCGGCACTCGGGCATGGCGTGGAGAGCGCCTTCCACGGCTGGGGCGAAACGGCCATGAGCGATGAGGCCCACGAGCGCGGCGTCCCCGTACAGGTACTCCAACTCGCTCCCCAGATAGCGGTAGTTGACGTTGACCGGCACGGCACGAATCTTGAAGCACGCCAGCATGCTCTCGATGTACTCGGTGCCGTTGACCAGCTGCAGCCCTACCGTGTCACGGGACCCGACGCCGGCGCTCTCCAGGTGGTGGGCGAGCCGGTTGGCCCGCCGGTCCAGCTCGGTGTAGCTGAGCCGTCGGGAGCCCGACACCATCGCCGTCTGATCCCCGACACGGTCGACCACGCTCTCGAAAAGATCGGCAAGGTTGAACTCCACGGCGCTCCCCGGTCCAGATTTTGGGACATCAGCCTCTGCCATCGATGAGGATGCCAGACGTAGTATCACAGTCGGTGGCCGTGGTCTCTCTTCGGGGCCGAGGCGCCACGGTACGCAAGGAGGCCGGATGGGGGAGGTTGCGCACGATCCCATCTGCGAACGGATCAACCCCGCGAGCGGAGTCGACCCTACCGAGAGCGTGTCCGCGAGCGTGAGGCCGGGTATCTCGGTGCCGGGGATCGATCGACTCACCGGACTCTTCCGAGCGGCTTCCGGCTTCTTGAACCGGCGCGCGCTCGTCCGGGCGACCCGCGCCCTGCCTCGCACGCTGCACTACATGGGTTCGGCGTTGCTGAGCGGGGAAGTGAGCGACTCGGTGCCGGCCCCGCACCTCTCGCTCGGCCTCGCGGCGCAGGTGGCGATGGACGAGGCGCTGCTGGCCATGGCCATGACGCCCCGCAGGTTCCCGCTGGCCAGGGACTACGCGAGGGTGTCGAACGAGCTCGCCGAGGCCGAATCCTTGTACGCAGGAGAGGGTTGGATCGCGGAGCCCAGTTCCTATCACCGCACCCCGCCGCCGCTCGTCGAATCCCGGGTGACGACGAGCCGGGGATGGGCCACGGGGATGCATTACGACCGGTGGGACTGGGACAGCGGGTTCACCCCCCATCCCGGCGAGCCGGGAGCCGACCGCTGGATGGCGTTCGAGCCGAACCGGACGGCCTCGGCCGTCGTCGTGCGCCACCCGGACGGACCCCGCCCCTGGGTGATCGCCGTGCACGGCTTCTGCATGGGGTTCCCGTTCATGGACTTCCAGGGGCTCCAGATGAACCGGCTCCACCACGAGCTGGGGATGAACGTGGCCCTCCCGGCGTTGCCCCTCCATGGGCCTCGCCGCGTCACTCTGGTGAGTGGGGAGCCGTTCCTCTCCTTCGAGCTGATGAACGCCGTGCACGGCCTGACGCAGGCGGTGTGGGACATCCGGCGCCTCATCACTCTCATCCGTCAGCAGGGAGCCACCTCCATCAGCCTGTACGGCGTCTCACTGGGCGCGTACGCAGTGTCCCTCCTCGCCGGTCTGGAACAGGGCGTCGACGGCGTCGTGGCGGGCATCCCGGTGTCGGATTTCCCAGGTTTGTTCCACCGACACAGTCCCCACGACATCCGCGCCCGATCGATCGAGCACAAGATCATGGGTGGCCCCGCGGAGAGCGTCTACCGCGTGGTGTCGCCCCTCTCCCTCGAGGCCAAGGTGCCCAGGCACGGCCGGTTCATCTTCGCCGGCTACGGCGACCGGCTCGCCCTTCCGGATCAGGCCCAACGTCTCTGGGAGCACTGGGAGCAGCCCCGCATCTCGTGGTATTCGGGGGGCCACGTGGGCTACCTGTGGTCCAAACAGGTGACGGAGTTTCTCATCAGCTCGCTGCGTCACGTCTCGACCAGCCGTTCCCCCGAGTTCCAGGCTGACGCATGGAGACGATGACCGGGCTGGACGCGAAATTCCTCTATTCGGAGACGCCGACGGCCCACATGCACACGGTGAAGGTCGTGGTGGCCGACGTCTCTGCCCTCAAGGGTGGGTTCTCCTTCGACGCCCTGACGGGATCCTCGCGGACCAACTTTGTCGGCTCCCGCCGTTCCGCCGTCGGGTCGTGCCGGTCCCGTGGGGGCTCGGTCATCCCGTGTGGGTCGAGGACCCCGACTTCGACCTGAAGCGCCATATCAGCCGCCGGGTGCTCGCCGGCCCGGCGGGCGATCGCGAGCTCGCCTCCGTGGTGGCTGAGTTCGCAGGCACCCCGCTGGCGCGCGATCGGCCGCTGTGGGAGTTGTTGGTCGTGGAGGGGCTCGACGGCGGCCGCATCGCGTTCGTGGCGAAGATCCACCATGCGGTGGCCGACGGGTCCGCCGCCGTGGCCCTGTTGCAGAACGTCGTGCAAGGCGCCGACGTCGAGCCGTCAAGTCGAACCCAGTGTGGATACGTGGCGTCCAGAGCCGCTCCCAACTCGTCGCGAGCTGCTGAGGATGGCGGCATACGGCCATGTCCGCCGTTGGAAAGGCCTGCCGCGGTTTGTGGTGCAATCGATGCAACGGGCCCGGGCGTCGGAAGCGCGGCGTCGCAGCTTCGCGGTGAAGCCGCCTCTTCCTCTCCACCACATACCCAAGACGTCCTTCAACGTGTCGCTCACCGCCGATCGCACCTTCGCAATGACCAAGCTGCCACTCGAGGATCTCAAGTCCGTCCGGCGCACGCGGGCACCACTCTCAACGATGTCTATCTGTGCGTGTGCGCGGGGGCGTTGCGACGCTACCTGTTGGACCGCGGTGAACTGCCCGCACGCCCCCTCGTCGCCAGTGTCCCGGTCTCGACCGACCCGAATGTGGCCCGCATGTCGGGCAACCGAGTCGACAATCTCTATGTGAGCATCGGGACCGACATCGCCAACCCAGTCCGACGCCTCGAACACATCCGGAGCATGACGGCGGCCTCCAAGGAAGTTCGCAGCATGCTCGGCCACGAGCTCTTTCAGCAGCGTGCCGATTTTGTGCCGCCACAGATCTACCATTCGGCCGTGCGGCTCTGGACTCGGTCCCATGTTGCGGACCGCGTCCACCCACCCCTCAACGTCGTGCTCTCCAACGTCGCCGGACCCAGGGAGCGGATCCTCTTCGGTCCCATTGAGCTCGAAGCTCTTTACTCGGTGGGTCCCATCCTCGAAGGAATCGGCCTCAACATCACCGCCTGGAGCTACGAGCAAACGCTGGGTGTCTCGCTGCTCGGCTCTCCGGTCAGCGTTCCCGACCCCTGGCTGATCGTCGACGCACTCCACGCTGCTCTCGAAGAGCTTGTAGATGCGATCGGCACTGCAGCGTTGGCGGACCGCTGATCGAGCGATCGCGTCGGCTTCCCCCCTCCACGCAAAGGGGCGGACCGACTGAAGATGAGTGACACAGCATGGACACACCGCACCTGATCCCAGCTGGTCAAGATGGATTCAGTGGTACGGGCCGGAAGATCGGAACCGGTCGACGGATCACAATTGTCGGGAGTTGGATTTCTTCCGAGCGACGCCGAGTACGTCCAGCTAGACCGCTAGATCACGGTCCCCGTGGAGGCTTCTCGACTCTCGCCGCCACCGGCGCCATCAGCGGCGTGTCGCCGTGCCTGTCAGAGCTCGGGACCTTCTCGTGCCTCCGTCTCCGCATCCGGATCTGACGGAGTCGGGAGCCCCCGTGTCGCGGCCGGTCACATCTCCGGCCGCCCATGCGTCATTCAGGTAGCGGAGGATCTCCGCAGCGTCAGGAGGAGCGCCGAATGAGCCAAGAGATCCGGACACTGATCTACCCAGTTCGGAACATGGAGCAGACCAAGTCACTGCTGACCGTCACCCTGGGAACCGAACCGTATGTGGATGCGCCCTACTACGTCGGCTTCCGCAGCGACAGCTTCGAGATCGGACTCGATCCCAACGGCCACAACCAGGGCATGACGGGGCCCGTGCCTTATGCCGAGGTAACGGACATCGAGGCGACGTACGACCTGCTCATTGAGGCCGGGGCGGAGGGCGTCCAAGAACCGAAGGACGTCGGAGGGGGCAAGCTGATCGCCTCTGTCAAGGATGCCGACGGCAACATGATCGGCATCATGCACACGCCATGATGGGGCCCGACCGACAAGCAGCTCTGGGTGGCTCCAGCGAGACGAGGACGGAAGATGGACGAGTCTGAGTGGATTGCGGGGCAGTTCCAAGCCAACCGGTCGCGCCTGGAAGGCATGGCGTATCGGATGCTCGGATCCCGGGCCGAGGCCGAGGACGCTGTCCAGGAGACATGGCTGAAGGTCATGCGCGCCGATCGGGACGCTATCGAGAACATGTCCGGGTGGCTGACCACCGTGACGGGAAGGGTCTGCCTTGACCGCCTGAGGTCTCGTCGCTCCCGTCCGGAGGACGCCGCGGGAAACGACGTTCCAGAGCCCGAGGACTCCGCAGTGGAGAACGATCCTGCGGAGGCAGCGCTACTGGCGGAGTCGGTGGGCGCCGCGCTGTTGGTGGTCCTCGATTCCCTGGCTCCGGACGAGCGGGTTGCGTTCGTACTCCACGACGTGTTCGCCGTGCCGTTCGACACGATCGGCGAAGTCGTCGGGCGTTCACCGCAGGCCGCGAGGCAACTGGCCAGTCGGGGCCGCCGTCGGGTACAGGGTACGTCGGCGGTCGGGAGCGTCGACCTGGTGCAACATCGGGCTCTCGTCGAGGCCTTTCTTCGAGCGGCGAGGGAGGGAGACTTTGAAGCCCTGGTGCGTCTTCTTCATCCCGATGTCGTGTTCGAACCTGACCAGGCGGCGCTGCGTATGGGGTCGCGGCCTCGGACACGGGGAGCCGAGGAGGTCGCTTCAGCTCTGAGCGGGGGCGCTCGAGGCGCCCGTCTCGTCCTCGCGGACGGCCTGGCGGCGCTGGCCTGGGCACCTGGTGGCCACATCCGAAGCGTCATTCAGTTCACCGTCGTCGACGACAGGATCGCCGCGATCAGCGTCACTGCCGATACGGATCGGATCGCTCAGCTCGACGTCGAGACCCTCAACAAGGAGCGGAACACCCACCTCGGAGTGACGCTCGGTTCAAGAAAGGAAGTCAGACTCATGAAGACAATGACGTGCAAGCAATTGGGTGGGCCATGCGAATTGCCGCTTCAGGGCAACACCGCTGATGAGGTCATAAAGCTGCAAGACAAGCATCTGAAGGACGTGGTCGCCGCCGGTGACGAAGCGCACAAGGATGCCCTCAATGAGATGAAGGCGCGGTGGAGGAGGCCCATAGCCGGAATGGGGTGGTATCGGAAGACGAAGCGCGAGTTCGCCGCTCTCCCGGATGAGTGATTGCTGACAAGGGTCAGGGCTGTCAGAACTCCGCACGCCAAGACGCCCCCGGCCCCTTCTTCCTCTCTCTTCCACCCCCCTTCTTTACCACGCTGGGGTGTGGGTCGGTGGCGCGCCACCGACAGTCCTGATCGTAACCACTGTGATCGCGGCGAAATGGTCAGCCTTGGGGCTTGATCACGGTCGAGGTCGCGTACTGGGTCGCGTACCCTGGGCGTTGAGCGTGGTGCCGATCACGGAGCCCGAGTTCGGCACGACGTACTTCGGTGAGCAGTCGAAGGCGCCGAGCTTCTTCGGGTAGGCCTGCACCCAACTCGTGTTGTGGAGTTTCATCACGAGCCCGCAGGCGGGCGGAAGGTTCTTGGCCGGGTTGGACGGCGCGTGCAGGCCGCCTCCCGTCCAGCTCGTGACCTTGGCGAGGTGGTCGATCATGCACTGGCGGGTGAGCGTCGAGCCGCACGCCTTGGCCTCGGTGGCCCAGAGCAGGAACGAGGACGTCGATTGCTCCCCCAGTGCCGAGGTGAGGCCGCCGTACCTCTTGAGGATCGAGAGGTACTGGGCGACGGCCGGGACGACCTTGGCCGCCTCGAGTGGCTCATAGCCGATGCGGACGTAGACGTTGTTGCCGAGACCGGCGGTGTTCCACTTGGCGAAGCCCTCCGTGTATTCGGCGGCGTCCATCATCCAGATCGGGTTGTAACCGATCTGGTTCTCCGCCTGGAGGGCGCCGTACAGGGTCGGCCCCGGAGTTGCGTTGTCGAAGACGATCTGGGCCCCGCAGCTCTGGAGCTTCTGCATGAACGGCGTGTAGTTGGCCTCGCCGTTGTAGTTCACCAGGAAGGGGCAGTTGAGGAATTTCCAGCCGGCCTCCGTGTATCCCTGCACGTCCTTGGCCATCGACTGTTGCTGGGTGGAGAGGGTGGAGTCGTACTGGCCGACATGCTGTGTCTTGGACCCGAAGAGCTTCTCGGCCTCGTAGGCGATCGCCACCGGGCTGTGGTTGGCCGGGTTCGGCGACGCCTGGTACATCTCGTAGGCGTTGGCCACGACGGGCGAGACGGTGAAGCCGGGGACGGCGGCAAGGTTGCAGCCGAGGCGGGTCTGCTCGGCCAGGCCGTCGAGCGCGAAGCCCTCGCCCACCAGCATGAAGTCGGTCTTGCAGGCCTGGGTCATCACGCTGCCGACGTTGGTCACCGCGGAGTCGTAGTAGTCGCCGACGACGTGGCGCCCGTTGATGCCGCCCTGGGCGTTGCACCAGGCGATCATCGCCTTGACGGCGTCGCCCATCTCCTGGTCGAGGCCGGGGCTGCCCGAGAAACCCCGGTCGTCGCCGTAGGCGACGTTGATCGTGCTGTTGGTGACCCCCTGATCGGTCGCTCCGGTGGCATGGCCCTTGCCGCAGGGCGAGGGCAGCGTGCCGAACGCCGTGGTGGAGCCCGACGACGATGCGCCCGCGCCGCCGGGCCGACCACCACCCCCACCGCCGCCAGCATCGCCAGCACCAGCCCCAACCCGAGCGCTCGCCTGCCGGTGAACGTCATCATGGCCCAAACCCCCCGTCTGCGGGCCGGTGGCGGCATGGCTCCGGCACCGGTCCCTGACTGCGGCGCACACTACCAACGCGGCAGCCACGAGCGGGGCGTGGACCAGCGCCCTCTGCCCTAGCGATCGCCGCGGTGGGCGGCCTCGGCGGGCGCCCACGGGCGGTGGGATGCGCGGGAGCCATCTCGACGGGCCCGACCGTCGGCGCCGCCGGGTTCTCGGTCTACAGCACGAGGTGCTCGGCCGTTTCCGGGTTCTGCATGTTCTCGGCGATCCGCGCCGCCTCCTCTTCGGGTGACTCGTCGGTGCGCAGCAGGAACGGCGCCAGGGCCAGGCCGGCCAGGACGCACGCCGCCGCGATGAGCAAGGCCAACTGGTAGCCGTCGGTCAGGGCGCCGATGACGTCGTGGCCCTGCGCGATCAGCGACTTGGTGTGGTTGGCGGCGATCGTGCTCAGCACGGCCAGGCCCACGGCTGCCGCCATCTGCTGGGACACGTTCACGATGCCCGAACCCAGACCGGCATCGGCATTGGGGATCTCGGACATGCCGATCTGCAGCAGCGGCATGAACGAGGCGCCGGCGCCCACGCCCAGCATGAGGAAGGCAAAGAAGATCTTCGGGAAGTAGGGCGCATCCTGACCCGCGACGCGAGCAGGACCAGGCCGCCCCACGGCGAGGAGCATGGCCGGGTACATCACCTTGATGCCGAACCGGTTGACCAGGCGCGCCGTGAGCCCGGCCGACATGGTCGCCATGCCCGCCGTCGCCGGCATGAAGGCCAAACCGGTCTTGATGGGGCTGTACCCGAGGACATGCTCGAGGTAGAGCGCGCCGATGAAGAAGGTCGAAAACATGCCCGTGGCCAGCAACCCCCGGATCGCGCTCGACCCGGTCGAGGTGCACAACTTCAGGATCCGCAGCGGCATGATCGGGTTGGCCAGTCTCGACTCGAGGAGGATGAAGGCGAGGAACAGAAGGGCGGCGACGCCGAGGATGACGAGCGTGTGCGCCGAGCCCCAACCGTCGCTCGACGCCGTGACGATGCCGTAGATGCCGACCATCAAGGACAGCGTCACCAGCACGGACCCGACCACGTCGACGCCCTGTTTGATACCCAGGCCGATGTTCTCCACCACCAAGAGGCGGCCCAGGATCAGCGTGGCGATGCCGATAGGCACGTTCACGAAGAAGATCCAGTGCCAGCTCAGTGCCTGCGTCAGCACCCCACCGGCGAGGAGCCCGATGGAGCCGCCGCCGACGGCGACGAAGACGTAGGCGCTCATCGCCTTCGCCCGCTCGACCCGGCTGGGGAACTCGGTGACGATGATGGCGACGATCACCGAGGAGGACAGCGCCCCGCCGATTCCCTGCACGAAGCGCGCCGCCACCAACATGGCCTGGCTGTCGGCCGAACCGCAGGCGATGGACGGAGCGTGAACAGCGCCACGCCCGCCAGGAACACCTTCTTGCGTCCGATGAGGTCGCCCAGGCGTCCCGCCATGAGGAGGAAGCTCCCGAAGCTGATCAGGTAGGCGTCGACGACCCAGGTCAGGCCGGACTGGGTGAAGTGCAGGCTGCGCTGGATGTCCGGGAGCGCCACGTTGACGATGGAGCCGTCGAGCGCGTTCATGAACATGGCGAGGCAGACCACGACCAGGGCTATCCAGCGCCGGCGGTCGCCGGCGGGGCTCTGGCGGCCCGGGCGGGCGCAATCGTCCCGTGGGTGGATAGTCATGGTTTCGTGACTATCCTAGAGGGGTGATGGATATGGACGCACAGGGGAGGGGCGAACGGGTTTGGCGGCGCCGGGCTCGTGATGGCCCGGGCCGCCGCCTCGTCGACGACCGGGACGATCGTGCTCCTGACCCGACTGGCCCGCGCCGTTTTCCTCCGCAGCTCCGTCGACCTCGTGGGGATGAACCTCAAGAACATGGTCGTCCTGGCCTACCTGCGCGACCATCCGAGCGCGTCGCAGCAGGTGATGACCGAGGACCTCTCCATGGACTCCAACACGGGTGTCCTCGTGCTCAACGACCTCGAGGACCTCGACTACGTGGAGCGACGGCGGGACCCCGCCGACCGCCGACGCCACATCGTGGACATCACCGACCCCGGCCTCGAGGCGCTGGAGCGGGCAGAGGCGGCGCAGGGGAGCATCGAGGACGAGATCCTCGGTGGATTGACCGCAGCCGAGCGGGCGATGTTCCGGAAGCTGTTGGTCAAGGCGCTCGAGGACCATCTCCCGACGGGGTCGTCATGACGTCCGCTCCGGCCAATGTCGGTGCGCCTCAGAAGCGGGTCACCGGAGGCTCTCGAGGACGTCGCGGCGGCGGGTGAGCGCGATGAAGTGCCCCTCGCCGGGATAGCAGGTGATGGTTGCGCCCGGGATGCGCCGGACGAGCTCGCGGCCCCATGCTTCGGGGACGAGCGCGTCGGCTCCGCCCTGGAAGACATGGACCGGGATCGCGATGTCCTCGGGAGCGAATCCCCAGGGCGCACTCAGGGCCAGGTACTCGTCGACTCCCCCTCGGCCATCCGTCGCACCTTCGCCGAGGAGTGTCGGGAGCCATCGGCCGCGCTCGGTCACCGCTCTGGCTTCCTCCGCCGGCAGGTGCCGGACGGCCTGGCGCAGCAGCAGGTTCGGCGCGCCGCCGAGACAGCACCCGAGTGAGGGCGAAGTAGCCCCGGGCGGCGACGGGCATGTGCCTCGAGAGGCCGATCAACGTTCGGTCGAGCCGGTTCAGCTCCTTCCGTGTGCCGCGGTCATCGAGCGGGAGGCACCCGGCGACGACGGCGCAGCGCACGACCCGGCGGGCAAGGGCGTGGGCGACCGCCAACGTGTACTGACCACCTTCTGACCATCCCATGACGCGGAACTCCTCGACCTCGAGGTGTTCGAGGAGCGGCACAAGATCGGCGTCCACCCAGGGGAGAGGGCCATGACCGGGCAGGCGGTCGGTGCGGCCGACCCCGGGTCGATCGGGCGAGATGACACAGAGGCCGAGCACCCGGGCGTCCTCATCGGCGGGGCTGACATCGTGGCCACTCACGAGTCCACCGTGGCAGTTCACCACCGGTATCCCGTGCTCGTCCCCATAGAGCGTGTAGCCGATGCGGCGCCCATCGGGGAGTGCGAGCCAGTGATCACCGAGGGAGCGGGCCATGCGGAGACCCTATTGAAGACGGGCGGGTGCCCGGGATGCCTCCTCCACCATTGAGATCCGGATGAGGGCCCCACGACGAACACCAATGGTGAAGATCCTCTCGACGTACGGCGAGGCCCGGCCTCTGTCGACCGCGGGAACCGACGATCGGGCCACGCGGCGCCCGGGTGACTGGGTCATGACCCGGTTCGCCCGGCTTCTATCCATGTCTTCTTCCGGCGGGTTGAGCTCGAGGGCGGCGAGAACCTCCCCGCCTCCGGGCCGGTGGTGCTGGTGGCCAACCACATCAACGGTCTGGTCGACGGCCTCCTGCTGATGGCGACGCTGAGCCGGTACCCCAGATTCCTCGGCAAATCGACCCTCTTCAAGATCCCACCGCTGTGGCCCTTGCTGAAACTGGCGGGCGTGATCCCGGTCTTCCGCACCATCGACGGCGTGCCGGGCGATCACAACGTGTCCGCCTTCGCCACGTGCCACGACCTCTTGAGGAGGGGCGGCGTGGTGGCCGTCTTCCCGGAGGGGATCAGCCACGACGAGCCGACGCTCCAGCCGTTGAAGACCGGCGCGGCCCGGATCGCCCTGGAGGCCGGCATCGACGGGGAGATCGATGGCGTGCAGTCGATCGCCGTGGGGCTCGTCTACGACGGAAGGCACGGTTTCGCTCCCGCGCTCGTGCGGGTCGGCGAGCCGGCCGACATCGGTCACTGGGTGGAGGCCTACCGGACGGACAGCCGTGAAGCGGTGCGGGCCTTCACCGATGACCTGACCGCGCAGCTGCACAGCGTGAGCCCGACCTATTCGTCGTGGGCGCAAGCCGGTTACTCTTCCGCATCGCCGAGGTCGTCGTCCGCACTCCGGGGGACCAGCTGCCGGCGGACGTCCAGCTGGCCGATCAGGTGGGTGTGGCCGCCCGTCTGGCGACGATGCCGGGGGCGGTGACGGCGCTCCGATGCAGCACCTCCTCACATCGTTCGGAGCGTACGAACGGGACCTCAGCCTGCTCGGGCTCGACGACTCCCAGCTCGTCGCCGGCTACTCCAGGGGGCGGCTGCGGCTCGCCCTCCTCTGGTCCGCGCTCAAGGCCGTGCTGGCCCTGCCCTTCGCGGCGATCGGGATCGTCATCCACGTCGTCCGTTCCAGATCATGAAGCAGGTGGGCAAGAAGCCGACGAACGAAGGCATCAAGGCCACGGTCAAGCTGCTCGGCTGCTTCGTCCTCTTCGTCGCCATCTACGTCGTCGTGGATGTGGTCGTGGGCCACGAATACGGCCCCTGGGCCGGCCTGGTGGCCGCGCTGGCCGCACCGCTCTGTGGGTACGCCGTGGTGCGGCTGCGTGAACGCGTGCAGCGCATGGGCGGCTTCGTCAGGGCTATCGACGGGTCAAGCAACACCGAGACGTGCTCGACTCGGTCATCGCGCACCCCGAGGCCGTCGTCGTGGACACCCGCAGGATCCTGCTCGAGCCGTGACGAGGGCGACGCTGCGATACGGACCCGATCGGGCACAGGTCGCCGAAGTCTGGCGACCCCGCGGCGGGGATCGTGCGCTCCCCGTCGTGGTGCTGATCCACGGCGGCTCTGGCGCCGACTACACCAAGCGACTCATGCACAGGATGGCCAAAGCCGTCATGGCGCACGGGTGGGTGGCCTACAACATCGAGTACCGGAAAACCGGCGCGCTCGGACACGGGGGATGGCCCGCAACGTTGGACGATGTCTCCGACGCCATCGAAGCGCTGGCGGACGTGGAGGGGGTCGATCACCGACGAGTGGCCACGGTCGGCCACTCCGCCGGCGGCCACCTGGCCCTCTGGGCGGGGTCGTCCCGGTCGACGGGACGATCGCGCACCAGGCCGGTGTCGGTACGGGTGTGCGCCACGGTCTCTCTGGCCGGCGTCGTCGACCTCGCCGCCGCCGCCCGGAGCGGGGTCGGGACGGGGCGGTGACCACGCTCATGGCGGAGTCCCGACGACGTCCCGATCGCTATGCCCTGGGTTCCCCCGCGTCGCTCCTACCACTGCACACGCCCGGAATTTCCTCCTGCACGGTTCGGCGGACACGACGGTGCCGGCGTCGCTCAGCACGGACTACGCCGAGTTGGCCCGGTCGCTCGGGGACCGCGCCGAGTACGTGCCCGTACCCGGCGCGGGGCACCTCGAGATGATCAACCCACGCCGTCGGGCCTTTCCCGAGCTCGTGGCCGGCTCAACACCGTCCTCGGCTGATCACCGCCCCGAGCGTTGCGCCCCTTCGTGATTCGTGGAAGAATATGGTTCTGGTGATGGAGAACGCTGTTCCACCCACCAAGGACGTGGCCGCCCGCATCGCCGCCGACACGCTGGCCAAGCGTGGCCCGACACGAACGAGGTCCGGCGCCTCCTCGACGCCGCCCTCGCCATCATGGGCAAGCACGGCACCACGGCGCGGCGTGCGTGTCGCCGACATCGTCGCCGCGGCCGGCGTGTCCAACGACACCTTCTACCGGCACTTCTCGTCGAAGGACGCCCTGGTGGTCGCCCTTCTCGAGGACGGCACCGAACGGCTCGCCAGCTACATCGCACACCAGATGAGCAAGGAATCGACAGCGGAACGTCAGGTGCGCCGCTGGGTCGAAGGGGTGCTCTCGCAGACCCGCGAGGAGGCCGCCTCCACGACGCTGGCCGTGCTCTGGAACGGGAGCAGCATCGGCACCGGGGTGACGGCCGGTCGCCACAACGCGGGTGCCCCGCTGGCCGCCCTGCTGCACGAGCCGTTCGCCGCACTCGGCAGCGCCGACCCGGAGCTGGATTCGTCCCTCGTGGCCCACGCCACCCTGGGCAAGGTGGCGGACTACCTCTGGGCCCACGCACGGCCGTCACGCGCCGAAACCGAGCACATCGCCCGGTTCTGCATCGGGGTCGCCACGCCGTGACCGACGCCGAACCCCTCGTTCTCGTCGACGTGGAGGACCGAATCGCCACGATCACGCTGCACCGGCCCCGGGACGGAACGCGCTGAGCCGGGCCGTGACCTTCGCCCTGTGGGACGCGGTTGCGGCCGCGGGGGAGGACCCCGGTGTCGCCGTCGTGATCCTGACCGGGGCCGATCCCGCCTTCTGCGCAGGTGTCGACCTCAAGGAGGTCACCGGAGAGTCACCGCCCAGCGCAGCGCCCCGGGGTCCCGGCGAGGGACCGGAACGGCGCGCGAACGGCCTGTACCGGTTCCTTCCCCTCATAGACAAGCCGATCATCGGCGCCGTCAACGGCGTCGCGGTCACGGGTGGACTCGAGTCGCGCTGCAGTGCACCTTTCTCGTGGCGTCCGAGAGGCGAAGTTCGCCGACACCCACGCCCGGCTGGGGGTCATGCCGGGGGGCGGGATGACCGCCCTCATGGCCCAGTCGATCGGGCTCGGGCGCGCCATGGAGCTTTCCCTCACGGGCAACTTCCTGACCGCCGATGAGGCGCTGCGCGTCGGGCTCGTCAACCACGTCGTACCGCACGGCCAGCTGCTGCCGTTCACCCGCCAGTTGGCCGCCGACATCGTGAGCAACGACGAGGTCAGCGTCCGCCGGCTGCCGCGCACTTTCGCCAGATCGCCAACACGGCGACCCTCGACGAGGCCCATCTCATCGAGGGGTTCATGGCCGAGAGCTGGCAGCCGGGGAGAGCGACGTGGCGGCTCGACGAGCCGAGGTCGCGGCCCGCGGCCGTCGGCTGAGCTGTGACCCGTAGAGCCGGCCCGCCGGCACGTTCCGTCAGAAATTGAATTCTATTGCACCAGAATAATATTCTGGTGCCGGACAGGAAGGGGCCTGCAATGGGATGGGACTTCGAGACCGACCCCGACTACCAGAAGAAGCTGGACTGGGCGGACGAGTTCGTGCGGGAGGAGGTCGAGCCGCTCGACTACCTGTTCCCGCACGAGCAGTTCGTGCCGTTGGACGGGACCCGGCGGGCGATCATCGACCCCCTCAAGGAGGAGGTGCGCCGGCAGGGGTTGTGGGCGACGCACCTCGGACCCGACCTGGGAGGCCAGGGCTTCGGGCAACTGAAGCTGGCGTTGCTGAACGAGATCCTCGGCCGGTCACCGTGGGCGTCGACCGTCTTCGGCACCCAGGCGCCGGACACCGGCAACGCCGAGATCATCGCTCACTACGGCACGCCGGAGCAGAAGGCCCGCTATCTCCAGCCGTTGCTCGACGGGGAGATGTTCTCGAGCTTCTCCATGACCGAGCCCCACGCAGCCGCGGATCCGACGCTGTTCACGACCAGCGCCGTCAACGACGACAGTGGGTCATCAACGGGTGGAAGTACTTCTCATCGAATGCGAAGACGTCGTCGTTCCTGATCGTCATGGCCGTGACGAACCCGGAGATAGCCCGTACCAGGGCATGTCGATGTTCCTGGTGCCCACCGAGACTCCCGGGGTCAACATCGTGGCAACGTCGGTCTCTACGGTGAGCCACTCAACGAGGGCTTCCATGCGCTGATCCACTACGAGGACGCCCGGGTGCCCGAGGAGGCGTTGCTCGGCGGTGCGGGACAGGCCTTCGCCGTCGCACAGACACGCCTCGGCGGGGGCCGGATCCACCACACGATGCGGACGATCGGGATGGCCCAGAAGGCGCTCGACATGATGTGTAGAGGGCGCTCAGCCGGCAGACGGCGACGGCGTCCTGGCCGAGAAGCAGTTCGTGCAGGGCTACATCGCGGATTCCTACGCCCAGCTGGTGCAGTTCCGGCTCTTCGTGCTGTACACGGCGTGGGAGATCGACAAGTACAACGATTACAAACGCGTCCGCAAGGACATCTCCACGGCCAAGGTGATCATGCCGGGCGTCCTGCACGACATCGCCTGGCGGGCCATGCAGGTGCACGGCGCACTGGGCACGACCAACGAGGTGCCGTTCTTCATGATGATTCACGGCGCGGCAGTCATGGGGCTGGCCGACGGTCCGACCGAGGTGCACAAGGCCACGGTGGCCCGCCAGGTGCTGCGCGACCACGAGAGCACGGACGGCATGTGGCCGACCCAGTGGATCCCGGGGAGATTGGAAGCCGCCAAGGCCAAGTTCGCCGAACATCTCGAACTGGAAGTGGGAAACCTGTGATCGATGTTCGGCCCGATCATCATGGACACCATGAAGGCGGCGGCCGAGCTGGCCGAGACGACGGACTCCGGCGGTGATCTGAGGGTGCGCGCCGCCGTCTGCCCGCCTATGGCCCGCCGGAGGTCGTGGAGATGCAGGATGTGCCGTCTCCGACGACCGAGGCGAGGACGGCACGGGTCCGGGTGGCGGCCGCAGCCGTCAATTATCCCGACGTCCTCTTGATCACGGACGAGTACCAGCTCTCCGTTCCCGTGCCGTTCATACCCGGGAGCGAGTTCGCCGGCGAAGTCCTCGAGGTGGCCGACGACGTGCGCAACGTGGCGGTGGGCGACCGCTTTTTCGGGAGCACGATGGTGGGGGCGTTCGCGGAGGAGGTCGTGGTCACGGCGACGTCGTTGACCCGGATCCCCGAGGGGGTCGAGGCGCGCGACGCCGGCGCGTTCGGCGTTGCCCATCGCACCGCCTACCACGCGGTGCGCTCGTTCGCCCGGGTCGGTTCCGGGGACGAGCTGGTCGTGCTCGGCGCCGGCGGGGGAGTCGGCCTGGCGGCCGTGCAGCTCGGTGTCGTGCTGGGTGCGACCGTCACCGCCGTCGCGTCGTCGTCGGCGAAACTCGACGTGGCGAGGGCCAACGGGGCCGCCGGGCTGGTGGACCACACGGCGGGCGACCTTCGTGGGGCGCTGAAGGGTCTCCTGCCGGACGGCGCCGATGCCGTCATCAACCCGGTGGGTGGCGCCCTGTCGGAAGCGGCGCTGCGGTCGCTGCGCTACGGCGGCCGGTTCGTGACCGTCGGCTTCACGGCAGGCGGAGTTCCCCCGCATTCCGCTCAACCTCGTGCTGCTCAAGGGGATCTCCGTGACGGGCTTGCAGATACGCGATTTCGGCACCCATCGGGCCCGCGACGACGCCAGCGCAACGAGGCCGAGCTTATGGAGCTGCTCGCCTCCGGACAGGGTGACGCCGCACATCGGTGCCTCCTTCCCCCTCGCCGAAGCGGCGACTGCGCTGCGCCACGTGGCCGACGGCCACGCCGTGGGCAAGATCGTCTGCTGAGAGGATCAGCTCTCGCATCACCATCGGGAGCAACCCCTCCGAGGAGCACAAATCCCAGCTCGACGGCGTTGTGTGTCCGATCC
>CAVSLS010000057.1:0-91943 GCA_963728845.1 uncultured Acidimicrobiaceae bacterium
TCTACACCGACCGCTATCAGATCCCGTCGGAAAACCTCTCTTGACCGCCACGGCGAGAAAACCCCCCGTACAGCGCTCCCACGTTTCGTCGTGGTCGCCCATGGAATCACCCGCATAAGGTGACGAACAGCAGTGAAGATGGGAGGTGGAGCCATGGCCAGCGACAGTCCCGAGCCCACGACGACCGACGCGGGGATCCCGGTCCCGAGCGACGAGTTCTCGCTGACGGTGGGTCCGGACGGACCGATCCTGCTGCAGGATCACTATCTCATCGAGCAGATGGCGAACTTCAACCGAGAACGCATCCCCGAGCGTCAGCCGCATGCCAAGGGCGGAGGGGCCTTCGGTCACTTCGAGGTGACGGCCGACGTCGGGGCGTTCACCAAGGCCGCCGTGTTCCAGCCTGGCACGAAGACGGACATCCTGATCCGCTTCTCCACCGTGGCGGGCGAGCGGGGCAGCCCGGACACATGGCGTGATCCCCGTGGCTTCGCTCTGAAGTTGTATACGTCCGAGGGAAACTACGACATGGTGGGAAACAACACGCCCGTCTTCTTCCTCAGAGACCCGCTGAAGTTCCAACACTTCATCCGCTCGCAGAAGCGCCGGGCCGACTCCGACCTGCGCGACCACGACATGCAGTGGGACTTCTGGACACTGTCGCCGGAGTCAGCCCACCAGGTCACATGGCTCATGGGCGACCGTGGGATCCCGCGATCGTGGCGCCACATGAACGGCTATTCCAGCCACACCTACTTATGGGTCAACGCCGGGGGGAACGATTCTGGGTGAAGTACCACTTCAAGACCGACCAGGGCATCGAGTTCCTGACCCAGGAGGATGCAGACCGCATTGCGGGCGAGGACGGCGACTTCCACCGACGCGATCTGTTCGGAGCGATCGGTCGCGGCGAGTACCCCAGTTGGACGCTGCGGGTCCAGCTCATGCCGTTCGAAGAGGCCAAGACCTACCGCTTCAATCCGTTCGACCTCACGAAGGTGTGGCCCCACCAGGACTACCCGCTGCACGAGGTCGGTCGCCTCACCCTCGACCGCAACCCGACCGACTTCCACACCGAGATTGAGCAGGCGGCCTTCGAACCCAACAACCTCGTGCCGGGGATCGGCGTCAGCCCGGACAAGATGCTTCTCGCCCGAGTCTTCTCGTATGCCGACGCCCACCGCGCCCGGATCGGGGTCAACTATAAGCAGATACCGGTCAACGCGCCGAGGGCTCGGGTGCACAGCTACAGCAAGGACGGGGCGATGCGCGTGCAGAACGTCTCGGACCCGGTGTACGCGCCGAACTCGAAGGGCGGCCCGAAGGCGGACCCCGTGCGCTACCCGTACGTAGAGAGGTGGGAGGCGGACGGCGAGTTCGTCCACTCGGCCTACACGCTGCGCCAGGACGACGATGACTGGGGCCAGCCCGGCACGCTGGTCCGCGAGGTCCTGGACGACGCGGCACGCGACCGGCTCGTTGCCAATGTCGTTGGGCACCTCAGCAACGGCGTGTCCGCACCCGTGCTGGAGCGTGCGTTCGAGTACTGGCGCAACATCGACAAGGAAACCGGCGACCGCATCGCCAACAGCTTCACGACCTAGACTCGCTCGCAACGGGACTCAGCTGAACGTCAAGACCCGCGCCTGTCGTTCGGTTCGCTGCCACCACTCGGCGAACTCGCCGGCCACCATCGGTGCGGCCCAGTAGAAGCCCTGTGCCGAGTCGACGCCCAGCTCCGCCACCAGCGCGCGCCGTCGTGCATCGCTCACCCCTTCGACGACGACCCGCAACCCCAGGACGCGGCTCATCTCGACGATGGCTCTGACGATCGGTAGGGAGTCGTCGGCAGTACCGAGTCGCTGGGTGAAGGAGCGGTCGACCTTCAACGTGGTGACCGGCAGCGTGTGCAGGTAGGCGAGCGACGAGTACCCGGTCCCGAAGTCGTCGATCGCCACACGCAAGCCAAGGTCCTGGAAGCTCTCGAGTGAGCGCCGGGTCGATGTGCTGTCGGTCATGACCGCTGATTCCGTGATCTCGACCGTCACGCGGCTCGGAACAATGCCGTGGCTCTGGACCGCCCGGCGCACCATGTCGACGGTCTCGGCATCATCGAGCTGCCGGGCCGACAGGTTGACCGCCAACGACTCCAAGCGGGGCCCGTCGGCCTCGGCATCCCAGGAGGCCAGTTGGGACAGGGCCTGATCGAAGACCCAGTGTCCGATCGGGATGATCAACCCGGTCTCCTCCGCCACGGGGATGAAGTCGAGCGGTGAGACGAGCCCGAGCCGCGGATGGTGCCAGCGGATGACGGCTTCGGCGCCAACAGGCCGTTCGCTCACGGGGTCCACCGCCGGCTGGTAGCGCACCTCGAATTGCCCCGAGGCCAGCGCCTGACGAAGCTCGGTCTCCATGGTGAGCCGGAAGACCGAGCGCCGGTGCAGGTCCTGGTCGAACAGCGCATAGGTGTTCCGCCCCGTCTTCTTCGCCTGGTACATCGCCGTGTCCGCGTCGCGCAGCACCATCTCGGGCTCGGCCCACGGCCCGGGAATGACGATGCCGATGCTCCCTGTCACGGTGAGGTCGTGGTTCCCGCTGCGGACTGGCGGTTCCAGCACCGCGAGCAGCCGCCTGGCCGCCCCGATCGCGTTGTCGACGGTCTCTATGTCGCGCACGATGAAGACGAACTCGTCGCCACTGAAGCGTGCCGCCGTCTCACCGGCACGGATAGCGCGCGCGAACCGGTTGCCGACCTCCTTGAGGACCGCGTCCCCCGTCTCGTGCCCCAGGCTGTCATTGACGATCTTGAACCTGTCGAGGTCCAAGAAGAGCACCGCGATCTTCCGACCGACGCGGTGACCACTCAATTCCAGCTTCAGCCGATTGAGCAGCATGGCGCGGTTGGGCAGGCCGGTGAGGGTGTCGTGGAAAGCCAGATGGGTCAGTTCGAGCTGGGCGTCCACCTCCTCAGTGATGTCCTCAACCGTCGTGACGTAACCCTCTTCTCCGTCGGGGCCCTTCGGGGCCGCCGACATCCGGACGTGGCGGACCTCTCCATCGGGCCGCCGGATCCTGAAGCTGGTAACCACCCGCTGTCCGAGGGGTCGCGCCGCGTCGATCAGACGGAGCAGTTGGTCCCGGTCCTCCGGGTGGACCGCGTCCTGCCACCCCGCGCCCAGGAACTCCTCGACGTCCCGGCCGCAGATCTCCGCAATGCGTGGGTTGGCGTAGTACACGCCGCCTTCGGGCGGGGTTTCGAGGATCCCGATCGGGGCCGCGTCCGCCAGGGTCCGGAAGCGGTCCTCGGCCGCGTGCAGCGAGGCGGCATTGCGGAGGCGCTCGATGCCGAAGGCGAGCTCGGAGGCCAATTCTTCCATCAAGGCGATTTCGGGCGAGTCGAACTCGTCGGGCTCTGACGCGTACATGCTGATGACCCCGATGACCTCGTCAGCCACCATCAAGGGCAGCGCACAGCAGGAGCGCAGGCTTTCATCCCGCGCTTCCCCGCCCACGACAGCGAAAGAGGGCGAGTCGCGCAGGTCGTTGACGACCTGGATGCGTCGCTCCCGTACCGCCGTTCCCGACGGGCCCTGACCCCGCTCGTCGTCCGCCCAGCTCAGCGGGACGTCTTGGGCTTCTGCCGGTGCCCCGGCCACTGCGACCGGTCGGATCGTGCGCGCGTCGTCGTGTTCGACGTAACCGACCCAGGCCAACTGGTAGTTGCCCACCTCGACGATCATCCGGCAGACGTTGTCGAGCAGCGTCGGCTCGTCGGCCGAATGCACCACCAGCTGGATGACCGCGCTGAGTGTGCGTTGGGCCCGTTCGAGTTTCACCTGGCCGGTCACGTCGCGGGCGTTGAAGACGATCCCGTTGATCGCCGGATGGTCGAGGCAATTCGTCGCGGTGAGCTCGAGCGTGCGCCACTCGTTGTCGTACGTGCGGAACCGGTACGCGGCAGGGGGGTAGACACCCGGACGGGCAATGTCCCTCTGGAACGCGGCCGCGGCCGCGTCCAGGTCGTCGGGATGGATCAGTTGCAGCACGCTTTGACCTACGTTCTCGTCCGGGTCGAGACCCAGTATCCACGCGCCGGCCGGGTTGGCGTAGCGCAGGTTCGCCTGCTCGTCGACGATCACGATGAGGTCGCTCGAGCTGGCGACCAGGGTGCGGAAGCTCTGCTCGCTCTCCCGGAGCGACCGCGTGGTCCTCTCGACCTGCCGGACCGCACGGGCGCGCGCCAACGAGAGCCCGACCAGGAGCGCGATCAACAACGCGACGGCGAGCAGTCCCAAGAAGAGGAACGCGACAGGGCCGCCGAGGCTCCCGACGGGGAGGGCGAGACCGGGCCCGGCACGAAAGCGTACGTTCCACATGCTGAAGGCATTGATGTTCTTGCTGTCCCCCCAGGGCCCCCGTGAGGGGACTGAGCCGGGCCAACGCAGGAGCGCTTGCTGGCTGCCGGAACCACTCGCTCCGCTGGACACGACGTATTGCACTCCCGGCTGGTGCGGAATCGAGCGCAGCAGGGCGGGGCCATCGACTATTGCCATGACCCATCCGGCGGACTGGTGGACCCGCTCTGCCGCCGATCGCGGGGTGCCCGTGTAGACGGGCTGCACCAGCAGGACCTTGGTGCCGTACGCCGGGTCGAGGGCGCGTCCAGAGAGGACCTGTTGCTGGCCCGTGGACGTGGCCGCAGCCAGCACCTTCGTGAGGGCGGGAACGGTGCACAGGTCGTAGCCGTACAACGGGATGGAGACCTGCAGGATCGTCCAGTCGGCGTCGCTGACGAGACAATACCGAGCGCGCAGTCCGGGCGGGCTGACCGAGTTGACGGCAACCCCATTTGCCCGCATGACAGTCAAGAGACCTGGCACCTGGTCGTTCGTGACCGACAGCACGATGCCGGCGCCCTGCAGCCCGGGGAAGCGCGTGGACCCGAAGCCCACCGACTGGAGATACGCGTCGAATTGGGCGTGGGTCACCTCGCCCTGGTGAAGGAGCGCAGCGGACCCGGCCAGCAGATCCCCGTACCGCAGCAGCACGTTGGACATGTCCGACGTCGTCTCGTCGGCGTTGGCGAAGAACTGCGATTGCGTGTCGACCGTGTTGCGCTGGTGCCAGTACCAGGCCCCGGCGCTCACCATGACGGTGCCGACGAACGCGGCCACGATGACCGCCACCCACACGCTCCGACCGCACCGCGTCACACCCCCGTATCGCCGCGAGGCCGCCTCCTTGTCGTCCAATTCAGCCTGAGCGCGCCGGAATGTCCCCGTTGCCACCCTTATCAATTCGGCAAGAATTCGACGCGGGGACAGGGACGAAAGTCCTCTTTCCGTGCACAAGGTCACGGATCCTGGGCAGGAGATGGCACACGATTCCGTCGACAGTCCGCCAGAACAGGCGGAATGTCAGACCTGGGACGCGTTCAACGCCCGCGTCGAGCGCCCAGTGCCACTCGCCACGGACCCAGGTCGAGCGCGGCGTAGCGCTGCTGGGTCTGGTCGAGCAGCCGCTCGGTCCAGACCGGGTGCCCCGGCGGGGGCCAGCCGAAGAGCTCCAACTCGCGCGGAGTCGAGCCCTCGACGAAGACCGTCCACTCGACGCTGATCGAACGATTCTGCTGGGTGTCGTATCCGACCCAGTCGATGCCGGCCTGCTTGAAGGCGATGGCGGCGACGATGCGGGACCCAGCGCCGGATCCGAAGGGAGCACCGCGGTGGTAGCAGTCGGACCGGTAGGCGAGGTACGAACCTCGGATCCCCGGGGCGGGCCGCTCGGCGGCGTAGACGCCGGGGTCCATGTTGGGCATGACGACTCCGTAGGGATTGTCCACGTGACTGGTCTCGCGCACCGAGACGAGACGAGTCGGGTTGTCGTCTTCGGTGACGTCCGTGAGGTAGAGGAATCCCTCGAGGTTCCACCAGGGCGCGTCGCTCCCCGGTGGGAGCCAGGAATGGTTGCGGTCGATGTGCATGGGCTGCTCGTAGTTGGTGATTCCGGCGTACTTGGCACTGGCCTGGGCTTGATAGAGGCGGATGTCGGTGCTGCCGAGCGCCCGCTCGGCGAAGTCGATGATGGAGGAATGGACCATCATCCGGTTGAGCGCGCCACTGCCCGGAAAGGGAAAGATCGCGCCCCACCTTTGTTGCGCGGGACGGAACCCCGGGCCCTCGTCGGGCCAGACGAACACCTCCTCTGGCTCCTTGGGGCGGCCCCGCCACCGCTCGGTCACTTCATCGGGGTCGGCGTGCAGATCCTCGGCGCTCGGAAAGATCTGACCGAGATCCTCGGTGAGGGCATCGACCTCGTCGGCGCCGACGAGGCCGTCGAGCAGGACCCAACCCTCCTCGCGCCACGTCGCGACTTCGGCTTCGGTGGCTCGCCGCGAACTCACGACCTCATCATTGCTCTGGTCCGGCTCGTGCGCTCTGGTCCGGCTCGTGCGCTTCGCTCCGGGGCCTCTCGTCACGCTCCTGCCGGCGACACCTGACCCTCCAGTGCCTTCACCAACAACCGTCGGAACTCAGCCCGCTCGGACACGCTGAGCCCACCGAGGATCTCGTCCTCGATGCTCCCCTGCGCCACCTCGGCGTGCTCGAGCGCCTCGAGCCCAGCATCGGTGAGGTCGACGATGTGGCGCCGACGGTCCGCGGGATCACGACGCCGCTCCACGTACTCGAGGTCCTCCAAGTCGTTCAGCACCAGCACGCCGGTATTGGAGTCCATGGACAGCTGTTCGGTCATGACCTGCTGCGACGCGCCCGGGTGGTCCCGCAGATAGGCCAGTACGACCATGTTCCGGAGGTTCATGCCCACCAGCTCGACCGAGCTGCGCAGGAACACGGCCCGGGCCAACCGGGTCAGTAGGACGATCGTGCCCGTGACGGGCCGAGCGGCTGCTCGGGCGCTCACGTGTCCCACCCCCAACCTGCCTGCACGGACGCGTCGATCATGCCTCTATGATAGTCCCGAAATCATGACTATCCCCGCGATAGGGACCATTCCCGAGCTCACGCCCGCCGGAGACCGCCGGCGCTGGATAGCCCTCGTCGTCGTCTGCCTGGCGATGTTCATGAACGCGCTCGATGGCTCCATCGTCAACGTGGCGCTCCCGGACATCCAGCGCAGCCTGCATTTCACCCAGTCCGGCCTGACCTGGGTCGTCGACGCCTACCTCATCTCCTTCGGCAGCTTCCTCCTCATGGCCGGCCGCCTCGGTGACCTCGTCGGTCGAAAGAAGGTCTTCTTGGCCGGGGTGGCGCTGTTCACTCTTGCCTCCATCGCCTGTGGATCGGCCGACAGCCAGGCGATGCTCGTCGCAGCACGCTTCGTCCAGGGCATCGGCGGCGCGCTGTCGTCCTCGGTGATCGTCGCCATCATCGTGACCGAGTTCCCCAGCCCGGTCGAGCGCGCCAAGGCAATGAGCGCGTACGTCTTCGTCGCCGTGGGTGGCGGCTCCATCGGACTGCTCGCCGGCGGGGTGCTCACACAGGCACTGAGTTGGCACTGGATCTTCTTCGTGAATGTGCCTATCGGCATCGCCACGCTGATCCTGGGGCGCATCTTGGTGGTGGAGAACGTCGGCCTGGGCATCAAACAGGGCGTCGACGTGCTCGGGTCCGTCCTGGTGACGGCGTCCTTGATGGTCGGTATCTACGGCATCGTGACGGCGTCGAGCGACGGTTGGGTCTCGGCGCACACGCTCGGCATCCTCGGTGTCGCTGTCCTTCTCTTCGTCTCCTTCATCGTCCTCGAATCGAGACTGGCCAATCCGATCATGCCGCTGCGGATTCTCAAGCTCCGCACGTTGACCGGTTCGAGCGCCATCCGGGGCCTGTTGGCCACGGGCATGTTCTCGACCTTCTTCATCGGTGCGCTCTACCTCGAGCATGTCCTCGGCTACAGCCCCATAAGGACGGGGCTGGCCTTCATGCCGGCGACGGCGGGCATGGCGACCATGTCGGCCGGCCTCACGGCGCGCCTCGTTAACCGGTTCGGCAACAAGGTGATGTACCCGGCGATGCTCCTCGCAGCAGGCGGCTTGGTCCTGCTCGCGTCCGTGGGCCAGAACGCGGGCTACTTCCCGAAGATCTTCCTTGCCTTCCTCCTGCTCGGCGTGGGTGCTGGCGCCTCGTTCATGCCGCTGTTGCAGATCGGCATGTCCGAGATCCCCAACGCCGATGCCGGGCTGGGCTCGGGCATCGTCAACGTGTCCCAGCAGATGGCGGCGGCGGTCGGCCTGGCCGTGCTGAGCACGATCGCCACCAATCGAACCCGGTCGCTCGTCGCCAGTGGCCACGAGCTGGTCCACTCCTTGACTCTGGGCTACCAGCTGGCGCTCTACATCGCCGCCGGCTGCGTCCTGGTTGGCCTGGCCCTGGCTCCCCTTCTGCTGCGAACCAATGAGTCACCCGAGGAGGAGCGGACGCATATCGCCGAGAACATGCAGAACCCGGAGACCTACGAGCACCTCGTCCTTTAGCCCGCCGCTCGGAGACTGCCCCGGAAAATGAGTTGGGTCCGCTTCTGCGCTGCGTCTTGGAGGCTCGGCCGAGTGTGGTGGTGCGCCGCTCACGTGCTGGGTGGTGTCGCCGTGCACCCAATGCACGGGCCCAACCCGTTGAAAGAAGCCGGGATGCTCGGCGAGTCGGTGGGGGGGTTGGTCGGCAGCAGGACTGGCGCGCGTGGTGGCTGGGTGAAGTCGAAGTCCTGGTCCATGTCGCCCAGGATGGTGGCGTCCTCCCGGACGTCGGGACGCGGGTCCGGGCGACCGTCGGTCTTCGGGTTCAGCCTGGACCCACCCAAGAAGTCGTCCTCGATGAACTTGAGGTAGGCGTCACTCGAGAGCGTCTGGTTGTCGATGTGCCCGGTCTTGGCGTAGGGCGAGATGACCATGGCGGGGACCCGTAGCCCGTAGCCGTTCTGGTCGACCGGAGGCGGCACGACATGGTCGTAGAAACCGCCCCAGTCGTCCCATTGCAAGAAGATGGCGGTCGAGTCCCAGTCGGGGCTCTTCATAGCGGCGTTGATGACAGCGGTGACGTAGGCCTGGCCCTGGTGGACGCTGGCCGGCGGGTGCTCGCTGTCCGCCTGCGACGGGGTGACCCACATGACCGATGGGAGCGTCCCCGCCTTGGCTTCGGCAAAATAGTTGTTCAGGGGCTGAATGTTGCGGAGCTGGTGGTCCTTCTGGACGTCCTCGAAGATGGGGAGGGGGTTCCAGATGCCCGGGGTGAGGTAGCTCTGAGCCACCGGCGGGCAGGACACAGCCCCGTCGTTCTCGCAGTCGGGCTGGTCCCCGGTCTGCACGTAGTAGGCCCAAGAGACGTGTCTGTTGTAGAGGAGCCAGGTGATGTCCGTCCAGGCGTTGGTGACGTCGGCGGTGCCCTGGTCGATGGCCTGATCGACGTACCTCTGCATCTGGGCCGGCGTGTACGGACCCTGAATTTCATTGACGCAGCTCGACGGGGACGGGTCCGAGCACTTGGCCGACCAGCCGGAAACCAGGTACAGGTGGTCAGGCAGTGACCACGACTTCACGGGCTCGAACATGTGGTCGTCGAGCGCGAAGTCCCTGGCGTAGGTCCAGTAGTTCGGGATCTCGGCCGCGGTGTGGTAGCCCATGACGTCCGGGGTGGCCGAGTTGGAACACGCGGGATTGGTCGTGCTGAGACAGCCCTTCTTCGCTTTGCTCGCCTGCGCAATGAAGCCGTCCATCTTCCCGCCGTTGACGTCGACACGCGCACTCGGTTCGTTGTGAGGACCTCCACCGTTGATATCGGCGGTGTCGTGGTACGGCTTCTGGCATCCTCCGGCCGCGATGGGCACGCACACGGAGGGCTCTCCATTCTGCATGGGTAGGCCGTCGACGCCGGGGAAAGTCCCGAAATAGCTGTCGAAGGATCGGTTCTCCTGCTCGATCACGATGACGTGCTTGATCTTGTGGATTCCCGTCGGGACGATGTAGCGGCCGGTGGGTCCGCCACTCACCTTCTCCGCAGGAGACGCCGCGGGCGACGACGAGCTGCTGCAGGCGCTGAGCGCCAGAGCCAGGACTGCGACACCTCCGGCGACGACCACCCCGACACGTCCCGCGTGGGAACGCGTACGGAACTTTGTTCCTCGTGTCATGAATTCTTCCTTTCGACGCAGAAGTGAGACGGAGCGCTTCTGGCCTGGACGAAGCAACACAACGACGGTCGTCGCTTCACGAACGCCGGGTGCTGCCTTGGACGCCCGCTACGTTCTGGGCGGTCGACGAGACCTGGGAGAGGCGAAGGCCGACGCTGACCGGCTTCGTGACGATGCCGGTGCGGCCCCCCGTCCCGAGCTGCCCGCTCTTGTTGTCTCCCCACGCCCACAGCCGGCCGAGCCGGTCGATGGCGTAACTGGCGAAACCGCCGGAGCTGACTCTCACGAAGCTGACCCCCTGTGCCACGTCGACGCGCAGCGGGACGGCCGAGCTGACCCTCGTGCCATTGCCGAGCTGACCCCGGTCGTTGTCACCCCAGGCCCATTCCGAGCCGTTGGCCAGGATGGCGACGGTCTGGCCGTTCTTCGGTCCGCTGCCGCCCTGGAACACTTGTCGCGCTGCGGCGGGCAGCGCGACCTGCACGGGCACGTCGCTGTTGGTCGTGGTCCCATCGCCGAGCTGGCCGGAGGCGTTGTAGCCCCAGTTGAAGTAGGTGCCGTTGCTGAGGAGCGCCCCCGAACCCTCCCACGAGGAAGTGAGCGCCGTCACTCGCGTCGTGCTCGGCAGGCCGACGACGGGGGTCGGCGTCGAGCTGTTCGCGGTCGATCCGGTCCCGAGGACGCCATACTCGCCTGCACCGCAGGCGAAGACCTTGCCGCCCGAGTAGAAGAGCGAGTGTGTCCGCGCTCCGGTGGCCAGGATGACGTCGTTCAGCGGGAGCTCCGTCGGGCGGAGCTGTGTCAGACCGGACACGCACAGGTCGCCGAGGGCGTTGAGGCCCCACCCCCAGACGTGGCCCTGCGAGTCGATGGCCAACGCGCCGTCGAAGGGCATCGGGTTCCCCAGTGAGACGATCCTGACACCGAGGGGAAACTGGACCTTGACCGCCCGGGTGGAATAGGCCGGGTGCGTCCCGTTGCCGAGCTCACCGTAGCTGGCGACCCCCCACGCCCATACAGCTGCGCTCGAGGTCAATGCATAGCCGTCGGAGTTTGACGTTGCGATCTGCACGACCCGACCGCTGATTCCGGGGACCGGAGTCGGGCGGTCGAGCTGCAGCTGTGTGATGGCGCCCCGGTTCCCGACCACCCCGAACCTGTACACGACGCTGACCGAGGGCGATTGGGCACCCGCGCCTGTAGAGCCACCCGCGACGAGCAGCACAGCGACGAACACCACAGCGCAGGCACGCACGGGGTGCCGATGCTCGGTGGTGGTGGCGAGCCGCATGTATGTACGAAGTATCGGGAAGCGGGCCCCAACTGTCAACTGAGTTTACAGTTCGCTAACATCTCTCGCGTGATCTCTGACAATTCGACCCCTGCGACCGGCACCGGAGACCGCTCTCGGACGCGGCCGTCATCGGTCGGTCTCGGGCCGGCGCTCCGGCGTGCCTGGCTCGGCTATCAACTTCGACTCGACGCCGCCATGGCCGATGCCGGGTTCGGCGAACGAAGGTTTCCCGATGGGCGGGTGCTCCGCTTGTGCTCGGGTGACGCCGGATCAACCATCTCGGCCATCGGGCGCGAGCTGGGGATCACCCGCCAGGGCGCCAGCAAGGTCGTTGCGCGGCTGCGCGATCGTGGCTACGTCGTCGTCACCGATTCGGCGACGAGCAGACGAGAGAAGTCGGTCGTCCTCACCTCACGCGGCATCGACTACCTTAAGGGGCAGCGAGCGGCAGCTCGGGCGATCGAGGTGGAATTGAAGGCCGCAATCGGGGAAACGGGATTCGCCGCACTCTTCGCCTTGCTCGACGCGCTCGACGACGGCCAGAGCGAGCGGATTCGCACATACCTCCAACGCTCGACGAGCACCGAATAGGACTGGACCAGCTCGGTGCAGACATCGGGCAGCACGCTGCCGAGTCTGTCGATTGACGACGGCTCTGATCGATAGTAAGCCCATTGCGGCGTAGTGCGAGTCGCAGCAATGCGATCGGAGGTGGTCCATGAGAAGGCGGTCCGTGTCCCGAACGGCGCACCTCGTATCGGCGATGGCCTTGGTGCTTGGGATACTGGCCGGGGTGGCAACGGTGTCGGGGGGTGCGGCCACCGTCCCGGCGGCGTCCCCTCAGGGACTCACACCGCAAGGTGCCCCCGCCGGCTACTGGATGGCGGCCTCCGACGGAGGCGTCTTCGCCGAGGGTGCCGCTCCCTTCGCCGGCTCCATGGGCGGCACACGGCTGAACGCCCCCATCGTGGGGGTGGCCGTCACACCGTCGAGCACCGGTTACTGGCTCGTCGCATCCGACGGCGGCGTCTTCAGCTTCGGTGATGCCTCGTTCTTCGGCTCCATGGGCGGAACAGGGCTGAACGCCCCCATCGTGGGCATGGCCGCGTCACCGACCGGCAACGGCTACTGGCTCGTCGCGTCCGACGGTGGGGTCTTCAGTTTCGGTGACGCGACCTTCCGGGGCTCAATGGGCGGTACACGGCTCAACGCCCCCATGGTGGGCATGGCCGCGTCACCGACCGGCAACGGCTACTGGCTCGTCGCGTCCGACGGTGGGGTGTTCAACTTTGGCGACGCGACGTTCCAGGGCTCAATGGGCGGGACGCACCTGAACAGGCCGATCGTGGGGATCAGCGGCACGCCGGCCGGTGACGGGTACCGCCTCGTTGCGTCCGACGGTGGTGTCTTCGCCTTCGGCTCGGCGAGCTTCAAGGGATCGATGGGCGGCACACCGCTGAACGCCTCCATCGTCGGTATGGCAGCCACCGGCGACGGCGCCGGGTACTGGCTGGTGGCGGCGGACGGTGGTGTCTTCGCCTTCGGGAGCGCCCCGTTCAGTGGATCGCTCGGCTCCACAAAGCTCAACAAGCCCGTCGTCGCCATGGCGACGGTCGGTCCGGCGATTGGGGGCCATGCGCTGTTGGTCGGGACCTTCGACGGGATACCGGGGCAGTATCAAACCATCCAGGCCGCAGTGAACGCCGCGCAGCCCGGCGACTGGATCCTCATCGCCCCGGGTGATTATCACGAGCAGGCCGACCATCTCGATCCACCGTCCGCGCAGCAGGTCTCGCTCGGATGGTACGGCGGTGTCGCCATCCACACCAACGACATCCATCTTCGGGGAATGAACCGCAACTCGGTCGTGGTGGACGGCACCAAGCCCGGTGCCCCGCAATGCAGCAGCAACCCCGCCGACCAGGATCTTGGGGTATTGAACTCATCGAGCGTCCCCCTCGGCCGGAACGGGATCGACATCTGGGCCAACGGCGACTCGGTCGACAATCTCATGGTGTGCAACTTCCAGCTCTCCGAGGACGGTGGAGGGAACCAGGCGGGCAACGCTGGGAACGAGATCTGGTGGGATGGCGGCGACGGCACCGGCAAGATCGGGCTCAACGGCTACGAGGGCAGCTACCTGACGGCGACTGACACCTTCAACGGCGCGGTCAGCGGCGGATCGTCCTTCGGCAACTACGGCATCTTCTCCTCGGGATCGCAAGGTCCCGGGGTGTGGAACCAGACCTATGCGAACAACTTCGCCGACTCCGGCATGTACATCGGAGCCTGCCAACAGCTCTGCGACGCGTGGGTCGACAACGCATGGATGGAGAACAACGCCCTGGGTTACTCCGGTACCAATTCGGGTGGCACGTTGGTGATCGAACACTCCCAGTTCGACAACAACATGGACGGGCTCGACACCAATACACAAAGCGCCGGTGACCCGCCGCCTCCGCAGAACGGGGCCTGTCCGTCCGGTGGGGTCAGCGGCTTCACCGAAACCCACTCGTGCTGGGTGTTCATGGACAACTACTCCCATGACAACAACAACGTGAGGGCTCCCGGCGCCGGGCTGTCCGGCGAGCCGCCCGGGACCGGAATGACCGTCTCGGGTGCCACCAACGACACGGTCATGGACAACACCTTTGCCAACAACAACGCCTGGGGCACGTTGTTCGTGCCCTATCCCGACAGCGATCCCGGCCCGGCCGGGCTGTGTGCCAGCTCGGGTGGGCAACTGGTGAGTGGTTTCTGCATCTACGACCCCAAGGGCGACGCGCTGCTCAGCAACACGTATTCGGGCAACGGTGGCTACGGGAACACGACGAACGGTGACTTCGGCCAGATCACGTTCTTTGGAGGCGAGCCCCAAAACTGCTACGGCGGCAACACCGCCCCGGCCGGCTCGACGCCGTCCAATCTCCAGCAGACCCAGCCGCCCGGGACCTGTGGTGTCATCACCTCGGCAGCCAACACCGGAGGCGATCTCTTCACCCAGGTGTTGTGCGCCACCGGATTTGCCAGCAGCTTCGGGGTCTCGTGCACCGGGATCACCTATCCGAAGCCGACGACCCCGCCGATCATGACGACCGCACCGACGAACCTCCCGACCATGCCCAATCCGTGCCAGGGCGTGCCGGCGAACGCCTGGTGCGTCGGAGGCAAACCGGTCTAGGGCTGTGGCGCGTTCTCCATCCACAGCTCTCCGACCCCAGGTCGTGACGGCTGGGACTCGAGTCGACGAGGATATGTAGAAATCGGCCGGGTGGCGCATCCCTCCTCGCGAGAGTCGACCGCTGCCTCACGTCCGCACGGTTGGTGATGCGGCCCTTCACGACTGTGAGCGCCTTTACGATTGTCACGGGTTACGGACGCGTGCCATCGCTCGGATTGTTGCCGACCCTTGCAGACCGCAAGTGAAATTGGTACCCCTTGGTGCTGGAGGATGGCCCTGAAAAGCACACCTCGGGTCCACGTCGCTTTACGGCCGTCAATGGGTCTGTTATAGGTAACACTACAAATAATCAATTTTGCTGCGGAAGTGGGGATTTCATGTTCAGTGCCTTTCGAGCTCGGCGGGTTGGCGCGTGCGTAACGGCGGTCATTGCCGCGGTATTGATCGGATCGAGCGGGGCCGGTGCGGCTTCCGCCGGTTCCGGAGCCCAAGAACCCGGGCTCTTCTCAGGCCATCAGTGGACCGGAGCAGGCTCAGAAAGCTCCGCTCATGCCCTCGCTCCCAGGACGCCCGGGCTGCAGGTCGTCGCCTCGGGCCTCAATCAGCCCCACCACCTAACCATCGGGCCCGATGGGAACCTCTACGTGGCCGAGGCCGGCGACGGCGTCGTGGGCGCCGGTTGTGTGACGGGAGCGGAGGCCGCCTGTGCCAACAACTCGGGCACCATCGACCGCATCACGCCGCAGGGCGTGGTGACCCACGTGGTCACGGGACTGCCGTCGGTCGGTAATCCCGGAGGCGGATCCGCCAGCGGCGGAGTGTCCGATGTGCGGGTCGTGAACGGCAAGATCTACGCCGTCATCCAGAACCAGAACATCGACCCAACCACGGGCCAGCAGACCTACGGCCCAGCCGGCGCACTCCTCGGTGACCTGGTCAGCGCCCCATTGAGCGGCGGGACGGCCACGTCCGTGGCCAGCTTCGGCCCCTATGAGGCGGCCAACAATCCCGACCAAGTCAACCCGCCGGTCCCCGGTGAGGTGGCTATCGACAGCGATCCCTACGGCCTCGTGGCCTACAACGGTGGGTTCGCCGTGGCCGACGCCGCCGCCAACGACATCCTCTTCGTCAACGCGGCCGGCCAGATCTCTACCCTGGCCGTGCTCCCCCTGATCTCCGAGCCGTCGAGCGGTGGACCGGTGATGGCCCAGGCCGTCCCGACCTCGTTGGCCGTCGGGCCCGATGGGGCACTGTACGTCGGTGAGCTGGGCGGAGCTTCCAGCAACGACGTCGGGGACGTGAACGTCTACCGCATCGCCCCCGGTGGGAAGCCCACCGTCTATGCCAGCGGCCTCACCATGATTGGGAGCATCGCCTTCGACCAGGCCGGACGGTTGCTGGTCATGGAGATCGACACGGCCGGAATCAATGACCCGGCCCTCGCCGGCGGTAGTGGGTTACCCGCCCCCGGAGCCATCATCAGGATCAATGCTGACGGCAGCCGGACCACGCTGGCCAGCGCCGGCCTCGAGTTCCCGCTCGGCATCACCGTGGCCAGGGACGGCTCGGTGTACGCGTCCAACTTCGGCGTCATCCCGGCGAGCGGCCCCGCCCCGGGCATCAGCGGCGAGGTCGTCCGGGTCTCCGACCCGGCGCCGGCCGGCCAGCTAGGCGCCAATCTGGGCGGTTATCGCCTGGCGGCCTCTGACGGTGGTGTATTCACCTACGGCGCTTTCGGCTTCTACGGATCGATGGGAGGCACCCGCCTCAATCAGCCGGTGGTGAGTGTCGCCTCAAATCCGGTTGGACCTGGCTACTGGCTCGTGGCCTCCGACGGCGGCATCTTCAGCTACGGAACGTCGAACTTCTACGGCTCGACGGGTGGAATGCACCTCAATCAACCCATCGTCGGCATGGCTCCAACGCCCGACGGCCGCGGCTACTGGTTGGTTGCGGCAGACGGAGGGGTCTTTAGCTTTGGCGACGCCACGTTCCACGGCTCGACTGGAGGAATCCACCTCAACAAGCCGATCGTTGGGATGTCTGCCTCCCCGAGCGGCGGTGGCTACAACTTGTTCGCCTCCGACGGAGGCGTCTTCTCCTTCGGCGACGCCACGTTCCACGGCTCTCACGGGGGGACTCCGCTGAACGGCGCCATCGTCGGCGGCGCGACCACATCCACAGGAGGTGGCTACGACCTCTTCGCCGCCGACGGGGGTGTGTTCACGTACGGAAATGCCGGGTTCTTCGGTTCGACGGGCGGCGTCCACCTGAACAAGCCTGTGGTCGGTGGTCAGATCACGCCGGACAACGGCGGTTACCTGCTGGCTGCTTCCGATGGCGGAATCTTCGCTTTCGGCGATGCTCAATTTCGCGGGCTCAGCGGGTGGTCTGAAGCTGAACAATCCAGTGGTAGGAATCGGCTAGTGATTTGAGTTAGAAGTGAGTTGACTGCCAGGCTGTGCTGCACAGACGCGGTTGTGTCCAGGACTGTAGCTATCGACTGGGCTGCCGAAAAGTGTGGCCGCCACAACTACGACGCTTTGATGATTAGGAGTGTCCCACCTACCCGATGTTCGGGTACATGAGCACCATTCGCGATCAGCTCAACCGGAATGCGGGCAGAGAACGACTAGGTATCCGTCGGGGTCGCGGTAAACGACAGCTCCAGCGTTGGCCCAGTAGGGATTCTCGTGGCTAACGAGTCCGAATCCGGCTTCACCCAGGCTCGTGGCAGTCGCCTGGAGTCGGTCCTCCGACACGTAGAACACAAGAAGGTCCTCTTCCGTGGGGCTCGGTTTGGGCAGACCACTCTCGTGACTTGTGAACTCAATGTGCCAGTCGCTCCCAGCTTGGCCGACGAATGCACCGTCGTAGCCATTGTGTCCCGCGAACCCACCAAGCTGGTCAAGACCCAGGATGTCAACGTAAAAGCGAAGACTTGCAGGAATCTGACTCACTGGTCGAGCTACTCGCATCGAAGAAGGCAAGAGCGGTCGAGTGCTCATGATCTCAACTGTAAAGGTGTGGTCCATGGGTATCGCTTAGCTCCGATTCTGCGGGTACTCCCAACCTGATGTACGGCGGTAGGGGATGATCGCGGGTAGCGCAATTCGGTCTCACGATTCCCCTGGAAGACACTGTCCCTCGTCGAGGGACGGAGGTGTTCGCAAATATTCCGACAGCTCAAGCCGATGAGGTGCGTCACCTCCCGTCGCGCAGGACCATCTGCGAGCAGCGAAAGATGCAGAGCGTTCTGTTGTCGGACTCATCGGTCACGACGGCGTCCCAAACCTGCGTGGTGCTCCCGATGTGCGCGGGGCTAGCCTCGCACTTCATTGCGCCGTGCCGGATTGTGCCGAGAAAGTTGCTCTTCAGCTCAATGGTAACGAAGCCGGTCGCATCATCAGGAAGGTTCACGATCGTGCCGTAACCACACAGCGAGTCGGCGATGCTCACGAGCGAGCCGCCGTGGAGATAGCCGTGTGGAGCCATCAGATCACGTCGTACTGGTACGCGCGCTCGAACGCGTTGCGGCTCCACCACAAGGTTCTCCATACCGAGAAAGTCCGGGAGATAACCGCGGCTGAACGCAGCAAGCGCGTCCGCGCTGAGGCCGGTGAGGCCCGGGTACAGCGAGCGGCGCGACACCGCTGCCGCTTTATTCGCGTTGTCCACGAGCGGAGCCGGTTCGTCAGACACCTCAATCGCCATCGGTTGCTCCGACCGTCGACTCGCTGGAGACAATGGACCGGTAGTGGAAAGGCGCACGCGCGACCAGTGCCCTTTCGTTGAGTACGAGGGCTGCCCCCGCGGCGACGGTGATGTCGGGTCCGAAGTGAAGGTCAGGGTACCGCTCGAGCGCGGCTGTCGCGTAATCTTCGACGGCGGTGCGGCCGTGAAGGGCTTCGTTTCCTGTGAGACGAGCAACGAACGGCGAATGATACTCGACGTCCTCGCTGTAGTGCGCGGCGATTCGTGAGGCGTCGTGGGAGTTCCATGAGTCGGCCCACGATCGGGCGAATACTTCGGCACCGGCTTCGCTGAGCGGCTTGTACGAGTTGGCCATGATTACGACCTCGCCGTTGCAACGATCGCCATGGTGACGATGATTTGTTCGATCAGGAGTGCATCCATACTTATTCCATACGAACGTGCGCGCATGGGGGATTGGCAGAATCAGTTCGTCGTTGCGACAACCGCAACGAATCGGAACCCTTCTGTCCCGATGCGGCTGGGGACAGTGGGGTAGTGCGCATTGGTCTTCGGACGTCGGCTCGCCGCCTCATGACCGGCGTCATGGACTGGACGCCACTTCAGACCAGAGGCGTCGAAAGCATCCGTGATGTCCATCGACTGGCACCCCCACGCACTGAGGATGGTCTCGCCTCCGTGGGCGTTTCGACCGTCGCACGGTGGGCTTCGTAGGCGTGAGGCGGCCGCCGAGAAGGTCTGGACGTCAGGGGCGCATATGTCCACGACCAAAAGGCGGCGGAACGGGACCTCGTGGATGTAGACCCTGTCCCGGGCCTTGCTCGCTGCCCTTGCGACCGAGCTCGGCGACAGGTTCAATTCAGCAACGCGTGACGCCTGGACACTCGCTCCACAGCCTGGTCGCCGAGACCATGCTCAATGGGGCTGCATCTGCACCTGCGACGGAGCCTCAGACCCGCGGACGAAGGGGGCGCTCGGCGTCGCTGGCTCTTCGGCCAGTCCCGAATGCGGTCAGGACCAGGTCGACCGTCTGTTCCGCCATGTCAGGTCCGAGCGATTCGCCGCGCACGACCGAGCGCATGAAGAGAGGACCGATCAACAGGTCGTAGATCAACGACAGGTCGGCGTCGGCCCGAAGCTCGCCGCGTTCGATGCCGCGCTGGAGCGCCTCCCGCACCGACGTCTGACGCAGCCCGACGTAGTCGCCGAGGTAGGTCTCGGCCAGCTCAGGGTCGGCCACGAGATCGGCCACCAGGCCGGCGGTGATACGACGCGATGCTGGCATGTCCATCACCTTCACCTGATCGCGTTGGAAGGCGAGCAGGTCGTCACGCAGAGCACCGGTATCGGGGGTCAACAACAGGCGCGGGGATTGGGTGAGGGCAGCAATGACCAGTGCCGGCTTGGACCGCCACCGCCGGTAGATCGTGGGTCGGCCCACACCTGTCCTGGCCGCGACGCCGTCGATGGTCAGCCCGGCGTAGCCCTTGTCATTGAGTATTTCGAGCGTGGCATCGAGGATGACCTTGTCGTAGCCGGGGTCGCGGGGTCGCCCTGGGCGTCGGTGCGCACCGTCCCCTTCTCCTCGCCCCCTTGCCCGCCGATGTTGTTCTGGGCCATCCGTCTCCTCTCCTCGCCTGCGCCGAGTCAGTCAGCCAGAATTAGTTTACATCCCCTTGCGTAATGGATGGCGCAGGTTTATAGTCACTGAGTAACGATACTCGCTGTCTGGAATAGAGGACCCCGATGCACCCCACCACCCACAGAGCGACCTCGCCGCGCTCCCGGTCGGATGCCAGCCCCTCCGACCAGGACCTGTTGTTGGGGCTCGGCCAGGGGGACCCAGTTGCGGGGAGCACGTTTGTGCGCCGCTATCAACGCCGCGTCTACGGGCTGGCCCGAAGCATCGTGAGTGATCCGACCCAAGCCGAGGAAGTCGCCCAGGAAGCGCTGATCAGAGCCTGGCGCCACGCCGGCTCCTACGACGCCCGCCGCGGCTCGGTGTCCACCTGGGTGCTCACGATCACCCGGAACCTGGCCGTGGACGCCCTGAGACGGAAGGGCGCCCAGCCAGCTGACCCACGGGCCGTGATCTTCTTGGAGCAACCGGCGCACGGATCGATGCCCGAAGACGCGGCAACCGTCACCGACGAGACCAACCGGGTCAGGACCGCTCTGTTCCGTTTACCCAGCGAACAGCGACGGGCCCTCGTCCTCGCCGCCTTCTACGGCTATACGGCCCGAGAGATCAGCCAGGCCGAGGCCATCCCTTTGGGCACGGCCAAGGCTCGTGTCCGTCGGGGCCTCATGAAGGTGCGGTCGCTTCTGCGTCAATGCGAGACCACAGCGGGCGCCCAATCCACGCACCCGACGGCTGCCGTATTCATCCCCGAACACAAGCAATCAATGAAAGAGACATCCCCATGAGTTACAACCCATCCACACGACGAGGAGTCGTCATACGGTCACTGAAGTTGCGGCACGCACTGCCTGCTTGGCCGCGGCGGTCCTCACCGTCCTGCTCGGGTCATCCGCCGCGCTCGCGTCGGCTGGTCACACCGGCTTCGGCTTCAATGCGCCGAACATCTCCGGTACCTCGGGTGCGGTCTTCCTGACCGGAGGGGGCGCCTTCGACTCCACATCAGGGTTCGTCCACTCGGCTGGCGGCTTCAAGTGCACCTCCACAGTAAGCAGTGGCCCGCTCGCCGGATGCCAGGCAGGACAGGGCGTTCGTTGGGACACCGCCGCACTTCTGCGGAGCACGCCGTTCAAGTGCACTGCCACCGATCCCTTGGGAGTCAAGACGGCGACCACCACCCAGGACACCGCCGTGTTGCGGGCCGACTTCTACCGAGCCGGCGACGGGAACAACGAGTCGTTCACCGCCAACATGTTCGTCTCGACCGAGGACCTCGCTCCCGATGTCCCCGGCGTCCAGAATGCCTGGGTGCAAGGGGTGGGCTGTGGGTCCGCAGTCGTGCACTTCAGCCACTGAGGATCCCCGCATCATGGTGCTCGCAGGTAGCTCCTGCCATCGCTGTCATGGCAGGAGCTACTGCGCGTGACCACACCGCGCACGGGTTGATTCACTGCCCGCTCCCGATGTCCCATGACATCATTCACGAGGGGGCCCATTCAGCGCGCTCGGAGGGATTCGAACCCCCAACCTTCTGATCCGTAGAGCGGTTCCGATCGTCCAGCCCGTGCCACTGAATCCATTTGACGAGTTGAGATCAGGTGCGGTGTCCATGCTGTGTTACTCATCATCAGTCGGTCCGCCGATTCGAGGAGCAACGTAGTAGCAAGATCCCACAACCGGATGGCTGCGACCGATACGACTGCTGATCCCGGGCACCGGCATCACTGGAAGGCAATTGCTGTGGTCGGTTGGCCGGAGCGGAGCGCACACGCTGTTGCCCTTCCAGACCAGGGGAAAGACGACACGTTCGCTCGATCAGTGGTCCGCCAGCGCTGCAGTGCCGATCGCATCCCCAAGCTCATCGAGAGCAGCGTGGAGTGCGTCGACGATCAGCCAGGGGTCGGGAACGCTGACCGGAGAGCCGAGCAGGGAGACACCCAGCGTTTGCTCGTAGCTCCAAGCAGTGATGTTGAGGCCGATCCCTTCGAGAATGGGACCCACCGAGTAGAGAGCTTCGAGCTCAATGGGACCAAAAAAGATCCGCTCCCGCGGTCCCGCGACGTTAGACAGCACCACGTTGAGGGGTGGGTGGACCCGGTCCGCTATATGGGACCGAGTCCAGAGCCGCACGGCCGAATGGTAGATCTGGGGCGGTACAAAATCGGCGCGCTGCTCAAAGAGCTCGTGGCCGAGCACGCTGCGAACTTCCTTGGAGGCTGCCGTCATGCTCCGGATATGCCCGAGGCGCTGCACTGGGTCGGCGATGTCGGTCCCGATGCTCACATAGAGGTTGTCGACTCGGTTGCCCGACATGCGGGCCACATTCGGGTCGGTCGAGACCGGGACGCTGGCGACGAGGGGGCGTGCGGGTAGTTCACCGCGGTCCAACAGGTAGCGACGCAACGCCCCCGCGCAGACGCACAAATAGACATCATTGAGAGTTGTGCCAGCGGTGCGCCGGATGGACTTGAGATCCTCGAGTGGGAGCCTGGTCATTGCAAACGTGCGATCGGAGGTAAGAGATACGTTGAACGACGTCTTTGGTATGTGGTGAAGAGGAAGAGGCGGCTTGACCGCGAAGCTGCGACGCATCGCTTCCGACGCTCGGCCCTGTCGCGCGGATTGCACCACAAACCGTGGCAGGCCTTTCCACCGGAGGACATGGTCGTGTGCCGCCATCCTCAGCAGCTCGCGACGCGTTGGGAGCGGCTCTGGACACCACGTATCCACACTGGTCTCGCTTGACGGCTCGACGCCGGCGCCTTGCACCACGTTCTGGAGCAGAGCCACCACAGCGGACCCGTCGGCAACCGCATGGTGGATCTTCGCCACGACCGCGATGCGGCCGCCGTCAAACCCCTCCACGACCAACAACTCCCACAGGGGCCGATCGCGCGCCAGTGGGATGCCCGCGAAATCAGCCACCACGGCGGCGAGCTCGCGATCGCCCGCCTGGTCGGCGAGCACCCGGAGGCTGATGTGACGCTTCAGGTCGAACTGGGGATCCTCCACCCACACGGGATGACCGAGTCCCCACGGGACCGGCACGACCCGACGGCGGAACGGCGGGAGGCGGCAAAGTTGGTCCGCGAGGACGCCGGTCAGGGAGTCGAAGGAGAATCCACCCTTCAGGGCAGAAACGTCGGCCACCACGACCTTCACCGTGTGCATGTGGGCCGTCGGTGTCTCGGAATAGAGGAATTTTGCGTCCAGCCCGGTCATCGTCTCCATGCGTCAGCCTCGGAACTCGGGGGAACGGCTGGTCGAGACGTGACGCAGCGCGCTAATGAGAAAGTCCGTCACCTGTTTCGACCACAGGTAGCCCACGTGGCCCCCCGAATACCACGAGATGCGGGGCTGCTCCCAGTGCTCCCAGAGACGTTGGGCCTGATCCGGAAGGGCGAGCCGGTCGCCGTAGCCGGCGAAGATGAACCGGCCGTGCCTGGGCACCTTGGCCTCGAGGGAGAGGGGCGACACCACACGGTAGACGCTCTCCGCGGGGCCACCCATGATTTTATGCTCGATCGATCGGGCGCGGATGTCGTGGGGACTGTGTCGGTGGAACAGACCTGGGAAGTCCGAAACCGGGATGCCCGCCACGACGCCGTCGATGCCCTGTTCCAGACCGGCGAGGAGGGACACTGCGTACGCGCCCAGTGAGACGCCATAGAGGCTGATGGAGGTGGCTCCCTGCTGACGGATGCGAGTGATGAGGCGTCGGATGTCCCACACGGCCTGCGTCAGGCCGTGCACGGCGTTCATCAGCTCGAAGGAGAGGAACGGCTCCCCGCTCACCAGAGTGACGCGGCGGGGCCCATGAAGGGGCAACGCCGGGAGGGCCACGTTCATCCCCAGCTCGTGGTGGAGCCGGTTCATCTGGAGCCCCTGGAAGTCCATGAAGGGGAACCCCATGCAGAAGCCGTGCACGGCGATCACCCAGCGGCGGGGTCCGTCCGGGTGGCGAACGACGACGGCCGAGGCCGTCCGGTTCGGCTCGAACGCCATCCAGCGGTCGGCTCCCGGCTCGCCGGGATGGGGGGTGAACCCGCTGTCCCAGTCCCACCGGTCGTAATGCATCCCCATGGCCCATCCCCGGCTCGTCGTCACCCGGGATTCGACGAGCGGCGGCGGGGTGCGGTGATAGGAACTGGGCTCCGCGATCCAACCCTCTCCTGCGTACAAGGATTCGGCCTCGGCGAGCTCGTTCGACACCCTCGCGTAGTCCCTGGCCAGCGGGAACCTGCGGGGCGTCATGGCCATGGCCAGCAGCGCCTCGTCCATCGCCACCTGTGCCGCGAGGCCGAGCGAGAGGTGCGGGGCCGGCACCGAGTCGCTCACTTCCCCGCTCAGCAACGCCGAACCCATGTAGTGCAGCGTGCGGGGCAGGGCGCGGGTCGCCCGGACGAGCGCGCGCCGATTCAAGAAGCCAGAAGCCGCTCGGAAGAGTCCGGTGACTCGATCGATCCCCGGCACCGAGATTCCCGGCCTGACGCTCGCGGACACGCTCTCGGTAGGGTCGACTCCGCTCGCGGGGTTGACCCGTTCGCCGGTGGGATCGTGCGCAACCTCCCCCATCCGGCCTCCTTGCGTACCGTGGCGCCTCGACCCCGAAGAGGGGCCACGGCCACCGACTGTGATACTACGTCTGGCATCCTCATCGATGGCAGAGGCTGATGTCCCAAATCTGGACCGGGGAGTGCCGTGGAGTTCAACCTTGCCGATCTTTTCGAGAGCGTGGTCGACCGGGTCGGGGATCAGACGGCGATGGTGTCGGGCTCCCGACGGCTCAGCTACACCGAGCTGGACCGGCGGGCCAACCGGCTCGCCCACCACCTGGAGAGCGTCGGCGTCGGGTCCCGTGACACGGTAGGACTGCAGCTGGTCAACGGCACCGAGTACATCGAGAGCATGCTGGCGTGCTTCAAGATCCGTGCCGTGCCGGTCAACGTCAACTACCGCTATCTCGGAAGCGAGTTGGAGTATCTGTACGGTGACGCCGCGCTCGTGGGCCTCATCGCCCATGGCCGTTTCGCTCCAGCCGTGGAAGGGGCTCTGCACGCCATGTCCGAGTACCGGGCCGTGCTGCAGGTGTGTGAGCCGAGCGGTCATCCCCCGACCGTGGGTGAGGACTACGAGCGTGCTCTCGCATCAGCGCCCGACTCCCGCGGGTTCAGCCCGCGCCGCAGCGACGACCTTTACTGCGTCTACACGGGCGGCACGACCGGCATGCCCAAGGGCGTGCTCTGGCGACACGACGACATCTTCTTCGCGGCCATGGGTGGCGGTGACCCATTTTCCTCGGGCAACCACATTGCCACCCCTGGCGAGCTTGTCACGCGGCTCCTGCATCCGGGCATCACTGCGCTTGCCATACCTCCGTTCATGCACGCGGCCGGACACTGGTTGGCGTTCTCGACGTTGTTCGGTGGCGGGACGGTCGTGACGACCGATGGAGGCGGCTTCGACGCAGCCGAGGTCTGGCGTCTGGTGGAGGCAGAGCGGGTCAACGCGATCGCCGTGGTGGGCGACGCCATGGTCCGGCCGCTGCTCGACGTGCTGGCCGCGCAACCCGATCGCTACGACCTCTCGTCGTTGATGGCCGTGGGGTCCGGAGGAGCAGTGCTTTCACCGTCCACAAAGGCACAGCTGGCCGAACTCCTCCCCGGTCGGATCGTCGCCGACAGATTCGGCTCGTCCGAGACTGGACAGGTCGGTGGTGAAATGCCTCCCGACGACCCGTTCGGGCCGCCACGACTGCGAGTTGACGACCGTACTGACGTGCTCGACGACGATCTGCGGCCTATCGCACCCGGATCCGGGGTGGTCGGACGTCTCGCCAGGGGCGGCCATGTCCCGATCGGCTACCTGGGCGATCCGCCCAAGTCCGCGACCACCTTCGTGGAGGCACGGGGCCAACGCTGGGCGCTGCCCGGTGACCTGGCGACGGTGGACACCGACGGGAGCATCGTTGTCCTCGGGCGAGGTTCACTCTGCATCAACACGGGCGGGGAGAAGGTCTTCCCCGACGAGGTGGAGGCCGCTCTGAAGGACGACCCCGCCGTCCGCGACGCCGTCGTCGTCGGCGCGCCCGACCCTCGCTTCGGTGAGCGTGTCGTCGCTCTGGTGCTGGCCCGGGCCGGGCACGAGATCAATCCGGAGGCTGTCCGCCAGCACGTCCATACCAGGGTGAGCGGCTTCAAGGTGCCCCGAGACATACTCGTCGTCGATCACATCGTTCGTTCGCCCAGCGGAAAGGCGGACTATCCCTGGGCCCAAGCGGTCGCCGAAGCGGCGCTACGAGACCGGGACGAGAAGTGAAGAGACCGCTTAACCGAGAATCGGAAAGCGGCGTTCAGCTGCCAATCGATCGAGTGTCGTCTGCATCGTCCCGGTGAGCTCCTGGTAGCAGTCTCGAACGATCATTTCGTCGTCAGCCGCGTCCGGCGCGTACCGCGACGACCAGTCCATCGGAGGACCCAGTTCCACGGTGATCTTCGCAGGAAGTGGGAACGTGGGAATGCCCCCTGGCACGACACCAAAGGGGGGGCCCAGCACCAGGGGCATCACTTTGATACGGAACATGCGATCGAGCCTGAGCCACTTTGCGACGCGCTCACCTCGGGCGAGGACGACGAGTGCTTCGTGGGCGCCGACGGAGACAGCGGGGATCACGGGGACCCCTGTTCGCAATGCGAGACGAACCACGCCGAGGCGACCGCCGAACTCGATGCGGTTTCGCTCCCACCACGGCCGGAAGACCTCTGAGTCACCACCCGGGTAGTCGATCAGGATCCCTCCGCTGCGAAGAACCGCCTCCGCCGCGGCCGGCCCGGCTTCGACGGCACCGGCACGCTTCATGACAGGGCCCACCCCCGGAAGCCCCAAGAAGAACGAGTGGAAGAGTGCGTAGACAGGCTCGTCTTCGCCTCGCTCACGCCACCACGCCGTCAGCAGGACCGGTAGATCTGGCGGTGTCTGGCCACCAGAATGGTTCCCGACCACAAGGAAGGGTCCACGTCGGGGCAAATGCTCAAACCCCCGCACCTCTGGCCGGAAGTAGGACGCGTAGCGCTCCAGGACGGGTCGAACGGTACGGAGGAACGAGGGATCACGGGCAGACCCGACGGGGGCCGGCGTGATGCTGTGGTCGTCCGCCATTCCCCAACTATGCACGTGATGCGGGTCGATGTCGGCTCGGAGCAGGCAGCTGCCTCTGTCGCGTGCGCCGGGATGGCCCTGCACGCCTGCGTTCAGCCGTCCACCCGATGGGGTCAAGGCACTCGGCGCGCTCGGAGGGATTCGAACCCCCAACCTTCTGATCCGTAGTCAGATGCTCTAGTCCGTTGAGCTACGAGCGCTGGGTGAGACAGGACAGTGTACCGGAGCCCTGCCCCGGTTCCCGAGGCGTCGCCGCACCTGGTCAGACGGAGATCGGCAGCCTCGAGTAGCCGCGAACGGTGCTGGTGTAGAGGGGCACCGTGCCCTCCCGGTCGACCGACCATTCCGGGAACCGTTTGAAGGTCTCCTCGAGGGCGACCCGACCCTCCATGCGGGCGAGCGCCGCCCCCAGGCAGAAGTGGATGCCGTAGCCGAAGGACAGGTGGTGGTCGATGGTGCGGTGGATGTCGAAGCGATCCGCGTCGGGAAAGGCCCGTTCGTCGCGCCCGGCCGACCCGGTGATCATCACGACCTTGGAGTTGGCCGGGATCCTCTGCCCGTGAACCTCGACGTCCGCCGTGCACCACCGGCTCTGCACCGGCGAGGGGGCCTCGTAGCGGAGGAGCTCCTCCACGGCGTTCGGTATCAGGCTGGCGTCGGTGGCGAGCTCAGCCCGCTGCCCCGGGTTGTCGTCCAGGGTCAGGGCCGCCCAACCGAGCAGCCGGGCCACCGTCTCGGTCCCGGCGCTTCCGATCAGGAGGGCGAAGTTCGCCGCCTGCTCCATCGTGAGCCGACGCGGCTGGCCGTCCTCGTCGACGATCTCGCCGTTGAGGAGGTCCGTGAACATGTCGTCTCGTGGTGAAGTCTGCCGATCGGCAACCTGGGCCGTCACATACTCCATGAGCTTGCCCATGGCCTCGGCCGACACGTCGTTGTACATGCCCAGCTCGGGGTCGAGGTGGAAGCTCTCGTCGATCCAGCCCCGGACCATGTCCCGGTCCTCGGGCGGCACACCGAGCAACGCGGCGATGACATAGGCCGGGACGCGGGCGCCGAAGTCCTGCACGTAGTCGAACGAGCTCTTTCCGACCTGCGCGTCGAGCAGGCTCACGCAGAGGCCGCGGATATCCTGCTCGAGCAGTGCCATCCGCCGCGGTGTGAAGGCCTTGGAGACCAACCGGCGGTAGCGAGTGTGGTCGGGAGGGTCCATGAAGATCATGATCTCCATGGAGGTCGGCTCGGGACCGATCATCTCCATCACCGTGCCGTGCGAGGAGCAGAAGGTCTGCGGATCGCGACTGAAGGCGTCCACGTCTGCGAAGCGGCTGACGGCGTAGAAGTCGAGATGGTCGTTGTAATAGAGCGGCGCCTCGTCGCGCAGGCGCCGCCAGATCGGGTGCGGGTCGACCTTGTACTTCTCATCGAGGGGATCCCAGGCGAGTGGTTCGGTGTCGAGCGCTGTCACGGCGATCTTCTCTCAGACGGCGATATGGGACTCGTCCCAGAGCTTGATCCCGCCGAGGATGCCCGCCGTGTTGTCCACGACGGTGATCCGCTCGAGTACTTCGCCGAGGTCGCGCCGGTTGACGCGCTGCGCGTTGCCGCCGCCGATGTAGAGGTGGTCGAAGAAGGTCAGCGCATTGAAGTAGGCGATCATCTTGCGCACCCGCCCGTTCCACTTGTCGTCGCCGGCCTTCTTGCGCGCCGCCTCCCCGAGTTGCTCGTTGAAGTTCTCGCCCTTGCGGAATTCCAGGTGGGAGAACTCCAGGTGAGGCAGCAGCCGGCCGCCCATGAAGAAGGCCGTGCCCACACCCGTGCCGAGCGTGACCACCGCCTCGAAGCCCTGGCCCTGCACCACCGCGAGGCCCTGGACGTCGGCGTCGTTGGCGACACGGCAGGGCTTGCCGATCGAGTGCGCCAGGGCGTGGGCCAGGTCGAAGCCCGACCAGGCCTTCACCAGCTCGGGAAGGACGGTGCTGCCGGGGCCCTTCTCGGTCACGAAGTGCGGAGCGCTGAGAACCTCACCGCTGCGGACCATGCCCGGAAAGCCGGCGGAGGTTCGGTCGGCTGTGGGGAGCTTGTCCGCCAAGCCGCTGAGCTGCTCGACCAAACGGTCGGGCGGCATGGGGTAGGTGGTGGCGATCTTGACCCGGTCGGCCACGAACGCGCCGTCCTTGTCGAGCACGTCGGCCTTGAGCCCGGTGCCGCCGATGTCGATGCTCAGCGTGAAGGGACGGCGGTGCGCAGACGTGGTCGAGCTTTCGGTCACCGGAGGAACTGTAGCCACGCGGTCAGATTCGGTCTCCGTGGAACCGGTCCCGTCATCCGAGAAGGACGTTGTGGATGATGGCGCGGAGCTGGTCCCCCAATTCTTCGTTGGTCTCCTCGGCGAAGGCCTCGCCGGAGAGGACGAGTCCCGAGAAGACCACGCCCACCGAGGCCGCCATCTTCACCCGGTCCGGGAAGGGGACCCGGGTGTCGGCCAGCACCCGTCGGAACTGGTTCTGGAAGTCCTCGTGCTCGGCGTCGTGGTCCTCCCGGTGCAGCTTCTCGAGGGCGGCCTGGTTCCGCTCGTGCATGAGGAAGATCTTGCGCTGGGCCAGCATCTGGTCGACGATGCCGTCGAGCAGCTCGCCCCACAGCTCGAGGGTGACCGGCCCCTCGGTCATGCGCAGCAGCGCCTCGCGGCCGAATTCGTGGATGCGCATGTGCAGCGCCAACAGGATGTCGTCCTTCGACTCGAAGTGGTAGTAGAGGGCTGCCTTGGTGACGCCCAGCTGCTCGGCGATCTGGCGCAGGCTGGTGCCGTCGAAGCCCTGCTCTATGAAGAGGTCGAGGGCCACATCGAGGATGCGCTCGCGGGTGTTGGGGTGGGCGGGGTCGGCAGCGGAGGCCACGCCCGGGCCCGGCTCGACGACGCTGCCGAGAAGCGGCTCTTCGTCTGGTTCTGCGTGATCTGGGTCTGCGTGCGCCGCGGTCTGGGACATTCGCCTCAACTCTACTTGACGGCAGGTAAGTAAGGTCCTACCATGCCTCATGCCTTAGCCGGAGAGTCTACTGACCGACAGGTAGGGAAGCTATGGGACCTGAGCTGATGATCGAGGCCGAGGGGCTGACGAAGAGCTACGGCCAGACCCAGGCCCTGGCCGGGGTCGGCTTCTCGGTCCCCGCCGGCACGATCCTCGGGCTGCTCGGCCCGAACGGGGCAGGGAAGACGACGGCCGTGCGGATCCTGACCACGCTGGCGCTGCCCGATTCGGGACGCGGCGCCGTGGCCGGCATCGACGTGGCCAAGCACCCCGGTGAGGTTCGGCGCCACATCGGCGTCGCCGCCCAGGACGCCACGTTGGATCCGCTCTTGACGGGGCGCCAGAACCTGGTGCTGGTGGGCGAGCTCTCGGACATGGGCCGAGCCGCGTCGAAGTCCCGAGCGACCGAGCTCCTCGCCCAGTTCGAGCTGACCGACGCCGCCGACCGTATCCTCAAGGGCTACTCGGGCGGCATGCGCCGGCGGCTGGACCTGGCCGCGTCGCTGATGACGCGACCCCCCGTGCTCTTCCTGGACGAGCCGACGACGGGATTGGACCCGACGAGCCGGCAGCGCGTGTGGGACGCCATCCGTGAGCTGCTCGGCGAAGGGGTCACGGTACTGCTGACGACGCAGTACCTGGAGGAGGCGGACGCACTGGCCCACCGCATCGTCGTCGTGGACCACGGCCTCGTCATCGCCAACGGCACACCCCAGGAGCTCAAGGAGGCGAGCCGGAGTGCCCGCGTCGAGGTCACGCTCCCGGCTCCGCACCCGGAGGCGGTTGGCGCGATGGCGCCGCTGGTCGCCGGTCCGGTCCACGTCAGTGAAGATGGCCGGCGCCTGAGTGCCGGGGTGGACGCCGCACCGGGCCTGGCCACCTCGGTCGTACGTGCGCTGGACCAGGCGGGCGTACTGGTGGACAACATCGAGGTGCGCCAGCCGTCGCTCGACGACGTGTTCTTCTCGCTCACCGGCGGGCACATCGAAGGGGACGCCGAGGACGGGGACGGTGCCGCGAACGATGGGGTCGGGGATCGCACGATTGCGGCGGCGGATCCCGGCAGTGACGGCGGCGGCCGTCACGAGCTGGAAGGAGTGCGCGCATGACGACGACCACGCTGACGTCGACGCCCGTCGGGGTCGGCCGCTCCCCCTCGTCCGGGGCCGTGTTCGGCTCACTTTGGGACATCTGGGCGATGACGCGACGCAACCTCGTGCACATCGCCCGGGAGCCGATGCAGCTGTCGGACGTGACGATCCAGCCCGTCCTCTTCACGGTGCTGTTCGTCTACATCTTCGGCGGCGCCATCGCCCTCCCCGGAGGCGGGAGCTACGTGGACTACCTCCTGGCAGGGATCCTTGCCCTCAACCTGGTCACCTCGGTCATGGGCACCGCCGTCGGACTGAGCACGGACCTGCACGAAGGAATGATCGATCGCTTCCGCGCCCTGCCGATGTGGCGCTCGGCCGTCCTGGTCGGGCGTTCCATGGCCGATCTGCTGACCTCGCTCCTCTGCGCGCTCATCGTGGGGCTGACCGGGCTCGCCGTCGGATGGCGGCCGGGGGCCAACGACATCTCGGTCCTGGGCGGCTTCGCCCTGGTGATCCTCTTTGCCTACGCACTGACGTGGGTCGCTGCCTGCGTGGGGCTCAACGCCAAGAGCCCGGAGTCCGCCGCCTCCTTCGGCTTCATCGTCCTCTTCCCGTTGGCCTTCGTCTCCAACGCCATGGTGCCCACCCAGCACATGCCCGGGTGGCTACAGGCCATCGCCCAGTGGAACCCGGTGAGTGCCGTGTGCGCCGGGACGCGAGTGCTGTGGGGCAACCCGAACCCCGCCGGTGCCATCCATGCCTGGCCTATGCAACATCCGATTGAGGCGTCGCTGATCTGGTCGGCGGTGATCATCGGGCTGGCCGCCCCGTTGGCGGCCCACTTCTTCAAGAAGCGGACGACGGAGTAGCACCGAGGAGCGAGAGGACGCGGTGGAAGACGGCCCCGCGTCCTGGTCGTTCGGTAGCCTGCGTTCATGACGGCAGAACCCTGGCTCGGAGACGCCTGCTCCCTCGTCGACGCCTTCCGTGAGGGGAGGATCTCCCCCACCGAGGCCCTCGAGGGGTCGCTGGCGGCGATCGCCGGCTCGAAGCTCAACGCCGTGTGCTTCGTCGACGAAGAGCGGGCGCGGGAGTCGGCGGCGGGCGCCGACGTCAACTTGCCCTTCGGCGGGGTGCCCGTCGGCATGAAGGAGCTCGACCCGGTCAAGGGCTGGCCACAGACGGAAGCCTCGCTGGTGTTCAAGGACCGCAGCGCGGACTACGACTCCACCATGACGGCCCGGCTCCGGGCGGCCGGTGCCGTGTTGGTCGGCCAGACAACGGCCTCGGAGTTCGGCGGCATCAACTGCACCTACACCCGGCTGCACGGCGCGACCTCGAACCCCTACGACCTCGAGCGCACACCCGGCGGCTCTTCGGGGGGCTCGGCCGCATCGGTCGCCGGCGGGCTCCTGCCGATCTGCACGGGCGGCGACGGCGGCGGCTCCATCCGGATCCCGGCCGGCTTCACGGGCCTCTTCGGCCTCAAGTCGACGTTCGGGCGGATCCCGAAGGGACCGAAGACCGAGATCGAGCCGCTCACCGCCGTCCTCGGGTGTCTGTCGCGCTCGGTGCGTGACACCGCCCGCTGGTTCGACGCCTGCAACGGCAGTGACGAGTATGACCCCTTCTCGCTGCCCCGGGTCGAGGGCTGGGAGGCCGGCCTCGGCCAGCAGGAGGTGCGGGGAAAGCGGGTGGCGGTGTCGGTCGACCTGGGTGCGGCCGTTGTGGCGTCTGCCGTCGGGGACAAGGTCGAGGAGGCGGCGGACCTGCTGATCAAGGACGCCGGGCTGACCCGGGTGGACGTGCCCATCGGGCTCCCGCGGGGCGGCCTGGAGTGGGCCCTCGCCGGCACGGCCAGCCTGCTCGTCGGCCTGGGCGACCTGTACCCCGGCTGCGAGTCCCAGCTCACGCCCGAGATCATGCTGGCGGCCAACATCGCGACCAATCACTACGACGTCGACACCGCCATGAACATCGAGGCCTTCCGCCGGCAGATCATCGTGCAGACGGCACAGGTCTTCGAGCAGGTCGATTTCATCGTGTGTGCAACGAACCCCGACGTGGCCTTCGGCGCACAGGGGCCGATGCCGACGACGATCGACGGGATGGACCTCATCGCCGAACACGGGTTCGAGGCTGCGGTGGGGAACAACGGCGCCCTGACCATCCCCGCCAACACGACCGGGCACCCGGCCGTCGCGATCCCCATCGGGCTCGTCGACGACCTGCCGGTCTCTCTGCAGATCATCGGCCGCCGGCACGCCGAGCAGCTGTTGCTCGACTTGGCCCGCATCGTCGAGATCGAGCGACCGTGGCCCTTGGTGGCGCCCGGCGCCCCCACCTGAGCCAGACGTTCCGGGCCTCTTCCGCCCTTCGGCCTCCGCGTCACGCGGCCCGGGTCGCAACCAGGTCGCAATTCGACTGCAACCGCTGCCCAACGAAACGGCGCGGTGGTGACGACGCGCCGACAACGGCATCCCTCTGGCCTTGAGTTTTGGGGTTCCGTTGGGACGTTCTGTGACTTTTGATACCTGCGCTTCAACGACGGTTTGTCATACCCTGTCGGAGGCACATGGCGGAAGAGATGCTCTTCACAGTGGCCGGGTCCGTCGCGATGCCGGCGCAGATGATCTCGCTCGAAGAGGCGGGCCTCGAGGAACGCGCGGATCTCCAGGAATGGGTGCTCTCGAACCCCGCCATCCTCGGTCCCGCCGTCAAGGTGATCACCTTCGAATTCGACGGACTGCCGGGCCCGGCCGGAGGAGGCCGGGACCGCATCACCGTGCTCGGCCTGGGGGCCGACGGGCGGTTGGTCATCGGAGAGCTGAAGAGCGGGCGGGCCCCGGACACCGAGGTCCATGCGATCAAGTACGCCGCCATGGCCAGCCGCACGCTCCCGGAGACGCTGGCCGACCACTACGCCCGCTTCCAGGCGCGGCTTCAGATGCCCGTCACGCCCGAGGAGGCACTGGCCGACCTCCAGGCGCACGCCCCCGACCTCTCGCAGGAGTCGCTCCGGCGTCCGCGCATCGTCCTGCTCGCCCGGGAATTCTCCCCCGTCGTCACCGCCAGCGTCGTCTGGCTCAGCGAGATGGGCCTCGACATCTCCCTCGTCCAGATCAGTGCCTTCCGCTCGTACGTCTACGGTCAGTTGGGCAGTGGCAACGTGCCCATGATCTCGGTGAGCCAGCTCTATCCGCTGCGCGAGATCGAGGAGTTCACCATCAGCCCCGAGCGCCAGCTGGCCAAGGAGATGGCCGAATCCCGCCGACGCGTGCAGGACGCCAGCACCGTTCGACGGCTCGTCACGGCCGAGACGGTCGCGGACGGGACGATCTTCACCCTCAGCCCCCGCAGCGACCTCAGCTTCGACATGCGCAGTCAGCTCGAAGAGTGGCTGCACGCCGACCCGGCGCGCCGGACCGCACACTGGCAGAACAACCTCAACGCGCCGTTGGTGTGGGACGTCGACAAGACGGTGTACACGCCGGCGAGCCTCGTGCGCCACATCGTCGAGCAGGCCACCGGGGTCACGCGCGACTGGTTCGGCACCCAGTGGTGGCGCGACCCTGCCGGATGGACGCTCGTCGAGCTCGCCGGGCCGCTCATCGGCGGCAAGGGTGCCCTCTATCGCGACTACTGGTCGCGCTGGCTCGAGAAGGTGCGTGTCGAGCACGGGCACTGGACCCAGATGTCCACGTTGCCGGCGCAAAACTTCATCACGCTTCCCTCCCCTATCAAGGGCACCCACTACGGACTGGCCTTCGCGGCGGGCGGGCGGCTGCGCTCGGACTTCTACGTCGACCTCGGCTCCCCCGAAGCCAGCGCCGCACAGTTCGAGGTCCTTCAATCACAGCAGCAATTGATCGAATCGGTCTACGGCGGCCCACTGTCGTGGGAGCGCCTCCCCGACCGTGGCGCCTACCGCATCGCCGACTACAGCGAGGGCGAGGTCACCACGGTCGAGGACTACGCGTTCTACATCGACTGGATGATCGACGCCCAGGAGCGCCTGCGCCAGGCCGTCAATGCGGTCCTGCGCAGCGGCGAGCCGCCGGACGAACCGTTCGACCGCCGCTGAGTCACGAGCTCTTCAGCTTCCAGACCGCCAGCGGCGCGAAGACCACGACCAGCCCGGCCGTCCACAACAACGATGGGACCAGGTAGTACGAGAGCGAGTGCCCGAGCAGCTGCTGGGCCGCGGGACCGCCGGTGAGCAGGCGCACCGTGTTGATCATCTGTGTCATGGGTTGGTTGGTGGCGAAGGCCTGCATCCAGCCCGGCATCGTCGCCACCGGCACGTAGGCCGAGGAGACGAAGCTCAGCGGGAAGACGAGAAACGACAGGCTCTGCGCCGCCTGTGGGCTCCCGGCCGCCAGGCCCATGAAGATGAACATCCACACGAAGGCGAAGCCGTAGACGATGGTCAGGCCGAACGCGGCCAGCGCCTCGCCGACGGAGCCACCGGTGCGGAAGCCGACGGCGAAACCGACCGCCGTCATGACCACGACGCCCCAGGCAACGAGCGCCGAGTCGGCACCGACCCGGCCGGTGATGATGGACAGGAGCCGGATCGGCAGGGAGCGCAGACGGTCGAACAGCCCGCCCTCCTGGTCGTCGGCCACGCCGCTCGCCGCGCTCATGCCCTGGAAGAGCACGCCGGTGACGACGAAGCCCGGCACCAAGAAGTCCACGTAGCTGAGGCTCCCGGTGTGGGCGATCGCGCCGCCGAAGACGTAGCGGAAGATGAGGAGGAAGAGCACCCCCTGGGCGGTGCCCGCCACGATCAGGGCCGGGCTGCGGACGAATTTCTTGAGCGTCCGGCCGGCCACCTGGCTCGAGGCGACGAGATACGACGCTCCCTGGTTCGTCACCACCCCCGTGCGTCCGCTGCCCGCCTGGCGCGGCGGATCGAGAGTCAGGTCCATGGTCATGCTGCGTCCTCCTTCGGAGTCGTGGTGGTCGTGGCGTGCCCGGTCAGGGCGAGGAACACCTCGTCGAGGGTGGGACGGCGGAGGGCGATGTCCTCCACGGGGACGGCGGCGTCGTCGAGGGCCCGGACGACGATGGGTAGCAGTCGCGAGCCGCTGGGTGCGGCGATGGAGCACCGCCGCGTCGCCGGGTCGGTGGCCGGCTCGGCCATGCCGAGCGACCCGAGCACCTCGGCCGCCCGCTGCATGGTGAGCAGGTCGGCGGTGTGCAGCTCGACCATGTCGGCACCAACCCGCGACTTCAGCTCGTCGGGCGTGCCCTGGGCGATCACGCGTCCTCCGTCGATGATGACGATGGACGACGCCAGGTGGTCCGCCTCGTCGAGGTACTGCGTCGTCAGCACGACATCGGTCCCGGCCCAGCTCATCTCTCGGATGCCGTCCCACACCTCGTTGCGGCTCCCCGGATCGAGCCCGGTGGTCGGCTCGTCGAGGAGCAGGACGCGCGGGGAGCCGACGAGGCTCGCCCCGAGGTCGAGCCGCCGGCGCATCCCGCCGGAATAGGTCCGGACCTGGCGGTCGGCGGCCTCCACGAGATCCATCTGCTCGAGGATCCGCGCCGCGCTCTGCTTGGCCGCGCCGGCAGGCTGCCCGTAGAGGCGGGCCACCATGACCAGGTTCTCCCGGCCGGTCATCATCTCTTCGACCGCGGCCGACTGGCCGGCCAGGCCGATCATGCGCCGCACCGCCATCGCGTCGCGGACGGCGTCATGGCCGCCCACGAGCAATGACCCGCGGTCGGGCTGGAGCAGCGTCGCCACCATGCGGATGAACGTGGTCTTGCCCGCGCCGTTCGGCCCGAGGATGGCCACGGGTTTGCCCGCCGGCAGCGTGAGAGAGAAGTCGGACAGAGCCTGGACCTTCCCGAACTTCTTGCTGAGGCCGTCGGCCTCGATGAGCGCGTCCATTGGCGCGCCTCCTTTCGTCGGAGAGCCCGCTCGACGGAGGTCGCCTACGCTCTTGGGTGCTGCCTCGGGCGAAGGCCCCTCGTGGGTCGGGCTCGTGGTTGTGTGGGCTCGGGGCCGCGTGGTGCAACACGCGGCCCCGGGTCATTCAAGGTTCGTGTCGAAGTTGAACTGCACCTCCTCGGGGTTGAAGCCTTCGGTGTGGAACATGCGCCACATGTCGAGCCCCTCGAGGGTGCCCGCGGTCATGTCGTCGACGAGGCCGTTGACGAACTTCAGCTCGGCGGCGAGCTGCTGCTCCTCGTACTCGGTCTCCAGCTCGAAGATCCGGGGCAACCCGGCCTCGTGCGCTGCCTTCATGGCGCTGCGGATGGCGACCACCTTCATCTTCAGCGCGTCGGCCCGCGCCCGAAGTGCCGCGAGGGCGTCGTCGGGATCGAGGGAAGGGATGAAGGAGAGACCCGCCATGAACGCCGGGTACTCCTTCGTGGGGACGCCGATGAGCTCGGTCATCCAGTCGTCCATCTCGCGCGACCCGTCGTCGGTGATCTCGTACACGGTGCGCTGGGGCCGCTTGCCCTCCCGCACGGTGCCGGTCGCCTTGATGAAACCCTTCTTCTCGAGCACCTCGACCACGGCGTAAAGGGAGCCGTAATTGAGGCGGACGCTCTCCTGTTTGGCCCGCTGGCGCAGGGTCTGGGCCACCTCGTAGGGGTGCATGGGCTTCTCGTAGAGGCAGACCAGCACCGCCAGGGCGAGGGGGTTGGAGCGGGACCATCGTGGTGGCATCGACTCATAGTATTCGATTCAGAGTAATCTGTAAAGAGTGCTCTGAGACGAATCTTCTGACTCGTGTGGCCTCCAATTAGACGTCTCCCCGGAGCTACGTCACGCACGCTCGCCAAGCAAGCACGCGGGCGATCGGGCCCGGAAAAGTGTGTCCGTGACCCAGCCAACCGTCACACCCTGCCGACCAAAGTGAGAGAAGGTCAGGACCCGCAGGCTGATGCCGGCGGGTCCTGGGGGTCTTCGAGCCCGGGAGGACTCAGGCGATGGCCGGGGACCGGAGCAGCCCGCCCCGCTCGATGACGGCGCCAGAGCGGCGGGCCTTGATGTACAGGCCAGCCGTCCGGGTGGACACCTCGGCCATGGCCATGAGGATGAACGCCGTGGCCCAGACCGAACCCGAGGTGATGGCGTGGGCGGCGCTGAACCGGGCGACGGCCGGTGCGCCGCCGTGGCTGACCCACAGCGAGAAGCCGACCCGTGCGCCGATGCCGGCCACCCACAAGACGGCGGCCAGGGCGCCCGCCTTGGCGAAGGCGCCGGCGCCGTCGCGGCCAACCGTCGTGGCCAGTGCGGCCAGGGCCCCCAAGATGGCGCCGAACGCCGTGCCGCCGACCACGAGCACGAGGTCGTTGCCGGCGGTCGGGATGCCGTGAAGGATGCTGGTGCAGACCCAGATCGTCACGACGAGGGGGAACACCAGGCGGGCCTTGGTCACCTTGTGGCCCCGGACCTGCAGGACCACCAGACCGACCAGGAAGAGGTTGAGGAGGTATTCGGCGAGTGTCATACCTTCAGTGTCTGCCTCGACGGGCGCCCCTGCGTCAGCCCAGGGGTGGACCTTTGGGTGGATCCCGTCTCCACCTCTTCTGGGGCGCCCAGATCGGCCGGGTGCGACTCCGTGGTCGCCCGGGACGGCTTCGTGGCCGAAGAGATCAGCCGGCAGAGGAGATCAACAGCCCGAAGATCTGACATTTCCTTCCCGAGGGTGTCGATATCCCCTCCCCTCGTTCGACGTCCGGTCGCCAGCGCGACGCAACGCCCCGACGAACAAGGAGGAGCATCACCATGCGGCCCACTGTCCAGCCGGTCCAAACCGGAGCCCAACAGGGAACCATCCCCCCCGATCCCGTTCTCCCGGGCTGGTCCCCGGGGTCACAGCGTCTCGGTAGGGTCCGGCGCATGACCACTCCCACCGAGGCAATCGCCACCGAAGGGCTGGTGCGGCAGTTCGGCGAGGCCGTCGCGGTCGACCACGTCGATCTCCACATCCGTCCCGGTGAGATCTACGGCTTTCTCGGTCCCAACGGGGCCGGGAAATCGACGACCGTGCTCATGCTGTGCACCCTGCTGGCGCCCACCGGCGGGCCGTGCCACCGTGGCCGGGCACGACGTGGTCACCGAGCCCGGGAGGGTGCGCCTCAACATCGGCGCCGCGCTGCAGGAGGCCTCGCTCGATCCGCTGCAGACCGGCATCGAGCTGCTTCGCCTCCAGGGGCGCCTCTACGGCCTCTCCCGCAAGGAGATCGACAAGCGCGTGGAGGACCTGGCCTCGCTCATCGACATCGGGGACGCCCTCGGCCGGCGCATCGGCACGTACTCGGGCGGCATGAAGCGGCGACTCGATCTCGCCGCCGCCCTCGTGCACAACCCGACCGTCCTGTTCCTCGACGAGCCGACCACCGGGCTCGACCCCGTGAGCCGGCTCGCCGTCTGGGCCGAGGTGCGGCGGCTCAACCGTGAGCTGGGCATGACGATCTTTCTCACCACCCAGTACCTCGAGGAGGCCGACGAACTGGCCCATCGGGTGGGCATCATCGACGGCGGTCGCATCGTGGCCGAGGGCACCCCGAACGAGCTGAAGCAGGCCATCGGGACCGACGTGATCATCGCCCGGGTCGACGGCGAAGCCGCCGTCGTCCTGCCCCTCATCCAACAGGTCGAGGGGGTGCTGAGCGTCGAGGCGCACGGCAACGAGCTCCTCGTCGCCAGTGCCAACGGTTCGGCGGCGATCAGCCCGGTCGCCGTCGCCCTGGCTCGGCACTCGGTCCAGGTGCGCGACCTCACCCTGCGCACGCCGACGCTCGACGACGTGTTCCTCGAGCTGACGGGCACGCACATCGAGCGCGGGGAGAGGGCCGACGAGGAGAGGGAGGAGGTGTCGGTATGACGACCACGACGCTCGACGAAATGGCGGTACCCGGCGGCGCTCCCCCCACCATCCGGGCGAGGCCGGCGGGCTTCCTCCACGACCTGACCTCCATCGCGGGCCGCGCGCTGCGGGGCGTCCCCCGGGACATCGCCACCGTCATCCCGCCGATCTTCATCGCCCTGTTCTTCTTCGTGGTCAACATCGCCACGCTCAAGAAGCTCGCCGGTGAGGTGCCCGGACTCGACTACAACGCCTTCCAGATGGCGACGGCCATACTGCTCGGCGTCACGGGCGTCTCCCGCGCCGGATCGCTCGTGCTCGACATTCAGGACAAGTACTTCGACCGCCTGCTCCTGACCCCGGTGCGGCGCACCGCCATCCTGATCGGCCACATGGCGGCCGACATGGGCGTGGCGGCCGCGCTGACGGTGCCGATCATCGTGCTCGGGCTGATCCTCGGTGTGCGCTTCGAGGGGGGACCCCTCGGCATCGTCGCCTTCATCGCCGTGGCGTCGCTCTGGAGCCTGGCGTTCGCCGGCTTCGGCTACGCCATCGCGCTCAAGACCGGCAACCCGGCGGCGGTCAATTCGACCTTCCTGTTGTTCTTCCCGTTCCTGTTCCTGACCACGGCCTACGTGCCGCGCCAGGAGCTGGCGGGATGGCTGAACACCGTGGCGGGGTTCAACCCGGTCACCTACATCCTCGCCGGCCTGCGCTCGGTCGATCAGTCCGCCGGTTGGCACTGGACCGAGCTCGGCCAGGCCCTGCTCGCCATCGGCGTCGTCGGCGCGATCAGCATGTCGCTCTGCTTCGCCGCCCTGCGGGGTCGGATCAAGCGGGGTGCCAACTGAGGTCGGCGCCCCTGGTCCGCCAGTCCGACGCCTGTCAGGCTGTGGGCGTGGACCCGGCGGAGAGCATCGACGCGCACCAGCACGACCACCCAGCCGGGAACGGGCCGTTCCAGGGCCTCACCGGTTACCTCGTCGGCCTGAGCTTCCTGTTCAGTCGCAAGAAGGATGCCCGGCTGGCCAGCGACCTCACCGGGGTGAGAGCCGGCGACGACGTGGTCGACATCGGCTGCGGCCCCGGGGTGGCGCTGCGCGAGGCCCGACGCCGGGGCGCCACCTGCACGGGTGTGGACCCGGCGCCGGCGATGCTCCGGCTCGGCCGGATGGTCTCGAGCCGCGACATCACCTACGTCGAGGGCACCGCCGAGGCACTCCCCCTGCCCGACGGATCCGCTTCGGTGGCCTGGTCGCTGGCGACGGCCCACCACTGGGCCGACGTGGCCCAGGGACTCGCCGAAGCCCGGCGGGTCCTCCAGCAGGGCGGACGGCTGTTGATCCTCGAGCACCACTCGGCCCCGGGCGCGAAGGGCCACGCCAGGCACGGATTGACGGACGAGCAGGCCGCGGCCTTCGCCGCCGCCTGCAGCGCGGCCGGGTTCGCCGACGTGCGCGTCGAGGAGCACGAGGGCAGGCGCGGACCGGCGCTCGCCGTGCTGGCCGTCCGCCCCCACTGATCCGGGCCCACTGGACGACTCGCCCCAGCCGAAGACTGGGCCATCGCGGGCGCATAACCTCCACTGACGTGGCCCCCGCCGTCGTCCACGTCGCGCCGCACCCCGACGACGAGGCGGTCGGCTGCCCGGGTGCGCTCCTCCACCTCCGGGATCGGGGCTGGACCGTCGTCAGCGTCATCGCCAGCCTCGGGTTCAGCGGGCAGTGGGATCGCCGCCACGCTGAATCCGAGGAAGCCGCACGCCGGGCCGGCTTCGTGCCCGTCTTCGTGGACCCGCCCCTCAACCTCGACCTCGACGCCGACCGGGACCTCGCCACTCGCCGCATCGCGAACGAGCTGCCGGCGATCGTGAAGGAGCACGGCGCGTCCATCGTCGTCTCCCCTTCTCCCCATGACGTGCACCACGGCCACGAGGCCGTCGGCCGCGGTGTCCAGCGCGCCATGGCCGTGCTGCCTCCCACGCTGCGATGGTGGATGTGGGGCGTGTGGGGCGACCTCCCGGCGCCCAACGTCTTCTACGGGTTCGACCACACGATGCTCGAGCGCGCCCTGCACGTCCTCGAGGCCTACGCCGGCGAGCTGGAACGCAACGACTACCGGCCGTATCTCGCCGGGCGGGCCAGCGCGAACGCCGTGCTGGGCTCCGAGCGCGTCTTCGGCTTCGGGTCCCCTGCGGCCAGCGCCCTCCCGTTCGCGGAGCTGCTCACGGAGGTGCGCCTGCTCGACGGGCGGTTCATGGCCTCCCAGCCCCACCTCCTCGATGAAGGCGGCGAGCTCACACTGGCGTACGACGCCGACCTCACGGCCTGGCTCGACTCGCCCAGCGTGCACGAGCTCGTGGGCTACATCCGCGAGATCCGCGCCGAGACTGCGACGTGAAGGCGGCGTGACGACGATCCCCACGCTGACGCCCGAGCTCGTCGAGGCCTTCCGGCGCGACGGGTTCGTGATGGTGCCGGATCTCCTGAGCGCCGACGAGGTTGTGCGCTTCGGGGCGGCGGTCGACGAGGCCGTGGCCCGGCGCGGCCGGTACGACACCCGCACACTGGCCCAGAAGTCGCACTACGAGCAGAGCTTCACGCAGTGCCAGAACCTGTGGGAGGACTGCCCCGACGTCCGCCCGCTCACGTTCCATCCCGTCGTCGCCGAAACGGCGGCCCGACTGCTCGGGGTCGACGCCGTCCGGATCTGGCACGACCAGGCGCTCTACAAGGAGGCGGGCGGGCGCGAGACCGATCCGCACCAAGACCAGCCCTATTGGCCGATCGTCGAAACCGACACGATCACCGCGTGGATCCCCTTCGACGGCTCGACGCTGGAGAGCGGCGCCATGGGCTACCTGCCCGGCAGCCACCGTCTTGGAGTGCGTGAGTTCGTCGACATCTTCTCCGGCTGCGGCGAGGACCCGCTCACCCGACGCGAGCTCGAAGGGATGACGCCCGTGTTCGTCGAGGTCCCGCCGCGCTCGGTGGCCTTCCACCACGGCCTCACCTTCCACTTGGCCAAGCCGAACACGACCGCTACCGTCCGTCGGGTGCACACCGCGATCTACTTCGCCGACGGCTCCACCCGGGGCGAAGGGCGCTTCCCGCATCCGTCGGTCGAACGGGCCGGGATCGCCGTGGGTGCGGTCATCGCCAGCGACGTCACGCCGATCGCCTGGCCCCGTCCCGACGGTCACCCGCCCCCACCACCCGCGGAGCCGATGGCATGAGCGGCGGTGTGCTGACGGACGAGCAGCGCGCGTCATGGACGCAGCGGGGCTTCTTCCGCATCGGAGGCTTCGCACCACCGGAGACGTGCGAGGCCATGCTGTCCCGGGTGACCCGTGTGGTGCGGGACCCGGACCTCGCCACCGCCCTCGGAGTCAAGGTGGTACCAGAGAGCAACAAGGCCGGCATTGCGGTGGCCAACCCCGAGGACGGCGTCTCGAAGATCTTCAAGCTGCACCGCGACTCCGTCTTCGCCGACTTCGCGGACTCCGCCGAGGTCGTCGACGCGGTCGCGGAGCTCATCGCACCCGACATCGACGTGTTCTTGTCCCAGTTCATCTTCAAGACGGCGGGCGCCTGGGGACAACCCTGGCACCAGGACTCCTTCTACTTCCCCTTCGAACCCGCCCGCCCGGTGGTCGGCGTGTGGCTGGCCGTCACCGAGGCGACACTGGTCAACGGCTGCCTGCATGTGCTGCCCCGTTCGCACAACGGGCCGGTGCGCACCCACGTCCCGGATCGCCGTCCCGGCGCCAACTACGGCTACTTCGAGATCGTCGACCACGACATGACGGCCTCCGAGCCCGTGCTCATGGACCCTGGTGACCTCCTGGTCTTCGACAGCCACTTGATGCACTGCTCGACGGACAACGAGTCGGCGGGCATCCGCGCCGCCATGGTGTACCACTACGCCGCGGCGGGGACGGTGGACCACACCGAGGAGTACTTCCCGACCGTGAACGACTGGGTGCCGGCGCGCCGGGGCGGACGGCCGACGGTGCCCCAGGCCGCCTGAGGGACGCCGGTCCGTGCCACTGAAATTCGATGCCATGCTGCCAGCCCAGCCCTTGCGCCAGGCGGCCGAGCTCGGGCGCCGGGCGGCGGCCGCCGGGCTGTCGGGGCTGGTGGTGACCGAGGCGGGTCGTACGGCGTACCTCACCTGCGGCGCGCTGGTGGTGGCGGCCGACATCGACGTGCTGACGGGCATCGCCGTCGCCTTCCCGCGCAGCCCCATGGTCACGGCGGCCACGGCGTGGGAGCTGGCCGAGGCGAGCGGGGGGCGCTTCCGCCTCGGTCTCGGCGCCCAGGTGCGGGCCCACATCCAGCGCCGCTACGGCTCGGAGTTCGATCACCCCGGGCCGCGGCTGCGCGAGTACGTGATCGCGGTGAAGGCGATCTTCGAGTCCTTCCGCGAGGGGGCGCCGCTGGCGGTGGAGGGCGAGTACTACAACCTCTCGCTGTTGCCGCCCACGTGGTCGCCCGGACCCATCGACTGTCCGAATCCGCCCGTCGACGTCGCGGCGGTGAACCCCTGGATGCTCCGCATGGCCGCGGAGGCGGCCGACGGCGTGCACGTCCACCCGCTGAACACACCCACCTACCTGGAGGAGACGGTGCTACCCAACCTGGAGAAGGGCGCGGCACGCTCGGGACGCAGCGTGAACGACCTCGAGGTCGTCGTGCCGGCCTTCCTCGTCGTGGGCGACACCGACGTCGAGCGTCATGGCTGGCGGGAGCGGGCACGCATGCAGGTGGCGTTCTACGGGTCGACACCCAACTACGCGTTCATCTTCGAGCAGCTCGACCGGGAGGGAACGACCGACCTCATCCGCGAGCGCCAGCGGGCGGGTGACCTCCCCGGCATGGCGGCGGTCATCGATGACGACCTGCTCAAGCACTTCGTCACCGAGGGGTCGTGGGACGACATCGCCGCGACGATCGTGGACAAGTACGACGGGATCGCGACCCGGGTCGTCAGCTACTTCACGGGTTCCGACGTCGTCGCCGACGCCGACGCGTTCGAGCGCTGGGGGGACCTGGCCCGTCAGGTGGTGGCCCTCTCCTAACCGAACGCTCGGGACTCTTTCCTACGAACCGCGGCGGAGAATCCGCGGGTGGCCTTTTCCGGACTTCTTCAGCTCCTCCGGCTTGTCGGGCTCCTCGGGCTCGACGCCACCCCTGGGCGTTGTCCACGATCCCTCCGATCTACGAGGGATCCCCCATGCAATTTGCGAGGGAATTCCAGGCTATTGGTGCGGGGGTCGAGGCGGAGGCGGTAGAAAGGAGGTTCGCCGCCGTGGCGAGGCGGAGCGATGCCGGCAGAAGAGTATTCTGAACTTCCTTTTCGGACGAGGACGCGTGAGCGAGGAAGGACGTGCGGTGGGGATGCAGTTGAAGGCAGGGACGAGGCTGCGGAGCGCAACCGACGCCTGCGAGGTCGTCGTGGTGCGGACACCAGGTGAGGAGCCCGTCGACTTGCGCTGCGGGGGGCACCCCATGGTGGCCGCCGACGCCGAGGTGACGCCACAGAGCGCCGAAGCCGGCTTCGAAGAGGGTACGCAGCTGGGCAAGCGGTACGCCGACGAGGAGCTCGGCCTGGAGGTGCTGTGCACGAAGGCCGGGGAAGGTTCGCTCTCGGTGGGCGAGACCCCGCTCGCCGTCAAGGGCGCCAAACCCCTGCCCGCCTCGGACTGAGCGCGCCCGTACCGGAGGAGGTTCCCGCTCCGTGAACATCGCCATGCTGCTCGAGATGGCGGCCGAGGGCGACCCTGACCGCATCGTCCTCGGCTCGCACGACGGCGGCATCAGCGCCGCCGAGCTCCTCGAGCGGGCGAAGCGGGCCGCCGTCTACTTCGAGAAGAGCGGGGCCGAGGTCGTCGGCTACTTCGGGCTGAACTCCGACGTCTTGCCGGTGGCGTTGTTCGGTGCCGCGCTGGCGGGCGTGCCGTTCTCGCCGATCAACTACCGGGCCCCGGACGAGCAGCTGCACGGGATCCTGGGGCGGGTCGCCGGCGGCCTGATGATCGCCGACGACGACGAAGTCGAGCGGCTGCGGGCGTGCGGCGCCGAGCACGTGGTGACGAAGGAAGAGTTCGCCGCGGCCATCGCCGAACCGGTCACGGGCGAACATCAATTCGTCGACCCTGAGGAGATCGCCGTGCTGCTCTTCACCAGCGGCACGACGTCAGAACCCAAGGCTGCAGTGCTGCGCCACCGGCATCTCGTCTCCTACATCATCTCGAGCGTCGAGTTCTTGGGGTGCGCGCCAGACGAGGCCCAGTTGATCTGCGTGCCGCCGTACCACATCGCCGGGATGGCGGCGGTGTTGAGCTCCCTGTACGCGGGGCGGCGCATGATGTACCTGCCGGCGTTCGAGGCCGCCTCCTGGGTCCGGTTGGCCACCTCCGAGCGGATCACGCACGCCATGGTCGTGCCGACCATGCTCGGGCGCATCCTGCAGGCCGTCGAGGACGCCGGGGTGGAGCCGCCGGCGCTGCGCCACCTCTCCTACGGCGGTGGGCGGATGCCGCTCGAGCTCGTGGAGCGCACGTTGCGCGACCTGCCCCACGTCGACCTGGTCAATGCCTACGGGTTGACCGAGACGTCGTCGACGATCGCCATGCTGACGCCCGACGACCATCGTGAGGCCTTCGCCAGCGCCGACCCGGCGGTGCGGGCGCGGCTCGGGTCGGTGGGGCGTCCCCTGCCGTCCCTCGAGGTGGAGGTGCGCGGCACCGATGAAGCCGTCCTGCCGCCGGGCGAGAAGGGCGAGATCTGGGTGCGGGGCGAGCAGGTCGCAGGCGAATACTTGGGGCGTTCGGTGCTCGATGAGGAGGGGTGGTTCCGCACCCGGGACGCGGGGTGGTTCGACGAGCACGGCTTCTTGTTCGTGGAGGGCCGGCTGGACGACGTCATCGTGCGGGGCGCCGAGAACATCTCGCCGGGCGAGATCGAAGAGGTGCTGCAGGCGCACCCGGGCGTGACCGAGGCCGCCGTCATCGGCATCCCCGACACCGAGTGGGGTGAAGCGGTGGCGGCCGTCGTGGTGCTGCGGCCCGGCGCATCGGTCACCGAGGACGCGCTGCAAGGGTGGGTGCGAGAACGGCTGCGCTCGACGAAGACCCCCGTCGTCGTGGAATTCCGGGACGAGTTGCCCTACTCGCCGACCGGGAAGCTCCTACGGCGGGTGCTACGCGCCGAGCTGGCGGGCCGGGGCGAGCCCGCCTGAGGCAGGCCGGCCGGGGTGTCGGTTCCCACCCCGGACTCAGTGCGGGTAGTACAGCGGCGTGTCCTCGCCCACTACCAACTGGCGCAGACCCTCGGGCGCCACGAACTGGTGGTCGGCCACCCCGGTCCCCGAGAGTCCGAGCTGCAGGACTCCGCAGCGCTTGGTCCCGATCGTCGCCTGCCACGAGTCAGGCAGCGCGGCCCACGTGGTCGGGGCCCAGACATGGGCCGTGCCGTCGAGCTCGAGGGTCCGGTACTGGTGCACGTGGCCGCTCACGACGAGCCGAAGGCGACGGTCCTCGGCGAGCAGTCCGCGCAGGCGGTCGCGGGCCGGCGACGGCACGAACCGGACACCCGGCGCATCGGCGAGCTCCGTGTCGGTTGCGTCGATCGGCTTGTGGGAGACGAACAGCAACGGGCGCAGCCGGGTGGCCGCGGCGGCCAGGACCTCCTCCAACCAGACCCACTGCTCGTCTTCCGCTGGCAGGCCCGAGCCGAACAGCTGTGCGTTGACGCCCACCAGCTCCCAGCCCTCGACGTCGCGTGTCCACCAGGGTGGACCCACGGCTCGGGTCCAGTTCGCGAGGTTCTCCTCGGTCACGTCGCCGACGGCGTCACCCCCGGGGATCGGGTTGTCCCCTATGTCGTGATTGCCGGGAACCGCGACCCACGGTGCCGGCGAGAGCCGGCCGAGCTGCTCCCCCGCGTAGTCGAGGTCCTCGGCGTCGTTCTCACCGTCGAGCGACAGGTCGCCGACGTGGACCACGAGGTCGGGTCGGGTGCGATGGACGTGGTCGACGACGGCCGACCAGTTGCGCTCCGCTTCGAGCGCTCGCCCGGACAGGTGGCTGTCCGAGACCACGACCAGCTGTGCCGCCGCCGCTGCGGCGGGCCTAGGCAGGGTCCCCACCCCGATGGGCCGGGTTGGTCCGGCTCGGGCCGGCGCTCCAGCCGACGAGCCTCGTCACGTCCAGACAGACGACAGCGGCGAACTCGGTGCCACGGTACTGCGGGTACTTCTCGCGCAGCGCGTGCTCGCAGTCCTCGCGGTGTTGCCTGCTGATGTCACGATCCGGGCGCCGCAGGAGGTGCCGCGCACCCACCACAGGCGCGACCAGTCGCCGGGGTCCCAATGCTCGCAGAGCAGGGTCGCCGCGGCGTCATGATCGAGGTTGCGCAGACGCCCCAGCTCGGTCGTCTCTTTCGCCTTGACCCGGTCGACCGGGGTCACGACGGTCCCGCAGACGACGGAGAAGCAGACCGGCACGGCGTCGATGCGCTGTTGGCGGTTCGACGTGCACAAGATGCCGTGGTCAGCGGCACGGAGGTGCCGCCAGTTGTCGTCGTCGGTCATTCGCACCCTGCTACCCCTCCGCGGCGAAGCGCTCCCAGGCCGACTGGCGCGTGATGCCCAGGGAGTCGCCGATCTGCGCCCAGGTGGCACCAAGCGTGCGGGCGCGGCGCACCCAGCCGAGGAGGCTCTCTTCGACCTGGGCCTGCGCACGGGCCACGTTGGGGAGGTTGGCCAACGCCGCATCGAGCGAGTCGGTCAGCTCCCAGGGCAAGAGCCGGGGCTCGCGATCTCCCGCGGGAAGGTCGCTGATGATCTGGCGACACAGGTCGATGCAGCCGTCACAGACGAAGACGGCGGGACCGGCCACGAGGGCCTTCACTTCGGTGTTCGGCTTCAGGCAGAAGGAGCAGCAGGCGATGACGTCCTTCTCTTCGGCGTCGGGGGCCGTCACGCGGATTCGGCCTCCGCGGACGGGGTGTCTCCCGCAAAACTGTCAACAAACTCGTTGAGAGTGTTCAGAGAGCCCTCACCCCTCGGTCCCGGCTTCCGCTCCTGCTTCGTTGTCAGGGTTCACCTTACTGTGTCAAGGCAACCCTGACAAGAGTGCCGTCGCCGATCCACTCCGCCGGTCTGGCCCGTCGTGTGGGTCAGGGCACGACGACCGGCAGGCTCTCCACCCGCGCACGGTCGAGGTGTGGGCCTGGACGGCCTGGTCCCAGTCCACCTCCCAGATGGGGAAGCGCCGGAGGACCTCCTCGAGGGCGATGCGGCCCTCGAGCCGGGCCAGGTGACTGCCGAGGCAGAAGTGGATGCCGTAGCCGAAGGCAAGATGCTGCTCCACCGTGCGGTGGATGTCGAAGCGGTCCGGTTCAGGGAACTTGCGCTCGTCCCGGTTGGCGGCGCCGTTCATGAGCAGCAACACGCTGCCTGCGGGCACGGTCCGGTCGTAGTGCTCCACCTCCTCGGTCACGAACCTGGCCTGCACCGGTGACGGCGACTCGAAGCGCAGGAGCTCGTCGATGGCCCCCGTGATCAGGCTCGGGTCGTCCGCCAGCTCCCGGCGCTGGTCCGGGTGCTCGGCCAGCAACTTGCCGGCCCAGCCGATGAGCCGCGTCGTCGTCTCGTTGCCGGCACCGGCCAGCAAGCCGACGTACCCGAGCACCTCCGCTCGGGTCAGTGTCCTGGTCGCGCCGGTCGTGTCCACGAACTCGGCCTGCAGCAGCTTGGTCATCAGGTCGTCGGAGGGATGCTCCGCCCGCCACTCGATGTACTCGGCGAACCCGTCGCCGCCGACGGACGCGAGGTCCTGCTGCGGGGTGGGGGCGCTCCCCTCCTCGAGGCGCAGGGACTTGTCGAGGCGGTCCCGGATCGCCACTTGGTCCTCCTCGGGGATACCCAGCAGCATGCCGATGACCCGCATCGGCATCTCGGCGGCCAGATCGTGGATGAAGTCGAAGCGCCCGGCACCGACCAGCGGGTCCAGGGTCCGGCTGCAGAAGCGGCGCACCTCCGGCTCGATGGCGTTCATCGCCCTCGGCGTGAACACCCGGCTCAAGAGGCTCCGGTGCTCGTCGTGGGCGGGCGGATCCTCGAAGAGGATCGAGCCCGGAGGGATCTCCAAGCCGCTCTTGATCAGCTCGAGCACGGATCCCTTCCCCGAGATGTAGGTCTTCCAGTCGGCCAATCCGCGCCGGACGTCCTCGAAGCGGCTCAGGGCGTAGAAGTCGTGTTGTTCGTTGTAGTAGAGGGGTGCCTCGTCGCGCATCCGTTTCCAGACCGGGTACGGGTCCGCGTCGATATCGAAGTCGTACGGGTCGTAGTACAGCTCCATGCCCGCCGACGTGGTCACGGAGAACCCTCCCCTTCGATTCGTCCGCTCATCTCTCCTCCAGCTCGGTTCATGTCGATCGGGTCAGAAGCTGCGGCAGTAGACCGTGTCCATCTTCTGGGTCCGTGGCCGCGTGACGATGAAGAGGTGGACGTCGCCGATCGCCTCCACCTCTTGACCCGCGTGGCGCCCGATGGCCTGGTTCAAGAGGCCGAGCTCCGTCCAGCGTGCGTGGGCGGCCGCGGCGTGCCCCGGATCCCAGTCCCAGTCGGTCGACCCCATGCCGGCCCCCTGGGCCGTGCCCTGGACCACGGTGGTGACCCTGATGTCGTCGTCGCGCACTTCGAGAGCGAGCACCACGCCGAACGCCTCCAGTGCGGCCTTGCTGGCCACGTACATCGACAGCATCGGGAAGGGGTGCAACGTGGACTCGCTCGAGGTGTTGACGATGTCGCCGCCGCCGGCAGAGCGCAGGAGGGGGATGGCTGCCCGCGACGTGTACACCGGACCCATGAGGTTGGTCGCGAGCTGCCGCTCGATGTCGCTGTCGCTCAGGAGCTCGACCGGGCAGGGGCGGTACACGGCGGCATGGTTGACCAGCACGTCCAGCTTGCCGAACCGCCGCCCGATCTCGTCGAAGGCGGCTCGCACGCTGTCAGGGTCGCCGACGTCGGTGGCGAGGGGGAACGCCGACGGGCCGAGCCCCTCGGCGACCTGTTCCAAGCGGGCCTTGTTGCGCGCCAGCATGACCACCGCGGCCCCTTCTGCGAGGAAGCGCGTCACGATGCCGAGCCCGGACCCTGCCGAGGCGCCCGTGACGACCGCGACCTTGCCGTCGAGAGCGCCCATGATCAGCCCTGGGTGAGGCGTTCGACCTCGCTGAGGACGGCGAGCCCGTGGTGGTCCTGCGCCCGGCCCGGCTGGGTGTCGCTCACGGGGCCGATTGTCCCACGCCGGCAGCCATCCTCGGGCCGGAGGGCCTCGTTTCGCAGCCTCCCGCGGTCACTTGACCGCCACCTCGACGATCTTGACGACGACCAGGGCCAGTGCGACGACGAGGTAGCCGCGCAGCGCGATGAGACCGAGCTTGCGCTGGCGCGACATCGCGGGGCGCGCCAGCCGGGCCAGGGGCGGCATCCGCCAGGTGTCGCGGTGCAAGGTCTCGGCCAGCACGTCGTCCACCCTGACCTCGTGGCGGTGCCGACGGCCCTGGATCAGCAGGAAGGCGCCGAGGACCAGGCCGCTCACCGTGCCCACCGCCATCACGGCAAGGATCTGCGAGCCCGTGATGGCGGGAAACAGCACGCTGGCCGTCAGGATGACCGACAGGATCACCAGGACCCAGATGATGACCCCGGTCACGATGTTGAGCTTCCTGCCGTTGACCCAGGGCCCGAGCACGGCCCTGTCGTTGCACAGGATGGCCAGGAACACGACGGCGCTGGGCAGGAGGACGCCGGCCAGCACCTGCACGCCAAGCGTCAAGAGGCCAAGCGGCACCCGGGGGATGAGCACCAACGCAGCTGCCAGCGCAATGAGCGCGGCGTAGCAGGCGTAGAACCCCTTGGCCTGGGTCACGGGCCGGTGCAGGGAGTGCCTCTGGTTCAACACGTCGCTCGTGGCGTAGGCGGTGGCCAGCCCGACGGCGGCGGCTCCGATGATGGCGGCGTCGATCAGGGCGATGGCGAACAGGTCCCCTACCGTGCGCGACACGTAGGTGGCGAGCCCATGGGCGACCCCTCCCGCGTCGGTGAAGTGCCCGAAGCCCGGGGTGTGGGCGAAGGCAGCAGCCGAGAAGCCCATGATCGCCACGGCGCCGACGACCACCAGGGCGATGCCGATGACGAGGTCGACACGCTCGTAGTTGATCCACCGCGGCGTGATGCGCTTGTCGATGATGTACGACTGCTGGAAGAACAGCTGCCACGGGGCCACTGTCGTGCCGACGATGCCGATGACCAGCAGCATCACCGAGGACAGTGGTGCGCCGTGGGGGATGCGGGGCACGACGAAGTCGTGGGCCACCTGCCCGATCGGCGGGTGCACCATGAGCACGAGGGGGACCAGCAGGAGCGAGCCGACGACGAGCATCAAGCAGAGCCGCTCGAAGCGCCGGAAGCTCCCCGTGCTCACCGCGCCGACGATGGCCACCGCGGCGACGATCACCGAGGGGACCTTGGGCAGCCCGAGGTAGGGGACGGCCAAGGAGATGCCGATGAACTCGGTGACGATGGTCAGCGCGTTCAACAGGAACAGGTCGACGACGCTGAACGCGCCCCAGAACTTGCCGAAGCGCTCGAGGATGAGCCGGGCGTGTCCAACGCCGGTGACAGCGCCGAGGCGCAGCACCATGTCCTGGCATACGTAGAGCACCGGGATCAACAGGCCGAGCGTCCACACGAGGTGGGTGCCGAAGTTCTGGCCGGCCTGGCCGTAGGTCGAAAAGGCGCCGGCGTCGTTGTCGCCGACCATCACGATGAGCCCCGGCCCGACGATGGCGAGCAGGGTCTTGAGCTTGAGCGAAAGCCTCGGGCGGGCTGCCGTGTCGCCGTACGCGATGGTGCCGAGGGCGCCGTTGATGTGGCCGACGTGGGCGTCGTCGATGACGGCGGCGCCCCGGCGCGGTGGTGCAAGGTGGGTGAAGTTCTCCATGGCGGTCTCCTTGTGCGAGGAGAACGCTTCTTCGACCGTCGGCCGCCATGACGGGAGTCGGCAGACGGCCGGGGAAGGGTTCTCCGTCTCGATGCTGGAAGGTCGAGCGGATCCGAGACACCACGGAGGTGCGTCGGAAAGGGGCAAAGGACCTGCGAAACGCAGGCAGCGCAGGTGGCATGCACCTGCGGGGGACCCCGGCGGCGGCTCCTGACTCAGCGGGGAGCTAGTTCAGGCGGGAAGCGACGCCGGGGCACGGCTGTGGGGGCTGGCAACTATGAGGTTCTGAGCTCATGACCGGCCCTCCTTTCACGCTGTACGACAGGGCGTCGCCCACAGTGTACCCGGGCCCGGCCCGGTTTCGTGGCCGGCCCCCGACGAGCTAATCGGCGAGGCGCAGCGGGTACGACGCGGCTGCGACGTCGAGGATCTCCGCCCGGTCCTGCTCCAGGAGATACGTGGCATCGATGGCGGCGTCGAGGGCGGACTCGAACCGCGCCAAGTAGTCCGCCTCGCCCCCCGGGTACAAGGCGGCCAGCTCGGCTTCGTCGAAGGGCACGGTCCGGCCGAAGAGCACCGCGAAGGACTCCCCGCGCTGCCCCAGGCCCGAGAGCACGGCGCTCGGCACGTCCACCCATGGCGTCCGAATGCCGCCCAGCAGCGTTGCCCCGGTCGTCGAGGCGATAGCCGGTGCCCGCGTCATCGAGTCGGAGCCGCGGCGCGCTCGGTGGTGCCATGCCGTCGGTGGCCCACTGACCGAGGTGCCACAACGCGGCCTGCGCCACATAGTGCTGCTGGGGCCCGGCGTTGATCGGCGATGCCGTCCGGCCGATCATCAGGTTCGTGGTCGGGCGCAACAGCTCGGCCAGGCGCTCCCCGCTCAGGCTGCCGTCGTCGCGACGACCGGCGCTGACCGTGTAGGTGTCGGCGTGCGCCGCGCCGGCCATCTCCCAGACGCGGACGTGGTCCGCGTCTGGCTGCTCGGCCAGCCCGCCGCCGAGCAGGATCACGTCGGTCTCGCTCTGCAGGACCAGCACCGGGACCCTGGCGTCCTCGCGGATGCGCTCGCCCTTGGCCGAGATGGCACGGGTGGCGGCTGTCAGGCCCCCACCCCGGGCGCTGGGCACGAACACCCCGTCGATGGCGACGCCGACGCCGGGCCGCCCGTGCACGAAGAAGCCGTCGAACACGCGGGCGTGGTGGTCGATCGCGTTGATGTAGGTGACCAGGCAGGCCGCAGACTGTGACTCGCCCGCCGCCAACACGTGCTCGGCGACCAGGCCGGCACCCAACGGGTTCTCGCCCGCCGGTAGCCGTAGCAACGCGCCCACTTGGGAGAACATGTCGAACGACCACGCATCGCCGGGGTGGTCGAGCTCGCCGTAGCGCTCCGGTGCGAGCAGCTTGAGGTGGATGCCCTCGACGAACCCTCCGCCGTCGATGCCGACCTTCTGCGCGGACACGCCGACCCAGGCGTGGCCTTCGGCGGCGACGTGCCGATGGAAGAACCCCCAGTCGGGCGCGGCGTCGATGCCCGCGGAGACGTTGTGCCACTCCACGACCACCGTCCCGCTGAAGCGGGCCGGGTCCGACGGCCGCCGCACGACGAAGCGGGTCCGGAAGGGTGCCGCCGGCCCCGGGGTCACGTCCCAGCGGCCGTCCCGGCCGCGCTCGCCTTGCAGCTCGTAGGAGGTCGCCGCGCCCTGGAGGGCGTACTCCGCCTCCGTGTAGCCGAGCACGGCCAGGTCGTAGTCCCGCATGATGTCCGGCGCCGCACCGGGCATCTCCCGGAACGAGGCACGCCCTGTCGTGGTCATCGTCACCCTCCCGATCGGGACGGTGGACCGGCCCGGCTCGCCCTGAGCTGCCACATCAGGATACTTTTCGACGCCGGGAGCCCGAGCACGTCAGAGAGACGTCAGAGGCGCCCCAGAGAGAGGAACACGCCGTGGAGATCAAGGGAAAGAAGGCCGTCATCGCGGGGGGAGCCTCCGGCATGGCCAGAGCCACCGCCGAGCTCCTGCACCAGCGGGGGGCCGACGTCGCCATCCTCGACCTGCCGACCTCGGCCGGCGCCGAGGTCGCCAAGGAGCTCGGCGGCACGTTCCACGAAGTCGACGTGCTCGACGAGCAGCAGGTCGAGTCCGCGCTGGCCGACGCCGTCGCCGCGCTCGGCGGCCTGCACATCGCGGTCAACACGGCGGGAGGAGGCCAGGCCAAGCGGACCCTCACCAAGGAGGGGCCGCACCCGCTCGGCGAATTCCGGCGCATGATTGAGCTGAACCTCATCGGCACGTTCAACCTCAACCGGTTGGAGGCCTTCCACATGTCGGGCAACGAGCCCGAGGACGGCGAGCGCGGCGTCATCATCGACACCGCGTCGATCGCCGCCTTCGAAGGTCAGATCGGGCAGGTGGCCTACACGGCGGCCAAGGCCGGCATCGTGGGCATGACGCTGACCATGGCCCGTGATCTCGGCAGCCTGGGCATCCGGGTCCTGACGATTGCGCCCAGCCTGTTCAGCACCGGACTGACCGAAGGCATCCCGGACGAGTTCGCCGACGTCCTCACGAAGGACGCCGCCTTCCCCAAGCGCATGGGGCGCCCCGGGGAGTACGCCAAGCTCGCCGTCGCGATCGTCGAGAACCCGATGCTGAACGGCTCTTGCATCCGCCTGGACGCCGGGCAGCGCTTCGCGCCGAAGTAGCCGGTTCGCGGCGGCGCGGTGGGCTCCACGGACCTTCAACTCCAGGTCGACGTCACCGAGGCGGCGGACCTGGGCGAGCCGGCGTACGTCGCGCTGACAGTCACCGTCCCCGACGCGCTCGTGACCGATCCGATCGTGTGCTTCGCCAAGCCGGGTGCGGGTTATTCGCGGCGCTACTACACCGAAGACCTGCCCGGCCCCGCCTCGGGGGCCCAGGCCGCCTGGCACGCAGAGCGGGGCTGGGTGTTCGTCTCGGTCGACCATCTCGGCGTGGGCGAAAGCTCCCAGCACGACTCCGAACGGCTGACGTACACCCCGGTGGTGGCGGCGAGTCAGGCCGCCGAAGCCGAGGTGCTGCAGCAGCTCTCGGCGGGCACCCTTGTCGAAGGGCTCCCGAAGGTCGAGCGCCCGGTGACCATCGGCATCGGGCAGTCGATGGGCGGCAGCCTGACGGTGGTGCAACAGGGGCGCTACCACGGCTACGACGGCATCGCCGTGCTGGGCTACAGCGCCGTGCACACCCACCCGCCCACCGCGCCGGGCACGCCGCCGCTCGTGATGGCGTGGATGCCCCGCGACGCCGTGCCCTCCGACGGCATCGTCACCAACGGGCCGGCGCTGGCCGAGCTCGACCCTGCGACCGCTCCGGGCCCCGCGGCCATGGCCTGGGGTTTCCACTACGACGACGTCGATCCCGAAACGGTCCGGCGTGACCTCCATGACTTCCCGGCGCGCCGGGGCGACGTGCCGCCGTGGGGCTCGGGCACCGTGCCGATGACCGTCGCACTGTGGTGCGTCACCCCGGGCGGCGTCGCGGCGGAGGCGGCGGCCGTCCGCTGCCCGGTCCTGGTGGCCCTCGGCGAGCGCGACGTGCTGGCCGATCCGCGGGGCGAGCCGCGGGCCTACCTGTCGTCCCCGAGCGTGGACCTCTTCATCTGTCCGAGAATGGCGCACATGCACAACTTCGCCGGCACACGGAAGCTGTTCTGGCGGCGTATCGAGACCTGGGCGGACTGGGTGCGGGCCGGACGGGGCGAGGACTGATGGGCTGATGGAGCTCGACCTCGCCGAGGACCTCCCGGACCTGTTGACACTCGAGCGTGTCGACCGTGACCTCTTCCGGGGGCGCAACGCCAACTACGGGCCGCGCCAGACCCTCTACGGCGGGCAGGTGGCGGCGCAGTGCCTGCTCGCCGCGGCGGCCACCGTCGAGCCGGACCGGCTCCCCCACTCCCTGCACGGCTACTTCCTCCGGGCCGGGCGCAGCGACGTGCCGGTGATCCTCGAAGTCGACCGCGACCGGGACGGGCGTTCCTTCTCGGCCCGCCACGTCGTCGCCGTCCAGGAGGGCGAGGTCATCTTCTCCATGATCACCTCGTTCCACGCCGAGGGCGACGGCGGGCACTTCGACGATGCGCCCCGGCGCACGACCCCCGAACCCGAGGACACCCCCAAGGCCGCATGGACCCCGCTCCTCCAGGTGCGCGAGGTCGCGCCGACGGACTTCCTCAGGGGCGTCTTCACCGACTGCCTATGGGTGCGCTCCGCGGCCTCGCTCGGCGCGGACCCGCTCATGCAACGGGCCGGGCTCACCTACCTGTCCGACCTCGGCACTGGCTTCGGTCAGCAGCACAGGTCGCTCATCGGTCGCGGCGGCCCGAGCATCGACCACTCTCTCTGGTTCCACGAGGACATCCGGGCCGACGACTGGGTGCTCGTCGACCTGCGCCCGGTCAAGGCCCGCAGTGCACGGGGCACGTACCACGGCTCGCTGCGGAACCGCCAGGGCGTGCTCGGGGCGACGCTCTACCAGGAGCAGCTGCTGCTCCCGGGGTCGATGAGCGACGCCGAGTCGCCGGTCACCGGGAAGGTGGTGCCGGTAGGCCGCGAGGCGGGCGACTTCGCCGCGACGCGGCGTGCGCACTCGGAGCATCCAGCCGGTCGTGAGGACCGCCCGGGACAATAGAGGATACCTTTTGGACATGCCGATCGCCATCACCGAAGACCACCGCGCCCTGGGGCAGACCGCCTCGGACTTTCTCGCCAAACGCGACGCCCGAGGGGCCGCCCGGGCCCTACTCGAGGCCGAGGCCGAAGGCCTCCCGCCGTTCTGGGGCGACCTGGCCGCCCTCGGGTGGTTGGGCCTGCACCTGCCCGAGGCACGGGGCGGCTCGGGCTTCGGTCTCCCCGAGCTCGTCATCGTGGTCGAAGAGCTCGGCCGCGCCGTGACGCCCGGGCCCTTCGTGCCCACCGTGATCGCCAGCGCGGTCATACACGCGGCCGGGTCCGAGGAGCTGGCGGGGCGCCTGCTGTGCGGCCTGGCCGACGGATCGGTGCTCGGCGGCGTGGCGGTGTCGTCCGATGTCACGGTGCGGGGCGGGCGGGGCACCGGGACGGCGCCGGCCGTGCTGGGCGGCGGCCTGGCCCACGTGCTCGTCCTGCCGGCGGGTGAAGACGCCGTCGTGGTCGACGTGGCCGCGGACGGCGTCACGGTCGACGTGCCCGCCAACCTCGACCCGACCCGCCGCGCGGCCCGGGTGACGCTCGACGGCGCGCCCGTGGAGGTGATCCCAGGCGGGCGGCGCATCCTCGTCGACCTGGCGCGTCTCCTCGTGGCGGCGGAGTGCACCGGCGTGGCGATTGAGTGCACCGAGCAGGCCGCGGCCTACGCCAAGGTGCGCGTGCAGTTCGGCCGCCCCATCGCCACGTTCCAGGCCGTCAAGCACCACTGCGCCAACATGCTCGTCGCGTGCGAGCTCGCCACTGCGGCGGTGTGGGACGCCGCCCGGGCGGCCGACGAGGGCGGCGACCAGCTCTCGTACGCCGCCGCCATGGCCGCCGCACTGGCATTGGGCGCCGGTGACGAGTGCGCGCAGCTCAACATCCAGGTGCACGGCGGTATCGGGTTCACCTGGGAGCACGACGCGCACCTCTATCTCCGCCGCGCCACGGCGCTCGAGGCGGTGGTCGACGCCGAGGCCGCCGCGCTCGACGTCACCGACTTCGCCCGCCGGGGCGTACGCCGGACGCGCACCGTCGACCTGCCGCCCGAGGCCGAGCCGATGCGCGCCGAGGTGCGCGCCTTTGCCGAGGGGGTGCGGGGCCTCGATGCGGACGGTCAGCGTGACGCCCTGATCGAGACCGGCTACGTCATGCCGCACTGGCCCAAGCCGTGGGGACGCGACGCCGGCGCTGTCGAGCAGCTCGTGATAGAGCAGGAGTTCAAGGCGGCCGGGATCACGCGGCCCCAGTACATGATCACCGGCTGGGTGATCCTCACCCTCGTTCAGCACGCGAGCGAGGACCAGGTGGCCCGTTGGGTCATGCCGGCCCTGCGCCAGGAGGTCATCTGGTGCCAGCTCTTCAGCGAGCCCGACGCTGGCAGCGACGCCGCCGGTGTCAAGACCAGGGGGACCCGGGTCGAAGGCGGCTGGCTGGTCAACGGCCAGAAAGTGTGGACCAGTGGCGCGCACTACGCCGGCTTCGGCCTCGCCACCATCCGGACCGACCCCGGGGTCCCCAAGCACGACGGCATCACCACCATGGTCATCGACATGCACGCCGACGGTGTGGAGGTGCGCCCGCTCAAGATGGTGACGGGCCAGTCGGAGTTCAACGAGGTCTTCTTCAACGACGTCTTCGTGCCGGACGACGACGTGGTGGGGCCGGTCAACGCCGGCTGGACCGTGGCCCGGGCGACCCTGGGCAACGAGAGCGTGTCCATCGGGGGCGGCCAGGGGGCGCGGCCATGCCGGTCGACATGGTCATCGCGCCGTTCGACGCCCACCCCGAGCGGCTGGCGGGTGGGGCGGGGCGGGTGGGCCGTCACATCGCGCGCAGCGAGGCGATGGCGGTGCTCAACATGCGCAGCGCCCACCGCGCCGTCGAGGGTCGTGGGCCGGGGCCCGAGGGCAACGTCACCAAGCTGGTGCTCTCGGAGATCGGGCACGAGGCTGCCGCCATCATGGCCGCCCTCGGCGGGCCCGACACTGCCTACGTGGACGGCGCCGGCGCGATCACCGCGCTGATGGTGCTCATGCACCGCGGCATGTCCATCGCCGGCGGGACGTCGGAGATCAAGCGCAACCAGATCGGCGAGCGCATCCTCGGTCTGCCGCGGGATCCGCTGATCAATTAACCTTCCGTGGCCACGGCGCGACCCGCGCGGCGTCGTCCCGTCCTACTTCGTCGTCGGCGCCGCGTAGGTCGTGTCGGGCGAGCGCCAGTCCACGGACACGAAGCGGTGGGCGATCAGCCACCGGTCGCCCACCGGGACCAGACGGTCGCGGTAGCGCCCCATGTGGTCGAGCCCGATCTCCGTGAAGACGGTGAAGTAGCTGGCGACGGTGGCCTCCGCCGGCGTCACGGCCTCGAATCTGACATTGGTCACGCTGTGGCGGACGACCCGCCGCGGACGTCCGTCGTCCACCGCGCCGGCGGCCTGTCGCACCCGCGTCGCCTCGCCTGTGCCGCCGAACCGCTCCATGATCGCGGCGCGGCCCCGCACCGGCGCGGCACCGCGGATCTCGAGCACGCCGTCCTCGCAGAACGCGGCGGCGAACTCCTCGAGTAGATACCGATCGCCGGCGTGGGTGTACTGGGCCAGGGTGTCCCGGCAGGCCTCGCGGGCCGTGAGTTCCCAGAGCTCCATAATCCCGGCCCGGCCTTCGCTCTCGGACGGCTAGCGAACGGTCGGGGGCTCGGGGCGCCGGTTGCGAAAGGTTTCCTGCCCTTGTCCGAGCGCCTCGACACTCATGGCGAGGTTCAAGAAGACGTTGCCGAGCTCGGTGACCTGACCGGCTCGGACGTCGCGAATGGCCCATATCGTCCGCAGGGAGGCCTGGACCGCGGCCGGGGGTTGCGCGGCGATCGTGGCGGCGACGCCGCGTGCCACAGCGGAGAGCTCGCCGGCCGGCACCACCTGCGTGACCATGCCCATCATCTCGGCCTTGCGGGCCGAGATCCGTTCGTGCGTGCCCATCAGGGTCATCCGCATGAGATCCCCGAAGGGCATCCGCGACGCCATCAGAGCCGGCTCGAAGACAGCCGGCATGCCGTAGGTCACGTGGGGGTCGAAGAACGTCGCGTTCTCCGAGGCGATGATGAAGTCCGACTCCCCGAGAAGGTAGAAGGCGCCACCGGCCGCCATCCCGTTCACTGCGGCGATGACCGGCTTCCACAAACCCTGGCTGCGCGGGCCGATGTTCTTGCCGGGGTCCTCGTAGGTATACGGGTCGAAGTAGTACTCGGCCTCGGTGGTGGGCACCTCGCCCCGGTCGATGCCCGTGCAGAAGGCCCGCTCGCCGGCTCCGGTCAGTACGACCGCCCGCACGGCGTCATTGCCTCGCAGGGACCGCCACACCTCCCTGAGCTCTCGCTGCATCGTCTCGTTGAAGGCGTTGTGCACCTCCGGACGATTCAGCGTCACCACGGCGACACCCTCCGATTCCTCGTACTCCAGCGTGTCGAGCTGCATGCGTCCTCCGTTTCACGCCGCCCCTGGTCGGCAACGATCGTGGCCACCGACGGGGGCAACGTGCCCTACCCGTCTGTCGGAGCCGGGCCTCATAGAGTGCCTCCCCATGGCTGATCCCCGCAACGACCGGGCCACCTCCGTGTGGCACCTGTTGATCGGCCGGCCGCGGTCGGCGCGGGGCACGGGCAAGGAACGGATCACTCCGGTCGAGGGACTCTCCGCGCTCTCGCTTGACGCCCTCACGTCGGTGGCCTACGGGCCCGAGGCCATCATCCTCGTGCTGGCGGTGGCCGGCGCGGGCGCCCTGCACCTCGTCCTGCCCATCACGATCGCCATCGTCGTCCTCCTGGCCATCCTCGTCTTCTCCTACCGCCAGGTCATCGACGCCTACCCGATGGGCGGCGGGGCCTACGCCGTCTCCCGCGCCAACCTCGGGACGCACACCAGCCTCGTCGCCGCCGCGGCGCTGGTCGTCGACTACACGCTCACCGTCGCCGTCTCCATTGCCGCCGGCGTCGCCTCGCTGCAGTCCGCCTTCCCCTCCCTCGACGGGGCCACCATCCCGCTCTGCCTGGGGATCCTCCTCTTCATCACCCTGCTCAACCTCCGCGGCCTGGGAGAGACGGCACGGGCCTTCCTGCTGCCCACGATGGTCTTCATCGTCGGGCTGCTCGCCATCATCGCGGTCGGTCTCATTCACCCCCTCGGCCTGAACGAAGCGCCCCTCGGCACGTCGCAACTCCCCACGACCGGTCTCAAGGCGGTCACGTTCCTCCTCGTCCTCAAGGCCTTCTCCGCCGGGTGCAGCGCCCTGACCGGCGTCGAGGCCATCGCCAACGGTGTCCCGCTGTTCCGCGAACCCCGGACGGTCCGGGCCAAACGCACCGAGATGCTGCTCGGCCTCATCCTCGGCGCCATGCTGCTCGGACTGGCCGTCCTCGCCAAGCGCTGGCAGATCGGGCCCCGTAGCGGCCAGACCGTGCTGAGCCAGATCATGGCGATGTCGGTCGGGCGGGGGTGGGCCTACTACATCGTGTCGATCACCATCACCATCGTGCTGGCGCTCGCGGCCAACACGTCCTTCGGCGGACTCCCCGTGCTGGCCAGCCTGGTGGCGCGGGACAACTACCTGCCCCACCTCTTCACCATGCGGGGCGACCGCCAGACCTTCGCCAACGGCATCGTGGTGCTCGCCCTCCTGGCGGGAGCGCTCCTGGTCGCGGTGGGGGGCAACACGAACACCCTGATCCCTCTCTTCGCCATCGGGGTGTTCATCGGCTTCACGCTGTCGCAGACCGGACTCGTGGTGCACTGGCGCAAGACCCGGCCGCCGGGTTGGCGGCGCCGCGCCGTCATCAACGGGGTGGGCGCGTGCATCACCGCCATCGCCACCATCGTCTTCTTGGTCTCGAAGTTCACCGAGGGGGCCTGGGTGGTCGTGATCGCCATCCCGGCCTTCATCGTCCTCTTCCTCCGCATCCACGCCTACTACGACCGCGCCGGCAGGGCGCTGGCGATCGACAAGACGCCGCCAAAGCCCGAACCCAAGCACACGATCGTCATCGTGCCGGTCAACCGCGTCTCACTCCTCACCGAGCACGCCCTGTGCGAGGCGGCGTCCTTGGGGCAGGAGGTGATCGCGGTGACGGTCGTCCTGCGCGGTGGCGACGACGCCGCGCACGACGCCGAGAGGCTCCGGCGCCAGTGGCGGAGGTGGGATCCGGGCCTGCCCCTGAAGGTGCTCCACACCGACTACGCGTCCGTGGTCCAGCCGATCGTCGCCTTCATCGACGAGATCCGCGACGAGCACCCCGACGATCAGCTCGTCGTGCTCATCCCCGTCATCCGGCCCGACAAGTGGCGCTACCGGATCCTGCACAACCAGCTCGACCTCGTGCTCTCGAGCGCACTCCGCTGCCGCTTCGACGTCATCGTCGCCCGGGTCACCATGCCGATCCACCTCGCCGGGCACCACGACGACCCACCGGAGGCGTCGACCGAGCCGCGCCTGCAGCCGTCGCCCCCTCCCGCCCGGTGATCGCCGTCACCGACGCCGGTCAGCTCGTTGCCCGGCTGCGTCCTGTGCTCAACGACCCTTCCAGACCGGATCGCGCTTCTCGATGAAGGCCGTCGCACCCTCCTTGGCATCCTCGCTGCCGAAGACCTTCGGCTGCCACTCGGCGGCGAGCGCGCGTGCCCTCTCGAGGTCGGTCGATGCGGTACGCACGAGCTCCTTGGTGGCCCGCAAGGCGAGCGGCCCGTTGCGCGCGATGCGCTCGGCCAGTGCCACCGCAGCGTCGAGCACCTCGCTCGGCGGCACGACCTGGTTGATCAGCCCCAGCGAGAGGGCGCGCCCGGCGTCAATGGGATCACCCGTCAACGTCAGCTCCAGGGCAACGGCCAGCGGGATGCGCGTGCTGACGAACACGCCGCCCCCCGCGGCAAAGAGCCCCCGCTTCACCTCGGGCACACCGAACGAGGCGGCCTCCGACGCCACGACGACGTCGCACCCGAGCAGCAGCTCGAATCCCCCGGCCACCGCCGTCGCGTTGGCCGCGCCGACGATCGGAACTCCGATGTCCCCTTGCGTGAAACGAGTGAAGCCCTTCATGCCCTCGGGGTCGCCGCCCAGTGCGCCGCCCTCGGCGAACGCGCGCAGGTCCATGCCGGCGCAGAACGCCTTCTCGCCTGTACCCGTCAGCACGACAGCCCGGACATCGGGGTCGTCCTCTGCCTCCAGCATGCCGAGACCGATGGCCGTGAGCAGCTCGGGGTTCAGCGCATTGCGCGCCGCGGGACGGTTGAGCCGCAAGACGGCCACCGCCCCGCGCCGCTCCTTCACGAGGACCGGCTCGGGCTTCTCCTCCGTGTCGCTCATCAGGCCACGACCTTCCTCTCTCACGCGTCTCTCGTCATCGCAATGTAGGGCATGGCTGCACATGCCCGCCGGGAGCATGCGCCATCCGCTCCAGCGATAGGTTGGTCCGACGAGGACGAACGAGGAGCGCATGGCAGACGTCGGAGCAACCTCGGCGGCATCGGCCGCCGGCCAAGAGCCCGTGATCCTCGTCGATGTCACGGACCAGATCGGCACCATCACGCTGAACCGGCCGGCCCGGCGCAACGCGTTGAACGGCGAGCTGATCGCCGCCCTCGACGACGCCGTCCGCCGGATGGCCGAGGACCCCGACGCCAAGGTGGTCGTCCTCACCGGAACCGCACCCGGCGGCGGTCACGGTGGCTTCTGCTCAGGCGGTGACATCAAGTCCACCGTCGGCCGCGGCGAAGCCGGCAGCGAGAAGGCCGTCCCCGCTGACGCGTTGGCGGGTGACCTGTCCCGCCACGACCTGCACGCAGCCATGCTCTTGCACCTCATGCCCAAGCCGACGATCGCCATGGTGGGCGGGCCGGCCGTCGGGGCCGGGTGCAGCCTCGCCGCTGCCTGCGACCTGCGCTTCGCCTCCGAGGAGGCCGTGTTCGCCACGAACTTCACGCCCAACGGATTGTCGGGCGACTACGGGGGTTCGTTCTTCTGGACGCGCATCGGCGGGACGGCACTGGCCCGCCGCCTCTACTTCTTGAACGAGAGGATCTCGGCCGCCCGGGCCATGGAGCTCGGCATGGTCCACGCCGTCCTCCCGCCGCACGAGCTGCGTGCCCACACCTACGAGATCGCCAACGAACTGGCCCGCACGCCCGCCGCGCTGCTGGCGCTCGTCAAGGACAACCTCACCGCCGCCGAGGACGAGGTGGAGCGACGGCGCTGGCTCTTCGCCCACGAGGCCGAGAACCAGCGCAGTTCGAGCAAGGCCGTGCCCAAAGAACGGAAATCGGCTCCGCCGAAGAGCTGACGCCGCGTCCCGCGGGACCAGGGCGCCCGATCCTGCGCCGCGCGGCCGGCTACTTGCCCGTGTGGGTGACGGTGCTGACCTGCCCCGGCGCGGCAGCGTTCGAGTGCAGAGCCCCGCTGGCTGAGGCCAGCGGCCCGCTCCACACGGCGATCGTGGCCGCAACGGAGCACAAGATGCCGGCGGCGATCGCTCTACCCCTGTGGTTCCGCATGGGCCCAGTGTTGCAGCGAGATATGTGGAACAGGCCAGGGGAAGATAAGAAGACTCGAAGAGTCGGGTTGCGGCTCGAGAGTGTGCGGCCGGGACTGACGGGCGATCAGCTCATCTGGCCGCCGCCGGCCTGGAGGTGGCGGCGCATCCGGTGGCGCGCCCGCTCCCGGTCGCCCGACGCAATGGCGGTGGCGATGCCCTCGTGCGCGCGGAGGACCTCTACGCTGACCCGAGGGGGGTCCTTCGGGGCCGGGCGCTCCAGCTGGTGCAGAGGGCTCAAGCGGATCAGCACGAGGGCGACCAGGTCCAGGGCCCGGTTGTGGGCGGTCGCCGCGACGGCCGCGATGCAGGTCGTGGACCGACTCGACCCCCGCGGCCCACGCGGCATCGGTGCCGCTCTGTTCGCGCACCAGCGCACGGCGCAGGAGCTCGGCGCCTTCGGCATCGATGCGCTGCGCGGCGAGGCCTGCGGTCGCGACCTCGACACCGGTCCGCAGCTCGGCCAGCTCGGACAGCTGCATCCCGTGGCGGGCCAGGTAGATGGCCGCCGTCTCGGTCACGGCGTCGGCGCTCGGAGCCATGACGAAGAGGCCACCGCCAGGCCCGCGGCGCATGCGGGCAATGTGGTGGTGTTCGAGGAGCCGGACCGCCTCGCGCAAGAGCGCGCGGCTCACACCCGCGCGCGCGATCAGCTCGGACTCCGTCCCCACCAGGTCCCCCGGTTGGAGGTTCTCGGTCACCACGGTCCGGGTGATGCGTCGTGCGACCGCTCCAGCCCCCTTGCCCAGGGCCGAATCGGCCAGGAGCACCGAGACCGGGAGCACCTGGCTCGTGGAGCGGCGTTGGCGGAAGACGCCGACCTCCGCCTGGAGGTGCCTTCGCATGCGAGTGCGGGCCAGTCTCGGGTCGCCGGCCATCACGGCCTCCGCGATCCCGGCGTGGGCGTGTTCCGTCTCACGGCTGGGGGCCCGGCCCGCCCTCGCCCGCTCCGACGAGAAGAGAAGCGCCACCTCGTTGAAGACGTCGACGAACAACTCGAGGCCCGCATTCCGGCTGATGGAGGCCACCAGGGCGTGCAGGTCGGGGGGATCGCTGCGTGGCTCGACCGGTTTGTGATCGGCGACCTGCCCGAGCTCGGCCAGATCGGCCTCGTCGGTCCGCTCGGCCGCCAGCGCGCAGGCCATCTCCTCCAAGATGATGCGGGTCTCGCAGATCTCGTCCAGCGTGGCGCCGACCCGGCGGAGATAGAGGACCACCGCGTCGCTGACCGCGCCGACCGTGGGCTCGGCGACGACGAGGCCGCCGCCTGGACCGCGGCGGGTGCGGGCGACCCCCTGATGCTCCACGAGCCGGACCGCCTCGCGGAAGACGGCGCGGCTGACGCGGTAGCGCACGAGCAGGTCCGCCTCGGAGCCGAGCACCTCGCCCACCGGCCAACCCAGTGTCAGCACGTCTTCGACGATGAGGTCCGCAACCTTCGCCGCCCGCTTGGCGTGCAGCTCGGCGCCCGGGCGCGACACGACGTGCGCGGCCGACGACGTCGTCATCCGTCGAGCCTATCCGGGACGAACAGATTCATAGCCCCCCTGAGCTGCGCCTTCGCCAATAGAGTGGTCCGAAAGGTGCGGTGCGCACCCGCAGCGGCGTACCATGAAAACATGATTTGCGAAGCGGGTACCCCGCCATGGCGTCGCTGAGTCCCCCTCCCTCGGACCCCGCCGCCAAGCCCCCGCAGCGCCGCCCCGGCTCCGTCCGGCGCACCTCGACCGTGCTCATGTCCTGGCCCGACGGCCTGGGCACCGACCTCCACCTCGAGGGACGGGCACGCGACCTCCTGACGCCTCGGTCCGGGGCGGCCGTGGTCGTCAACCATGCGGAACTCGACGCGGTGACCGGCCGTTCCCGCGACATCCAGCGGCTCGCCGCGGATCCCCCCGCAGAGGGCCTGGAACGCCTCGTCGGGCGTCACGCCGGCGGCGGGCTGCGCTCGGCCATCGCCGAGGAGCTGCCGGGCGAGGTCGCCGGCGGCACACCCCTGCACCTCCTCCTCGACGACCTGGCCGGCGCCACGCTCATCTCCGGCTTCGTCTTCGTCCGCTGGATGGACCAGATCCCCGAGATGCGCGAGCGGTTGGCCAAGGTCCCGGGGCGGAGCATGGTCGACATCTGTGCGGGCTTCCGCGCCGGCTCGAGCGCGCTGGCGAGCGACGGCTCCATCGTCCACCGCCAGAACACGGCCCGCGCGGGCCCGCTGGGCGATCCGGCCGACCCCGTCGGGTGGCACGAGCTGGACGACCCGGCGCCGCCGGCTATGCGGCGCGCCCGTCGCATCGACGTGTGGGGCGACGGCGACGTCCTGGAGATCGACGCCATGTTCCGCGACAGCTCCTGGGACCCCGACGGCGGGGAGATCGTCGTCCACGAGTACCAGATCCTCGGGCAGGCGGACCGGGCGTCGGGCGTGCTGCGCTGGGTCACGGCGGTGCCCCGCGTGCTCCCCTACGCCGAGTGCCCGGGAGCGGCGCCCAACGCATCGTGGTTGGCGGGCACCGAGCTGCGGGCCATGCGCACCGAGGTGCTGGAGCGGCTGCGGGCCACCGACTGTTGCACGCACCTCAACGACGGGCTGCGCTCGCTGGCCGAGGTGCCCGTGCTCGCCGAGTCGCTGCCCGACTAGCCGGTTCGCCCAGGGGTCACGCAGGGAGGGAACACGATGACCGAGACAGGCAAGGCCGAGACCGCCGGCAGCGGCATCAGGCTCCCGACCCGGGCCGGGCGGCCTCGGCGTTACGAGTCCGGGGACGAGCTGCGCATCCTGCTCGATGCGGCGCTCGTCGTCATGGAGCGCAATGGCTACGCCGATGCGTCGGTGGCCGACATCTTGTGCGAGGCCGACCTCTCGACCCGCTCGTTCTACCGGCACTTCGGGTCCAAGGACCAGCTGCTGTGCGCGCTGTTCCGCCGGGAAGCCGAAGCGGCGACGGCGCGGCTGCGGGCCAAGGTGGCCGCCGCCAGTGACCCGTTGTCCGCGCTCCACGCCTGGATCGACGAGATCCTCAGCTTCGGCCATCACCGCACGAAGGCCGCTCGGGCCACGGTGCTCGGCTCTCCCGGCGCCATGAAGGCGGAGGGCTACGCGGACGAGATGCGCCGCGCCGCCGCTCTGGTGATGGCACCGCTCGTGACCCTGCTCGCCGACGGTGCCGTGGACGGCTCGTTCCCCCTGGCCGATCCCGCGGCGGACGCGCCGCTGATTCAATCGGTGGCCTGGGCCGCCGCCGGGCTCAACCCGACGCGGCAGGCAGCAACGGCGCAGGCGCAGGCGACGCGCCAGGTGCGCTCGTTCTGCGAGCGCGCGTTGGGGGCGGACCCGCAGCGCTGACGCTGGGGGGTCGGCCATAGGCGCCGCTCACGCGGAGGCGGACCGGTCCGTGAGCGACCACAACGCCGGCTCGCCGTCCTCCACCTGCACCACGCCCTCGATCTCGAGCGCGCGGAGATGTGAGACCGTTTCGCCGACGGCGGCGCGACGCATGAAGCCCGCGATGTCGTCCCACGAGCGGGACCACTTCATGTGCGACGCGATGTCCCAGGCCGTGTGCGGCCCCTCACGAAGCATGGCGATGATCTCGGCGAAGCGGTCCCGGTGGTGCTGTCGCAGCTCCTGGAGCCGAGCCCGCAGGTCGTCGAAGCGGTACTCGTGCGCCGGCAGCACCTCGCGCACCTCGTAGGGTTCGAGCTTGTCGAGCGACGCCAGATAGTCGCCCAGTGGATTCGCCCCGGCCTGGGGGTGGAACGGAATGTTCGGTGTGATGCGGGGCAGCACGTGGTCGCCCGAGAGCATCAGCGACTGGCTCGACTCGTAGAAGCACAGATGCCCGGGCGAGTGGCCCGGCGTCCAGATGGCGGTGAGGTCCCAGCCCGGAACCTCGGGGCGTGCCCCGTCCTCGAGGAGCACGTCGGGGAGGACGGGGTCGACCAACGGCAGGACCGGCATGGCGGCGTTGCGCAGGGGTTCGAGCTCCTCAGCCGGTGCCCCCATCCGGCGCAGCGCGGCCGCCACCCGGTTGAGCAGGTCCTCGGGCTCGTCGTAGCGGTCGTGGATCAGCTCGGCGTCGGCGGGGTGCAGGGAGATCCAGGCGCCCGAGGCCTCACGGATCCGGCCGGCCAACCCGTAGTGATCCGGGTGGATGTGGGTCACCAGCACACCCTGGACGTCGCCGATGGCGCAGCCGACCTCCTCCATGCCGCTCCGCAGCGCGCCGAAGGCGTCGTCGGTATTCCACCCGGCGTCGATCAGGTAGGGGCCGCGGTCCGTCTCGAAGAGGTACACGAGCACGTAGCGCAGCGAGTTGTTGGGGAGGGGCACCGGAATGCTCCAGAGCCCCGGCCTCACCTTCTCGACCCCGGGGAAGGGGTCGTTGGCCGCCTCAGCCCCCCGGGCGCGTTGCGCGTGGGGCGGGGCCTGATGTTCGTGGCGCGACGTCGAGGTCATGGCTGTCCTTGCGGCTCGCGCCGGAGCCCCGGTCCACGCTCGGCAATACGGTTCCGCATGATCTCGGTCGGTCCTCCTGCGATGGTGTGGGCCCGAGCGTAAAGGACGGCGTCCCGCCGGCGCCCATTGTCGTCTCGTCGCACCTGCCGCAAAGAGGACACTTTACTCAGCGGTCGAGGCGCTCAGCGCTCCAACACGTCCACCAGTCCCCACGCGTGGGCCGTCGCCGCGTCGACGGTGCATCCGGAGAACGCGAGCCAGGCCGTGCGGAGGCGGCCGATGCGCCGGGGCAGGCTGACGGTGCCGCCGGCGCCGGGAACCAGACCGAGACCGATCTCGGGCAGCGAGATCTGCGTGTCGCGCTCGGCCACCACGGTGTCGGTGAACGCGGCGAGCTCGATGCCGGACCCCACACACGCCCCGTGGATGTAGGTCACGGTGTCCTTGTTCAGGCGGGACAGCGTGCGCGCCACGCTGCGCTGCAGCCGGATCAGGTGGGCGGTCGCCGGGTCGGACCGGGAACCGAACTCGTCGAGGTCACCGCCCGCGCAGAAGGCCCTCCCCTCCCCGCGCAGCTCGACGCGCGTGATGCTCGGGTCGGCCCCCGCCACCGTGAGCGCCTCGACCAGCTCGTCGCGCATCTGGGCGTCCAGGGCGTTGAGACGGCGAGGCCGGGTGAGGGTGACGGTGAGGGTGGCGCCGTCGCGCTGCATGGCCACCCGCGGGCTCCCGTCCCGGTCACTGCGCGCCGGGTGCGCGGCACGCCAGGCCGCGAACTCGGGCCCCGACTGCAGGACCGAATAGGCGGTGGACTCGGCCACCAGGCCGTCGCCGACGGACAAACGATGTTGCCCGCGCAACAACAAGGCCAGCGTGGTGCCGGTGATGGGGCGCGTGGCCAGGTTCTCCTCAATCCGGCCCAGCGCCGGGTCGCCCTCTTCGACGACCACGTCGCACAGGTTCAGCCACGGATCGCCGACCGCACCACGGGTCACCCCGACGACGACGTAGGGCAGGCTCGCCCTCCGCTCGTCCGGCACCTCGCCGGGTGCGGGCATCCCTTCCGTCAGGGCGACCATCACGGCGCCACTGCGTTCGGGGCCGATGTCGCTGCGCAGCTCGGCGAGGAGTGCTTCGGCACTGAGGAGGTCGAGGATCAAATGACGTTACCGTGCCGGCGTGGACGATCACCGGTTGGCGCGTTGGGCGGCCAGCGGCGCGATGGCGTTGACCGGGCGCCCGGACGAACCGCTCGGTCCGCCCGAGCGCCTGGTCGAGGGCGTCGAGCGCCTGGCGCACGCCTTCCCGCGACTGGACCCGCTCACCATCCTCGGCGAGCGGGCCGCGCTGATGGGGCTGTGGCGGCGCGGCACCACGAGCTGCGGCGGCAGTTGCCGCCTCTTCCCGGCCGGCGACGAGTGGCTGGCAGTTTCGCTCCCGCGGGCCGAAGACATGGAACTCGTGCCGGCCTGGCTCGAGCTCGATGACGCGCCTCGGACAGGTCCCGCCACCTGGTCCGCCATCGGCGGGACCGTGGTGACACGGGATCCCGCGGCACTGGTCGAGCGCGCTGCGGTGCTCGGCCTCCCGGTGACCCGGCTCGGCGAAGCAGCGGACGCGACTGCGGTCGTGGCGGAGCGTCTGGGCGAGGCGCCGGCCACGGAGGTGGGGGGCCTGCTCGTCGTCGACCTCTCCGCCCTGTGGGCCGGTCCACTCTGTGGGGACCTGCTGGCTGGCGCCGGGGCCACGGTCGTGAAGGTGGAGTCGATCAGTCGCCCCGACGGGGCCCGGCGCGGTGCGGCCGCGTTCTTCGACCTCCTGAACTGGCGCAAGCGCTCCGTTGCCCTCGATCTGCAGAGCGGCGAAGGCACCCGCCTCCTGCGTGCGTTGGTCCGGCGGGCGGACATCGTGATTGAGGCCAGCCGGCCACGCGCGCTGGCCCAATTCGGCATCAGCGCGCGCGACGTGGTCCGAGAGGGCGGCCCGCAGGTGTGGATCTCCATCACGGGGCACGGGCGCGCCGGCGCAGCGGCCAACCGCGTCGCCTTCGGTGACGACGCGGCGGTGGCCGGCGGTCTGGTGGCCTGGGCGGGGGCGACGCCGATGTTCTGCGCGGACGCCGTCGCCGATCCGCTCACCGGGCTGTCGGCGGCCAGCGCGTGCCTCGACACGCTGGCCGGGGGCGGACGCTGGCTCCTCGACGTCTCGATGGCGGGCGTGTGCGCCGGCCTGGCCGGTCCGACGTTGCCGGTCGCACCGGAGACGGTGGTCGCCGACCCGCGGGCACGGGTGGCGGGCCGACGGGCCCCCCAGCTGGGCGCCGACACGGTTCGGGTGCTGGAAGTCATGGACCTCGAGGCATGAGGCGGGCCGCCTCGGCCGTCGCCGTCGCTACCATGACGCCGTGACCTCGTCGTGCCGGAGCCCGGGGCGAGGCTTCGCATGACGGCCGTCGCACCCCGCGTCACGCCGCCCCTCGATGACGGCAACCGGGAGTTCTGGACCTCCGGTGCCACCGGGGAGCTGCGCCTGCCACGCTGTGCCGCCTGCGACCGGTGGAACTTTCCGCCCTCGTTGCACTGTCCGGACTGCGGCGGTGTCGCAGCCTATGCGCCGCTCAGCGGTCGCGGCCGCGTGTTCACCTACACGGTGAACCATCACCGCTTCCATCCCGACGTCCCGGTGCCCTACGTGATCGCCATCGTCGAGCTCGCCGAGCAGGACGGGCTCCGGTTCACCACCGACATCGTGCACTGTCCGGTCGAGGACGTCGCCATCGGCCTGCCGGTACGTGTCGTCTTCGAGCAGCAGGGCGATGTCTTCGTGCCCCTGTTCGAGCCCGATCCCGACGGGCGGACGTGAGCCGGTGACGCAGGAGCAACGGGTGAGGGGGGCTCTCATCTCCGGCATCGGGATGTCACGGATCGGGCGCAAGACCGGCATGGAAGCCCTGGAGCTCACGACGGAGTCGTCGCGGTCCGCCATGGCCGACGCCGGTGTCACGCCGTCGGACATCGACGGCATCGCCACCATCGGCGACACGCCGCTCGCCGTCGCCGCCGAGACGCTCGGCATCTCCCCGACGTGGACCGGCGGGTCGATGGGCTACTACGGGCTCCTGACGCCGGTCGTCGACGCCTGCATAGCCGTGGCACGCGGGGCGGCGCGCCATGTCATCGTGTACCGCACCGTGAACATGATCGGCGGCGAGGCGAGGGTGGAACGCTCGGCGGGCGGCCCGATGGAGGCCCCACCGGCCATGCGCGACATCACCCGCATCCTGACCATGCACGCCTACTCGGCCTCGAACTGGTTGGCCATGCACCTGCGGCGCCACATGCACCTCTACGGCACGACGCGGGAGCAGATCGGTTGGCTCGCCATCAACAGCAGGCGCAATGCGGCGCTCAATCCGGACGCGGTCTATCGGAACCCGATCACGATGGAGGAGTACCTCTCGGCCCGCATGATCTCCGAGCCCTTCGGGCTCTTGGACTGTGACGTGCCCGTCGACGGTGCCATCGCCGTCGTCGTGTCGGGCGCCGAACATGCCGACGCCTGCGCGCACCCCGTGCGCGTCGACGCCGTTGGGGGATCCGACGGCGCCGGGGGGTGGGATCAACGCCCCGACTACCCGAAGATGGCGTCGACCGACGCAGCACGTGAGATGTGGAACGCGACCGATCTCCGCCCCGCCGACGTGGATCTGGCCGAGCTCTACGACGGCTTCACCTTCTTGACCATGGCCTGGTTGGAGGCCCTGGGGTTCTGCGCCGATGGTGAGTCCGGGCCCTTCTTGGAGGGCGCGTCACGCATCGCCCTGGGTGGTGCGCTGCCCCTCAACACCTACGGTGGCCAGCTCTCCGCCGGCCGCATGCACGGCTACTGGGTGCTCCACGAGGCCTGCCTGCAGCTGCGCGGCGAGGCGGGGCGCGCGCCAGGTGCCCGGTCGGCCCGAGGTCGCGGTCGTGTCGAACGGGGGAGGGCCTATCGCCGGATGCATGCTCTTGACGCGGTGAACCGGGAGCGCGGGTGATCGCATGACCGCGCCCGAGCGAACTGCGCTGCTGTTCGTCGAGTGCCAGCGCGGCGTGGTGGGGGATCTGTCCGTGCTCCCCGCCCTGGCCGAGTCCGCTCGCCCCGCGCTGGCCTCCATGGGCCGCCTGGCCGCCGGCGCCCGCGGTGCCGGAGTCCAGGTGGCCCACCTGACCTACCTGCCGGCCGCCGGCGGGCGCACGGCGAACCGCCGGGCCCCGCTCATGCGCGCCACCGCCTCGACGGCGGAGTGGAGCGACTCGCATCCCGCGGCCCAGGTCGTCCCCGAGATCGGGGTGGCACCGGGCGACCTGGTGTTCCCGCGGCGCCAGGGCATCTCACCCGTGCATCGCACCGAGGTGCTGGCCGTCTTGCGCAACATGGGCGTCGAGGAGGTGGTGGTGGCCGGCGTGTCGACCAACCTCGCCGTCGTCCTGGTGGCCGTGGGCGCCGCCGACGAGGACTTCGCCGTGACCATCCCGGCGGACGCCGTGGTCGGCACCCCGGCCGAGCACCATGCCTCGGTCCTCGCCCACAGCCTGGCTCCCGTGGCCCGCCTGGTCACCGTCGACGTGCTGTTGGCCGAGTGGCCCGTCGGCTGATCCCTCAGGCGAGGGGCCAGGCGATGGCCTTCGTCTCGACGTACTGCTCAAACCCCTCGGGGCCGCACTGGCGGCCGATGCCACTGTCCTTGTAGCCGCCGTAGGGCGAGTCCGCCCCGTACCACATGCCGCCGTTGACGCTGATGGACCCGGTCCGGATCCGCCGCGCGATCGCGGTGGCCCGCTCCTCCGACTCCGAGAACACCCCGCCGGAGAGCCCGTAGCGGGACTCGTTGGCGATGCGCACGGCGTCGTCGTCGTCCTCGTAAGGGATGACGCAGAGCACGGGACCGAAGATCTCCTCCCGTGCGATGGTCATGGCGTTGTCCACGTCGACGAAGAGGGTGGGCTCCACGTACCAGCCCTTGGGGAGGTGGGCCGGCCGGCCGCCGCCGTGGACGAGCTTCGCCCCCTCCTCTTGGCCCTTCTGTATGTAGCCGAGCACACGGTCGCGCTGGCGGGCGCTCACGAGCGGGCCCATGAGCACCCCGTCGTCGGTCGGGTCGCCGTAGGGAACCGTGCCCATGGCGGCAGTGATGAGCTCCACCCCCTCGTCGTAGCGCGACCGCGGGAGGAGCATCCGTGTCTGCATGGCACACCCCTGACCGCTGTGCACGCATACCATGGAGCCCCCGGGCACCACGGAGGCGAAGTCGGCGTCGTCGCAGACGATCATGGCCGACTTGCCCCCGAGCTCCAGGAAGACACGCTTGAGCGTCGCTGCGCCCTTCTCCATGATGCGCTTTCCGGTCGCGGTCGAGCCCGTGAACGAGATCATGTCGACGTCCGCGGAGAGGGTGAGCTCCTCGCCGACCAGGTGGTCCGAGGAGGTGACGACGTTGACGACACCGGGCGGGATATCGGTCTTCTCGGCCACCAGTCGTCCCAGGCGGGTCGCGTTCCACGGGGTGTCCGGCGCCGGCTTGAGGACGACCGTATTGCCGGTGGCGAGGATGGGACCGATCTTGTTCAGCGTGACCTCGACGGGGTAGTTCCACGGCACGATGGCGCCGATGACGCCCATGGGCTCCTTGCGGACGGCGCGCCGGCTCGCCGAGCCCATGAGGTTCGAGTCGGCGAGCGCACGCTCGAACGGGAATTCGTCGATCATCTTCGCCGGGTATCGCAGCGCGTCGTCGAGGGGCCAGTCGACCTGGGCTGCGAAGGTCAGGATGCGAGGCGTCCCCACCTCGGCGACCACCTCGTCGCGCAGCTCCTCACGTTCGGACTCGAGCGCCTCCTGCAGCTGCTCCAGGCAGCGCTTGCGCAGCGCGCGGTCTGTCGACCAGTCGGAGCGGTCGAAGGCGTCGCGGGCCGCCGCGATGGCCCGCCGCATGTCCTCGGCCGACGCGTCGGCCACCTCGCCGAGCACCTCTTCGGTCGCGGGATTGACGTTGTCGAAGCGCTTCTCCGAGGCGGCCTCGACCAGCTCGCCCCCGATGAGCATGCGGACCTCACCGCGACCACCCTGGCTGGACATGCTTCGACCCCCTTCGGATCCGCTGGAATCCCCCTTGGCGGCGAGGCTACGGACTCCCGGTTCGGGTGGTCAAGACGCACGGTCCGTCGACGCCGGGTGACCGGTCCGGAGAAAGCCGGAGAAGTTCGCCCGCCGTGTCGATTTCGCCCTGGCCCGTTCGACGCTCTGCCAGAGTGAGGCGACGGACGCCTCACGGAGCAGAAAGGGAGCACCATCATGCGATTCCTCGGATACACCCTCGCCAACGAGGCCGAGCTGCCGACCGAGCCCCCGCCCCCCGAGTTGTACGAGAGGATGGGCACGTTCGTGGAGGGAGCCACCAAGGCCGGCGTCATCGTCGCCACCGGCGGCATCGCCCCCACGTCCGAGGGCGCCAAGATCGCCCTCAAGGACGGCGAGTTCACCGTCGTCGACGGACCCTTTGCCGAGGCCAAGGAGCTCGTCGGCGGCTGGGCGCTGATGGAGTGCCGCGACAGGGACGAGGCAATCGAGTGGTCCAAGCGTTTCCTCGCCGTGCTGGGCGAGGGTGAGGTCCGCGTCCGCCCCTGCATGTGAGGCAGAGCGGGAATCGCTCGATTGGCCGGGTGGTCGAAACGGCGGGATGGTTGAATCGGTGGCGTGCCGGCCACCGATTCGACCGCCGCCATCGAGGCGGTCTACCGGATTGAGTTCCCGCGTGTCGTCGCCACCCTCGCCCGCCGCGTCGGCGACATCGGGCTGGCCGAGGACCTGGCCCAGGAGGCGCTGGTCGATGCCCTGCGCCAGTGGCCCCGGGACGGCACCCCGGCAAATCCGGGTGCGTGGCTGACCGCCGTCGGCAAGCGGAAGGCGATCGACCTCTTCCGCCGCGACCGCACGCTGGCGGCAAAGTACGCGCGGGTGGGTCGTGCGCTCGAGTCCGACGGCCCGGCCGGGGTGGAGGCGCTGGCCGACGTCGAATCGGAGGAGGAGATCCAAGACGACCAGCTCCGTCTCATCTTCGTCGCGTGCCATCCGCTCTTGTCCGTGCCGGCCCGCGTCGCGCTCACCCTGCGCCTCGTCGGGGGCCTCACCGTGCCCGAGATCGCACGGGCCTACGTCGTCCCCGAGCCCACCATCGCCCAGCGGATCGTCCGCGCCAAGAAGACGGTCGCCAAGGCCGGCGTCCCCTTCGAGGTGCCGAGCGGTGACGACCGCTCCGCCCGGCTCGGGGCGGTGCTCGAGGTCGTCTACCTGATTTTCAACGAGGGTTACTCGGCCACGTCCGGCGAGGACTGGCTGCGCCCCGAGCTGTGCGCGGAAGCCCTCCGGCTGGGTCGGATCCTCTCCTCCCTGGCGCCCGAAGAGGCCGAGGTGCACGGACTGGTCGCCTTGATGGAGTTCCACTCCTCGCGCCTGCGCGCCCGCACCGGCCCCGCCGGCGCTCCCGTCCTTCTCTTGGACCAGGATCGACGCACGTGGGACCGCCTCCTCATCAACCGGGGCAGCGCGGCGTTGACCCGGGCGGAGGCCCTCGGCCCGACCAAGGGGCCCTACACGTTGCAAGCCGCGATCGCAGCGTGCCACGCGCGGTCGTTCCGGCCCGAGGAGACGGACTGGGCGCAGGTCGTGACGCTCTACGGCGAGTTGGCTCGCCGCCGCGCCGTCGCCCATCGTCGAACTGAACCGGGCCGTCGCCATCTCCATGGTTTCGGGCCCCGGTCCCGCGCTCAATCTGGTGGACCAACTCGTCGAGACCGGGACGCTCGAGCGCTACCACCTCCTCTACAGCGTGCGGGGCGACCTCCTGGACAAGCTGGGGCGCCCCGCCGAGGCGGCCGCTGAGTTCGAGCGCGCCGCGGGCCTGGCGACGAACACGCCGGAGCGGGACCTCTCCGAGCAGCGCGCCCGTGCCAGCCGCGCCCGCGCCGCCGGGGGGTCGACCGGTGCCCAGGCCGTCACGGGTGGTGTCGCCGGCTGAGCCGACTCCGCCGACTCGTCGAGAACCACGGTCGCAGCAGAATCCGGGCCGGCGGCAGCGTGCCGTAGACCAGGACGCCGCGGCCCTGAGGCAGGCAGCGCAGCTCTTCGGGGGGCAGCAGCCGGCGCAGCCCGGTCGTCGACGTCGTGGAGCGTCGGCCCGAGGGGTCGCGGGTCACCGAGGGAAGGGTGACCTCCTCGTCGCCAATGAGACGGCTCGCATACTCCAGGGTGTCGGGGTCGGCGATGCCGGGCAGGAACAGCTTGGCCCGGTGGTTGTTGAGGACGGTCGGGCGCGCGCGCACCGTAGCGTCCCCTGACCTGGGCCAGGTCCTGCCAAATGGTCACCAGCTGGACCCCGTGCGACGCGCAGGTGGCGGCCAGCCCGTCGAGCTCGGGCAGCGGCGCGATGTGGGCCGCCTCGTCGAGCACGACGAGCAGCGGGGGGTCGAGCGCCTTTCCCGCACGCGTGGCCCGTGTGAATGCGTGCGCGAGGACCTGCTGGGTGAGGGCCGAGAAGTAACCGCGCAGCCGGCGCTGGTCGTGGGCGGGGGCGCACAGGTACACCGTGTGGGGACCATGGAGCAGGCAATCCGGCTCGAAGAGGTCGGGCACCCTCGCACCGGGCCACGGAGGGGTGAAGGGGGCCAACACCGTCTCGGCGGTCGTGGCGACGGAGCTGCGCGTGCGCTCGTCGCGGCACCAGGTGGCGCGCGCCGCGTCGAGGGCCTCCGGTGTCGCCCGCCGCTCCAGGATGCCGGCCACCTCAGCGACTTCCTGCGTGTCGACCCAGCGCACGACATCGGCCATGGTGCGACGGTCGAGCATCGCTGCGTGGAGGAGGGGTGCCAGCATCTTGGCCGCCGTGGCGTACCAGAAGTCGCCGTCGGGGGTCGACCCGTCCGCTTTTGCTGCGTCGCAGAGGTCGGCCGCGACCCGACAGGACCGATGCCACTCGGCGCAGCCGGTGAGCGGTGACCACGTGCTGGCTCGTGCGCCCGTGCAGCCGGTCGGATCGATGCACCACACCCGGCCGCGGCGCGCCCGGGCACCGAGCGTGTGGCGCAAGAGGTCGCTCTTGACGCTGGCGGCCACCACCGGACCACGCCAGCCGAGGATGGCCGGCACGGCCAGGCTCGTCGTCTTCCCGCTCTGGGTCGGGCCGACGACGACGAGGGACTGGGCCCGCTCGGCGGCGACACCGGCGGGACGGACGACGCCCGGGACCACACCGAGGAGGAGCCGGCCGGCCGGGGGAGCCTCCGCCTTGACGAGGAGCGGACGAAGGTTTCGCCGCGTCGCCCAGCGGGCGCCCCGCCGCGCGGGGCGGCGTCGCGTCCTCGTCCCCGGCCGCGCGGCCTCTCGGTACGACATGGCGGCCAGCAGCGCGCCGGCGAGGGCGACCGGCACGGCAGCTGCCGCGACGTCCACCACCGTCTAGCGGCCCGTCATGGCGGCGTCGGTGTCGACGATGCGTCGCTCGAGCGCACTGAGGCGGTGCTGCACCAAGAACGAGCGTTGGCCCACCTTCCACAAGGCGATGCCCCGCCGCAGCTGAGGCAGCAGGTCGGCCTCGGTGTGCGACAGCGACAGCAACTCTGCCGCGGTGTCGAGCTCGCCGGGCGACTGCGCGTAGACGACCCGCGTCTCGGAATCCGAGAGCAGTCCCTGGGCCAGCGCCACCTGCTCGGAGTCCGACGCGCCGACGGAGCGCAGGTCCGACACCCGATGCAGGACGGCCACGTTGGAGACGCCGAAGGCGCGGGAGAGCTTCCAAGAGGACTGCAACCAGCGGGCGACGCCCAGGTTCGACAGGATCGCCCACGCCTCGTCGACCACCAGGAAGAACTGACCCCGACCGCTCGGCGCGGCGCCGGTCGGTCACCGCCGTCCGGGTCAGCGCCGCCTGCAGCCAGGCGGTGGCACAGGCCATCAGCACGCCGAGCGCGGCCGACGAGTACAGCGCGGACAGATCGAGCACGACCAGCGGTGCCGAGAGGTCCAGGCCCGGTGTCGTCGGACCGTCGAACATGCCGCAGAGGTCGCCGTGCACCAGCCGGCGCAGCTCGAGGGCGACGTCGCGCCCGTCCTCGAGCAGCGTGCGGCGCTCCGTGCGCAGCGACCGCGCCGCCTCCTCGCTCGGGGAGAGCAGCGCCTCCACCACCATCGGCACGGTGGGGGCGCCGTCGACCGCTCCGGCGTCGAGGAGCGCCGCACCCAATGCGGCGCGCTCGCGCGGCAGCAGGCTCCGCCCCAGGCAGGCGCTGGCCAGCGACGCCAGGAGCTCGGTCCGGCGCCGCCCCGTCGCGTCGGGCCCCCTGTGCTCGTCGTCGGGTCCCGGGTCGAGCGGGTTCAACCGGATGGCACCGCCGGGACGGAGGGCCACCGGGCGGACGCCCCAGGCATCGGCCAGGTCGGCGTACTCGCCCTTGGGGTCGACCACCCAGGCCCGGCGGCCGAAGACGGCCTGTCGCCACAGGAACGTCTTGACGAAGGAGCTCTTGCCCCGCCCGATCTGGCCGAACACGACCATGTTCGGGTTCGACACCACGCCGGCGTCGTAGAGCTCGAAGGGATCGAACACGAACGAGCCCCCGAGCAGGTCGTCCCCGATGACGACGCCGCGCCGGCCCAGGCCGGCCTCGGCGATGAAGGGGTACGCCGCGCCGAGGTTGCGCGTCGTGACCTGGTGGGCCGGCAGGCGCGGGCTGCGAGCGGACACGCCGGGGAACGGTCGGGCCCGCCACACCCGGGCGTCAGGACGTCCGCAGCGGGCTCATAACGTGATGAGCGTGGCGGCACCGGTCATCGACTACCGACACGGCTTTCACTTCGACCTCTCCCCCGAGCAGCTCTGGGAGCGGATAGAGGAGGTCGACCAGTTCGAGCGCTGGTGGCCCTGGCTCTCCGAATGCGAGCTCGAGGGCAACGGGCTGGCCAAGGGGTCGGTCCTGCACGGGGTGGTCGCGCCGCCCCTTCCCTACCGCATGCGGCTCCGCGTCGAGTTGGGCGAATGCGTCCGGCCGCACTCCATCGACGCCACCATCGGAGGGGACCTGACCGGCGTGGCGGGGCTCAGCCTGCGCCCCGGGGAGGGCGGCACCTGGGCCGAGGTGTCGTGGCACGTCGAGATGCGCCAGCCGGCCATGCGGCTGGCCAGCCGGTTCGGTCATCCCCTCTTGCAGTGGGGACACGACCGGGTGGTCGAGATCACGGTGGCCGGCTTCCGCAGGAGACTCAAGGCAGCCGACACCTGACTCTGACTAATGGCGCCCGGTGTCCATCCAGCGGTGGGCGAAAGCGCGGGAACGGACTCCGGTCGGCCCCCTGCCTCTGAACAGCACCACAGCACCATCGGGGCACTCTTCCCAACCGCCGCAACCCGATCGCCATCCGTCAGCAATACCGTGCTGTCCGTTTTGGCACACCGGAGTAAGTCCAGGCGTTTCCGGGCGCCGTCGTCGGAGACCGACAAGACTGCTCCCAGTAGAGGAGCGACCCGTCACTGAGTTGGCCGACGCCCGAGGGACGAGTACGAGGGGCGGGACGCTAGGTCCAGAGAGGTGAGCACGATGAGCAATAAAGAGGCGGTGCCTGAAACGAAAGGCGTCACGGCGGAGTTACTTACAACCGTTGACCTTGGCCCTGAGATCGAGGGAATGACGGGGCGTCAACTTCGAATGCGTATGTTCACCTTCGAGCCGGGAGCCGTCTTCGGCCCGATTCACGACCATAAGGACAGACCAGGCATCGTCTACATACTGCAGGGAACGATCACTGACCACCGAAATGGAGCCGCTACGGACTATGGGCCGGGAGTGGGCTGGCCCGAGGACAGGAACACCACCCACTGGCTTGAGAACAGAGGAACGGTTCCGGCGGTGGAGATTTCGGTCGATATCGACCGGCTTGCCCAATAGGTCACCCCCCTGCCCCTTTACGCCTGGGTTAGTGACGCAGTGTTGTCTCGGACTCGGCAGGTTGGTCGACTTGCCGGTAAGGCGAGTATCCGGAACCGCAACCCGCGAGGGTCGAAGGCTGAAAGCAGGTAGTAGACCCGATGTCGCACCAACACCCTCACCTCAGGGTGTACCAGTACGCCGCACCGGCACGGTGGAGCAGGGAGACAGGTCGAATCCCCTGATAATCCCTGTTCAGGGTGTGGGATACCCCGCCGTAGAGTCGTTGAGATCACCGTGGCCGGCTTCCGCAGGAGACTCAAGGCAGCCGACACGTGACATAACTTGGAACGATGCAGTGTGCGTGCGAGTGGAGCGTCAGGTCTCTGAGGACCGATGGACAGTGACGACGGTGCCGCCGTCGGGCGGCTGATCGCCAAAGACGAGATCATCGATCTCGTCCATCGCTATTCGTACTGCGTCGACCACAGGCTGTACGACGAGGTCGTGGAACTATTCACCGAGGACTGCGTGGTCGACTACGGACCGGAATATCGCACCGTGCGATCCAGGGCTGGTCTCCGGCGGATGTTCGGAAATCCTGAGGGGGGATTTATTGCAACGAGCCACCACAATGCGAACGTCCTCGTCACGTTCGAGGACCTCGATCATGCGTCCGTGCGCACATCCGTGTACGCCTGGCATCAGCGGTCCGACGGGGTCACACCCCGCTTGTGGGGCTACTACCACGACTCCGTCGTCCGTCATCCCGACGGATGGCGCATTGCCGAGCGGCGGCTTCGGACTCTGGGGGCCGAGAATTGGAATGCGGTGATGCGATCGGCTTTCGAAGACGAAGCTCCGTAGTCAGCAGCCCGTCAGCATCCGGGTGAGTTCTGATGGCCGGGTCGCAATCGGTGAAAGCGGCCAGGATCAGACTTGCGCAGATCATCTCTGGACCTATCCTCGCTGGCGGTGGATGAAGTCGAACCCCCACCGGGTAACCCGTTATCTGTGAGAGGTCGTCTCCGCGTGGGCGACCGAGGCAAGGAACTGGCGGCCGGACTTGTGCAGCGAGCGTTTGCCAAAGGCCAGCTCTCCAAAGATGAGTTGGACAACCGCCTATCCGTTGTGCTCGAGGCCCGCGTAGGCGACGACCTGAGACCGGCGCTCGACGACCTGAAGGAATACCAATTGGTACGAGTAAACCCACGGATGTGGGCGTACTGGCTGGATTGACTTTTCAAGTCCGGGTGGACTCTTAGCCGAGCCGCGCCACCGCGAGCGCGGCGGCCAGCAGGACGACGGCCCAGGCCATGGCCCGCAACGCGTGCTCGAGCGGGGCCAGCAGCGCCGGGCGGTCGATCGCCTGCCGCGCGCCGTCGGACAAGGACAGCACCCCGCTGACGTCGACAGCCCGGCGGCGGAGCATCCGGGCCGGGGTGCTCAAGGCGCGCTGCGCCAGTGACAGGAGGAGCGCCCCGACCGCTGCGAGCGCTGGCGCGAGCGCCAGCGTCCCGGTCTGGGCCACGTACGCGGTCACCACGGGGAAGGCACCCCAGCTGGCGGCAAACCCCACGTCGTTGTGGATGATCCCTCCGAGGACCTCGAAGTTGTACCCGACCACGAGTACGGGTCCGAGCACGAGGAACGGGACCAACACCCATCCGACCTGGACCACCCCGGCCACGCCGAGGACCAGGGCGCCCACGAGTCCCACCACGGCCGCGCCCACGAGAGCGGGCGCGGGGATGTGCGTGCGGAGCGGCCGGCCGTGCAGCTCGTCGAGCGCGTGCGCCGCCACGCCGACCGCCAGGAAGAAGGCGAGGAGCGTCGCGATCAGTCGCGTCGTGTTGACCACCGGCGCCAGGCAGGCCCCGATGACCACGTAGGCCAGGTGCCAGGCCGTGTACGGAGGGTGGAGCAACGTCCACCAGTCCCGCCAGCCACCTGGGCGGGCGGCGTAGTAGGCCGGACGTTCCTGGGACGGCCGGTCTCGGGGCGCTGCCTCAGCCACTGCGGCGACGCCCCCACATGACGAGGCCGCCGCCGAGGCTCATCCGCCGCACGCCGACGTCGACCAGTCCGGCCCTGCCCCAGGCCTCGACCGTCCAGTCGAGCGGATAGCGCTGGTAGTGCGCCGAGATGTTGGGTCCGAGGAACCGGCCGACCTCCAGCCATTCCCGGCCCCCCGTGACGAGCCCACCGACCGGGAGGACGAGCCTCGTGTAGCCCCACCACCAGAACCGCCAGAAGCGGCTCTGCGGGAGCAGGAACTCCAGGTTGGCCACCACGCCTTCGGGCTTCACCACCCGGGCGAGCTCGCGCAGCGTCGCCCCGGGATCGTCGACGTAGCGCAGCAGATAGGTGAAGGTGAGTGCGTCGAAGGTCGCATCAGCGAACGGCAGCTGCTCGCCCCGGCCCGCGATCAATCGGACCCGGTCGGCCATCGCCCGTCCGGCGACGTTCCGCTGGCCCTGGCGCAGCATCTCGAGCGTCAGGTCGACCCCGACCACGTCGGCGCGCGTGCGCTGCGCGATCTGCAAGGAGACGCCGGCCGGCCCACACGCCACGTCGAGCACCAGCGCCGGATCCTCCGGCACGATGTGATCGATCATGGCGCGGCGCCAGCGGCCGTTCTGGCCCATGGACAACACTTCGGCCAGCCGGTCGTAGCGTGCCGGGAGCGGGGAGAAGAGCTGCTGGGCGAACCGGTTGAGTTCGTTCGGCGCCCGTGTCTCCATTCCGCCTCCTCAGGTGTGAGGATCTCACCGTAGACGGTCGACGTTCGAAGGGAGCCGACGTGGGTGCGAGGCGCTTTGACGTGCTCGTCGTGGGAGCCGGCCCGGCGGGGAGCACCGCCGCGCTCGTGCTCGCCCGCGCCGGCGCCCGGGTCGGCCTGGTGGACAAGGCGCACTTCCCGCGGGACAAGGCGTGCGGGGACCTCATCGGGCCGCGGGGCCTGCAGGTGCTCGCCGACCTCGGGGTGCCCGAGCCCCCTGGGCTCGACGTCGGCGACATGGTCGTTGTCGGGCCGACCGACCGCAGGGTCGTGCTCCCGTGCTTCGACGGCGCCACCTACCCGGGGCGAGCGCGCGCCGTCACCCGGTGGGCGTTCGACGATGCGCTGCGCACGGCCGCGCTCGATGCCGGCGCCGAACCCGTCGAGGGCCGCGCCGACGTCCCACTCTGGTCCGATGCCGGTCTCGACGGCTTCGTGGTCGACGGCGGCGTCGCGCTGCACGCCGACTTCGTCGTCGGGGCCGACGGTGCGACCAGCCATGTCGCGCAGGTCGCCTCGCTGGTGGAGGAGTCGCGCGTCCTGTGGGGGTTCGCCGTGCGCTGCTACGTCGACCAGCACGTCGACCTGCCGGCCATCACACTGTGGGAACAGGAGCGCTGGCGCGCCGTTCCCGGCTACGGCTGGATCTTCCCCGGCCCCGACGGCGGCGCCAACCTCGGCATCGGGATCGGGACCCTGGCCGACCGCCGAGCCGGGGCGGCAGCGGTGCAACGGCTCCCCGCCTTCGTCGAGCACCTGGTGAGGCTCGGGCTCCTCGAGCGGGCGTCGGCGTCGCCGTTGCCGCGCCGGTTGGGGGGTTGGCTCAAGATGGGCATGGTCGGGACGACGCCCGCCGCCGGGCGTGTGCTGCTGGTCGGCGATGCGGCCGGATTGGTCAATCCCCTCCAGGGTGAGGGCATCGCGCCGGCCATGACCAGCGCGTGCGCGGCGGCCGAGGCCATCATCGCCGCGCCGGGGTGCGCCGCGGCGCGCTACCGCCGCACCCTCATCCGGTCGCACCTGCCCTACCAGCGCGTGGCCGCCACCGGCCATGCGGCGCTGGTCGGCCGGCCGCGCGCGGTGGCGGCGGTCGGGCGGGCCCTGACGGCGCCCGGGATCGGCAAGGCCCTCGCCGGTGGGTGGGGGATCTTCTGGAACGAGCTCCTCGTGGGGGCGGCACCGGGGAGAGCCCGGCGGGTCGCCGCCGCCTCCATGTGGATCGGCCGCGCCGCCACCCGGACCAGCAGCGTCTCGCGCTGGTTCCGGCAGATGGCGGACGACGCCGATTGAGCGGGTGGCCTTCCCTCCTTTACCTTGACGGAAGCCGCGACCGCCTCGGGGCGCGGGAAAGGTGGAACGCACATGAGCGAGCCCGATCCTCCGCCGCAACCTCTCCTGGTGTCCTTCGGCGCGCTCACCGTGGTGAGCGGCTTCGTCGATGCCGTGAGCTACCTCGGCCTCGGACACGTCTTCACCGCCAACATGACCGGCAACGTGGTCCTGATCGGCTTCGCGTTCGCCGGTGCACCGGGGTTCTCCGTAACGGCCAGCCTCTGCGCGCTCGGCGCCTTCCTGGTCGGCGCGGTCGTGGGCGGCCGCCTCGCACGTCATGTGAACCCGCAGCGGATGCTGCTCCTGGTCGCCCTGGCGTTCGAGGCGACCTTCACGGCCGTCGCCGCGATCGTCGCCGCCGCGGTGCCGGCCATCGGCTCGGGCTGGCCCCGCTTCACCGTGATCGCGCTCCTCGCCTTCGCCATGGGGGTCCGCAACGCGGCCGTGCGACACTTCGGCGTCGCCGACATGACGACGACCGTCCTCACCATGACGCTGACCGGGCTCGCGTCGGATTCGTCCCTGGCCGGGGGGACCAATCCCCACGCCGGGCGCAGGGTTGCCTCGGCCTTCTGCATGTTCGGTGGCGCGCTCGCGGGCGCGGCCCTCGTGATCCACTTCCACCCGGACTGGGCGCTCGCCATCGCGGCGTTCATCGTCGTGTGCACCGCGCTGTACTTCGCCGGCGCGGCCCCCCTCGAGCTCGGCCTCGCCAAGTAGCCAAAGAGCGGACGTCGGTCCTGGGTCAGTGCGGGCGCCCGTCCTCGAGGTAGACGCACTCGTTGCGCTCACGCGCCGGGAGCGCGGCGCCGACGCGGCGCCGGAGCGGGCCGCTCAGCAGTCGCAGCGCCTCCGCAGGCTCGACCAGTCGCTGCTCGGACAGCTCTTCTTCCTGCAGGACGATCGACCGCAGCGTCGTCTCGGGCAGGATGCCGCAGTCGAAGAGGAAGCGCAGCCCGCCGGGCCTCGACGGCCGGGGCCGGAGGAAGTCGACGGCGACGAGCTGGCCGTGCTCGACGACGAGGCCGACTTCTTCGCGCACCTCGCGGCGGCAGGCCTCCCAGGGTGTCTCGCCGTCCGCCTCCATGATCCCCCCCGGGATGGTCCAGTGGGCCTTGTAGGTGGGGTTGACGACAAGGAGCCGACCGCGCTTGTCGAAGATCAGCGCGCCGGCCGACGCGGGACACGCGGCAGGACGAAGGGCACATCGTCGTCCGTCACGCCACTCCCAGCCGCTCGAACTGCTCGTTCGGGGCCGCGACCGCCCGCAGGGCGACCCGCAGCAGCTCCACCATGTCCGCCTCGGCGGCGGTCCCCGTGAGGTTCTCGTTCTCGTCTGGGTCCTCGGACACGTCGAAGAGGAAGTGCGCGTCGACGGCGTTGCGGCCCACCCAGAACGGGAGGCGGTCACCGGGCTCGAAGGGCTGCACGATGACCGGTATGTCCGATCCGGGCATGAAGTCGAGCCGGGCCCGCCGGTCGGGCGGCGGCAGCCGGACCGCATCCTCGAAGCCGTGGACGGGCATGGTCGACCACCGGTTCGACCACATGGAGAGGGGAAAATTCTCCCCGGCGGCGCCGCGGGCGTACTTGCGACGGCTGTCGGTGACCTGCACCCAGTTCCCGTAGACACCGCCGATGGCCCACTCCCGGACCTGCGATGCCAGGCCCTCCACGAGGGGACCAAGGGACACCCCGTGCGCGGTGCCCGCCGGCGCGACGCCGAACACGTCGGCGATGGTGGCGTTGATGTCCACGTTGGTGGTGAGCGCCGGGCACTCGGTGCCGCCGGCGACGCCGGGCCAGTGCACGAGCAGGGGGATGTGGCCCAGCGGCTCGTACTGCATGACGCCCGGCTTGCCCCAGATGTCCTTCTCGCCGAGGTAATGCCCGTGGTCCGTGCACACGATGACGATCGTGCTGTCCCACAGCCCGCGCGCGGCCAACGCCGCGAAGACCTCGCCGACCCAATGGTCGATCATGCTGAGCTTGGCGCCGTAGTTGGCCCGGATGTGCCGGCCCTCGCGTTCGCTGAGGCGTCCCGCGGCCACCGCGCCGACGTCGTACGGGGGCCAGATCAGGATCTCGCCTTGCCAGTCGGGGTCGTAGCGCCCGAACCACGGCTCCGGCGTGTCGAACGGTTCGTGCGGGTCGAACTCGTCGACGAACAGCAGGAAGGGCGCGTCGTCCGGGGCGCCGCGCCGCAGCCAGTCCGCCGCGGCGCGCATCGTGCGCGGGCCGGGGAAGTCCTCCTCGGCTCGGAAGAAGGTGCGTGACCGGTCGTAGGGCCGGTCGTCCAAAACCGGACTGCCGAGACGCTCCCAGTACCAGCCGCCGCCGCGGGCGGGCAGGGCGGGCGCACCGATGTAACTGGGGTCGCGGTAGGTCCGCCACGGGTCGCCCTCGTGGCCGCGCACGTAGTCCCAGGCGCTGAAGTCGGTGTGGTAGTTCTCGCCCCCGACCTCGAAGAGGTGCGGGTGGTCCGACACGAGCACCGTGGTCACCCCGGCCCGTCGCAACTGCTGGGTGATGGGCTCTTCCCAGATCTCGATCGAGCCCCACGGCCGCCACAGGAAGTCGAGCGACCCACAGAGGATGTCGTGGCGCGCCGGCATGCACGGCAGCGAACCGGTGACGTGCGACGTGAACCGGACGGCCTGTTCGCGGGCGAAACGGTCGAGATGGGGGGTGTCGAACTCCGCGCCGCCGTAGCTCCCGAGCATGTGCCGGTTGAGGCTGTCGAGGAGGAGCACCACCACGTTGCGCACCGGGCCGGCCGTGACCGTGTCGGCGTTCCCCGCGGGTCCGGTGCCGGTGCGTGCAGCCACCGGGTCATGGTAGAGGCGGAAGGCGCGGAGGGCCGGTCCTCAGCGCAGCCCGCGGCACAGCGGGAGGGTGCACGTGTAGGCGGCGGCCTGGTCGCCGTAGAGGCGGCGGAGCGCGAGCCGGCTCTGGCCTGCCGCGTGCTGGACGACCTCGCAGGCCGCAACCAGCTCCTCCTCGCTCGGCGCGGACACGGTGACGTAGCCGGAGTACCGGAACGAGGCATAACCTTCGGCCAGCTCCGCCTCGCGGCGAGCCAGGACCTCCGACTCGCGGGCATGCCGGGCCGTCGACACGAAGCCGCCCCGCCGGCGCAACTCCGCATCGGCCAGATCGGCCGTCCTCGATGCCTCCACTTTGCGCACCGCGGCGTCGGGCCCGAGCGGTTCCATCACCACGGAGAAGGTGGATCGAGCCGAGCCCAAGAGGAGCGGAGCCAGGAAGTCGCTGCGCACCTCCACCCGCGGCCACTCCGCCACCCAGAACGTGGCATGGAGCATGCCGTCGACGCGGACCACCGACCAGCTCTCCTCCATCGCCATGGGCCACGGGTCCTCGGGAGCCGGCGCATCGCTCGGGGGACGGACCTGCGCCTCGTAGGTACGGAGCAGCCGACGGGCCACGGCGTCCGCCGTGAGCAGGGACTCGACCTCGACATCGGCGTCGGAGAGGAGGCGGACCAGCGATCCCACCTCGCGGGCCAGCGTGGCGCACCCGAACTCGACCGACTTGGTGAGCCGCACCTGCACGGCCATGACCACATCGTGCGCTCTGGTGCGCGAGTCCATGTCGTTCAGCAGTGCTTCGTACGAGGCGGTGCAGGCGGAGGCGGCGCCCGACACCGCTTCGGTGACGGCATACGAGCGCACATCCCGCCCGTCGTCGGGGAGCGACGCCGCGACCCACTGCACCCGGTGCACCGGGGAGCCCTCACGGGCGAACGACGTCAGGACCGAAGCCCACGCCCCCACCCGGCGGTCCTGCTCGTCCGCGCCGAGCAGGGCAAAGCCGCGCCCGCGCAACGAGAGCGCCGCGGTGAGCGTGCGCGCGCTCCGATCGTGCACGACACCCATGTCGTGCCAGTCGGCCCGCAGCAGCCGCACCCCGCGCAGCGCGCCCATGTGCCGCGCACCGCGCAGCCGGCCCTGCGGGCGCCCCAGCACACGGTCACCGGGACCCACTCGTCACCCGTGCGGCCCGACACGGGCACCGTCGCCAGCGCGCCGTAGAGGACGAGGATGCCGATCGCCGCCGCCACGCCCGCCGCGTTGGGCTCCCAGCGCAGCACCAGCACGCCGAAGACCAGGCCGATCGCCACGCTGACGATCTGGCCCGCCCGCCATCCGGCCAGCGCGCCGCCGCGCTCGCGCGGCCCGAAACGGTAGCGGGTCGCGCCGTCGCCGGACGCCGCACTCACTCGGCGTCCCCGGCCTCGCCCGGCGGCCACGCACGCGGCAACCCCACGATGCGCGGGCCGTGGCCGTCGTCGCCCATGTAGTAGCGCAGCTGTCCCGCCTCGACCTTCCCGATCAGGCTGCGGCCGGGCGGGACACCCTCCCACTTCCACGCATCCTCGGGTGTCGCCGGGCCCGTCGCCGCAGCCACGCGCTCCGTGCCGCCGGCCGCGCCGTCGCCGGGTCCCGACCACAGGATGGGCTTGGGTCCCTTGGGGGCTGCGACCACCCCGCCGCGACGGCGTCGTCGTAGGCACGCACCGAGCCCGGGTCGCCCTCGGCCAGGCCGACCGTCCCGGGGCTCCTCGTCCCCCGCCCCTCCCGCTCCGTGCGTCGTCGCCCCTCCGAGGGCCGCGCCCCTTGTGGCGGCAGGCCCTGCCGGCCCGGTCTGGGCGAGCAGGCGCGCGTCACCCAGCCCCTCGAGTCCCTCGTTCAGGACGTGGCCCACGGCGGAACGGGGCAGCCGCGTCATGGCGGCCGTGCCCTCGCCCGCAGCCCGTCGAGATGGGTGACGGCGCCGGCCTCGACCGCGGGAATGAGGCGCAGGATGGCGAAGGGGACGAAGGTGGCCATGACCAGGAGCGCGCCGCCGGCCAGCACGGCGGAGAACCCGGCGCCATGGGCGCCCGTCCCGGCGGTGCCCGACGAGACGGCGCCGGCGGCCAGGCTCAGCGTGGCCACGATGACGAACTTGGAGAGGATCAGCGCCGCCAACGTCTCGACGAGCCGCCGGCACCAGTGCGACACCGCCGGCCACACCAGGGTGGCCAGCGCAAGCGGCAGGAAGAGCACGGCGACGTAGACCGCCGCCGCCCGGATCAGCAGCTCGATCCACAGGACGAACGCGGCCACGGCGACGAGAAGCGCGACGAGCAACAGGACGAAGCTGGCGATGGTCGGGTCCGCCGCGGCGGTGACGAGTCCCGTCGTCACACCGGTCAGCAGCGAGCTCACGTCGGCACCGGAGCCGCCCACGATGGCCATGCTCATGGCGTCGGTGACCGACAGGCTCAAGACGACGACCTGGATCGCCACCGCCGCGAGCAACAACGCGAGCGGGAGCTGCACGAGGGAGGTCCGCACGAGCTGTCCCGCGTCCTGGCGGACCACGGCCTGCAGCGTCGAGGCGAGGAGCATGGGGAGGATGACGACGCCGGCCAGCGCGGTCATCTGGCCGTAGTGGGTGCGGAACCAGGTGGCGCCGACGTCCACCGTCGTGGTCGAACGAGCACGTCGCCGATCTGGCCCAGCAGCCACTCGGCGCCGCTCGCCACCCACTGGCTGATCCCGTTGAGGACCGACTCGAAGCCCGAGGCCGCGATGGAGCCCCCGATGCTCCCGACCTGGCAGACGGGGTTGAGAGCGTCGAGACCGGTACAGCCGGCGGCCAGCATCTCCGCGACGGGGCCGGACGATCAGTGCAGGTTGGTGCCGGTGTGAAAGAAGAAGTTGACGATCGGCGGTGCCGCACCAATCAGCAGCGCGGCGAGACCCGACACCAGCACGGCCCGGCGCCCGACGAGCGACTGCTGGTAGTTCTGGGCGTGGATGCCCAGGGCCCAGGCGGCGGCGCCGACGAGGAGGCCGGCCAGGGCGGCGATGAGGGCCCACGTACCTAGCCCGTTGGTCAATCCTGCAGGGTCCCCCCACCGGGCAGCGCGTTCACACTCGGGTTCAGCGAGACATCGGCCAGGTGCCAGACGACCATTGGTGTCCTCCGTGGTGAGGTCCGGCGCCGGGACCTCCGGTGCCGCCGTT
>CAVSLS010000058.1:0-11308 GCA_963728845.1 uncultured Acidimicrobiaceae bacterium
ACAATGGGGCGCGGCGACGCGGCGACGCGGCGACGCGGCGACGCGGCGACGGTCGCTCGGGCGTGAGGCGGCGCGGTCGGCTTGGTGGTCGTTGGAGCCACATCCGTGTGACGGCAGCCCGGCGGTTCGGCACCTTCGGACTACCCATCGCCTCGGAGTCGGGCGACGCGAAGACCGTGGCAGAGTGGCCCGGTGCCGCCTCAGCCTGACGGGGATGTGGACAGGGTTGACGATGAAGTCTTGGCGGCTGCACGGGAGGTGGTTGCTTCACGATCTCCCGCCTTCAGGAGTGCCATCCTTGCCGAAAGTGCGCTTGGTCAGCGGAGGTCACCGAGGTCCGACCTCGACCTCGTGGTCATCGAGGATGGCGCTGTGTCCCGGTGGGAAGGAACCCACGGAGGACGATGGCCCGTCGAGATGTTCATCGGCGATCTGGAGGGTTGGGAACGCTGTGTGGCCACAGAGGTGCGTGACCGTCGACCGCTCGTGCTGCAAATCACGGCGACGGGTGTGCCCTTGACGACCAACAGCACGACGACAGACGTGCAGCGCAATGCTCGACGACTCCTCACCCGGGGCCCGAGTCCACTCACCCCGTCAGAGCTGGGTCTGCAACGGCGACTGCTCACTGATCTTGTCGACGACCTCGAGGACGCCCGTCAAGGGTCTGAGCGACACTTCGTGATCGAGGCCACGTTCCGTCAATCGGCTGAGTTGTGGCTCATGAGCAACCGTCAATGGCTGGGGTGGGGAAAGTGGCTCGCAAGAGCGCTCAGCGAAACGGCTCCCGAGCTGTCCGATGAGTTGGCTGTAGCCGTACAAGCTGCGCACCAAGGTGACACCTCACGCTTGGTCGCAGTCGCGCATCTCGTGCTCCTGGACGCAGGAGGACCAGTGCGGTCAGATTGGGTGGATCCACTACCGCCAGGGAATGCGACAACCGAACCAAATTGAGGCGACATGCGTCTGATGAAAAGGCGCCGCAGTGGAGCAGGAGGGCCAAGTGTCGTTCACGAGATTGACCGCATGTTTGGTTGTGGGAGTCCTTGCCGGCGTCGCCATTCCGGTGGGCGCCGCCGCGGCGACTTCTACCAATCGGACTCGTAGTTATCCCCTGCCGAGCGATGGGTGGAAGCCCGGACAAGCTGCAATGCAGGCGTTGTCTTCCGGGCCATTTCAAGCGAAGCTCATTCATTCGAGAGTCTGCACCTCGGATGGATCAATGGACTATCTGTGGCCCGCGGGGTACCGGGTCCGATTCCATCCAACTGTCTTGCTCGATCCGACGGGCAGCGTCGTGGCACATCAGGGCGAGTACGTCACCGTGGGTGGTGGACTCGTCGGTACCGCCTCGTGGCCGAGTGCAGCTCGCTGTTACAAAGGTGGCGGTGTTTGGGCCATTCAAGGTCCCGTCTCTTCGGACCGACCGGGGCTCGGACCCTCATGACCCGATGGGCGTGCCGACCCGACCTCGAGCGCGCATCCGGTAGTCCCGCCGCCGACCCGGGCCACGCTGCCGCTCCTCCTAGCTGACCCAGATCTGGGTCGGCCAGAGCACGCCCTCGTCGAAGGGGACCGCCTTGGAGCCCTGCAGGGTCACCGGGTTGGTGAAGTTCTGCACCTTGGGGTTGGCCACGACCGCCCACGTGTCGCGGGCCAACCAGAGGTAGGGGACGTCGTCCGCGAGGTACTGGTTGACTTGCTGGTAGGCCTTGACCCGGTCGGCCTTGACGCCGGATGCCCGCCCGGCCAGCAGCGCCGTCTGGATGTGGGGGTCTACGTTGCGCGCCATGTTGAGGGCCAGCGGACCCGAGGCCAGTTGCGTGGTCCACCACACGTAGTTGAGGTCGGGGTCGACCGCCCCGAACTGGCGCCACAGCGTGGCCTGGTAAGTGCCGGCGAGCGCGTTGTTGATGATCGTCGACTGGGCGATGATGTTGATGTTCACGTGCATGCCGGCCTGCTCGAAGGCCTGCTGCAGGAACTCGGCCGCTCGCAGGACGTCCGAGTTGCTGGTCGAGTTCAGCGTGAAGGACACCGGCTTGCCCGTCTGCTGCTGGACCTGCTTGACCAGCCTGGCCGCGCCGGCCGGGTCGTAGGCGGGGTAGGCGGTGTTGGTGTAGTACTCGCTGCCGGGGATGAAGAGGCCGCCCATGGGGATGTCGACGCCCTTGTCGATGACCTTGGCGTACTGGGCCCGGTTGACGGACTTGGCCAAGGCGACCCGCAGGGTGTGGTTGTTGAACGGCTCGGCCGCCGTGTTCAGCATGATGCACTGCACCGTGGGCTGGCCCACGACCTGGCCGCTGTTGTCGTAGTAGGACCACCTGCGGTCGCCCCGGAACTGGAGCAGGCCGTCGGGGGAGTTGGTGTGCATGATGTCCACCTCGCCGGTCTCGAGCGCGTCGACCCGTGCTCCGGGGTCGATGATCGGCTTGTAGGTGATGGAGTCGAGGTACGGATAGCCCTTGCGCCAGTAGTGGGGGTTCCTGTTGGCCGTCATGTGACTGTTGGGCACCCAGTCCTGGAAGACGAACGGTCCGGTGCCGACCGGGTTGGAGGTCCCGTTGGAGCTGTTCAGCATGGACGGCGCCGCGACGTAGCCCGTCTGGGCCTGGGCGAGGTAGTAGGGGAACGGGGCCCACGACGACTTCATGGTCAGGGTCACCGACATGGGCCCGGTGACCGAGACACCCTTGATGTTGGTGGCGAAGGCCGGTCCGGTGAGGACCGAGGTGGCCTGCTTCTCGATGTTGGTGTACAGCGCGCTGGCGTCGAGCGGCGTCCCGTCGTGGAAGACGATGCCTGGGCGCAAGGTGATCGTGAAGGCCGTGAAGTCCGCGTTCGACGTGATCGACTCGGCGAGGTACGGCTCCACGCCGCCGGAGGCGTTGACGATGGCGATGGGGTCGAAGACCGTGCGGCCGTAGAGGAACCCGCCTTCGTCCCAGCGAGCCGTCGAGGGGTCAAAGCCGCTCTCCTCGGTGTCGATGCCGAACGTGAGGGAGCCACCCGTCACGGGTTTGGCATTCGACACCCCGTTTCGGCCCGGGCCGTTGGTTGCGGCTGCGCCGGCGGGCTCCCCCAGGGCACCGACAGCGGCGGCGCCGGCACCCAAGGCCAGCCCACCCGCCAGGAACGACCGACGATCAATTGAATGCGTCATCGCAACCCCCCAAAGGTCCGAATCCCATGTAGTCCCATGTAGTACGAGGCCGTCGCCCCCAGCGACTGCGGCAGGTTACAACTTCGTGACCGCCCGAGGGGGGCGGTCGGTTGGGGGGTCACCGGTGGGGTATGACAGCCTGGGATCACGACGACGGGAGGAGTCTCGAATGACGATCGCAGTGGGCGACAAGGTGCCCGACGTGAAGGTGTTCACCTTCGGCGACAAGGGGCCCGAGGCGACCACCTCAGCCGAGGTCCTGGGCCACGGCAAGGTCGTTCTCTTCGGGGTGCCCGGCGCCTTCACGCCGACGTGTTCCGACCATCACCTGCCGGGGTTCGTCCTGCGCACCGAGGAGCTGCGCGCCAAGGGAGCCGACAAGGTGGTGTGCGTGTCGGTCAACGACCCGTTCGTCATGGGTGCGTGGGGCAAGGACCAGAAGGTCGGCTCTTCCGTCGTGATGCTCGCCGACGGCAACGGCGAGCTGGCCGAGGCGATGGGCCTGACCATGGACGGCAGCGGGTTCGGGCTCGGTTCGCGCTCGCAGCGCTACGCCGCGATCCTCGATGACGGTGTCGTCGCCTGGATCGCCGTCGAGCCCGGCCCCGGGCTGAACGTCAGCTCGGCCGAGGAGGTGCTCGCCGCGCTGTAGCGGACGAGCCGGGCCGGCCAGACCGGCCACGCGACGGTACGCAACGAAACCCGCCCACATCGCGCTGACCCAGGCGCTCGGCGTCGGCACGAACGCGTTCTCCACCACGACGACCCCGCTGCCGGCCACGACGCAGGTCGACTGGGTCCGGGCCTGGAGCCCCGCTTAGGAGGGCGACCCGAGGGCGACCCCGAGCGGACTTCGCTCCAGCGGAACGATCGGGCCGAACCGGACGAGCCCCTTGACATGCAACCAAATGGCTGCTTAAGTGTAATCATGCAACCACACAGTTGCATGATTACCAAACCAGCGGATGGCGCATGAGAGACATGGATGCGGTGTTCAGGGCGCTGGGCGACCCCGGCCGGCGCCGGCTGCTGGACAGGCTCAACGAACGCAACGGACTGACCCTGACCGAGCTCAGCACCGGTATGGGCATGACCCGTCAGTCGGTGTCCAAGCACCTCGACGTCTTGGTGGGGGCCGGCCTGGTCACCACCGTGCGGCGGGGCCGGGAGAAGCTGCACTACCTGAACGCCGCCCCCATCAACGACATCGCCGAGCGCTGGATCCACCACTACGACCGGGCGCGGGCCGAGGCCCTGTCCGATCTCAAGACGGCACTGGAGGCCACCCCCATGGACAAGACGAGCGACCAGACGACCTTCGTCTACACCACCTACATCCACGCCACCCCCGAACGGGTCTGGCAGGGCCTCACCGACCCTGCCTTCACCGCGCGGTACTGGCGCCACCCGCTGTCCGGCGGGGTGTCGTATCGCTCAGACTGGCAGAAGGGCTCGACCTACGACGTGGCCTACGAAGAGGTCGGGCTCGTGGTCAGCGACCCCGAGCAGGTCGTCCTCGAATCCGATCCCTATCGACGGCTGGCCTACACCTGGCACACGTTCACACCCGAATGGGCCGCCCAGCACGGCTTCGACGAGGCCATCGTCGCCACCTGGCGGGCCGAGACCCGATCCAGGGTGGCCTTCGACCTCGAGGAGGCCGCAGAGGGCGTCGTGAAGCTCACCGTGGTCCACGACGGCTTCGAGCCGGGCAGTGAGGTCCTCCAGGGCATCACGAACGGATGGCCGGCCGTCATCGCCAGCCTCAAGACGCTGCTGGAGACCGGGTCGGCCCTGCCGGGCGCCTGAGCGGCGGGCTTCCACCGTCCGTCCCGGCCACCCTCGGTCCCGGCCACCCCCTAGTGGGCCGGCCCCGACGGGGGACGGGGCGCGTCCCCCTTGCGATGCCGCTTCCTATGGAGTAGGATACTCAGTATGCTACTTCGAAGCGAGTGGTCATGAGCATCCGTCACGCCCTGCTGGCCCTGCTCAGCGAGGGGCCCAAGTACGGACTGCAGCTGCGCCAGGAGTTCGAGGCCCGGACCGGCGAGGTGTGGCCGCTCAACGTCGGGCAGGTGTACACGACGCTGCAGCGGCTCGAGCGCGACGGCCTCGTCGAGTCCGACGACTCGGCCGAGGAGGGCCCCCAGAAGGGGTTCCACATCACCGCCGAGGGCAAGACCGAGCTGGACGGACTGGCTGCGCACGCCGCCCGACTTCTCGTCGCCGCCCCGGGACGAGCTGGTGATCAAGGTGCTCGTCGCCCTCGGGCTCCCCGGCGTGGACGTGCACGAGGTGGTGCAGGTCCACCGGCGCTACCTCGTCGAGCTCATGCAGCAGTGGACGCGCCTCAAGGAGGACGAATCCCGCTTTGATGTCAACTTCGCCCTGGTCGTCGACGCCGAGCTGTTCCGGCTCGACTCGCTGATCAGGTGGCTGGACACGGCCGACGGCCGTCTGAAGAGGGCGGCGGCGGACGACCCCGCGCCGGCAGTGCAGCCGCAGCCCTTCCCGCTCCCCAAGGCCCGGCGCAAGGTGGGATCACGACCATGAGCTATCTCGAATTACGGGGCATCACCAAGGTCTACGGCGAGGGCGCGTCCGAGGTGCATGCCCTCGAGAACATCGAGCTCTCCGTCGACGCCGGGTCGCTCGTCGCCGTCATGGGCGCCAGCGGCTCGGGCAAGAGCACGCTGCTGACCATCGCCGGCAGCCTCGAGGACCCCACGAACGGCGAGGTCTATGTCGGAGGAGCGCCGCTGTCGAAGCTGTCCCGCAACGGCAAGGCCCGCCTGCGCCGCCAGTCCATCGGCTACGTCTTCCAGGACTACAACCTGCTGGCCGGGCTCAGCGCGGTGGAGAACGTGTCCCTGCCCCTGGAGCTCGACGGCGTCGCGGCCCGCAAGGCCCAGGCGGCGGCGCTCGAGTCGCTCGAGGATTTCGGGTTGGCCGACCGGGCGTCGCACTACCCCGACATGCTGTCGGGTGGCGAGCGCCAGCGGGTCGCCATCGCCCGCGCCGTCGTGGGCAACCGCCAGCTGCTCCTGGCCGACGAGCCCTCCGGCGCGCTCGACTCGACCAACGCCGAGGCCGTGATGCGACTGATCCTCGCGGCCTGCCACCGCGGCCTGGCCGCGGTCGTGGTGACCCACGACGCCCAGCTCGCCTCGTGGGCCGACCGGGTGGTCTTCCTGCGCGACGGCAGAGTCGTCGACCAGACGCTCCCGGTCGAGAGCCCGGAAGCGCTCCTCGCCGACCTCCCGAAGTCATGAGCGTCGGCGTCCTCGAACGGCGGGCCACCGAGTCCGCCCCCGAGCCCACCCAAGGCGGCGTTCCGGCCCGCCGGGCCATGCTCCGCTGGTCCTGGCGTCTCTTCAAGCGCGAATGGCGCCAGCAGTTCCTGATCCTGCTCCTGATCATCGTCGCGGTGGCGGCCGTCGTGGTGGGCTCGGCGGTCGCCGTCAACACGCCGCCAGCGGCCAACGCCGGGTTCGGCACGGCCCACGATCTCGCAACGTTCAACCTGACGCCCACCAGCAAGTCCGCGTCGACCAGCCTGCCGACCGTGGAGGCGCATATCGCCGAGATCGAGCACGCCGTAGGCACCGTGCAGGTCATCGCCAACGAGACGTTCACCGTCCCCGGCTCGACGCAGACCTACCAGCTGCGGTCCCAGGATCCGCATGGACCCTACGGCGGGCCGATGCTGCAGTTGTTCTCCGGGCAGCTACCCGACCGGGCCGAACGAGATCGCCCTCACCCCGGGCCTGGCGTCGGAGCTCAACCTGCGGGTGGGCGACACGTGGTCCCAGGGCGGCAAGACCGTCGTCGGCATCGTGCAGAACCCCCAGAGCCTGCTCGACGAGTTCGCGCTCGTCCCGCCGGGCCAGCTGACACACCCGACGGAGCTGAGCGTGCTCTTCGACGCGTCGCCCAACACGCTCAAATCCCTCTCCTCCCTCTCGTCCTTCATCACGACGCCGGGCTCGAACGCCGACAACATCATCAACCCGTCCACCATCATCCTGGCGTTGGCGACGGTCGGAATGCTCCTCATCGCCTTGGTGTCGATCGGCGGCTTCACCGTGCTGGCCCAGCGCCGCATGCGCTCCCTCGGCATGCTCGAGTCCATGGGGGCCACCGACCGCAACGTCCGGCTCGTCCTGGAGGCCAACGGCGTCATCGTCGGCGCCGTGGGGGCCGTCTTGGGCTTCGCGCTGGGCCTGGTGCTGTGGCTGGCCTACCGGCCGACGAACGAGCAGAACGCGCACCACCTCATCGGGATGTTCGCGCTGCCGTGGAAGGTGATCGCGCCGGCCATGGTGCTCGCGGTCATCGCCACGTTCTTCGCGGCCGGCTATCCTGCCCGCGCCATCACCCGTGTGCCGGTGGTCAGCGCCCTCGCCGGCCGTCCCGCGCCCCCGCGCCAGATCCACCGCTCCCTGGTTCCGGGGGTGATCGCACTCGTCATCGGGTTCATCATGTTCTCCGTCTCGGGCGCCTCGGGCAACGGCGGGGGGGTGATTTGGCTGGTCCCCGGGCTCATCGCGCTGATCGTGGGGATCATCCTCGTCTCACCGTTCTTCCTCGCCCTGTTGGCGCGCATCGGCGGCAAGTCGCCCATCGCCATCCGCCTGCCGCTGCGCGACATGGCGCGCTACCGGGCGCGCTCTGGCTCGGCCCTCTCGGCCATCAGCCTCGGCATCATGATCGCGGTGATCATCTGCGCCGTGGCCGTCGCCCGTTACGCCAACGTCTTCGACTACGTCGGGCCGAACATGGCAGCGAACGCGCTCAACGTGTACTCCCCGCCCAGCGGCCCGACCTTCGGGCCGAACGGTCAAGTGGGGAACACGACGCCGCCGCCGAGCATCCAGACGCAGGAGGCCGCCGTGCACGCCATCGCCTCGGCCGTCGGCGCGACGCACCTCGTCGAGCTCGACAACCCGGCGGTCGGCTTGCAGAACCCGAGCGCGGCCGGCCGCCAATGGAACGGCCCGATCTTCGTGGCAACGCCGGCGCTGTTGCGGGCCTACGGCGTCAACCCGTCGTCCATCCCGTCCGACGTCGACATCCTCAGCTCGCGGCCCGGGCTCGCGGGCTCGGGCGTCCAGCTCACCTACGGCGGCGGTAGCTGTCGGTCCAGGCAACTACAACGAGTGCACTCCGAACCAGTGCGTGGCTCACCCAGTGGTCCAACAGGAGAGCCAACTGCCTACGGGCACGTCGGCACCCAACACGGTGATCACCGAGAGCGCGTTGCGCCGACTGCACCTCGCGGACCAGAACAGCCTCGACGGCTGGATGATCCTGGCCAACAGCCCGATCACCTCGGCGCAGCTCACGAGCGCGAACTCGCTGGCGGCTTCCGCGGACCTGAGCACCGAGTCGAAGAACGACGCGCCGAATTCAGCCGAGATCGTGAACTGGGCGACCGTCTTCGGCATCGCGCTCGCCCTGGGTGTCCTCGCCATGAGCGTCGGCCTCATCCGCAGTGAGACGGCGAGCGAGCTGCGCACGCTCACCGCCACCGGTGCGAGCTCGCGTACCCGGCGCAGCCTGACGGCCGTCACCGCCGGAGGCCTTGCCTTCCTGGGCGCGCTGCTCGGGACGGTGGCGGCTTACGTCGGCCTGTTCGGTTGGTTCCGCTCGAACCAACTGGAGGGTGGCGTGTCGGACATCATCAATCACGTCCCGTGGGACAACTTGCTCTTGCATCTTGATTGCCATGCCGGTCGCGGCCATGCTCATCGGCTGGCTGCTGGCGGGACGTGACCCCAATGGGATCGCGACCCGTCCGATGGAGTAGTCAGGACTCGAGCGTCACCGCGAAGCGGTCGGTGTAGAAGGCGAGGGCCTTCCGCCGCTCGGCGGCATCGATGCCGAACTGCGCCAAGTCGTACTCGACGGTGCCGAACTTGCCCCGTGGGTGCTTGGCCATGAAGGCGGCCATGGACGTCTTCGCTCGCTCGTCGAGGGGTTGGCCCGCCAGTTCGTAGACCCGGCCGACCATGGCCAGATCGTCGGCCATGAACTCGTCGAAGTGCACGTCGATGGTCTGGTCTGCCGGGAGGACGTCGTGATCCTCGGCGCAGCGGCCCAACATCAACTCGAGGCGGTTGGCCCAGTAGTGGCCGATCCCCTCGACGGCCACGTGGTCGCGGGTGAGGCGGGCGCTGTAGGCGAGCATCGTCACCATGGACGCGGTGACCGACACCGGGTCGCGGTGCGTGACCACGAAGGTGGCGTCGGGGAACGTCTCGACCAGCGCGGGGAACTGCTCGAGGTGCTGGGGGGACTTGAGGACCCAGCGCGTGCCGCCGCGCAGCCATTGGAGCGCCTGGAGGATCTTGCGCAAGTAGGCGTAGGACGGTCGCTGGTCCCGGGCCAGGTAGGCGTCGCGCCACGTCGGCATCGGCGCCGTCGTCTCGAACAGCATGGTCGAGAAGTCGATGGCCAACAGCTGGATCTCCTCGTGGGCGTGCTCGACCGTCATCTCGTGCATGCGGTTGAAGTACGGCATGGCGGCATCGAGGAACGAGAGTGCCATCGCGGTGCGCTCTTTGCGGGGGTCGGGCGCGCCGGGTGCCGGTTGCTCACTCTCGGCGAGGACTGGCTCCAGACTCTCCCAGTAGGGGAGGGAGCGCAGGGCGGGGTTGGCGGACATGAGGTTGTGCAGGTGCGTGGTCCCCGTCCGGGGCAGCCCGCAGACGATGATCGGGGCGACGATGCGCTGGTCGAGGATCTCGGGGTGCCGTTGGATCAGGTCCTCGATGAGGAGCCGGTTCTTCAGCAACCCGAGGATGAAGGTGTGCTGCTGCATCACGCCCGCCCCGTTGAAGCCGCCCTGCTCCCGCATGGCCCGGCACAACAAGCCGAGCCGCTCGACGAAATCATCGGGGCCGAACCCGTCCAGACCGGTCTCCGCCTTGGCGGCCTCCATGAGCCGCCACCGGTTCGAGGCGGAGCTGTGACCCTGCCTCGTTCATGAAGTCCAAGACGGCCCGGGCCTCGTCGCTGTACCGGGGCTCGGCCAGGTCGTCGATACGCACGGGCGCCGGGCGCGCGCTCATACGGTGGCCACGGGCAAGACCTCCACCTGGGGCTGCTCGGGTGTGCGGTCGGGCAGGAACCAGCGGAACCAGATGCGGCCCGTGCGGTGGCCGGCCGTCGAGACCCAGTTGGGGTGGGCTGGGCGCCGGGCCGAAACGACGATGACCCAGGAACCGTCGGGCTCGTACTGTGCCTGCGCACCGTTGATGGTGACCCGCTCGTAGTCGTAGTTGTAGGTATGCAGGAGGCGGTTCCACAGACACATGTTCCAGAAGACGCAGGCGGGGGAGCGGCCCCGGATCACCAGGGCTTCGTCGTCCTCGAGCTCGAAGGCCCCCATGGCATAGGCGGCGTCGCCGGCCGCCCACCCGAACGTGGTCGTGGGCACCGGGTAGGGCGGGTCGATGGCGTTGGGGGTGCCGAGCGGGATCGGGACGATGCTGGCCTGCTCGCGCACCCACGTCGCCATGGCGCGGAGACGTCGTGCGAGGTCGGCGTCGTTCTCGCGAAAGGTCTCGGGCGGATCATCCGCCTCGATCTGCCAGCTGGCTTGCTTGCCCGTTCGCGGCTCTTCGAGGTAGTCCCGGGTGATGGCGGCGACAGCATCGGGCTCGAGCCGGATCCACGCCACGTCGGGCTCGGACGGCTCCTGTTGCGACAGGACGACGTGGATGGCGCCGTCGGCCCCCCGCGTCGCTCCCTGGCTGTTGACGGTGCCGACGATGTGGGTGGAGTACCGGCCGTCGTCGGGACCGCCGTAGACCGTCAGGGAGAGGTAGACGGCATCGCCCGGCTGGATGGTGACCCGGTAGGTGCGGGACGGGTCGATCGGGGCGAAGCGGTAGAACGCGTCGGCGTTGTCGCCGCCCCATTTCTTGTACGGGCCCACGATTTCCACGAAACGGGGCCGGGCCGTGTCGGCCCACAAGGTCACCTCGGCGGCGACCTGGAGGATCGACAGGACCCACTTGTGCGCTTCGAGCAGCGTCGCCTCGTCGTCAGCCAGCTGCTCGACCAGGTGGGCATGCGTCGCGCCGACCTGCTCGAGCAACTCGGTGAAGGCCGTCTCTGTCTCAGTCGTCATCTGCC
>CAVSLS010000059.1:0-70898 GCA_963728845.1 uncultured Acidimicrobiaceae bacterium
GGACCGACGAGCTACAGCTATGGCAGCGGCATCTTCGACGGCCAGCCCGTAGGGGAGACCCTCACAGTCACCGACAGCACGATCACCAAGAACGCCGGGCAGCTCGGCGGTATCTACGCCGGCGGCGCCACCACCACCCTGACCGACGACACCATCTCGAAGAACACGGCCAAGTTAAACGGCGGCGGTATCTACGCCGGCGGCGCCATCACCCTGACCGACGACACCATCTCGGGGAACACGGCCGCTGGCGGGGGCGGCGGCATCTACGCCGGCGGCACCACCACCCTGACCGACGACACCATCTCGGGGAACACAGCCGAGGGCCAGGGCGGCGGCATCAACAATGTCGGCAACCTCACCGTCACCGACAGCACCATCTCGGGGAACTGAACCACCGGCTATGGCGGCGGCATCAAGAACTTCGACACGGCCACCCTGACCGACGACACCATCTCGGGGAACACGGCCAGCAGCGCCCCAGATGCGGGCGGCGGCCTCCTAAACGCTACGAATGAAACGCTCTCCGTCGGGGCGTCGATCGTGGCCGACAACACCGGTGGGGACTGCTATACCCATTCCAACCCTTCAAGTGTCTACAACGACGAGGGCTACAACATCGACGACGACGGCACCTGCGGCTTTAGTGCCGCCAACCACAGCATCAGCCACTCGACCACGCTCGACCTCGGCCCCTTGGCGAACAACGGCGGTTCGACAGAGACCATCCTGCCCGGGAAGACGAGTTCGGCGGTCGGGGTGATCCCGCCAGGCACCACCGTGAACGGAGTCAAGGTGTGCCCGCGAACCGACCAGCGGGGCGTCGCCAGCAGTGGTGACTGCAGCGTCGGGGCCGTCGAGGTCACCGGGTCGGCCAACCCGACCACGAGCATCCTCGTCCCCGCCAACGGGGCGACGCTGTCGGGAACGACCACCTTGGACGCCACCGCTTCCAACGCCACCAGCGTGGAGTCTGGATCGCGGGCGGCTCCTACGGCTACGGCAAGATGATCGGCACGGCCACGCCCAGCCCCACGGCTGGGTGTACAGCTGGAACACCACGACGGTACCCAATGGCTCCTACGCTCTGCTCTCCGAAGCGTTCAACGCCAGTACCAGTGCCTTTAGCGGCGGCATCAGCATCACGGTGAGCAACAACAGCCCACCGCCGACCACGTCGGTGCTCGTCCCCGCCAACGGGGCCACCTTGTCGGGAACGACCACCTTGGACACCTCCGCTTCCAACGCCACCAGCGTGGAGTTCTGGCTCTTCGGCGGCTCGACGGCTACACCGGCAAGATGATCGGCACGGCCACGCCCAGCCCCTACGGATGGGTGTACAGCTGGAACACCACCACGGACCCAACAGCTCGTACGCTCTGTTCTCCGAAGCGTTCAACGCCAGCGCCAGTGCCTTTAGCGGCGGTATCAGCATCACGGTCAAGAACTGACCGCACCTCCTCGCATCACCAATCCGGCAGATAAGTCGGCTCGCCGCCGCCGCTGAATACAGCACGTGAGTGCCCGTGTCGGCTCTTTGGTTCGTCCTGCCCTCTACGGCTGAGTTGTGTGCACACTTATCCACACGCCCCGAAGTGATGGGGCCGTACGGGGGCGCCCGATTTAGCCACAAAGTTGTCAAGATCCTGAGTGAATGTGCCGATGACCTCACCCGTGGCGGCGAGCCTTCGGCACCCGAGACTTCGCTGCGTAGCGATCGCCGGGACGATCGCCGCTGCGGCTGTCTGCTGGCCGTGTGCCAGGGTGGAGGGCTCGCCGCGAAGCTGTCGGGCGCCAGCTACGCCGCTACAGCCTCTGGCGTCTCGTGTGATCCGTCGGGCGGCTCCGTGACGGTGAGGGCAGCTTCACCGGTGTCGGTCCTGTGAGTGGGATCGGTCCGTCGGCCCAGATCTACGACAGCTCAGGCAACATGATCGGAAGCAACGAGGCTCCCCTGATGCTCGTCAATCCGGGCCAAACAGCTCCGTTCAACATCACTGTCACGACGAGCGGCACACCAGCTTCGTGCACGGTGTCGTGGGGCGCTGGACCACCACCCGGCTACGACCCTGGTTTCTAAGTTCCCGGCATGGCACCCGACACCGACCCTTCCGAAACCAGAGATTGGTCACCAGATCACCAGCACGCACGGCGCGATTCTGAACGAGGCTCAGGCAATCGTCGATGGCCCCTCATTGTGGTGGCTGTGGTTGTCGTCGCTCTCGTCGCAGTAGGTGCGTGGCAGGTCGTCGAACTCCACGATGACGTCTCAGATCTGCAGACTCAGAATCAGAAGCAACAGGCCCAACTCAAGGGCCAGCAGGCCCAGCTCAGCCTGGTCCATGCCGCGGTATCGGGTTCGACCACTGGGGCGAGCCTTAGAGGACGCGGCTCAGGCGTTTAAAAGAGACCATCCACCGGTCGCCGTGATGGCCCAACTGGGATGTCGGGTGCGTTCCAAACCCGACGACCCAGTGGAGGTCCCCCACATCATGCGCGCGCAAGAACCCGAGGTGTTCGATGCCGTCTGGGCGGCGGTCGAACCGCTGCTCCCTCCTCCTCCGATGACCCACCCTCTGGGTTGTCACCGACGCCGGGCACCGGACGCGTCTGTTTCCAGGCCACGCTGATTCGCCTGGTCACCGGCTGCTCGTGGGTCGACGTCGAAGCCCTGGTCGGCCGGGCGGTCTCTGACACCACCTTGCGGACCCGCCGAGACGAGTGGGAGCGGGCCGGTGTCTTCGACGTGCTGGCCGAAGAGGCGCTGACCGCCTACGACAAGATCATCGGCCTCGACCTCTCAGAGGCGGCCGTCGACGGCTCCCAACACAAGGCGCCCCGAGGCGGCGAGGGCACCGGGCCCAACCCTGTTGACCGGGGAAAGCGAGGCTGGAAGTGGTCGCTGCTCACCGACCGGGCAGGCATTCCCTTCGGCTGGACGACCGACGGCGCCCAGCGCCACGACGTCGCTCTCTTCGGCTCCACTCTCGAGGCGGGCGAGCGCCGTGGCCTGGTGGCCGACATCGAGACCCTGCACCTCGACCGCGGCTATGACAGCGCCGGCGTGCGAAGCCTGTGCGCAGATCACGGGATCGACGACATCGTCGCCAACCGTCAACGCCGGACGAGGAAACAGCGTGGTGCCGCTCCGGCAAAAAGACGTTCCCCTCGGCATGCGCTGGCCGGTGGAGCGGACCAATGCCTGGCTGGCGAACTTCGGCCAGCTGCGCCGAAACACCGACCGAACGGTCGCCCATCGACTCGCTCAGCTGGCCCTCGCCATCGTGGTGCTGATCACCGCCAAGCTCATCGACTGGCGCAACCGCTGGTCACCGACTTCGATGCCTATCCGCTGATGCTCTTAGTCGAGATCCAAGGGCAGATTCGACGATCCAAGGGCAATTTCGACGATCCAAGGGTACACAACCCTGTCTCTCCGTTTACATCGGTTGCGTATATCAAGCACTGAACGACGCGACGGCCAATACTGATGGCAGCTTGTTTGTAAACGTGCGCTGCACGCTCTAAACAGCGTTGGTGGACTGCGAAGACCGCGGCGCAAGCGTGGACGGCGATTGCGTCCCGGCTCAGGTCAGCGTGCCCGCCGCGATTCCAGCGAGGTGACTCGCCGACTCAACTTGAGGAGAGATGTGCCGATGTTGTCTCGGTAGGAGATAGCGTCGGGGAGGCAGTAATGGCCTGGCCTAGTGTCCCTTTAGGACGAAACCGTTCCGGCACGCAGCCCGGTGCACAATGGCACGGGCCCCCAGAACCCGACGGCAAGTCCGGAATCGCTTCGGTTGCAGCTGACAGAGGCGCTACTAATGGTTCGGACGCAGTCGACGCTTCTGATTCAGGCGATCGGGTCTTATGTCGCTGCCGACGTGCTTCTTGTGACCTATGGATTCGCTCATCGGACATTGACCCTTTTCCTACTGGCCGCTTTGATGCCCTTCGTTATGCTTAACCTCTACATATACATGAGGGGTAGAAAGCATCGTAGCCATTTCGGGTCGCGATGGTGGCCGAAGAGGAGCTAGGTCTCGGGGATAGAGCCTTGCAACAGTCTTCGGGAAGATTCGCATGGAGTACATTTCGGCATTCTCGACAGCGACAAGTTAAAGCTGTCCGACGAAACAACGCTCGATGAGCTGCTGAAAGACGCCCCACGAAAATGCCGCCGTAAGGACAAAGGTGCGCTCAGGATTTCGCGTGATGATCATTGTGCAGTTGGTGTTGTTTGTAGGGCTCCTTCCGGTCTCGCATTATCGATTCATTTGATCGAACCACGGCGGGTAGGCAGGCGGGTGATTCGACGACGCGTTACCCAGCAGTGACACTGAAGCCCGCGTCGTCCGTGCACGGCGACTTCGACTCGGTCCAGATACTGATTGGTCGTGAGTCTGCCCGGCTGGCGAATCAGCTGATATCCGATGTTCGGGGATACTCGGCGTCAGCTATGCGGTGTAGGTGGTCGCCCAAACTCCCGCAGCCCCGTCAGCCCCTCGAGATGCTCAGGGCAGGCCGACACGACCCACCAGCGGTCACCTCGAGGCGAACGCCAGCGGCCCGTCCAGGCCGCGCTCTGGGCAGTGTGTTTGCTTGGAGCTGGTGCGTAGACGTTCTGCCAGCACCGGCTCGGCTCGGCGATGAAGCCTGGGCACGGGTCACGGCTCGGGCATCGAGCTCACGGACCAGATGGTAGGCCGGCGTTCAGCCACCAGGCCGCCATCGCTCCGGGCTCGGGCGTCATCCTGACCGAGTCATAGCCCGAGCCCGGTCTACGAGAGGAGTTTGAGCCGTGACACGAAACGGCCCCGACCGAAGCCGGGGACCGCAAACGCCCCTGGGCGGTGGGCGCCAGTACCATTTCGCCCGAGGCCTACCTTACCCAGAACCCGTGTGTTCCGATCCGGTCTAGACAGACGCACAGCGACCCCGCCGAAGCGGGCCGGTCGTGAGCAGAGTTAGGTCAGTTCGCCAGTCCTGACCTTATTGTTCCGAACGCCCCAAGGAGCCCGGTGATTTCCCCTACAAGATGTCCAGCGGCGAGAACGGCAACAGATGCCCGGTCCGAGTCGCTGCCTGGGTCGTGGCCCGTTCCAGCTCACAAGTGAACGCTGCGGCTGCCATGACTATGGTCCCACCGAGGTTCTCGACATCTGGGGCGGGGTAGCGGGCCAGCCGTGCGCTCATGGTAGAGGCATCTGGAAGTCCCCATTTCTTCTGTACGCCGCGGCGATCGAGCGTTTGCCAGCACACCCTTGTGAAAATCTCTGCGCCGTTCGGTTGGTCTGTATAGAACTGCGCATAACAGAGCGCTGTAAAGAAGTTGAACGCGACTCTCTTTGGCTCGTACTCGGACCGGGGTAGGGCCCCCCAGGCGCGCCGATATCTCGGCATTCAAGCTCGTTGTACCAGCGGTCGACGTCATTGGCACGGCGATACTTCGTTGATGCCTTGCCTGTGAGTCCGCAGAAGTTCACTGCGAGAGTGACGTCCATTGGTGGCCGAAAGGGAGGAGCCTTTCGGACAGCGTCGAAGACCAGAGCTGCGGCAACGTCGCCTCCCAGGACAAGCGGAAGCGCGTCAGGCGTATCAAGGAAGCTCCCGACCTCCATCAAGTGGAGATATCGGCGAATCAGTCATAAACCCTTAGAGATAGGCGGACAAGAACGGCCCGCCTTGGCGATGAAGCCGGGGCACGGGTCGCCGGGCTCGGGCATCGGGCTCACGGGTCCGAGGGTACGCCGAGTCGCGATATAAAGCGGCCCCTCTGCTGAGTGTCCGAGGGGCCGCTGCACCATCCACTGTCTTCGTGACTGACGTAGGCGGCTTCTTACAGAGGTTCGCAGGTTCGCGCTGATACAGCGCCCTCGTACCGTGGCAGGGTGAACGACGCATTGCTGCAGTGGTGCATGACGGCCCCGGACACCCCCGACGAGCGGCTGACCCTGGAGGACTTCCTGCAGCGGCCGGGGTGGCAGCAGGACGCCGCGTGTAGGGGCCAAGGCGTCAAGGCGTTCTTCTCGGGCTCCTCAGCCGACATTGACCGCGCCAGAGCCGCCTGCCACGCGTGCGCCGTGCAAGCGCCCTGCCTCCAGTACGCCATGGCGGACCCGGACCTCGAGGGCGTCTGGGCGGGGACGACGGCGAAAGAGCGGCGCGTGATGCTGCGCGGGGCGGTGGCGTAGTCCGTCGCTGGTGTGCCCTTTTCGTGCCCTTTTGGCACCGTTAGTGGCACGATTCTATCAGCTAACAGCGCCCCGAACTGCGTGTTCGCAGGCGGAGCCGTGGTGGAGGTGGCGGGAATCGAACCCGCGTCCTTCGGCTTCGCAGTAGGCCTTCTCCGAGCGCAGCCGGCATCAGATTGTCGGGGGCGGCACTTCTGCCGGCGGCAGTGCCGCCCCGTAACCAACGGATGTGTCCTCAGTGTTCAGTTGGTGTGACGCACTGAGTTAGCCCTACTGCATGACGCCCAAGATCCGATCCGTAGGGCTGGGACCGGCTGGACGTCGCTACTTAAGCAGCGATCGCGAGCTGAGGCTCGGCGTTTGTTTTTGGTTCCGGCTCTTTAACGTGGCTCCGGAGACCACGGCTCGCTTCTCCTACCTTGACGACCGAAGTCGAAGCCAATCACCCCCATGTCTGGGTTGTTCCCGACCGACTTGATCGGTCCCACCATTGTACGGCCCCCAGGCGGGGCGCTTCGACCAGAGCGAACGGCTGGTTCCTACCCGACCCAGCGACCGATCTCCTTGCCCGCCCGCGCCGCCTCCTTCTCGGCGTCGCGGGCCCGGAGCACGTTGCGCTTGTCGTACAGGCGGCGTCCCTTGGCCAGGGCCAATTGCACCTTCGCCCTGCCATCCCGGAAGTAGAGCGAGACCGGGATCAGGGTGAGCGACTGTTGCTGGGTCTTGCCCACCAACTCGTCGATCTGCCCACGGTGCAGCAGCAATTTGCGCTTGCGATCGGGGTCGTGCGCGCCGAAGCCGGTCGCGAACTGCCACGGCGGGATGTGCAGTTGGAACAGCCACATCTCGCCGCCGTCCACCCGGGCATAGGCCTCGCTCAGCTGCGCCTTGCCCTCCCGGAGGGACTTCACCTCGGAACCCTGCAGCACGATGCCCGCCTCGAAGGTCTCGAGGAACTCGTACTCCCGCCGGGCGCGCCGGTTGGTGGCGACGACGCGGTCACCACTGCGCTCCTCGCGGGCGGCCGCCCGCTTGGCGATCTGCTTCTTCGCCCTGGCCATGAGGGGTACGAGGGTACCCTTCATGGGTGCTCCGCCTGCCCCGCGACCTCTGCGTGGAGATGGTGGCCCATTGCCTGGCCGGTCTGCCCGACGAGGCATGCGGCCTCCTGGTCGGGTCCTATGGGGGGGACGAGCCGACCCACCTCTTCGCAACCACGAACGCGGCGGCCTCGGCGATGGTCTACGAAATCGACCCCAAGGAGATGCTGCGGGTGGACCGGGCGGCCCGGACGCTCGGCGCCGACATCATGGGGGTGTTCCACTCGCACACCCATACCGACGCCTACCCGTCGCCGACCGACGTGGCGCAGGCGGCCGACCCTGGGTGGCACTACGTGCTCGTCTCCCTGCGAGACACACTCCCCGTGGTGCGGAGCTACACGATTCGGGACGGCGAGATCACCGAGGAGCCCGTCGAAGTGCCCGGGCTCGAGGTCCCGGGGCTGGAGATCCCCGGGTAGGGGGTCCGCACCGCTCCTTGTAGAATCGTTACCAGTTCAGTCAACAATCAGTCGACCAGCCCGAGTGGGGCCGGTGAGTGCCGGAGAACATGAACGAGGAGGCCCTGTGGCCGTCGAAGTCCGCCTACCGACCGTCCTGCGCAGCCACGCCGGAGGGGCCGCCCTCGTCAGCGTGGACGGGTCCACCATCGGCGAGGTCCTCTCCAAGCTCGTGGCCGAGTACCCCGGAATGGCGGGCCAGGTGCTCACGGACGAGGGTTCCCTGCACAAGTTCGTGAACATCTACGTCGACGACGACGACGTGCGCTATCTGCAGGGCCTGGACACGCCCGTCGCCGACGGCGCGGAGGTGTCGATCCTGCCGGCCGTGGCAGGGGGCTGAGGACACCGGAGCCAGACGCCATGACGTTGTACTCGTCTGTGCTCGACCTGATCGGCAACACGCCGCTGGTCGACATCAGTGCGCTCAGCCCGAACCCGTCCGCACGCATCTATCTCAAGCTCGAGGGGCAGAACCCGGGCGGGTCGGTGAAGGACAGGGTGGCCTTATCCCTCATCGAGGACGCCGAACGTTCGGGGGTGCTCGTCCCCGGGAAACCGGACCAGGTACTCATGGAGCCGACGTCGGGCAACACGGGCATCGGCCTTGCCATGGTGTGCCGGGTCAAGGGCTACACGCTGAAGACCGTGATGCCGACCAACGTCTCGGTCGAGCGTCGCCAGCTCCTGGAGTTGTGGGGTGCCGAGATCATCGAGTCACCGGGGAGTGAAGGCTCCAACGGCGCGGTCAAGATGGCCCGCGCGCTGGCGGTGGAGCACCCCGAATGGGTCTTCTTGTACCAGTACGGCAACCCGGCGAACCCCAAGGCGCACTACGAGGGCACCGGGCCCGAGATCCTGCGGGACTGCCCGGGCGTCACCCACTTCGTGGCCGGCCTCGGCACGTCGGGGACGTTGCTGGGGGTGGGCCGCTTCCTGCGGGAGAAGCTCGGGGACGCCGTGTCGATCTGGGCCGTCGAGCCGCCGGCGGGGGAGATGGTCGACGGTCTGCGGAACCTCGACGACGGCTACATCCCGCCCATCTTCGAGGAGCTCGGGGGTGCCGAGCTGTTGGACCGCAAGACCGTGGTCCGCCCCCGCGAGTCGATCGAGTGGACCCGGCGGCTGACCGAGGTGGGGATCTTCGCCGGGATCTCGACGGGGGCGGCGCTGGCCGGCGCAATCAAGTGCGCGTCGTCCGTGCCCGATGGGCAGCCGGCGTCCATCGTGGTCGTGTCGGCCGACGGTGGCTGGAAGTACCTGTCGACGGGTGCCTGGACGGGAGACATCGACGAGGTCGCAGAGCGGGCCAAGTCGATCATCTACTTCTGAGCCATCCCAGCGTCCTGGATGACACCCTGCAACAGCACGTCCCCCACGAGGACGGCGAGGCCGTCGAGGCTGTCCGCACACTATAAACGAACACGTAGATAGTTCGGCGTAGCCGTCTCGCCATGAGCGGCCCCGACGCAGCAGCGCCGCCTCACGTGGTCGCGAGACGCCGCATCGCCTTCTGGTAGCTGAGGGGTGCCAGTGTCCGGGCGATCGGCGCCAGCAGCGGGAGCCGGGCGGCGTTGATGTCGATGCGTGGCCCACCGATCCGGTCCGCCGTCAGGGTCGCGACCTGTTGGGCGGTGCGACGCACCATCTTCGGGGGCAAGGACCCACCGTCCTCGTTGCCCGAGAGCCCCATCGCCGTCGGCACCCAACCGGGGTACAGGACGTGGACGTGCACGCCGCGGGGCGCCACCTCATGGGCGACCGACTCGCTGAAGGCCGAGATGGCCGCCTTGGACGCTGCATAGGCACCTTGCCTCGGTTCGGGTGCCCGCACGGTGTCGGAAGACACGTTGACCACCGCGCCCCACCCACGATCCACCATTCCTGGCACGACGGCGAGCGTCCCGGCGACGGTGGCGAAGAAATTGACGTCGAACACCTGCTGGACCGTCTTGGCGTCGCCGCCGGGCACGGGCAGCATCAGGTCGACGCCGGCGTTGTTGACCAGGATGTCGACCGGTCCGTGCGCCGACGCCGTCTGCTCGAGGGCGGTCCGCGAAGGCGCCCGCTTCGCCGACGTCGCAGACCGCGGTCGTGCTGCCCGGCGTGCGGCGGGCCAGTTCGGGCGCAAGGTCGTCGAGCAGTTCCTTGCGCCGCGCCAGCCCGACGACGACCGCGCCCCGCTCGGCCAGGGTCAGGGCGATCGCCCTGCCGATGCCGGAGGAGGCACCCGTGACGACGGCGATTCGGCCGTCGAAGCGTTGTGCAGCTCGATGGCGCGGCATGCGGACACCTTACGGTCGATGGCCCCTGTCGCGGGCTCGTGCAGAGGCGCGACGGCGAGGCGACGCTGCGACGGACGGCCTGCCCGCGGATGCTCAGGAGGAGTTCGTCGCCGGCCGGGGCGCCATCCGCTCACTGATCCACTCGGCCAGTTCACCGATGACCGTCTCGCTCATCGGGGCCGCGGCCAGCTCCAGCAAACGGCCGGCGGTGAGCTCGCCGTCCTTGTCCCCGGGCGGCGGCGTCCAGGGGTGACCGTTGCGCTGGCAGAACTCGATGGTGGCGATGAGTGCCACTGGCGCGTTGCCGTCGCGCAGAGGATGGTTCTTGACCAGGTGGGCACAGAGCACCGCCGCTTTGGTGGCGAAGTCGGGGTAGAAGTCGTTCGCCGCCGAAGCAGGCGAGGGGGGCATGGAGCGCGGAGTCCGCCAGGTGGAGGCTGGATTCCTCCGCGATGCGCTTGGCGGGGATGGCGAGGACAGCCTCCGCGATGAGGAGGAAGTCAGCCAGTTCGAGCGCGCGGACCGTCTCGGGCCCGGCATGTAACCGTGCGTCGGGCGTCATCGCTTCAGGCGTTCCAGTGCCCGCTCCTGCTGGCGGATGGCACCTGCCAGGCGCAGGTAGAAGGCCCGGTCGGCGCGCCGCCGGCGCACGGCGGCGTTCAGGGTGGGCCGGCCCGCTGTCGCCGGCCTTCGCCGCCGGCGTCTGCTCGTCCCTGCGTTCGTCCGGCGTCCGACAGTCGTCCACGGTTTCGATCCTATGGGTGGGATCCCGCGGGTCAGCGACCGGTCAGGTCTCCGAGCTTGGTGACCGTGTTCCAGTTCCTGGTGGTGCTGACGACACCGAGCCGGCGCTCGAGGAACGTGCCGGTGTACTTGGTCTCCGCGTAGCCGTCCGGCGTGTGCACGTAGACCTCTCTGCCGTCGACGACGAGCTCGTCGGCGCCGCTCGGGGGCAGGGTCAGCGCCGCCAGCGTTTCCTTCGTCGGCTTCGTGGCCAGGAAGGTCACGTGGTGGCGGGACGGGTTCGCCCCGGCCTTGGCATACGGGCTGGCGCCGCAGATACGAAGGAATTCCGGCACGCTGCGCAGGATGACCGCGGGCGAGTCTCCGAAGTCCTCCGCGATGCGCTCCTCGATGGCCGCCGCGATGGCCGTCTCGCTCCTCGATCCTGCCGAGAACACGACGTTGCCCGTCTGGATGTACGTGGTGACGCCGCTGTACTTGAGGCTCTCGAAAGAGGCCCGCAGCTCGTTCATGGCGATGCGTCCGTGGCCGCCGACGTTCACGCTGCGGAGCAGTGCGACGTAGCGGGGCACGTTCGCAACCTAATGGGACTGGCTGCCCCCACCTGCCGGCCCGTGCGGTCGGGCCGACTCCCGGTGCAGGGCGAAGGGGCGCAGGTCGATGGGGGACGTCGCTCCGTCGGCCAGGTCAGCCAGGAGCTCGCCGATGAGTGGCCCGAACTTGAACCCGTGACCGCTCGTGCCGCAGCCGACCACGATCTGCCCCGTTCGGGCGATGACGAAGTCGCCGTCGGCAGAGTTGTCGTAGACGCAGCGCTCCGTTCGCACGGGATCGGGGTCGAGGGAGGGCAGCAGACGGCGGGCGGCGCCGGTCAACAGGGCGAGCAGCCCTGGGTCGTCGTCCGTCGGCGCCGGGCCGACGGGCTCGTAGCGGTCGAGGTCGGTGCCCGGGGTGTGATGGGAGACCTTGTAGGTCCCGCCGTGCGGGCTGCCCTCGGGGACGGGCAGGCCGTAGATCATGTCGTCGCCCCACTCGATGAAGATGGGTGGCTGCTCCCGGGGCGTCGCGCCGGGAGCGGGCGCGAAGTAGGCCACCTGGGGGAGCGACGGCGGGGCCACCACCGGCGGTGGGTCGTCGAGCAGGGCGAGAGCCTCGGGGCCGGCACAGTCGACGACCACGTCGGCGTCGAACGATTCCCCGCCGGCCGTGGCGACCGTGACCGAGTCGGTCCCTTGGCGCAGCGACCTGACGCGCGTGCCCGTGCGGAGCACGAAGTTGGCAGCGTCCCCGAGGGCGCGCAGGCACTCGTCGGCCGCCAGCACACAGGAACCGGGTTCGAAGAGGACCGATCCGTGGACCTCGATCGCCGGGAACCGCCGAGCTGCTTCGCCGGGTGCGAGCCGCTCCGCCAGCGAGCCCACGGCCGCCAGCGAGGCCGCGATGGCATCGAGCGAGGCTTCGTCGCCGAACGTCACCTGGCCGCCGCCGTGGAGGAGCTGCCTTCCCGAGGCCGCCTCGAGGTGGCGCCAGAGGGTGCGTGCCCGGATTGCCATCTCGACGTAGACCGGCTCGGGGTACCCGAGCCGGAAGATCCGCGCGCGTCGCCCTTGGATCCCGACCGGTCGTGGCCCACGACGTCGGCCGCCTCCAAGACGGTCACGCGCCAATGGCGCCGCGACAGCGCCCATGCGGCGGAGAGGCCGAGCAGCCCGGCTCCCACCACGATGCAGCGGCGGTCGTCGGGCACGGCGACGATCATACGAACGCGCCACCCGTTGGGCATCCGTTGGGCACCAGTTGGCGAAGGCCCAGCAGTACGCTCGTCGGCAGTGACGAGCGGGAGAGCCGTGTCGACCAACCCCACCGTCGACGCGCCCCGCATGCCCACCGACCCCGTCCTCGCCGGTCCGTCCCCCGCGGTCGGTCACCGCGCCCCCGACGTCGAGGAGGGGCCCGGCCGCCGAAACCGACGGGCCACGCGTGCGTGCGCTGCGCGCCATCGGGTTCCATGCGGTGGCGATCGCCGGCTTCACCGTGCCGGCCGTCGCCCTGTGGTGGCACGTCTGGTCGGGACACCCCTCGTCGACCCTGACGTGCGGCTGTGGCGATCCGGCGCAGCAGGTGTGGTTCACCGCGTGGCCGGCCTGGGCCATCGCGCACCTCCACAGCGTGTTCTTCTCGGGCGCCGTCAACGTCCCCGACGGCGCGAACCTGCTGTCGAACACGTCGGGGACTCTGGTCGGCGTGCTCCTGGCCCCGGTGACGTGGCTGTTCGGACCGGTCGCGGCCACCAATGTCGCACTGACGCTCGCACCGGCCCTCAGCGCCTGGGGCTGCTTCGTCGCCATCCGCCCCCTCGTCTCATGGAAGGCAGGTGCGATCCCCGCCGCGCTGGTCTACGGCTACTCGTCCGCCATCGTGTCGTCACTGACCTTCGGCCACGTGTCCGTCGCGTTCCTCGTGATCCCGCCGTTGCTCTTCACCACGCTGCACGAGATCGTGATCCGCCAGGAGCACTCGGCCCGCCGCGACGGACTCGTCCTGGCCGCGCTCCTGGTGGTGCAGTTCCTCATCTCGCCCGAGGTGCTGGTCATCTGCCTGCTGCTCGGTGTGATGGGGTTGCTCGCCGTCGTGGCGGTCGGCTGGCGCCAGGTGCGAGGGCGGGCAGGCCACGCGTTGCCGGCACTGGCCTGGCGGCCGGTATCGCGGTCGTGCTCCTGGCGTATCCGGCCTGGTACGGCCAGGCGGGGCCCCAGGCCGTGACCGGTGTGCTGTTCGTCCTCGCGCCGCTCTCCGGCGTGCCGCTGTCGGGCGTGCTGGCAGCCGGCCAGTATCGGGCCGCAGCCGATGCGTACGTCCGCTTCGGTGGCTACCTGGGCCGTGCCGGGCCGCCGCCCGACTATGTCGGCGCTGGGGTCGCGGTGGCCGCGCTGTGGTCGGTCGTCGTGGGCCGTCGGCGCCCGCTGACATGGCTTCTCGTGTTCATGACGGCGGTAACGTTTGTGCTCGCCCTCGGCCAGTACCTCCTGAGCGGGCCCTCGTCGGCTGGCGAACGTGTGGCTCCCCTGGGGGGACCTCTCGAGGATCCCGGTCCTCAAGGAGATCCTCGCCGACCAGTTCGCACCGTTCATCTCCCTCTTCGTCGCCTTCCTGCTTGCCGTGGGCCTCGATGCGCTCTACACGGCACACCGGCGGCCGACCTCGTGGATCCGGGCACGGGTGATGCGGGTCAGTGGGGCCGCCACCGCCGTGGTAACCGTCGCGGCGCTCGTCCCGGTGTTCATCACGTTGGACATGCCGTTGCACGTCGTGTCGGTCCGGCATGCCGACGTACATGCGGGACATCGCGCCGGTGCTCCCGGCGGGCACCGTTGTCCTCACGGTTCCCTTCGCCGTGTCCGGGTCGACCACGCCCATGCTCTGGCAGGCGCTCGACGACATGCACTTCCGCCTAGCCGGCGCCGCGCTCAAGACCCCCAATGCCCGCGGCGGCCCCGTCGGCCCGGGCCAGCCGGGATCGGCGCGCCGCATCCTGACAGACCTGACGATCGACGTGGGGGCAATGCCCGCCGGGACGCCGGCCCAGCTCGCGACGGTGCGGAGCGCCTTGCGAGCATGGCATGTGGGCGACGTCGTGATCACCGGGACCAGCCGCGATCCGGTGTACGCCTCGGGATTCCTCACGATGGCGCTCGGTGTGGCACCGGTCTACACGCAGAATGCCTGGGTGTGGCACGTGCAACCGGGAGGACCCACGACGGCGCCGGCGGCAGGCGCCTCCTTGTCGCGGTGCCGGGCGGCCGCGGGGGCACCCGCCGACCGTGGCCAACCGCTCGCGATGGCGCACTGCGTGCTCTTCGGCGCCGGTCAAGCTTGAGTGCGGTCGTAGGCTTGGCGGATGCAGCCGATCCTCCACCTGTCCATCCCCGTGCGGGACATGGACGAGGCACGTGACTTCTACGTGCGGACGCTCGGCTGCCAGTCGGCCCGTACCCGGGTGGACTTCACCGACGTGTGGTTCTACGGCATGCAGATCACGCTGCAGGACCGGCCGGACGAAACGTCCGCCGCGCCCTCGGGCGGATCGCGGCATTTCGGCGTGACGCTCGGTCGCGACGAGTTCGAGGCGATGATCGCCCGACTCGGAGCCAGCGGCGTCGACTGGGTCGTGCCGGTCACGACCGACGACGAGGGTCTGGCCACGGAGCAGACCAAGGCCAAGATCGCCGATCCGAGCGGCAACGTGATTGAGCTCAAGACGTACCGCGACGTGGAGGCCGCCCTGGAGTTCTTGCCCCATTCGTACCCGGAGGCCTTTGCCCACGGCAACTGATCGGTCGCCTACGGTGTCCTCCGGGGACCGAGCTCCGGTCGGGACATGATGCGAGAGGGAGTGCAGTGGGAGGAAGTGACGTGAGCGAGGCCGTCCGCACGGCGCGCCAGGACGGACGCGCCATCGACCAGCTGCGGCCGGTCAGCTTCGACCGGGACTACACCGTGATGGCGCCCGGGTCGGTCCTGGTGACGTTCGGTCAGACCAAGGTGCTGTGCACGGCGTCAGTGGAGGAGCGGGTGCCGCCTTGGATGCGCGGGACGGGCCGCGGCTGGGTGACCGCCGAGTACTCCATGTTGCCGGGTTCGACGCCGGAGCGGGCCTCCCGGGAGGCGGCGAAGGGCAAGCAGTCGGGGCGGACACAGGAGATCCAACGGCTCATCGCGCGCAGCCTGCGGGCCGTGTGCGACCTGGTCGCCCTCGGTGAGGTGCAGATCACCGTCGACTGCGATGCGCTTCAGGCCGACGGCGGGACGCGGACCGCCTCCATCTGCGGTGCCTACGTTGCGCTGCACGACGCCTGCACCCGTCTCGTCGAGGCCGGGACGATCCGTACCCATCCCCTCACGGACTCCGTGGCGGCCGTCTCGGTCGGCATCATCGACGGCGTGCCGATGCTCGACCTGCCCTATGCCGAGGACTCGCGGGCCGAGGTCGACATGAACGTCGTCATGACCGGCGCCGGGCGCTTCGTGGAGGTGCAGGGCACGGCGGAAGGCATGGCCTTCAGCCGGAGCGAGCTGGACGGTCTGCTCGGGCTGGCCGAGGCGGGCATCAAGGAGTTGACGGACCTGCAGGCGACCGTGCTGGCCGAGCCTCCGCCGCGACGGTGAGCGGGGACGTCCCCCTCCGTCTCGTCCTGGCCTCGGCGAACCCCGACAAGCTCAAAGAGATGACGGCCATCCTCTCGGCCGCGCTCCCCGTGACACTGGTGCCGCGCCCGGCCGGTGTGCCCGACGTGGTCGAGGACGGTGCGACGCTCCTCGACAACGCACGGCTGAAGGCGCGGGCGCTGGTGGCGGCGACGGGCACGGCTGCGGTGGCGGACGACACCGGTCTCGAGGTCGACGCGCTCGGCGGTGCCCCGGGCGTGCACTCGGCCCGCTACGCGGGCGAGGAAGCCTCCTACGCCGACAACGTGGCGAAGCTGCTGCGCGCGCTGGCCGCGCAAGAGGACGGCGGCGGGGCGCGCCGGGCGCGCTTTCGCACCGTGGCGCTGGCGGCCTTCCCCGACGGGACCGAGTTGTGGGCGGAAGGCACGGTCGAGGGGTCGATCGCCCGCTCCGGGCGGGGAGGCAACGGATTCGGCTACGACCCCGTGTTCGTGCCCGACGACGCGGGGGCAGGACGTTCGCGGAGATGCAGGCGGAGGAGAAGGACGCGGTGTCGCACCGGGGACGAGCGTTCCGCGCCCTGGCGCAGCGGCTGTCGCGGGCGAGTCAGCGGCCCTGACGCGGACGGCGCATGGACTGGCTCACGCGCCGAACAGCACGGGCGCCAGCTGCCGGTACCCGTCGAGCGGGAACCCCTGTCCGTTCGCGACGACCTGGATGCAGACGTGGTCGGCGCCCGCGTCGAGATGCTCGCGGATCCGGCCCGAGACGGCCGTGGCATCACCCCACGGAATGACGGCGTCGATCAACCGGTCGCTCCCGCCACCCTCGATGTCGTCGACCTCGAACCCGAAGTCGCGCAGGTTCCGCGTGTAGTTGGGTAGGCCGAGGTAGATGCTGGCGTAGGCGCGGCGAGCCTGCGGGCATCGGCAGCATCGGCCTCGAGGACGACCGCCACCTCGGGGGCGAGCAGCGGGCCCCGGCCGAGGATCTCCCGGGCCCGGGCGGTGTGCTCGGCGGGGACGAAGTAGGGATGGGCGCCGGCGGTGCGCGCCGCGGCGAGCTCGAGCATGCGCGGGCGGAGGGCGGCCAGGACCCGGTGGTCCGGCGGCACCGGGGTGTCGAGGGTATCGAGCGCGTCGAGGTATGCGGCCACGTGCGCGTAGGGACGGCTGTAGTCCGCCGCGAGGGGCGCGTGGCTTGCGCCGATGCCCAGGAGGAAGCGCCCGGGGAACCTGGCCTCGAGGTCGCCGACGGCGGGCCCGACGTCGTCCGGCGCCGCTGTCCAGATGCTGACGATGCCGCTGGCCACGGGGATGCGTGTCGTCGAGGCCAGCAGCCGCTCGAACCTCGGTGGAGAGGCCGGGGTCGTAGCCGCCCGATGACCACAGCGCCTGGTAGCCGAGCGCCTCGAGCTCCCGGGCGACATCGAGCGTCGGCTCGTCCGCCACCCGCCACGACCCGCTCCACCACACACCGATCCGACCGAGATCCATGGGGTGACGGTAGCGGCGAGAGCGCGGACGGGAACCGGTCGAACGTCACGAGAGCGAAATATGGTGGGTCGCCGACCGACGAGGGTAGGGGGTGTGCGATGACGTACCGCGTGCTGCAGTGGGCGACCGGCAATGTGGGCAGGGCGGCCATCGAGGGCGTGCTGGGGCACCCCGACCTCGAATTGGCCGGGTGCTGGGTGCACTCCGAGGGAAAGGACGGCCAGGACGTCGGCACCCTCGTGGGGCGCGATCCGATCGGGATCACCGCGACCCGTGACGTCGACGCCCTGCTCGCCGCGGACGCTGACTGTGTCGTCTACAGCCCCATCTTCGCGGATCACCGACGTGGTCACCAGGATCCTCGAATCGCACAAGAACGTCGTCACGCCGCTGGGCTGGTTCTACCCCCCGGCCGACGAGCGGGCGCGGTTCGATGCCGTTTGCCGCGCCTCGGGTGTCACCCTGCACGGCACCGGCATCAACCCAGGCGGGATCACCGAGCGTTTCCCCCTGATGGTCTCCGCGCTGTCGGGCTCCGTCACACATGTGCGGGCCGAGGAGTTCTCCGACATCCGCAGCTACGGCGCCCCTGACGTCATCCGTGACTGGATGCTGTTCGGGAAGACGCCGGCGGAGTCACGCACGAGCATCATGGCCGACGCGCTGGGCGCCGGGTTCGGACAATCGGTGTGGATGGTCGCCGACGAGCTCGGCTTCGACCTCGATCCCGAGCTGCGCACCACGCACGAGATGGCCGTGGCCACCGCACCCATCGACTCGCCCATCGGGCCCATCGGGCCCGGCCTCGTCGCGGCCCAGCGCTTCCGCTGGGAGGGTCTGGTGCGCGGCGAGCCCGTCATCACCGCCGCGGTGAACTGGCTCATGGGAGAGGAGCACCTCGACCCGCCGTGGGTCTTCGGCCCCGACGGCGAGCACTTCGAAGTGGAGATCACCGGGGATCCGAGCTGCCTCGTCAGCTTCCGCAAGCTGCACCCCGACTCCCTCGAGGCGGGCCTGGAGCGCAACCCGGGCGTCGTGGCGACGGCCATGCACTGTGTGAACGCCGTGCCCTATGTGTGCGAAGCCGACGCGGGCCTGCAGACCTACCTCGAGATGCCGTTGGTGGCGGGGCGGGCGGCGCTTCCCCTGCAGCGCACCCGCGCCGGCGGATGATCCTCGACATCTCCTGCGGTCCGGTTCACGCGAGCTGCAACAGGCGGGCGGCCGTGCCACCGAGGAAGGCGTCGGCCGCCGCGTCGGTGAGGGGCAGGTCCCGGGCGGCGGCCACGGCACGTTCCATGGGCAGGAAGGGATGGTCCGACGCGAAGAGGACGCGGCCGAGGCCCCGGGAGGAGTTCATGAACGCGACGAGCGCGGGGTCCATGTACGTGGCCAGATAGGCCGAGTTGGATAGGTAGAGGTCGGGCCACTTGAGCATGTACTGCACCAGCAGGGCCTCGAAGGGGTGCCCCATGTGCGCGCCGATGACGGTGAGGCCCTTGAAGTCGATGAGGACGTCTTCGAGGAGCTCTGGGACGCTGGCACGCCGAGCGGACCCGCGGGCCGGGGACGCCGACGTTGACGGAGACGGGCAGGCCGAGCTCGGCGCACGTGGCGTAGACGGGGTAGTAGAGCTTGTCGTTGAGCGGGTACTGGTGCACCAGGGGCGTGACGCGCACCAGCGCCACCGCCGGGTGCTCGGCAGAGCGCGCAGCCGCGTGCACTGCCGCACGGGCCGGTCGGGCCGTCGGCGACCAGCGCCACGCGCAGGCGGTCGGGGTGGGCGCCGATCTCCTGGAGCAGCGCGTCGGTCTCGGGGGTCGTGATCCCGGCCGCGACGATGCCGACGTCGACCCCGCAGGCATCCATGGTGGCCAGCAGATGCTCGAGGGTGGAGGCGGCCGAGAGGTCGCCGCCCAGGAGCTCAGGGATCCCCTCGTTGCCGGCCTGACCCAGGAAGGCCTCGGCGGCCTTGCCGGTGAGCGCGTTGACCCACAGGTCGACGACGGTCACGAAGAGGCGGCATCGGGTGGGGCGGTCGCCTCGCCTTCCCCCGCGTCGACCTTGGCCTTGTCCGTCGACTTGCCTTGGCCTTGGCGGCACGCAGGTAGCGGACGCCCGTCGTCAGCGACTCCTTGATGAGACGGTCGTTGTCCTTGGAGATGAAGGCGTGCACGCGCTTCTCGAGCAGCGCTCGCAGGACGGGGTTGAAGGCGTGGTACGACTCCGAGAAGTGCACGCGTGTCGTCCCGTTGCCGAGGTCCTCCAGCCGGGTCCGCCCCTCCGCCTCGGACCACAGCGGCCGGCCAACGGCGTTGTACTTCCACGACTCCTTGGGCTTCACCTCGGTCAGCCATTCCCAGGACTGGCCCTTGCCGCCGGTGAGGAGATAGCGCGGCACGCGGAAGGTGCAGTGGCGGACGAGCCCCTCGCCGGCCGCGTCGCCGGGGTGGAGGATGTCGATGGTCACCTCCCCCGTCTCGGTGTGGGGGATGCGGGCCCAGAAGAGCGCCCACAGCTCGTCCACGCTGGCCTCGATGTCGACGAAGTAGTGGTGCTCCTGCATCGGCTCACCCTATCCCCGGGCCTGACACGCCCGTCAGGTCGGCGGCGGCCGTGCGAGACCGTGGAAGGCCGTGGGCGGCGGTGGGCTGTTCAGGGAAAGGGCGTGCCGTAGGTGTTCAGGTGTGCCTTCTCCGACAGCGGCCGGCGCCGCGGCGGCGCGAGGGGAGCGGGCAGGTAGCCGAGCGGGACGACGGCGACCGGTACCACCTCGGGCGGCAGGCCCAGCACGGCGGAGAGCTCGTCGCCGGCCACGACGGGCAGGGTGGTGAGCGTCGAGCCGAGACCGAGCGCATGGGCGGCCAACAGCAGGTTCTGCACGGCAGGGAAGACCGAGGCGTCCATCGTCTGTGGGAAGGCCAGGCGCGTGTCGCCGCACACGACGACGAGGACGGGCGCGGCAGCGATGCCGCCCATCGCCCCGCGGTCCACGTCGTGGAGGAAGGCGGGGGACAGGCGCTGCTCCTCGAGGGCCCGTGCGCCACCCTGCCACAGGCGCGCCGTCATGGCGCCGATGGCGGCGCGCAACGCGCCGTCGCGCACGACGACGAAGACGAAGGGCTGGCTGTTCTCCGCGCTGGGCGCGTGGGTGGCCGCCGTCAAGATGCGGACGACGGTGGGGTCGTCCACGTCGTCGGGGAGGAACGACCGGGCGGCCCGCTGGGTCTGCACCACGTCGAAGAAGTCGGGCGGCACGGCGGCGATGGTAGTGAGCAGGACGCGGGCCCGCCTGCGGCGCCGGATTGGGCGGCGCCGGGGTGACCCGCTACCTTTGGCGCTGCATCGGTCCCGGCGGTCGGTGCCCGCCTTGACGACGAGGATCGGAATTCGGGCGGAGGGGGACAGGAGGCAGACGGGTGGCAGACGGCGCCGAAGCGCAAGAAGACGTGCTCAAGAGCATCATCGGGCAGCCGACCGGCAAGGCCAAGGTCGTCGTGGAGCGCGGACCGGTGCAGCACTTCGCCGACGCCGTGCTCAGCACGAGCCCGATCTACCACGACCCCGAGGCGGCCAAGGCGGCCGGTTTCGACGCCATCCCGGCGCCGCCGACGTGGCCCTTCTCCATGGAGTTCTCGGGCAAGTTCGACGAGATCCAGCCGACCGATGCTCCGACCGGCAACCCGCTCATGACCGCGGTCGGGCCGTTGATGGCCAAGGGTGGGCTGATCCTGCACGGCGAGCAGGAGTTCATCTACCACCGGCCCGTGCTGGTGGGTGACGTGCTGGTGAGCGAGGGCAAGATCACCGACGCCTACCAGAAGGAGTCCAAGGGGCGGACGATGACCTTCATCGTCTCCGAGACCAACTGGAGCGACGAGAAGACGGGCGAGCCTGTCGTGACCGCCCGCTTCAACCTGATCCACCGCGCCTAGGGCGTTCGGACAACACTTGACAGGAGGTCGACACGATGGGTGAGAGGAAGCTGTCCTTCGACGACGTGAAGGTGGGTGACGAGGCTCCCGCGCTCACGCACAAGCTGACGCGGACCGACCTGGTCAAGTACGCCGGAGCCTCCGGTGACTTCAACCCGATGCACCACGACGAGGTGGCGGCCAAGGCCGCCGGGCAGCCGAGCGTCTTCGGGCACGGCATGTTCTCCATGGGCCTGCTGGGGTCGGCATTGACGGACTACGTCGGCGTGGGGAACGTGACGCGGTATCAAGTTCGCTTCGCCCGCCAGACCTGGCCCGACGAAGTGCTCTCCTCGAAGATCGTCGTGACCGGCAAGCGGGAAGAGGGCGGCCAGAAGCTGGTGGACCTGGCCGTGACGCTGTCCAACGCGGAGGGCGAGGACAAGCTCGTCGGCGAGGCCACGGCGGCGCTGCCCTAATGGGGTAGGTTCGCTCGCGGCGGGACGTCGCGACGAAAGGACGGTGCTGCCGTGAACCCCAACGATCTGGAGAAAGCGTTCGCCTCGACGGGAGCGGTGCTCTCGGGCGTCACGAGGTCGCAGCTGGACGAGTCCACGCCCTGCTCGTCGTGGAAGGTCCGGGAGCTGGTGAACCACATCGTGGGCGGCACCATGTACTTCGCGTCTGTCGCCGCGACGGGGAACCCGCCGGAGGGAGCGCAGCGTCGCCGAGGGAGCGTCGCCGGACTTCGCCGCCGGCGACGACTACGTCGCGGTGTTCAACAAGGGCGCGGCGCAGGCCGTGGAGGCCTTCTCGGCCGAGGGCGCGATGGAGCGCACCATGCACATGCCCTTCGGTGATCTGCCCGGCAGCGTCTTCATCAACATCGCGGCCATCGACACCTTCACCCACGGCTGGGACCTGGCCCGGGCCACGGGGCAGCCCAGCAACCTCGACCCGGCGCTGGCCAGCGAGATGCTCGGCGTGGCCCGGTCCTTCCTCCCGGACGAGATGCGGGGCCCCGAGCCGGCGCCGTTCGGTCCTCGGGTGGAGCCGCCGGCGGGCGCGTCGCCGGCCGACCAGCTGGCTGCGTTCTTGGGCCGCCAGCCGTAGGAGTGTAGGAGGGTAGGGAGCCGGGGCCGGGGGGCGACTCCGGGAACTCGCGCTCAGTTCCCGAAGCTGAGCGGGAGCCGCGCCGGCCCCCAAATGCCGAACGTCGACGGCTTCCACTCGATGTCGCCGCTGCGGGCCAGCCCCGGCATGCGCCGGGCCAGCAGCGGCAGGGCCTCTTGCAACTCGGCCCGGGCCAGCGCCGCGCCCATGCAGAAGTGGATGCCGGCGCCGAAGGTCATCTGGGCCGTGCCCCGCTCGCGGGTGATGTCGAAGTCGTTGGGCTCGTCGAAGGCCTCGGGGTCACGATTGGCTCCCGACAGCGAGATGGCCACGAGCGTCCCCTGCGGGAACAGGACGTCCCGGTAGACGACGTCCTCGGAGGCGACGCGGGCCGTGCCCCGCACGGCGCCCAGGTAGCGCATCGACTCCTCGACGGCCCGGCCCGCCAGCTCCGGGCGCTCGGCCAGCAGTGCCCACTGGCCGGGATACTCGGTGAACAGGGCAACCGAGCACGCCAGCTGGTTGCGGGTGGTGTCGGTGCCGGCCATCAGGACGGCCTGGGCGAGCATCGCCATCTCCTCGGTCGACAGCCGGTCTCCCTCCTGCTCGATGGCGATCATGTCGCTCAGCAGGTCGTCGCGCGGGTCGGCCCGCCGTTCGGTGATCATGTCGCTCACGTAGGCGTTCAGTTCCTCACCTGCCCGCATGATGAGCGGCAGGTCCTCGGCGAGGTTGTTGTTGAAGAGGCGGAAGATGTCGGTGGCCCAGGCGGAGAAGAGCTTCCAGTCCTCGGGGGCGCGCCGAGGAGCTCGCAGATGATGGGAATCGGGTAGGGCTCGCAGACGTCGGCCACCAGCTCGCACTCGCCCCGGCCGGCGATCCGGTCCACGAGCTCGCCGACGACGGCCCGCATGGTGGGCCGGAGCCGGTTGGCCGAGGCCGGCGTGAAGGCAGGCGCGACGAGGCGGCGGAGGCGGGCGTGACCCTCGCCCTCCATGGTGAGGATCGACTCGGTTCTCCCCTCGGGAAACCCCGAGCTCTCGAGCTCGGGGGACTGCTCGATGATGGAGAGCGCCGAGTGGAAGCGCTGGTCGCGCAGGATGGCGGTGACGTCCTGCAGCCGGGTCACCGCGTAGCCCAGATCGGTGCGGGCCAGCCAGTGCTCCGACCGCGCCGCCTCGACGGCGTCGAGGGCCTCCCTGCGCTCCAGCCCCATCATGTCGAGGTGGGGGAGGTCTAGCTCCGAGACCAGTTGCGGCATGAGCCTCCCGGTTGTGTGCGAGTCGTGCATCGAGGCGACGCGGGGCGAGGTTAGCGGAGCCCCGAGGCCGGCCTCATCGGGGTCCGGGAGGGTGGCGATCGCAAGAAGCACGGCCCGAAGCCGTTTCCCGAGAGGCGCGTGGCCGGTCAGCATCGCTGACTCGGGGCTGGCTCGGGCGGCGGTCACGCGCCTTTTGTCAATGCGTGAGCGACGCCGGCCGGGTGGTCGCTCCGTCAGGCCTCGCCCTCGGTGCCCGGCTTCAGCGCGGGATGCCGTTGCGCCAGCAGCGGCAGGATCAGCGCCTTGGGGGCCAGGTGCGCCAGCGCCGCCGCGGTTCGGTTGGCCGCTCCCGGGATCACGACGGCGCGCCCGGCGGCGAGCCCTTCGACGGCCGCCCGGGCCACGTCGGCCGCGGCCACCCACATGAACTTGGGGAGGGACTCGCTCGCCTCGGCATCGGTCATCCCCGCCGACTCCGCGAAGCCGGTCTCGACGGGGCCCGGGCACAGCGTCGTGACCGTGACACCGGTGCCGCGGAGCTCGGCCCCCAGCGCGCGGCCGTAGGAGAGGACGAAGGCCTTCGAGGCGCCATAGCCGGCTTGCCCCGGCAGCGGCTGGAAGGCGGCGGTGGAGGCGGTGTTCAGGACCGCTCCGCGATGGCGCGTCACCATGCCCGCAACGAAGAGCGTGCACAGGTCGACGACCGCCTCGACGTCCGTCCGGATCATCGCGAGCTCGGCGGCGCGGTCGGCCTTGTGCACCGGGCCCATCGTGGTGAGGCCGGCGTTGTTGACCAGGATGTCCGGCGTGAGGCCGAGGTCGGCCAGCCGGTCGGGGAGCGTGCCGCGGGCGTCGGCGTCGGTGAGATCGGCCGCGATGACCTCGATGCGGACCGCGTGCGCCTGCACCAGCTCGTCCGCCAGAGTCCGCAACCGGTCCTCGCGCCGGGCCACCAGGGTCAGCCCGTGGCCGCGCCGGGCCAGCTCTCGTGCGATCTCCGCGCCGATGCCCGAAGAGGCGCCCGTCACGATGGCCGTCGTGTTCTCCTTGGGTGCGGGGAGTGCCATCGGCTCAGCGTAGGGCGCCGTAGGGCGCCGCCCTCGTTCTTTCGGAGACGGTCTGTCCCCGGAACTGTCTCCCGGAACTGTCAACCTTATCGTTTATAGTGTGGAGAGAACGCGGGTGGGTGCAGACGGGTCGGACCAGCCGGGCCGGTGCCTTGCCGGTCGGTCGCGACCGATCGGGCCGGCGTCAAAGCGCGAAAGGATGAAGTTCGCGTGACGTCGTCCCTCTCCACCAGGGCCTTCGCGAATGCCCTGTTCGCGTGGGGTTCACACGGGGCAGGTCGAGGGAGATACTGGATCTCGAACGAGCGGCAATTGGAGCACCCGCCATTGCCCCGAGTGGAAAGGAGCGTCCGATGCCATCGACACGCTCGACCGAGGAGGTCGATCCACCGGGTTGAGACTGCGTCACCGAGTTTCGGTTTCGGTGACGCTCGGAGTAGTCCCTACGGTGTGAAGTCCGGCGCATGACATAGGCCGCGCTCGCGCCGGTGCGTGTGCCGGCCGGCCGACAAGGCGGCCCCCGCACCTACAGCGCCGCAGGCTGGATCCGTAGGGACCGCGTAGACAAACAAATCACTACACGAGTCAAGGACCGGCCGCGAGGCCGGTCCTTCTCGCGTCGACTGCACCATGCGCTCGTTGACCGGACCACCAGTTGCCGATCTGCGCCAGCCGGGTGCGGGTGAGGGCGACGCCGTGCCATGGTGGGACGTGCCCGCGACGCGGCTGCCGATGTTCCCGCTCTCGGCGGTGCTGTTTCCCCACGATTCGATGCCGTTGCACGTCTTCGAGCCGCGGTACCGGGCGTTGATGCGGGACTGCCTGGCGGGTGACCGGCGTTTCGGCGTCGTGCTGATCGCCCGGGGCTCCGAGGTCGGCGGCGGCGACCAGCGCACCGGGATGGGCACCCGCGGTGTCATCACCAAGGCGGTGGAGCTTGCCGATGGCCGCTGGGTCCTGGAGGTCCGGGGCGAGGCCCGCATCGCGGTGGAGGAGTGGCTGCCCGACGCCCCCTACCCCGTGGCGCTCGTCGCCGAGCCGAGCGAGGTGCCCGCGCCGGGGTCCCCCGGCCCCGCCCTCGAAGAGGCCGTCCGGCGCATTCGCCGTGCCCGGGCGGTGCTCGCCGAGCACGGCGGGGGGCCGCCCTTGCCGCCCGACCTCTCCTTCGACGAGGGCGACGCCGAGGTGGCCTCGTGGCAGCTCTGCGCGGCTGCTCCCGTCAGCGCGTACGACGCGCAGCGGCTCCTGGCGACGGGCGACACGACGGGGCGGTTGCGCCTCCTCGTCGAGCTGATGGACGAGCTCGAGCTCGACCTCCACCGCATGCTGAACCAGGAGTGACCCCGCGCCTCACCGGGGTAGGGACGACCCAGGTGGCGGCGCGGACCCGAATTGGGCTAGCACGAGCGGGCGAAGAGTCGACACGACACGACACGCTCACGACGACCACGACAGGGGAGGGACGCGATGGCCATCACGCCAACGAGAGAGCAGTTCACCGAGTTCGCCCACGGGACGCGGGACGGGGAGGTGGTGATGATCAACCTGCTGCACTTCGCCCGCTCCGACGCCGCGACCGACGAGGACGCCGCCGGCGACGACGGGCGCCCATGCCTACCGGGACTACAGCGACCAGGTCGTCAAGATGGTCGAGGCCCGCGGCGGGCGGGTCATCTGGACCGGCCGGCCCGAGCACGTCCTGATCGGTGACCCCACCGCCGACGCCTGGGACCTGGTCGCCCTGGTCTCGTACCCGAGCCGGGCTGCGTTCGTCGACATGGTCACGTCGCCCAACTACGGAGAGGCCCACGCCGACCGCGAGCGGGGGCTCGACCGCACCGTGCTGCTCGCCTGCGAGCCAGTGCTCAATGCGCTCGTCCGCCCGGACGGGAACGGGGTCGCGGGTGCCTGACGCTGCGCCGCCCCCCGCCCGCCGCCGCAACATCCTCTTCATCACCACCGACCAGCAGCGCCACGACAGTCTTGGCTGCAACGGTGGGACGGTGGCCCGCACGCCCGTCGTCGACGGGCTGGCAGCCGAGGGCATCAACTACCGGCGCGCCTACAACCAGAACACGGTGTGCATGCCCGCGCGGTCGACCATGCTCACCGGCCAGTACGTACGCACGCACGGCGTGGTGGCCAACGGCATCCCCCTCCCCGTCGATGCGCCCTCGGTGGCGCAGTACCTCCACGACACGGCCGGCTACCGCACCGCGCTGCTCGGCAAGGCGCACTTCGAACCCGGCTTCGACCCGACGAACCAGTTCGAGGAGAACGCCCGGGTGGCCCGCGGGGACACGGGGCCCTGGCGCGGCTTCGAGCGGTCGGAGCAGGCCATGCACGCCGCCGCGTGGGGCGACCACCCGATCGCGCACTACGGCCGCTGGCTCAAGGCGCACCACCCCGAGCACCTGCACAGCTTCGCCGGGCTGCTCCAGGCGGAGCCCGGCGGCGACACCGCGGCGCCGGAGACCAAGAACAACCCGATCCCGCGCGAGTGGTACCACACCGACTGGGTGGCCGACCTCACGGTCGACTGGCTGAATTCGCTCGGCGCGGACGAGCCGTGGTTCTGCTGGATGTCGTTCCCCGACCCGCACCATCCGTGGGACCCGCCTGCCTCCGAGCTGGACCGGGTGCCCTGGCAGGACCTCGACTTGCCGCCCGGCCACCCCGGCTCGGACGAGGCCGTCCGCGCCGTCCTGGCCCGCAAGCCCCCGCACTGGCTCGCCTTCTGGGACGGCCGGTTCTCCAACATGGAGGGCGGTCCGGCCTCCTTCGTGCCGTCGACGTTGACGCACGATCAGATCCGCGAGGTGAACGCCAAGGTGCACGTGATGAACGAGCTCATCGACGAGGCCTGCGGGCGTGTGGTGCAGACCATCACGCGGCGGGGCTGGCTCGCCGAGACCGACATCATCTTCACCACCGACCACGGCGAGCTCCAGGGCGACTTCGGCCTCCTCTACAAGGGCCCGTACCACACCGACGCGCTCATGCGACTGCCTTTCGTGTGGCGGCCCGCCCCCTCCGCCGGCGTGGTCCCGGCGGTGGTCACCGATCCGGTGGGCCAGGTGGACCTCGCGCCCACGTTCTGCGCCATCGCCGGGGTGGACCCGGCGCCGTGGATGCAGGGCTCGGCCCTGCCGCTCGCCGACGGCGAGCCCGGACGCGAGCGGGCGTTGTGCGAGTGGGACAGCCAGTTCCCCGGCTACGGCATGCACCTGCGCTCCGTCTACCGCGACGGGTGGCTGTGCACGGTCTACGAGCCGTCCACGGCGGGGCAGCCCAACGGTCTCGAAGAGGTCTGGGGCGATGCCGTGCTGAACCCGTGCTCCGTCGTCTACGAGCAGTCGGACACCGGCCCCGGCGGGGTGGGGATCGCCACCGGCGAGCTCTACAACGTCGACGACGATCCCCACCAGTTCGAGAACCTGTGGGACTCCGCCGCCCACCGCTCGGCTGCGCGACGACCTCGTCGCCGACCTCTATGCCAGCCTGCCGGCGGAGGTGCGACCCCTCAAGGTGATGGCCCCCGCCTGAGGATTACCCCCGCGCCCGGCAGGAGAGCCGGGTCCGCGGCGGCAGGCGCGCGGTCAGACCAGCCCCGCCAGCGCCGCGTCGAGGAAGCGCTGGGGCGCCTCGACCATGGGGTAGTGGCCCACGCCGACGAGGCGGTTCACGGTCGCGTCGGGACGGGCGGCCAGCAGGGTGTCGACCATGGACGGGACGGCGATCGGGTCGTCGAGCCCCCACACGACGTGCAGCGGCGAGGGGTCGGCCTCGATGGCCCCGGTGAAGCGACGCTCGTTGGCCCGTCGCTCCTCTATGTAGCGGATGAGCCGCGGGAGCACGAGGTGGCCGTCGCCGTGGACGACCTGCGCCGCTGCCGGCGGCACAGGGTCCTCGGGCCAGCCCTCGGGCACGAGCGGCGTGGACGGGCTGAACGTCTCGCGGAGGCTCTGCGTGATGGACGCGGCGTCGATCGGGATCCCCGGCGGCAGGACCTCGTCGGGTAGGCCGAGCAGCAGCTGCTGGCCGTTGGTCAGCCGGGCCTGCTCGATGTAGATGCTCCCGTTGGTCACGACGCGGCGCGTCACCTCCACCGGCCAGGTGCCCTCGGCGCGGCGCGCCAGGAGCTCGCCCCCGACGGTGTCGCCCATGTCATGGGTGAGGAGAGCCAGCCGGTCGATGCCGAGGGCGGCGACGTACGCGGCGGCGACGTCGGCCTGCAGCGCTATGGAATAGGCACGGTCGGGCTTGGCCGAGAGCCCGTACCCGACCATGTCGAACAGCACCACCCGCCGTCCCGCCCGCAGGCGGTCGAGCACGGCGGCATAGTCGAACGACGACGTCGGGAACCCGTGCAGGACGAGCAGGGGCACGTGGCGCTCGGGCCCGATGGACGGCGCGTCGATGGTGAAGACGCGCTCGCCGCAGAGCTCGCGCTGGTCGCCGATCGCCTCCCATCCGGTACTGGTGGTGATCGTCATGTGCCGGCGAGCTTGCTCACCACGGGGCCGAGCGTCTCCCAGGAGTCCGACTCGATCGACCAGTAGGAGATGCCGTACTCGGCCCGTCGCCACTCGAGCTCCTCGGCCATCTCGTCGAGCGTGCCGATGAGGGCGAGCGGGACGTGCAACGCGTCGGCGGGGTCGATGCCGAAGGCCGGCGCCATCTGACCGGCCAGGCCTGCCGCGTCGTCGGTGACGAGAACGAAGCCGATCAGCGAGTTGAACTCGAGGTCGTCGAAGCGGTCGCCCGCCGCGTCCTTCACCCAGGCGATCTTCGTGCGGGTGCGCTCCGGCGTGGCGTCGGCGGCCGTCTCGGCGCCGCCGGTCCCCTCGCGGAGGTTGACGTTGATGCTGACGATGTCCGCGTGGCGTGCGGCGAAGGACAGCACCCGCTTGCCCCCGCCGCCGATGATGAGCGGGGGCCCCGGCTGCTGCACGGGACGCGGCGACAGGGTGTGCCCGAGCACCTCGTAGTGCGTGCCGTGGAAGCTGAACGGTCCGTCCGTGCGCAGGAGGCCTTGGACGACCTTCACCGCTTCCTCGAAGCGATCCACCCGGACGGCGGGATGGTCGTAGGGGAGGCCGGCCTCGTCGTAGTCGCTGCGCATCCAGCCGGCGCCGAGGCTCAGCTCGAAGCGGCCCTCGCTCAACACGTCGAGGGTGGCCGCCTCCTTGGCCAGCACGAACGGGTGGCGGTAGTCGTTGCAGAACACGAGCGCCCCCATGCGCAGCGTGCTCGTGGCGGCGGCCACCGCGGCCAGCGCGGGCACCGGGGCCAGCTGGTCGCCGAAGTGGTCGGGCATCAGCAAGGCGCTGTAGCCCAGGTCCTCGGCCCGGCGGGCCTGCTCCGCCCAGGACCGGGCCGAACCGTCGGGACCCTTGCTCAGCTGCGCGGCAAAGCGGAACTTGCGGTCATGTGCCATGCCGCCATCGTGCCTCAGAACGGGGTCGCGCCGCTGACCCGAGCCCTCAGCCGGCGAACTTCCCCGTCACGAATCGTTCCAGCAGGAAGTAGCCGCAGGGCAGGAACAGGAACAGCAGGGCGCGCTCGCGCCAGGGATGCCGGGTCACCCACACGCCCAACGCGGCGAAGAACGGGAAGAGGACGAGCACGTCGCGGCTCTGAGACTGCAAGATCGTCTGGAACGTGAACACGCACCAGGCGAGCCCGAGCAGCACGCCGTAGGAGTGCCGGATGCGGACGAAGGCGATCACGGCGGCGACCGCCAGCAGGATCACCGTCACCAGGTCGAAGAGCTCGACGATCGATTCCGTCGAGGTATCGAGCAGGCGCAGGTGCACGAGGTCGCTGAAGGCCCTCCCGATGGAGTTCCACGGGCCGCCCAGGTGCCGGTTCCAGAGGGCCTGCGACCTTATGAACGGGAACCACTCGTCGAAGCGGGCGCGCTGGTAGGCGACCCAGGCCACGAGGAAGGCGACCGTTGGCGCGGCAATCGCCACCATCCGCCCGGCGGTGACCCGCACCGGCGACAGCCACTCCAGGTCCTGGCCCGCTCGCCACGACGCCCGGTCGCGCGGAGTCGACCACACCTCCATGGCCAGCGCCACGAGCAGCACGACCAGGTAGCTCTTTCCGGCGACCGCCATCGCCGCCAGCAGTCCCGCCGCCACGAAGTGCCCCCGCCGCGCCGTGAGGAAGGACAGCGTCACGGCCGCCAGGGTGACCGACTCGGGATAGGTGGCGACGAGGAAGAAGGCGCTCGGCCAGGCCAGAAGCATGACGCACGCTGCGTCGGCGGAGCGGACCCCGAGATCGAGCTCGAGGAGCTTCCACATCGCCGCCAGCGCGACGGCCAGCGCGGCGGTGCTGGCGAGCTCGGCACTGGGCTCGTAGGCGAGTCCGGTCACCGCGTGGGTGACGGAGATGAGCGCCGGGTAGAGAGGGCCGAAGGCGTAGAAGGCAAGCCCGGCATGGTTTGCGGCGGCCGTGGCCGAGTGGGCGGGGTAACCGTGGGCGGCCAGGGAGAGGTAGTAGCCGCCGTCCCACTTGGCCAGGACGTCCCACAGCACGGAGGGATGGCGCGCCACGAGATGGGGGAAGCTGACCGTGTACTCGCTGACCAGGGCCACCCACGTCACGACGAGGCGGAACCCGATGGTCGCGCCGACGGCGATGGTGACGGGCCGCCGCCAGTCGACCCACAGGCGTCGCCCGCGCGCGCCCCAGGTCGTCGCGCTGTCGGCGTGCCGGGCCCGGCGTGACTCGGGCCGAGGTCCAGGACCGGCGCGGGCGCCAGGGTCGGGAGGGGGTTCGACCGGTGTGTCGGGTTCGTGACCCACCGGGGTGGCGCCTCCGACTCCCAGGGCCTGCTCAGTCACGACGCCGCCACCGTACCGCAGGGCGCCGCGACCGGGAGGCTCCGGGGGGCAAGGGGCTGTCGGTCGGGCCCGCCGTTCGGGTGGGAGCGTCCCGCTGAAGCGCCCGGCTGGGAACGTTAGATGAAGCTGAAGGGCGGGACGCCCGAGCTGATGCCCGCGAACAGCTCACCCTTGGCGGCGATCAGCTCCTCGGGGCTCCACGCGGTGTCGCGGGTGAGCCGGCCGACCGCCTGGTAGGCGCTCATGGCCCAGATGCTGGCGCCGAACACGACGAGGATCTGCCCGCTGATGTCGGCCGAGGCCGGCGCGGCCAGGAAGGCCACGACGTTGGCGATGTTCTTGGGATCCCAGGCGTCGAAGGCGCCCTCTTCGGCGCCCATGCCCTCGGAGCCGAACAGCGTCTCGGTCATGCGGGTGCGGGCCCGGGGGGCGACGGCGTTGGACGTGACGCCGTAGCGGCCGAGCTCGCGTGCCTCGACCAGGGTGAGCGCCGCGATGCCCGCCTTGGCGGCGGCGTAGTTGGCCTGGCCCGCGTTCCCGAAGAGGCCCGACTCCGACGTGGTGTTGATGATGCGGCCGGCCACCTCCTCGCCGCCCTTGGCCCGGTTACGCCAGTAGACGGCGGCGTGGTGCGTGGCCGCGAAGTGACCCTTGAGGTGGACCCGGATCACGTCGTCCCAGTCCGACTCGTCCATGTTGAAGGACATCTTGTCCCGCAGGATCCCCGCGTTGTTGACGAGGATGTCGAGCGACCCGAACGTGTCGACCGCCTGCTCCACGACGTTCTTGCCGCCGGCCCACGAGCTGATGTCGTCACCGTTGACCGCGGCCTCGCCGCCGTTCTCCCGGATCAGGGCGACGACCTCCTCGGCGGGGTGCACGTCGCCGGAGCCTTCGCCGTGCAGCCCTGCACCGACGTCGTTGACCACGACACGGGCGCCCTCCGCGGCGAGCAGGAGCGCCTCCTCGCGGCCGATGCCCCGTCCCGCACCGGTGACCACCGCCACCTTCCCTTCGAGCAGTCCCATCGTGATGCCTCCTCGTCCCAGCCGTGCGCCACGCTGCGGCGCCGAGCCGGTCGTTCCGGGGGGTGCTGCCGGAGGCGGTGCCCGCCGGCCGCGCGGCGCAAGCAGTGTGGCCGATGGGTCTGCTCAGGGGCAAAAGCGGGCCAGCGACTCGGCGGTCACCTGCCCGATCAGTGCGACCGTCTCGCCGCGGGCCTTCGCCCGTCCGAAGCGGGCCGTGAGGCTGACGACCGCCAGCCCGGCGGGGGGTGCGGCGAGCAGCGCACGGTCGGAGCCGCCGGCGATGCAGAGCACCGGCAGCGGCCGCCCCCGCCGCGTGCGGGCCTGGGCCAACGCGAGCACGCCGCCCGGTACCTTGCCCTCGAAGGAGGGCGGATCGAGGTGGCCCTCGCCGGTGACGACCAGGTCGGCGCGCTCCAGGCGTGCCGGCAGCCCGACGAGACCGGAGACGAAGTCGAACCCCGGCTCGATGCGCGCACCGAGCGCGACCAGCGCCGCCGGCCAGGCCCCCGGCCGCGCCGGCGCCCGCCACGGTAGTGACGTCGACACCGGTCTCGCGCCGGTAGCGCGCCGCAACGTCGATCAGACGCCGGCCCAGCGCCTCGACCTGGGCGGGCGTCGCGCCCTTCTGGGGGCCGAAGACCCGGGCGGCGTCGGTGAAGGCCGTCGTCACGTCGCTCGCCACGACGAGCTCCACGCCCTGGAGCACGGCCGGCGAGCCGACTGCGTCGAACGCGCCCTCGCCGCCGTCGGTGGTGGCCGAGCCGCCGCAGCCGATCACGATGCGGCGGGCCCCCGCGTCGCGGGCCGCCAGCAGGAGCTGTCCCACGCCGGCGGTGCCGGCGCGCACGGGGTCCTCGCCGTGCGGCTTCGGGAGGAGATCACGCCCGGCGGCCCGCGACATCTCGACGACGGCGGTCGGGGCCGCCGTGGCGCCGGCCCCTTCGAGCATGCGCCACTCGGCCTCGACCGGTGCGCCGAGCGGGCCGGCGACCGTCGTGACGTGCTTCGTCCCGCCGAGCGCCTCGAGCAGGCCCTCGCCGCCGTCCGACATGGGGACCTCGTCGGCCGTCCACCCGGCGGCACGGGCCGCGTCGGCGATGGCCGACGCCACCTCCGCCGCGCTGGCCGTGCCCCGGAACTTGTCGGGTGCGGCGACCAGGTGGGGCACGAGAGTGGACGCTACCGAACGCCCCCGTCCGGCGGGACCCGTTAGCTTGAGGCCCATGCCGACCTGGCGAGGTGCAGCGCGGCGCCTGCGCGGCGCACCGCTCCCCGTCCCGGGCGCGGCGCAGTGGCGCGGATTGTCGAGGCAGTCGGCGCAGGACGTCCTCGACCTCGTCTACGAGCTCATCCTCGCCCGCGAGCCCGATGCGACGGGGCCGAGAGCTTCCTCGAGGGCCTGCGGAACGGCACCCTCACGCCCCAGGAGCTGGCGGCGGTGGCGATCGCGTCGGGGGAGTGGTGGTCGGTGACCCCGTTTCCCGGCCTGGGCCGGTCGCTGCACTTCAGCCGCATGATGTTCGTCCGCTCGCTCCCGCCGGCGAAGAGCATCCTCGACTTGGGCGGCACGTCGCTGGGCAACGCGACCGGCGCCCTCGTGCTCATGGGGTACCCCTACCCGTTCGACGACCTCGTCGTGATCGACCTGCCCTCCGAGGAACGCAATGAGCTGTACCGCGAGGCGGCCGCCCCCGAGGTGACAGAGACGGCGCTGGGGCCGGTGCGCTACCGCTATCACTCCATGGTCGACCTGTCGGACTACGCCGACGGCTCGGTGGACCTCGTCTACAGCGGCCAGTCGATTGAGCACGTCCCGATCGACGTGGGCGACACGGTGCTGTCGGAGGTGCGCCGGGTCCTGCGGCCGGGCGGGTATCTCGCCCTCGACACCCCGAACGCCAGGGTGACGCGGCTGCAGCAAGACGAGTTCATCGACCCCGACCACGAGCACGAGTACAACGACGCCGAGATGCGGGCGAAGCTCACCGCGGCGGGCTTCGAGGTGGTCGGCGCATGGGGCCTGAACCATGCGGGCCCCAGCCTGCGCGCGGGCCGCTTCGCGGCCGACCAGGTGGCGACGGCGCGCGGGCTGTTCCACCAGATCGAGGACTGCTACCTCCTGGCCTACCTCTGCCGGGTGCCGGGTTGACCGGCCCCGGCCGCGGGCGGCCCGGCCGGGCCTCCCGGCGGGAACGGGCCACGTTGCGTGCGGGCGAGAGGACTCGAACCTCCACCCCCTCGCGGGGACCGGGACCTAAACCCGGCGCGTCTGCCAATTCCGCCACGCCCGCAGCGGTCCCGCGATGCGGGTGATCAGGGAGTGTACGGCCGTGCGCCGGCGGGTGCCCCCTCCGGCCACTAGCCTCGTGGCCATGGCCACCGCATCATCAGCCCCCCAGATCACCGCCGCCGGGGCGGACCTCGACTCCGCCGGCCGGGTCTTCCAGCAACTGCTCAAGGAGCGGATCGTCTTCATCGGGAGCGCGATCGACCAGGTCACGGCCAACCTCGTCTGTGCCCAGCTGATCCTTCTCGAGGCGGAGGACCCCGACAAGGACATCTCGCTCTACATCAACTCCCCCGGGGGCTCGGTGACCGACGGGCTGGCCATCTACGACACCATGCAGTACGTGCGGCCCGACGTCTCGACCATCTGCGTGGGTCTGGCGGCGAGCATGGGCCAGTTCCTGCTGTGTGCCGGTGCCCCGGGCAAGCGCTACGCGCTGCCGCATTCGCGCATCTTGATGCACCAGCCGTCGGGGTCCATGCAGGGTCAGGCGGCCGACATCGCTATCCAGGCCGAGCAGATCATCTACCTCAAGCGGATGATGGCCGAGCGTATCGCCTTCCACACCGGGCAGCCGCTCGAGCGCATTGAGACGGACTCGGACCGGGACCGCTGGTTCACGGCGGAAGAGGCCTGCGAGTACGGCTTCATCGACAAGGTCATCGACCGCTCGGCGGCCACGGCAGCGGCAGGGAACGCATAGACGTGGCTTTGGACGTTCCGGCCTCTTCGTCGGACGCGGACCGGAGACTCGAGGAGGCCCCCGAGGACGAGGGTGGCGGACCGCTCGCCCATGGCCGCCGAAGCGGAGGGCCTGGACCTGCGCCAGCTCCAACGCGGTTCGCGTCACCGCGCATCGTCACCCCCACCATCAGCGTGCGCAAGCGGCTCCACGAGATCTGGCTCTCCCGTGAGCTGCTGATCTATCTCGTCCGTACCGAGATAAAGGTCAAGTACAAGAACTCTGTCGCTCGGCATCGTGTGGTCGATGATCGCGCCGGCGATGACGCTGGCCATCTACTTCTTCGTGTTCAACATCGTCCTCGGCCAGAAGATGCCGAACTTCGTGATCTACCTCATGGCCGGGCTCCTCCTGTGGAACCTCTTCTCGCTGGGTGTCCTCACCGGTACCGGGGTCGTGGTGAACAACGCCGGGATCGTCAAGAAGGTGTCGTTCCCCCGCGAGATCCTGGCACTGGCGGCCGTCGGCTCGGCCTGCGTCTTCTTCTTCTTCCAGTCCGTGGTCATGGTCGTCTTCATGGTCGTACTCAGGGCGCCACCGGACATGGCCTACTTCCCCCTCCTCGTCCTCGCCCTCATCGCGGCGGTGATCCTGGCCTCGGGCCTGGGCATCCTGTTGTCGTCGGTCAACGTCTACCTGCGCGACACGCAGCACCTGATCGAGGTGGTACTCACGGCCTGGTTCTGGGCCTGCCCTATCGTGTACCCCTACTGGACCATCGAGAAGAAGCTGGGGCCTCACTCGCTCACGTGGGTCTATTTCTTGAACCCCGTGACACCGCTCGTGCTGACGTTCCAGCGCTGCCTCTACGCCGCGCCCGTCCTACACCCTCAACGGCGTCACCACCCAGGTGCTCCCCACGCAGGGCTACCTCTGGTACACCGTCCTGGTCCTCGGCGTGCTGTTTCTCTCCGTCTGCCTCTTCCTCATCGCCCTCGCTGTCTTCGGCCGGCTCGAGGGCAACTTCGCCGAGGAGCTGTGAGCGCGTGAGCGACTTCGCCGTCGACGTCCGCAACATCTCCAAGCGCTTCCGCCTGGCCCACGGCCAGTACAACTCCCTGAAGGAGCGGCTCATCCACGGAGGGAAGCGCCAGAACGTCGAGGACTTCTGGGCCCTCGACCAGGTGTCGCTCACCGTCCGTCAGGGTGAAACCGTCGGCATTCTGGGCCGCAACGGCTCGGGCAAGTCGACGCTGCTCAAGTGCATCTGCGGTGTGCTCCAGCCGACGAAGGGCGAGGTGGCGGTGCGGGGCAAGCTCGCCGGCCTGCTGGAGCTGGGCGCCGGCTTCCAGCAGGACCTCACCGGTCGGGAGAACATCTACCTGAACGGCTCGCTGCTGGGCATGTCCAAGCGGGAGGTCGACAAGGTCTTCGATGCCATCGTGGACTTCTCGGAGCTCGAGGAGTTCATCGACGGCGCCGTCAAGTTCTACTCGTCCGGCATGTACGTTCGGCTGGGCTTCGCGGTGGCCGTGAACATGGACCCCGACATCCTGGTGGTCGACGAGGTACTGGCAGTGGGCGACGAGCGCTTCCAGCGCAAGTGCCTCGACCGGGTAAACCAGTTCCAGCGCGAGGGGCGCACGATCCTGCTCGTCACGCACTCGGCCGACACCGTACGTACCATCTGTGACCGAGGTGTGGTGCTCAGCCACGGCCAGCTCGTGGCGGAGGGCGAGCCCGGCGAAGCGACGCGGATCTTCCGGGAGCGCCTGATGGCCGAGGGGGCCGGCATGTCGGTCATCGACCCTGCGATCGTCGCGGTGCCCGCCACGCCGTCGAGCACGGGGAGCGACGCCCTGCCCGACGCCGAGCGGCCCGTCCGAATCCGCTCCGTCCACCGCATCTTCTCAGGCGACAACACGGTGCCGTACATGCGCTCGGGCGACGACCTCACCATCCGGGTCGACTTCGAGACGCTCTATCCCGTCGACGACGTCGTGTTCTCGCTCGATATCCGTGACGCCGACGGCAACTCCCTCATGCGCACCGACACCTCCATCATCGGGATGCCGATCGACGCCCCCCCGGGGACGAGCGTCATGCACTTCGGCATCACGCAGATGCCACTGCTCGACGGCTCCTTCTCCTTCGCCATCGGGATCCAGAGCCGGGGCGGCATCCTCTACGACTGGCGGGAGGAGGCGGGGACGTTCGAGGTGATGAACCCCGGCAAGACCACCGGGTTGCTCCGCATGGACGTGCACGCGGCGCTCATCTCGACCGAGAGCGTGGACGCCGCCGCGCTGGCGCAGCCCGGCTGAGCGGGACCCGCACGATGACCGACACCGAGGCCACGATGCCGGCTGATCCCCAGGCGTACCTCGACCAAGTCATGGCGGAGATCGCCGAGGAGGTCCGGGCCCGCCGCGCCTCGGGCGAGCTGCCGCCCAAGCTCGAGCGCGAGCTCGACGAGCTGTTCCTGGCCCACTCCCCGGTGGCCGGCCGCGGGGGCGACCTGGGCGAGGCCCTGCGGATGGTCGACGCCGCCACCTTCATCGATCCCGTGGTGCCGATCGAGTCGGAGCGCGCCGCGGGTGCGGTCGTGAAGAAGGGGATGCGTTCCCTCCTGCTCTGGTACATGGGATGGGTCACGCACCAGATGAGCCAGTCGGCCGCAGCGGTCAGCCGCGCCCTGCACATCGTCGACGGCCGGCTGCAGGAGCTCGAACGCCAGCTGGAGGTCCAGCACGTCCCGGAGGCGGGCGTGGTGGAGTTCCCGGCGTTGCACGGCCCGGACGCCTGGTGGGTCGAGCCCGCGGTAGCGGCGGTGGCCACGGCACACGGTCGCATCCTCCACGCGGCCTGCGGCGACGGGTGGTTGGTCCGCCGCATCGTGGCGGCCGGCGGCGACGCCTACGGCATCGATCCCCGCTCCCACGTCGTCGACAGGGCCGAACTGGGCCCACTGGACCTGCGTACTGAGCCGGTGGCCGAGCACCTGCGGGCGGCCGCCCCCGCCGGGCTGGCGGCCATCGTGCTGAGCGGCACCGTGGACGGGATGGCAGGCGGCGAGCGGGCCCAGCTCCTGGGCGCCATCGGCACCAGGCTGGCCCCGGGTGGGACGCTCGTGATCCACTCGGTGAGCCGGGCGGCCTGGGACGGCGCCGATGCGCCCGCGGGGGCAGATCTCGCGCCGGGGCGGCCGCTGCGCCCCGAGGCCTGGTGCCAGCTCCTGGAACAGGGTGGGTACGAGGCGACGACCGCGCGGCCCGGCCCAACCGGGAGCGACTTCCTCGTCATCGCGGTCCGGGCCAGCATCGTCACGCCGTACCCGCCTGCGGAGCGGTGACCGTCGCCGCCGGGGGGCCGGTGGCCATCCACCAGTTCATCCCCACCCTGAACCCGCACGACGCAACGGGGACGCACACCCTCAAGCTGCGCGACGCCTTACGGGCCGCGGGCTGGCAGTCGGAGATCTTCGCCGAGGCGATCCACGACGACCTGGCCGAGCTGGCCTACAAGCACTGGATGTACCCCGAGCACGCAGCCAGGGGTGACGTGGCCATCTACCAGTTCACGACGTCCTCAGCCGTGGCCCCCTACCTGGCCGAGCACGGGATGCCCCTCATCCTCGACTACCACAACTTCACCGGGCCCGAGTACTTCGACGGCTGGGAGCCCGTCAGCGTGCAACGGGCCGCCCGGGCGGCCGACGAGCTGGCGCTTGCTGGCGCCGCAGGCCGTCCTCGGCCTGGCCAAGAGCCGGTTCAGCGAGGAAGAGCTCCGGGGGGCGGGCTGCCGGCGCACGGCCGTCGTGCCGGTCCTGGCCGACTACCGACGCGTCACGGCCGCTCCAGATCCGCGGGTGGCCGCCGAGCTCGCCCGCCTGCGCGCCGACGGCGGCGCCGACATCCTCTTCGTGGGCCGGATCGTGTCCTCGAAGGCGCAGCACGAGCTCGTCAAGGCGCTGTGGGCCTACCGCCGCCTCTACGACCCGCGGGCACGCCTGCACCTCGTCGGGGGCACGTCGAGCTACGAGTACAGCAAGGCGCTGCTCGGGTTCGTGCACGACCTCGGGCTGACGGGTGCGGTGCGCATCACCGGCGAGGTGTCGGATGCGTCGCTCGCCGCCCACTTCGCCGCCGCCGACGTCTACCTGTCGCTCTCGGCACACGAGGGGTTCGGAGTCCCGCTCGTCGAGGCGATGGTGGCCGGGGTGCCCGTCGTCACCCGCGGCGCGGGCGCCGTGGCGGACACGGTGGCCGATGCCGCCCTGCTCCTGGCGGCCGCCGACCCCACCTACGTGGCGGCCGCCCTGCACCGGGCCTGCACCGATGATCGTCTCCGCGCCGTGCTGATCGCCGCGGGGAGGCGCCGGGCGGCCGAGCTGTCGGGGGACACGGTGGCCGCGAGCCTCGTCGCCGCCATCGCCGCCGTCGTGGGACGACCGTGAGCAAGAGGGTGGCGTTCGTGACGCCGCGCTACGGGCCACAGATCATGGGTGGCGCCGAGACCGCGGTGCGCCAGCTGGCCGAGCATCTGTGCGCCCACACGGACTGGGAGGCCGAGGTCCACACGACCTGTGCGCTCGACGCCATCACATGGGACGACGTCCTCGACCCGGGGGCGACCGAAGTCAACGGGGTCACCGTGCACCGGCATCCGTCGGCGCACGGCCGCTTGCCCGACTTCTACGGGCTGGACGGGACCGTCCGCCTGGCCCCCCGCCTGGCGACGCGGGAACAGGGGGAGCGGTGGGTCGACTACAACGGCCCCGTCTCCCCCCAGCTGGTCGACGCCGTGTGCGCGTCGGACGCCGATGCCGTCGCCTTCTCCCCGTACCTCTACCACCCCACGGTGGCGACCATCGGCAAGGTCAGGGTGCCGGCGGTGTTCCACCCGGCGGCGCACGACGAGCCGGCGTTGTACCTCCCGGTGTTCCGTGGCAGCTTCGGCAGCGCGGACGCCTTCTGCTTCTACACGGCGTCCGAACGCGCCCTCGTCGAGCGGATGTACCCGGTGGCGGAGCGCCCCCAGATCGTGCTCGGTCTCGGTGTGGGCGACTCCGAGGGCGCCGGCCGGCGCGGCGGCGAGCTGTTGGGGCTGGGGGAGCGTCCCTACATCGTCAGCGTGGGCCGGGTCGACGAGCACAAGGGCTCCAAGATGCTTGCCTCGTACTTCGCCACCTACAAGGAGCGCCACCCCGGGCCGTTGGCCCTCGCCCTGGTCGGGCCCGTCTCGGTGGACCTCCCGCCGCATCCCGACATCGTCGTGACCGGCGCCGTCGACGAGCCCGACAAGTGGGACATCGTGCACGACGCCCTCGTCGCGGTCTCGCCTTCCGCGCTCGAGTCGTTCTCCCTCGTGGTGATCGAGGCCTGGGTCGAGCGGGTCCCCGTCCTGGTCAACGGCGCCTGTGGGCCGACCCGGGAGCATTGCGAACGCTCCGGTGGGGGTCTGTGGTTCACCTCGTACCCCGAGTTCGAGGCAGTGCTGAACCGGCTGGTGTCCGACGCCGAGCTGCGCGCCACCCTCGGCGGCTGCGGGCGCGAGTTCGTCGACCGGCATTTCCGCTGGCCCGTGCTCGTCGCGCGCTACGACGAGTTCCTCACATCCGTCGTGGTGAGGGGGCGGGGCACGCCGAGCCTGTTCTGAGTGCCGAGGCGGTCAGGCCTCCGGGCGTCCCACCACCGTGTACATCTGCTGCTCGATGGGGTCGCTCCCGATGTCGTGCGCCAGGTGATGGTGCTGGGTGTGCATCGTCGTCTCGGTCCGCCCGAAGCCGAGCCGCGAGAGCATGGACACCACCGCACCGGGGTAGATCGACCACCAGTTGGTCACGTGGGTCTCGGCCGAGGGCGAGAAGCGCATGACGTTGGCCTCGGGTGGGTGCTCGTCGTCCTGGAGCGGCTCGGTGACGATCATCGTCTCGGTCGTGCGCCGCGCCGCCTGTGACAGCGCGCCCCAGGGCTCGCGTAGGTGCAGGAGAATGGCCCCGACCAACGTGATGTCGAAAGTGCCGATGTCGGCGGGCAAGTCGTAGATGTTCCCCTGGACGAACGTCGCCGAGGATCCCAGGGTGCGGTGGAGGTACCACCACGCGTCGTGGTTCCGGTCGATGGTCTCCTGCATGACGCGCCGCCGCTCCTCGGGGTCCTCGCGGCCCCTGAAGGGCAGCACGTCGACGGAGACGTCGAAGCCCGCCTCGAAGGCGACCACCTTGGCCCCCATCTGCTCCATGTAGAAGGTCAGGTAGCCGGTGGCGGGACCGAGCTCGAGCACCCGCTTGCCGGCGACGTTCACCCCGCCGAGGTAGGCGGCCTCATGGCCGCGTAGGTCCCAGGCTCCAGGGAGTACCCGGCCGTCGGGCAGCTCGATGGCGTGGTACCAGATCGAGGTCGCGAGGTCGGCGCTCTCGCGCCCTTTCGATTGCGCCGCCTGGAAGTCGGGGTCGAGCTGGCCCAGATAGTCCGGGGGCGGGTAGGCGGGCAGGAGGGGCCCTTGCCGCGCCGGACCGCCGGCCGCGCCCGGGTCGGGCCCGCCGGGGCCCGCCGGCCCTCGCAGGGGTTCACGTCGCCGCAACATGAGGGGCCACCTTAGACACCCGGGGCCAGGCGGTCCGACCCGGGACCACGACGGAGGCTCAGAACCCGTCCATCCCGACCATCGGCCGGTTCAGGGGTTGTCCACCCATGGAGCCGCGGAACGGCGCGTCGCCATAGGAGAAGATGCCGCCGTCGGACGCGACGAACCAGTAGCCCTGTCCGTCGTCGGTCGACTGCATCGCCACCACCGGCTGGTTGAGGTGGATGCCCCCCGTCGAGCCGTAGAAGGGCGCGCCGAACGAGAACACCCCGCCATCCGACCCGACCAGCCAGTACCCGCCGGTCACCGGGTCCGGCGTGATGCCCACGATCGGGCCGTTCAAATGCAGCGACCGCGTGTCGCCGGCGAAGTTGGCGTCGCCGTACGGGAACACGGTGCCCGTCGTGCTCACCTCCCAGTAGCCGAGGCCGTCGGGCGTGGCCGCCATCCCCACGATGTCCTGGCCCGGGACGCCCGCGACGGAGCCGTAGAACCCGGCGTCGCCGTAGCTGAAGATGCCGCCGTCCGATGCGACGAGCCAGTAGCCCTTCCCGTCGGGCGTGGCCGCCATGCCGACGACGGGCGCGTTCAGGTGGAGCGACCCGGTCGAACCGTAGAACCCGGCATCGCCGTAGTCGAACACCCCGCCGTCCGCGGCGACCAGCCAGTATCCGCCCTGGCCGGGTACGGCCGCCATGCCGACCACCGGCTTGTTCAACGTGATGCTCCCCGTGCTGCCGCAGAAGTCCTGCCCGAAGGCGAAGATCCCACCGTCGGAGGCCACGCTCAGGTAGCCGTTCTGCGACGCCGGGGGCCGGTGGCACGGGCCGAGGGGGCTTCCGCCACCGACGAAGCCACTCAAGGCGGCGTCGTGGTGGAACTGCGGCCAGCCGCCCGCTTCGTCGGCCCGGCCGCCCACGGAGCCGTTGACTTCGAAGTGCTGCACGATGCCCTGCACGTCGCTCGAGCCGGTGAGGGCGAAGTACCCGGCCACCGTGATGCCGATCGAACCATCGGGGTCGTCCGTGACCAGCGGGGCGTTCTGGAACCCGAAGACCTTCCCGGAGGGCACGCCGGCGCTGCCCGACCCGTCGTCGAAGTGGGCCACCACTGCGCCGGTCTGGCCGTCGAGGATCCAGATCCCCCCGACCGTGGGCACGATGACGTCCTGGTAGCCGCTTCCGGTGAGGTCGGCAGTGGTCACGGACCCGTAGACGGCGTGGCCCACGTCGGTGTGCCAGATCGGCGCGCCCGAGGCGGCGTTCAGTGCCCACACCGAGCCGTCGCTCCCGTGCACGGTGCCTTCGACGACGGCGAGCTGGCCGTTGTTCTGAATGTCGGCCAGCGCGGGGCTGCCGCCGGTTGCGCCGTCCAGCTTCGTGCTCCACACCTGGTTGCACTTGGTGTCGAAGACCTTGACCGTGTTCTCGTCGCTCCCACCGAAGAAGCTGCCCGTGCCGGTGGCGATCCCGTAGGCACCGCCGGGGAGGATGGGGCCGACCGCAGGGGAAGAGTCGACTTCCTCGTTCGTGTTGGCGCTGCAGATCACGCCGCCGTGGTCGTTGTAGATGCGCACGTGGCCACCGTTGGAGTAGTGCGTGCCGAAAGCGAAACCGTTGGACGACGCCCCACCGGAGACGAAATTGTCCGAGCCGGAGGCGTACAGATCACCCACGGCCGCGGTGGAGAACACACTGTCGGCGGAGAACTGCGGCCAACCCGTGGCCGGCGACCCGTTGGCGCTGTTCAGCGCGTAGGTCATCTGCCCCAGCGAGCCGCCCTCGACGAGCGATCCACCGTCAGCGATCGGGAGCGACGCCTGCACCCCGCCGTCGGGCGCCGGGTCGCTGGGCGGGTTGGTCACCACCTGGTTCCACAGTTGGGTCCCGTTCGGCGCGTACGCGTAGTACCCGCCGTCGACGGGCGACGCCGCGTTGCCGGCCCCGAAGTAGAGGTTGCCGTTGCCGTTCACCGATGCTGTCGAGTCGATGGGCGGGCTTCCGGGGACCTCTATGCCGTTGACACCGGTCGCGGGCGTCGCCCCGCCCGGGTCGCCGTCGGCGCAGCCCTGGCCCGAACCGATGGTGCTCCCGGTGCCGCTGCCCCAGCCCGAGACGACCGACCCGGTCTGCAGGTTGAGCCCGTACACGGAGCCCTGCCGGTCACCCACCTCCACGGCCCGGGTGCCACCGTCGTCGAACAGCACGGGCGAGGCTTCGGCGATGCCACACGGCGCGTCGTTGAGAATGGTGCCCGCCGTGGCGGTGTTCCACGTCTCGGTCAGCGTCACCGTGGGCGCGGCAGCGGCGTCGGGCACCGCGAGCGCGCAGGCCGCGAGGCCCGTTCCAGCCCGCGCAGACCACTGCCAGCGCGAGGCGCGTCAGAGTGCGCGCGTTTGTCACGTCGTGAGAGCTCCCATTCAGCACCCCAGAAGGTAGCCGCTCTCGACCGCGTCCGAATTGGCGCCTCTGACCCGTGAGGCGCATCGCCGGTAGCATCGACCGCCGTGCCTGCAGCCCTTCCCCCCGACAGCGACGCCCATCAGTCGAACGGCGGGGGTGAAGGGGACGCCCCCGGCGATGCGGTGGCAACGGACGAGGAGTGTGCGGCCGAGGCGCTCCGCGCCGCCTTCGCGCGGCTGGCGCCCCAGGGGAGCGACGCGTGGAACTTCCTGGCGGCCTTCACGCATCTCGGCGACCGCTACGGCCCCTACCACCCCGGTGCCTCGGCGCTGTCGGACGCGCTCGGGAGGCAAGACCGCGCCGGCGTGCGACAGCCGGGTCGTCGACGCGGGTTGCGCCGGGGCAGGGAACGACAGGCAGCAGAGGGAAGCCGAACGAGCTCGACGAGGCCATGGGCCACGTGGTCGAGGCCTTCCGCTTCCTCTCCGCCCGCGTGGCAACGCTCGAGGCACGGCTGGCCGACGAGGACCGGCCGGTGGAGGGCGCCGCCTGGCTCGTCCCGGCGCGTGAAATGGGCCCGTGGGCCGGTCCGGTCGCGGCGCACCTGCTGGCGCGCAGCCCCGGGGGTGAACTCGTGCACGCGGATTGCGGCGAGGGCGACCTCTTGGATGTGCTCGCCGGCCGCGGCGCGGTCGGCGCACGGGGTGGAGCCCCGCGGTGCGATCGCCCTGCAAACCCTCGAGCGCGGGTGCTCGGTCACCATTGCCGAGGTGTCCGAGTACCTGGCCGGCCGGCTCGAGGGCTCGGTCGGGGGCATCGTCCTGAGCGGGGTCGTCGACCGTCTTCCCCTGCACGCCCTGCTTCCTCTCCTCCGGGAGTGCCGACGGACCCTGGCGCGCAGCGCGCCGCTCGTCGTCGTCTCCGAACCCGAGGCAGACGCCGCGTCGTGGGAGGCACCGGCGCGCGACCTGACGCAGGGTCGCCCGCTGCACGAAGCGACGTGGGAGCTGTTGCTGGACCGCACCGGCTTCGTCGAGGTGGCACCGCTGCCCGCCGACACGGGGGCCGACGGCCGTTTCGCCGTGTCGGCTGCAACGCCCTCGTGAACGGCATCCACCACTTCGTCCCGGTCCTGCACCGGGGCGATGCGGTGGGGCGGCACACGCTCCGCTTACGCGACGCGACGCGGACGCGTGGGTTCCGCTCGGAGATCTACGTCGACACCGTCGACGCCGAGACAGCGGGGGAGGCGGTTCCCGTGCTCTCCTACCCGGAGGCGGCGCAGCGGGGCGACGTCGTCGTCTACCAGTTCGCCACGGCCTCGGCCATGGCACCCTGGCTGGCCCGACGGCCCGAGACGCTGGTCGTCAACTACCACAACATCACGCCCCCCGAGCTGATGGCGCCGTGGGACAACCATCTCGCACTCGGGCAGCTGCGTGCCCAGGGTGAGCTGCGCCTGCTGGCGCCGCGCGCCGCCCTGGCCGTCGCCGACTCTGCCTACAACGAGGCGCACCTGGCCGGGGTGGGGTTCGCCGCCACGGCGGTGATCCCACCCTCTGCGGCTCTCGACGCCGCCATGACCACCGTGGACCGCGGTGCGGCGGCTTCCGCGCCGCCGGCGACCGGTCGGGGCGCGCGCTGGCTGGCCGTCGGCAGGGTGTCCCCCAACAAGGCGCTCGAGAGCACGGTCGCTGCGCTCGCGGTGGCGCGGGCCCACGGCGACCCCGAGGCGACGCTGGACATCATCGGCAAGCCCGCGACCGACTCCTACGTCGCCGCGCTGCACCGCTACGTGGCCGAGCTCGGTCTGGCCGGCGCGGTCCGCTTCACCGGCCACGCGAGCGACGCCACGGTCGCGTCCGCCTACGCCACCGCCGACGTGCTCGTCGTGACCTCCGAGCACGAGGGCTTCTGCGTGCCGGTGGTCGAAGCAATGTCCGCCGGCCTGCCGGTCGTGGCCTTCGACCAGGGTGCGGTGCCCGAGGTGTTGGGGGGTGCAGGGGTCCTGGTCACCGACAAGGATCCGTACGCGTTGGCCGCATCCATCGCCGCGGTGTTGACCGACCCCCCGCGCCGCGACGCCATGACGGAGACGGGGCGCAGGCGGCTGGCACAGCTCGATCTCGAGACCGCCGCCGACCGGTTCGTCAACCTGTTGGTGCCCTTGATCGAGCACGCCGCGGCACGGTCGTGAGCGCCATCCACCAATTCGTCCCGATGCTGCACCACGGGGACGCGGTCGGGCGCCACACGTTGCGCCTCCGCGAGGTCATGGCCGCCCGCGGCATCCGCTCGCAGATCTACGTCGAGTTGGACGATCAAGAAACGGCGTCGGAGACGCGTCCCTTCGCGAGCTACGCGCAGGAGGCCGAGAGCGGGGACGTCCTCATCTACCAGTTCGCCACTGCGTCGGCGATCGCGTCATGGCTGCAGGCGCGCCCCGAGCCGCTGGTCGTGAACTACCACAACGTGACGCCGCCGGACCTCTACGCACCCTGGGACAACGGCATGGCGCGCCACCAGCTTCGGGCCCAGTCGGAGCTGCGCGCGCTGGCACCCCGTGCCGTCCTGGGCCTCGCGGTGTCGTCGTTCAACGAAAGCGAGCTTCGCGAGGCCGGCTTCGGCCGCACCGCGGTTGTCCCACCCGCCGCCATGGTGCCGACAGGCCGGGGAGCGCGCTCCGGAGCCCCGGCGCCGAACCGCACCCGGCGCCCGTTGGGTCGCCGTGGGCCGTCTCGCCCCCAACAAGGCCATCGAGTTCGCCGTCATGGGGCTCCTCGTCACCCGGCGGCACCACGATCCGGCTGCGACGCTCGAGGTCGTGGGGCGGCCGGTAGTGCCGTCGTACACGGCCGCCCTGCAACGCTTCATCGACGAGCTCGGCCTCCACGATGCTGTGACCTTCAGCGGCGTGCTGAGCGACTCCGAGCTCGCCGCTGCCTTGGCCGACTCCGACGTGCTCGTCGTGACGTCGCAGCACGAGGGATTCGGGGTGCCGGTGATTGAGGCCATGACTTTCGGGTTGCCGGTGGTGGCCAACCGGATCGGCGCGCTCCCGGAGGTGGTCGGCGACGGCGGCCTGCTGGTCGACACCACAGATCCGATGGCTCTGGCCGGCGCCGTGGCCCGCGTGTTCGGGGAGCCCGGGCTCAAAGAGACGCTGGGCGAGGCCGCCCGGCGCCGTGTGGCGGCCCTCGACCTTCCCTCGGCCGGCGACCGCGCCGTGGACCTCGTCGCCGCGCTGGTGGGCTGAGCGCCGGGCACGCGGCCGCCGGGCACGACCGGGGAACGAGCGGGTAACGACCGGGCACGACTCTCTGGAAACTATCCACGAGTCTGTTTATAGTTTTGACAGATAGGCCGGCACCGACGCCGGGAGGGTCGAAGGTGTCAGCGCTCAGGAGGCGCCGACGGCCTGCTGCACCAACGACACGAAGCGCCGCGTCGAGGCAGCCAGGTCGAACCCAGCGGCCCGCTCGGTGCCGGCCTCAACGAGGACCTTGCGCAGCGTGGCGTCCTCGAGCACCCGGCCCACGGCCAAGGCGAACGGCACCGGCGACTTGTCGGGCAGCACCAGCCCGGCCCCGCCCACGGTCTCCGGGACCGCGGTGACGCCGTAGGCGACGATGGGGACGCCGTGGCCCATGGCCTCGGCCAGCGGGACGCAGAACCCCTCGTGGTCCGACGCCATCACGAAGACGTCGGCCGCTCGGAAGTACGCCTCGAGCTCCGCGCCGGTGACCGAGCCCGCAATGTTCACGGCCGAGGTCAGCCCGAGCTCCTCGATGAACGCGCGCAGCGCCGGCTCGTAGGTCACGCCGAGCGGCGAGCCGATCAGGTGCAGGCGTGCAGCCGGGTCGGCCACACGGCGCAGGACGTCGAGCATCTTGACGAGGTCGTGCGGCGCCTTGTGGGGGGAGATCTTCCCGACGTAGAGCAGGTCGGCGCCGCCCTCGCGCACCTTGCCGGCGCGCCAGGGAGGCCGTCAGCTCGGCGTCGGGCTCGTCGCTCTTGGCGTGCATGTCGATCAGCAGCGGGACGACGGCGGTCCCTTCGTAGCCCAAGGCCACGAGCTCCGACTCGTTGAAGGCCGAGTCCGCGACGGCGAAGCGGCTCTGGGTTGCGAGGCGCGCCAGCTGCGAGCGTCCGAGCGCGACCTCGTAGGCCACGTCCGGCTCCCAGTCGCGCAACAGGGCTGCGGGCGTGATGTTGTGATAGTTCACGAGCTTGGGCTCGGGCCGTGCCGCGAGGATGTCGTAGACCGGGCTCCCGATCGACGCTTGATACAGCAGCCAGCGGTCACGGCCCGCCCGCCCGAGCTCGATGACCGGCCGCCCCTCGTGCGCGACGTCGGGCGTGTGGCTCCCGTAGTAGATGTCGGAATCGATGCCCGCAGCGCGCAGTCCGTTGCGCAGGTTCAGCGCGCTGACCCCGATTGCGTCGCGGCTCGCGAGCGACGGTATGACCTGGTCGACCCGCACGGCCGTGCAGTGTACCGGCGGGGCCGCGCACCCCGATTGCGACGGCCATGCACCAGTTTGCCCTGGTGGCGCCGGTAGCATTTTCGGATCGTGCCGCTCGCGAACCCATGTCGCGCGCCCCGGGCCCTTGCGACGCCGCGCACAGACGGCCCTCGCCGCGCTCATCGTCACGTCGGGGTTCGTGGTGCCCGCCGCCCTGTTCGGTCCAGCGACCCAACGCGGCGGCCGACCTCGGCGCTCCCGACCGGTCGTCCGTGCCGCTCCTCCCCGCCTCGCGGGCCCATGCTCTGCCGGGTGACGCCACCAGCGTGCGGATCGCCATGACCGAGAACGACGGCCTCGACGTCATCGTGGAGTCGTTGGGCGGCGTGTCGGCGCCGGGGGTTGTCGACGCACCCGCCGTCCGCTTCCAGCAGACGGGCGGGGCGTGGGCGGTCGACACCGGGTCCGGGTGTGGGGGGCCGTGGACCGAGGTGTCGACCAATCAGACCACGCCCACCGCGACTCCGGTCAGCGGCGGGCTCCTGCAACTGTGCGTCGCCAGCGGGAGCCCCATCGTGCACGGCACGTTGACGGCGCTCTACAACTCGCTCGGTCAGGCGCGGACCGTCAACACGGTGCCGCTCGAGCAGTACGTGGCGGACACCGTGCCCGGAGAGTCGCCGTCGAGCTGGGCCAGCCTGGGTGGCGCAGGCCCCCAAGGCATGAACTGGGGCTTCCAGGAGCTCGAGGCCCAGGCCGTGGCGGTCCGCTCCTACGTTCTGGCCAACCTCGGCGGCTACGGGGGCTACGCCGACACCTGCGACCTCACCTGCCAGACCTACCGCGGCACCCAGTACGAGACGTCGACGAGCATCGCCGCCGCCAACGACACGGCGGGCCAGGTCATGATCATGCCCAACGGCTCGATCGCCACCACCGAGTACTCCGCGTCGACGGGCGGCTACACCTCGAGTGCCAACCAGCAGTCGCCGTTCACCCCGATGCCCGATGACGGCGACGCGGTGTGCGTGACCGGCGCCTGCAACACCAACCACCAGTGGACGACGTCGGTCAGCTACACCGCCATTGAGGGCGCGTGGCCCCAGATCGGCACCTTCACCGGCTTCGGCGGCGCGACCTCCGATCCGGGCCATCCCTACGATGCCTCCTACGGGCGCGTGGACACCATCACGCTCAGCGGAACCGGCGGGAGCATCACGATTCCCGGCACCGAGTTCTACGTCGACCTCGGCCTCAACTCGGACCTCTTCGCGGTGGGAGCGAGCAACGGTTCCGCCGTCTCCATCTCGGGCCAGGGGTGGGGTCACGGTATCGGGATGGGACAGTGGGGTGCGCTGGGCTACGCCATCGGGCAAGACCACGGCAACGGCAACTGGACCTACCAGCAGATCGTGGGCCACTACTACGGCCCCGCCACGCTGGGCAGCCTGCCGGGTGGCGTCAGCCCGGTCGGCCCTCAACCGAACGGCGGCGTGGGCGGCTACTGGATCAACGCAACCGATGGTGGCGTGTTCAGCTTCGGCAACGCGCAGTTCCACGGCAGCACCGGCGGCATGCAGCTCAACGCGCCCGGTCGTGGGCATGGCGTCGACGCACGACGCCGGCGGGTACTGGGAAGTCGCCACCGACGGCGGCGTGTTCAGCTTCGGCGACGCGCCGTTCCACGGCAGCACCGGGAGCATCCGGCTCAACAAGCCGATGGTCGGCATGGCCGTCACGCCCGACGGCGGCGGCTACTGGCTGGTTGCGTCCGACGGGGGGATCTTCGCCTACGGCGACGCGGGCTTCTACGGCAGCACCGGCAGCCTCGTGCTCAACAAGCCGGTCATCGGCATGGTGCCGACCCGCGACGGTCGGGGCTACTGGCTCATCGCGTCCGACGGCGGCGTCTTCGCCTTCGGCGACGCCGGCTTCTTCGGGTCCCTCGGCGGGGCGCCGCCCCTCACCGCGCTGGTCGGGGTGGCCCCGACACCCGACGGCGGCGGCTACTGGGTCCTCGGCGCCAACGGCACCGTGTACACCTTCGGAGACGCCCCCCAGGTGGGCGTCTCGGGCGTCTCGCGCCCGCTGAGCAGCATGCAGAGCCCGATGACCGGCCTCATCCCTGACTTCAGCGGCCGGGGCTTCGACGCCGTCAACGGGAGCGGGCAGGCCTTCGCCTACGGCGACGCGCCCTACTTCGGGGACGTCACCACCGTGGTCAGCGGCTATTCAGGCCACGTCGTGGGCATCGCCGCCACTCCCGGCTGAGGCCTGCCACCGTGGACAGGCGGGGGAACCGGCGCAGCCGGCCGAGGGGACCGAGGCGACCGGCGTCGACACCGTGGTCCGCCGCGTTGAGCAGCCGCAGGTCGCCGCGGCTGTTGCCGTAGGCCCACAGCACCGGTTGCTCGCCGCCGTTGCTCGAGAGCAGGCCGCGTGCGCGCAGGTAGACGACCAGGCGGGCATACTTCTCGGCCCCACGGCAGTTCTTCCCTTCGTAGCCCCCGGTGAGCAGCCCGCCGCCGCCGACGGCGAGCCGTGTGGCCACGACGCCGTCGACGCCGAGCTCCGCCCCGGCCGGGCTCACGTAGCACTCGGGCGAGGCGGAGACGACGACGATGTGGTGTCCCTGCTGCCGGTGCCACTCGAGGCGGCGCCGCGTGTCCTCGCGCAGGTGGCGCTGCAGGTGGCGACGGGCGAACGCCGCCGAGTGGCGGTCGACCTCTTCGACGGAGAGGCCTCCGAGGAGGCGATGGAACAACCGCTCCTTCACATCGTCGGCCGCCGAGCCGCCGGCCAGCGCGGCCCGCACGAGCTGCGGCGAGAACCGTACGACGGCTCGTAGCACGGGCCATGCACCGCGCAGGCTGACCAGGAACGGGAACACGCTCCCGGAGTCGGTCAGCGTGCCGTCGAAATCGAACGCGGCGACCGTCGGGCGGCGCCCCGAAGCGATCCGTCCTTCCCGCTCGGGGTCAGTCGAGCCCAGCGCCACCGCGGCCCGCCCCTCCCGCGAATCGAGCCGCGCCGGCAAGCGTCTCGCCGCTCCGGACGACGTCGCGCCCGCGCCGCGCCTCCACGACGGCAGCGTCCTCCTCGGTCAGGCCCCACTGCTCGAGCGCACTCATCCGGTCGGAGCGCAGGCACACCTGAGGGAGTGCGGCGAGCTGGTGGGCCAGTGCCACGGCCTCGACCAGCGCCTGGCCCGGAGGGACGACCCGGTTGACCAGCCCCATGGTGAGCGCCTCGGGGGCCGGGACGGCGCGGCCGGTGAGGATGAGGTCCATGGCGCGGCCGTGGCCCACGATCCGCGGCAGCCGCACCGTGCCGAGGTCGCACAACGGAACGCCGAAGCGACGGCAGAACACGCCGAAGACGGCGTCTTCGGCCGCGACCCGCAGGTCGCACCAGAGGGCGAGCTCGATCCCGCCGGCGACCGCATACCCCTCGACGGCGGCGATGACCGGCTTGGAGATGGTCAGGCGCGTGGGGCCCATCGGAGCGGGCCCCTGGTCGGGAATGGGCCGCCGGTCGCCTTCGGCCACCGCCTTGAGGTCGGCGCCGGCGCAGAACGACCCGTTCGCACCGGTCAGCACCGCGACCGAGCGCTCGTCGTCGCCGTCGAAGGCCAAGAAGGCCTCTCTGAGCTGGTCGGCGCAGACGCTGTCGACGGCGTTGCGCCGCTCGGGCCGGTTGACGGTGACCACAGTGACGGGGCCGTCGTGCTCGACCACGAGCGTGTCGGCCCGGTACGGCACGTAGGGTCCAGCCGAGCGTTCGGCCTCGGGCGTCTCGGGGTCCATGAGGCATTCTCGCAGGCGGGGTGGGGTGCCCGCACATCGTTTTCCCGCCCCCTCCCAGCTCGGAGCATCTTTTCCCAGACCCGGCCGTCCACACCACAAATATGACCAATCGTGTCGACAATTGCCGGCGCACCCGGTAAGGTCTCACCCCGCATACAGAGAATCTCGACTCCAGGAGGACCAATGGCAGTACGCCTCGGTGACACCGCCCCCGATTTCACCGCCGACACGACGGAGGGCACGATCAACTTCCACCAGTGGCTGGGCGACAGCTGGGGGATCCTGTTCTCCCACCCGAAGGACTTCACACCGGTCTGCACGACCGAGCTGGGTGCGTTCTCCAAGGCCAAGCCGGAATTCGACAAGCGCAACACGAAGCTCATCGGCCTCTCGGTCGACTCCGTCGAGTCCCACAAGGGCTGGGCCGGCGACATCGAGGAGACCCAGGGCTCGGCGCTGGCCTTTCCGCTGATCGGCGACGAGGACCGCAAGGTGGCGGACCTCTACGACATGATCCACCCCAACGCCAACGACACGCTGACCGTGCGCTCGGTCTTCATCATCGGGCCCGACAAGAAGGTCAAGCTGACGCTGACCTACCCGGCATCGACGGGCCGCAACGTGGACGAGATCATCCGCGTGCTCGACTCGCTGCAGCTGACGGCCGACTACAAGGTGGCCACGCCGGTGAACTGGACCGAGGGCGAGGACGTCATCATCGTGCCCGCGGTGAGCGACGACGAGGCCAAGGACCGCTTCCCCAAGGGGTGGAAGGCCCTCAAGCCCTACCTGCGGGTCACGCCACAGCCGAACCGCTGAGCTCACCGCCCGCGCGCCCGATCCTCTCGGGTGTGATCGTGTGACGTGCGGCCCGCGGGCCGGCACGTCCGCGCCCCGCTCGCGGGCCGTGTGTCACAGCGCAGGGCAAAGATGGCGGGTGCCGCGCCGCAGGGGTGCCGCGAACCGGAGCAGGAGTCGACGATGGCCGAACCCGAGACCTTCGTGCTGGCCGACCGGGCCCTGGCCCGGGTGGTCGCCCAGATCGCCCCCGACCAGTGGGACATGATCCTGCCGAGCACCTTCTCGACCCGGAGCCGGCCCGAGCCTCCGTCACTGCGCACGCTGATCAACTACCACGCCTACGACGACGCCTGGGTGCCCGACATGCTGGCCGGCCTGACCATGGAGGAGGCGGGGCCGGACAAGTTCGACGGCGACCTCCTGGGCGACGATCCGGTGGCGAGCTTCGACGCCATCGTCGAGCGTGCCTGTGCCGCGGCCTCCGCCGTCACGAACCTCGACGCCGTCGCCCACCTGTCCTTCGGTGACTTCACGGTGCGCGAGTACTTCTGGCAGATCAACCAGTTCCGGGCCCTGCGGGCCCATGACATCGCCAGGGCCGTCGGGGTGGACCCGCACCTCCCGGACGAGCTCGTGCGGGGCATCTGGGACGAGGTGGGCCCGCACGCCGAGGAGTGGCGGGCCATCGGCGTCTTCCCGACCGCCGTCGAGGTGCCCGCCGACGCGCCCCTGCTCAGCCGGCTGCTCGGCCTCACGGGGCGGCAGCCCGACCCCGCCTGAGGGGTCGGCTCGTCAGGCGGACGGCGGCACGAGCTCGTCGCGCAGCTCGCGCTTGAGGACCTTGCCCTGGGGGTTGCGCGGCAAGGGCTCGGTGCGGAACCAGATGTGCGTCGGCACCATGAAGCCGGCGAGCCGCGCCTTGACGTGCAGTGCCGAGCTCGTCCGCCGTCACCTTGGCCCCGGGGCGGAGCACGACGACGGCTCCCACCTCCTCGCCCAGGGTCGGATCGGGCACGCCGATCACGGCACAGTCCGCGACCGCCGGGTGCTCGAAGAGCGCGGACTCGACCTGGACCGAGTAGACGTTCTCGCCGCCCCGGATGATCATGTCCTTGGCCCGGTCGACGATGTAGATGAAGTTGTCCTCGTCGAGCCGCGCCACGTCGCCGGTGTGCAGCCAGCCCCTGGAGAAGGTCTTGGCGGTCTCGTCGGGCCGGTTCCAATAGCCGCGCACGACGTTGGGCCCCTTGATCCAGAGCTCCCCTCTGACATCGGGCCCGCGCGCGATGGTGTCATCGGGTTCGTCGCGGCCGAAGTCCTCGGGCACGACGGCCACGTCGCACACCGGCACCGGGGGACCGACGCTCTCGGGTCTCGCCACGTAGTCGCCACCGGAGATCATGGAGGTGACCGAGGACGTCTCGGTCAGCCCGTAGCCGTTGGAGGGCTGCCCCACGGGCCACGCCTCGCGGATGCGCCGGACCAGGTCGGGCGGGGCGGGGGCGCCCCCATAGGAGACGCCGCGGATGGACGAGGTGTCGAATTTCGAGAAGTTGGGGGAGTCGAGCACCTGCATGACCATGGCCGGCACGCCGCCGAACGTCCCGATCCTCTCCCGCTCGATCAGCTCGAGCGCGCGATCGGGGTCGAAGTGATGCATCATCACGATCTTGCCGCCGGCGGCGACGTTCGAGACCATGACCGAGTGGCACCCCGTGGCGTGGAACAGCGGCACGGACAGCAGGAAGGCGGGCTGCGCCTTCTCGCCCACCGTTTCGAGGGCCGGCGCGCCGAAACGCATGGACCCGCGGGTGTTGATGAAGAACAGGCTCATCAAGTTGGTGCACATGTTGCGGTGTGTTCCCACGGCGCCCTTGGGTCGCCCAGTGGTGCCCGACGTGTAGAAGATGGTGGCGTCGTCCTCCGGGTCGATGGTGACGTCGGGAGGCGAGGCGGCCTCGTCCACGGGACCGAGGGCAAGCGCGAATGGCCACTCCGTGACCGGCGCGGCGCCAGCGGGCGGTTCGTACACCGCGAGCGGCGCCTTGGGCTCGGTCCGGTGCTCGTCGGTCACGATGATCGCGCCGAGCCCCGAGAGCCCGCCGAGGAAGGGTCGGATGCGCTCGGCCCGCTCGGTGTCGACGAAGGCGACCTTCGAACCCGAGTCTTCGAGCCCGTAGCGCAGCTCCTCGCCGCTCCACCACGCGTTCAGCGGCACGACGATGGCGCCGGCCAGGGTGGCTCCCCAGAAGGCCATGATCCACTCGGGCAGGTTGCGCATGATGATGGCGACGCGATCGCCCTGAGCGATCCCGAAGCTGGCGCGGAGCCGCTGCGCGAGCGTGCAGGCGATGTGGTAGTGCTCGGCAAAGGTCGTCCGCTCGTCCTCGTACACGAGGAAGGGGGCGTCACCGTGGGCGAGCGACATATCGAGAACGGCGCGCAGGGACGTCGGTGCGTTCTTCCAGGTCCGGGTCGGCACGCCGCGGATGTCGAGCTCCTCCATCTCGAAGAGCTGTCCCGGGGCGGTGAGGGCTCTGTCGGCCTCGCCGACCGACATCGAGGGTGTGTCCTTGCCGGTTGCGCTCACGTGGTCTCCTTCTTGGTCGTTCCGGCACGGTCGAAGATGGCGGCACGGTAGTAGGCCAGCTCCGCGACGCTCTCGCGGATGTCCTGCAGCGCCCGGTGGCCGCCCTTCTTGACCGGAGCCGCCTTGTAGACCTCGGGGAGCCAGCGCCGACAGAGCTCCTTGACCGTCGACACGTCGACCGAGCGGTAATGCAGATAATCCTCGATCTCGGGCAGCTGCGCGGCCAGGAAGCGCCGGTCGGTGCCGATGGAGTTGCCTGCCAGGGGCACCGTGCGGGCCTCGTGGATGTTCTGCTGCAAGAAGGCCAGCGTCTGCGCCCCGGCCTCGGCCAGGGTCAGGGACGACGCCTCCATGTCGGCCACCAGACCGGAGCGGGTGTGCATGGCTCGGACGAACTCGTCCATGTCGGCCACCTGCTCAGGCGTGGCATGCACCACCAGGTCGGGGCCCTCGTCCACGACGGTCAGGTCGTCGTCGGTGACCAGGCAGGCGATCTCGACGATCGTGTGACGCGCCGGATCGAGCCCCGTCATCTCGAGGTCGAGCCACGCCAGCATGCGCGGGCATGCTACCGGTCGCCCGGGAAGGGCCCTTGGCCGTGGGCGGGGTGGGCCGGTCCTTGTAGTGTCCGGCGATGCTGCGCGTCCCGTTGCACCAGCTCGACCCCGCCCTGCCGGTGCCCGGCTACGCACGTGAGGGGGACGCCGGGGCCGACCTCGTCGCCCGCGTCGACACGCTCCTGGCGTGCCGGGGCGGCCGCGCCGTTGTGCCCACAGGCGTGGCCGTCGCCATTCCCGCCGGCTACGCCGGGCTGGTGCTTCCCCGCAGCGGGCTGGCGGCCCGGCACGGGGTGACCTGCCTCAACGCGCCCGGGCTGGTCGACGCGGGTTTCCGGGGCGAGTTACAGGTCGTGCTCGTCAACCACGATCCCGAGCGAGACTATGCGGTGAGCCGGGGCGACCGCATCGCCCAACTGGTGCTGGTCGGGGTGGAAGAAGTCGACTTCGAGCTGGTGGCCGAGGACGGCCTCGGCGACTCGGAGCGGGGCGGGGGTGGCCTCGGCCACACCGGCACATGACGCGGCAGCGGACAGCAGCTAAGAAGAGGTGGTGATGCGGTCGCTCGTCGGCATGGATGCCGCCTTTCTCTCCCTCGAGACGCCCACCACGCCCATGCACGTGGGCGTCGCGCTGGTGCTGGACCCGCCCGAGGGCACGCGCTCGCTCTTCTCACCCTCCACCCGCTATGCGCAGATCCGCCGCGTCATCGAGCAACGGCTGCACCAGATACCCCAGTTCCGTCAGCGGGCCGTCCGGGTGCCGTTCGGCCTGCACCACCCGGTATGGGTCGACGACCCCGACTTCGAGCTCGACGATCACCTGAGCCGGGCCAGTCTGCCGTCGCCCGGAGGAACGGCCGAGCTGGACGCGTTCATGGCGGCCGCCATGAGCCGGCCGCTCGACCCCGACCGGCCCCTGTGGGAGATGTACGTGGTCGAGGGGCTCGAGGGCGATCGCAGCGCCCTGGTGGCCAAGGTGCATCACGCGATCCTCGACGGGGTGAGCGGAGCATCGGTGCTGGCGGCCTTCCTCGACGTCACTCCGAGATCGCGGGTCGTGCCGTTGCCCCCGGAATGGGACCCGGCGCCGCTGCCGTCCAACACGCAGATGCTGCGCCATGCGGCCTCGTCACTCGCGAGACAGCCCGGCGCAACGTTGAGCACGCTGCAGGCCGGGGTGGAGGCGGTGGCGGACCTCGGGATGCACAACCGGGAGCTGGCCGAGCGAGGCGAACAGCCGCCACCCGGCTTCTTCACGGCGCCGCGTACCTCGTTCAACGGCGCCGTCTCCAACCGGAAGCGGTTCGCGTCGCTCTCGCTCCCGCTCGACGACGTCAAGCTGGTGGGCCGGGTGTTCGAGGCAACCGTCAACGACGTCATCCTGGCCGGCGTCTCCGGTGGTCTGCGTCGCCTGCTGGCCTCCCGCGGGGAGGAGACGGAGCAGCCGCTCGTGGCGATGGTGCCGGTCTCGACGCGCGCTGACGGGCAGGCCGAGGCGCTCGGGAACCAGGTCTCGGGGATGCTCGTCTCGCTGGCGAGCGACGTCGACGACCCGGTGCTCCGGCTCGACGCGATCGCAGAGTCGGCCCGGGTCGCCAAGGAGCAGGAGAAGCTGCACCGGGGACGTCTCATCGGCGACCTGGCCCAGGTCGCGCTGCCCGCGTTCGCGTCACGTATGGCACGCGCCGTCGCGGGTTCCCGGCTCTTCGACAAGGTGCGGCCGCCGTTCAACGTGACCGTCTCGAGCGTGCGGGGACCGGACTTCTCGCTCTTCTGTGCCGGCAGCCGCGTGATCGGCATGTACCCGGTCGGCCCGATGGCCGAGGGGATCGGCGTCAACGTGACGGTGTTCTCGTATCTCGAGCGGGTGTACTTCGGGTTGCTGGCCTGCCGGAAGCTGATCCCCGAGCTCGACGAGGTGGCGGGGCACATCGACGACGCCCTTGGCGAATTGCTGGAATGCGCGCTCGATGTCCGGGGAGCAACGGCTTAGCCCGTCTCACCGGGTCACGATGACCCGAGAGGCGGGCACTGCGAGCCGCGGGGAGGCTCGGCCCGCAGTGCCCTTCCTCGTCTGGGGGCGGGATGGAGGATCCGGGCCGGCTACGAGCCGGAGGGCGCGCTCGAGCTCGGGGCCGAGGACGGCGTCGTGCCGGAACCCGCGGGCGGCGTGCCCGTGTGGCTGCCCGCGGCCCCGCCCATGTTGGGACAGTTGTGGGTGGAGCTCGATCCCGACCCCGAACTGGAGCTCGAGCCGGAGGGCGCGCTCGAGGAACCCGAACTGGTGCTGCTCGAACCGGAGTTCCCGGTGCCCGAGCTCGACGACGGCGTGGAGGTCGACGAGTTGGCCGTCGAACCGGAGCCCGTGTTGCCCGTCGTGGTGGACGTCGTGGCGGCGTTGGCGACCAGCGCACCCCCGGCCACGAGGCCAGAGGTCAGTGCGCCGATGGCCAACACGTTTCGAATGCGGATCTTCATTGGGGTAGTTGCCCTTTCATCTCGTGTGGAGCCCCAGCCCATTCGGACCGGTACCGCACACGGTGCACCCCGGATCTGGGCGCGCCCTCAGAATGCGGTGGTGGAATGCGGGGAGTTACCTGACGAGCGGATGACGATTCACAGGATTCGCAGCGAATGCGTCACAGGAGGCTGACAGGGTGCCTCGCAGGCGACGTGACGGTCCTGCACAGAGGTCGTGGTGAGGCGCTCGGAACCGTTCAGGCCCCGGCGAGCTCGCGGTAGTGACGTCGCCAGATCAACCTGTAGACGCGAGTCCAGCGTGGGATGGAGCGCAGGATCGGGATGAAGGGCAGGAAGATCAGCCCGAGGGAGAGCACCATCATGATCGACCACACCTCGAGGTCGGCGTTGTCCGAGGACTTCATGGGCTGCACCTGGTACCACATGGTGTAGAGCCAGAGCCACGCCTGCCCCGGGTAGTTCCCGACCTCGTTCATCATGCCCCATTGGGTACCTTGGAGGTTCTGCGCTTGGGCCATGTCGGCCAGGTAGGTGCCGTCGGCGATGAACAGCAACGGCTTGGTGTAGTTGGTGTTGTAGAACTGCCCCTCGCTCAACAACGTGCCGTCGAGGCCACCGGATTGCGACATCTCCGTCAGCGTGCCGATCATGACGCCGACCGGCCCGTAGCGCCCGGCCGGCACGTGGAGCCGTCCGCCCACTTCGGTGGCGTTGCCGACCGCCTTCTCGTAGGCCGTCATCCACGCGGTCTGCTGTCCTGCTGGTGCGTCCTCGTACAGCTTGAGCGCCGCCCGCACCGTGGGCTGATTCACCAGCGTGCTCAGGGGGTAGATCACGAAGTCGTGCGCGGTGTCGATCGGCTGGTGCACGCCGAACCACTGGGCGGGCTCGAAGAACCCGATGTGCTGTGCGGCGTCCGGCGTCGAGTTGTAGGGCGGTCCGTACGATGCCGTGGCGCTCGTGCCGTCCAACTCGGTGATCGCCGTCTGGGCGAAGTCAACCGGGTTGGCGAGAGACCACCGCTTGAGTGTGACGGCCGCTGAGTCGGGCGACGAGAAGACGACGGCCAACAGGACGACCAGCACGGCAACCGCGAGGAAGGCGACGAACGCCTCCTTCAGGATGTCGTAGGGAACGTATGCCCCCTTCCACTCCCGCACATCGCGGTCCGGGTTGAAGCGACGGGCCCTCCGTCTCGGAGGGCTCATGCCGGGTCACCGGCGGGTGGGGCAACGGCGGGGGCGTCGGCCGGGGCGACATCGCCGTCCTTCTCATGGGCCGTGTCGGCGAACGGGGGGACGATGCCGTGGCGCCGCACCAGGAGCACGTGCAGCCCGGCGATGATGGCGACCACGATGGGCAGCAGCACGATGTGCCACATCAGCATCTGGCCAAAGTTGAGCACGTTGAAGACGGCACCGGCGCCGGTGGAGTTGATGCCGTCCTTGGCTTGGGTGGAGATCCACTGCGAGTCGAAGTTGGTCTGCGACACGTAGCCGGTGAAGGCGGCCGCCACCGAGACGAGAAACGAGATCACGCCGGTGGCCCAGGTGAGGCGCCGGTTGCCACGCCACGCGGCCATGAAGAACTTTCCCCACAGGTGGATCACCATGAAGAAGAAGAAGGCCTCGACGCTCCACAGATGTAGCGAGTTCACGAAGTGGCCCGTCGAGGACACGTGCCACCAACTCGGCCCCATGATGGCGAGGATGCAACCGGTGATGATCACCCAGGCGAGGCTGACGACGGTGAGCACACCGAACACGTAGATCCACGAGGCCATGTACGCGGGCTGGCGGTCGGGGAGGAGCTGGTCGGGCGGGAACGCGGACTCGGCGGCTCGCCGCATCCGTGCGGTCCACTGGCGGGATTCGGCTCTGCCCGACTGTGTCGCCGAGGTGGCCGTCGTGGTGCCGACGCGGTCGCCGGTGTCGATGCTCACTGGTCACCCCGCTTCCGCCTGGGGAACGGCAGGATGATCGCCAGGACGAAGACGATGATCATCAACACGATCACTGCGAAATTGGCGTAGGAGAGCTGGATGAAGCCCCAATGGATGTAGCGGCCGCTCCCGTTGAGGTTGATCAGCGCGCCGAGCAGGGTAGCGAGCACCATGACGCCACCATACGCTCGGTGACCCCCTCAGATCAGGGACCTTTGTCACAACCCTCGAGGTGGTGGCTGTGGCGTCCTCGCTGGTCAGCGCTTGGTGGCCCGCCAGCAGTAGGAACGCATCGGGACGTCGACGACCTCGAGCCCGGCGAACGCCTCGTGAGTGTCGAGATAGCGCGCCATTGCCTCGAGATGTTCCCGCCGGTCCGCCTCTTCCATGGTGATCACCGCGCTGTAGGTCGTGGAGAGCGCGACGAGGTCGGTCTTGGTCATCGGCCTGGTCCAGCGGAACAGGTGCGTCTCGGGTTCGAGAAACGGGTTGGTGCCTCCGGCGTCGACGTTGACCACATGCCGGCGCCGACGGCGCGCGTCCACGTCGGCCTGCTCCTCGGGGCTGAACACGATGCCTCCGGCCCAGAGCGATCGCATCCAGTCGACCGAGCGGTCGGGCCCGCTCCACACGAGTGAAAGACGCCCGCCGGGCCGCAACACACGTGCCACCTCCGGCACGGCACGCTCCTCGTCGACCCAGTGCCAGGCCGAGGCGGCGATGACGACGTCGAAGGAGGAGCTGGCGGCGGGGATCTCCTCGGCTCGACCCTCCAAGATGGCGACCCGGGCCTCACTCGCGGCGAGGACGGCGCGCATCCGGTCATCGGGCTCGACTGCCGTCACGTGCGCCACCCGCTCTCCGAGGAGCCTCGTGAGGACGCCGGTTCCCGCACCGATTTCCAGGACGTCGGAAACGCCATGGGGAAGGAGCCAGTCCAGGGCTTCGGGCGACGGCCCGGGCCGGAGCCGGTCGTACTCGCCGGCCACTGCACCGAAGGACCCGCTCAAGATGGCCGTGGTCTCGTCCTGGCGCACGACGCGGAATTTAGCGAGGGCAACGGGGTCGCCGACGGCGGCTGGCCCGAGGATCGATCGGAGTCGCGAACGGCCAGGCGGGAAGCAGGATTTCCGCTCCCTCTCAGTGGTGGGCGACGCGATAAAGTGGTACTCCAACGCGGAAGTGGCGCAGCGGTAGCGCATCACCTTGCCAAGGTGAGGGTCGCGGGTTCGAATCCCGTCTTCCGCTCTGTGTGATGTCTCAAGACATCGAGCACCGACGTCTGAGACAGCGTAGACCTGGGCCGTTGCTGTTGCTCAGGGGATTCGCTGATAGTCCTTGGTCGGGTCGAGGACAAGGCGACGCAGTGGCGAGCCGTCGAGCCCCACGATCTCGATGTCGAGGCCGTCGATGAGCATGGCGACCCGCCAGCCCGTATAGGCGTTCCCGATCCCGATGTGGTGAAGCCGTCCTCGGTGACGAAGCGTGATCCGGCCGGCTCGATCGACCCGGTCAAAGCGGAGTCGTCTCTCGCCCACCTTGACGAATGACGGAGACGGCACCGCCTTCTCCCGTGCGTTGTACACCGCTGCTGGTGTCTTGCGCCCGATGCCCCGATGCGGTCGCTCCTCGTTGTAGTAGGTGACGAAACGATCCAGCTGGCGCTGGAGCTGCTTGGGGCTGTTGATGTCCTGCATGACCAAGAACTTCTTCATGGTCTGGTGGAAGCGCTCGACCTTTCCACACGTCTGGGGGTGGTAGGGCCGGGCGTGCTTGGCCTCGATGCCCAGTGCGAAGAGCTCTTGTTCGGTCACCCCGGCCACGTGGTGGTGACGCCCGGTGGTGAAGATGAGCACGCGGCTCGCAGAGGGCATCCATCTGGGTCGTCGTGAGTCCTCAGCCAAGTGCATTCTGGGCCTGTGTGTTGACTTTGGACCCTAGAGCCTGCCCGTCGGATCGTGAAAGGTTCCATACAGAGCTATGGAAGCGCAGCGGTGCAGCCATGAGATGTGGGAGGTCCAGCGTGGTGCGACTGTTCCGGATCGTGGGGATCGTGAGCCTCTTCGTGGCTACGGCCCTTCTCGCACCGGTTGTCGCTCCTAGGGCATCCGCCTCGGTTCACAACCCCGGCTATTGGCTGGAGTCCGGCGACGGTGGCATCTTCGCCTTCGGTGGTGCGGCGTTCCTCGGGTCGGCGACCCAACGGTGCACAATGGAGTGCTTCGGGTTCGGCGCGACGGGAGACGGCAGCGGCTACTGGGTCGTGGACAACTATCCCGCAGCCAGCCCGGCGGTCAGCAACCTCTACGGATTCGGTGATGCCTCCGACGTGTCCGTGCCCAACGAGAGTGGCGGTGCCACGGCTGTGGCGTCCACCCCGTCTGGTCACGGAGGGTGGGTCCTCTACGGGCAGACCGGCACGGTCGTGCCCTTCGGCGATGCGATCTGGTTCGGCGACGGATCCTCCATCCAGCACCGGGGCGGGACCTGGCCGCCGTTTGGGAGCGCCATCGACTATTTCTCTGGTATCGCCTCGACCCCGGACGGAGGCGGTTACTGGCTGGTGGGAATCGACGGGGGCGTGTTCGCCTACGGGGACGCTGCCTTCTACGGATCCATGGGAGCGCACCAGGTGATCGCTCCCGTGGATGGGATCGCCCGCACCTCCGATGGTCATGGGTACTGGCTCGTCTCTTACGACGGTGGTGTGTTCGCCTTCGGGGATGCCCAGTTCTCGGGTTCCATGGGTGGCAAGCCCCTCAACGCGCTCATGACCGGTATCGCCGGCAACCCGGACGGACCCGGCTACTGGACCGTGGCTCAAGATGGTGGTGTCTTTGCCTTTGGCGGTGCACCGTTCCTGGGTTCGATGGGGAATCGTCTCCTGGCCCGGCCGATCTATGGCATGGCCGCCAGCGGCTAAGGGACCGATCGAAACCCCTCGAGATGGATCTGGCGGCGCAATGGCGCCAAGCAGTTAATACTGACCCGTGCCCTACTCGTGCCGTTTGTACTGGGCTGTGCGGGGAGAACCTGCCGAAGGCCTCTACTTCGCGTCTTGTCCTCGTGAAGAGAATGGGAGTAGCTACACATTGTGAATCGAGAGGTGGAGGACCCTATGACCAGCACAGATACTGGCTCTGGCGGCGCTGATCGCATCATCGAGTCGTTTCATGACGCCGGGAACACGGCGCTTGAATCGGTCCGGAAGTTCCTTGACATCGTAAATGGTGTTTTTCCCGACGTGAGAGCAGATAACGGGCCGCGCCAGCAGATCATCGATTCGGCGTTCAAGATGACCGAGGAGCTTGTCGGCGACGTCGACCCAGCTTGCGGAGAAGATCGTAAAGGCGAGCCAGGACGCTCTGGGCGAGGCGGACAAGGAAGTCGGAAAGCTCTCGGAGAGGAGCTGAAAGGGCGGATTAAGGCCGTGAATGAGCTAGCCCGAAGTGCCGATTCGATTAGGCGGGACGCCTCATTCTGCTTGCCCAACCCTTCCTCCTCCCGCTACTGGTCTCCCGCTCCCGCTCCCGGCCGACGCCGGTGACCTCGTCCCCTGCTTGGCCGACCATGGTCGCCGACCATGGTCGTGGTGAAAAATCCTCCGCGACAAGGTATTCGCCGGTCGGCGTACCGCTGGGCCACGAGCTGGCGTCGGTGTTTAGGTGGTCTGTGGCTGCCGGCCCGCGCTGAAGGGCCACCGCCCGTTGGACATCGGAAGAGCTGACGGTGCCGCTGACGTGATTATCGGCGTCAAGAACGAGGGCAGGGTGACCGTCCTTCGATGCCATGCGCTCGAGCAGCGCGCTCATCGGCTCCTCAGGGCGCGCCACGGGGATCGCACTGAGCGGAATCACGATCTCGTTCGAGGTGGTGGCAGGTCGCCGTTCCAGTGGGACGCCGTTCACCGCTTGCGCAGTTACCACCCCGGCCAATCGGCCGCTGTCATCGATGACCGCCGCGATATCGCCGTGGTACAGCCACAAAAACGAAGCAATATCAGCGACGGTGGTGTGGCTCGGCACGGATGGAAGGGCGGCGTCATGACCTGCCCGACGGTCAGGTTGACCATGGCGCCCTGGACCAGGGCGTACTGCTCTTCGCCTCGGGCCGCGAGAGACGAAGAGCCCGATGAGAGCCGGCCACAGGCCGATGACGCTGCCCGTGGACACAAACGTCAAGACGCCCAGCACAATGAGCACGACGGCAAAGACCCGGCCCGCACGTGACGCGGTCACCGAGGCACGGAAATGGTCGCCCGAGCGTTGCCAGAGCCCGGCTCGCAGGATTCGCCCGCCATCGAGTGGGGCGGCTGGGATCAGGTTGAAGATCGCAAGCAGAAGGTTGATCTCCCACAACCATGACAGCAGGTTCACGACGAGTCCGTGACCACCGGCCGCGACAACAACCACCTGCGCGGCACCGAACAGTGCTGCCAACAAGAGGCTGACACCTGGACCCACCGCGGCAATGCGAAAGTCGGCGCCCGGGGTGTGCGCCTCGCCCTCGAGCTGAGCGACGCCGCCGAACACGAACAATGTGATGGACCGTACCCGCACACCATTGTGTCTGGCAACGAGGGCGTGTGACACCTCGTGGGCCAGTAAGGAGCACAAGAGCACCACTGCACCGATCACCCCTGCAATCCAGTCGGCCGCATTGGCATGCCCGGAATGTGTGGGGAGAACATAGACGGCGACCTCCCATGCGAAAAGGGCGAGGATCACAGCCACGCTCCAATTCACACCCACCGCGATCCCGTAGAAATTGCCGATGCGGATCGTCTGTCTCATAGGTACAGCCTCACGGTGGACTCTTCATTGCTGACCACGGATACGCGGCGGGTCTGCGTGCAAATTGGGTCACCATGAGCACCCCAGGAACATGCTGCTCTCCTGCTCCTCCATCTGGCACCTTCTGAGGTTTGATTGATTCTGCGATCGATGAAGTGCCAATGTCAGCCTTAACGAGCCAACCATGTCAACGATCATCCCCTCGCAGGTGCGCGAACAGGGTCCAAGGTCACATGCGGGCACGCCTTGGAAGTCGCGATCGAGAGTTGGCAAGACCTGAAGCGCGCAATCAGCCGGGCGAGCCATGGGGGCCCGAAGGGTGAGACCGGCCTGGCCTGCATGACTGTGAGTGGACGCGGTGCATTAGTTGTCAAAGGCCGGTGGGATAGGTCTCCGGAGGTTCTCCCGCGTCCCAGAGCGACGTGCGCTCAAGGGGCTCGACTGCCCTGGTGTGATCGAGGTGGATCACCGCATCAAACTGCTCACCGAGACGGGCGTGAAAGTAATGACTCCCACGTTCGGTCTCAGGGCGATAGATGACCCCGATGGCCCGCTCCAGGCGCGGAACAACCATCGAGTCGTGCACGGCCGGATTGGCCAAGTCCAACCAGAAGCGACCGACGTTGGCGTCATGGAGGAACGACTCATGGCTATCGGTCAAGGCGGGACGCACCCGTTTGCGTTCAGATGGACCACCCCAATCGGTGGAGGCTGTCACGGTGCCGTCATATGTGGTGAATCCAATGAGGGCGCACTCGTTCGCTGTATCGTTGCCGGGCCAGTTGGCCGACGTTGAGCTCGCCATGAGCCCCCATCTCGGTACATCGAGCGTCGCCGACGTGCGAGTTGTGCTCCCAGACCACGATCTTCGCGCGGCCAAGTTGGTGATTGAGGTGCTCTGCGAGCGAATCGAGTGTTGTGGCCATATGACGGTCACGGAGGTTCCACGAGGAAACCTCGGCCCGATACATCTGCTGGTAGTACTCCTCGGCGTCCCGCACGAGAAGCGCATTCTGCTCAGCGAAGAAGAACTCGTCGTCGGCCACCCAGCCGTCACGCCGAAGGTACCCCTCCGCTCTTCGTCGCAGCTCGATCAGCTGCTTGACGACTTCATTCTCGCATGGGATGGCGCCCGAGTAGGCCAGGGCATAGCCGTAGGCCTGTCCCTCTCCACCGACATGGTCGAAGCATGAGTAGCGTGCCCGAGCCCGTTTGGCCTCGTCCGGATCAACTCGGTCGAGGTACCTCACCACGGCCTCCATCGAAGCTCGGAGGCTGTAGAGGTCCAGACCGTAGAAGCGCGCCTTGTGCGCCGGATTGACCTGTGTGTCGTTGCGGGAGCGAAGCCATTCGACAAAGGTCAGAACTTCGCGGTTCCGCCACATCCAGGCCGGAAAGCGACGGAAGTCCGAGAGTGCCGTGTCGGCGTCCGGATCATCCGAGAGCCCCATGGCGTAGCGGTTGACCCGATAGGCGTCGGGCCAATCTGCCTCGACCGCCACGGCATTGAATCCACATTCGTCGATGAGATGGCGGGTGATGCGAGCCCGCTCCGCGTAGAAGTCGTGAGTCCCGTGAGAGGCCTCGCCGATGAGGACGAACCTTCGATCGCCCACGAGATCAAGGAGCGAGTCGTATTCATTCTGAGCGCCCGTGACCGGATGAAGATGACCTTCCATTGTCGCGGAGATCGACGTGTCGACCATGTTCACAGTTTCGACAGCACCCGGTCGTGGCGACAGGGACGAAAGTCACAATCGCCCACGGGTCAGGGCCCGGAACAGATGTTCATGGCCCGTTCTGACCAGGCTTGTCGGTCGAGATCTCGACAGTGCCCGATATCGAATCCAGCTGGTTGTCATCGCCTACGGGATGGGTTTCGTGACCCCGGGTGACCCGGAGACACAGCCCGAGGGCAAACCAAAAGGCCACAGCGCGATCTTCTGCCTATCCAAGATCGGGAATGACACGTGACTGTCTAGAGCTTGTAACCAATCCTCCGGCAGGAGGTCCGACGCTCGATTTCGTCCGCCGGCGTCTCGATGCCAGCTGGTGGCAGGCTGTCGATGACCCCTACGATGCCTCGGCCGAATTCGGTTTCTGCGCCATCAGCATCTCGACTGGGTTCGCTGTGGCGCAAAAGAGGTTGCACAACCTCCTTGACGCATTCACTGGCGTCAGGGACGTCGACCCCGGAGAAGTCCTCCCGCAGGAAGATGATGGAAAGAGTGGCCAGCGCCGACCCCCTTCTGGTGTTCCGGGCGGCCAAATCGATGAGCTCCCGATCGTTACCCGAACGGCGGATGAGGCAGGGCCCGAGCCTCGGAGAAGGCGATCCCGAAACGCAGCTGCGCTCCGGCTCCCGCCAGGGCCTCGATGAAGGTCCTCAATGGTCTTGAGCAGCCAAGTTGGCCGATGATGACGTTCATCCCCTCGGGCTTTTCGACGGGATAGACGCTCAGCTCCACGATTTCGCTCCTCACTTGCCAAGCTGCAACCATTGGGCCATGAGCCCACCACCCTCAGTTGCGTGTATGGGATAAGCCTGCAGAAGGTGGATTGGTGCAGATAGGGCCCAAGGACCCAACGATGATTTGTGTGGGCTCCTATTGAATGGAGTTGCTCAGATACGCAGCGACGAACAAGCCAAGGTTTCCGGCGAGTTGCGTGGAGATGGTTCGGCCAATTTCGTTTTCGCCCTGGTCCCAGCCCACCCGGGGCGTCCAATCCCAGCGGGGCTTGTCTGAGGGTGCCTCAACGATTTTCATCGTGGACCAGCGATGTTGACTTTGAACCCAGACCCAATCGCTGGAAGCGCGCAAGCTTCCAACCCGAAGTTCGTGGACCGCAGCCACCGGCAAAGCAACGTGGGGAGGTTCTGAGGTGATACGGCCCTTTTGGATCGGAGGGCTGGATCTGTTTTCTGGCGGTTGCGACGTTCTGGCACCTATCCGCTGTTCTCCGTCATCCGCCTCGGTTCAGCGTCACCTGAATCCGTGGAGGTTCGCCAGAAGCCGTCCCCATCCGGGGTCGAGGCGATACCCGAGGATCAGCCCGAGCTGGGTGTATGGTCACCGACCCGAACACGCCTTGAGGACACCGACCAAACGGGGAGGCGGGAGGTCCAGGGCGCCGGCATGTCCCGCTCCGGCGTCGAGCCACGTTGGCTGTCCTTTGTGTGACCTTGTTGCTCATCAGCCTCGACAACACGATCCTCAACGTGGCGCTGCCATCGATCGTGCGCAGCTTGCGGGCCACCTCTACCCAGTTGCAGTGGATCGTGGACGCCTACGCCATCGTCTTTGCCGGTCTGCTGCTCACCCTGGGGGCGTTGGGTGATCGCGTCGGGCGCAAGCGGGTGTTCATGGGGGGCTGGTCGTCTTCGGTGTCGGTTCGGCGTGGCGGCCTGGTCCGGAACTCCCGGACCGCCTCATCGCTGCCCGAGCCGTCATGGGGGTGGGGGCTGCCGCCCTCATGCCCTGCACCCTGTCGATCCTGACCAACGTGTTCACCGCCGAGCGGGACCGGGCGCGGGCGATCGGGATCTGGTCGGCCACCACCGGGCTCGGGGTGGCCATCGGCCCGATCTCGGTGGGTTCCTGCTGGTCACTTCTGGTGGGGGTCGGTCTTCCTCATCAACGTGCCCATCGCCTTGGCTGGCCTGGTCGCGGCGGCATTTCTCGTCCCAAACTCCAAGAACCCAACGCCGAGCGGGCCGATCCTGTTGGTGCCGCGGTTGTCGATCGTCGGGTTCGGTCTGTTGCTATGGGCGATCATCGAGTCGCCCAACCGGACCTGGACATCGCCGCCGATTCTCGGCGCGCTGATCTGCTCGGCCGTCATCCTCGGCTCTTTCGTCATCTGGGAGCGACACATCGACCAGCCCATGCTGCCCTTGCAGTTCTTCGCCAACCGCCGTTACAGCGCGGCGATCGCCTCGTTGGCATGGTGATGTTCGCCTTGCTTGGGCATGTTCTTCCTCATGACCCAGTACCTGCAGTTCTGCCTGGGGTTCAGCCCCCTCAAGACCGGATTGGGGATCGCGCCCGTCGCATTGGTCCTCCTGGTCGCGCGCCCCGTCCATCGGTCCTGGCTCGCTCGGCATTCGGCACCAAGCCGGTGGTCGCGGGCGGCCTAGTCCTCATTGCCGCCGGTCTTGCTTCCTGTCCCGGACCACCGTGCACAGCACCTACCGCGACGCGTGCCCTGGTTCGTGCTCATCGGAATCGGCGTGGGCCTGGCCCTGGCTCCCTCGACCGAGTCGGTCATGGGCTCATTGCCGACGAGAGGATGCCGGAGTCGGCTCGGCACGAGCGACACGTCGATGCAGATCGGCGGTGCCCTCGGCGTCGGCGGTTCTGGGGACGGCACTCAGCATCCGTTATCAGCACTTCATGACGCCCTTGCTGGCCCATCAGCACATCCCGGCCGCCATCGACAACCTCATCCTCGGCTCTCTGGGGGGTGCGTTGGCTGTTGCAGCACCTTTCGGGTGCCACCGGCGCCGCCCTTGCCGAAACCGCCCGGCGAGGCTTCGTGTCGGGCATGGACCTCGGACTGATTGTCGCGGCAGTCGTCGTCGGGGTGGCCGGTGTGGTCGTCCTCGTTGCCCTCCCCAACCGGCCCGGCGACACCTCCCCGCACCCTCACGCTCGACGACGGCTCTGCTCTGAGGTGAATTAGTGGTAATGCATCCACCATCGCGGTTCGCTTCCTTGTGTTCTGGACCGTGAGCATCGGCGACATAACGCCCAAGACGGATCCAGCTCGAATCGTAGCCATGGGTGTAGATGTTCACGTAACTTGGGGTCCTAG